>NZ_BJKB01000014.1 GCF_010725055.1 Gelidibacter japonicus | reverse complement strand
TCGGGAACTTTTTGGTAAATATCATCACAGGACTGATTGCCTATAGTTTCTTGCCAAAAAAGCCAAGTATTAAATATCATACCGTAAAAACAGATCAACTCGTGCTTTTTTAATCGAACTCAGGTTAATATAGTATATGTGAATTGTAAAATTTTGAGTTCTTGATTTTAAGGTTTAACGTTTATTATGTCCGTTTCATTTTGATTTAAAATCTACCATCCATTCAATCCCAAATTTATCTCTAAACATTCCATAGTAGGAACCCCAGGGACAGTTGGTAATGGGGACTTCAATAAGGCCTCCTGCTGAAAGTCCGTTGAATAATTTATCTGCTTCTTCTCGACTCTGAGTATTGATGAAAATTTTCGATCTATTCTCATTTTCATTGACTTGTCCCATAATTTCAGGAACATCATTAGCCATCAAAGTGCTATTGCCAATAGGTAGTGCAATGTGCATTATTTTGTTTGACTCTTTTTCTGTAATTGGGAATTCAGGACTGGGTATATCTTTGAAGCGTATAATTGCTTCAAATTCGCCACCAAACACTGATCTATAAAATGTAAATGCTTCTTCGGCATTTCCATTAAAGTTGATATGGGGATTAATGCGTGCCATAATTTATTTTTTAATTTTTTGCTTGTTCTCCTTTACTCTGAATTTTACAATTCGTTCAATTAAATCATAAGGAATTTGTTGAATTAATGAAAATTGAACCGAACCTTTTCCTTGTTTATAGTTCGCTAATTCTTTTTTAAATTTTTCGTGTCCTGTTGGTGTGGCATAAAAACCAATGTGATTTTTGAATCCTGCAAAATGAACCAATATAGCCTCGTTTTGTTTAAAGGTTGGAATGCCATAACTTATTGTTTCGTCGGCATCAGGCGCAATTTTCTTAATCGTCGTTCTGATTTTCTCCAAAATGGCTTGCGTTTCTATTGGGAAATCAGCAATATATGAGTCTATGGTAGTTGGTTTTTTAGCTTGCATGGATTATTTGTATTTGTGTATTTTTTGTTGGTTTAGTTTTCTTTCTGTAGAGATATTTAGATGATAGGTGAAGGTGTACGTTTTATATATGAAAAATATTTATGTCTTTTATTGCCAACTCGTTGTCTCTTAATCAAGTTATAAGTTCACATTCACGATCTGAAGAGTAGCCCCTGGTTTGATCATCGCGAAAAGGTTTCGTTTTGGCATTGTTGCATACTACTTCCACAATCCTTTGGTAAAACCTCATTTTATTGAAGTTTGTCAGTGTAGGTGATTTTTAATACCATCGCGGAGATTTTGTCACCGCGGAAATTTACAACAGGTCTAAACTGTTCTACTTAAAGGCTAAGTGGATAGCATGGAGCCCTTTGATGTTGTGGTGTTGTATTTACTTTAATTCTTGTTATGAATCGGGAATGTTTGGTTCGACCAATCGTTTTAATTTATCCAATGATTCCTGCCAGCCTAAATAGCACATTTCCGTAGGTATAGCATCAGGTATTCCTTCTTGTGAAATAAATAGTTGCGTTCCGCATGACACCTTTTTTAATTTAATTGTTGTGGTCATTCTTCCCGGTAAATTTGGGTCGTCAAATTGATCGGTATATTTTAATAGTTCATTGGGAATGATCTCTATATACTCACCACCAAAAGAATGGCTATTGTCTGTCGTAAAATTTGTAAATGACATTCTGTAGGTTCCGCCAACTTTTACATCCATACCGTGGACTCTACAAAGAAAACCATAAGGTGGTAACCAAGAAGCCATGGCATCAGGATTGGTAAAAGCTCTAAACACTTTATCAGGGCTTGCTGCTAGAACTCTGTGCAATTTTACCTTGTTATGTTCCATGAATCGCAATATTTGGCAATTTCTTATAAATAGTCGTCATTAAAACTAAGGCCGTCTGAAGCATTTAGTGGTGGAACAGATCACCATCTCTTAAATATTTCCTTACGAATAGAAGTCGTTTAATGCGATAAATAAGACGTTTTACTATCTACTAAAATATTAAAATCACCTTTAATTTCCTATAGTAAAACCACGTTTTTTAGCTCTAAAAATGGTTTTCTTCGGACCACCTTGCATATTTCTTCAGCAACCGACGGCAAAATTATATATCATTGAAGATGACTCGAACAAGTGTCGAAATAAACTGAGAAAGTACTTTAAAAACGAATCAAACCCATAAAATCACCGTCATTGACGACATGAATTAATGGATTTGATGTGGATGTAATGTTGTGACAATGCTTGTGGTACGGTTGTTTGTGACGGTTTAAATTGAGTCTATTTTGCAATATTATGCCGCACATAGTGTAGATACGACCAATTTAGCCGTACATTTGCACAAAATTTAAAGGAGTGACCTAAATTAATAGTGCTTGCTTCGTAAACACAATTTATGTCATTCAATTCATTAGGATTATCTGATGCTTTACTCAAAGCGGTCAGCAAACAAGGCTATACAGCGCCTTCACCAATTCAACAAAAAGCCATTCCCTTAATATTAGAAGGAAAAGATGTTTTAGCATCGGCACAAACGGGCACTGGAAAAACAGCAGGTTTTACATTGCCATTACTACAGTTGTTGTCGCAAGGACAATCTTTGCGCAAACGTCCAGTACGGGCTTTGGTGCTTACGCCCACCCGTGAATTGGCGGCTCAGGTGTATCAAAACGTCAAACAATACAGTACTTATTTAGATATTAGAAGCACCGTTATTTTTGGTGGTGTCAACCAAAATCCGCAAGTGGCAACACTTCGCAACGGTGTGGATGTGCTTATCGCCACTCCAGGTCGGTTGTTGGATTTGCACAACCAACGCTTATTGTCGCTCGCCAATGTTGAGATTCTCGTATTGGATGAAGCCGACCGTATGTTGGATATGGGTTTTTTGCGGGATATCAAAAAGGTTATGGCAGTCATGCCAGCCAAACGCCAAAATCTTTTGTTTTCGGCGACATTTTCGAAAGATATCAAAGCACTCGCAAATGACATTCTTAACCATCCTGTGCTGGTGGAAGCCACTCCAGAAAACACTACGGTTGATGCTATTGACCAACAGGTCTATCGAGTTGCGAAAGGTTTAAAACCCGACTTGCTTGTGAAACTGATCTCTGATGGTAATTGGGAACAAGTGCTGGTATTTACACGTACAAAACACGGTGCTAATAAATTGACCAAGAAACTTATCAGCAGCAATATAACGGCCATGGCCATTCATGGTAATAAAAGTCAAGGTGCAAGAACCAAGGCTTTGGACGGATTTAAGAGAGGTTCGGTGCGTGTGTTGGTAGCCACTGATATTGCTGCTCGCGGATTGGACATTCCTTTATTGCCACATGTCGTCAATTTTGAATTGCCAAATATTGCTGAAGATTACGTGCATCGTATTGGTAGAACAGGAAGGGCAGGAGCTAGCGGATTGGCCATATCATTGGTTAGTGCGGATGAGACAAGCTATCTTCGTGATATCCAAAAGTTGATAGGTGAGCGTATTCCTGTGGAGATTGTGGAAGGTTTTGAACCCGATCCGAATGCATCTACAGAACCTATCAAACAAGGGCAGGGACGAGGTGGAAGACCACAACATAGAAAAGCAAGTGCTAACAAATCGACCTCCAAGAGCTCAAGTTCTGGAACTGGTTCTGGAAGAAATAGAAATAGGAATAGACGGAATTAAAACTGCCTGCCTGTTCGTTGCTTTTGCCCAGGCATGAAGCATTAGCGTAGGCGGAAGTTGAATTTGAATTTAAAACCCAAGTTGAAATTTCAAGAGACAAATTCCAAATTCCAGAAGAATTGTCTCTGTGTGTTTTATAATTTAGCATTGAAAATTCAGGCAATATCAGGACAATCAGCGTCACCCGTCTGAACGAACGGGCAGGTCAGCGTTCCAATGATTGAATTTTTGAACAAGAAACCTGAAAATCTAAACTTAAGATAAGAAACTACAAACAAGAGCTTTCAAATGTTAACTCCAACTTTAAAAGATAAAATGATTAAGGTATGTGAGGCAAAGATTGCTTCGAAAGGCCCGAGTGTCGGTTTGTCTTTTTATGCATTTTTCGCCAACAAAAATGAGACTCCTGAATTGTTGATGGAAGCTGCCACCTGGTGGATCATGACACATAAGTTGGATCATTTTGAGAAGGCGGTGAAGATCTTGGCGATGGTGAAGGATTAGCGGTTGTTCTCTCGCAAAGTCGTGGAAACACAGAAAAACTCCAAAAGACAAATTGCAAATTCCAGAAGAATTGTCTCTATTTTTTTTAATTTAGCATTGTAACAAAATCAGGGAACCTCAGCCTAATCAGCGTAACCCGCCTGAACGAACGGGCAGGTGAGCGTTCCATTGATTGAATTTTTGAACAAGAAACCTGGAACCCTAAACAATAAACCCTCCAAAAGATGCAACCCAACAATCCCTTACACGGTATAAAACTTGAGCAAATCATTAATGATCTGGTGGCGCATTATGGATGGGAATATATGGGCACGGTGATTAAAATCAAGTGCTTTAATGATGATCCGTCGGTCAAATCCAGTCTGAAATTTTTAAGACGGACCCCTTGGGCCCGTGCCAAAGTGGAACGGATGTACCTGAATATGTTGGCTAATAAACGTTAAAATTCTACTGGTTTTCCAATCTCATTGATTTCATCGGTATTTGGTCCTTTTGGATTCGGGCCCCATTTGTTCTGCATTGGTTCACTATCTTGAACTGTGAAAATCAGAAGAATAAACGAACCTATGTAAGGAATCAAAGTAAGTAGATAAAACCAACCACTTTTTCCAGAATCATGTAGACGCCTAACTGTTATTGCCAAAGCAGGAATAAACGATGCCAATATATAAACCACCAATAAAATCACACCCATAGATTCCAAATGCAATTCACTCAGTGCACCTGACAAAAATACCAAAAGAAAAATGGTAAGGATATGAAAAAGCATGAACATCCAATATTCTGTTCGTCTTGCACGTCCGCTAAAGTCGGCATATTTGTTTTTGAAAGCGTCTAAATACCAATTCATAAGTTGTAAATTAAGTTGAGGTAATTGCTAAAATAGAAAGATTTCTAAATAATCACCCCAAAAAACCTTGAAATTGGACCAACGGTCAATTTTCTTTATATGGAAACATCAATTTAAAAGTATCATTCACACTTTGATGTAAAATTGTGGCATGATTCTCATTGGATAAAAAGAGAAACTCAGAATTAAGATTTGGTTTGCCAGAGTTTTTCAGCAGCTCGGCCAAACTTTTTGCCTCTCGCTCCATAATCTCACCTTCAGCACCTACCGATACATACACGTTGGCCGGCATTTTAGAATGGGCACCCAAGAACATTCTGGCATCTTTGAGTAAGGATTCGTTATCCCACCACAAACTCGGACTCACAATAATATAATCTGTAAAAAGTGTTGGTTTTTTAAATAAGATTTCTGTGGCGAGCAAGCCACCAAGAGATTGCCCTATCAGCATTTTTTGGTTTGTCGTAGGATAATTGGCCTTAATATAGGGTTGTACTTCACTTTCTAAAAAGTCGATGAATTTTCTCGAACCTCCGGTCGTTGGATAATCCATTTTGAGCTTTCTATCTGTTGTGGGAAAAGTAAAATCCCGCTTTCTATCGATATTGGCAATGCCCACCACTATGGTTTTTGGCATGTTCATCTGTAAATTAAAAAACTGGACCAAGCCCACAATATGTAAAAAATCTTCATTCATGCTGCCGTCCAATAAATAGATTACAGGATATTTTAAAGTATCAGCTGTATTATAACCATCGGGTAGATAAATGTTCAACGTTCTGGATTCTGATAGAATCTTGGAATCAATAGAAACTACCTCACCAAAGGTTAGTGGCACTTTTGAAATTTCTTTTAAGGCGGTTTGCGCATCCGCAGAATTGAGGGCGATCGTGATTAATAAAATACTAAAAAAAAGGTGTTTCATTATAGGAAATAATTTGGATGCTTTTTGATTTATGCGAATGGGTTAAATATAGTGCTTTGATGGGGTTTTATTAAGATTTTAACTTTTTGAATCATTAATTAAATTCTTTTTTAGACGTGTCCCGAATCTATCGGGATCACGGATTACACGGATTCCTTTCTTGAGTACAGTCCAAGCAAACGATCCTAACACTCTTTTGGAAACTAAACAAAAGCTCCAGATTTAAAATAAAAACCCGGAGCCTCAATATTTAACGAATTCTGTCTTGATTCCCTGCCTGCCGACAGGCTGGTTGATTCTAACATCTAACAGCGAAGCGGTCTTTTCTTAATCTTCCTCCTCCTCAAAAATTGCAATCGTAGCGTCAAATTCTGCATCTTTAAACTCGTCCCTACTGATCCAATATTCTGATGTGGTCATGATATAAGAATTCCCACCTATATTTTTCAATTCCCATACAATGTCATCTGCTTCATCAAAGGCTTCCTTTCCCTCTAATTGGTCTGCGTATAAACGTTTGATGATGTTGTTATTTGCAAGGGTCTTATCTAAAATTTTTAAGACCACTTCTTTTGAGACATCTTGATTTGGAGTGATTTCAAATTCAACGATGGTTGCTTTTGCGGAGGGGAAAGTGCCATTATAGGCTTTAAATAGCAGTTGATTGATATTGAAAAGATCATGATGCAAACTGATATCGCTGTATTCTTCAGATATTTTATCCAGTATCATGTCATGCGACATTTGCTCGATTTGACCTTCAGTTAAATGCTCGGACAATTTATAATCTAATAGAATAGCTGCAGCTTCCGGCCCTTCAAAATCTGAAATAGCCATAAAGAGCAATTCTTCTAGATCTTCAGGCTTGGATTTTTCACCGTCTGGGAATCCGAAACGATCTAAAAGTTCTATATAATCGGCATTGGTCCATGCGTCTGTAAATTCTTCAACAGTCTTGACACTGTTGATAACCATATGATAGTTCATAATTACTTCTTTTTTAATTCAAATAAATCTGTTCTTCTGTCCTTTAAGTTTCTGACGCTTCCAAATTGGTTCAGTTCTCTTAAAAGATCGATATCCACATCAGCGATGAGGATCATTTCAGCGTTTTGTGTTGCTTCTGCTTTAACCCCATTGGTTGGGAATGCAAAATCGCACGGTGTAAATACCGCCGATTGTGCATATTGAATGTCCATATTTTCAACATTTGGCAAATTGCCAACACTTCCCGCTATGGCAACATAGCATTCGTTTTCGATGGCCCTTGCTTGTGCACAATGGCGCACACGGGAAAATCCATTTTGGGTATCAGTCAAAAATGGTACAAATAGGATGTCCATTCCTTCATCTGCCAAAATACGGCTCAGTTCAGGAAACTCGACATCATAGCAAACGAGGATACCAATTTTACCACAGTCGGTATCAAAGGCCTGAAGTTTGTTGCCACCAACCATGCCCCATATCCTGGCTTCGTCCGGTGTGATGTGTAATTTTTCAAATCGCTCGGTACTACCATCGCGTCGGCATAGATAACCTACATTATAAAGGATGTTATCCACCATTTCGGGCATACTTCCGGTAATGATATTGATGTTGTAGGAAATGGCTAGTTTGGAAAAACGCTGTACCATTTCTGCTGTATGTTTGGCCAATTCCCTGACAGCTTCAGGTGTCGATAAATGATTGTTTTCAGCCATCAACGGAGCATTGAAAAACTCTGGAAAAAGAGCGAAATCACTTCGATACCCCGAAACTGAATCGATAAAGAATTCTGCTTGTTGCATCATTTCGTCCATGTCCTTATACAATCGCATTTGCCATTGCACCAATCCGAGACGCACAACCTT
Organism: Gelidibacter japonicus; assembly: GCF_010725055.1. Taxonomy (GTDB): domain Bacteria; phylum Bacteroidota; class Bacteroidia; order Flavobacteriales; family Flavobacteriaceae; genus Gelidibacter; species Gelidibacter japonicus. The sequence continues at coordinate 114,509 of NZ_BJKB01000014.1, read as the reverse complement.
CTTGATGGTTGTAGCTTTTTTGGATTTTTTCTCGTAGTAGATATTGCTCCATTCCAATAGTACGGCATAATCCTGAGAGGAGGCATCACCCTCAAGATAATTCTTTAAAATACGAGTCGGGTGAAAGTCGTTGGAGATTTGAAAGTTTAAGACCGGATCGTGGATTTCCTTGCGTCTTACTTTATCAATATATTCTTTGGGTGTAAGGGTATCTGAATATTTATGATAATTAGGTATTCGGCCCCCAAAGGCCAAACCTCTTAAATTTAAGCGCTCACATAATTCCTTGCGGTAATCATAAAGTCGACGTCCCAAACGCAGTCCTCTATATTCAGGTTTAATGAATACGTCAATACCATAAAGAACATCGCCTTCATTGGTATGAGTGCTAAATGTATAGTTCCCTGTAATGTCCTTATAGGTGTGATTGTCATCAAATTTTTCATAATCTACAATAATGCTCAAGGCACAACCTGCAATTTGATCATTGATTTTAATGACCACTTGTCCTTCTGGAAATTCTTTGGTCAGTTTTTTTATCTGATGTTCTTGCCAAAATGCATCAGGCATGGTGGTGTATGAAGCAATCATAGCTTCCTTTAATTCCTGGTAATCTTCCGGGTTTAAATATTTTAATTCAATGTTTTCAATCTCTTCCATGTTATGATTCAATGTGGGTTGGTTTTTTATAAAGTTGAATTGGTGCTCTACTTCATTTATTTTGTTTTATTTCAAAGCCTTGATTCCTTCATAGGCGACAATGGCCACGGCATTGGCAAGGTTTAAACTGCGTACATGTTTACTGAGCAGCGGAATTTTGTACAAATGTTCCTTATGGACTTCAAGGATAGCCTTAGACAAGCCTACCGATTCTTTGCCGAATATCAAGAACAGGTCATCTTCAAATGGAATATCCCAATAGTCCTTATCACCATGACTTGATAGAAATACCATTTTAGCGCCAATATGTGCATCAAAAAACTCTGTTGTATTTTCGTAGGTACTAATGTTTACGTGTGGCCAATAATCCAATCCTGCGCGTTTGAGGCGAGAATTGGTGATCTCAAACCCGAAAGGTTTGACTAAGTGCAAATGTGACCCAGAGGCTAAAGCTAATCTGCCAATATTACCTGTGTTATTAGGGATTTCAGGTTCTATCAATACAATGTTTAAAGGCATATTGGGATTAATGGTTTTTTAAATTTATGTTAGCTCCCATTTCCGGGTTTTAAGCTATTTATGATGGTGTTCAACCAAAAAGAAACCTATTCGTTAAAGATAAGAATAGGTTTCTTTTATAGATGTATCACCGAATCATTTTTTCGATTTTTGATCTTTGATCGTTTTTTTATCGATATCAAATTGATTACTATCCATTTCAGTTTTTCCAGTTGGATTCGTTGGATGTTTTTGTTCAGTTGTTCTTTTAAACTTTTTATTGTCTTTTATAATTCCCATGACTATTTTATTTCTTTTTCAATTATCGAAAAGTTAATGAAAACAGAATGAAATTATATTAAAAGTATCATAAAACATCCGTGCAGTTTGTTAAAGCCAGGCCTGACGGGCCGCGATTTAAAAAGATCATTTTATTTATTAGATCGACAATATTTTGAACTGTTAAAAGGTTATCGAAGTTACTACGATACCGTCCCAATTTCGTCAATTTCCAAATTACTGACGCTTTTTGGGTCTGGACCGTATTGATTAGGACCTCTATCACCTTCAGTGGCCAAAAGTACAATTAACCAAATACCTCCAATAATAGGAATTAGACCAACTAAATAAAACCACCCACTTTTATTAATATCATGCAATCTGCGCACTGCCACCGCCAAACTTGGTATTATTATGGCTATGATGTAAATAAAATAGAGTCCTATAAATGCCGGAACGTCTGTCATGCCTGCCAATGTGCCGGAAATCATGACAATGCCAATGGCAAAGAGGAAATTAAATAAAACAAACATCCAATATTCTTGGCGCCTTGCCCGTCCATTGAAATTTGCGTAGTTGTCTCTGATTACTTTTAAATACCATTTCATAAATTAAATTTTAAAGGTTGGTTAAGGGTCAAATATAATTTTTAATTTAGAATGGAATGTATAAAATGCTCTGTATTATCTACGCCATTTTTTGAAAGATTCTTGATAAATGCACTTCCAATAATCGCGCCTTTGGCGTATTTTATAGCTTGGGTGTAAGTTTCATGATCAGAAATACCAAAGCCAATAACTTGAGGGTTTTTAAGGTTCATGTTGGCAATACGCTTGAAATAATCCGTTTGTGTATTTCCAAAACCAGAGCTGCTTCCGGTAACGCTGGCTCTGCTGACCATATAAATAAAGCCTTTTGAAATGGAGTCGATGAATCGAACGCGGTCTCCAGAAGTCTGCGGTGTAATCAGAAACACGTTGATGATATCATATTGTTCGAAGATGGATTTGTAATGATCATTATAAACATCAACCGGTAGGTCAGGAATAATCAGTCCGTCAATACCAATCTCCTTACATTTCTTGCAAAAAGCTGCTACCCCATATTGCAATATCGGATTAAAATAGCCCATTATGACTAATGGAATGTTGACTGTTTTCCTGATGTCCTTAAGTTGGTCGAAAAGCACTTCAGTTGTCATACCATTTTTTAAAGCTTGGGTAGAACTTGCTTGAATAGTTGGACCGTCCGCCAAAGGATCGCTAAATGGCAATCCGATTTCGATCATGCCGACGCCACTTTTTTCTAAATCTTGAATAATAGTCGCCGTATCGTTGAGGTTTGGATATCCTGCGGTAAAGTATATGGAAAGTAACTTTTCGTTACTGTTTTCTTGTAATTTCTGATTGATTCTGTTCATGCTTACTTCCCGCGAAGGCGGGAATATTTTTTAGTTAAACTCTATTCCCACGATCCCGATAGCTATCGGGAGGGAATCTCTTCTTATATAATAATACCTCTTTAATTCTTCTTCTTTCGTAGACAAGGTTTTTTATTCCTATAAACCTCACAGGTTTCCAAAACCTGTGAGGTTTTGTTAATCTTATAATTTAAAATGCTTTATATAAGTCTCCAAATCCTTGTCACCACGGCCTGACAAACTAACTACAACGACATCATCAGGTTGAAACTTTTTATGTTCAAAAACCGCCAAGGCATGTGAACTTTCAATAGCGGGGATAATACCTTCTTTTTTGCACAATTCCAGTCCGGCGATCATGGCATCATCATCGGTAATCGCAATAAATTCGGCTCGACCACTTTTGTACAAATGCGCGTGCATTGGCCCTACTCCTGGATAATCCAGACCTGCCGAAATACTGTAAGGTTCCGTAATCTGTCCGTCAGGCGTTTGCATCAATAGTGTTTTACTGCCGTGAATGATGCCCTCTTTTCCTAAAACTGATGTAGCTGCGCTCTCTCCAGAATGTACCCCTTTTCCAGCAGCTTCCACCGCAATGAGTTTGACTTCCGTATCGTCCAAAAAGTGATAAAACGCACCTGCAGCATTACTACCGCCGCCTACGCATGCTACAACATAATCGGGTTTTGTGGTGCCTTCTTTTTCTTTAAGTTGCCATTGGATTTCTTCGGAAACTATCGCTTGAAAACGGGCTACCATATCTGGATAGGGATGTGGGCCAACCACGCTGCCGATAATATAATGCGTATCCACTGGATTGTTGATCCAATCACGAATGGCTTCATTAGTGGCATCTTTTAAGGTGCGACTACCCGAAAGTGCGGGAACAACGGTAGCGCCCAACATTTTCATCCGCGCCACGTTGGGCGCTTGACGGGCAATGTCAATTTCCCCCATATACACAATACATTCCAAGCCCATCAGCGCGCAGACTGTTGCCGTAGCCACGCCATGTTGACCAGCGCCAGTTTCGGCAATGATGCGGTTTTTGCCGAGACGTTTCGCCATCAAAATCTGACCAATGGTATTGTTGATCTTGTGTGCACCGGTATGGTTGAGGTCTTCGCGTTTTAAATAAATTTTGGTATCGTACTTCTCGCTTAATCGCTTCGCAAAATAGAGCGGGGAAGGGCGTCCTACATAATCTTTTAGCAGCGCATTGAATTCTTCTTGGAATTCAGGTTCTGCCATGACTCTGAGATAGTTTTGGCGTAATTCTTCTACATTGGGATAGAGCATTTCTGGGATGTATGCCCCACCAAATTCGCCGTAATACCCTTTTTCGTTGATGTTGTATGTCATATTCTACATTCCCGCGAAGGCGGGAATCTCATTTTTAAAAGACCTGACAGTCCCGATAGCTATCGGGACCGTCAGGTCTGGCTATGCCAATTAATTTATTTCACATTCCTGCGAAGGCAGGAATCTCATGTTTATAAGTTCAATCAAATTCTTTAAACTTGTTATTTTATTTTTCATTCCCACACTGTTAGGAATCTCATGTTTTTAAGTTCAATTGATTTTATCAAACTTGTTAATCCTTTTTTTAAATACTTCCAATTTTTTCGAATCCTTCAATCCAGGTTCAATTTCAAATTTACTGTTGACGTCGATGGCATGGCAATATTCGGATTCCTGCCTTCTCAGGAATTTAGATACCTTATCAGTTTCCTCCGAACCAATCCCGCCACTTAAAAAATAAGGTTTGGTGGATGGGTAATCTTTTAGAGCTTCCCAATTGAATGTGTAACCGTTTCCTCCAGGGAGTTTACCTTTGGTGTCAAACAAAAAGTAATCACACACCGATTCGTAAGGTATCAATTCGTCAAAATTGAAATGGTCTTTGATTGAGAACACCTTCACAATTCCTGCGAAGGCAGGAATCTCAGCATTCTCAGTTCGATCTACCTTTGTAAGAAGACCATGTAGTTCTTTACAAAATTCCGGAGATTCCTTCCCATGCAATTGAACCAGATCTAAATCATATTTTTCAACCTTTTCAATAATGTTCTCAATCATTGCATCCACAAAAACCCCTACTTTTTTAATGCTTGAAGGCAACTCTGGAATGGTGCCTCTGAAAAATCGGCTGGACTTTTCATAGAATATAAATCCGAGATAATCAGGTTGAAGCATGGCAATATCACCAATATTGTCGGAATATTTCATGCCGCAGACTTTGAGTTTTAATCCAATCTTCTCCGATAAAGAGGGAGTTTGATTCGTTTTATTTAGGTCATTGTCGGTACTCATTTTACTTTTTAAATCAGGTTTTTGATAAATGATTTAGCACTTTCTCCAGCGTTGTCCGTTTTCATAAAGTTTTCTCCAATTAAAAAACCTTGATAACCGTAGGGATGTAATTCTTTAATAGATTCAATGCTGCTGATGCCACTTTCTGATATTTTTATAAAATCATCTGGAATTAACGTGCTCAAATGCTTGCTAGTATCCAAGCTGACCTCGAAAGTTTTTAAATTTCTGTTGTTGACGCCCATCATATCCAAGCTTGGCATCACCGATTTGTGCAATTCTTCTTCATTATGAATTTCCAACAGTACTTCCAGATTTAAGCTTTTCGCCAGTTCTGAGAGCTTCTTAATTTCCACTTTGGATAAAATGGATGCGATGAGCAAAATGACGTCTGCGCCATAAGCTTTTGCTTCCAATATTTGGTACGGATGGATGATAAATTCCTTTCTCAATAAAGGCAAATTGCAACTCGCTTTTGCCAACAATAAATCGTCCAAAGAGCCTCCAAAATATTTCGCGTCGGTTAGAACTGACATTCCGCAAACTCCAGCCGATTCATAACCTTGTGCTACGTCGAACACATTTAGGTTTTGATTTATGATGGATTTCGAGGGTGACCGACGTTTGTGTTCAGCAATAATACCTGAAGCGCTGTTCTTCAAACTTTTAGTAAGTGAAACCGTATCTCTTTCAAACAAAACTGATTGTTCCAATTGCGAAGTAGGAATGAGTGATCTTCTTAAATCAACTTCTTTGCGTTTATCAATAACTATTTGGTCTAAAATATTCATTTAAAAAATGTTTAATTTTTTTGTCTGTTGCCTGTACAACTGCCGACTACAGACTGTCCACTGTAGACTATACTTTACTTATTTCAACCAATCTTTCAAATTTCTCCTTTGCTTTTCCGCTCAATAAAGCGTCTTTTGCCATTCCAAAACTATCTTCTGCCGATTTTTTGGTCACGGTCGCAATGGCCATAGCTGCATTGGCGCATACTACGTTGTTTTGTGCTTCGCTACCTTGTCCATCTAATATTTGTGTGAAAATATTAGCTGATGAGGCTACAGAATCACCACCATAGATTTCGCTTTGGTTTAAGGTGTTTAATCCAAAAAATTCTGGTGAAATCATGGTTTCTGTAGTGTTTCGAATTACTTTGGTCGGTCCAGTCAATGAGATTTCATCATAACCATCCAAAGCATGGAGGATGGTATAGTTGATATCCGTATTTTGGTAGAGGTAGCTATACATTCTAAGCAACTCCAAATTAAAAACGCCTACCAACTGGTTTTTTGGAAATGCCGGATTCACCATTGGTCCCAACATATTAAAAAAGGTTTTTACGGCCAAATCCTTTCGGATGGGTGCCACATTTTTCATCGCTGGATGAAAGAGTGGGGCGTGCAACACGCAAATACCGGCTTCGTCCAAGGATCGTTTAAGGAAATCAATATCCGAGGTGAATCTAATACCCAGATATTCCATGACATTTGACGAACCACAAGCCGAAGAAACGCCATAGTTGCCGTGTTTGGTAACATTGATGCCTGCACCTGCAGTGACAAATGATGCCAAGGTTGAAATATTAAAGGTGTCTTTGCCGTCGCCGCCAGTACCACATAAATCGATACCATTATATTCAGCCAAATCCACGTGCAAGCAAAGTTCTAAAAGCGCATCCCTAAAACCTTGCAATTCTTCAATGGTAATACTTCGCATCATATAAACGGTTAGGAAAGATGCAATCTGGCTCTGATTATAGGTTCCTTTGGATATGTTGACCAAGACCTGTTTGGCTTCTTCGCTGGAGATGCTTTCCTGGTTGATGAGTCTGTTGAGTATGTGTTTCATATTCATTACCCACGAAAGTGGGGATTTTATTTTGTTAATCTTAATTTTTGTTTTTTGGGAAAGATGAATCTATTATTTTATATTTTATATCACCATTTTCACCTTATCAATTTATCTATAAGATTCCTGCCTGCGCAGGAATTTGGATCCAATTCTCCAATATCTTTTTCCCATCCGGTGTCAACACCGATTCTGGATGGAATTGTACCCCTTTTAAATCGTATATTTTATGACGCAAAGACATCACTTGTCCGTTTTCATCAAAGGAAGTGGCTTCCAATACCTCGGGTAAGTTAGGGTCCACCACCCAAGAGTGGTAACGACCAACTTCAATGGTTTTGTCCAATCCGTTAAAAAGCGATTCGTCGGTAACGCAACTAGTGACTTTTGTGGCGACACCATGATAAACCGTGTCGAGATTGATCAAACTACCACCAAAAACTTCACCAATAGCTTGTTGGCCTAAACAAACGCCCAAAATACTTTTTGTGGGAGCGTAAGTTTTGATAATGGCTTTTAATAATCCAGCCTCATCAGGAAGACCTGGTCCTGGCGATAGTACTATTTTCTCAAAGGCATCTACCTCTTCAAGAGTGAGTTGATCGTTGCGTCGGACGGTGACCTCACAGCCCAAATCTTCAAGATAATGGACGAGATTATATGTGAAACTGTCGTAATTGTCTATAACTAATATTTTCATAATCTTTCCCCGCGAAAGCGGGGATCTCAGTGTTAAATGTTAATTCTTTTTGTTTGAGACCTGTCAGGCTTTTAAAACCTGAAAGGTGTCAGATCTGATGCTAAATACTTTTTTCTTTTTAGACCTACAAGGTTTTTGAAACCTTGCAGGTTAGTATTCAAACCTTGTTTATTCTCTTAAATCTCCTTCGCCATTTCAATCGCCTTGGTCAATGCGCCCAACTTATTATATACTTCCTGTAATTCATCGTCAGGGTTAGACTTAGAAACCAATCCTGCACCGGCTTGCCAATGTAATTGATGATTTTTGCTCAAAAATGTCCGAATCATTATGGCGTGGTTGAAGTTGCCTTGAAAATCCATAAATCCTATGGCGCCACCGTAAAAGTCGCGACTTGTTTTTTCGTATTTTTCGATAAGCTGCATGGCTTTATGCTTCGGTGCACCACTTAAGGTTCCTGCAGGAAAGGTATCGGCGACCATTTGCATGGTGGTGGTATCAGTATGCTTTTTACCTGTAACCTTGCTCACCAAATGAATTACGTGTGAAAAGAATTGGACTTCTCTATACTTTTCGACGGTTACTTGACTTCCATGGCGACTCAAATCGTTTCTGGCCAAATCTACAAGCATGACGTGTTCGGCATTTTCTTTATCGTCAATTGATAGTTTTTTGGCGAGTTCAGCATCTTTTTCGTCGTTACCAGTGCGTTTAAAAGTTCCTGCAATTGGATGGATTTCAGCCTTATCCTTATTGATGACCAATTGTGCTTCTGGCGAACTTCCAAAAATTTTGAAATCGCCGTAATCAAAATAGAATAGGTAAGGAGAGGGGTTGATGCTTCGCAAGGCGCGATACACATTGAATTCGTCACCTTTGAATTGCTGTGAGAACTTTTTTGACAGTACAAGTTGAAACACATCCCCCCGGGCACAGTGTTTTTTTGCGAGGATGACATTCTCCTTATATTCGTCGTCGGTTAAATTGGAGGACGTGTCACCATTTGTCGAAAAGTTAAAGGCTGCAAAATTTTTCGATTTGATCAGCTGTAAGATTTCATCAATATTATTTTCGGTGTCAAAACAATGTGCAAATACATAAGCTTCGTTTTTGAAATGATTAATGGCGATAATGTTTTGATACACTGCATAGTAAATGTCTGGAATATCTTGATGACCTTCTTTTTTTGAGATGTCTACATCTTCAAAATAACGCACGGCATCATAGGCAATATATCCAAAAATGCCATTATTGATAAACTTGAATTTATCCTCAGAATCTGTTTTAAAACGTTTTGTGAAGTTGTGGATAACATCCGCCACATTGGTTTTCGGAGAAATTGGATGGCGCGTTTGACTCTTATCAGGGAAGTTCTCTGTAATAACTTCGTTTTTTACTTTGATAGAAGCAATAGGATTGCAGCAGATATAAGAAAAACTATTGTCATTGGCGCGGTAATCACTACTTTCCAAAAGAATACTGTTGGGAAATTTATCCCTAATTTTTAAATAAATGCTCACGGGCGTGATCGTGTCTGCGAGTATTTTCTTGTGATGAGTGTATAGATTGTAGGTTTTCATTGATTTTTTGTAAAAAAAAAGGCTTGTCGTGAATGACAAGCCTTTGTTATATTAGAATTAAATATACTATAGCATTACTTCACGAATGTTGTTTCGAAAAGTTCCACCACCAAGTATGATTTAAAGTTGTGTACATAAATTTGTTTTGTCAAATATAGAAATCAATATTTAGTTTACAAATAATTTAGGAAAAAAATAAAAAAAAATCCTGCTTCCGGAAAAATAAAAGCAGGATTCTGTTTACTTGAATATGATACTCAATAAAATTTCAGATTAAAATTTAAGATTTACATGGAGATCAAAATTATCATAAATAGCTTTGTCTTTAAGGTTGTCAAAGAAACTTGCTGATCTAAATTTTATATCATATTTGGTACGATCTACTTTAAGGTCAGCCTTAGCGGTATTTCCAGAAATAATCATATCAAAAGTGTTAGGGTTGGTAATGCCTTTAATAGTCAGGTCTCCCGTTACTTTGTACTTACCATCTTTTCCAGAAACATTCGTGATTACAAATTTTGCTTCAGTATGCTTGTCTGTGCTGAAAAAATCATCTGATTTTAGATGTCCTTCAAGTTTGCCTTTCATTTCGCCTTCAAGATCTGTTACAGTTAGAGTGGTCATATCCATGACAAATGTTCCACCTGTCAACTGATTTTTGTCATCAAACTGAAGAGCTCCCTTTTGTAGAATGATGTATCCATCATGCTCTCCGGTTACCTTATGGCCTTTCCAGGTTATTTTACTGTTGTCAACATCTACTTTTTTTTCGATTGAAGTGATAAAGGAACTGGCTGTAAAAGCCATGGCTAAAATTAGTGTACTATTCATAAAATTTGTTTTAAAAGTGTAATTAATTAATGGTTTTAATTTCTGAGTTTTGTTAATAAATTATTTAGAGTTTTGAGTTCTTCTTCAGACAAAGGGGAGGTAATGTCCGTTTCAGCTTCTGCCACCAAAGGATCTATTTCCTTTAGAAATTCTAAACCTTGTGGGGTTATGAAAATTTCAACTTTCCGACGGTTTTTTTTACATATAAAACGCTCTACAAACCCCTTTAATATGAGCTTGTCTACCAATCTGGTCGTATTGCTCATTTTGCTGACCATTCGTCTTTGAATGTCCTGTAGGTTGGTGGCTTTGCCTTTTTGTCCCCGTAAAATTCGGAGGACATTAAACTGTTCAATGGAAATATCCGAAGGCTTAAGAGTGTTCGAAATACTGTCGCGAATAACGTTGCCTGTATAGGAAATATTCAAAACGGTCTTTTTTGCCAAAGGTATTTCGGATGTGGTTAATAAGATGTCTTCCAATTCTTTCATATACAACTGTTGTAGGTACAAATGTATAATATATTTTGATTTGTTGAGTTATTTAGACGATAATTTTTTGTTAAAGTTTAATTAAACATCAATTGGATTTTTACTTTTATGGCATGAGACTATTCTGTTTGTTGTTATTGATTTTAACGGCATCTTGCAAAGACGAGAGTGCCCGAAATGGGACTATGGATGATATTGACCATAATGAAGATTATTCTGCAGTTTCCTTAGACGTCTATGATTTTGAAGGTTTAAAACCTTTTCTTAAAACGAATACGGATAAAATCTATGTCGTTAATTTTTGGGCCACGTGGTGTGCACCCTGTATTAAGGAATTGCCTTATTTTGAAGCTTTGAATTCTGCTTACAGTGATAAGAATGTTGAATTCTTATTGGTAAGTTTGGATTTTCCAAAGAAGTATGATTCCCATGTGAAGCCATTCATAAAAAAGAATAATTTGAAATCCAAAGTTGTCGCTTTGAATGATAATGATTCCCATACCTGGATCCCTGCCATTGACCCTGATTGGTCTGGGGCCATTCCTGCAACGCTTATTTTTAATAAGGATAAACGCCAGTTTTATGAACGAACATTTACTTATGAGGAACTGGAAGCAGAAGTAAAGAAATTTTTAAATTAAGCAACGTATTAGGACCGCAAGGATGATGAAACAATTTTTGGAAGACAGGTCAAATTAACAACATAAAACCATGAAATATATTAAAGGATTTTTTGCTATCGTGGCCCTCGTAATGCTCTCTGCCTTTGCCACTGTAGGAAATGGCTATAAAATTGGTGATATTGCCACCGATTTTGAACTTGAAAGTGTTGACGGTAATATGGTATCCTTATCAGACTTTAAAGATGCCAAAGGATTTATTGTCATTTTCACCTGTAATTCCTGCCCTTATTCTGTGGCTTACGAAGATAGAATTTTAGCTCTCAACAAAAAGTATGCAATCCAAGGTTATCCGGTGATTGCCATTATGCCAAACAATCCAGAGGTCCAACCTCGAGATAATATGGCGGCCATGATACAAAGAGCAAAGTCTAAAGGATTCACTTTTCCTTACTTAATAGATGAGGCCCAAAAGATTTCTCCACAATATGGAGCTTCAAAAACGCCTGAAGTATATGTTCTGCAGAAGACCAGCAAAGGGAATGAAGTGAAATATATTGGTGCTATTGATGATAATTATCAAGATGAAGGTGCTGTAACATCGAAATATGTCGAAAACGCAGTGGAGGCACTTTTATCGGGTCAACCAATCAAGGAAACCCAAACAAGGGCCATAGGTTGCTCAATAAAATTATAAGAGTATATTGATGAAAAATCACGGGAACTAAGGAGGATTCAAATGTTAAAAAATGAATCTGGAGTGTAACACTTCGGATTTTTTTTCGTCTATATCATAAAGAAACGTTAATTTTGTATTCTCAAAAAAAAAATTCGATGGCAGATTTAACGCAACAAGAATGGGCGTCCCAATTGGACCAAGATAAGGATGCGGTTATTTTGGATGTAAGAACACAAGAGGAAGTCGACGAAGGTTATATTCCGGGAGCGATTCATTTAGACATACATAAAAGTCAAGAGTTCATCAACGAAATAAAAAAACTTGATACGGATAAAAAATATTATGTGTATTGCAGATCAGGTGGGAGAAGTGGCCAGGCTTGTTCAATAATGAATTCTTTGGGATTTGAAAATGCCTATAATTTAATGGGAGGTTTTATTGAATGGAAAGGCCCATCTACACAATAAAATATCATTCTTTTCTTTATAAGAAAGTTAAACCACATATTATGAACCGTTATTTATTGATTTTTATTATTGCTTCTGTCTTCCTTACCAGCTGTAAAGACAAAGCTGATGGCGAGATTATTTTGGTTACCCCTGAAGAAATGCAATCTTTGATGGAGTTGGAAGAGGTGCAATTGGTTGATGTAAGAACAGCAAAAGAGCGTGAAGATGGATTCATCAAAAACTCACAAAATATTGATTGGTATTCCCCAACATTTGAGTCAGATATTGAAAATTTAGACAAAACGAAGCCCGTTATCATCTATTGCCGGTCAGGAAAGCGCAGTGCAGAGTGTGCTGAGAAATTGATAGAGGCTGGCTTTGTCAAAGTTTACGACCTAGAAGGTGGTATTACTCAATGGCTTTATGAAGACCGTGCTATTGAACTAGCGAATTAATTTTGAAATCTTTTTTTTTTTGGTCTCTAAGGTTTCTCTAATGTTGTTGTGAGGCCGTTTTCTTTCTTTGAAGCTCTTAACTTCAATCTTGGGTCATTTGACTTTTAGCGTTATTCTTCGTGTTTTTTATCTAAAAATGGATACTTTAGCCTAATATGAGGCTATGGATTATCTCTTCTTAATCGGCCTGATCTGATTTCTTGTTGATTGACATATGAAAATAAGTTTATAGGGTTGATTTGCAGAGGTATTAGTTTTTATTAGGTGACTATTCATTTTCAGTAGATTGTAAAGTTGGAGCGACATAAAAATAGAACACTGGTTTTATGGACAAAACTAAAAGATGGTGATGTTCGCGCTATGGGCGATCTTTATGATATTTATGTGGATGAACTGTTTGCTTATGGTATGCAGTTTTCTTCAGATAAAAGCCAAGTCATGGATGCCATTCATGATCTGTTTTTAAATCTTTACAAATACAGAAAAACAATTGCGGTGACAGATAATGTTACCTATTATCTTTTTAGATCCTTAAAAAACAACATTCTTAAAATTGAGAATAAAAGCCGTACGTTTATTCCACATAAGCAGGAACAAGAACTTAAATTGAGCGAAATCTCTATTGAGGACCGTATATGTGCAGAAGAGTTTGAAAACGATCGCGCATATAAGCTCGCTAAAGCCATCACTAAATTGAGTAAAAGGCAAAGAAAAGCATTGTCTTTGAGATTTACTCAAGAGCGTTCTTACGAGGAGGTCGCTGCCATTATGAAAGTTTCTGTTGCAACTTCGAGGACCATTATTTATAGGGCCATTAAAACCTTAAGAAAACAGTTATACTCCTTAGGGCTTTTCATTTTTTCATTCTTTTTATAATTTTTTAAATAAAAGTGTCTATAAACTAAGACTATCTGACTTATCCTAATAGGACATTATCTGTTTTGATGTTAATCATTGAAATGAGTTGTGTTTTATAAACTGTTCAGATAGTATCATGGAAAACAATTTTCAAAAAAATATAAACTTTAAGAGTCTTAAAAAAGAGGAGAAAGCGCAATTAAAACGGCGAATTTCAAATTCTGTTTATAGCTATATAAAACGTAGAAGACTGTTAAAATACGGAGTTGGAGTTACTGCTGCTGCAGTTGTAACCTTTCTCTCCATAGGCATTTTTAACTCGCAAATGCCTCAACCATCACCAATTGAAGTCTTCGCAAAAACAGCAGAAGATTTGGAATCGTCAAATAAAGTACAACTTGTTTTGAGTGATGACCATAATGTTGAAATAACTGAAGACGATTCGGCCATCAGTTATTCAAGCACAGGTGAGCAGGTTCAGATTGGAAATGAAAAATCAGTAAGCCAGAAAACATCCCAAAAAGACCAGCCGGTTTTTAATACCTTAATTGTGCCGTTTGGCAAACGCTCAGAAATTGTACTCTCCGATGGGAGCAAAGTTTGGCTAAATTCAGGTTCGAAATTGATATTTCCAGCCCACTTTTCAAAGAATAAAAGGGAAGTATATCTTCAAGGTGAAGGTGTTTTTGAAGTGGCACACCGTCAGAATCAACCTTTTTTGGTCAAATCTGAGCATCACGAAATCGAAGTTTTGGGAACTGTCTTTAATGTGAGCAATTACAAAGATGACCCAGCTATCTATACAGTATTGCAAAGTGGGAGTGTTCAGATAAATGTGACTGAAGACAAGCTCTTCAACGCCCAAAAACATATTGTAATTACACCTGGAACCTTGGCTACATTTGACAAGGATGACAGGGCAATCAAGACAGAATCAGTAGCTATTGAACCTTATTTCTCTTGGCGTGATGGTGTTTTTATCTTCAAAAACGATTCGCTTAAATCGATTATGAAAAAAATTGCACGGTATTATAACGTAGAAATCATCATCAATGACAAAAATTTGGCAAACGAAACCTTCTCGGGATATTTGGATGTCAAGGAAAGCATTGAACATGTCATGGAAACTATTAAAGCCACTGAATCTTCTGAATTCGAATACCAATTGACTCAAAATAATCAACTAATCATTAACTAAATTCAAAGACGCTATTGAAGACATTATTCCCATAAAAAAAGATAGAAGATGCGCCAACATCCTCTATCATACAGAAAAATCAATACCACTGTAAATCAGCAATATTAACCACTAAAACAAAATTATGAATAAAAATGAGAACCTTTATTCTTTTAAAAGGATAAAATCTTTTAGATACTATTTGGTACATATGATGCGAGTTTTCCTATTACTAATAACCTTCGGTTTGGGTTCTGCTTTTGCAAATTTATCAGAAGCCCAAACGAAGATGGATATCAATGTAAAAAATGTTTCCTTGGAAGAATTGTTTAAAGAAATTCAAAATAAAAGTGAGTTTTTATTCTTCTACAAAGATGATGTTTTAAGGCATAAAGTATCCTTAAAGCTCAAAAATGCTACACTTTCAGCTATTTTGGATGCCGCTTTAAAAAACACTAACCTAAGTTATAAAATAGATGTTAGGCAAGTCGTCATTAAAGAAGATGTAAGTTTAAAGGCTATTGGAACAGTCGGCCAAAATCAAGAACAACGTTCCATCAAAGGAACTGTTTATGATGATACTGGTACGCCATTATTGGGGGCTACGGTACAGATTAAGGGAACCAACCAAGGGGTTACAACAGATTTTGATGGAAACTTCGAAATATCCGTTCCGGATAATGCCACAACTCTTGTCATTTCATATTTGGGATTCGTTACTAAAGAAGTTTCTATTGTTGGACTTTCAACAGTCAACGTGACCATGGTTGCCGATAACTTAGCCTTGGAAGAGATTGTGGTTATTGGATATGGTACAGAACGTAAGTCGCTAATCAGTGATGCCATATCCTCCATCAGTTCACAACAGATTGAAGATTTGCCTGTGTCGTCTGTTGACGGTATACTTCAAGGACAGTCTTCAGGCGTTCAGGTGATGCAGAACTCAGGAACACCTGGTGGCGAAATGTCCGTTCGGATTCGTGGCTTGACATCTATTAGTGGATCTAGCCAACCGCTTTATATTATTGATGGTATTCCTGTAACGACGGGAGATTACGGTCAGTTAAGTTATTCGGGGCAAGGGTCTAGCGCACTATCAGATTTAAATCCGAGTGAGATCGCATCTATAAGTATTTTGAAAGATGCCTCGGCAACTGCTATTTATGGGGCGAGGGCGTCTAACGGAATCGTATTGATTACGACCAAACGTGGTAAAGCTCAACAATCAGTGGTAAATGTCAATGTGTATTCTGGAATGCAACGTGCATGGAATAGATTGGATATGTTAAATTCCAGACAGTGGATGGAATACAGAAATGATCTTACGGGTACTACGGTTTTTACGCCAGAACAAATGAACAATATCACGGTTGATACCGACTGGCAAGACGTGATTTTTAGAACAGCACCAATTAGTAGTTACGAGATTTCTACCACTGGTGGTTCCGAAAAAACGAAATTCTTTATTAGCGGTTCCTTGTTTGACCAAGAGGGAATTTTGATTGGAACGGATTACCGCAGATTGAATGCGCGTGCCAATATTGACCATCAATTATCGGATAGATTTACTATTGGTACGAGCATTGGATTGGCATATGCCGAAACCAACAGGGTTGAAAGTGACCAAACACTTCATGGACCTTTGCCTAATGGTATTTCCACTCCGGCTATTTTTCCAGTGTATAACGAAGATGGTTCCTACAATCAATCGGGACCTTATTCCAATGCCGTATCCATAGCAAATGAGGCTATTGCAGTGAATTACTCATATAGAACTAACTCAAACTTTTATTTGGATTGGAAAATTATTGACAACCTAAAGTTTTCCACAAAATGGGGTGTGGATTTCATGAACTTTAGGGAGCACTCTTACGAATCGACCAAAACGGTTCAAGGTGCCAAGTATAACGGACTTGGATTTGAAACTTACAGCAATGTGACCAATATCGTTTCCAATAATCTTTTAACCTATAATAAGAGTTTTGGAAACCATAAACTGGATGCTTTATTGGGTTACAGTTTTGAAAGCTATGAAAGAACCTCTTCTTATATTAGAGGCCAGGATTTTGCCGATGACAGTTTAGAATACCTTAATTCGGCGGCTACCATAGTTTCAGCGAGTTCAGGGGCTACCGAATCAGGTTTGCGTTCCTATTTTGGACGTTTGAATTATAATTTTGACGACAAGTATATTGCTACGTTCACCGGACGATTTGATACCTCTACCAAATTTGGGGAAAACAATAGAACTGGATTTTTCCCAGCAGCATCCTTGGCCTGGCGTGTTATCGAGGAAGATTTCATGGAGAATTTGAACACTGTGTCCGACTTGAAATTTCGTGTAAGTTATGGCTTGACGGGAAATGACGATATCAGTCCGTTCTTATTTTCTGAACTCTATAGCACCACCGTTTATTCTGGATTACCTGGAATCTATCCAAGCAATATTCCTAACCCAGATTTAAAGTGGGAAAGTACAGCTCAATTTAACCTTGGGTTTAACTTAGGTTTGCTCAATGATCGTTTGATGCTTACCGCCGATTATTATGATAAACAGACCAAAGATTTATTGCTGAGCAGGCCGTTGCCACCCACCTCTGGGTTTTCGTCAATTACTGAAAACGTAGGACGGGTTGAAAATAAAGGTATCGAATTGACTTTAGAGACTCGAAATTTTGTGGGCGATTTCAGTTGGAACACACAATTTAATATATCCGGAAATCGAAATAAAGTATTGGAACTTTATAACGGTCAACCCATTGATGATATTGGAAGAGGTGGTAACCGTATTATGGAAGGTCAACCTATTGGAATCTTCTACAGTTATAAATCGCTCGGGGTCGATCCGTCCACTGGAGATATTGTATATGCCGATACCAATTTTGATGGTGTCATCACCTCTGAGGACAGAACCATTGTTGGTAATCCGCATCCAGATTTCATCTACGGATTGACCAATAACTTTTCATACAAAGGATTTGACTTAAGTATCTTCTTACAGGGTTCCCAGGGAAATGATGTTTTTAATGGATCCAGATTGTTTTTGGAATCCCTGCAAGGTGGCGATAACCAGACCACTGCAATATTAAGAAGATGGAGACAGCCAGGAGATATTACGGATATTCCGAGAGCTACAACAGATCCGGTAAAAGCTGCACAAAACAAACGGGTGTCTTCAAGATTTATAGAAGATGGCTCGTATTTAAGATTCAAGAATGTGACTTTGGGTTATTCGTTGGATGACGAGATGTTGAGAAAAACATTCTTTAGCTCTATCCGAGTTTATCTAAGCGCCCAGAACTTATTCACATTTACAAATTATACAGGTTTGGATCCTGAGGTTAATTATCGAGGTGATGATAATTCGGTTATTGGAACTGATTTCTTTACCTATCCACAAGCACAAACATTCACTTTAGGAATTAACTTAAAACTTTAAGAAGATGAAAAAGAGTATTTTATTGATTTTTGTTATGATAGCGGCCTGGTCCTGTGATGTTTTGGAAGTGGAACCAAAAAGCTCTATTGAGGCAAGTACCGCATTTAAAACTAAAGAAGATATTGAAAAGGGGATTTTAGGAGCGTATTCTTATTTTCCGGCTTTTAGCTATTATGGAAGATCAAATGTGATTTTTCCTGATTTAGCGGCCGATAATTTGTCCCATCCCATTGGAGCAACCGCCAGTGAATACAGAGAGATTGCCAACAATAATATTCTTCCAGAAAATGGATCAGTTGGAGGCATGTGGAGTATTATGTACGGTGGCATCAACGTTGCCAACAACGTCATAGATAAAGTGCCAGGTATTGAGAATATGACAGAGGCCGAAAAGAACGCCGCTTTAGGTGAACTTTATTTTATCCGAGCGCTTAACCATTTCAATTTACTGAATTATTTTGGTGCCATTCCCATCAAAACTTTGCCAACTGTGGGAGTTGGGAACTTAGACGCTCCTAGAGATCCTGTAGATCAGGTGTATAGTCAAATCATTAACGATTTAGTGTTTGCATCAGAAAATCTATCGGCCTCGGGCAACAAAGTGAGAACTTCTAAATATGCGGCAAAAGCCTTATTGGCACGTGTGTTTTTGTATAAAGGTGATTACGATCAGGCAGTTACTTTTGCAACTGATGTCATTGATAACGGTGGTTACACTTTGTTGGGCAATTATGCAGACATTTTTGCGGCGGATCTATCTTCAGAATCCATTTTTGAGATTTATTTTTCCCAAACCGAACGTAACCGTATTGCAGAATATAATTTTCCAACTTCCTTAAACGGAAGAAGGGAAGTAGAACCGTCGGCAAGTTTGCTAGCGGCCTATGAAACTGGAGATGCTCGTTATGAGGCTTCGATTGCCTTTGCTGGAACAAGTGCTTATGCCATCAAATATGACGATCTAAGTCTCGGTGCAGATAATGTTATCGTCTTAAGATTGGCAGACATGTATTTGATTAGGGCAGAAGCTGAAGCCCATAAAACGGCACCAAATATAGCTGCAATACAAAGTGATATCAACAAAATCAGATTGCGAGCAAACCTTACGCCTACTTCCGAAACTTCGCCTGCCCAATTACTGAGAATCATCGAAAAGGAAAGACGTATAGAATTTGCTTTTGAAGGTCACAGATGGTTTGACTTGGTCAGAACAGGAAGAGCCATTGCGGTTTTGCCAAATGTCAACGGCGTTAACCAAACCTTGTTTCCGATTCCATCTGATGAAATCCAAACCAACAATCACCCAGGAATGACACAGAACCCTGGCTATTAAAAACTAATCACCACATTTAAAATAGATCTTATGAAAACTAAATTTCTAAATTACATACTAATAAGTGTCTTCTCTTTAGCATTTTTTACGTGCCAAAATGATGATGATGTCACACCACCACAATCGCAAGCAGAATTTACTGCAAGCAAAACGGAAGTCAAGGTAGGTGAGGATATTCAATTTACCAACACATCCCAAAATGCTACGGCGTATTTGTGGAGTTTTGGAGATGGCACCACATCCAATCAGGTATCGCCTAAAAAATCATACCAATCTAGTGATGTGTTTTTGGTGAGCTTGGTCTCTACCGGTGCCGGTGGTTCTACCATTTCCAGTATGGAAATCAAGGTCACTCCGGCTAGTAATTTTACAGTGACTGATGAAGACAATTTAACGGCTAATATTCCGGTTCAATTCACTAATACCTCTTTAGGGGCCACAAGCTACAGCTGGTCTTTTGGAGATGCTAATAACTCAAGTTCAACCGAAACAAATCCGACCTTTTTCTATCCGTCGGCAGGAACATTTACCGTAACACTTACGTCCAATGGGGCAGGTGGTGCCCATACGTTTTCCAAGGAAATCATTGTCGCCGCTGCACCAGAAGATCCAGCAGAATTATACTATATTGATTACAGCACCGAATTTATGAGAAAACTATCCTTGGACGGTTCGGGAACAATTTCTGATGTTTTGGATTTAGCAGGTAAGGCTGGTGTTGGAATGGCTTATGATGAAATTAATGAGAAAATTTATTTCAGTGATTTTGATACAACACCATTTGGAAATATTTGGAGAATGAATCCCGACGGCTCGGAATTGGAAGTTATTGCCTCAGACATCGATGATCCTTACGCTATTGCCTTAGATGTTGCAGGAAATAAGGTGTACTGGGTTGATAATGATGGCAATGTGTCAAGAGCAAATTTAGACGGTACAAGTCCAGAGATAGGAATTTTAAACATTCCCTCAGCGTCATGGAGAGGTTTGGCTTTAGATCTGGTTAATAATAAACTATATGCCTATGATGCCAATATTGAAGATTTGTATATAGCTGATTTGGATGGAAGCAACGCTTCTATTATTATTTCAGGAATTTATGGATACGCGGTTGCAGTTGATACTGTAAACAACAAAATTTATTTTGACGACCAAAATTCAGATGAACTCAAAAGAGCAAATCTTGACGGGACCAATATTGAAACTGTTGATGATAACGGAACCAGAATTTACGGGATTATAATAGATAATGAAACCAATAAATTATACTGGGGCGGACGAGATTCCGGCGAATTGTATCGTGCTGATTTGGACGGCTCAAACAAGGAAGTGTTGAAATCGGGATTAGGGAGTGTAAGAGGTATCGCATTAATTAAATAAAAAACTATGAAAAATTCGTTTATTATATTCTTTTTAATGACAATCGGTATCTGTTTTCAGTCCTGTAGTGATGATGATTTTCCGGTGCCACCGGCAAGTACGGTACCTTCATTTACTTATACTATAAGCAATGATGAGTTCGCACCGGCCACGGTTACGTTTACCAACACATCTATAGTGCCAGGAACCGTAGGAAATGCCACCTATTATTGGAATTTCGGAGATGGCAATTCCTCTACAGAAACCAGTCCTACCTATATTTATAACGAGGCTGGAGTCTATGTTGTAAACTTAGTGGTCACAACTTCTGGTTCTTTAGAAATAAAAGAATCGTCACAAACCATTGTAATTAAAGATCCTAACGCCACAGGCACGCCGATTTATTTTACGGATGGCACCAAGGTGTATCAAGGTCTTATCAATACGCAAGCACCAATTTTTACACCAATAAATGGTTTAGTGGCCCAAACATCATATGGTATGGCAATGGACACCTTAAACAATAAATTGTATATCAGTGATTATGGTGCTAATAAAATTTTCAGAGCCAATTTAGATGGTAGTAATTTTGAGGAATTCAGGACTAATGTAAACAGTCCAATTGGGATGGCCTTTGATTATGAGGAAAACCAACTCTATTTTAATACAAGTAGTGGAGTCCAACGTTCAGATTTGAGCAGTACAGATCTTTCTCAAGTAGAAGATTTCGTTACCGGTCAAGCAAATGATCCTGACGGATTGGCCATTGATCTGGTCAATAGAAAACTCTATTGGATTAATTACGATGGAGGTGTATGGTCTAAAAATTTAGATGGTACCGGAGAAACAGAAATAATTCCTGGGGTTGAAGGTGCGAGTATCATCGTGGTTGGAAACCGTATTTATTATGATGAATATGTTGCGTCTGGAGATATCAGAATCAAATCGGCAAATTTAGACGGCACTGGGATTACTACCATTGCTGTAGGCGTTTCACGTGTGGTGTATGGTTTGGCTTATGACCCGTATGGAGAAAAACTTTATTGGGGAGACCGAAGAGCATATACCATGATGAGAGCCAACTTGGATGGAAGTGACGCAGAAATCTATTATCAAGGAACTGCTGGCATCAGCGGAATTGTAATAGGAAAAAAGCCATAATGATGAGGTTAAAAGGATTTTTAGCAATATGTGTATTTATTGGGAGTATGTTCTGCATTACTCCCATAATTGCACAGGAGGTTCAGAATAAAGGCAAATTGGTGATCATAGGCGGAGGTTCCAGACCTTCTGCTATGATAGATCGAATCATCAAGGAATCGGGAATCGATAAATCGGGATATGGTATTATTTTACCAATGTCCAGTTCAGAACCAGATTCTGCGGTCTATTATGCCAGCAAACAATTTATCGAAAAAGGACTAAAAAATGTTTATGGGCTTGATTTTGTGAAAGATGAGGTCTTAACTAAATCGAAAGTGGATTCCATCAAAAACGCCAAAATGATATATATTTCAGGTGGCGATCAAAACCGATTTATGGATATTGTTGCCGGAACTGATATAGAAAAGGCCATCCACAATGCCTATTCTAAAGGCAATCTGATTGCTGGTACCAGTGCTGGAGCAGCGGTCATGAGCAAAATGATGATTACGGGTGCCGAATTGAAACATCCGGAATATGCGTCCACATTCCGTAATATTGATGCGGACAATATCGAAATCGGAACTGGATTGGGCATGTTGACCAATGTGATTATCGATCAGCATTTCGTAAAACGCAGTCGCTACAACCGATTGATCAGTGCCGTTATAGAGCATCCTGAAATGCTTGGTATTGGTATTGATGAAGCTACGGCTATATTGGTGAGTGGTACAAATGCTGAGATTATTGGCGATTCACAGGTCATTACACTAAAAAACCCGAAAGGTTCAAAAAATGTGCATGACGATAAACTGGGGGCCCATGGTCTTCAACTGAATATCTATTTACCAGGCGAACATTTCTCACTAAATTAAACTTATTATTTTGAAGAAAACATCACAAAAAATTCTCATACTTTCAGCTCTGTTCATAAGTAGCTTGTCATTTGCACAAAAAGGAAAAATGGAGAAAAAAATTATAAAATCTGTCGATCAACATGTAGATGCTTCCATTGATTTGCTTAAAAAAGCAGTCAATATCAATAGTGGAACGATGAACTTTGATGGCGTGAAAAAAGTGGGTGAATTGTTTAAGGCAGAATTGGATCAACTCGGATTCCATACCGAATTGACCAGCGGCGAAGCTTACGGTCGAGCCGGACATTTGATTGCTAAAAGAGAAGGTAAAAAGGGGCCGAAATTTCTGTTGATCGGTCATTTGGATACAGTTTTTGAATTGGATAGCCCATTTCAGGAATACACCATGATAGACGAGAATATTATGAAAGGTCCGGGTGTTGCTGATATGAAAGGTGGGGACGTGATTATTATTTTGGCCATGAAAGCTTTGAAAGAGGCTGGCGTTTTAGACGATATGTCCATCGAAATCGTCATGACTGGCGACGAAGAGAAAAGTGGCGAACCTATTGAATTGTCTAAAAGAGATTTGATAGAAGCTGCCAAACGTGCCGATATTGCCTTAGGATTTGAAAATGGAGACAATAATCCGAAAACCATTGTGGTTGCCCGTCGGGGGTCTTCAGATTGGCAATTGAAAGTCACCGGGGTACCGGCGCATTCATCGCAGGTGTTCACGAAGGATATTGGAGTGGGCGCTATTTATGAAGCCTCGCGGATTTTGAATGAATTTTATTTGCAGTTATCCAAAGAAAAGGACTTGACCTTTAATCCGGGTTTTATTATTGGTGGCACTGATTTGGATGTTAATGATGATCTTACAGGCGGTACTGTTTTTGGAAAAAATAATGTGGTCGCGCAACAGGCTATTGTACATGGCGATATTCGTGCAACTTCGCCAGAGCAATTGGAAAAGGCCCATTGCATTATGAAGCAAATTGTGGCCAATAATTACCCCAACACTACTGCTGAATTGATTTTTAACGATAATGGGTATCCTCCTCTGGCATTAACTGAAGGCAATACAAAACTCTTGAAAATTTATGATACAGTAAGTCAGGATCTTGGCTTTGGAGCCGTAGAGGCAGTGAATCCGAGAAACGCTGGAGCAGCCGATATCTCCTTTACCTCAGGATATGTAGATATGGCGCTTGATGGATTGGGTTTAACAGGCGGTGGTGGAGATCACACAATTGAAGAAACTGGCGATTTGCGAACGGTTGCCACTCAAGCAAAAATCACCGCAGTGTTAATGTATCGCTTAACTAATCAGAAATAAAACAAGTACTATAGGCTTATGAAGAAAATTACACTCTTATTTTTACTGAGCATCCAAATGGTTTTTGCTCAGAATTATACAGAATACCTGACCGGTAATGCTACAGATATCACTACCAATCATAAAGCGGGCATTTGCTTGATGGGTGGTGCTGGGGAGCAAGATGACGCCATGAAGTGGTTCTTGAATCAGGCCGATGGTGGCGATGTTGTTGTATTGAGAGCTTCTGGAGATGACGGGTACAACGATTATTTTTACACAAGTTTGGGTGTGACCATAAACTCGGTAAGAACATTTGTTATTAATGATGCTATGGCCGCTGTCGATCCATATGTATTGGAAAAAGTAGCTAATGCAGAGGCCATTTGGTTTGCAGGTGGAGACCAATATGATTATGTCCAGTATTTCAAGGATAATGCTATGGAAGACGCGTTAAATGCCTTCATCAACACCAAGCAAGGTGTTATTGGTGGTACGAGTGCTGGGATGGCCATTTTGGGAAGTGCTTATTTCACTGCACAATATGGATCACTGACCAGTCCAGTTGCTTTGAGCAATCCTTACCACCCAAGAGTGGCATTAGGCTACAACGATTTTTTGGAAATTCCTTTTATGGAAAACGTCATTACCGATTCCCATTTTGCAGATCGTGATCGGGAAGGGCGGATAAGTGTTTTTATGGCTCGGTATTCAAAAGATAACAATAAACGTTCTTTTGGGATCGCTTGCAATGAATACACAGCAATTTGTGTCGATGAAGATGGAAAAGCCTCAGTATTTGGTGATTATCCGGCTTATCCAGAATTCGCTTATTTTTTACAATCCAATTGTGTTGCCGATTATATGCCAGAAACGATTGAAAAATTTCAACCTATCACATGGAATAGAGGAGGAGAGGCCATAAAAGTGTACAAAGTTCCGGGAACGGCATCTGGCACCAATTATTTTGATCTCACCGATTGGGAAACCGGAAGTGGTGGTGCTTGGGAGGATTGGTCCATTGATGATGGTGTTTTTACTGCCGTAGCGGGAACAAATCCGATGTGTGGCACACTTTCTATTCCAGAATTCGAGAATTTTAGTGTTGAAATCTATCCAAATCCAGCATCCGATAGACTATTTATAAAATCAAAAACTCCCATAAAATCAATTAAAATTTACAGTGTTTTAGGGAAGGAGTTTTCAGCAAAAATGTTGAATAATGAAACAATTGATGTGACACCTTTAAGTTCTGGCCTATATGTGTTAAAATTGTATTCCGAAACATCAGAACAAGTCTATAAGTTCATTAAAAGATAACTAAGTTTTATTCCCATAAGTGGGATTAATACCCAAAAGATTATATTGAACAAAAAAAACATTTGTATAGAGCCCTTGTGGGATTACTTGTAGACTCTTATTATTTAAGTCATAAACCTTGTAGTTATAAACAACACTACAAGGTTTTTTTTTGGTCTAAGGTTTGAATAGTATATCTTATATCAGTTAGGATAAACCTATATATTAAATCCTTCATTTTAAACGTTATAAAAATTATGGAGTCTTAATATCAAATCCAATACTAAATCCATGGAAACAGACCACATTCAACACTTATATTTTAGAGCGGGATTTGGTATTGATCCAAAGACTCTTGGATCGCTCACTTCCAAATCGCGATCCTTTGTGGTGAAGCAACTCTTTGAAAAATCCCAACAGACAACTCCCTTAAAGCTGGATCTTTCAGAATTTGAAAGCTATTTAAATTTGGATAATAGGAGATTGAAACCTGATCCAGACGAAATAGACCTCAAAGCTTTGCAGAAAAAAAGCAGAGAAAAAATCATGGAGCTCAATTACAGGTGGATTGAACGGATGGTCACTTCAGATGCGGTTCTTGCAGAAAAAATGACTCTTTTTTGGGCCAATGTTTTTGTTTGTCAAGATAATAATATATGGTACATCCAACGCTATAATAGTACACTTCGGGAACATGCTTTGGGAAATTTCAGGAATTTTGTTAAAGCCATCGCACGCGAGGCTTCCATGAGCAAATATCTCAATAATAGACAGAATGTCAAGGCAAGTCCCAATGAAAATTTCGCAAGAGAATTAATGGAATTGTTCACCTTGGGAATTGGGAATTATACTGAAAATGATATCAAAGAATCCGCAAGGGCATTTACAGGCTGGTCCTTTAAGATTAACGGTGATTTCTTTTTAAGACCTTTCAAGCATGATGACGGTATCAAGACCTTTATGGGTAAAACAGGAAATTTTGATGGCGATGACATTATTGACATCATCTGTGAACAAAAACAATGTGCGCGTTTTATTTGTGAAAAAATCTATCGCTATTTTGTAAATCCCACATTGGATGAGGCACACTTGAAAACATTGACCGAGTTGTTTTATAAGGATTATGACATTAAAAATCTCATGCAATATATTTTTAGTTCCGACTGGTTTTATGAGACAAAAAATAGAGGCACAAAGATTAAATCGCCCATCGAGCTACTTGTCGGAATTCAAAAAATAGTGCCTTTGACCTTTGACAAACCGTTGCAATTGTTATATATCCAACGAATTATGGGTCAGGTTTTATTATACCCACCAAACGTAGCGGGCTGGAAAGAAGACAGAAATTGGATCGATTCGAACACGCTCATGTTTCGAATGAAATTGGCTGCAATACTTCTCAATAACGAAATTATCAACGTTGATGAAAAAGGAGCGTTTGAAGATGATTTCGAAATGTATTATAAGCGTCAGGCGAATAAAAAACGTTTGCTAAAAGTTACAAAATATTGGAATGTATTTGAGACCAATTACGGCCATTTGAGTCCGCAAAACCTGAAGGAAATACTGATAATTTCCCCGATTGATAAGGATACCGAACGGTTTCTGGCAAATTTGGAAATCAAAAACAACAAGGAGTTTTGCATCCAATTGATGTCAATACCTGAATATCAACTGTGCTAAAAAATAAGATTATGGAACGACGTCATTTTGTAAAACAGAGTGCTCTTGCAAGTAGTTTATTTTTCGTGCCAAGTTTTGTGCGCGCTTTTGAGAATGTATCCAATACTTCCTTAGGGTTCAAAAAATTGGTCATCATACAAATGGCGGGTGGCAATGATGGGTTAAACACTATTATTCCCTATTCAAATGATATTTACTATAACAGCAGGCCAACACTCGCCATCAAAAAAGACGCACTAATCAAAGTTAATGAGCATTTGGGATTTCATGAAAGCCTAAGGCCTTTAAAAAACTTATTCGATAAAGGTTATGTATCCATCATTAACAATGTTGGATATCCCAATCCAAACCGATCACATTTTAGATCAACGGATATCTGGCAAACGGCAAGCAATTCTGATGAATATTTAGATACAGGTTGGTTAGGACGTTATTTGGACGAAAATATCCATAAATCCTATGGGGGTATTGAGTTGGATGATAGTCTTTCCTTAGTTTTGAAAGGAAAAACCTTGAATGGCATCGCCACAAAAAATCCGGCTATTCTCTATAATAACATGCAAACGCCCTATTTTAAAAAAGTTCTTGATCACCAAAGTGAAGAGCATTTGAGTGAGCATAATTTAGGGTACTTATATCAAACGATGATAGAGGCGAGGTCATCGGCAAAATACATCTACGAAACTTCAAAAACATTTAAAAGTAGTTTTGAATATCCTAACAATCCATTTGGGAAACAACTTAAAACCACTGCTGAATTTATCAACTCAGGATTGAAAAGTAGAGTTTATTATATTTCAATGGGCGGTTTTGATACCCACGCGGGACAAATTAATAGACAAAGCCGATTGTTGGACATCTACAGTAAATCCATTGACGTTTTTGTTAAAGATTTAGAACGGAATAATACCTTTAAAGATACTTTGATCCTTACCTTTTCTGAATTTGGAAGACGTTTAAAACAAAATGCTGCCAACGGCACTGACCATGGGGCTGCAAATAATGTCTTTCTGATTGGGAAAAATCTGAAAGCACCGGGATTCTACAATGAGATGCCAAATTTATTAAATTTGGACAATAATGGAGATGTTAAACATACTGTAGATTTTAGATCCATATATGCCACAATATTGGACAAATGGTTAGAAGTCAATGATGCAGCTATTTTAAACAGATCTTTCAGCAAGCTCGATTTTTAATTAATAAATCAGATAAATTTAAATGTGTATTAAATATTTAATACATTCTTAACATTTGCAACTAAGGGTTAATGGTGAAATTTGCGTTATGACAGTAGATGACGGCAGAAAGCAATCATTAATCCAAAAATCAAGCCTATGAAAAATATAGTATATCTGTTTCTTATCTTATCTAGTGTTCAAGCCTTTTCTCAAATCCATGATCCTGTGAAATGGAAAACGTCGGTGAATAAAATTTCCGATACGGAATATGAGCTTGTGGCCACAGCTACCATTCAAGACCAATGGCATTTATATTCGCAAAATGTTCCAAAAGATGGTCCAGTGCCCACAAGTTTTATTTTTGAAGGTAGCTCTGATTATATGAAGCGCGGAAATACTTCAGAAGGAGTTGGTCATGAAATTGATGACAAGATCTTTGGCATGCGCATCAAATATTTTGATAATAAAGCCGATTTTAAACAGCGCATCCGAATCAAGAATAAGAAAGCGTTTAAGGTAAATGCCGTAGTGGAATTTATGGTGTGCAATGACACCCAATGCTTACCTCCAAAAGAGGTCGATTTGGTATTTGATGTAAAATAGCTTAATCCCACAAATGGGTTTTAATGGCCCGTGGCTTGTCTCGATCAAAAAGATAATTCCTTATTCTTACATCGTGGGGTTGTCCGCCCGGCCAGTCTGTCGAGCCCCATGGTTCTTGATTAAGAAAATCAATTGAATTTTCTTCCAACATATTCGATTTTCATATTTAGATTTTTGAATTAGCCTAAACCGTGAAGAAAAGTAAAGAGCTGCGATTGCAGCTCTTTTTATGTATAACAGTCTCAGTATTTATTTTCACTTTTAAATCATCATGGTTTCTATATCGTATAGTTTGGGAATGCACACATTCCATTTGTAGGAATCTGTTATTTTTACTCTAAATGCATCCAAAGCGGCCGGTTCACCATGGATAAGGAACACTTTTTCAGGAATGTTCTTAATAGCTCCCATCCAATGAAGTAATTCATTTTGATCGGCATGTGCTGATAAACTCTCAATATGCTTGATCGTGGCCTTTACCGGATGGTATTTTCCGGAAAACCTGATTTCATGGGCGCCGTCAAGTAATTGTCTGCCGCGTGTGCCTTCCGCCTGATAGCCTACCAATAAAACAGTGGTCGAAGCCTCATCAATGAGTTGTTGTAGATAGGTGAGGACTCTTCCTCCAGTAACCATACCGCTTCCGGCAATGACTATTTTGGAACGTTTGTCGTCAATGGTTTCCCAGGTTTCTTTGTAAGATTGAACAATATTTACATGATTGCACATAGCGTTGTAATCGGCATCGGACAATTTATGCCATTTAGGAAATTGTCTAAACACATTTAAAACATTGTTTCCCATTGGACTATCTACAAAAATGGGAATGTTGGGGATTTTATTCTTTTTATATAATTTCCATAGAATATACATCAAAGTTTGGAGTCGTTCTACTGCAAAACTTGGAATGATCAGATTGCCTTTCTTGTGAATGGCTTCATGTATGATATTCGTAAGAACCTGCTCTACATCGTCTTCCGGATGGAGTTTATTTCCGTATGTACTTTCGATAAATAGGAAATCTGCCCATTCGGGGCGCTTGGGTTCGTCCAATAAATAATCGTTTTGTCGTCCAATATCTCCAGAAAACACAAAGCGTTTGGAATTGATGTCCAATTCTATAAAAGTCGCACCAAGTATATGTCCATTATATTGAAAACGATAGGAAATATGATCGGATAAACCAATCCATTTGTCTTCCATTTCAACGTGAAATAAACGTATGGTTTTTTCTGCCTCGCTCACTGAATAAAAAGGTAGTGCAGGGGTGTGTTTCGTGTATTTTTCTTCATTGGCTTTGGCGGCTTCTTCTTCATGGATTTTAGCACTGTCCATTAAAATGATTTCTGCAATAGCCAAAGTAGGCCCAGTTCCAATGATCTTTCCATTAAACCCCTGTTTTACCAAGCGCGGTAAATATCCAACATGATCCAAATGGCCATGGGTAAGTAATACGATATCTATGGTGCTGACATCGATTGGAAGATCCGTCCAATTAAGTTCACGGAGTTCTTTTAAACCTTGGAACATTCCACAATCTATCAGGATGTTTTTTTCAGAAGTTTCAATTAAAAACTTCGAACCCGTAACAACACTGGATGCTCCCAAAAAATTTATTTTTACATGATTGTCCATAGCTTTACTGTTTACATAACATCTTTATCTCATTCTGAATTTTTGATTTACGGGTTTCCGAAATCCCAAGATGATCCAAGAAAAAAAGATCGTCTATCAAGTCTCTGCATAACACCACGTCTCTGCTTAACAGAAATTGTTTTTCGCGATTGGTCAATAAGGTTGAAACGGTTATTGGATATAATCCCAATCTGTCAATCCGATTTCTTAGCCCATCATTATTAGGGTAGTCCCAACTTAATAGATACAAACCAATGCAATTTCCGTATTGAATGGCGTCTTTGGTAAAACGCGTGTTGGTAACGACCCAGCCTGCTTCCAATTTTGTCTCATGACGTTTTGTGTCCCAATGCATTTTGACATCTTTAAATCGTGATGCTATATATAAAGGAACTTTAACATTGCAGTTTCTGCCTTGCTCAGTATGGAACTTGCATTCAATAAGCGTTGTCATTCCATTTTTCTCGGCGACGACATCTATTTCATGGCGGACACATTGGCCTTGCATGATTTTGCCAACAGTAGTGTCATAACCCGAGTATTTTAGGATGGCACTTATAAAACGCTCAAATGGATAACCTGTAGGTCCCAATTCATAGATGGCTTTTTTAAGTTTGTATTTTGATGCGAGGTGCCCGCCTTTCTTTTTTAATAATGCGAATGCTCTATTGTAGATTTCTTTTGTTGAAATGCCGTCGTATAATTCTTCTTTCACCTTGTCGATAATCTCGGTTACCGTTTCCTTGTCTGCGCCTGATTTTTCCAAAGATGCGCCTAATTTATTCAGTGAAAACTTTACTTTTTCACCAGATGATTTAATGATGTTGATATTAGTGTTCATAGTATTTTATGAAAAAGATGAGTACCCTTCATGGTTAATGAGTTAAAGTTAAAAAGTAAATGGGAGAAGACATATGATAAATATCACTTCATCCAAAGATTAAACTAACCATCAAATGATATGCGCTATTACTTGCCGTCATTTAAATTCGAATTGGTAGAGGTAGTCAGAATGTAATATGGTTATAGGTCAATGGCAATTGGGCCTGTAATTTCCGAACTCAATTGGTGTTGTAAATTGTTTCAAGACCAATCCATTATTTCTCTTATCCTGATGGATGTCATTTTACAAGGTTTTAATTCAGGGTATTTTTATACCTAACTATAAAACGATAAGATCATGAAACGTTCACATTTTTTAATTTTTATAACGGTATTTTTTACGACTGTTCTTTATTCCCAAAACATTGACAATGCAGATTTTGTGTCGCCAATGAATGACGGGATGGTAGCAGTTAAAAAAGGAAATCAATGGGGCTTTATAAATTCTGAAGGGAATGTGGCGATTAACTTTAGAAATGATTTGGTGGTTTCCACAACCGCAGATGGCAGTTTCCCTATCTTCCAAAATGGCAGATGTCTCATCACCCAAAAAAAAGACGGGATTGATTATTATGGCTACATAGATCATACAGGTAAAACGGTAATTGAACCTCAGTACTTGAATGCTACCAATTTTAAAGATAATGTCGCTATAGTACTTGTGTTACGAAGAAACGAACTATCACAGAATATTGCCTTGAATAAACCTGTTGTCAATTATGATTATTTTGAGGTCGCGATTAATTTAGAAGGTGAAGTCATTACCTATTTGACTCAAGAACCTGTACATATTACGCTCTCTGCAGAGAAATTAAGAAAACCGCCGGTAATTTATTCCAAAGCACTTTCAAACACACTTTTTGCAGTGATGAATCCACAAAAGAAATGGTCAATTCTAAAAGTAGAGTAAACCAAATGAATCTTCAGCCTATCAATTTGATATTTACTAATTCACATAAATCAAGGAATGACCTATGAGTGCAAATCTTAAGTTGGGTAAATACTACGGAACGGAAGTTCAACTCCATTGGACATTTTTCTTGCTAATGGTGTGGGTTGTTTTAAGTGAGGTGTTAAGCGGTGCATCTGTTGACCGGGTTTTATTTAACCTTCAGTTTGTCCTCGCGGTCATGATCTGTGTGCTGTTGCACGAAGTTGGTCATTTATTGACCGCAAAAAAGTTCGGAATAAAAACGACGAAGATGCTGCTATTGCCCGTTGGAGGGGTTTCGACCGTGGAAAAAACAACCAAATCGCCTAAAGAAGAATTTTTGATCACCTTGGCTGGACCTTTGGTGAATATTATTATAGCGATCATCTTGTTTTTTGCTATTCCTGTGAGTGATTATATCAGTTATGACCTTGGGCAATATTTTACTGCGCTAAATGATTTTTCGGTTAGAACCTTTCTTTTCTTTCTTTTTATCGTGAATGTGGCTTTAGCAGTGTTCAATATGATCCCAGCATTTCCCTTGGATGGTGGTCGGATTTTGAGAGCTGTTTTGGATATCAAGCTCAGTCGTGTGAAGGCGACACGTGTTGCAACCACGATAAGTCAAGTTATTGCCATTGCCCTACTGTTGTTGGGTTTATTGTTCAACCCGATATTGTTGTTCTTGTCATTGTTCCTATTGATTGGAAGCTTCAGTGAAAATAGATTCGTACAACATATCGATTTGCTCAAAGGTTATACGGTAAAGGATGCCATGTTAAAAAACATCACGGTTTTTGATCCTGAAGATACGATGGAAGAAATTATCAGAGTTATTATTAGAGGATCTGAAACCAATTTTGTTGTCTTAAAGGATAAGAAAATAGTAGGGTTATTATACCATAAGGATATTATGAGAAATTCAGATAACAGAAGTCTTAGGGTCCGGGATTTAATGACTACCACTTTTAAAACTATGGAGACCAAAGAAAAACTTAAGGATGCTTATGTATTAATGCAAGATGAAATTCATCCCTTTTTTCCTGTCACAGAAATGGATGAACTCGTTGGTGCTATTGATTTTGACAATTTATATGAGTTTTTATTGATTGAAGACCGATTAAAAAACTAATTAATTTGCGGGAATGATGTTCCCATTGTATAAATTGCAATTTGATTTATCCATTGTGAAAATCGATGAAATTGCTGAATTTAAGAGACAAAATCGAATTTAATAAAGCGTACATGAAATATTTAAACCTAATCTTAGTAGTTCTTTTGTTTACAAGTTGTAAAAGCGATAAGCGTGAAGAAAGCGTTATTGAAACGGAAGATATTGAACAAGTAATATCTAAAGAGCTAGATTCGCTACAAAGAATGAAGGGCGATGGAAATGCCGTCACTAAATCAATTTCAATTGAATATAAACAAAAAGAATTGATTGAGAAAAAGGATCAAAGATCTGAATTTGAAAAGTTGATAATCAACAAAAGCTATGAAATTCAGCAACCAGACTACACGATCAATTTTAAATATCCACAACTCGATGAGTCGCTTAATGCATCCAATAGGAATTTCAACGAATTTATAACAGATTATTACGTCAATATCAAGAAGGCGATTTCTGATATAGAAGCGAGTAAAATATTATGTGATAGTATTGAGGCCATAAATTTTAGAGAAGATCGCTTTATTGATTACAAAATTTATATTGTTAATGATCAATTGGTCAGTGTCCTTTTTTATAAAGAGAACTTTTATTCAGGTGCCATGCATCCGAGTTATTCTTTTGACTGCTTTAATTTTGATTTGAACAAGGGTGTTTTTATGAAATATGAAGATTTTTTCAATCAAGGTTCTGAAGAAGAATTATTGATTTTGATAAATGAGAGAATCGTTAATAAGATTCAGAATTCAGAGTTGTATTATGATTGTTGGGAACTATCAGCAAGCGACTTTTTTGAAAGTAAAAATAATTTTGTCATCAATGATAATCATATAGAATTTTATTTCGACGACTGTGTCATGTGTCCGTCGTATACAGGATCTTATTCTATTGAGCTGCCACTTGTCGATTTGTTATCAGTTTTAAAGAAGTCCAATTCAAATCTGTTGATGGTTGATAAAAATCAGCCGAGTCGCTAAAAACCAATCAACAAGTCTTATCCCATGTGGTTTACTTTAAATTTGACAAAAATCTCCATAGTTAAAGATAGCTTATGAATATTGGTTTAGTTTTATCTGGCGGCGGGATGCGGGGGGCTGCCCATATTGGGGTCATCCGAGCGCTTGAAGAACATCAGATTCATCCCACTCATATTGCAGGATCAAGTGCTGGAGCCATTGTAGGTTCTCTTTATGCCTATGGTTATGGCTGGGAAGACATTTTGACTTTTTTTAAAGAAATCCAAATCTTTAATATTAGAAAATACGCAATCAATAAGCCTGGGTTCATTGATGCAGAAAAGTTTTATGATGAATTTAAAACCTATTTGGAAGAGGACAATTTCTCGTTTTTAAAAAAGGAACTGTTCATCACGGCGACCAATATTTTAAAAGGGAAACTAAGAGTGTTTGAGAAAGGAGAATTGATAAAACCTGTTTTGGCATCTGCTGCCTTTCCTGGGCTCTTTGCTCCCGTTAAAATAAAAAGTTCATATTATATTGATGGGGGAGCACTTAACAACTTTCCCTTGGAGCCAATCAGAAAAAAATGCGCTCATATTATTGGGGTTTATGTTGACGGATTTGACGTGCTCGCGATGAAAGATTTGAAGCATTCCCATCAGGTGGTCGAACGTGTGTTTAGAGTGAAATCCGTATTAGAGAATCAACCTAAATTTGCCGAATGTGATCTCATGATTATACCCTCAGAATTGAACGGCTTTGGAACTTTCGATAAGAAAAACCTCGATGCGATTGTTGAGATAGGTTATAAGGCGGCAAAAAATAAGCTTTCAAACTATGATTTAAAAATATTTAGATAATGTTGACCTTCGAAATTTAAATCAATTTTGCAATTTCAATGGCTTAGAAGTAGATTTTTTATGGCGTTTAGCGACAGAAACAGATGCTTTACCGATGAACTATGGTTAGTACTTATTTTTTCAATATTATGCGGCCTTAACCGAGTTTGATGAACTTGTGAAACTCGGTTTTAGTTTTACATTTACATTCGAATTTTAAACTTGAATCAATATGAAAAAAATTACTCAAAACATTTTAATTGCTTTGGTTTTTGTTGCTGGAGTCTCTCAAACCTCAGCACAAACTATTAATTTGACTGGATTGCCTGGAGCAGACTTAATCTTTTATGAAGATATGAGATACCTACACAATTCTGGTTTCTCAGGTTATGTCGTTACCGAAACAACAGTGACAGAACCTGTTACTAATAATGCTTATATTCCAGTCAATGGCTTGGAGGCTGGAGAATTAGGTTATGAAAGGCCTGCTCAAAATTATCCTGCTGGAAGCGCTGTGAACAACAGATCGGCAAAGTTAAACGGAAATAGCGATACAGTCAATTATGATATTGATGTTTGGTTTGTCGTTAATTCTATTGACTTAAGTGGGTATGATGCAGGTTCCAAATTCTTTACATTCTCTACGGTATCAAAACATAGAAAAGACGGAGGCACTAACATAGATAATGATACAACCATATGGTACACAACTGATTTTCCAACAGGAGGTGATCCAACTGCTGCGATATGGACAGAGATTACCGCGTCACCAATTGGTGCATCTGCCACTATGGGTGCAGATGAGCAATGGACTACACAGTCAGTCGATTTATCATCAATAAATTGTGGAACTCAGTTCGCCATAGCCATAAGACGACAGAGTAGTGCAAATGGACCTGCTGGAGGAGCGTATGATTATGATACTAATAGAAATGGCAGTTGGTGGTTGTCAGATTTAACTTACACAGGATCAACATCGCCATTGTCAATTTCAGATAAGGAACTTTCTGAATCTTTGATTGTCTATCCTAATCCTTCAAATGGTTTATTGAACATTAAGTCAAATGCAAACGTGACTATTAAAAGTGTGGCTCTTGTAGATGTGATCGGTAAGGAGGTTTTTAGACAAATGAATTCTAAGCCTATAGATGTTAGTTACTTGTCTAAAGGCATGTATGTTTTAACAGTTGAATCTCAAGAAGGAATTGTGACAAATAAAAAAGTATTGATCAAATAAAAAAATAGAATAAATACATTTTTAAGTATTATGACAGTGCGCTTCATTCATAAATAGGTTATGAATGAAGCGCATTCTTTTATACCTTTAGAATCTGAGGTTCATTTATAAATTATTTTGACGATATAGATTTTTTTAATAATCCAGAGGTTTTAGCTTTCGAAAATGTAATATCTTGGTTGATAATTTTAAGTTACAACCAACTTTGCAACTGTAAGTTTACGAATTTCTAACACGAAATTTTCGGATTAATTATTTGATAATCCTTATTAATGACTTTTATGACATTTAACATCCATTATGCTTTAGTTTTCTTATTTTTTACCATTATTGTAGCAGGTTGTAAGGACAAAACTTCAGAAAACAATTCTGATGCCGAGGTCATAATTAAAAAAAACCGGAACCCGAATATTGTTATCATTTATACAGACGATTTAGGTTATGGAGATCTTAGTGCCTATGGTGCCACAGAAATTGCCACACCTGCCATAGACGGATTGGCGGATGAAGGAATTTTATTCACCAATGCCTACGCAACTGCTGCCACCTGCACACCATCAAGATATTCTCTGTTAACAGGAGATTATGCATGGCGTAAAAAGGGAACCGGCGTTGCAAAAGGTGATGAATCACTTCTGATCGATACGGAAAAGACCACCTTGCCTGGTGTTTTAAGAACTGCCGGCTATAAAACAGGTGTCGTTGGAAAATGGCATTTGGGCTTGGGTGATGAAAATGGGCCAGATTGGAACGGTAAAATTAGTCCAGGACCCTTGGAAATAGGTTTTGATTATGCATATATCATTCCCGCAACTGGTGATAGGGTGCCATGTGTTTTTGTCCAAAACCACCATGTTGTGAATTTAAATCCTGATGATCCAATTTCCGTGAGCTACAAACAGAAGATTGGTGACTGGCCTACAGGCAAGGAGAATCCAGAGTTGTTGACCATAAAACCATCACATGGACATGACCAAACCATCATAAATGGCATCAGCAGAATCGGTTATATGAAAGGTGGAAAAGAAGCGTTGTGGGATGATGAGACCATTCCAATGGAATTGGTTGATAAGTCTAAAAAATTTATCGAGTCAAGCAAAGATCATCCTTTCTTCCTGTTCCTTTCAACTCACGACATTCACGTACCAAGAGTTGCCAACAGCATGTTTCAAGGAAAAAGTAGTATGGGTCCAAGAGGTGATGTTATTTTGCAATTGGATTGGACCGTAAATGAAATTGTCAAATCACTTAAAGAACAAAACTTATTAGATAATACGATTATCATTTTCTCAAGTGATAATGGCCCAGTTGTAGATGATGGGTATCAAGACCAAGCGAGAGAATTGTTGGGTGATCATGAACCTACTGGAGGTTTACGAGGAGGCAAATATAGCAGTTATGATGGCGGTACCAAAATACCATTGATCATTCGTTGGCCAGATGGTAAAGGTCAGGGAACAATTTCTACAGCACTTGTAAGTCAGGTTGATTTTTTAAGTTCATTTGCGGCCCTTGCGGGTGTACATAAAAAATATGATGATGTCATCGATAGCCAAAACACCTTAGATGTTTTTTTAGGCGATAATGCCGTTGGAAGAACCTCACTGGTACAAGAATGCTTTAGGGGACCATTGTCCTATATTGAAGGCGAATGGAAATATATTGAGCCATTTAATGGCCCAGAATTAGTACCATGGGGACCAATTATTGAAACTGGCTTTCAATTGGAACCACAATTGTTTCATCTGAAAAACGATCCGAATGAACAGGAGAATTTGGCTTCGAAATTTCCTGAAAAAGTAGTGGATTTAAAAGAAAAGCTCTTTAACTTGAAAGTAATTGATTTTGCTAAGAAGGAATAGCTTCATTGGAAGTCGCTTTCAGCTTAGAAATAAACAATGCTCTTATCCGCTGGTTATTTCCGTTTTAATTGTAAGCCCCAAAATCCGATTTGTCTCGGGCTGTCATCGATCGTATTGGCTTCATTTACCATTTTCACCCCCTCTATAGTATAGAAGGCACTTGGATGATATCTATTGATGGCTTCGGTCAAATGTTTTAAGTTTTCTCTTTTCAAAACTAAAAAAACTACGTTGACTTTCCCGGTTTTCCCTTCAGCATCCAAAATGGAATAACGATAATTATTATCACTCAAAAAAGTTAGTAATTCGTGAACAGGCTCTTTGGTGATTAACCTTAAAACAACACGGCCAATGGCAAGTTTTTCCTCTATATACATTCCCACAAAAGTTCCTGCGGCGAAGCCACTGGCATAGGCAACATAAGATAAGGCATTATCGATATTGCTAATGATCTGACCGATGGCCAATAACCAAATCAAGGCCTCAAAGAAACCTAAAATAGGAGCTATATTCCTTTTGCCACTCATCACAAAAAGGATCCGGATGGTAGAAATCGAAACATCCCCAATCCTTGCCAAAAATATTAGTAACGGAATAATCACGTAGTTGAGAGTGTTCTCACTTACACCGAAATTGTCATAAAAAAATTGTTCCATATTAATGAAATACTAAAGAAATGGGATTCTTGATCACTTCCAAAAACATGTCGTTGAAAGTGGGTACAAATGTATTGAATTATATCGTTATTGATATTAAATTGATGCCGTTATCCTTGTGGCGAGTCTATATTTTTTTGGTGATGGTATAGCCTGATAGTTCACCTACCTTTTAGAAGTGGTCTGTCAGTTAAGTGATTCCGTTACAAGTTCTTTGCGGGTCCGTCCAAAATGGAGAATAGTTAGCCTACAATAATTATATTCCTTTAAAAATAGACGTTCGTGTTGCTCATTATTAAGCTTTATTAAAGGCTTGTTTTTTAGGATGACAGTCATTTAATGCATTTATTTGTGGCATTTATTGATTTTGGTAACCAAATTTATTTGATCTCTAAATTATGAAAACATATAAAGTTAACCTGATTGATTCCAACCTTATGGAAATCAATGGCAAAGCGAATCATCACCTATGGGAAAAAGCAGTCGCATTAAAGGACTTTTCTTCACCATGGCAATCTGAAACAATAGAAAATATTGAATTCAGAGCCTTGCACGACGGCAAAAATTTATTCGTGTCATATAAGGTAGTTGATAGCTCATTGCACATTGATCGTACTGACAGCACGAAAAAAAGTGTTGACAATTCCGATCGTGTAGAGTTGTTTCTAAGGTCTGATAATCGATTAGATCCTTATTACTGTCTTGAAATAGATCCGTTGGCGAGAGTTCAGGATTTTAAGGCGCGCCCAAATAGGGAGTTTGACTATCTGTGGGATTGGCCAAAAAAGGACATTGCCATAAAATCTCACATAACTTCTACATCTTTTAGTGTGGAAATAGCTATTTCAATAGATTCCTTAGAAAGATTCAATCTCATCCGAAATGATGGCCATATTGAAGCAGGAATTTTTCGTGCAAAATACAATCAACATG
This sequence comes from Gelidibacter japonicus, assembly GCF_010725055.1. Taxonomy (GTDB): domain Bacteria; phylum Bacteroidota; class Bacteroidia; order Flavobacteriales; family Flavobacteriaceae; genus Gelidibacter; species Gelidibacter japonicus. Next base: position 74,325 of record NZ_BJKB01000014.1, on the reverse strand, counting down.
AGAATGGTCGGTTTGAGCCAACTTGGATCACCTGGGTCGATCCGCAAACCGAAACGCCCAACTTCCATACGGCATCCGCCTTTGGGATATTAAAACTTGAGGATTTTAAGGTCTCAAAAACGGTTTGACATTTTCGGAATTAATAATGTCTATTGGCAGCAAATGTTTTCCGGGAATTTCTTTTTCAAACACCAAATACTCTATTAAAAATTTAAGGCCAAGATAGGCTTGTTGTCTTGGATTTTGATGTATCAGAAAATCGATCACGCCATTTTTTAGAAAATTGACGTTTTCTTCCAATAGGTCATAACCTACTAATTTAATATGGTTTTTGTTTTCAGACTCTAGCAATCGTGCTACATGGAAAGCTTTGGAATTGGTTACAAAAATACCGGTCAGATTAGGATGGTCTTTTAAGAAATCGCGCAGTTTATCTTCCGTCTCGGTGTATTTGATCTTACACTTTAAAATATCATCATGAAAGCCATTAAGGTCTTCGTAATAACTTTTAAACCCTTTTTCCTTTTCTTGCATGTGCACTGCATTTTTATATTTTTCATCGATATGGATAATGGCCATATCGCCTTTATCGATAATACTATGCATTAGTTTTGCGGCCACTCGACCACTTTGATACAGGTCCTGGCCAATAAAGTTTGCAGTAGAGGCTTCAATCTGATTGTTAAAGGTGCAAACTTGGATGTTCAAGGATTTATACTGTTCCAAAACATTTTTAGCTTCCTTATAAAATAAAGGCACCATCAAGATAATATCAGGAGCAGAGTCTAAAAGCTGTTTATGTTGTGCGGTGAACGACTTTGTATCTGTGGGATCAAATAGAAAAGTATTCATCCTAATGTCAAAAGCACTGAATTCGGAAAGGGCTTGTTGAATCCCATCGGAGCACACTTCCCAATAGGCGTCCTTTTTTGGATCGGGCAATAAGGCGCCTATTTGATATATCCGATTGTTTTTTAAATTTCTCGCGATGAGGTTGGGCTGGTAATCTATGTCTTCAAGCAGCCGTTTTACCTTGTCCTCGACATCTTTTGCCACGTTACCTCGGTTATGGATAACCCTATCAATAGTTCCTTTTGAAACTCCAGCTAATTGGGCAATATCTTTTATGGTATATTTTTTCATCATTCACATTTGTATAGTACACAAGAGATGTGTATATTCGCATAACTGTGTTCGAGCACAATTTATGAAAAATTCTATTGCAATTCAAAATTATACTAATTTTTAAATCAATCTCAATCGTTTGAGGTTAATTACAAGTTGAAATAAAAGTCATGGTAGAAACAAATAAACCAACGTTGGTCATTTTAGCAGCTGGGATGGGAAGTAGATATGGCGGTTTAAAACAAATGGATTCTTTTACTCCTGAAGGGGATACCATCATTGATTTTTCACTCTATGATGCTCTTCAAGCAGGATTTGGGAAATTTGTTTTTATTATTCGGAAGAGTTTTGAGAAGGAGTTTAAAGAGATTTTTAGTAAAAAATTAAAAGGAAAAGCTGAGGTTGATTATGTGTTTCAAGAATTTGATAGCGTTCCAAAAAAATATATTGATCCTAAAAGAACAAAACCTTGGGGTACGGGGCATGCCTTGTTAATGGCAAAAGATGCCGTACAAGAAAACTTCGCCATCATTAACGCTGATGATTTTTATGGAAGGGAAGCATTCATGACCATGGCCAAATTCTTGTCTGAAACAGATAAAGATTCCTATGATTTTAGCATGATGGCTTATTTGCTCAAAAATACGGTTTCAGATCATGGTTATGTCGCAAGAGGAGAGTGTGAAGTTGATAAAAAAGGCTATCTAAAAGATGTAACTGAACGTACACATATTGAAAAGATTGATGGTGAACTTATGCGCAAGGACGCCAACGGCAAATTTATTCCTATTGATGGGGACACTATTGTATCTATGAATTTTTGGGGCTTTACACCGAGATGCTTCGAGTTTGGTGGAGAATTGTTTGACGCGTTTTTAGAGGTCAATAAGAATAATCCGAAGGCAGAGTTTTTTATTCCATACGTGATCAATGAGATTCTAAGGTCAGAAAAGGCAAGTGTCAAAGTATTGAAATCTAATGCCCAATGGTTTGGTGTGACGTATAAGGAAGACAAGGAAATCGTTCAGGCGGCTATTGGTAGACTAAAGGAGCAAGGCGTCTATCCCACAAAATTATGGTAAAATGATATCAGAAAAACTAAAATATATTTTTGGACAGTTTGAGCACGGCGCCGAATTTGACTCCTATAAGGAACTGGCTTCTGGTCATATCAATGATACCTATTTGATAAAGGCGAAAGAGAAGCCACATTTTGTTTTACAACGGATCAATCATGGGGTGTTTAAAGATGTGCCTGGGCTTATTGAGAATAAAATGCTGATCAGTAACCATATTAAGGATAAACTCGGCCATTTGTCTCCCAAAAAACAAAAAAGACGCATTCTGAGGTTTTATATGACAAAATCAGGAGACTCTTACTATAGGGGTGACGAAGGCAATTATTGGAACCTCATGCATTTTATTGATAAAAGTGTCACTCATTTAAGTGTCACTAGTGAAACCATTGCTCATGAAGGTGGCCGATTGTTGGGTCAGTTTTTGACTTTGACTAACGATTTTGATGCATCTAAATTAACTGAGGTCATCCCGAAATTCCATGACATGTCTTTCAGATATTGGGAATTTGAAGAAGCCAAACGAAAAGCATCCCAAGAGCGACTTGAAAAAGCAAAGGCTCAGATAGAACTTGTGGGAAATGCCAAAGAAGAAATGCATATTCTTCAACATTTAAAAGAATCCGGCGACATCAAATTGCGTGTTACCCACAATGACACCAAAATATCCAATGTGTTATTTAATAAGCGTGACAAGGGTCTTTGTTTGATAGATCTGGATACCGTAATGCCTGGAATTGTGCATTATGATTTTGGAGATGCCATTCGTACCATTTGCAATACCGCTGCAGAAGATGAAGCCAATCTGGACCTCGTAGAGTTTAATGTCGATTATTATAATGCCTATACCAAAGGATTTTTGAAGGAAATGGGAGATTCTCTTACGCCAATCGAATTAAAATATCTGCCCTTAGGAGCCAAAACCATGATATTTATTATTGGATTGCGTTTTTTGACAGACTATCTGAATGGTGATATCTATTTCAAAACTAAATATGACGACCATAATTTAGATCGCGCAAAAAATCAATTTAAATTATTACAAAGTCTCTCAGAAAAACTAAGTGTTTAAAAATTAAGGTGTATGCATCAATTCCAAACACATAAATTTTGAAAGAATTCAATACATGTTATAACAACCAATTAACAATAACCAATAAGTCGCTAACTGATAACTTGTCTTTATGAATACTACACAAAAAAACAACCTCGTCCCTATACTAATAATTGGTGGGCTCTTCGCTATTTTTGGATTTGTAACCTGGATCAATGGGGCGCTCATTCCGTTCATGAAGACGCTTAACGAACTCACTGAAGCGCAATCTTATTTTGTGGCTACGGCATCCTATATCTCGTTTGTGGTCATGGCATTGCCTGCCTCTTATGTCATTAATAAGATTGGATATCGCAACGGCATATCCTTGGGGTTGGCCGTTATGGCCGTTGGAGCCTTGGTATTCATTCCCGCAGCTGATGCACGTACCTATTGGGTGTTTTTACTCGCTATTTTTATACAAGGAATCGGGATGACTATCTGTCAAACTGCCGCAAATCCTTACATTACTATTTTGGGACCCATCGAGAGTGGTGCCAAGCGGATGGCCATGATGGGAATTGCGAACAAGGTAGCTGGAGCACTTGGATCTGTGATTTTTGGGGCCTTGTTATTATCAGGTATTGATGAGGTCAATGAAAAACTGGGGACTGTTTCTGACGACGAGAAGAATGTATTGTTAGATGCGATGGCCGATAGTGTGCATACGCCTTATATTGTGATGGCTGCCATCTTGTTCATCTTTGCTTTTTTTATTAGAAAGGCAAATTTACCACATGTTGAAGCAGCTGAGGAGGAAGTAGTAGAAGTTGACGGAGTGAAAAAGACTAGTAAAACCATATTTCAATATCCACATTTATGGTTGGGCGTTATAGCGCTATTTGTTTATGTGGGCGCCGAAGTGATTGCTGGTGATACGATTATTGCCTATGGTATTTCACTTGGTATCTCAGCTGATGAAGCTAAATGGTTTACAACCTACACCCTAATGGCTATGGTAGGGACCTATGCTTTGGGCGTGATTTTGATTCCGAAATATATTAAACAAAAAACAGCTTTGATTATCAGTGCTGTTTTAGGAATTATCTTCAGTCTCTGTATTTTGTCAACCTCCGGATTCACGTCGGTTTTATTTGTTGCAGCATTAGGTATCGCAAACGCATTGGTGTGGCCAGCTATTTGGCCGTTGACTCTAGATGGCCTAGGAAAACATACCAAAACGGCCTCTGCATTATTGATTATGGCCATTTCGGGTGGAGCCATCATTCCGCCGTTATATGGTCGTTTGGTTGATTCCGGTAAACATGAGATGATGGCTAACGGTGTTCAAGATGTTAGTGAGTTATCAACGGCATCAACAAGTAGCTACTGGATATTGATTCCTTGCTATCTCATCGTTTTGTTTTTTGCAGTTTGGGGGCATAAAATTAAAAGTTGGAAAAAATAGGAATAGTGAAAATAGGCGGTTGAAATTTTAGAAATGAAGGCGAATAAAACATATAAATGGGGCATGATTGGTTGTGGAAGCGTGACCGAGCTGAAAAGTGCGCCTGCTTATTACAAAACAGAGGGTTTTGAACTTTTTGCAGTCATGCGAAGAGACCTTGCTAAAGCCGAAGATTATGCCAAAAGGCATAAAATTTCTTTCTTTTATGATGATGCTGATGCGCTTATCAATCACCCAGAAATTGATGCCATTTATATTGCTACCCCACCAGATTCGCATGAATACTATGCTTTGAAAGTGGCCGAGGCGGGTAAGATATGTTGTATTGAAAAGCCTATGGCACCAAGCTATGAGGCCTGTTTAAGAATCAATACAGTTTTTGAAGATAGAAAACTGCCATTGTTTGTAGCCTACTATAGAAGATCATTGCCGCGTTTTGTAAAGATCAAGGAGTGGATTGATCAAAGTCAGATTGGCACCATTAGACATATTCATTGGCATTTTACCAAACCAACCAATGATATGGATAAGTCAAAGTCATACAATTGGCGCACCGATGCCGACATTGCTCCAGGTGGTTATTTTGATGACTTGGCATCACATGGATTGGATTTATTTGTGTATCTGTTGGGACCTGTCAAATCAGCAAAAGGAAAGGCTGAAAATAGACTTGGACTCTATACGGCGAAGGATCTGGTCAAAGGACAATGGACACATAACTCGGGAGTCACTGGTTTCGGGAGCTGGAATTTTGGAGCTGACCAGCGTGAAGATGTCGTTAAAATATACGGTAATGAGGGCAATATCACCTTTTCAGTATTTGGGGAGGTCCCTATCATTTTGGAACGTGATGAGGAAACGAAAAGTCTGACTATCAAAAACCCTGAACACGTGCAATGGTATCATGTTCAGAATATAAAGGCTCATTTGTCAGGTACAACCTTACATCCATCTGTGGGTAGGTCAGCAATGCATACCGCTTGGATCATGGATCAAATATTAGAAAATAAAACTGAAGTCATAAAAAATTAAATTAGTCAGGATATGTTAAAAAGCACAATCGATAAAGCAACAGATTTCGAAAAAAGATTCGAAAATATCAATACGGTTATGTTTGAGGATTCTCAAGTGGCCTCTAAAGCCGTTGCAAAGGAAATAGCAGATCTTATTAAGGTAAAACAATCCCAGAAACAGCCCTGTATTTTAGGGTTGGCTACAGGTTCGTCACCAAAAGGATTATATGCTGAATTAGTGCGTCTGCACAAGGAAAAAGGCTTGAGTTTTAAAAATGTCGTGACTTTCAACTTGGATGAATATTATCCAATGGAACCGGATGCCGTAAATAGCTATGTCCGTTTTATGAAGAAAATGTTGTTTGATCATGTTGACATACTTCCTGAAAACTGCTATATCCCGGATGGGACCCTTCCTAAGGATAAAATAGCCAGTTATTGCAGTGATTACGAAAAGAAAATCGAAGCACTTGGTGGTATTGATCTCCAAATTTTGGGGATTGGTGGCAATGGTCATATTGGATTCAACGAATCGGGATCTTTACAGAACTCCAAAACGAGGTTAGTGGCCTTGGACCACATTACCAGGGTTGCGGCAAGTAAGGATTTTGCAGGGTTGTCCAATACTCCAAGAACTGCGATTACCTTGGGAGTAAAAAAAATTATGGAGGCCAAACGAGTCATCCTTTTGGCTTGGGGCGAGAGTAAAGCAGCCATTATAAAAACAGCAGCAGAAGGACAGGTGACCAATCAAGTGCCTGCTTCTTTTCTACAAGAGCATAATAACGTCACCTTTGTACTTGATAAAGAAGCGGCATCAAAGCTTACCCGTATCAGTGCACCATGGTTGGTTGAAAAAGTGACTTGGACAGATCGTCTTATCAGAAAAGCTGTTTTAGGACTGGCAATGCATCTCAAGAAACCTATTTTAATGCTTACCGATGCCGATTATATAGAGAACGGGATGAGTGACCTCTTGGCAGAATTCGGTCAGGCTTACGATATTAATATTAAGATTTTCAACAAATTACAACATACTATTACTGGGTGGCCAGGAGGGAAGCCAAATGCAGATGATTCCCATAGACCGGAGCGTGCTGTGCCAGGAAAGAAACGTGTTTTGATTTTTAGCCCGCATCCTGATGATGACATTATCAGTATGGGAGGTACTTTTAAAAGGTTACATGAGCAAGGACACGATGTCCACGTGGCTTATCAAACGTCGGGCAACATTGCGGTGGCAGATGAGGAAGCCTTGCGTTTCGCAAACTTTGTGATTGATTATAACGAGAGATTTGAGATTAAAAGCGAAGCCACCGAAAAGATATATAAAAAGGTGGTGAAATCCCTTCTGAATAAAAAACCGAGTGAGATTGACATTCCAGAGGCACGTTATATCAAAGGATTAATCAGAAAAGGAGAGGCAAGAGCGACAAGTCATTTCGTTGGACTGTCCGATAACCAGATCCATTTTATGGAAATGCCGTTCTATGAAACAGGAACCATTGACAAACATCCTTTAGGAGAAGAAGATATTCAAATGACTGTGGATCTCATTGAGAAAATAAAACCGCATCAAATTTATGCTGCAGGAGATTTGGCAGATCCCCACGGAACCCATAAAGTCTGTTTGGATGCCGTATTTGAAGCCGTTAGACGATTGAAAGAGAAACCATTTATGAAAGATTGCTGGGTATGGCTCTACAGAGGCGCATGGCAAGAATGGGGAATCGACGAAATTGAAATGGCTGTACCAATGAGTCCAGATCAGGTATTGGAAAAACGTCACGGGATTTTTAAACACCAATCACAAAAGGATGGCGTGGTATTCCAAGGATCAGATTCAAGAGAGTTTTGGCAACGGGCTGAAGATAGAAATAAAGAAACCGCTGATCTATATGATCAACTGGGCTTAGCCCACTACGCTGCAATGGAAGCCTTTGTAAGATGGCATTTTTAACTTGTAGGAATGTAAAATGTGATGGGGTCCGTCACACCATGCTATGATAGACCCTTTCTAAATGTTGGCATGGATTAATTTAAAAGAAATGAAATATGATGGAAGTAACCATGAAAACTTTGTCACAAATGAGTGGCTATTCTGTGTCTACGGTATCCAAAGCTTTACGTGACAAAAAGGATATTAGTATAAAAACGCGACGGATTATTAAAGAGCTGGCAGAGAGTTATGACTTTGTGCCTAACAATTCGGCTATTGCATTACGATCACAAAAAAGCAATACCATTGCTGTTATCGTACCGCAAATTGATTCTATGATATACGGGAGTATGTTGAACAGTATTCAAATGGAGGCCTATAACCAAGGTTACCGTTTGGTAGTGCAACAGTATTTAAATTTTGAAAATGGCGAATTGGAATGTTTGAAAAGTTTGAGGAATGGAGGTATTGACGGTGTTATCGTTATTGGTACATCAACTTCTTTAGAGGATCTAAAACAGAATTCTAAAGATCAATTATTTCCTACTATCATAAAAAAAGTGGACGACTTAACTCTAGAAGCTCAAGATTATAAACAATTTGGAAAAAAGATGATCACTTCATTGTTTTCTAAAATAAATATTAATGATAACCTACGTGTTAATATTGTATAGTTAAAGAGTAAGTGGTGATATTTTAACCAATATTGATTTAGGATCAACGGTTTTTCATAAGTGTAAAAGGAAATTGTAAGATGGCATACAAAACTGATTTAAAGGAGGTGGACCAGCACCATTGGTATCTGGAAATGGACTTTCCATGTTCTAAAAAGTACGATCAATTTATCAATTGGTTACAAATGGAATATTACTTTTTTCAACAGGAAAATGGATCTTTCTTGACGATTTATTTCCCTAACGGACATGTTAAAATAGAAAAAAAAGCTAAAGAAGAAAACATATTTGCTTCTGAAATTACTGTTGAAAGTAAATGCAGAAAATTCGGTTTAAAAATGCGAAAGAACCTTGCAGCTTTTCTTGACTATATCAAAAATTATCATAAAATTAGTCAGTTACAATACTAATTATTGATTTTCGAATGATTATGACGACCTGTGAATTTTATGATTTACAGGTTTTTTATTTGCCATAAATTAGGTGAAACAAAGATGACAAAAGAGCTAGTTTAAAATAGCCTAAAATTTACCAGTAATTTATTTGTAAATCAAAATGAGTATTTTGAGGCTTGTACGATATGTATAATGACGGTTCACTGAAAACTGATTTTTAGAACAAAAGAATAATCGTATTTAATTTACTGAAGATCTTTTAAAATGTAAAATCTCAACATCAGTCAATTGGTGGCTGGTTGAGAGCTTTGTAATACCCACCAATATTCTTCCTGACGCCAACCTCTGAATTATTTTTTAATAAATCCTCGATACTCCATATAAATAAATAAATTTCAATATTTTAGACAAAGGACTAAATAATTTTGAACTTCTATTGGGATATATAGAAACACTTGTTAATTTTAATCCCGATTCTGAATTGATTAAGCATATCACATAAAAAATTGTATATAATGAAACACTTGAAAAATCAGTATTTGTGGGCTTTATTGGTGGTACTTGCAAGCTCTTGTAAAAATTCTGAAAAGATGGACATTGTAAAAAATGAGATTGATATTCAAAATGAGCGTGCTATCGAGAAGGCCATTTTGAATGATGAAAGTTCATTTTACCATGTCAATTTTGAAAATTATCCTGAGATGGACAAAAGCTTGCCCATCGGTGTTTTCGATTCAGGGACTGGCGGTCTGACCGTATTGGATGCGCTCGTTAATTTTGACGGTCATAACAATAAAAACCAAGAAAAAGGAGGCGATGCTCTTCCTGACTTTATCTCAGAAAAATTCATTTATTTGGCAGACCAAGCCAACATGCCGTACGGCAATTATTCCAGTGAGGATAAAACAGATTTACTGGTAGAGCATATTCTTAAGGACATGCAATTTTTGCTATCAAATAAGTATTATCGTGCGGCTAGTGATACCCAATATCAGAAAGATAAACAACCGGTAAAATCGATTGTGATTGCCTGTAATACAGCAACCGCTTATGGAAGTGAATTTATCAAGGCATTTATTGATAAAACTGGGATTGAGTTAAAGGTGATTGGTGTTATAGATGCTGGAGCCCGTGGTACATTATCTACCTTTGAAAAGGATGAAAACGGTTCGATTGGCGTCATGGCTACGGTTGGGACAATTCAGTCAAAAGGCTATGAGAACACACTTTTAAAAGTGAAGGATGAGTTGGGATATACCGGAAATATCCAAATCTTCAACCAGGGAGGCCATGGAATTGCTGAGGCAGTGGACGAAGAACCTGATTTTGTGAACAAGGATTTTAAAGAACCTCGCGATGATTATCGCGGACCTTCATTAGATGATCCAAACTTCACCATTGATAAAACCCTTATGGATATTTATAATTTTGATTTTGACCATGGGAAAATGCTTTGTGATAATCAAGATACTGACGATTGCCAAATTCTTCAAATTAACGATTCTGAAAACTATGTGCGGTATCACGTCGTGAGTTTATTGGAGAAAATTAGAACTTCAGAAAATTCGCAACCCCTAAAAGCCATTGTTTTAGGATGTACGCACTATCCTTATTTGACGGAGGAGATCAATGAGGTTTTGGCCGAATTATATAATTATAAGAAGGATGGAAAATACGTTTATCGCGACTTTATGACTGAGGATATTGCTATTGTGGATCCTGCCGTAAATGTTGCCGAAGAGTTATATGTCTATATGAAAGAAAAGAATCTTTTTAACCCTTCTGGGGATATAATGGATAGTGAATTCTTTATTAGTGTACCAAATTCTGCAAATCCAAAGGTGAAGATCGATGATAACGGTCGTTTTCCATACGACTACAAATACGGAAGAACGGAGAACGATATTCAGGAATATGTAAAAATGGTCCCATTCAGTAAAAGTAATATTTCAGAAGAAACCTTAGATCGATTTAAAAAATCAATCCCTGAAACTTATGAGCTGATCGAGACTTTCAACAAATCCAATGCTAAAACTCGGTATTTGGATCAATCCGAAAGAATTCAGTAAATAAGAACAAGTTGCCTTAAACTTCCAATTAAAAAATAACATTAAGATATTATGAAACATCATTTAAAATTATTGAGTTTAACACTCATTTCCGTGCTTTTCCTAACCTGTGGTGGAAGCAAGACGGAGTTTGAAACTTCTCCAACCTCTGGTAAAACAGCTGTCGCCAATAACGGTATGGTGGTAACCGCGCATCCTGAGGCTACCAAAGTTGGCATGGACATCCTTAAACAGGGTGGAAATGCGGTTGACGCTATGGTGGGCGTACATTTTGCCTTAGCTGTTGTCTATCCTTCTGCCGGGAATCTTGGCGGCGGCGGTTTTATGATGTATAGAAAAAACGATGGTGAACTGTTCTCTTTGGATTTTAGGGAGAAGGCTCCAGGCAATGCCTATGAAGACATGTATTTGGATGAGAATGGAGACGTGATCCCAGGAGAGAGTTTATACGGGCAAAAGGCTTCCGGTGTTCCCGGTTCAGTTGATGGCATGCTCAAAGCTCATGAAAAATTCGGCTCTTTACCACTTGCCACTTTAATTGAACCGTCCATTAAGTTGGCAAAGAAAGGGTTTCGTATTACTTCCAAACAGGCTCGTAACTACAATTATTTTAAAGACGATTTTATAAAGAATAACCGCAACCCAAAAAAAGTTACTTTAATTAAGGAAGGCCAATGGGAGGAAGGTGATTTATTGGTGCAAAAGGACTTGGCCGAAACCTTAGAGCGGATCAAGCAAAACGGAAGATCTGGGTTCTACCAAGGTAAAACCGCAGAACTTATTGTTGCAGAAATGAACGCCGGAAATGGCATCATTACCTTAGAAGATCTTGAAAACTACAATTCTGCATGGCGAACGCCTATCACAGGAAACTTTAGAGGCTATAAGGTCTACAGTATGGCGCCATCAAGCAGCGGGGGTATTGCACTGGTACAACTTCTGAAATTGTCGGAACATTTTCCATTGTCTGAGTATGGCTCAAAGACAGCAAAAACAGTTCATTTGATGACTGAAATGGAACGCCGTGTTTATGCCGATAGAGCCGAGCATTTAGGCGATTCTGATTTTTGGGATGTACCTGTTAAAGCACTCCTTGATGATGATTATATTGCTGAAAGGGTCGCGCAAATAGATCCTTCAAAAGCCACCGATAGTGGGGAGGTCCGTGCTATGGAGCTTGATAATATTGTCGAAGGTGAGGAGACTACCCATTATTCAATCGTCGATAATATGGGGAATGCCATTTCATTGACTACCACCATCAATTCGGCTTATGGGTCAAAAGTTTTTGTGGAAGGTGCGGGGTTCTTAATGAACAATGAAATGGATGATTTCAGTGCCAAACCAGGCGTGCCTAATGTCTACGGATTATTGGGAGGTGCGGCCAATTCAATTCAACCTGAAAAACGAATGCTGAGCGCCATGACGCCAACAATTATTGAAAAGGATGGGCAGTTGTTTATGGTTGTTGGAACGCCAGGAGGCTCAACCATCATCACCTCTGTTTATCAAACCATACTTAATGTTATTGATCATGGCATGACCATGAGCGAGGCAGTTTCAGAAAAAAGAGTGCATCATCAGTGGAAACCTGATTGGATCTCTATTGAAAAAGGTGCTTTTGATGACGCCGTACGTGCTGAGCTGGAGGCTATGGGCCATGTCATAAAAGAGCGAAGTTCAATTGGACGGGTGGATGCCATCTTGGTAAGACCTGATGGTTCGTTGGAAGGCGCAGCAGATCCAAGAGGCGACGATTGGGCAATGGGCATCGAATAAAATATTGGAATATTCGAATGGAAACTGTGAGTTTCCTAAAAATCTATGATTTGTCCATTCCGGCAAAAATTTAAAATTGGACTTAGTTGACGTATCATTTTAGTTTTGGTAGACCTTGGTCGATTGCTTTTTAAATGGTTACTAAGAGCAATTCCATAATATAGGCGCTTGTTTTTAGCATTTCAAAATATCCCTATGATTCTCAAGTAATACTTTTATTGCACAAAGCGTTTCAAATTAGCTAAAAAATGCTATTTTCATAGTGATGAAATTATATTTATTAGACCGTAGCCATACTGCATCTGCGATATCTGTAAGAAAAAATAGTTACGCCAATTTTCTTAAAATTTGGCACTACCATCCCGAATTGGAATTGGTGGTTGTTCTTAAAAGTAAGGGCACGCGTTTTATTGGCGATAGCATTAAGAAATTTCAGCCCAAAGATGTCGTGCTTATTGGTAAAAATTTGCCGCATATGTGGTTGAATGACCCAAAATATTTTCAGGAAGATAAAAACTTAAGGGCGGAGGCTGTGGCTATTCATTTCAAAGAGGATTTTTTGGGAAGCACATTTTTACAATTACCTGAAATAAAACCTATTGTTGCCCTTTTTAAAAAAGCGGAGCAAGGGATTCAGTTTAGGAATCTGCCAGGAGATTTACTGCAGACCATTGTAAAGTTAAATGACGAAACCGATTTTAATAAAACACATCAGTTTATTGGCATTCTCCATCAATTGGCTTTGCACGATGACTTCAATCTCTTGGCCAGTTCGGGCTATGTGGCCTCTTTAAGACTGGAGGAATCAGACCTATCGAATAAAGTCATTGCATTTATTTTTAATAACTTTAACAAGGATATTGATCTCAATACAGTCGCTGATATTGTGAAAATGAATCCATCGGCATTCAGCCGTTCGTTTAAACGTGTGCATCGGAAAACATTTTCAAAATATGTCAATGAAATTAGAATCGGTTATGCATGTAAACTACTTATTGAGAATGAATTGAATGTTGCAGCAATTGCAGACGAATCTGGATTTAACAATCTTTCAAATTTCAACCGGCAGTTTAAAATGATCAAGAATATGTCACCATCGGCCTATTTGAGAAAGCATAGTAAATATACAAAAGAGTCGATATAATGTACTCTAATGCAAAAATAGTATTAGTTGTGGTGTAATTATTAGTGGATTTAATAAAATTCATAGTATAGCTTTGGAAGATTATCAAGGAGGTTTCATGGATTGGGTAGGAGAGATTCAAATCGACCCCAATTGCAGCCGACGACCTAAAACAATACGTATCAACAAATGAAAAAACCAATTACCATAACCGAAGTCCTGACCAAAGACGTTCGTTTTCCCACAAGTGATGATTTGGACGGTTCTGATGCCATGAATCCAGATCCGGATTATTCCGCAGCCTATGTCATTTTAAAAACCAACCACCCAGAATTTGAAGGCCATGGCTTAACGTTTACCATTGGTCGCGGCAACGAATTGTGTGTCGCAGCCATTGAGTCGCTTTCACATTTGATCATTGGTAAAACCTTGGAATCATTCACTCAAAACATGGGTGATTTCTGGAAGATGATCACTGGCGATAGCCAATTGCGTTGGTTGGGTCCTGAAAAAGGAGTCATCCACTTAGCCACGGGCGCCGTTGTGAATGCCGTTTGGGATTTATATGCGAAGGTTGAAGGCAAGCCACTTTGGAAATTGATTGCCGACATGTCTCCGGAAGAATTTGTGAGATGTGTTGACTTTACTTATATCACAGACGCTATTACCCCAGAGGAAGCGCTCGAACTTCTTAAAAGTAATGAGGCCACCAAGCAAGAACGGATTGATATTTTACTAAAAGATGGCTATCCTGCCTATACAACCTCTGCAGGTTGGTTGGGTTATAGCGATGATAAAATGCGTAGATTATGCCAGGAAGCAAAAGCGGAAGGTTTTAAACACATGAAAATTAAAGTCGGATCTGATTTGCAGGATGATATGCGCAGGGCACAAATTATACGAGAGGAAATTGGAGACGATCTGCAATTGATGATGGATGCCAATCAAAAATGGGATGTGGATGAGGCGATAGAAAACATGGCCTCGTTAAAGAAATTTAATCCGTATTGGATTGAAGAGCCTACTAGTCCAGACGATATTTTAGGCCACGCCAAAATTGCAAGGGCCGTCGCACCTATAAAAGTTGCCACGGGAGAACATTGCCAAAACCGTGTCATGTTCAAACAATTGATTATGGCCGACGCTTTGCAAATATGTCAGATTGATAGCTGCCGTGTTGGTGGTGTCAATGAGATTTTAGCCATTTTATTGATGGCTGCAAAATATAAAGTTCCTGTATGTCCGCATGCTGGAGGTGTTGGTCTGTGCGAATATGTACAGCATTTATCCATGATCGATTATATTTGTATCAGTGCCACTATGGAAGATCGAATTATTGAATATGTCGATCATTTACATGAACATTTCTTTGACCCCGTAGTGATCAATAATGGTGCTTATATGCCACCACAACTTCCGGGATATAGCATCACCATGAAACCAGAATCATTAGAAACCTATAGTTTTCCAAACGGAGAAGTTTGGACTAAAAAATTACAAAAAGCATAATTATGGTATTCAGTTTAAAGGGAAAAACAGCCATCATCACCGGTGGCGGAAGCGGGATAGGAAAGGCCATTGCCACTACATTTGCAAAACAGGGCGCCCATGTTTGTGTTTTGGATTTTAATGCAGATAATGGTGCGTCGACTGTTTCAGAAATAGAAACTGAGCAGGGAACCGCAAGTTTTTACAAATGTGATGTGGCCAATCAAGAACAAATGGAGAGCATTTTTAGCGAGATTGCTAAAAACAATGCCATCGATATTTTGGTGAATAACGCTGGTATTGCCCATGTTGGAAATATTGAAAACACCAATTCTGATGACTTAGATCGTTTGTACAACGTGAACATCAAAGGGGTTTATAACGGCATGAGAGCCGCCATCCCATATTTTAAGAAGCATAAAAAAGGAGTGATCGTCAATATGGCGTCCATTGCCTCTTCAGTCGGGATTTCTGATCGATTTGCGTATTCCATGACGAAAGGCGCAGTGTTGACCATGACCTATTCGGTGGCAAAAGATTATGTTGCGGAAGGCATCCGATGCAATTGCATATCGCCAGCGCGTGTGCACACACCGTTTGTAGATGGATTTATAGCCAAGAATTATCCTGACAATCAAGCGGAAATGTTTGAGAATCTCTCAAAAACACAGCCTATCGGACGCATGGGGAAGCCTGAAGAAATTGCGAATTTAGCACTGTATTTGTGTAGTGATGAAGCGTCGTTCATAACAGGAACTGATTTCCCTATTGATGGTGGTTTTATTAAGTTGAATGGGTAATTTCCATCCTTCCCGATAGTGATTGCACCAATAAAATAAAATAATAAAAAATAAATAATAGTTTAAAATGAAACTCATAAGATTTGGGTCGGAAGGCCAAGAAAAACCAGGACTTCAATTAGAAAACAAACGTATAGACGTCAGCGCCTTTGGCGAGGATTTCGACGAAAAATTCTTCGAGTCCAATGGCTTGGAGCGTTTAAAGGACTGGTTGAAAACCAACCAAGCCAATTGTCCAACCGTTGATGATGCTGTGCGATTGGGATCACCAATAGGCAGGCCTTCCAAATTGGTTTGTGTCGGGTTAAATTATGCCCAACACGCCGCTGAAACGGGAGCTAAAGTACCATCCGAACCAGTGTTGTTCTTCAAATCAACTACGGCTATCGTGGGTCCGAATGATAATGTCATCATTCCGAAGAACAGTGTGAAAACCGATTGGGAAGTGGAATTGGCCATTGTTATTGGTAAGAAAGCTTCCTACATATCTGTAGAAGAAGCAGATGATCATATCGCAGGTTATGTCTTGCATAATGATGTGTCTGAACGTGCTTTTCAAATTGAGAAAGAAGGCCAATGGTGTAAAGGAAAAGGTTGTGACACGTTCGCACCCTTAGGACCATTTATGGCCACAAAGGATGAAGTAAAAGATGGAAACAATCTACACCTCTGGTTGGAGGTCAATGGTGAGCGTTTGCAGGATTCATCAACCTCCGATTTTATTTTCAATATCCAACATTGTGTGTCGTACATCAGCCAATTTATGACTTTATTGCCAGGCGATGTCATTTCAACGGGAACCCCTTTTGGCGTGGGATTAGGTTTTAACCCGCCACGATATTTAAAGCCTGGAGACGTCATGCGCTTAGGAATTGAAGGTTTAGGGGTACAGGAACAAACAGCAGTAGCCTACAAATAAATGCGGATAGATACACATCAACATTTTTGGAGATTTGATCCGCAAAGAGACGCATGGATTACGAACGATATGTCCGTAATCCAACGTGATTTCTTGCCTGGGGATTTGCAGCCATTATTGCAACAGCATCAATTGGATGGTTGTATCGCCGTGCAAGCGGACACTTCAGAAAAGGAAACCAAGTTCATTTTGGAGTTGGCCGATCAACATCCTTTTATTAAAGGAGTTGTGGGCTGGTTGGATTTATGTAGTGACACTATCGATGATCGTTTAGAACATTTTTCACAATATAAAAAACTAAAGGGCCTGCGACACATTGTTCAGGCAGAACCTGATGGCTTTTTGCTTCGCAAGGATTTTAAACGGGGCATAGCAGCTTTGGAAAAATACAATCTGACTTATGATATCCTTATTTTTCCGCATCAATTGGAAGAAGCCATTGAATTCGTCAAAACATTTCCGAAGCAAAAATTCATACTGGACCATGGTGCAAAACCTTATATCAAAGTCGGGAAAATAGAGCCGTGGAAAAGCCAGATGGAAACACTGGCAGGTTTTGAAAATGTGGCCTGTAAGGTTTCAGGATTAACAACAGAAGCAGATTGGAACACTTGGGACAAAACAAGTATGCAACCTTATCTTGAGGTGATTTTTAATGCCTTCGGGACCAAAAGGACACTTTTTGGCAGCGACTGGCCCGTAAGTTTATTGGCGGGGACTTATGCCGAAATAATCACTCTTGTTGAAGCTTATATTTCGAAATTTTCAGAAACCGAACAACAGCAAATTATGGGCTTGAATGCCAAAACCTGGTACCATTTAGAAGATTAAACGTATGGATTTAAAACTAAAAGATAAAGTGATTGTTGTGACCGGCGGCTCAAAAGGTATTGGTAATGGCATTTGCAAAGTATTGGTCCAAGAGGGTGCCATTCCTGTAATTATAGGTCGAAATGAGCAGGATGTTATAAAGGCGGTGAACACCATAAAAGACAACGGCGGACAGGCATTTTACGCATTGGCAGAATTAACCGATCAGGTTGCCTGTAAAAATGCAATGGATAGTGTGATCAAGGAATTTGGTCGTATTGATGGTTTGGTCAATAATGCAGGTGTTAACGATAATGTGGGTCTTGAACATGGAAATTATGACGATTTTATGAGGTCCATTCAACGCAATGTCGCCCATTATTACGCGATGGCACATCATGCCTTGCCCGAGCTCAAGAAGACTAAAGGCGCTATCGTCAATATTGGATCAAAAACTTCGGTGACTGGTCAAGGGGGCACTTCAGGTTATGCTGCTGCGAATGGTGCCAGAAATGCATTGACCCGAGAGTGGGCTGTGGAATTATTGCCCTACAGTATTCGAGTAAATGCCGTAATTGTGGCCGAATGTTACACACCATTATATAAGAAATGGTTAGATACCTTCCCAAATCCGGAAGAAAAATTAGCAAGTATTACCAAACATATTCCTTTAGGAAACCGAATGACGACTGATATCGAAATTGCAAATACCGTTGCATTTTTGTTATCTGAAGTCTCAAGCCATACCACCGGACAACTCTTGTTTGTTGATGGAGGTTACACCCATTTAGACCGCTCTTTATAATGATGAAAAACGCCATAAAACAACCACTCGTTTCTCGAAACATATTATTGCCTTTTATATTGATTACTTCCTTATTTGCACTGTGGGGAATTGCGAATGATCTTACTAACCCGATGGTTTCTGCATTTAAAAAAGTCATGCCAGAGCTTTCAAATACGCAAGCCTCGTTGGTGCAGTTTGCTTTTTATTTCGGCTACTTCTTTATGGCTTTGCCGGCAGCATTGTTTATCAGAAAATACAGTTATAAATCTGGAATCCTTGTGGGATTATCGTTGTATGCCATTGGTGCGTTTTTATTTTTTCCGGCCGCGAAGTTTGAGACTTTTAATTACTTCCTAATTTCTCTTTGGGTCATGACCTGCGGATTGGCATTTTTAGAAACCACATCAAATCCGTTGATTCTGGCATTGGGTCCCAAAGAAACCGCAACCCAACGTCTCAATTTAGCACAGGCATTTAATCCGATAGGTTCTTTAACGGGAATGATCATTGCACAGGTATTTATCATTGATGCCTTACGTTCAGTTGACTTTACAGAGGAAACATATCAAGCACTGTCTACTATAGAAAAGTCTGCTATTCGTGAAAACGATTTGAGCGTCATCAGTATACCGTATATTGCTTTGGGTATTTTGGTTTTGATTATCATGATGGCCATCATGATGGTGAAATTCCCGAAGGTGGAAGCGCATTCAAAAATTGCACTTTCTAATACCTTTAAAATCCTGGTTAAGAACAAAACTTATGTCACGGGTGTAGTGGCCCAAATGTTCTACGTAGGAGCCCAAATCATGTGCTGGACCTTCATTTTTCAATATGTAGATAATTTGAATGCCTCTTTACCAGATAACGAACAACTCACAGCAACTTGGTATAATGTAGCGGCAATGCTGCTGTTTCTTACCGGAAGATGGCTGGGAACACTCTCGATGAAACGGATTGGCCCTTCCAAATTATTGTTTATTTTTGGAATTGGTGGTGTAATGACCACTCTAATCACGGTTTTTGTTGGTGGACATTTAGGCTTGTACAGCCTGGTAGTGATCTCGCTTTTTATGAGTATTATGTTCCCAACTATTTATGGGATTGCTTTAAATAATATGGGAGATGAAGCTAAAATTGGTTCTGCCGGATTGGTGATGGCCATTGTTGGTGGTGCTTTATTGCCGGTTTTACAAGGTAGTATTTTAGATATTGGCGGACCAGGTTTTGCCGACGCAAAAATCCTGGGGTACATTCCTGAAGTGAATTTCTCTTTTATCCTACCGTTGATCTGCTTGGCAGTGGTAGCACTTTTCGGATATAAAACCATGAAGAATGAAAACACATAGACACTGTTTTGCGCTCGATTTGATAAATGATGTGGAACTTATTTCGGCCTATAAAAAACATCATAAGAACGTATGGCCAGAAATTGTTAAAAGTATCACTGATAGTGGCATTGTCAACTTGGAAATTTATTTGGTCATAAAATCGACTGTTTATGATTATGGAGGTTAACGATTCCTTTTCTTTTGAAAAGAAGGATGAAATGGATGCCAACAACCCTAAAGTTCAAGAATGGGAAACCCTCATGTGGAAATACCAACAAGCACTGCCAACGGCAAAAGACGGTGAAAAGTGGTTGTTGATGGATCAGATATACCAATTAAAAGCCTAATCACATGGAAATAACAATAAACCCGAAATATCCCTCTGTAACCGATTTACGGAACAGAGCCATGGTAAAAATGCCAAAGTTTGCTTTTGAGTATTTGGATGGCGGTTGTAATGAGGATATTAACTTGGATAAAAACCGCACCGATCTTCAGAAAGTGGAATTGATGCCACAATACTTATCCAAGTTTGATAAGTCGGATACTAGAACCGAATTGTTTGGGCACATTTACGATGCGCCTTTTGGGATTGCACCCGTCGGACTTCAGGGCCTGATGTGGCCTAATTCCCCAGAGATTTTGGCAAAGGCTGCATTTGCCCATAATATCCCTTTCATTCTGAGCACCGTTACCACATCAAGCATTGAACGGATTGCGGAGTTAACAGAAGGGAAATCATGGTTTCAACTCTATCATCCAACGGATGAAAAAATTAAACGGGATATATTAGATAGGGCTGCCAACGCCGGTACCAATGTGTTAGTGATCTTAGCCGATGTGCCCACTTTTGGATTCCGCCCGCGTGATATTCGAAACGGATTGGCCATGCCGCCTAAAATGAGCATGAAAAATATTCTTGAGATATTTACGAAACCCGATTGGGCCATTCAAACCTTAATTCATGGGAAACCAGCTTTTAAAACTATGGAGCCGTACATGCCAAAAGGATTGGATTTAGCGAAGTTGGGAGAGTTGATGGACATCACTTTTTCTGGACGTTTAAATACCGATCGCATCGCATCGATAAGAGAGCAATGGAAAGGCAAATTGGTGATTAAAGGCGTTGTGAGTGAGGAAGATGCAGAGAAAGCAATTGGCCTTGGTGTGGATGGATTAATCGTTTCCAATCACGGCGGACGTCAACTGGATGCTGGTCAATCATCGATTGTCCCGATGGCACATTTAGCCGAAAAGTTCAGAGGTCAGATAAAAATCATGGTTGACTCTGGTTTACGTGGGGGACCGGATATCGCAAGGGCCATGGCAAGTGGCGCCGAGTTTACGTTTATGGGCCGCAGTTTTATGTATGGCGTTGGCGCCCTAGGAAAAGAAGGTGGCAACCATACCATTTCTTTGATGAAAAGAGAATTCCAACAAGTTATGGAACAGATCTGTTGTGAAAAGGTGAAAGATTTGCCTCAATTTCTAGTGAAATGAAGAGTCTTATAATTTTTAGCTTGTTTCAAATCTGACCAATTGATGTTAGGGAAGGTGAGAAGATAATAAAGTATAGATTACAACTAACAGCTGCAGATACTCAAGTCAAAAGGAATTGAAATGATTTGGAATTTTGAAGCTTTTTAACTCAAAGTTTTCCTGATTCGACGTTAAATATAAACGAAATACACAAAACCCTAACCACTATTGTATCTGAGATAATAGAATTCAATCCATAAATTGAAACTGTGCCATGATTTTCATCTGTTATTTAGCAGATGGAATAGGTTTATAATGGCCTTCAATATTTCAGATTTGCCATAGTTTCCCTAACTTTGGCCTACAAAAATTTTATAGCCATGACCGCCAAAGAAAAAGTAGCCTTATTGAGAACTGAAATGAAGAAGAACGATATTGATGTCTTTATTGTGTTTTCCGCAGATCCACATATGGGCGAATATCTTCCGGCCGAGTGGCAGGAACGCACTTGGCTTACCGGATTTACCGGTTCGGCCGGATTTGTGGTCGTTACCTCAGATAAAGCAGGTCTTTGGACGGACGGACGTTATTTTACCCAAGCTCCCAAAGAATTAAAAGGATCGGGGATTGATTTGTTTAAGGATGGCATTGCAGGCACTCCTAATTATATCGATTGGATCATCTCTGAAACTCCAGAAGGCGCAACCATAGCCGTAAACGGCCTGGCAACTTCTCACGCGAATTGGGTGGATTTGAACACGAAATTGACCAAGCACAAACGCCATCTTAAAGATTTGCCTTTGTTGAATACTGTATGGACGAGGCGGCCTGTACCAAGTAAGAATCGTGTTTTTGAGCATCCCATGGCATACGCAGGACAATCGGTAACCGATAAAATTGCGGCTATTCGTGAGAAAATGAAGGCAGAAGGTGCAACGGCACATGTTATTTCAAGCTTGGATGATGTGGCGTGGACACTTAATCTGCGCGGAAGTGATGTAGAGTGTAATCCTGTCTTTATGGCTTATGTATTATTGACGCTTGAGACGTGTTATCTCTTTGTCGATGTAGATAAATTGGATGATGACGCAATCCAACTTATGAAAAAGTCGAATGTGACGTTAAAACCTTATGATGCGTTTTTCGATCACCTATCTAATTTAAAAAACACTTCAATTTTAATTGCTCCCAATAGTAACCAATCTATTTTTGAGGCAGTAAAAACTGATAACACCATCATTGAAAAACCAGTCCCTGGAAACTTAATGAAGGCGATCAAAAACGAAACAGAACAAAAAGGTTTTGAAACGGTCATGGTACGTGATGGTGTGGCGATGGTGAAATTTCTCCATTGGCTGATCCACACAGTAGGTAAAGAGGATCTCGACGAATATAGTATTGGTAAAAAGCTATATGGGTTTCGTGCTGAGCAAAAGAATTTTATTGGCAATAGCTTTGGCAGTATTGTCGGATATAAAGACAATGGCGCCATTATGCATTATTCGGCGAAATCGGAAGGAAGCGCCAAAGTCACGAATGACGGTAGTATTTTGATTGATTCTGGAGGTCAGTATTTGGAAGGCACCACAGATATTACCCGTACGTTTGCGTTGGGAACAGTATCTGATGAATTTAAGAAAGATGCCACTACGGCGCTTCAAGGTCTGATTCAGTTAACTTTGGCAAGGTTTCCTAAAGGAACCAAAGGCGTACATCTTGATGCGTTGGCGCGAATGCCATTGTGGAAGGAGGGGAAAGATTTTAATCATGGTACCGGTCATGGCGTGGGCAGTTTTTTGAATGTCCATGAAGGGCCACAAAGTATTCGTAAGGAATTGAATCCGGTGGAATTGGAGGCTGGCATGGTGATGTCCAATGAACCTGGTTATTATTTGGAAGGGAAATATGGCATCCGTCATGAGAATCTCATTTTGATCAAAACCTGGATGACCACCGAATGGAATACCTTTTACGAATTTGAGACGTTAACCTTATGTCCTTTCTTTAAAAGTATCATCGTTAAAGACATGCTTTCTCAAGAGGAGATTGACTGGATCAATAACTATCATCGCATGGTCAGTGAAAAACTCGGACCCCATTTAAACGGCGAAGTGAAAACATGGTTTGAGAGTTTGGTAACGCCCTTATAAAATAGATAACGACCTAAAACAGCAAGACTGTTCTAATCCAAGGTTTCCGTAGAGGAGAATTTATGAGCAAATGGTTACACCTTAAATTCGGCCCACAACGGATAATGGTCGGAAATCAGCCAAGACAGGCTTTGTTTGGTTAAATTTCGATTGGCCAGGGCATAAGGGACAAAGTCATAATTGCCGCCATTTATAAATTCCATGGACAATTTTGGTCCATTTCCCTGACTGTTGAACCAAGCAATCTGATCGTAGTATTTGGTGGCATTAAAAATTGACCGGGTGATATCCTCGTTCTGGAGCTGTGGAGGAATGTACAAGCCTTCGGAAAGAAAAGTCTCTTCTAATAGATCACCTCGTTCATCTATATTAAAATCGCCCAAGGCTATAAAATCCTGATGGTAGGCATTGATACTGTCAGCCCAACTATAGAGCCATTTGGCAATGCCTCTAAGTTCCTCAATTCGGCTTTGTGGACTATTCCCATAAAGAATATGTAACGTCACTAGTATAAAGGTGTGTTTGTTGGATTGAAAACTTACGGCATAAGGTGATCTGACAAATTGTTTGGATAGGGCGTGCTCTCCGATATTTTCTTCCCATTCTTCGGGAACCACCAATTCTCCTGCCAATCCTGATAAATGTACTCTTCGGGTATCAAATAAATAGGCCATGCGTTCACCATTGCCCACTTTGCCCTTATTGACATCGGTGAGGATAAAGGACCAGTTTTTACCCAATACTTTTAAAGTGTCTCGGAGCGCTCTTATATTGTCTTTGACTTCCTGAATGGCAATAACATCAAAACGACTGATGATTTCAGCAATGCACAAAACAGAATGCAAATCACGTTTTGGAGAATCCTCATTATCAGAATCCCATTTGCGCGTTAAATTTCCGAAGGCACGAATATTCCAGGTGGCAATAAGGAGATTTTTATCTAATCTTTTAGAAGGAATCTTAGAGTCCAAATCTGCTTTTAACATATTTAGATTGTCTTGAACTTCAGAAGGTGGTATGTCAGTGATGGTGATCATACACTAAATATAGTGAATTATAGGTTTTGATTTTCAATTTAGTACATAAATAATGGATTCCTGATAGTCAAAATTTGGTTGGAGTTTGGTCATTGGAATGCTATTTATTTAGGTTTATAATAACTTCAAGTCTGATGTGAAACGCTGTATTAAGGCAATTACTATATATCTTTACTACTAAATTTTATGAATATAATCTCAAACATTCTATCTTTGAACTAATACACACATCAAAAATCCACCTAGTTATGTAGTTGTGATGTCAAGCTCTATAGAGTCTCTAAAAATCATGAAAAATATTATCGGATTATTATTGCTCAGTTTTTTATTCTCTTGTAAAACTGGGGTTCAAAAGAAAGAAACCAAACCAAATATATTATTGATCGTTATTGACGATTTGGGATATGCCGATTTTTCTCCATTTGCTGATTATGACCGGAGTATTTCGACCCCAAACATTACACGCTTAGGCGAGTCAGGCACGGTTTTTACACAGGCCTATGTGACAGCACCCGTTTGCAGTCCGTCGCGAGCTGGCTTGCTTACGGGAAAGAACCAGTTCAGGTGGGATAAGCCGGCAAGCTGGGGGCCTGGACTTCCTGACAGCGTCAAAACCATCGCTGAGTATTTGAAAGAGGCGGGTTATGCTACAGCGCGCATAGGTAAAAATGATTTGGGACGAAACTTTCACAAAAATGATGTTCGTGAATACCCCTTAAAACATGGTTATGATGAGTTTTTGGGATTCAGTGCACACGCTCATGATTATTGGTTAAACTCTCAAGAAATAAAGGATAGAACCCCTGATCCTTATGGAACGAGTGCGCTTTTGGGACCATTGATGCACAATATGGGCGAAAAGAGTTATGAGGAAGGTTATCTGACCGATATTTTTACGGATGAATCGATTGACTATATCAAACAAGAAAGAGATCGACCATTCTTCCTGACCTTGTCTTATAGTGCCGTACACCATTTAATTCATGAAGTTCCAAAGAAATATTTGGACAAATATGACGTGAAGGAAATTCCTAATTACGATCCTGACAATATGGAGGCTTTTGGAAAACACAAACCAGGATCCTATTCTGCGTATTATGATAAATATTCCCGTATTGGTGCCATTCAGCATGAGGATTTAAGAAAATATTATTTAGCGAATCTGAATTGTTTGGATGATAATATCGGACGAGTATTGGATGCTTTAAAAGAGCAAGGTTTAGAGAGGGAAACGTTGATTGTGTTTATTTCAGATAACGGTGGCTCTCCGCTTACAGGTGCTAATAATAGGCCATTGACCGGTGGGAAATATTCCTTATGGGAAGGCGGTATTCGCGTACCATTGGCCATAAGTTGGCCTGGAACGATAGCTGCCGGAAAAGTACAAAACGATTACGTATCGGCACTAGATATCGTGCCAACTTTAGTGGAGATTACAGGATCAAAAATTACAGACCCTACAATTGATGGCATCAGCCTATTCAGGCCAGAACCAGACCGTTTGTTGGTTTGGAAATGGCAAAAAACTTGGGCGGTCAGAAAGGGTGATTGGAAACTGACCAATACTAATGAAAACCACTGGAAGAGTGAACCTTCTGCACAATACATCAAACCCATAAGGGACGATTTGTCACTTAAATTGTTCGATCTTTTTAAAGATCCAGGAGAGCGTATCGATTTGTCGGCTGAGCATCCTGAAAAGGTAAAAGAATTAGAGGATGCTTATAAGGCCTGGATTGAGGCGAATGTAATGAAGTAGATTCTTTGCTTAGACTATGACGATCTGTGGAAATAACCTGAGAGAATTAATTATAGATTCAATGGTATTTCTTAGGCTATGGTAACTTTAATTCCTTTTTCTTCAAATTTCTTTTTCAAACTGGCTGAAATCCCCTTGTCGGTAATCAATTCGTTAATCTGATCCAAATCGCAGATTTTAGCAAAACTCTTTTTACCAAATTTGGAAGAATCAGCCAATACAATAATTCGCTGTGCAGAGGCTAACATTTTTCTGTTGAGTTGTGCTTCTTCCAGATTGGTGGTGGATAGACCATAATCAATATCGAGTCCGTCAACTCCTAAAAACAGTTTACTACAGGAAACATTTGCCAAAATATGTTCGGCGTATGAGCCGATAACCGAGCCAGAGGAGTGACGAATATAGCCTCCAAGTTGCAGAATTTCTATACTCTTATCATGAATCAAATGCATGACAACGTAAAGTGAGGACGTGATGACCGTCAGTTTGTTTTTGGGCTTGATAAATTTGGATAAGGCCTGAACCGTAGTACCTGAAGCAATCAGGATGGAGTCATTTTCATCTATTAATTGGGCAGCGCATTCTGCAATGCCGTTTTTTTCTTCTACAGAAATTTTCTCCTTTTCGCCAATGGCCTTTTCATTGATATAGGGATTGTCCAAGGATGCTCCTCCATGGGTTCGAAACAACAAGCCCTTTTCTTCAAGCAACCTCAAATCCTTACGGATGGTAACTGCTGAAACCTGAAGTAGGTCACAGAGATCCAAGACCTCAAGATGTTTCTCCTTGGCCAATTTTTCTAATATGATTTGATGTCTTTTCATAATGCTGCATCACAAATATAAGCAAATGAAAGAGAACGAATACATGTAACTTGTTTTTAGTTTCGATATATGTAAAAAAGTTTCGTTTTGTTTCATTTAGAAAAAATAATAATTATATTTGAAACCAAATAAAAGGAATAATAATAACAATCAATACACTTTGTTCGATAGGAAATCTTTATTAAAACCCTTAGATAACAATCCAGATTGGGATGTTATTATTATTGGAGGTGGGGCAACAGGGCTGGGAGTAGCGCTGGATAGTGTCACCAGAGGTTACAAGACCCTGCTCTTGGAACAATCAGATTTTGCAAAGGGGACTTCCAGTAGAAGTACCAAATTGGTGCATGGAGGTGTACGCTATTTGGCGCAAGGCAATATTGATTTGGTCCAGGAAGCTTTGTACGAGCGTGGTCTGATGCTAAAAAACGCATCACATTTGGTCAAGAATCAATCGTTTATCATTCCTAACTATAAATGGTGGGATGCTATTGTTTACACTGTGGGATTGAAAGTCTATGATTTTCTGGCAGGAAAATTAAGTTTTGGTAAATCGATAAGAATTTCTAAAAAAGAAACCTCTCGGAGACTTTCAACCATCAAAACAGAGCATCTTAAAGGTGGAGTGGTATATCATGATGGGCAATTTGATGATGCGCGATTGGCAGTCAATATTGCTCAGACTGCAATTGAACAGGGGGCGTCACTTTTGAATCATTTTAAAGTCATCCGATTGCAAAAAGATACTGACGGAAAAGTCAGTGGTGTTACCGCAATTGACCAAGACTCACATAGGGAATATAATTTTAATGCCAAGGTAGTGATCAACGCAACTGGCGTGTTTACCGATGAGATTTTGCAAATGGATACTGCTGGCGCCAAAAACACAGTTAGGCCCAGCCAGGGTATCCATTTGGTGCTGGACGGCTCCTTTCTGCCGGGCAACGATGCTATTATGATTCCTAAAACAGCTGATGGGAGAGTGCTTTTTTTGGTGCCTTGGCATCATAGAGTGGTGGTTGGTACTACCGATACGCTGCTCGATAGCCATAGCTTGGAACCTAAACCTCTGGAAGAGGAGATTGACTTTATTTTGGAAACTGCCAACGCCTATTTGAATAAACACGTGTCCAGGGCTGATGTATTGAGCATCTTTGCAGGATTAAGACCGCTGGCTGCACCAAAAGATCCTTCAGAAAAAACCAAGGAAATTTCAAGAAGTCATAAGATAATTGTGTCATCGTCCGATTTGATTACCATTACCGGCGGCAAATGGACCACCTATAGAAGAATGGCCCAAGACACCATAAACAAGGTGATTGCGTTGGGAAAATTGCCTCGTGAGAAATGTCAAACAAAGCATCTGAGTATTCATGGAGCCGACGGTTCAGCGGATGATGACGACCACCTGTATATTTATGGCACAGATCAAAGAGCCATTGAGGAACTGATTAAGGGGTCGCCAGAGCTTGGTGAAAAGTTGCATCCCAGATTGGAATTTTTAAAGGCCGAAGTGGTTTGGGCTGTAAAAAATGAAATGGCCCTATCGGTAGAAGATGTCTTGGCAAGACGCGTGCGTATCCTATTCTTGGATGCGAAGGCTTCGCAAGACGTCGCGCCACAAGTGGCTGAGATATTAGCAGAGTATTTAGATAAGGACGAGGCTTGGAAACAATCCCAGATTGAGGAATTCACCCAATTGGCAGATCAATATATCATATAAATGGGGCCGTTCTTACTTATAAAGACCTGATTTTATTTTATTTTTAAACATAAAAAACTACAATATGGCAAATTATATTCTCGCTTTAGATCAGGGTACTACGAGTTCAAGAGCTATCGTTTTTAACAAAAAGGGCAATATCGTTTCGGTAGCGCAAAAGGAGTTTGCCCAACATTTCCCAAAACCGGGTTGGGTGGAACATGACCCTCTGGAAATCTGGTCAACACAAGCAGGAGTCGCTGCAGAAGCCATTGCAAAAAAAGGCTTGGATGTAGGAGATATTGCTGCCATAGGAATTACCAATCAGCGTGAAACTGTTGTGGTATGGGATAGGAAAACGGGAAAACCTGTTTACAATGCCATTGTTTGGCAGGATAAAAGAACTTCTGTGTATTGTGACGACTTGAAAAAACAGGGCAAGAATGATCTGATCAGGGAAAAGACAGGCCTTGTCATCGATTCTTATTTTTCTGGCACCAAAGTGAAATGGATTTTGGACCATGTGGAAGGTGTACGGAAAAAGGCAGAGGCCGGAGATCTTATTTTAGGAACCATTGACACGTGGTTGATTTGGAATTTCACAAAGGGAGAGCAGCACATTACAGATGTGACCAATGCCTCCAGAACTATGCTCTTCAATATCAATACCATGGATTGGGATGATGAATTGTTGAAGTTATTGACCATCCCGAGAAGTATGCTGCCCCAAGTAAAAGCATCGAGTGAGGTTTATGGGCATACAAAATCTACATTTTATGATTCCAAAATTCCCATTGCCGGAATTGCGGGAGACCAACAGGCAGCCTTATTTGGCCAAATGTGTACCAAGCCAGGAATGGTGAAGAACACCTATGGCACTGGTTGTTTTATGTTGATGAACATTGGAGATAAACCTGTGGTGTCAAAAAACAATCTATTGACTACGGTGGCTTGGAAAATCAATGGTAAAACCACTTATGCTTTTGAAGGCAGTATCTTTATCGCCGGCGCTGTGGTTCAATGGCTTCGCGATAGTTTAAAAATTATTAGAACCTCCAATGATGTTGAAAACTTAGCCGCTTCTGTGGAAAGTTCGGAAGGGGTTTATTTTGTGCCTGCTTTTGTTGGTTTAGGTGCGCCTCATTGGAATCAGCATGCCCAAGGCACCATTTTCGGATTGAGCCGCGGTAGTTCAGATGCGCATATTGCTCGTGCTGCCGTAGAATCAATTGCCTATCAAACCATGGACATCCTTAAGGCCATGGAGGCAGATTCTGGAATCTCAATAAAAGAATTACGTGTGGATGGCGGTGCTACCATCAACAATATGTTGATGCAATTTCAGGCGGATGTGCTAAATACGGAAACCGTGCGACCTAAAATAGTGGAGACCACAGCCATGGGTGCTGCGTTTTTAGCCGGTCTGGCGGTTGGGTTTTGGGAGAATCCTGAAGAAATCCAACAGATTTGGCAAACCGATAGACGATTTTCACCAAAAAAAGACAGAACAGCAATTGAAAAGGACATCAAAGGCTGGTACAGAGCAATCGATGCCTTAGAATATTGGTCAAAGAATAATTAGTGCTATCTGCTAGGCCAATAAAGATTGAAAATGACCAATAAACAATAATAATCAATAACTAAGATGACACCATTTATATCAGAAATTATAGGGACAGCACTTTTAATCCTTTTGGGAGGTGGCGTTGTAGCCAATGTTGTATTGAGTAAAACCATTGGCAATAGTGGTGGTTGGATCGTTATAACGACGGGATGGGCATTAGCGGTTTATGTTGGAGTGATTGTTTCATCGCCATACAGCGGTGCACATTTAAATCCAGCGGTAAGTATAGGTTTGGCAGTTGCTGCAAAATTTCCTTGGAGTGAAGTTCCGACCTATATTCTGGCACAAATGATTGGCGCAATGATTGGATCGGGAACTGTATGGATAGTGTATAAGCAACATTTTATAGCTACGGAAGACTCTCAATTAAAGAAGGCTGTGTTTTGCACTGCTCCAGCAATCAGAAACACTTTTGCCAATTTTATGAGTGAAACAATTGGCACCTTCGTATTGATCTTTTCGGTGCTTTATTTCACCGATGCTACCTTAACCGAACCTGAAACCGTAATTGGCTTAGGTTCTTTGGGCGCTTTACCCGTAGCGTTTGTTGTATGGTCAATAGGTTTGTCTTTGGGTGGCACAACGGGTTATGCCATAAATCCTGCCCGTGATTTAGGGCCAAGAATAATGCATGCCATGTTGCCCATAAAAAATAAAGCTGCCAGCGATTGGGGCTATGCATGGATTCCTATTGTGGGACCAATTGTAGGTGCTTGTTTAGCGGCCTTGTTGATGTTGGTACTATCTTGACGTCATAATATATGAGATAGTTTACTGATTTTTCGTGAAAGCATATCATTTTGTTTAGTCATTTTCAAAAACTATCTTTAGGCTCGGCTTTATATAAGTCTTATTTGTCGCAACCTTCATATTCCATGGGACGTTTTCTTCTTCTTGCTTTTTTACTTTTTAACTTGACAGTTATCGGCCAGGAAATGCCTCCGATTGAAAGATTTTCTACTGAAGAATATCGAGGTGACAATCAAAACTGGATGTTGTCTCAAGCTTCAAATAATTTTATCTACGTAGCAAATAATCGTGGGCTTCTTGAGTTTGACGGTGCCAGCTGGAGGTTGTACAATTCGCCAAATAATACGGTCATGCGTGCCGTGAACGTTATTGGAAATAAAATTTATACGGGTTGTTATGCTGAATTTGGATATTGGACTGCTGATCAATTTGGCATTTTGGAATATATGTCCTTAGTACCAAAACTCGAAATGAAAATGGTAGAGGACGAGCAAGTGTGGAATATTATTGATTATGATGAATGGGTGCTATTTCAAACCAATGACCATATCTATTTTTACAATAGCGAAACCGAAAAATTCAAAATCATTGAGGTTGAAAATATTATTTACAAACTGTTTAAGGTTAACAGTCACATTTATTTTCACGTGGCCAATGAGGGCTTGTATCGCATTGATGGGGGTGAGCCCAACCTCATAATTGAAGCGGATATTGTTAAGAAGGGGCGAGTAGTCAATGTGTTTGAAGTGGATAATCAGTTGAGGTTGATCACGAGAAATCGCGGTTTTTTTATTTATGAAGATGAGAAACTCCGAAAATGGGACATTGCTGCTGATTCCATACTGAATAACACGAGTGTTTTCACCGGAATCCAGCTAAAGGATGGGTCCTTTATGGTTGGAACAATTTCAAATGGATTGTTACATATCACCAAAGACGGTGAACTCGATTATCAAATCACCCAAAAAAGAGGGTTGAGCAACAATACGGTGTTGTCACTTTTTGAAGATAAAGCCCAAAATGTGTGGGCGGGGTTGGATAATGGAATAGACTGTGTCAATGTTAAATCGGCCATCAAAACCTTATTTGACTATGAAGGTGTCATAGGAACCGTATATGCATCGCAGGTTTTTAAGGACCATCTTTATATTGGAACCAATCAAGGTCTTTTTTATAGAAAATGGAAGGATAATAATGCCATTTTTAAACCAATTAAGGGTACTGAGGGACAAGTTTGGAGCCTTTATAATCATAACAATGAAACTTTATTTTGTGGACATCATCTTGGAACCTTCTTGATTGAAGGAGAAAAAGCACAACACATCAGTACGGTTCTGGGGACTTGGGATTTTAAGCAGATTCCAGATAATAACCAATTACTGCTCCAAGGCAATTATAGTGGCTTGATCATTTTAGAACAAATTAATGGTCATTGGCAGGTAAGAAACAAAATTGAAGGATTTAAAAACTCATCACGTTATTTTACAATTGATAATAGTAATCAGGTTTGGGTGAACCATGAGTACAAAGGGGTGTTCCGTTTAAAACTGAATGAACAATATACTAAAGTGGAAGAACTTAAAATGGAAAAGACACTCTCGGTAGGCAAAAACTCGAGTTTGGTAGCCTACAACAATCAGATTGTTTTTGCCTCAGAAGACGGCGTTTTTAATTTTGATCCCAAAAAGGATAGTTTTGAAAGAGATCCGATCCTAAGTGTCCTGTTTACGGAAGATAATTATATTTCAGGAAAGCTCATAGTTGATAAAACGAATAAGTTATGGGCATTTACAAAAGACAATATCGTTTATGTCACCACAGATGATGTGACCAATAAACCAAAGATCAATACCATTTCTATTCCATCTTATTTAAGAAAGGGACCATTGGGCTATGAAAACATCACCCTAATTAATGGCGATAGGTATCTGTTGGGAACAGCCAATGGATATATTACCATTGATCTTTCGCAAATTGAGTACACACAAAATTATTATGTTTATTTGAATTCAGTGACACTCGAGGGGCTTGACGAGCAGGTTGAAAGGTTAGAGGTTGGTGCAAAAGGTGATCTTAATTATAAAAAAGGTATTATCAGCTTTGAATATTCAGTACCTGAATTTGATAAATTTCTCGAAGTAAAATATCAATACCGATTAAATGGGCTTTCTGAAAAGTGGAGCAAATGGTCCAATGAATCTCGAACTAGTTTTGAAAATCTTTCCTTTGGCGATTACAGTTTTGAAGTACGGGCCTTGATTGGCAATGAACCGTCAGAAAATTTGGAAAGCTATTCTTTTACTATCAATAGACCTTGGTACCTTAGTAATTTGGCCATCATCCTATATACTTTGCTGCTCGTGTTTTTAGGATTTGTCACCCACAAAACCTATAAGCGCTATTACAGTAAAAAAATGAAACATGAGCAATTGGAGAATGAGCAAACGATCATGAAGATCAAAAATGAAAAGTTGAATCAGGAAATAGAAAGTAAAAACCGGGAGTTGGCAATATCTACCATGAGTATCATTAAGAAAAATGAAGTGCTCAACAGTATTAAAAAAGAATTAAGAAAAGGAAAACCAACTGAAGAAAATCGATCAGCATTAAAACTGATTGATAAAAATTTAAATAATACCAAAGATTGGCAATTTTTTGAACAAGCCTTTAATAATGCCGATAAAGATTTTCTAGATAAAATCAAACAAGCACACCCTGATCTCACTCCTAATGATTTGCGATTTTGTGCCTATCTCAGATTGAACTTATCTTCCAAAGAAATCGCACCTTTACTAAACATCTCTACAAAAAGTGTGGAAACAAAACGTTATCGTCTCCGAAAACGATTGAAATTAGAGCACAACGATGGACTTGTTGAGTACATCCTAAATTTTTAATACCACTACAAGCGTTTTTTTTACCACGACAAAACCACTACAGGAGCTAATATACAGTGTCTTAAGTCAATTTTTTATCAAAATTGTATAAAAGGAGGTTTCTTAGTGTTTATGCGTAATACAATGCCTGCTTTGTTAATGTTTTCTTAAACAAATTGAGTTGTTCGTTTTTTATCGAGGTACAATTTCTCACTTAAATCTTTTTTTGGGTTTAAATTTACAAGAGCCGAACCTGGAGGGAGGCTTACATGATTCATTCATAATTACAAGAACATAAAATATAATTTTAACAAAAACCAATTTTCATGAAATTAAAATTATTTAATCAAAAAATAAGAATGCTCGGCGCGTTACTCTTTATGTCTTGCATTTTTACAGTTGCCTCTCAGGCGCAAACGTCGGTAAGCGGTACTGTGATTTCGGCAGATGACAACATGCCATTGGCAGGTGCTACTGTGATAGAAAAAGGCACAAGAAATGGGACATCAACAGATTTTGATGGTAAATTCACTTTTGATATTGCGAGTATTAATTCACTTTTAGTGGTTTCATACGTCGGATTTAAAACCCAAGAAGTGAAAGCATCAACCGACCCTATAACTATTGTACTGCAAACGGATGCAAGTGCATTGGATGAAGTCGTTGTTGTGGGATATGGGACTCAAAGGAAAAGTGATATCGTGAATTCGGTTGCTACCGTTGACTTAGAGGAGGCCACACTATCACCAACCTCCGACGTAAACGAAATGTTGAGAGGTAGAATTGCTGGTTTACAGGTTAATGTAGGGGGTGGAACCTTGAGACCAGGCGGTACATCTGATATTATTTTCAGAGGACGAGGCTCTATTGAAGGAAGTGTCAGTGCCATATATGTGGTTGACGGTATTATTAGAGATGGCGGCATTGAAGATATTGATTCTGATGATATTGAATCTATTGAGTTCTTGAAAGATGCCTCTGCACAGGCTATTTATGGATCCAGAGGTGCAAATGGGGTTGTCTTAATTACGACCAAGCGTGGAAAGGCCAATAAAATGAGCATAAGTTATCATGGTTACGTGACGACCAAAACATTGGAACGAAATTTTGACGTATATAGTGGTCAGGAATTTGCCCAATTAAGAAGAGAAGCAGTGAGGTCTACCAATGCAGGTGATGTTTATCCGGACGATTCAACCATCTTCTCTGAGATAGAATTGGAGTCCATAGCGAATAATCAATTTGTAAATTGGGAGGATGAATTGCTGAAAAAGGGACTTGTAAACAGTCAAGCCATAAGTGTCAGTGGTGGAACGGATATGACCAAGGTTTTTGGAAGTCTTAACTATTTTAGAGAAGACGGAATCATACCAACATCGAGTTATACCAGAAAAACGTTCCGTTTGAATGTGGATCAAAAAATCAGCGATAAATTTTCAGTCAACTTTGATGTCAATTTATTGAATGATGACACAGAACGACCGGCTAATGTTAACGTCATTACATTTTCACCATTGGGAAGAGCCTATGATGAGAATGGTAACCTTACTCGTTTTCCGAGCGGCGAGGAATCATCACCGATAAACCCAATATTTAATCTTCGCCAACAGCAACACGATGAAAAAGGCAATGATTATGTTATTAATATCACCCCTATTTGGCAAATTACAAAAGATCTACAGTATCAATTGAAAACCAATATGACCAGAAGAACTTCTGAAAGAGGTCAATATCAATCATCGCTTAGTTCTGCAGGCGATGATGTTAATGGAATTGCTAGAATTGATAATCAATTGAGAGAATCCTATTTAATTGAAAATATCTTAACCTGGGATAAAGAGTTCAATGATAATAATCAACTTAACGTGACCCTGGTTCAGTCTGCACAAGAAAATAAGTTTAGCAGAACATTTACAGAAGGACAAGGTTTTACTAATGAAAGCCTTGGATATGATGGAATTACAAATGCGATTGGAAATGTTACGGTAGAACGCGATAAAAATCAGCAGAGATTGGCTTCTTTTATGGCGAGAGCCCGATATAATTTTATGAATAGATACTTGTTTGAAATAACTGGTAGAGCCGATGGCGCCTCTGTCAACTCTGCAGATAATAAGTGGAGCTTTAATCCTGCAGCCTCATTCGCCTGGCAAATTCATAAGGAAGGCTTTTTGAAAGATGTCAATTCAATTCAGGAATTGAAGTTTAGAGCCAGTTACGGTTCTTTAGTAAATGATTTAGGGCGTGCATATACGTCACTTTTTACAGCGGAAGGCCAAAATTATATTTTTGATGATCAATCTGCTTCTGGATATTCACCTTCTGTTATTTTACCAAATACGAATTTAAAGTTTGAAAGAATAACAACGGCTAACCTTGGTTTGGATTTTTCGGTTTTCAACAGAGTATTGGTAGGTAATTTTAACTGGTACGATGCAAGAACCACTGATCTGCTATTAAGACGTGGTGTACCGTCCACTACTGGATATCGCTATACTTATTTTAATGCGGGTGAATTACAAAACACAGGTGTTGAATTGAGCTTAACAGCCAATATTATCAATACGGACGATTTTAGATGGTCGGTTTCAACAAATTGGTCAAATAACAAAAACAAATTGATAGAATTATATGATGATGGTGATGGAAACCCAATATTGGCAGATGATACTTACAATTATTATGTAGGTCAGCCAGTTGGTGTGATTTACCAATATCAATTTGATGGAATCTGGCAAGAAGGCGATGACTTTGCCAATGCGCCACAAGCAAACCCAGATTCAGCATTAACACAAAGTAATTTAAGACCAGGAGATATAAAAATTGCCGATACCAATGGGGTTGATGCCAACGGAAATGCAACCGGTGTTCCTGATGGTAAAATCACGCAGGAAGATCGTGTGTTTAAAGATCCAAATCCTGATTGGTTTGGCTCGATATCAACAACATTGGCATATAAGGGATTCGATTTGTTTGTAGATTTCTATATTGTTGAGGGGGCTACCAAAGTCAATCCGTTTTTATCAGATTTTAATAATGGGGGTACCATCCAAGGTAAGGTCAATGGGGTAAAAGTAAATTATTATACACCTGAAAATCCTTCTACTGAATTCCCAAGACCTAATTTTGACTCTACACCTTTATATCTAAATGCGTTAGCTGTTAGAGACGCTTCCTATGTGAGACTTAGAACAGTAAGTTTGGGGTACACATTATCGGATGAAGTCAACAAACAATTGGGATTAGATCAAATTAGATTTTATCTGACAGGCACA
The DNA here is from genome assembly GCF_010725055.1 of Gelidibacter japonicus. Classification (GTDB taxonomy): domain Bacteria; phylum Bacteroidota; class Bacteroidia; order Flavobacteriales; family Flavobacteriaceae; genus Gelidibacter; species Gelidibacter japonicus. The sequence continues at coordinate 37,020 of NZ_BJKB01000014.1, read as the reverse complement.
AATTTATTTACAAATACTGATTATATTGGATATAGTCCAGAAGTAAATATTAGAAATACGTTTTCAAATGCAGATACTGGTTATCCGGATTCAAGGAGTTTCACCTTTGGCGTAAGAGTTAAATTTTAATTTAAAAAAAATAATATTATGAAAACGAAGTTTTTTAATTTGGAAATAAAAATTAGTATCTTACTTTCCATAGCGCTATTCTTTTTCTTAGCCTCTTGTCAAGATTTCCTAGAAGAGCAACCGAGCACACTTATTGACTCAGATTACATATATACTACAGAAGAGGGCTTAAAGTCTGGTGTTGTTAGTTTATATAAGATAAATAGAGATCGTTATAATAATGGGACGGAAGATTTTATGGGTACCGTTTTGATGTCTTCCAGAAGTGACCTGGCATTTAGTAGAACAGGTTATACAGGATTAATGGGAAGGTATGAAAGAGGTGTTTCTCCAGTTGATCAAGGAGCCAATTTTGTCTCTGGGATTTTCTGGAAACATTACTATAACCTGGCTAATAAAGCTACTGCAATTATAAATGCGGCAGAGGAGGTTGAAGGTGTAAATGAGAATGCGAAAAATCAGATTATAGCGGAGGCCAAATTTTTTAGAGCTGAAGCTTATTTCTATTTATACAGAATGTTTAACAATATTTATATAAGTACTGAAACGGTAACCGTGGAAAATGCGTTTGACGTAGTTAATGATAGATCCTCAAAAGAAGAAATCTTTACATTATTAAATAATGACCTTAGTTTTTCCATAGATCATTTGGGATGGACGGATGCTGCGGGACGCGTCACCAAAGGAACGGCCAAACATCTAAAAGCTAAGGTGGCCATGTGGGAAGGAAATTGGGAAGAAGCTAAATATCAGGCGGTTTCTCTAATTGAGGAAGGCCCACACAGTTTGATGCCAACCACTGCGGATGTTTTTTCTGGCGATAGAAATCACGCTGAGGCCTTATTTGTAATCCAGTCCAAAGATGACTTATTGGGCGGCGGAGAGAATACAATGATGAACGCCAATTATGTGACCCAGTATTTTCATATTGCGGGTATTGAGGCTAACGTAGAACAAGGTGGTAGAGGATTCTCACGAGTTTTGCCAAACTTATATTTATTGAATCTTTTAGCGGAAGATCCAAATGATACCAGAGATGACAACACGTATTTCAGATTGAAATATTATTATACTTCAGGTCCAAATGTTGGTCAGGAAATTACTATTTATCAACCCATAACAGATTTGGATAATCCGAGCAAGACTTATCAGAAGTACTATCAAAATCTTCATCCGTCTTGTATAAAATTCGCCCAAGAGGACGATAATCCAGATTCTTACCTGAACAGAAGTAATATTATGGTCTATCGATTGGCTGAAACTTATTTGATTGCTGCAGAGGCAATTATGAGATCTTCAGGAGATCCTTTACCGTATATAAATGCTGTAAGAACTAGAGCAAAAGCCGCACCGTTGACCAGTGTCGATGAGCAAGCGATTTTGGATGAGCGGGCCAGGGAACTTGCTTTTGAAGGCCAACGTTGGTTTACTTTAAAAAGAATGGGGCAGAGTGTTATTGACAGACAGATTACTAGTTATGCTGGGGATGGTGAGTATTTCCCTGTTAATTTAGGAGAGAAAGACCCAAGAGAAAATTGGAGACCTCATTATATCAATTTTCCGATTGCACAGATTGATTTAGATTTATTAGGACCAAATTACCCTCAAAATACAGGATATTAAAACCAAATTTCTATAAACAAGTTACAACTTAAGATTAGTAGCAGGGACTCTTTTTCAGATGGTTATATGCTTCAATGCTTTTAAAGATTACATTATGCGTTTCATATTTATTGTTTTAGCCTTTTTAACTTTTAATGCTTGTAAATCAACTAAAGCCGAGAGTGCGTTTGCATTTGCTGAGAATCCAGTGATTGCCCACAGAGGTGCATGGAAGGCTCTAAATCTTCCCCAAAACTCTATTGCATCCCTAAAACATGCAATAGAGTTGGGCTGCACCGGTTCAGAATTTGACGTTCGAATGACTTCAGACAATGTGTTGGTGGTGAACCATGATCCAGACTATAATGGTTTGTTTATTGAGGAGACCACTTATTCAGAATTGTCAAAACACAAATTGTCCAATGGTGAGGTTTTGCCCACCTTAAGAGATTATCTGCTTGCAGGAATGGAAAACAATCCAGGTACAGGCTTGGTTTGTGAGATCAAACCTTCAAAAACTGAAGGTCGAAATGTGCTTATGGCAGAAAAAGTATTGGAACTCGTTGATGAACTTAAGGCAGAAAAGTATATCTCCTATTACATCAGTTTTAGCTATGAGTTATTAAAGAGAATCATAGAAATAAACCCGAATGCCAAAACTCAATATTTAGATGGCTCAAAGTCGCCTGAAACACTAAGGGATGATGGGGTTTCTGGATTGGATTATGCTATCCATATTTTTAAACGAAAGCCAGAATGGATAGAGAGTGCCAAAGCACACAACTTAAAATTGAATGCTTGGACCGTCAATAAAGCTGAAGATTTAGATTTGCTTTTGGCAAATGGTTTTGATTATATCACCACAGATGAACCAGAACTTTTATTTGAGCGTATTAGAAACAGCGCTACTTATAACACAGACTATGAATTGGTCTGGAGTGATGAATTCAATTATAACGGAAAACCAGATGCTACAAAATGGACCTATAGTTACGGATTTATCGCCAATGAAGAAAAGCAATATTATACCGATAGCTTAAAAAATGCAAGAGTGGAAAACGGGCATCTGATCATTGAGGCGCATAAAGAAAAACTCGCGAACAAAGACTTCAACAATCCTAATCTAAAACCTTGGGCTCAATACAAAAAGGAAATTGATTCTGCCCAATATTCATCGGCAAGATTAACTACTGAAGGTTTGGCTGAGTGGAAATACGGACGTATTGAAGTCAGTGCAAAACTGCCAAAAGGCCGTGGCATGTGGCCCGCTATATGGATGTTAAGCGAAGACAGAAAAGAATTGGGTTGGCCCGAAAGTGGTGAAATTGATATTATGGAACATGTTGGCTATGACAATGATACCATTCATGGTACCATCCATACTAAAGCTTATAATCATTTAAAAGGAACCCAAAAAGGTAAAACTATTTTTATTGATCGTCCAAACGACACTTTTCATGTTTTTGCCATAGAATGGACCCCAGAGAAAATAGATTTTTTGTTGGATGGTGTTGTTTATAACCACATAGCAAACGAACATAAAACGACTGCAGAATGGCCTTTTGACAAAAAATTCCATCTCATCTTAAATGTGGCTGTAGGTGGCATGTGGGGAGGTAGACAGGGAATTGATGAATCGATTTTTCCGCAGAGAATGACCGTAGATTACGTCAGGGTTTTTCAACAAAAATCTAAAGATCAATAAATGAAACAGTTTATAATAGGATTGCTTATCGCGACCTTAACTCTAACAGGTTGTAAGAGTTTAAATCAGGTTCAAGTGAATTTAGAAAACGACCTTGAGGTCATGACTTATAATTTGCGTCTGGATATTGCATCTGACAAAGAAAATGCATGGCCCAATAGAAAGAACTTTCTAAGTTCTCAAATCCTGTTTTTGGAACCTGATATTCTTGGAGTTCAGGAAGCAAGGCCAAATCAGGTGGAAGACTTAAAGGAATCCCTAAAAGATTACGAATTTATTGGTAAAGGTCGTGACGGCGGTCAGGAAGGTGAGCATGCGGGAATTTATTACAATAGCAACAAATTAAGTGTTGAAAAAGAACATACATTTTGGCTTTCCGAAACTCCTGACGTTGTTTCCAAGGGTTGGGATGCCGCCTATCCAAGGGTTTGCACTTATGGATTATTTACATTTAAAGAAAGTAAACTAAAAATATGGGTGTTTAATACCCATTTAGATCATGTTGGAAAGGTGGCCCAAAAAGAGGGTATGCTGCTTATTTTGGATAAGATTAATGAGGTGAACACCCAGAAGTATCCGGTAATCATTATGGGCGATTTCAACGTAGAACCCAATTCCGAGGTGGTGACAATTTTGAAAAACCAACTTTCAGACTCTCGAGAAAAAGCTGAGGTTGTTTTTGGACCCGAAGGTACATTTAATGCTTTTAAATATGATGAGCCTGTAACCAGAAGAATTGATTATATCATGGTTTCCGATGGGATTAATGTTGAAAAATATGCGACGCTTTCAAGCTCTATAGACTTTAGATTTCCTTCGGATCACTTTCCGGTTTTTGTCAAACTCATAGTTAAATAAAATAAATTAACCGAATGAAAATTTCCACTACTATTTTTTATACAGCCATTGTAAGTTTAAAGCTTTCATTAATTGCATTATTGTTTTCTTCAACTGTCAATAATCCCAATGTAAAACCGTCGTCTTCAACTAATGACATCGAACAAAAAGTAGATTCTGTTTTGGCCTTAATGCGTCTCAATGAAAAGATTGGGCAATTGGTACAATATAGTGGGGGATGGGATGCAACAGGTCCGACATCTTCGCAAGGTGATCAGCATAAATTGGAAAAACTGAAAAGGGGCGAAGTCGGCTCAATGTTGAATGTCACCTCTGTAGCAAGTATCAGGGAAACGCAAAAGATTGTTATGGACAATAGCCGTCTGAAGATTCCTTTGATTTTTGCCTACGATGTGATTCATGGCTATAAAACTATTTTCCCAATTCCGTTGGGTGAAAGCGCTAGTTGGGATTTGGAACTGATGCAAAAATCGGCAGAAATTGCCGCTAAGGAATCTGCTGCTTCTGGTTTGCACTGGACGTTTGCGCCAATGATAGATGTATCCCGAGATGCACGTTGGGGTCGCGTAATGGAAGGTGCCGGGGAGGATCCATTCTTGAATTCAAAAATTGGGGTGGCGCGTATCAAAGGATTTCAAGGCGATGATCTGTCGTCTGAATTTACAATTGCTGCATGTGCAAAACATTTTGCCGGATATGGATTTGGAGAGGCTGGACGAGATTATAACACCGTGAACATCGGGGTCCATGAATTGCACAATACGATTTTACCACCATTTAAAGCTGCTGCAGAAGCAGGGGTTGCCACTTTTATGAATTCGTTTAATGATATTGATGGTATTCCTGCAACTGGGGATAAAGTTTTACAACGCGATCTTTTGAAAGGAGAATGGAATTGGAGCGGACTAATGGTATCAGATTGGGGATCTATTGGTGAGATGATTGCTCACGGCTATGCGAGGGATAAGAAACACGCCGCAGAAATCGCCTTAAATGCAGGCAGCGACATGGATATGGAGTCTTATGCTTATGAAGCACATTTAGAGGCTTTGTTGAATGAGGATAAGATTTCGATAGAACATATAGATGATGCCGTTAGACGTGTGCTACGGTTGAAGTTTGAGTTGGGATTGTTTGATGACCCTTATAAATATTGTGATGAAGAACGTGAAAAGAACGAAGTATATACCCCAGAAAATTTAGCCTTTGCAAGAGAAGTTGCAAAAAAGTCCATCGTACTACTTAAGAATGACAACAAAATTCTACCATTGTCAAAAGATATCAAAAGCATTGCTGTTATTGGACCTTTGGCCAATGATAAGGATTCCCCATTGGGCAATTGGAGAGGAAAAGGCGAATACAATTCTGCCGTGTCTCTATTGGAAGGCGTAAAAGGGGTGGTTGGTAAAAACACCAAAGTCTATTATGAAAAAGGTGTCGATTTGACCATACCAACTGTTGAACCAGGGGCCAATCAGTTTCTACATCCTTTAAAATTTAATACTACCGATGCTTTAGGCATTCCTGCTGCTGTTGCCGCAGCAAAAAAAGCAGATGTCGTGTTGCTGGCAATTGGTGAAAACGCCTATCAAACCGGAGAGGGGAGAAGTCAGGTAGATATTGGTTTTGCTGGACTTCAAAATGAACTTTTGGAAGCGATCTATAAGGCAAATAAAAATGTGGTTATTGTGCTGATGAACGGGCGACCAATGGATCTTAGTCGTGCCTCTGAAATTGTCCCTTCTATTTTAGAGTGTTGGCATTTGGGCTCTGAATCTGGTAATGCCATTGCCGATGTGCTGTTTGGAGATTATAATCCTTCGGGGAAATTGCCAGTATCCTTTCCGCACCATGTGGGTCAAGAGCCTTTGTACTACAACCAAAAAAATACGGGACGACCATTTAGTCAAAATCATGTCACCTTTTCTGGCTATCGGGATGCTCCTAAGGGCGCCTTGTATCCTTTCGGATTTGGCTTGAGTTATACCACATTTGAGTATGCTGATCTCAAATTGGATCAAACTGAAATGGCTGCCGATGGTGAGATCAAGGTATCCGTAACTGTTAAAAATACGGGCAATGTTGATGGTGAAGAAGTGGTGCAGATGTACATCAGAGACCTGGTGGGAAGTTTGGTGCGTCCAATCAAAGAATTGAAAGGCTTTGAAAAAATTTCATTGAAAGCTGGAGATTCCAAGACGGTTAGTTTTACGATTAACGCTGAACTGTTACAATTTTATACTGCAAATAATAAATGGGAAGTAGAGCCTGGTGCTTTCAATGTATGGATAGGTGGGGATTCTACTACAAAATTGAAAGCGAGTTTTAATGTGGTGCCATAGTCCCATATCTAAAAAGACTTCTAAAAAATCAGTTTTTGATCATGTTATAAAAAATGTCTGTATCTTAGTTCGCATGTTGTATAGCGTAGAATTATACCGCTCTAAATAGAAAAACATGTGTTTATGATTGGAATCGTGGGAGGTGTAGGACCTTATGCAGGAATTGACTTATTAAAGAATATTTTCGATAACACTCTGGCCAAAAGGGATCAGGACCATTTGGATGCAATGTTGTTTTCTTTACCGTCCAAGATCAAGGATAGGACGGAATACCTCTTAGGAGAAGTCGATGAAAATCCAGGCTATTCTATTGCAAAAATAATTTCCGACTTAGAAAAATCGGGTGCTACTGTCGTTGGTATACCTTGTAATACGGCACATGCACCTGAGATTTTTTCTTTGGTCGAAGAAGAATTACAAAAACAAGACAGTCGCATTGAATTACTACATATGATCAATGAGACGATCGACTTCATTAAAGTAAATTATCCACACGTTTCTAAAATAGGTGTGCTTTCTACAACGGGAACCTATAGGCAAAAAATTTATTCAAATGCTCTAAAAGACCATGGTTTCGAAGCTGTTGTGCCTACTTTGGAGATGCAGGAAAGATGCGTTCACCCAGCCATTTACCATCCAGAATATGGCATTAAATCAAAGTCGAATCCTTTTCATCCAGATGCCAAGAAAAATTTGGAGACTGCCATGAATTATCTTAAAAAAAACGGCGCAGGAGCTGTGATTTTAGGTTGCACTGAAATCCCATTGGTAATCACCACCAAGGAAGTCAGTGGTATGATTGCAATCAATCCTACCAATGTTTTGGCAAGAAAATTAATTCACAAAATAAATCCCGAAAAACTAAAACCTTTATAACTGATGACAAGAATAATTTTGGTATGCATACTCTTGGTTAGTCTACCGTTTCAAAATAGTGCTCAAGAACGACAACGTGCTCGTGATTTAGGTATTAAACCAGGAATTTTGACGCCTGGAAAGTACAACGCCATTACTGATGTAGCTGGTGTTTCTGTGGGCCAAAAAACCTTAAATATCGGCGATTCCATTCGGACGGGCGTAACCGTTATTTTACCACATCAGGGCAATCTGTTTAAAGAGAAAGTCCCTGCTGGTATTTTTGTAGGCAATGGCTTTGGGAAGTCGATTGGAACCACACAAATTGAGGAATTGGGAAATATTGAATCACCGATAGCCTTAACAAATACCCTGAACGCTTTTTTGGTAGCGAATGCACTTGTTGATTACACATTGAGCATTCCCGAAAACTCTGGAATTAGGTCGGTCAATCCCATTGTTGGAGAAACCAATGATGGTTGGTTGAATGATATTAGAGGCCGTCATGTGACCACTTCTGATGTTTTTGAAGCCATCAATACGGCTTCGACCAAAGAAGTGTTCGAAGGTAATATTGGGGCTGGTACCGGTACGAATACGCTTGGTTTTAAAGGAGGCATCGGATCGTCTTCCCGAGTACTTCCTAAGTCTAAAGGTGGATATACCGTAGGCGTATTGGTACAGACAAATTTTGGTGGCATTTTGCGGATTAACGGAGCTCCTGTAGGCAAAGAATTGAATAATTATTATATGGCTAACGAGGTCCCATATCAAGTAGATGGGTCATGTATGATTATTATTGCCACTGACGCTCCGCTTTCAAGTAGAAACTTACAACGCTTGGCACGGCGTTCATTTTTAGCTTTTGGTGCGGTCGGATCCTTCTCGTCAAACGGAAGTGGCGACTACAGCATTGCCTTTAGCACCCATAAAGATGTCAGAATCCCACATGAACCTGAAGCTATTGAAACAAACAGTCCAGAAGTCCTAAATGATTTTATGTCGCCTTTGTTTTTGGCTGTCTTTGAAGCTACTGAAGAAGCCATTTATAATTCCATGTTTATGGCTGAAGATATTGTGGGTCAAAAAGGAAGACAAATGAAAGCGCTGCCCATAAAAGAAACCTTGGAGATATTGGATAAATACAAGGCACGTGAAAACTAACCAGATATAATACCAATTTATTTTTTAATGTCGTGTTTGCTTCCGTGAGGTATAATGCCGATACAGATATGGTGTCAAGTCTGTTGACGATTAATTTTATGGGTGATTTATGACTTCTCCAGTAGTTGCCGTCCTCTTTCATAAAATTTTTTCCTTTGGAATTCAGGAACGAGAAGACCGCCAGTGGCCCATACAACATGCGTTGCGTTCTTTAGGTTGAGTTGATGTGTTTTTGCATAATCTGTTGTTTGTAGCCGTTGAGGTCCAATTAAACCAGCAGTAGCTGAAGGCTCGAGAAAGATGTTTTCGGTATCTTTTAATTGGGTTAAAAGTTGAAACAGCTCGTCATCTTCTACCGTGAAAATACCGCTGACTAAAGATTGACTGATTTCTGTAGCAAAATGGGAGGGTCGGCCCACAGCCAGGCCATCCGCATCTGTGGTATTGTCAAGACCAATATCCTGAACACTGATTTGGCTCATCTCACCAGTAACCAATCCTGTCAGGACCGCGGGCGAATGGGTAGGTTCAATAAAAAAGCAATGCACATGATCGCCATAAATTTGCTTTAATCCGAAAGCGGTTCCGCCTGGAGAGCCACCCACGCCACAAGGGGAATAGACAATTAATGGATGATCTGCATCAACCTTGATATGTTGCGATTTTAATTGTTCCGCTATCCGTAATGCACCTACGGTATAACCAAGAAATAAATCGTGTGAATCTTCATCATCAACAAAGTGGGCATTCGGATCTGACTTAGTTTTTTCTCGTCCTACAGAAATGGCCTCGCTAAAATCGCCATCGAACTCGACGACGGTCACTCCAGCCATACGTAACAACTCTTTTTTCCACTGTTTGGCATCGGCAGACATATATACTGTCACTTGAAAACCCAATTTCGCACTGATAATACCAATACTGAGTCCGAGGTTACCAGTTGACGCTACACCAATCTGATGTTTGCTGAAAAATTCCTGGAATTTAGGAGCGGTCAAAATACTGTAATTGTCCTCTTTTTTCAATAGGCCCGATTCGAGAGCTAATGTTTCTGCGTAGGTCATGATTTCAAAAAATCCGCCACGAGCTTTGATAGACCCGCAAATAGGTAGTGCATTGTCACATTTTAAAAACAGTCGTCCCTTAATATCTTCTTTGTTATCATTTAAAAGCGATTTCATATTTGGGATTTCAAGGAGAGGAGATTCTAAAATTCCGCGACTTTCTTCGGTTTCGGGAAAAGCTTTTACGAAAAATGGTGCAAAACGCGTCCATAATTGCTCGGCTGCTCTCATATCATTCATGGCTATGGGGAATTTAGGCGCGTGCTGTACAGACTGTAAGTCGGGATTTATCCAAGAAACAGGTTTTGTCTTTATGATCTCCTCAAGAATGGGAGCGACTTCTATAAAGGCTTTTATTTGATGTTTTGAATACATAATTTCGAAATTATATCGGTAAAAACACATTATTATTTAGAATGAATAAAAATAAGGATATATTTTCGATTTGTTTCCGAGTTGAAGTTAAATTTTATATGGAATGAAAGTGGATGAATTGAGTCATTTGAGATTAAAAACAAGATCCAGGAAAAGACCGATAAAATAGGCAAGGACAACAATCAGGTTTGATCCCAATTTTGTTTGACATTCTTTGACACTAACGGTATTTAGATCAGTCCTCTTTCCTAAAATCCAAATCCTGAAAATCAAAACTAAAATCAGTCAATGGTGAAATTGGGCTCATTTTAAACCCATTCGCTTTACCTTCGGTGTCCAAACTGAAATTCACAAAAGCATCGGCTTTAAGCGAGGCATCATTCCAGCGTACTACATAGGTTGTGCCTTTATAAAAAGCCATGGTTCCGGTTAAGTCCGAGGATTTTAAAGCTTTAAAATGAAGACTGCCATTCTGATTGGTGATGGCCACTTTTCCAAACCAGTTATCTATATATGTTCCGGTATAATCCGCAGGGTTAGGTTTTTGGGTTTTGTTTTTAAGTTGTGTGGCAATGCTTTTTTCCAAAGCAGAAACGATACTGTCTTCTTCTTGCTCACCTGCCAATCGACGTTCGTTGTATTGATGTATTCTGTCTTTGTCTTTGATGCCAAAGTACGCGTCCTTGATGGAATTTGTAACAGAGTTAAACGCCGCACCGCTCTGTTGATTGGTGAGCACAATGATTCCCAAATCCATTTCTGGAATAAGAGTTACCTGACTCACAATCCCGATCAATCCACCCGTGTGTGTCACTTGAAAATAGCCGTTGACATCACTCAAAAACCACCCCAGGCCATAAGCTAAGAAATGCGTATTATACGGCCCTTTACTAGTTTTTATAAGTGTTTGCGGGGTCCACATTTCGTTGAGGGTTTTTGTACTGAAAAGACTGTCATTTAGTTTTTCGCCGTATTTCCCTTCGTTTAATAATGCTTTTACCCAGGTGGACATATCATTAATGGAGGCAAAAATTCCAGCTGCAGGAGTCGATATCTGAGTGAAGGTATCTGCTGTCAATTCGAGTTTTCCATTTACGGGTGCATGACCATCAATTCTATTATGGTCTGCTTTTATTTCAGCTAATGAAAGAAGGGAGCGATTCATCTTTAATGGCTCAAAGAAGTTTTTTGAAATATAATCGTCAAATGGCTGTTTTGAAATTCTTGAAATGACCTCCCCTGCGACGATATAGAGCAAGTTGTCATAATCAAATTTACTTCTGAAAGAGGATACAGGTTTTAAATATCTAAGATTATGGATCATTTCAGCCTTGGTGGTTGTATTTGAAGCGGGAAAAACCATCAGATCTCCAGCGCCAAGACCCAGGCCGCTGCGGTGGGTGACGAGGTCGCGAACCGTGAATTCACGTGTCACGTAAGGATCGTAAAGCTGAAATTCTGGGATGACGTCTATGACTTTAGTGTCCCAAGAAAGTTTGCCCTGATCTACAAGTTGACCCATAGCTGCCGTTGTAAATGCTTTGGTATTTGAAGCTACACCAAAAAGTGTGTTTTCATCAACTTTCACATTTGATTTTATTGACCTGACACCATACGTGTTCTTATGATAAATCTGGCCATCCTTCAAAACCGCCACAGCCATTCCAGGAACATCAAAAGTAGTCATCGTTTTTTGGACTAAGCTGTCAATCTGCGGGCCGCTCAAAGCCTGGGCATTTATTGAAAAATTGATGGAAAGGAAGAGCGCCGTAAGGCATAGTTTTTTATAAATAAGTGACTTCATGAAAATGATTTTAATAGAGAGACATTAAAGGTATTAATTTTTTCGCTCTTAATTTTTATAATTAATGCTTGTGAAACCTTTAATGTCATCTGAGACTTTAACCAAAAAGAACCATCCTTTGATCAATAGGGCAAGGAAATACCTCAAACAGATGAGAGGAACATAGTTTAAAGTGACGCTTACCATTAATGGATTAAAATCAGAGATAAATGTATCCAAGTTTAAAAAACTAAAATAAAGACCATTGGAAATTGGAGCTAAAGCTTCCTTATTGATAAAACAGTCATTTTTCTTTAAGTGTTAGTCTCAATTTCCTATAAAATGACCATTTTGAAACAGGTTCTTTTTCCAATCAAAAGCTTTTCTGTAAAATATTCTTTAAGAAACAGTTTTTTTAGTTAAAAGAAAGTTTAAGTATTGGACCGGCATTAAATGAAAATAAGCGATTGAGAATAGAATTATCTCTATTCAACAACCGCTTATTTGTAAAATCCTCTAATATCGAAACTATATTCTTAGTGAGAATAATATAGTTCTGAAGACGCTAACTCAAAAGGAGGATTTTTTTTGAATTATATTTAGTACCCAGGGTTTTGAACTATGTTTGAATTGGCATCGAGTTCAGCTCGAGGTATCGGATGAATTCTTCTATGATCTCCGTACGGAATTGTTTGATTGATATTTTGTTCAGAATCAATTTTTACAATGTCCATCCCTAATCTCTGTAAGTCCCAATAATATAATCCTTCAAAAAGAAATTCTTTTCTTCTTTCCTCCAAGATATTGGCAATTGTTGCCTCAGTATAAGGATCTGCATTTCTGTTTTCGGGAATCATATTCAAATAGCCAAGCGCGATTGTTGGTTCATTGAGATGCATTTGTGCCTCTGCCAAATTCAAAATCACCTCCTCATAACGGAATAAAGTGACGTCTGAACTTCTCTCAGGGTATTTTTTAAGATTTCTCAATCTTAAGTTAGAGCCAACTTGCTCGGTGCCCAAAATTTCGGTTCTCACATCTCCTTGGTCATAAAGATCGTAATAAGCATTTGGAGTCACAGAAATATCTCCATAGGTCGTTCCTCTATAAATAAATTCCAACCCATTGATCCCTTCGTTATCAGTGCTGTCAAATGCCAATCCGAAAAGTGAATTTTGTGGACCATCGATGGCAAAAGAGTTGACAAATTGATCAGCAGGAACGATGGAATATAAATTCGAATTCATGACTGCAATCGAAGCATCTCTTGCAACGTCCCACATTTCAAACCACACAGCCATTCTAGATTCCAAAGCTTTTGAAGTATACTTAGAGATAAACACTTTTGATCCATCGAAAAAATCATCGCTCATATAATCAAAGGCATTTTTAACATCGATAAATAACTGCGTTTTATTATCTGCAATGGTTCCGCGAGGAGGAATTCCATCGCCACCTTTGAATTCCAATAGATATGGCACACCCAATCCAGATCCGCCATCAACATGTTGTTGTCCGTAAACCTTTACCAGATCAAAATGTGCTAATGCCCTGATGGCATAGGCCTGTCCCTGAAGATGCTTTGCGTAGTCTCCATTTGATGCAAAATCTTTGAGACTTTCAATATCGGCATTAATAATAATGTTTGCACTTGCAATAACTGCATATGCATTGTCCCAAATATATGTGCTATTTGCGTTATAAGCGAACCCCGCTTCTGTAGTAAAACGGCCAGACCTTCCGTTTGCCCAGGTATTTGGAGTTCTTACTTCGTTTGTTACAATATAGTCACGACCATAATATTCAAAACTGGTCATTCTGTTATAGGCCCCTTTAAGGATTCCTTCAAGATCTGCAGTTGTAATAATTGCTTCGCTTCCTTCCTTATTTTGCTCCAGTGAAGGGTTGAGATCCTCGGTGGTACATGAGCCCATCAGCACAGAAGCAGTTATGAGTAAGGTAAATACGATTCTATTGATTATTTTTTTCATAATATCTTAAAAATTAAAGTTAACACCTAGAATTATGGATTTAGTAGGTGGGGTGAACATATCTGTGAAACCTGAAGCATTTACCTCCGGATCCCAAACGAGGTTGTCATCCTTTACCCATGTCAATAGGTTTGTTCCGCGGATGTAGATTCTTCCACTGTGTATTCCCGCAGCCTTATTTATTTGATCAGAAAAATCATATCCAAAGGTTACGTTTCTTAGTCTGGCAAAGGCACCGTCAAAAAGGAATTTGGAATTGTACCTCCATGGCTCATAGCTATCCTTTACTTTGGCATATCTGGTAATATCGCCCGGCTTTTGCCATCTGTCTAAAACTGTGTTGATTCCATGGTATAAATTTAGAGAATAGGCATTCCCTTGATGGGTATAGAGATGCCATGATTCGTAAACTTTATGTCCACCTTGGTAAAATCCGCTTGCGTCAATAAAGAACCCTTTATAGTCCACATGTAAATTCAGCCCTGCGGTCAGCTCTGGAAGCGCGCTGCCCCCTTGGAAAGCTTTAGCAGCTTGATTAAAATTAGTAGTTGTTTCTCCGTCCTTACCATTGAGATACCATTCATCATTTCCGGTTTCAGGATTAACACCCGACCATGTTGGCATATACCAGGCATAGGCAGGTTGTCCAACTTCTACCCGTTGTGTAACTGTGGTAATGGTGATATCCTTCCCTGCGGCATCTTTAGCTAATTCTAGCACTTCGTTCTTGTTGAATGCCAAATTACCTCCTAAACTTAGATTAAAATCATCAGATCTGATAATAGCGTAATTCAATTCGGCCTCAAATCCTTTATTGCTCATTCTTCCAATATTCCTTGTTTGCTGATTAAACCCTGTCGTGAACGATAATGGCACATCCAAAAGAAGATCTTTGGATTCTCTGGAGTAGTAGGCTATAGATCCATCCAGTCTGTTTTGAAAGAATGCGAAATCGAGACCAAGATCGAGTGTATGGCTCGTTTCCCAAGTTAAATCACTGTTTCCATACTGTGAAGGGAATGCAGCTGAAGTTCCCCCGTAATTGGCACTATATCCGTAAAGAACCTGATAATTATTTAAATTGATATTGGCATTACCCGTGACGCCGTAAGAAGCACGTAACTTTAGCATGTTTATATTTTCATTATCTGCAAAAAAGTTTGCTCTGTGTAAATTATAGGCAGCACCTATGGAATAAAAATCACCCCATCGATTTTCAGGGCTAAACCTCGAATTTCCTTCTCTTCTATAAGTTCCGTTTAATACGTAGGTTTTATCGAAAGAGTAAGAAGCGGTTAGCATATATGAAGCTACTGCCCAGTCCGTGAATGAAGAAGTTGCAAGCGTTGGTGAACCCGCGGATGCAAGGTTGGTTAACCCATCAGTCCCAAATTCTTCAGCATCTGCTGCTAAAAAATAGTTTCTGTTTTTTTGGTATTCTTGCAATAAGGTAAGGTCTAAAGAATGATGCCCAGACATCCAATTGTAATCCAATCTGTTTTGGAACACATAACTTGTAGAGCTATTGTGCGATTGATATCCATAGCCATTGGTATTGTCGCCATCGCCGGATATCCTGTTTCGGTATCTCTTGTAATTGCTAATCCGATAATCTATCGATGCTCTTGTGCTAAATGATAGATTTTCGATAGGCGTCTGCCATGTTGCAGAGTTATTTGAAAGAATTCTGGTTAGCCTATTTTCATCAATATCATTTTGAGAAATCCACAATGGATTGGGTAAATTGGTGTCTAAATTTATGGTCCCATCATTATTATATGGCTGGTAAGTTGGAGGCATAAAAAACTTGACGGAACGTGGATTGGAGAAATAGGCACTTCCTTCTAAAGTACCATCCTGGTAACTGTGAGATGCCGTATTAGACGTACTAAATGATAGTTTATCATTAAATTGTTTGGTAAAATTCAAAGAACCTGAAATTCGTTGGAAATCTGAACCAATTACGGTTGCTTCCTGATCAAAATACCCAAGTGAAGCATAGAAACTATGACCGTCTCCACCTCCAGTAGCCGAAATGTTATGTTCTTGAATAGGCGCGTTGTTGTTCGTGATTACACTTGCCCAGTTACCTTCAGGTCTTCCCGCGTTATTCCAGACCACATAGTCATTTCCAAAAGAATTTAAGTTGTCTAAATAAAACTGTTTAGCGCCATCCTTTGAAAACCCATAAGCTGTACCATAAGAGTTGTAGAGCGATTCATAGAATAACATCTCTCTTTCTGCGGCGGTTAGAACCTCCGGTCCGTCTATGGCATCGTTGGCAAATCCGTAAGAAGAACTTAAATTAAAGGTGGTCTTGCCTGCCACACCATCTTTGGTGGTGATAACAATAACTCCATTGGCTCCACGTGCCCCATAAGCGGACGTGGAAGAAGCATCTTTCAGAACTGTGATACTTGCAATATCATTGGTGTTCAAACTTGCCAATGCCGATAAGGAAGAACCACTAGCTGCGCCACTCACGTTTTCATTGATAATTGGTACCCCGTTGATCACATAGAGAGGACTGTTGCCAGCAGTAATTGAACTTCTACCTCTAATACGAATATCGGCCGTGGACCCCGGTGTACCTGAAGTGGTACTAACATTCAATCCAGCAACTTTACCTTGCAAAGCTTGATCAACAGAAACTGTGGTTGTTTGTTGTAATTCTTCGGATCCTAATTGTACAGCAGAACCAGTCATATCATCCTTACGTTTTGATATGTATCCCATTACAATAACCTCTTCCAACGCTGCGGTGTCCACGAGCATGGTGACGTTTATAGTATTTAAATTGCCGACAGTAATTAGTTGCGTTGCATATCCTACATACTTAAAGACCAAAACTTGACCTTCGGAAGCCTGAATTGCAAAATTACCGTCGAAATCCGTTAGAGCGCCAACAGTTGTCCCCTGAACTTGTACGGTTACACCTACAAGAGGCAAGCCTTCCTCATCAGTAACAGCCCCTGAAACGGTCTTTTGTTGCGCAAAACAGAGTTGCGCCAAACACACTAAAAAAAGTGTAAAAATTCCATTTAATTTTCTTTCCATTATGTTGTTAATTTAAATTCTTGTATATCAAACATTGTATTTTTTTTTAAATAAAACAATTTTTCAAACCCTCTATATGTTAAAATTTTAACAACTCGATACTATAGTATTAGTTATGGATAATCGTCTATTATTCTAGCCAGCATGTTCCATCTAAATTTGTTGTTATTTGAAATGTTCATGTTGGTTTTTCGGTGAATTTATGTGTTAAAATAAGCTGCAACCTAGTTGTCTCAAACAATCATCTGATGGAAAAAATGAATGTGATTGTATGGGGGCATATGGTAAGTCACCTCTATAAAAACTATCGAAAAATTTATCGAGCCGACGGATTTATTCTGACCAATGGAATGAGAAGGTCAATGTTGAGTAAAAAGTTATCTTTGTAGATATTATTACAATCAGAAAAGTATCGTGTGCATTCTGATCAAGAAACGGATAAGTCCAATCCAAAAAAGACATAAAAAGATGCGCTGGGAGATGGGTAATGCTAAATATTCTTTTCATCCCTACAGAACCTTTTAAAATACAGAAAACTATGAAAACAATCGGAATCGGTGGGAGTACAATTAAAGCCGAATTAAATGCAATTGTCCCTAATGCACATGTAGTAAAACCTATTCAAAAAAGTGAATTTTATACGCGTATTGATAAGGCTTGCAAATTAATGCAACATCAAAACGGAAAAGTCATGTATCTACATGCAGGGACAAATCTGTACTATTTTACCGGGACCAAATGGAATTCGAGTGAACGTATGGTTGGTGCTTTGTTATTTCCAAATGGAAGCTTGCACTATATCGCTCCAAGTTTTGAAAAAGGAACAATTTTAGATTTTATGGAGGTTGAAGGGACCATTCATTGTTGGGAAGAACACGAAAGTCCTTATCAGTTGTTGGCCCAAATATGTTCTCAAAATGGTGTGAATGAAGGTGTGGTTCTAATTGATGAAAGTACTCCGTTTTTTATTAGCGATGGTATTGCAAAAGCAAACCGGAAATTTGAACTCGTTAATTCTAAACCGATCACCGCGGGTTGCAGAATGGTAAAATCTGAAGCAGAAATTGCTATTATTCAGCATGCCATGAACATTACCATGGAAGTTCAAAAAGCGGTAGCGAGAATTCTACATGTGGGCATTAGCGCGAAAGAAGTCACTGACTTTATTCACGAAGCGCATAAGCGTTATGGTATTCCTTCAGGATCTTATTTTTGCATCGTGTTGTTCGGGGTGGATACTTCATTTCCACATGGAGTCAAGGAACCCAAGAATTTGGAAGACGGAGAGGTGGTTTTGATCGATACCGGTTGTGAATTGCATGGTTATCTTTCAGATATTACCCGCACTTATGTGTTCGGTGCCATAAGCGACCTTCAAAGACGAATTTGGAACCTGGAAAAGGAAACCCAACAGGCAGCCTTTAATGCCGCTCAATTGGGAAACACGTTTTCGTCTATTGATGATGCATCGCGGGTTGTTATCGAGGCTCATGGTTTAGGGCCGGATTATGCTTTGCCTGGACTGCCACATCGTACTGGGCATGGAATTGGCCTGGATATTCACGAATGGCCTTATGTGGTCAGGAATGAAGAGACAGTTATAGAACCAGGAATGTGTTTTAGTATCGAACCTATGATCTGTGTGCCAGACCAATTTGGTATTCGCCATGAAGATCATGTTTATATGACCAAACTAGGACCAAAATGGTTTACGGAACCTATGTTGTCTATTGAGGACCCTTTTGGCGTAAAATATTAGGTGCAAGTTCATTGAGATATCTCATTGATTAAGCTAGAATAATGGTTTACAGATTGAAGTGTCGATTTTTGGATAGGCACTGATTATTAACCTGTGGACGTGTTCCGTTCAAAAGGGAATGAGTGTTCTTAGACATATTTTTACCAGTTAATCCATAATAACTATAAAGGAATTAGACTCTTTTTTTTCTAAAATCGGATGGTGTGCTTTTCTTGATGTCTTTAAATTGTCGGTTAAAATTAGAGATGTTTTTAAATCCCGATTCATAAGCTATTTCAGCAACGGTGAGTTTGTTTTTTGAAAGCAATAATTTAGTGGCATGTTCTACGCGCAACTCAGTTAAAAACTGAAAATAGGTTTTATTGGTACGTTTCTTAAAGTATTTGCAGAAAGCATTTTTGGTCATATTTGCCTTCTCCGATACCGCTTCTAAAGTGATGTTGGTATTGAAATTGCTCATTGTGAATTCAAAAATATTACGCATTCTGTTTCCTTCATAGTCCGAATATTGTTTGTCGTATATAAAAGAGGATAAACTTTTATATTCACATGTCGATGCCAATTTTAGTAATTCCAACAAAATTAAAAACTGATCCAATTTTTGAGAAGTTTTTAATCTTAAGAATAATTGGATCATTGCTTCCTTTTCAGAAACTACTTTAAAGCCATGCGTGGCTCTGGTGAAGAATGACTGTAAGGCCTTAGTCTCTTCCATTTCAAAAAACCTCCTTCCAAAGGCCTTTTTGCTAAAGAACAAGCTCAGCATTTTCGACTTCCCGCCAACGCTGGTGTCACTTTTTAGAAGATGGGGCAGGTGGCTCCCAATCACCAGAATGTCATCGGGTTTATAGAAATTGATGGTGTCACCAACAATCAACTTACCCTCACCTTCAATAATATAACTCAACTGGATCTCTTCATGTTGGTGTAATTGATCATAGAATGAGGTTCCTATGTCTTCTTGATAAACCAAAGCATAATGTTCTGGTTTTGGTATTTTAAAAGGCAGTACTTTCATGACGATTGACCTTATTTGGGATTTTTGAACAAGTTGGCTTGAGTGGTTTGGTCTGTTTTGATTTAGTACGAATTTCTTTTTTTAGGAATTTTGTCTAAAATCAACCCTAATATTACTCAAAAAAAACAATATTTGCTACAGGTAGGGCAATATAGTATCAATAGTTGATAAATAAGAACCATATCTCCATACTTTTCTTAACTAACTTTGCTAATTAATAATAACACGAATAAAAATTTAAAACTATGGGTGTAAAATGGGAAGGCATTATGCCGGCAGTCACAACAAAATTTAATGATGATGATACTTTAGATTTTGCAATGTTTGAAACCAATCTTAAAGCACAACTTGATGCTGGTGTTCACGGTATTGTTTTGGGGGGTACATTAGGTGAAGCAAGTACTTTAACAGAAGCAGAGAAACGTAGTTTGACAAAAACTACAGTTGACATGGTTAAAGGTAAAGTGCCCGTCATGATAACCCTGGCGGAACAGTCGACTAGAGCTGCGGTAAAGGCTGCAAATATGGCGGAAGAAGACGGAGCGTCTGGCCTCATGATGTTGCCTCCAATGCGATATAAGTCTACCGATAGAGAGACTTTGGAGTTTTTTAACTCGGTGGCGAAAAACACGTCTTTACCAATAATGGTGTACAATAATCCGGTGGATTATAAAATAGAGATCACCCATAACATGTTTGATGAATTATTAAAACATGACAATATAGAGGCGGTAAAGGAATCGACGCGAAATACGATGAATATCACCCGAATAAAAAATCGTTTTGGAGACAGATTGAAGATAATGACCGGAGTGGACACCATCGCTTTTGAGAGCATGGTTTTAGGAGCTGACGGTTGGGTAGCAGGTCTGGTCTGTGCATTTCCAGAAGAAACGGTGGCCATGTACCAATTGATCAAAGCGGGACGAATTAAGGAAGCCTTGGACATTCACAGATGGTTTATGCCGTTATTTGAATTGGATATTGTTCCAGAATTGGTTCAAAACATAAAACTGGCTGAGGTCTATACAGGACTCGGTACTGAAAACGTACGGGCACCACGCCTTCCACTTATTGGAGAGGAAAGGAAATATGCTATAAAGACAATTGAGGATTGTCTAAAAACCAGGCCTACTTTACCAGATTACAAAAATCTTTAGTAGACCTATTCTTCGTTTAATAGTCATCCTATATCAATGACTATAATATATCCAAGAATCTCATTAACTAACCGACCTTAGTTAATGGGATTTCTTTGCTTTTTATTTCTATAGTTTCAATAGCCTCAAGTGGGCCTATAGAGTGAAAGGATTTATACGATTTACACGAGTAAAACATACTTGTTAACCATTAAACTCATAAAATTTATGAAAAATATAATTCAAATTGATGCAGATTTTGTAGAAAAAAACACAGATTTCCCAAATTTAATCGCTGATCTGGAAAAAATGTTTTCAAACAAGGAGCTTTTGGTTCCAATGCGGCATCATCATGATTTCCCTAACCCGGAAGTTGGAATGGAATCCACTCTATTATTGATGCCAGCATGGAATCCAGGGAAGGAAGCCGGTGTGAAAATAGCAACGGTCAGTCCAGCAAATGGAAAATTCGATTTACCTGCCATTCAGGCCATTTATATTTATTTGGATGCCTTAAAGGGCTCCATAAAAGCGATCATTGAAGCTAAAAGTTTAACGGTAAAACGTACGGCTGCAGCATCGGCCTTAGCTTCAAAATACCTGAGCAGAGAAAATTCCAAGTCACTGCTAATGATTGGGACTGGAGCGTTATCCCCAAACCTTATTAAGGCTCATGCAAGTGTTAGGCCCATTGAACAAGTTTTTGTTTGGGGTAGAAATTTTGATAAGGCGGAGGCTATTTGCGAGGCATTGAGTGGGGAAAAATTCGAAATAACTCCTATAGAGGACCTTGAAGATAAAATTAGCGAAGTCGATATCATTTCTTCCGCGACCCTTTCACCAACACCACTTGTTTTGGGCAAGTACTTAAGACCAGGTCAACATGTCGATTTGGTTGGAGCTTATCGTCCCGATATGCGAGAGGCTGATGATGATGCCATAAGACGATCGGAAGTGTTTGTGGATACTTATGCGGGTGGATTAAAAGAAAGTGGAGATATTGTTATTCCATTAAAGACCGGAATATTGACGGAACAAGATATTAAGGCCGACTTGTTTTCAATGGCCACCAAAAAACATTCAGGTAGAAGCGACGACGCGCACATTACTTTATTTAAATCCGTAGGGCATGCCTTAGAAGATTTGGCAGCTGCCGCCCATTATTACAATTTATTTGGGAAATAGGAGCGTTCTCCACGTCAATCTGGAAAAATAAAGTGCTAAAAGTCTCGTTCCAAATGGGTGTTTTATTAACCTAAATTGGTCGAGACTTTTCCTTTGGCCTAAAGTATCACGACTGTTGAAAGTATGGCTTTCTATTTCAGATGGAATCGCTGAAGGAAAACATCCCCACATCATACGTCAATCTTATACCCAAGATTGACTTCACTGGCCACTTGACCGCCGTCTATGCCCCAATTTTCCTGAGGAGCTTCTCTCAAAAGGATGAGAACATGATCTTTTGGGATGCCTAAAGCTTCTAGATTATTTACAATGTTTTTGTATAAACTTCTTTTCGCATCAATTGAACGGCCCTTATAAGCATCAATGTTTATGTATGTGTAGAATTCTGGTTTATCAAGGTTTGATGGGCAGGCAAACCTATGTGGTGGATGGACAACCAATCGCACAACTTTATCTGTTGGAATAATTTTGAACGCGGTTTGTAATGCAGAATGGACAGCATTTATGATTTTTTTCCCGTCTTCCTCATTATAGTCTTTTCGGACCTCAATTAAAACACTTGGCATATATTTGTTTTTTAAATATTTATTCTGTTTCCATTTTAAAATTGACAACAGGTTGAAAATAACTTCCCTGTTTCTATAAGTAAAAATGATAGATCCTTATTATCAAACTAAACATGACGGTTCAAGATGAAATAAAGATCGCATAGCTAATATATGTTCTTCAATTAGATTAT
Source organism: Gelidibacter japonicus (assembly GCF_010725055.1). Taxonomy (GTDB): domain Bacteria; phylum Bacteroidota; class Bacteroidia; order Flavobacteriales; family Flavobacteriaceae; genus Gelidibacter; species Gelidibacter japonicus. Next base: position 14,255 of record NZ_BJKB01000014.1, on the reverse strand, counting down.
GACAACTATTAAGTAAAAAGTATGGCCGATAGAGTAACATAGTATTACAACGAGATAAGAAGTGGAAGAAGCGTTTTAACCATTCTGTTTACTTTTGGGTAAATGGAATAAAAATGAGGGCTGTGTTCTTAAAATCCAAGTTGATTTTAGCCACCATTCACGAAAAGACTTTTTTGTCAAACCTTTACTGGGGGAGTAATTATCCAAAATGGAAAATATGGAATTAGTGTAATTTTAAGATTTTTCCTGAAGAAGCTTTTAAGAATGCCATGTATTTGATAAATTCAAGGATTCAACATTGAAATCTATAATTTTAGATCTATGAAATTTAATATACTAATGATTATTGCCGTTTTGTCATCCTCTCTGATGTTCGCCCAAATTGAAAAAGCGCCTGATCGAGAGGAAGGGGAGGGCCCTTGGTCACAATTAATTATCAGAGGGGCAACGCTAATCAATGGTACCTTGGCGCCTCCAATGGGACCTGTAGATATTGTTGTAGAAAACAATCGTATCGTAGATGTCCGAGTCGTTGGATATCCTGGAGTACCGATTAAAGAAGGAAGGAGACCAGTTTTAAAAGCTGGTGGAAAAGAATTAAATGCTGAAGGAATGTACATTATGCCTGGATTTGTGGACAGTCACGCCCATATTGGAGGAAGATCTCAGGGGACACCGGCAGAATATGTTTATAAACTTTGGATGGGCCACGGAATTACTACCATTGTGGATCCAAGTAGCGGGAATGGAATCGCTTGGACTCTTGATGAAAAGCGGAGAAGTGAAAAAAATGAAATAACGGCACCAAGAATTAAAGCCTATACGTCATTTGGGCAGAATAGCAAAAGCCCTATTGCCACCGATCAGCAGGCAAGAGAATGGGTGCGGAGCAATGCCAAACTTGGGGCCGATGGCATCAAATTCTTTGGAGCGACACCCGTAGTGATGGCTGCAGCATTGGATGAAAATAAGAAATTAGGGCTGCGCTCAAAAATGCATCATTCGCAAACGTATGTGGGGAGCTGGAACGTGTTGAATAGTGCAAGGTCTGGACTAACTTCTATGGAGCACTGGTACGGTTTGCCCGAGGCGCTTTTTCATGATAGAACTGTTCAAGACTATTCATTGGACTACAATTATCAAAATGAGCAGGATCGTTTTGGCGAAGCTGGGCAGTTGTGGAAACAAGCAGCGCCACCTAATAGCAAAAAATATAATGATGTTATGGACGAACTCCTGGCTCTTGATTTTACTTTGACACCCACCTTCGTTATTTATGAAGCCAATAGAGATTTGACCCGAGCACGTCTTGTGGAATGGCATCAAGAATATACGCTTCCAAGCTTATGGGATTTTTATGCCCCTAGCCGTGAGTCTCATGGTTCATATTGGCTCAATTGGGGAACTGAACAAGAGATCGAGTGGAAGACCAATTATAAACATTGGATGAATTTTGTCAATGATTATAAAAATAGGGGTGGAAGAGTAACAGTAGGTACTGACGCAGGCTTTATTTACCAACTTTATGGCTTTTCATACCCTCGTGAAATGGAGCTTTTGCGTGAAGCAGGATTTCATCCATTGGAGGTCATAAAAGCAGCGACCTTAAATGGTGCAGAAGCATTGGGAATGGAAAATGACATTGGATCTATTGAAGTTGGTAAATTGGCGGATTTTGTCATTGTGGAAGAAAATCCATTAGTGAACTTTCAAACTCTTTATGGAACAGGCGCTATAAGAATAACTGAAAACAATGAGGTCGTTCGGGTGGGAGGCGTAAAATACACCATAAAGGACGGCATTATTTATGATGCCAAAAAACTATTGTCCGATGTCAAGGAAATGGTCAGAAAAGACAAAAAAAGTAAAGGCTATAGAATAACTCAACCAGGTATTCCAATGGATTAGAGCTTGATATGATATTTATTGCAATAGTCTTTATTGTAAATTTCAATATAAAATAGTCGCTACTATTGAGAGGGATTTTAAAGCTATCAGAAGTGCTTACAGAGCAGTGCTGATAGTTTATTGGTAATCTTTTAATTTAAAAATCAGCTTTTTAAATCTTTCTCAAGCATTTGCCATTTCTATCCCATAGAAATCAATATTCCTGTTTTGCCTGCAGGCACTTTATTTAACTATAACTACATGAGTAAACCTTTAGGATTCGCACAGTTAAGGAAAGCAAATATTTAATTATAGGCTGTATGTGGTGTTGGTTGTAGGGATTGTGGAAATCGATGATCGTCTTTGAATTCAAAAGTTTCGAAAGCCATCGAACTGCATAATTATAGTGGTAAAAACAGAAGAAAAGACCATCCTAATCCCAAGCTTAAGTGCATAGAAGGGAATGATCATCACAACCGGCATAGAGGCCATCATCGTTATATATGATTCTATCCCGCCAGACCTTATTTTCTAAAACTATTGAAAAAAACATGAAATAATGGCCTCGGATGTTGCTCGTGATGGGATGGGTGTTTTAATGCCTTTAAAAAACTGCAAAACGCAACACCATCTATTGGTGTGAACAACACCTCGGCTTGAGTGCCATTTCACCTCTTTCTAAAAAATTAATGATAGAACCATAAGCAATTGCGAGATTTTCCCGATTGTCCATAGAGAAATGATCAAAGAAAATCTTATAATTGATTAAACGAAGAGTTTTAAAAATTAAATATGAGAAATTAGGTTCTCAATATATGCTAAATTTTAGTTTCTTTGGAGAATGCCAATACCACATGACAGATTGAATGTACCGATGGTTCTTTCAAAATTAAAGAAATCGATATGAGCAATTTGGCAACCATAACCGCCAAAAACATGTCTTATAATGATATTCTGGTAAAGAATTCAAAACAGACAAACCCTAAATATTAAGAAATAAATGACCAAATTAAAAATTAAGCTTGCACTAGGCGCGTCTATCATTTTAATGACCATCTCATCTTGTGCCCAAGACAAAACGACATTGGAATTATGGTATAACGAGCCTGCTACCAATTGGATGACTCAGGCCTTGCCTATAGGCAACGGTTATGTAGGTGCCATGTTTTTTGGAGGCCTACAGGAAGAGCAGATTCAGTTTTCAGAAGGCACGCTATGGTCTGGCGGGCCTGATTCCAATCCCGATTACAATTTCGGAATCCGAAAAGACGCTCATAAACATTTGCCAAAGGTAAGAGCTTTATTAAAAGAAGGAAAAAAGGCTGAGGCCCATAGAATTACCCAATCGCAATTCACCGGAATCATTGATACTGGTAAGCAATACAATGCAGAATTCGGAGATTATGGGGCCCAACAAACTATGGGAGATATCTTCATAAAGGTAGGCCACTCTGGAAACGTGAGCAATTATAAACGCGGTCTTGACATCAGTAATGCTCTGGGCAAGGTTGCATACAGCATTGGGAAGGAGACCTACAATCGAACCTATTTCGGAAATTATCCGAGTAATACCATGGTCTATCGGTTTGAAAGCTCTAAAAAGACAGATTATGAAATCAGATTTGAAACGCCTCATGTGATGGTTGCACAGGAATTTAGTGACGGCATTTACACCTATGAAGGAAAAGTCGCCGATAACGGAATGCCCTTCGAAACCAAAATGTCTTTAAAATTATCAGATGGGAAAATAAGCTACAAGGATGGGATTATTTATATAAAGGGTGCGACGGATGTCATCATCTTAAACACTTCGGCTACAGCTTACACCTTAAATTATCCGACCTATAAGGGCAATGATTATAAGTCTGCCAATAACGCGATAGTGCAAAAGTGGGACAACACAACTTATGATGATTTAAAAAATGAACATGTCGGCGATTATTCCAATTTGTTTGATCGCGTGAGTTTGAATTTGGGCAAAAGTCCGAAGGTTGACCTTCCTACCAACGAACGCTTGGTTGCTTACGCCAACGGCTCGGATGATAATGCTTTAGAAAGTCTCTACTTTCAATACGCACGATATTTAATGATTTCGGCAAGTCGCCCCAACACGATGTCCATGCACTTACAGGGCAAATGGAACCATTCCACCAATCCGCCATGGGCTGCCGATTACCATAGCAATATCAATCTGGAAATGATCTATTGGCCCGCAGAGTTGACCAATCTTTCTGAATGTCACGTGCCGTTTTTGGACTTTATAGAAAGTCTGGTGGAACCGGGGAAATTGTCTGCGAAGGAATTTTTCAATACCCGAGGTTGGATGACCAATACCATGACCAATGCCTTTGGTTATACCTCACCGGGATGGGGTGTGGATTGGGGTTTCTTTCCTACAGGTGCGGCTTGGTTTTCCCAACATTTATGGGACCATTATGACTTTACCCAAGATAAAACCTATCTAAAGGAAAACGCCTATCCCGTGATGAAGGAAGCCGCTTTATTTTGGATAGATTATCTGACCAAGGATGATAACGGAAATTTAGTTTCCACCCCGTCATATTCTCCCGAGCATGGCGGGATATCGGAAGGTGCGTCTATGGACCATCAAATTGCTTGGGATATCTTGAACAACTGTATCAAAGCGGCTGAGGTTTTAGGAATCGATGATGAATTCACCGCGAACGCAAAATTGACCAGAGACGCCATTTTAAAACCTAAAATTGGTTCTTGGGGACAACTACAGGAATGGACCGAAGATGTGGATGACCCAAAGAGCGATCATCGCCATGTGTCCCATTTGTTTGCCGTTCATCCTGGGAATCAAATCTCAACGGCTCAAACTCCAGAATTGGCCGAAGCAGCAAGAGTGACCTTAAACGCTCGTGGCGATAGTGGCACCGGCTGGTCTCGTGCCTGGAAAATGAACTTTTGGGCACGTCTGAATGATGGGAATCGTTCGCACAAAATGCTAAAAAATTTATTGAAACCTGTTTCTGATACAAGTGTTGAGATGTCAACGGCTGGTGGAACTTATTCAAATTTGCTGTGTGCGCATCCGCCATTTCAACTGGATGGCAATATGGGAGGCGCCTCCGGGATGGTGGAAATGCTGCTCCAATCGCAATCAGGAATCATCGAATTGTTGCCTTCTTTGCCCGAGGCCTGGCCAACAGGAGAAGTCAAAGGCCTAAAAGCCCGAGGTGGGTTTGAAATCGATATCTTTTGGAAAGATGGTCTTGTTGAGGAGGCCAAGATTAAAGGGAAACCTAACCAGTCGGGTGAACTTAAAGTCAATAATGAAAGACTGACTTTTCACTTAAATGCTGAGGGTGTTTATAAGTATTCAAGAAAGAAGTAGATGAAAAAACAACATATAAAAATCAAGAAAATCATATTTTTTAGCTATCTGCTTGCGACTGTATTGGGCATGAGTTTCTTAGTCTCTTGTGTGAAAGATGAGCCTTTAGAAAGGGTTCTTCCTACCACTATAACAGTGCAAGGGGACAAATTTACAGATGATCAAGGGAGAGAAATCATCCTTAATGGCATCAATATTGTCAGCAAGGACAAAGCCGAAGGTTATATTTTTCAGAGTGGTCCAGAACTCTATGAAAACCTTCAAAATGGGGCGTCAATTGCATCCGATTTATAATTATTTGGGATCGGTTGGAGCCGGAGCCTGGGGTTTATAATGAAGACTATCTTAAGGAAATTGATGAGCGCATTCAATGGGCAGAACAAAATAACCTTTTCGTGGTGTTGGAGATGCACCAAGATCTTTTCAGCGTAAAATATAGTGATGGGGCACCTGAATGGGCCACTTTAGACGAAGGTAAACCCCATACGGAAGGCGCCATTTGGAGCGATTCCTATTTATTGAGCGAAGCCGTCCAAACCGCTTTTGATAATTTTTGGCTCAATAAACCTGCCTCAGATGGCATCGGGATCCAAGATCGTTATGCGGCACTTTGGCAACACATTGCCAAACGCTACACCAATAATACCACGGTGATTGGTTATGATTTGATGAACGAACCTTTTCCAGGATCTTCTGGAGTACAGTCTACACTAGTGTTGCTCTCTGCCTACGGACAGTTGCATTACAAATTGACTGGTGAGGTTTTGGATGAAGAGCAATTGGGAGCCATGTGGGCAGATGAAAAGAGCAGGATGGAGGCTTTACAGATATTGTCCAACAAAGAAAATTATCATTTTGTTTTTAGCCAATTGTTTGAACTTAACCAACAGTTCGAAACTCAGTATTTACAGAAAATGTACCAAAAAGTGGCGAATGCCATTCGCGAGGTGGATACCACTCATATCTTGTTTTTGGAGCATAGTTATTACGGAAATACGGGTGTGGCCAGCAGTATTGAAAGAACGACATTGCCTGACGGAACGCCTGATCCATTGGTTGCCTATGCACCACACGGTTACGATTTGGTAACAGATACGGATGCGGTGGCAAGCGCTTCAAACGAGCGGGTGGCCTATATTTATAATCAAATTAAACGTAAAGGCGAACAGTTAAGAATGCCAGTTTGGCTGGGCGAATGGGGTGCATTTTACGGCAATTCAGAAAGTGTTATTCCCGTAGCAAAAAATGCCATCTCATTGATTGAAGAGAACCTAATGGGCAATGTCTATTGGTCTTACGATCCAGGGACTGAAGATTTGAGCTATTTTAAAGAGGTTTTGATTCGGACGTATCCAGTGGCGGTAAATGGCAAATTACTTAGTTATAAAAATAATTTTGATCAAAAATCTTTTGAAATAAGTTGGGAAGAAGAAGGAAACAACCAAAGTTCCACAATTATTTACGTGCTTCATTTGTCCAAACTTTCAAAGTGGCCGTGATGTTCTGGAGATCTTGGACTGGCGAGGATGAAATTATTGAAGCCGCTAAAAACGGTCACAATATCATCATGACCCCGGCATCACATGTCTATTTTGACGCGTATCAGGTTCCTGAAGAAGATCATGCAAAAGAAAAGTTTGCCATTGGCGGTTTCACTTCCGTAGAAAAGGTATATGGTTTAAATATCATTCCAGAGGCGCTTCCTAAAGAATTTCACAAGTATATTTTGGGGGCACAAGCCAATCTCTGGTCAGAATATATAAAAACTCCTGAACATGCTGAATACATGGTGTTGCCAAGAATGACTGCATTGTCAGAAGTGGTCTGGTCCTCACAAGAACATAGAGATTGGTCAGACTTTAAAGTTCGGTTGACTAAAATGAGAGAACGGTTTGACGCTTTGGGATTGAATTATGCCAAGCACGTCTTTGAGAGCGATTAAAATTCGCAATTTCATCAATAGCGTATTTTAAGGTTTAAACACCTCTTTTATCGCTTGTCCACGCCATACTTGAGGCATTTCCAACCCTAAAATAAACGCAATGGTTGCTGCCGTATCATAAGTGACAATTGAACTATCGAGCTTTTGGTTTTGAATGATGCCGGGTCCTGCAATAATCCACGGAATCTGTACTTCAACTAAACTCTTCCCGCCATGGCCTTTGTCTATTCCGCCGTGATCGGCCGTTACCATAATAATGGTTTCATTTTCAATGCCTGCTTCTTTTACGGCTGCAATCAATTTTCCAATTCGCTCATCTACCTTCTTTAACTCTGCGTAATACTCGGGCGTATCATGACCTATGCCATGCCCAACATTATCAGGTTCGCTAAGGTGGACAAAAGTAAATAATGGTTGATGATCTTTAATGATTCGGGAAGCTTCTGAAACGGTAAGCGTTTCATCGTCCTTGGTAGGAATCACAAAATCAATCACGTCTTTTTCCAGAAGATAGCCAATCCCACCCCAACTATAAATAGCTGCAGTTTTTGCATCGGGCACTTGATTTTTAATTAAACTGAAAATACTCGGGAACAAATTATTTTTTGTGGTTTCTATGGAAGGAATTTCAGGCACTTGACTTCCCCATTCTGTATAGCCATGAAAGGTTGGACCTGCCCCCATCAACATAGATGCCCAGTTCACTGCACTCGAAGATGGTAATACCGACCGTGCTTCAAAACTCGATGAGCCTTTCGTCATTAAACTTTTTAAATGTGGCATCTCAGCTTGTGGAATGGCGTACGCGCCTAAGCCATCCACACCAATAAGAAGGACATGCTTAGCGTCCTTTAACTGTGCGTTCATTTGGCTGCTCAAAAGTAAAAGGAGTAGGAGGGCAGTTATATTCTTTATTCTATACATAGTATTTTATTTTTTATTAATAAACCATCGATTTATACTATTGTTCGTTCCTTCAATCACGATTTTATAAAATAAATTTATTTTTTGATTTATAGGAATAACGGCGCTCCCATCGCTATTGGGATACGTTCCAAGTAAGGTGTAAGTATCTTTGCCACCAGTCTTTTTATTATTGGTAGCTGATCCCCAGATCTTTACATCATTTGAATCATTGGGTATCCAAGTAATGTCTAAGGTGTTCTGAAAGTAATTCACTTTTGGATCTATTACCGATAAGTCGCTGATTAAAGAATAGCCGTCCAACTCAAATAACGTCTCCCTCGGAATATCAATCGATAGAAAAGAAATGATACTTGGTAAAATATCCACAACGGAAGCCGTCCTCCACGGGGTACTCTCGTTCAATTTTTTATTCGAAAAAATCCAAGCTGAACGTTGTCGGTCCGACTGTCCACCGTGACCTTTGCCACTGCCTTCATCCCGACCATGGTCTGTAGTGACGATAATGAGCCACTCTTCATTATGGTTTTTCTCGCGTTCTTCGATTGCTTCCCAAATAGTCCCAACCCGTCTGTCCATATCCTGGATGGCAGCTAAAAACTCTGGACTATCCCCAAAACGATGGCCCATATCATCGGTATATTGAAAATAGACCCAAGACAGATCTGGAGCTTCTTCCCTGATGGTTTGAGCAGCTTTTTCCGCAACCAATGCGTCGATGTCATTCATAAAAGAATAATGGGTCTGCGGAAAACGCTCTGTATCTAATTCATAACCATCAAAGGCAAAGTCGAGCTTGAGCTTGCCAGTTTCCTTTAACCCTTCGCCCAACAGTTTGGTGCGATTGTCTTCCCAACTTGAAAATATCGCTATTTTTTTATTGGGATAGGCATCTTTCAGCAAACGGAATACCGTTGGGTAATTATAGTTTGGATCTGTTATAGCATTGTCCGGAACATTGTGTTTGTTGAACCAAACCCCAGTAAGTACGTTGTTATAACCAACTGCTGAAATGGTTGGGGACTGGCTATAATTTCCTTTTTCGCCACCCTGAAAAGCACGAATGTAAGAACCCGTTTCCTTGAGTTTAGTTAAGTTGGGAAAATCATGTTGCTCGATGACATCGGCAGAAATGCCATCGGCGATAATGAAGACCACTTTCCGTTCTTTTTGTGAATATCCAGTGGTTATAAATGCGAGGTTCAGCAGTACAAATAAATAATTTTTAATCATGAATGTTTATTGATCCCACTCCATTAATAGGGTGGAATGAACAGGTTTGATTTTTAGAAAGCGGTCAATCTCAAAAATAACTAATAATATCTCAAATTCACCTCTTGCTAAAGCTTTTATGGTTATTAAATATCCCAAATCGCCCGTATCATCTTTATGATAATTCTTAATTTGCAGAACTTAAAGATAAACTCACAGGACATAGAGATTTCAAAACGTTCAATAGGTAACATCAAATGGGTTCTATGGCATCCGTTAATGCTATAAACAGGATTTTTATATGTAATTGCATATTAGCTTTCAATAATCAAAATGAATCAGGTTAAAATCATGATATTTAATTTACACAACCGAATTTAACGCTTTGACCAATTTCGTTGGTATAAATAATATCATGCTGGTAATTAAAACATCCTAAACCTCTAAATCTTCAATAGCAATAACACACCAACCTTTGGTTTGGATGAGCACCCAGATTTTATCTTTTTTGATCTTAAAATGAGTAATAGTAAAGCATTCTGCATTCCCCATAATTGAAATGTTTTTTGAGGCCTTGAGCTCTGATGCCAACCTGGCATTGAGGAGATCGATTTTTTCCTGCAGTATGGGCAGTAAATCAATGCTTAAAGTATTGATGATTTTTTTATAAATAAAGGTGTTGAGGATAGATTTCAGGACAATGTTTGCAACCCAACTTTTTCCGCTGCTGTTAATGTTGTAGGCGTCGACATATAATTGTTGGGTCTCGACATCCAACCTTAAATCCGCTAGAACCGACACTTCAATGTCTTTCTTGTGGAATATAAGGGTGAGGGTCTGTAGCTTGAGCCTTAGTTGTAGATTATACGGATCGGTTTGACTTTCAGATAGGTTAAGATCCAGTATCTTAAAATAATTAGACGCCTTTCCCTTAGCGTTATTTTTACTGATAGTGGTGCCAATGAATTTTTTCTTCAGAAAGGTTTCAATAGCAGCAAAGCCTATGCGTACTGGCAATGTCACTGAAATATTTTGGTCGGAGGTAGTTGGATTTGAACTCATATAAAGTGTTTTAAGAGCATATTCGTAATTTAATACAAATAAAACCATAACGATCCTTGAAGATGAAAAAATAAAATGGCTGTTTTAAATTGAGCCTATTTAAAGAAAACAATGGGTCATAAATTAAAGAAAGATAATTCAAGAACTTTAAAACAACGACACCTTAAAAGATAGAATCATGCAAAAATTGTGTTTTCTATGCTTTAAAACTACCGATGATATAAATTACATCATAGTTTTGATGAGTTTTTGATTCGGAGTGATTAACTTCGCTGTTCTCAAATGACTCCTATTCTGTAAATGTAACTTCCTGTCCTTGCAGTCCAGACGCTTTAAAACAACAAAGTGCAATCAAGTAAACTTGTTGCACTTCTTATGTTTTAAAGCGTAACGAAGTTACGCTTAATTGTGGAGTCGGAGAGAATCGAACTCTCGTCCAAACAAGTTACCAAAGGGCTTTCTACACGTTTATTCTTTTCTTGTTTTTTCGATTGCAAGCTGGTTAAAGACAACCTACTTACAACTTAGCTTCTTTAGTTTCAGGAGCAAATCAAAGCACTTTGCTCCCTATGTCAACTTTTACGATGCCTCTAAGCTGACCGCCGCTGACCAGGGCTTTCAAGAGACATTTAGCTTCCCTACCTAGTAGGGATTAGCAAATCCTACTGTAATTCGGATTACGCAGCTAAAGCGTAGTTATTCTCGCCGTTTAAAAGTTTGAAATAGTCTTTTACGTGTTTCAATTTCATTACACGACGTGCTTACCGTTCAATAAATCTCGCTGTCAAAACCAGTCGACCCCATAATTCCTGCGGAAGCAGGAATCTATTTATTAAAAAGATAATATTCAATATTTATGCGCTTGCCTAATCATAAGCAGCTTCCCTTTCGGGTCACGCTCTCGGCAGTAGCTCTTTTCAAGGAACTCAAGTCCCAAATACTTCGGAACCACTATCGCAAACGCAGCGTGCAAAGTTACCAAAAAGTTTTGTCTAACTTCACAACTTCATCCAACTTATTTCAAAAACTATGCCATCAGAACTATTCGTCCGGAAACATGCCATAATGACCTTGACCGTTAAAACCGTAGAAAACAGACTAATAAAATGGTGATATTTTCTTTATATATCATGAAATTGGAAATTTTGTGGGATAATATAGTATCGCAAATAGCTAATTTAGTATAATGAAATAATGATCATTAAAGACTACTTTTGCACACTTTAAACTTAAAGCCTAAAAGCATGACAAAACCAAGAGTTGCGCTAGCCATTGGTATTATTTGTATATCCATATTTCCAATTTTGGTGAAGCTGAATTTGACGCCCGGACTTATTTCTGCTTTTTATAGAATGGCGGTAGCTTCTGCCATCCTTTTGCCCTATGTGATTATCACGAAGCAGTTTAAGGTGACGTCACGAAAGGCATTTTGGCTCTCAGTCATTTGTGGGGTTGTTTTTGGATTGGATGTTGGCGTCTGGAATATTGCCATTCAACAATCAACTGCTACGCAGGCTACGCTATTGACCAATTTATCACCGGTATGGGTAGGGATAGGAGCATTTCTATTTTTAAAGGATAAACCAAAACAGAACTTTTGGACTGGAACCGTGGTGGCTATTCTAGGTATGGTACTCTTGGTGGGTTTAGATTTATTTCTGAACTTGGATTTTAATTTGGCCTTTATTTTCGGAATTTTATCCGGGATGCTCTATGCCATCTACATGTTGACCAGCAAACGGATTTTGGGTGAGCTCGAGGTCATGACATTTATGACGGTTAGTCTGCTTTCTTCGGTGGTAGCATTGGGGATACTGAGTTATGCTATGGGCGAGCCTTTCGGGGGTTTTTCGAATGCAGGCTGGTTGGTATTGGTAATACAAGGTGTGGTATGTCAGCTTTTGGCATGGCTGCTTATCAGTTTTGCGACCAAGCATATGCGAGCCACGCGAGTGTCTGTGAGTTTGTTGGGGCAGGCAGTATTGGCGTCAATTCTGGCTTGGTGGTTGCTCGATGAACAAATTTCGCTACAAATGGTTATTGGGGGAATTGTGCTGCTTTTCGGAATTCGACTGACCTTTTACGAGAAGCCGTTCTTTGCCATAAAGAAATAAATCACCTTTGGACTAAAATGTATTTGTCCTGAATTATTTGATCAGGATGGGCTCGTTTTTATAAAAATGAACGATAGTTATTCAATGATCAACTTGTAAACTGGTCATGGGATCTTGGCAAGTCCATCTGCACATTGATATGTACTAAATCTCATAAATATTTTAATTAGGGAATGCTTGCGAAAGCTTTCAAATCGACTTATTTTCGTGGAGTGACTAAACTAATAAAATTCCCTACCGATCTCTATCGGATTTAAGGGAATGTCTAATTCCATTTTTATATGAAATTTGCCCTTATTAAAGAACGTAAAAACCCACCAGACAGACGTGTCGTATTCTCTCCTGAGGAATTGTTAAATGTCAAAACTCGATTTCCACAGGCTGAATTTATTGTGGAGTCGAGTGATATCAGGGTCTTCCCGGATTCGGCTTACAGGGCATTGGGATTTGAAGTGACTGATGATGTCTCAGATGCAGATGTGTTTTTGGGTGTTAAGGAAGTTCCGATTGAAGCCCTGATTCCGAACAAAAAATATTTCTTTTTTTCACATACCATCAAGAAACAGTCCTATAATCGGAGTTTGCTCCAAGCAATTTTGAAAAAGAACATCGAATTGTACGACCATGAAACCATCGTCAAACAAAGTGGAACCCGCTTGATCGGTTTTGGAAGATATGCTGGATTGGTCGGAGCTTACAATGGGTTCAGAGCCTTGGGATTGAGAGATGGATTGTTCAATTTGCCAAAAGTGGAAACGCTGGACGATCTGAATGCTGTGAAGAGAGAATTGGATAAAATAACTATTCCGCCGATTAAGATATTGCTTTCTGGGACAGGCAAAGTCGCTTATGGCGCCAAAGAAATCATAGATCACTTAAAGATAAAAGAAATAAGCACGGCACTCTATCTGACCTCAAAGTTTACGGAACCCGTGTACTGTATGATTGATGTTATGGATTATAACAAACGTAAGGACGGTAAAGTTGGCTCCAAGCTAAAGTTTTATAAATACCCAGAAGATTATGAAAGCAATTTCATGCCCTATGCCAAAGAAACAGACCTGTTTGTTGCCGGACATTTTTATGGAAACAATGCACCGTATTTATTCACTCGAGAGGATGCAAAATCAACAGATTTCAAGATAAATCTTGTGGCAGATATCAGTTGTGATATTGATGGACCAGTAGCATCTACTATAAGGGCTTCAACCATTGCTGATCCTTTTTACGGCTATGATGCCCAAACGGAAAAAGAGGTTGCATTTGATGCTAAAAATGCCATTACCGTCATGGCGGTGGATAATTTACCTTGTGAACTTCCAAAGGATGCCAGTGAAGGGTTTGGCGAAATGTTTCTAGAGCACGTTATTCCTGCATTTTTCAACGACGATGAACGTGGTATCCTTAAACGCGCCAAAATCACTAAAGATGGTCAGCTCACAAAACGGTTTGAATATCTACAGGATTATGTGGATGGGGAATAGGCCGAGAGTAGGTAGATAGAGGGTAGTATGGAGAGGGTAGATCTTTGTACGTCCCTGATTAGTGTTGACCGCTATTATTCAAAATGTACTTCCCTAAATAGAGTTGACCGTTATTAATTAATTAATTAATTAATTAATTAATTCATTACTGTCCCATTAAAACTTAAAATTGTTCTTTGAAATATTTGAAATTTAGTTGGTTATAGAGGTTTGTCAGCCGAACGGACTTGAAAACATAGCTTTGTTGCCAGATGAATCTGCCAACCTAT
>NZ_BJKB01000013.1 GCF_010725055.1 Gelidibacter japonicus | reverse complement strand
GTTGTGGTAAAGCCTAATCAGCTTCGTCAAAACAGATCCAAAAAAAGAAGCGATAAAATAAATTTCGGTTTATTTTATCGCTTCTTTAAAGTAATCACTAAAAATGAGATGCTTTTTCAGTGGCCTCAATAATTTGAGGCTTTTTTTATGCGTTTACTTTTTCTTGTTTCTTCTGTTTAAAGCTTGCAATAACCAACAAGATCATTCCAAAGCTTACAGACATATCGGCAACGTTAAAAATTCCGGTTCTGAATACGCCACCTAAATCGATATGAAAAAAATCGGTCACTGATCCGTACATAAATCGATCAAAAACGTTGGCAATCCCACCACCTACAATGCAACAAAATGCAATCAGGCTTAATCTATCCAAGGTTTTGTTGGTGATGATATAATACAACACCCCACCTAATACAATGACCGGCAAAATCAATAATAAGATCCATTTTAATGTCGGACTCAACTCACTTCCCATACCTAAAAATGCGCCCGAGTTTTCTACTTTGGTCATGATAAAGGTGTCGCCTATGAGCTCAATCACTTCATTGGTTGCAATTTTGGCCCTAACGATGAATTTTGAAATTTGATCTATAGCAATATTGGCACAGATCAATAAGATGATGCTTGCTGTTCTGGATAACTTCATGGATTATGAATTAGGTGTGAACGATGCTGCAGCGGTCTGTGCCTCTTTGTTTATTTTTTTAACCAAACCTTGCAATACATTTCCTGGACCCACTTCAGTGAATAAAACAGCCCCATCTGCAATCATTTGTTGAACCGATTGTGTCCAGCGTACCGGTGCAGTCAATTGAGAGATTAAGTTAGCTTTGATGTCATTTTCATTGATCACTGCACTTGCGGTAACGTTTTGATAGATCGGGCAATTAGGTTTGCTGAACGGTGTGTTTTCAATAGCCGCTGCCAACTCTTCCCTTGCAGGTTCCATCAAAGGAGAATGGAATGCACCTCCAACTGGCAATACCAAAGCGCGTCTCGCGCCTGCTTCTTTCATAGCTTCGCAGGCACGGTTGATCGCATCTACTTCACCTGAAATGACCAATTGACCAGGGCAATTGTAGTTAGCTGCTACAACAATGCCTTCTGTTTTAGCGCATACATTTTCAACAATCGCATCTTCCAAGCCTAAAACGGCGGCCATAGTACCTGGTGTCACTTCGCAAGCCTTTTGCATGGCCAAAGCACGTGTAGATACCAATTTCAATCCGTCTTCAAAAGATAAAGCGCCATTGGCAACCAATGCTGAAAATTCACCTAATGAATGTCCTGCTACCATGTCCGGTCTAAATTTGCCGCCTAAAGTTTTGGCTAAAATCACCGAATGTAAAAAGATGGCTGGTTGTGTCACCTTAGTCTCTTTAAGGTCTTCTGCGGAACCTTCAAACATGATGTCGGTGATAGGAAAACCTAAAATTGAATTGGCCTTTTCAAAAAGCTCTTGGGCTTCGGCTGATTTTTCATAAAGGTCCAATCCCATTCCGGTAAATTGGGCCCCTTGACCTGGAAATATGTATGCGTTCATTTTTGTCAATTTTTAGTTGTGCAAAAATAGGAATATTTTTTTAGAGGCAGTCATACTTCCTTAGGAGAGAACTCAAAGTTCAAAAGTTTATGTTTTGAGTTCAATGTTTCAAGTTTTACAACAAGAATCGCTAATTACTAATCACCGAGCCTTTTCATTTCTTTCTTTGTGTTTTTTGTGTCTTCTAGGTGGAACTTTGTGGAACAACTATTTTTCATCAATCAACAATCAACAATCAACAATCAACAATCAACAATCAACAATCAACAATCAACAATCAACAATCATCAATCATCAATCAACAATCCATCAAACCTCTCCACAAGCTGCTTCCGCACAACGTTCACCATCCATTGCCGCTGAAACAATGCCACCTGCATAACCGCCGCCTTCGCCACAAGGGAAGAGATTTGAAATTTGAGGATGTTTTAAGCGTTCATTTCGGGGGATGCTCACTGGTGAGGATGTTCGTGATTCTACGCCTATAATGTTGGCTTCTTCGGTATAATAACCTTTCATTTTTTCACCAAAAATTTTGAATCCGTTGCGCAGACTAGAGCCAATAAGTTTAGGAAGTAAGGAGTGTAACGGCGCCGATTTCAATCCCGGTTGATACGAACTCGGGTTGAGGCTGTCCGAAAGTTTACCTTCCACAAAATCTGTTAAACGTTGGGCTGGAGCGGTTTGGCTTCTGCCGCCAGCGGTAAACGCCAACTGCTCTAAATTCTTTTGATATTCCAAAGCTTTAAAAACGCCGAAATGTTCATATTTATATAAATCCCTATGGGTATTAATTTCAACCACGATGCCTGAATTTGCAAATTGATTGTTTCGTTTGGACGGCGACATGCCATTGACCACCACCTCACCATTTGCTGTGGCTGAAGGCACGATAAATCCGCCAGGACACATGCAAAATGAATAAACACCTCTGCCATTGACTTGCTCTACGATACTGTAAGAAGCGGCCGGCAATAAGGCGTCACGATCTCCACTGCAACTATATTGTATGGAATCAATAATATGTTGTGGATGTTCCACCCGAACACCCATGGCAAAGGACTTGGCTTCGACCGCAATATTTTTATCATTGAGCAGATAGTAAATATCTCTTGCAGAATGCCCTGTGGCCAAAATGACCTTGTTGACGTCCATCGCTTCGCCATTTTGAAGTACAAGCGACTTGATAGTATTATCTTTTATAATAAAGTCGGTGACCTTGGTGTTAAAGTGGACTTCTCCACCATGATTTGTGATGGTTTCTCGAATATTTTGAACGACTTTAGGGAGTTTGTTGGTGCCAATATGTGGATGGGCATCTACCAAAATCTGATCGGTAGCACCATGGAAAACGAGATTCTCAAAAATCCGACGGACATCGCCTCGTTTTAAGCTTCTCGTGTATAATTTACCATCGCTGTAAGTGCCTGCCCCGCCTTCGCCAAAACAATAATTGGAATCTTCATTTACAAAATGATCCTGATTGATGGCTTTCAAATCGCGGCGTCGGTCTTGAACATTTTTACCACGTTCCAGTACAATGGGTTTAAACCCCAATTCTACACACCGCAGTGCCGCATACATTCCCGCAGGTCCAAAACCGATGATGTGAACGGGTTTTGCTTTGGATACATCGCGATAATCAAAGTGATAATCAGAAGTTTCAGGAACAGGTTCGTTGATGTAAACTGCCACTTTATAATTGAAGATAATCTGCTTCTTTCTGGCATCGATGGATTTTCGAAGGACTTTAACCCCCGAAATCTTAGTTTTAGGAATACCAAGAAATTCAGCACTTTTATCTGTTAAAATATCTGGACGCTTCTCCTCTTGAAGGCTTACACGAAGCTGAATGTCTGTTATCATGATGCAAAATTAATTAAAAAGCAAGTAGGATAGGGTGAAGGAGTGTATTAAAACCTTTGGACCTATCTAATTTTCTTCATTCTCCATTTGGGAAGTGATAAACGGAATTCTGGGAGCTAAGAAATATCCAGTTAAACTGGCAAACAAGATGGGAATGAAATAGGTAAAACCTGTTAGTGTGGCTAATAGAATTGTAGTACTCATAGGCGTTCTCGTGACACATGCATTTATGGCCGCCATACAACTCACAATAGTTAGCGATAGACTTATAGAAGGAATAAATTGATGAATGATCAATCCTAAGGTGGCGCCACAAAAAAACAGAGGAATAATAAAACCGCCCCGCCACCCTGAAGTCACCGTTATCGCAATGGCTATAATTTTGAATATTAGAATGGCGATGAGCATTTTGAGTGAAAAGTCACTGAGCAGGAGTGTGTTAAGTTCGTAATGGCTAAAATATCTCGTCAATGGCAGATAATATGCAATAATGCCCAAAGAAATACCGCCAATGAGCGTTTTTATATAAATAGGAACTACTAAATTAGAAAACAGCTGCTTTAGGGTTTTGGTGCAAAAAATAAACAACCAACCAAAACAAGTGGCGATGATGGCAAAAAACACCGCATATAAGAAATCGAATTTGCTCAACATTTCGTAGGATGGCAAATTCCAGAGTGCACCCAAGCTCAATCTTGTGATCAATGCAAACACCAAATAACTAAAACAGCTGGCCACGAATGCGGGCATGATCGCTTTATAATATTCAACCGCATGTTTATGATGCAGAATTTCAAGTGCGAACAAACTTCCCCCTAAAGGTGCGCCAAACATGGCCGTAAAACCGGATGCCATCCCAGCAATACTCATGGAGCGTAAGTCTTCACCTTTTAAACGGAATAATTTACCAAACCAAGTGCCCGCTGATCCGACTACCTGGACCAACGGTGCTTCTGGGCCGAGGCTTCCACCTGATGCAATACACAGTAAGGAAGATAAGATCATGGACGGATTGTTCTTAGGATCAAGCTTTCCTTTATTAAACCGAATATTGTTGACAATCAAATGGATCTCACCTGGGTCTCCAATGAAATGAATGATCAAACCAGCCAACAAGCCGCAGATGGCCATGGTTGGAATGACAAGCCAGCCATCAAAATTGGCCAATTGATGTGTAAAATACTCAAGGACCAACCAATATAATCCAGCAATGACCCCGCCAAAAAGACCTAGAAATGCCCAAAGGATAAATTTTCTACTGAATAAAAACGGGTTGAACCGAATGGGTTGATCTAGAATATTAAGGTAGGTAACTAACTTCCTTCTTCTTTTAAGCTTCACTTTTTAGGCTTTATCTTCTTTGGTAAGTAACAAATGAAAAAGAGTATTTGTGATTCCCGTCTTTTTGATGAGAGATGTTTTCGGTTTCCATCCAAACAGAAGGATCTATTTTTGGAAAAAAGGCATCCCCATCAAAACGTTCATGAACGCGGGTCAATTCAATCTTATCGGCATAAGGCATGGCTTGTCGGTAAATTTCTCCACCGCCAATAATAAATGGTTGCGGATCATTTTTGGCGGCATCCAGAGCATCCTCAATATTATGCACCACAATAACACCAGGAGGAACCTGGTACTTCTGCTGGCGTGTAATAACAATGTGCGTTCTATTGGGAAGTGGTTTGCCGAAACTCTCAAAAGTTTTTCTTCCCATAATAATGCAATGACTGGAGGTCAAGGTCTTAAAACGTTTTAAATCGTCACTCAAATGCCAGATCAGCTGGTTGTCCTTACCGATGGTGTCATTTTCTCCGGCCGCAGCAATGAGGGTAAGGTTTTTATGGACTTTCGTTTTTTTTTCAGTCAGAGCAGTAGATTCCAAAGGATGCGTCTTTTCAACCTCTGCCTGAAGTTTTGAAATACGTTCTTTTTGTTTGGCTACCAACTTGCTCAATTGGGCCTCCTCCCACGACTTGCCCATAAATTTATGAGTAATAAACACATTGAAAAGATGGAAAACAAAAAGAAATAACCAAGCTAATATGGCAAATACAAACCAATCCAATCCCCATATCTTGGTCTGTTCTCCTATGCCAATCACGGTGTTTAAAAGGATGAGAAAAAGTGCACCTATCAAGAAGATTACAAAATGGTAGTATAAACGTTTCTTTTGCTTTATTCTGCGCTGTGCAGTTTCAATGAGCTCTAGTTGCTCTTTGTCTATTTTTTCTACAGGTTTTTTTTTGCCGAACATGAGGTTGAAATTTTATGTAAAGTTAGTTTTTTTTGATGAAATGGTTAATTCAATCCTGTGTTCTTTAATATAAGTCATAAAATAAAGTGATTCTAAGGTGAATGTATTGAGAATCAGTGTGAAAGAAAATTAGAAATGCTGATGATACGATAATGGAATGTAGGTTTCATTACTAAGTTGAAATAAATTGAAACACATTATTAAGGAAATGATAAATCTTTGGTATTGCGATGGTTAAATGATTTAATTTGTTGAATTATGTTTATATTTGCCGCAAAATCAATTAATTTGAATTATGGCAATTACAAAACAATACTTAAAAAGTAAACCTATTTGTAAGGTGACTTTTACGGTACCTGCTGAAGACGCTAAAAAGGTAAGTGTTTTAGGAACTTTTAATGAATGGAATGAAAAAAAGGCTTTACAGCTTAAGAAACTAAAGAACGGAACGTTTAAAGGTACTATAGATTTAGAAAAAGACAACTCTTATGAGTTTAGATATCTGATAGATGGTACTTTCACCAACGATGAAGGCGCTGATGCTTACAAAATGAATGAGTTTGGCGGAGAAAATGCAGTTTTGAATCTGTAACAGAATCTTTAAGTAAAATAAAAAAGGTGTTTTCCAATTGGAAAACACCTTTTTTATTTTACAACCTATCTATAATCTGTATATTTTCAGTTGGGCAGTTCCGCAATCCTAATTTATGAGCAGATAAAAATCGCGATCTAAACCGCAACTGCTCCTTTAATATGTGGATGTGGATTGTAATCTTCCAAAGTGAAATCTTCAAACGTAAAGTCGAAAATATCTTTGACATCGGGGTTTAACATCATTTTTGGAAGCGGTCTGATGTCTCGGGACAATTGCAACTCTAACTGTTCAATATGGTTATTGTAAATGTGTGCATCGCCAAAGGTATGGATGAAATCACCTGCTTCATAACCACATACTTGCGCCATCATCATCGTGAGGAGCGCATAGGAGCCAATATTAAAAGGAACTCCTAAAAAGATATCCGCACTTCGTTGATACAACTGACAGGAGAGTTTGCCGTCAGCAACGTAAAATTGGAAAAAAGCATGACAAGGAGGGAGCGCCGCTTTCCCATTGGCCACATTTTCTGAAAATGACTTTGAGGTATCTGGTAATACCGAAGGGTTCCAGGCCGAAACCAACATACGCCGGCTATTGGGGTTGTTTTTAAGGGTGTCTACAATGTCTTTGATCTGATCAATCTCATCATTGTTCCAATTTCGCCATTGGTGTCCGTAAACAGGGCCTAGGTCGCCGTTGGCATCTGCCCATTCATTCCAGATTCTAACACCATTGTCGTTGAGGTAATTGATATTGGTATCACCTTTTAAAAACCAGAGTAATTCGTAAATTATGGATTTTAGGTGGAGTTTTTTAGTGGTCACCATCGGGAATCCTTCACTAAGATCAAAACGCATTTGATATCCAAAAATACTTTTGGTCCCAGTTCCGGTCCGGTCTCCTTTTTGGGTGCCGTTTTCTAATACATGCTTTACGAGGTCGTGATATTGTTTCATATTTATTTCCCACGAAAGTGGGAATCTCATTAAATTAGACGTTTATTTTACTTAAATGCCAAAATTAAAGAAAGTTAAGAACTTCCCGAAGTGATATGTGTGTTAAAGTTATAAGATGAAAAGTTACGAGGCTTCAGTTGTAGGATTACTACTTATGCATTAAGGAATGTTCTAATCCATTCGCTATAATGGTTAAAAAAGATATGGAAGGTTTTGAGATTTATAATTCCTATAGCGATCTAAACCTAATTCAGGAGTATTTAATTATCTATATACCAAATAGCTGAGTTATTATTTCAAAAACCAATTAGATTAAAAATGAAATTTTATAAATAAATGTTTCAGTACTATAGTGTGATATTAAATTTGATGATGAAGTGATGTTACGAACTTAAAACTTTAAGATTCCTGCCTTCGCAGGAACTGTTTACCCAATAATCATTCCCGCAATAGTGGCAGACAGTAATGATGCAATGGTTCCGCCAATAAGTGCTTTCATTCCAAATTCGGATAAGGTCTTGCGTTGTCCTGGAGCCAAAGACCCTATGCCGCCAATTTGAATACCGATGGATGCAAAGTTTGCAAATCCGCATAACATATACGTGGCCATAATAATTGATTTTTCGAACTTCAAATGGGTCACGTTCGCGACATTCTTAAGTTCCGCCAATTGGATATAGCCAACAAACTCGCTCGCCACCAATTTGATACCTAGCAACTGACCCATGAGTGCCATGTCTTCCTTGGCAACACCAATGAGCCACATTAAAGGCGAGAAAATATAACCTAAAATAAATTCCAACGAGAGCGCCGCATAAGGAGTGTTATTGGCTATTAATGCATTTAAACCAGTCACATTTCCGAGTTTCCCAAACCCATAATTGATCATCGCTATAAAAGCAATAAAAACCAAAAGCATGGCCCCAACATTGGCGGCTAATTTTAAACCTTCGGTTGTGCCATTGGCAATGGCATCCAGAATATTAGAGCCAATATTTTCCTGAGAAACCTCAATCTCTGTATTAATTGGTTTTTGTTGAGGGTATAACATTTTCGAAATCACGATTGCCCCTGGAGCAGCCATCACTGAGGCTGTCAACAAATGTTTGGCATAAAACAGCTTAAGGGCTTCATCTTCACCACCTAAAAATCCGATATAAGCAGCCAATACCCCGCCGGCAACAGTGGCCATTCCCCCAATCATGACCAAAAGAATTTCAGATTTTGTCATTTTCTCCAAATAGGCCTTGATCATTAAAGGGGCTTCCGTTTGGCCTAAGAAAATATTACCGGCCACGCTCAAACTTTCTGCACCAGAAATCTTTAAGAGCTTGGTCAATATCCAAGCCATGCCTGCTACTACTTTTTGAATTATTCCTAAATAAAATAGGACTGAGGTCAACGCGGAAAAGAAAATAATGGTCGGCAATACCTGAAACAAAAAGATAAACCCAAAACTGCTGATGTCCATCATGCCTCCAAGTAGAAATTCACTTCCCGCTTGAGTGAATTCCAAGACTTTTACGAACATCTTTCCAACGATTTCGAATGTTTTTTGTATAAACGGAACCTTCAAAACTCCAATGGCCAATAACAACTGTGCTGCGAGTCCGAAGCCAATAGTTTTCCAATTGATGGCTTTCCTGTTTTGGCTCAATATATAAGATAGAAATAGCAATACAAACATGCCTAAGGCTCCACGGAGCAAGCTGGACATTGTAAAGCCCTGGCTGGCAATTATGCTGCTGGTTGCCGCTTCTGTGACAATTGATGGGGTATGTGGCGTAGAAAAAATATAGTTGGCCTCTTCTTTTTGAAGAACTAATGTCGAATCAGTTAAGTTTTTGATTTTAAATCGCTCAATATCTTCGGATGCATTGTCATAGTATAAGACTAGCAATTTGTTTTGGGTGATATAATTGCCTTTGGATGCACTCGTGTCTTTGGCCTTTAAATATAAGACGAAGTCACCGTCTGAAAGATTTAAGACATCCGTATCTGAATTGATATTGTAAAGATGGACACCTTGATTATCTTGGACGGCTTCCAATTGCCATTTCTTTTCTATGCTTTGTGCTAATGTGGTTATTACTCCAAAAAAAATAGCTATAAAAGCTAAAAAGAAATGTTTCATCTGATAGATTGTTTAGCGTTTGGAGATTTCATCTCTCAGTTTTGCGGCCAACTCATAATCTTCGCTTAAAACCGCTTGTTCCAATAAGGTATGAAGTTCTGCTAAGGTTTTGTTTTTGTAGTCATCCTGTATGGTAGATTCTATTTCCTCAGCTACCAGATCATCCAGAAGGATGCTGTCTTGCTGCTCTTCATCTTTTTGAGGATTTACTTTGAGATAGATTCCAGCCTTGTCTAGGATGTTCTTATAAGTGAAAATTGGTGCCTGAAAACGAAGTGCCAAAGCGATGGCGTCACTCGTTCGGGCGTCTATGATTTCTTCAATCTTATCACGTTCACAGATTAAACTGGAATAAAACACACCATCTACCAATTTATGAATGATGACCTGTTTGACAACAATATCAAATCGATCAGCGAAATTTTTAAAAAGATCGTGGGTTAATGGGCGTGGTGGGCGAATTTCCTTTTCGAGAGCAATGGCAATTGATTGAGCCTCAAAAGCTCCAATGACAATTGGGAGTTTGCGATCGCCATCTACTTCATTCAATATCAGGGCATACGCACCATTTTGCGTTTGGCTATAGGATATTCCCTTTATGTTCAATCGGACTAAACTCATATAAAATAAAAGACAAATAACTGCTTAAATTAGGACTTTACCAACTGTGATCACTATATTTTTTTGGGAAGAGCCCCAGAGAAAAAAGATTGTGAAAATTTTTGCCACAAATGCATGAAACCTTTTTTGGATTTTGGTCATGCATTTATGGCAACTAATTTTTGCACCAGTCGCATTGCTGCTACAAGTTAAGAAATTTAAGCGTTTTGTGCCTTAAATTCTTTTAATTTTTCTGTGAGTTTTGGAACCACTTCAAATGCATCGCCCACTACACCGTAGTCTGCGGCCTTAAAAAATGGAGCTTCTGGATCCGTATTGATCACTACTTTTACCTTAGAAGCATTGATACCCGCTAAGTGTTGGATAGCTCCGGAGATGCCAATGGCAATATATAAGTTTGCTGCCACAGGTTTTCCGGTTTGGCCTACGTGTTCGCCGTGCGGTCTCCAACCTAAATCAGAAACTGGCTTTGAACACGCTGTGGCTGCACCCAATACTTTGGCTAAATCCTCAATCATTCCCCAATTTTCAGGGCCTTTCAGGCCGCGTCCACCAGAAACTACAATTTCTGCATCTGCAATGGTTACGGTGTTGGTAGCCTTCTCAACTGAGTCCACATGAACTCCGTTCTCTGGAATGGATGGCGAAAAATCTTCAGCAGTTGCACTTCCAGATTGTTCTTTTAATCCGAAGGCATTTTTTGAAACCCCAACAATTTTTACGTCGGTGTCAATAGTTGAAAAGACAAACGCTTTATTGGTGAAAGCAGTGCGTTTTACTGTAAATGGCGATACACTTTTTGGTGCTTCAACCACGTTGGAGGCATAGCCGGCATCTAAACCAACCGCCAATAATGGTGCAAGGTATTTGCTGTCGGCACTTGAGCTGACCACAACTACCTTTGTACCTTCCTTTTCAGCTGCTTGTTTGATAATATTGGCGTATGTTTTGGCATTAAAGTCATCCAACTTTGAATGGTTTACCTTTAATACTTTATCAACCCCATATGCCCCCAATTCTGAAACGTCATTGGCGTTAATGGTGATTGCAGTTACCGTCGTCCCCATTTGGTCCGCAACAGCTTTTGCGTAAGAAGCCACTTCAAAAGCAACTTTCTTGAATTTTCCTTCTTCTGATTCTGTATATACTAAAACTGACATAATCTTTTATTTTTTATCATTCCCACGAAAGTGGAAATCTCATGATTAATTTCTAAATTTTCAATGGTCAAACTCCAAGTTCCAAGGTTTTGGATTGGAATTCAATTTCGGAATTTTATATAACCTTCGCTTCATTATGAAGTAAGTTCACCAGTTCGTCCAGGTTATCAGGAGACACCATTTTCACAGCCCCTCTTGGTTCTGGTTTTTCAAACTTAACGGTGGTTGTTTCTTTGGTGGCTTCAACTGGCTCTACTACATTTAATGGCTTTTGGCGTGCCTGCATTATTCCTCTCATGTTTGGAATACGCAAATCGCTCTCTTCAACCAAGCCTTTCTGGCCACCAATAACAAGTGGCAAGGATGTAGAAACCGTTTCTTTTCCGCCATCGATTTCTCTAACTGCTTTGGCCTTTGTGCCCTCTACTTCGAGACTGATACAATTGGTCACAAAGTTGGCATCAATTAATTCGGCCAACATACCTGGAACCATACCGCCATTGTAGTCAATAGATTCACGGCCTGCGATAACCAAATCGTAGCCGCCATCTTTAACCACGTTTGCCAATTGTTTGGCAACTGCAAAACCATCGGTGGCGGGGGTGTTGACACGAATAGCGCTATCAGCACCAATTGCCAATGCTTTGCGTAAGGTAGGTTCAGTTTCTGGACCACCAACGTTAATAACATCCACGGTGGCACCTTGTTTTTCCTTAAACCACATCGCTCGCGTTAAGCCAAATTCATCATTCGGATTGATGACAAATTGCATTCCATTTGTGTCAAGTTTGGTGTTGTCATCCGTGAAATTAATCTTTGAAGTCGTATCAGGTACGTGACTAATACATACAAGTATTTTCATGTTTTATAATTTTAATAAATTAATAGTTTTGGGGAAGAATACAGGAAACTTCCACTGAAAACTGTTGCCTATCGGAACAGGTTACGAAGTTAATTATTTTAGACGACATACTTACTATGCATGCATAATAAATTTTGCTAAAAATTACTTTTTTGACGATTTCGTTCTTAATGCGATAAAATTCTAATGAATTTCTGAAGATTCTATATGAATGAGTGCTATAATAACTTGAACTTAGGAATCAAATCTGATTCTATTATGGGTTATTTTGAGTAAGCGAATATTCTTTATGATTCATTAAGTCGGAAATCTTAAGTATAGAGGCGTTCCATTAGTCTGATTTCTGATTCAAGCGTATTTTTTTGTGCGACTTCGTGGAGAACTGCTTAGAGCAATAATGTGAATTTGGGTGTTTTTTGTGCTTACAGAAATGTTAGATTTCCTTAAATCTAAAGAACTTTAGAAGCTTCAGTTTTATTCGCTTAAAAATGTTGTTATTTTATTATCAATAATTGTTACTTTTGCTACTCGATTTATAACATTAACTAAAAAAGTTCTTCTCTTTGGAACGACGGAGCCAAATGTCCTGAGCAAACCAAAGTGAAGCGAAGATGTGAATGAAGACAATTCAATTTAGAGAGGCTATCTGTGAAGCCATGAGCGAAGAAATGCGTCGTGATGAGAATATTTATCTGATGGGTGAAGAAGTAGCAGAATATAATGGTGCCTACAAGGCATCAAAAGGGATGCTGGACGAATTTGGACCCAAACGTGTGATTGATACACCCATTGCAGAACTTGGTTTTGCTGGTGTAGCCATTGGCTCAACCATGACCGGTTGTCGTCCAATTGTGGAATATATGACCTTTAACTTCTGCTTGGTTGGGATTGATCAAATTATCAACAATGCGGCTAAAATCAGACAAATGTCAGGAGGTCAGTTTCCATGTCCTATCGTATTTAGAGGCCCAACCGCTTCGGCAGGTCAGCTGGGAGCAACTCACTCTCAGGCTTTTGAAAACTGGTTTGCCAACACTCCAGGATTGAAAGTAGTGGTACCATCAACACCTTATGATGCGAAAGGTCTTTTAAAATCTGCCATTCGTGATGACGATCCTGTTATTTTTATGGAAAGTGAGCAAATGTACGGTGACAAAGGAGAAGTTCCTGAAGGTGAATATACCATTCCACTAGGCGTTGCGGAGGTTAAGCGTGAAGGCTCAGATGTGACCATTGTTTCTTTTGGAAAGATTATTAAGGAAGCATTCAAAGCTGCGGATGAATTGGCAAAGGAAGGCATTTCATGTGAAATCATCGATTTGAGAACCGTTCGTCCTTTGGATAAGGAAGCAATCTTAACATCGGTAAAGAAAACGAACAGATTGGTTGTTTTGGAAGAGGCGTGGCCGTTTGGAAACATTTCTACAGAAATAACCTATATTGTTCAATCAGAAGCCTTTGATTATTTGGATGCACCGGTCGTAAAAATCAATACTGCCGATACGCCAGCCCCTTACTCACCAGGACTTTTTAGGGAATGGTTGCCTGATAGCAATGAGGTGGTAAAAGCAGTTAAAAAAGTAATGTATAAATAAAATCGTTCCCGATACGATAATTATCGGGAGCACGTTATTATAACTTCATTGACACTTGTGTTGATGAAGTTTTTTGTCTTATGAACCTAAATCTTAGCGTCCTACTTTTTTTCTTCGGAATATGTTCCGTCTTCGCCCAAACCAAGGTGAGTGGTTATGTGTTTGATGAAGACGATGTTTCCGTTGCCTATGCCAATGTGCTTTTTAAAGGTTCAACCGAGGGAACCATTACAAATGAAAATGGTCGATTTTATTTGGAATCTGAACACACCTACGATACACTCATTATCTCTTTTATCGGCTATGAGACTTTAGAGATTCCGCTGACAAAGAAAGTCAACTACGATTTAAAATTCATCTTAAAAGAAGATGCCGGTCAATTGGACGAGGTTTTTATTGTTACTGGAAAACAGTCTAAAAAAGAAAGTGAAAACCCTGCCATTGGCATTTTAAAGAAAATTTGGGAGCGCAAACGTCAAAACGGATTGCGCCAATTTAAGCAATACGAGTATGACAAGTACGAAAAAGTGGAGTTTGACATCAATACTATCGACAGTGCTTTGATCAAAAGCAAATTGTTTAGGGGCATGGAGTTTGTCTTTGACCAAGTTGATACCAGTAAGGTCACAGGGAAGACCTATCTGCCCATTTTTATAAACGAAGCACGGAGCAAAGTGTTTGGTGATAATTTAAAAAAGAGAGAAAAGGAAGATCTTAAAGGGAATAAAAATTCCGGATTTAGCAATAATCAGATTATTATTGACTTTGTAGACGATCTCTATTCCGACTTTGATATTTATGACAACTACCTCAAGTTTTTTGATAAAAGCTTTGTAAGCCCCTTGTCAAGAACGGGTATCAACACCTATAATTATGTCCTTCGCGATAGTACATTTATAGATAATAAATGGTGCTATAACATTATCTATTATCCACGTCGAAAGAACGAGCTCACCTTTAAAGGCAATTTTTGGGTCAATGACACCACTTTCGCCATAAAGGAGATTAATATGCAGGCATCAAAAAGTGCAAATATCAACTGGGTAAAGGAAATTTATATCGAACAGGAGTTTGAAGTTTTGAATGACTCCATTTTCTTGATTAAACGAGATTATTTTATGTCGGATTTCGCCTTTAATAAAAAAGAGAAATCACGGGGTATTTATGGAAAGCGTACCACCCTTTATGATAACTATAGGTTTGACATTCCCAAAGACGATAAATTTTATAGCAAAGAAGTGTATAACTATAATGAAGATATTTATAACAGAGGTGATGACTTCTGGGAAGCCAACCGAATGGAAGCCTTGAGTCAGGATGAAAAGGGCGTTTATAAAATGTTGGATACGCTTAAAACTGTCAAAAAATTCAAGCGCTTATATAATTTGGGAAGTATTTTAGCATCAGGCTACGTTGAATTTACGGATATCAATTTTGATTATGGTCCTATTTTCTCCACTTTTGGTTTTAATGAAGTGGAAGGTATCCGGCTTAGAACAGGAGGTAGAACATATTTTGGTCCGAACGATCTTTGGCGATTGGAGGGATTTTTAGCTTACGGATTTAAAGATGATAAATTCAAATATGGTATTTCTGGAAAATGGCTGATTGACAAGCGGAACCGATTTATTGTTTCAGCGGGTCATCGCCGCGATGTCGAACAAATAGGGGTTAATCTAACCTCATCCACAGATGTTTTAGGTAGAAGTTTGGCGTCATCATCCCTATTTGGGACCAGTACCAACGATAAGCTGACCAGTGTGAATTTTACAACCGTGGCCATGGAACTTGAACCTGTGAGAAATTTGGTATTCAGACTGAGTGGAACTTATAAAACGCTGATTTCCGCTTCGGATACGTTTAGCTTGGATTATTACGCAGATGAGACTCAAACCACCACAGAATCTGAGATTGTACAGTATGAAAATGCCTTTTCTGTTTCCTATTATCCAGGACGAAAGATGACAGGTTTTGGGGTGGAGCGACATATCTCCAATGATGGCTTTCCAAGTTTGTTTGCGCAAGTGACTCGAGGAGATAAATCCATATTGAAAAGTGATTTTGATTATACCAAGGTCCAGTTTTCTTATATCCAACCGTGGCATATAGGTGCCTACGGAAGGCTGACCACTACGATTGAAGCCGGTAAAACTTTTGGTGAAGTGCCTTTGGGACTTTTAAATGTTGTGCCAGGTAACCAATCTTATTTTTCTATATACAATACCTTTTCGCAGTTGGATTACTATGAGTTTGTGACCGATACCTACACCTCTTTACATTTGGAGCATAACTTCAATGGACGGTTTTTTTCAAGAATTCCATTTTTGCGCAAGTTGAATCTTCGTGAAATCGTCGGAGTAAGAGGTGTTTGGGGAGATGTTTCAGAAGCTAACAGAGATTTGAATGCCTCTGGATTAACCTATCTGGCACCTACAGATAAAATATACTATGAATATAGTGTTGGGGTAGGGAATATCTTTAAGGTCTTCAGAATCGATTTTAACTTTAGAGGCAACTATCTTGATACTCCCGGTGCTCGTAATTTTGGGATAACGGGAAGTTTTGGGTTTAATTTTTAAAATTAGGTCATCCTGCTCATAAGGTAATCTTATGTAAGACATTGACATCATTTCTTATGTGCTTCATATTTTTGAATGGTTTTTAAAAATTAAGATAGGACAGAAATATTCTTTCTGACCTTCCTGTCATAGATAAAAATGCTATGATGATGTTTTAATTAATTGGTAGATTGCCCATCTGTAACGATGCAATTTTTTTAAACACCACTAAAACATCGATTTCATTATAGTATTGTCAATAAATGAATTGATTGTCTTTTATCCAAAGAAAGTTTATGTGATCAATGTTCTTTGAGTTAAAATTTAGGAGCGCTAACCTCCCAAAATGAAAATTCGCCCCATATTCAATTGTACATAACAAACACTTCCGTATCTTTGCACGCCGCAAAAAAATGAAGATCAAGTAACATAAGCCACTAATCAAAAGGCTATTAAAATAAATAAACACCATGAGTGCTAAAGGAAAAAAAACATTTGACGTATTGATTGAAATACCTAAAGGAAGCCGAAACAAATTTGAATACGATTTTGAATTAAAGAAAATCCGCTTTGACCGATTGCTGTTTTCTTCCATGATGTATCCTGCCGATTATGGCTTTATTCCGGAAACTTTAGCCTTGGACGGTGATCCGTTGGATGTTTTGGTTTTAGGAACCGAACCAACATTTCCAATGTGTGTTATGGAAGTAAAACCAATTGGTGTTTTCCATATGGCGGACGAAATGGGAAATGACGAAAAGATTATCTGTGTGCCAGTTTCAGACCCTATTTGGAATACGCTTAACGATCTATCAGATGTAAATCAACATCAAGTTAAGGAAATAGAGCATTTCTTTCAAGTTTATAAAGATTTGGAAAAGAAAAAAGTTGATGTTGGTGGTTGGGGCACTGCAGAAGTGGCTTATGACATCGTCAACAAATGCGTTGATCGTTATGAAAATAGTGAGCATAAAACCAATGGAAACTTCACTATTTAGGACATTTCACTTCATATAATTATCAAGAACCTCTTATAAAGCTTAAGGGGTTTTTTATTTCTCATTGATTTTATTACTTTAGCACCCGTTTAAAACAATCCAATCTAATACTATAATATGGAATCAATGATGATTTATATGCCAATTGCAATGGCGGCCTTAGGGTTAATTTACATGCTCATTAAGAAATCATGGGTGTTGAAACAAGATGCAGGAGATGGTAGAATGAAAGAAATTTCAGATTATATCTACGAAGGCTCACTCGCATTCTTAAATGCAGAATATCGTTTGTTATCTATTTTTGTTGTCGTGGTGAGTATTTTGCTCGCCATTGTTTCTTTTGTCGTGCCAACAACCCATTGGTTAATTGTCATTGCTTTTATTTTTGGGGCAGTATTTTCAGCGTTTGCTGGTAATATTGGAATGAAAATTGCCACTAAAACTAACGTCAGAACTACACAAGCCGCAAAAACGAGTTTGCCAAATGCGCTGAAGGTGTCTTTTGGTGGAGGTACTGTGATGGGGCTTGGAGTTGCCGGTTTGGCAGTTTTGGGTTTGACGGCATTCTTTATCTTTTTCTTTTGGTTCTTTATGGATAGTACATGGACCAACACTATGGATATGACAATCGTCTTGGAAACTCTTGCAGGGTTTTCTCTTGGTGCTGAATCTATTGCATTATTTGCTCGTGTTGGTGGTGGAATTTACACGAAAGCAGCCGACGTTGGAGCTGATTTGGTTGGTAAAGTTGAAGCTGGTATTCCGGAAGATGATCCGCGGAACCCTGCAACCATCGCAGATAACGTGGGTGATAACGTAGGTGATGTTGCCGGGATGGGAGCCGATTTGTTTGGTTCTTATGTGGCGACTGTTTTAGCGGCTATGGTATTAGGGAATTATGTAATTAAGGATATGGGTGGTGCCATTACAGATGCGTTTGGCGGGATTGGACCTGTCTTATTGCCGATGTCCATTGCAGGTGCAGGTATTATCATTTCGGTAATAGGAACCATGTTGGTAAAAATCACAAGTAATGATGCCAAAGAAGCACAGGTTATGGGCGCTTTAAACCTCGGGAACTGGGTGTCTATTGCCCTTGTTGCTATTTCTTGTTATGTTTTGGTCACTTGGATGTTGCCGGAAACCATGAAAATGGATTTCTTTGGTGAAGGCCTTCAAGATATATCTTCCATGCGTGTGTTTTATGCCACTTTGGTCGGATTGTTTGTCGGGGCGATGATTTCTTCAATTACTGAGTTTTACACAGGATTGGGTAAAAAACCAGTCTTAAAAATCGTAGAGCAATCAAGTACTGGAGCAGGAACCAATATTATTGCAGGTTTGGCTACAGGAATGATTTCTACATTTCCTTCAATACTTTTATTTGCGGGTGCAATATGGGCATCTTATGCTTTTGCCGGATTTTACGGAGTAGCTTTGGCGGCATCAGCAATGATGGCAACCACAGGAATGCAATTGGCTATTGACGCCTTCGGACCGATTGCGGATAACGCAGGCGGTATTGCCGAAATGAGTGAGCAAGATCCTATTGTCAGAGAGCGTACTGATATCTTGGATGCCGTAGGAAATACAACGGCCGCCACTGGTAAAGGTTTTGCTATTGCCTCAGCAGCATTGACCTCATTGGCCTTATTTGCTGCCTATGTTACTTTTACGGAAATTGACGGTATTAATATTTTTAAAGCTCCCGTGTTGGCCATGTTGTTTGTTGGCGGAATGGTTCCGGTAGTATTTTCTGCTTTGGCAATGAATGCGGTCGGAAAAGCGGCCATGCAGATGGTTGAGGAAGTCCGCCGTCAGTTCAGGGAAATCCCAGGGATCATGGAAGGTACTGCAAAGCCTCAATACGATAAATGTGTGGCTATTTCGACAGAAGCATCCTTAAGAGAAATGATACTCCCGGGCTTGTTGACCATTGGCCTTCCATTGCTCATTGCTTTCGTACCAATGATTTTCGGAATGAATAATTTGGCTATTGCCGAAATGTTAGGAGGTTATATGGCCGGAGTAACTGTGAGTGGTGTTCTTTGGGCCATTTTTCAGAATAACGCTGGTGGCGCTTGGGACAATGCTAAAAAATCTTTTGAGGCTGGTGTATTGATCAACGGAGAAATGACCTATAAAGGTTCAGAGGCGCATAAAGCAGCCGTTACCGGAGATACCGTTGGAGATCCGTTCAAGGATACGTCTGGACCATCTATGAACATTTTAATCAAGTTGACTTGTTTGATCGGTTTGGTAATCGCGCCTATTTTAGGAGGACACGCTATCACAAGTACGGTAACTAGTACACAATTTGTCGAAACTACCAATGGCGTTACAGAGGCCTTAGAAATAGAAATGATTTCTGTAGATGCTGACAATGCTAAAGCTGTCGTGACGAAGACGTTTACGGATAATGGTAAAGTAATGGAAGAAGAGAGTGTTCTCGAAGGTACTTTGGAAGAAGTAAAAACAGCTGTTGCCAAATTACAAGCTGAGAATAAAAAATAAATAATCTGTAATAAAATTCTTAAGAAAGGCTATATCTCCATGATGTAGCCTTTTCTTTTTTTATTAACTTAGTCCTTATGAATTATGAGGATCTCACCACATTAGGAATCGCATTTGGTCTTGGCCTTCTGGTCGGGATGCAGCGTGAGAAGCATAATAAGGATCAGATTGCTGGGGTTAGAACCTTTACGCTTATATCCGTTTTAGGTGTGATTGCTGGTTTTTTGACACGGCTTTATGACAATCCGTATGTATTGCCTCTTATTGGGTTGGCGATGGCGGCTATGCTCATTACCGCCAATATAATGAAGCTTAAAAAGCAGGACAATCCTACCATGGGCCAGACCACTGAAATGGCCGCCCTGATGATGTTTGCCATTGGAGCTTATTTGGTGGTTGGAGATCGTGTGGTAGGTGTGATTATGGGTGCTGCCATTGCCATTCTACTCTATGTTAAAGATCATCTCCATAAGTTTATTGGCGATTTGGAAGATAATGATGTCTCAGCCATCATGATTTTGGCAGGTATCAGTTTAATTATCCTTCCAATTTTACCAGATAAAACCTTCGGACCCTTCGACGTATTAAATCTACGGAATATCTGGCTTATGGTGACTTTAATTGTCGGGATCAGCGTTATTGGGTATTTTATCTATAAATTTATTGGGAAAAAATATGGGATTTTATCCAACGGCATCTTGGGTGGGATTATCAGCAGCACAGCAACCACAGTCAGTTACGCCCGATTCACCAAAAAAAGTAAAAATATTCATAAGGCCTCTGCATTTGTCATTTTCTCGGCGGCAACGGTGTCGTTGGTTCGAGTAATGATAGAAATTGGTGCGGTTATCCCGAGTCAACTTTCTAAAGTCGTATTGCCTATCGTGGCTTTATTTTTAATGATGATTGGCCTCTCCGTCGTTCTTTTTTATCTCATCAATAAGAAAAGTAAGTCTGACGACATGCCAAAACCAAAAAATCCGGCGCAACTAACAAGCGCTCTGATGTTTGGTGCCATTTATGCCATTATTCTTTTGGCGGTTGCATTTACTCAACAAGAATTAGGTGATAAAGGTTTGTATGTTGCCGCTTTTGTAGGGGGCTTGGCAAATAAGGATGCCATAACCTTGTCGCTCTCGAAAAGTATTGGAAGCGGACTGGATGCAAACTTTGGCTGGCGCTTGATTGTCGTGGCTTCATTGTCCAATTTATTATTCAAGATTGTACTTTGCGCCATCTTGGGGACAAAACAATTGACAAAATGGATGGCCCTCTTTTTTGGAGCGGCCATTCTTGGAGGATTACTGATACTATGGCTTTGGCCGGATTCATGGCATTTATAATATGGGATTATTTAAAAAAGACCCCTTGCAGGTCATCGTTTTTCAAAGTTATGGCACTTCATCACATCTGTATGTAAGAGGACGGGCTCTTGAAGACGAATCTATCGATTTGGAAGGTAAGCATCCCATTAAGTTATTGATCAATGCCTATAAACGCTTTGAATCGGATGAAATAAGACACGCCAGGTTGCTGTTGAAATTATCTGACGGCCGGATTTTTGAAACGGTGACCGATGATGAAGGTTATTTTCTTTTGGATGAAAAGGTGGAAGGTTTAGACGTTTTGGCCAATGAAGAAGGTTGGGTGTCTTTTGAAGTGGCGTACAAGGATTTTACATCCAAGCGTATTATTCAATTGGAAAATCGATTTCCTGGAGAAATGTTGATTCCAGGTTTGAGTCAGGGACAGGATTCAAAAGAGGTTTCATTTGGTGTGGCGAGCGATATTGATGATACCATTTTACATACGGGATTGGTGTCGACACTGAAATGGCGGGTCATCTATAATACTTTTTTGAAACGTGCTTCAAAACGATCTCCGCTGGAAGGTGCTGCTGAATTTTATCATCTTTTGCATCGGGGCAAAACTGGCAATGAGGCAAATCCCATCTTTTATGTCAGCCATAGTCCGTGGAATATGTATCGCTACTTGGAATTTTTTTTAAAGAAGAACAATTTCCCAAAAGGTCCAATTCTCCTTCGCGATTTCGGAAACTTCCTCAATCGGAAGAAAAACAAAGAAAAGCCTCGGAAGCAGCAAGAAATTTTGAACATTTTAAAGACTTATCCGAAACTGAAACTCATTTTAATTGGTGACAGTGGCGAACACGATGCTGATATTTATTTGGAAATAGCAGAGCTTCATCCTGACCGGATTCTAGCCATTTATTTAAGAAGCGTTAAACACAAAAGGAAAATGCTACGGGTAAAAGGCATATATGAGAATTATAAAACAACGCCTGTACTTCTGGTGGATAGCAGTAAACAAGCTATGGAGCATGCCCGTGAGAATGGGTTTATTAGTGAAACCCTATTTTGACAGGCACGATGTGCGCATACAACATAGTTGGTTGAACTAATCCCGCATTTTAGCGGGATCTTGATATTGAGAAAGGTCTGAATAAGTTTCAACGTCACCAGCTAAACCCGAACGGGCAGGTCTGTATTCCAGCCTCTTGATTGATAGAACGCAGATAACGCTGATTGTTTATGATTCTCACTGATTTCGTTAGATAGCTTTCAGCAGAGTTCAGACCGCAATCTTATGTAATCAACTCTCATCCACAACGCTATAAAATCTAAGATTTCAGCCTCTTGAAATACTCATAAATCTCATACTGCGACCGAATCTCCGGTTTTTTTCCGGCTTTTACGTACTCGTTTTTCTGATCTGCATCAATAATTCGGGCCTTTACATTGTCCGCCATTTCAATGTCAATCACATCCCTTATGATTTTAAAGTTCTCAGGATCCAAAACAGGGGTGACCACCTCAATGCGATGGGATAAATTGCGAGTCATCCAATCGGCAGAACCGATATACATTTTTTCATCACCTCCATTTCCGAAAATATAAATGCGGCCATGTTCTAAAAACCGATCCAAAATACTGGTGACCTTTATGTTTTTGCTTTGGCCTTTGATTCCTGGTACTAAACTGCACATGCCCCTTACCAACAATTTGATTTTAACTCCTTTATTGCTGGCTTCATAAAGCAATTTGATCATTTTTTTATCTTCCAGACTGTTCATCTTCAAGATCATATAAGCTTCTTTTCCAGCTTGGGCCAAGTGGATCTCCCGTTCAACCAAACTCACAAATTTATTGCGCATGTTAAAAGGGGAGATCAATAATTTTTTTGCTTTAGGTACGATAAAAATACCTTCCAGGACCAGAAACAGCTTATTGAGATCCTCAGTAATTTTTTTATTGTTGGTCATCAACCCAAAATCGGTATAAAGGGTTGCCGTGTTTTCGTTAAAATTTCCGGTCCCAATATAGCAATACGGCTTAATTACTTCATCAACTTGACGTTCAATATATATTATTTTGGAATGGACTTTAATTCCAGGATAGCTGTAGATCACCTGAGCGCCATTTTCTTTAAAAATCTCACCCCATTTCAAATTGTTTTTTTCATCAAAACGTGCCTTGACCTCAATAAAAACAATGACCTTTTTTCCGTTTTTGGCAGCTCTTGCAATGGCATTATTTAAACGTGATTCCTCCGCCACCCGATAAAGTGTCATCTTTATAGTTGTCACTTTCGGGTCTTCTGCGGCCTCCTCCAACAGTTTAATAACGGGCTCAAAGGACTGATAGGGATAGTGGGCCAATTGATCTTTAGTGTCAATAGCTTCAAACATAGAGTTAAACTTTGAAGTCACCGGATGATCAAGTGGTGGAAATTCTTCAAAATAAAAGTTTTTATTGGTTGGATTTGGGAAATTGAAAAAATCCTTAAAATTATGATAACTGCCTCCTAAGACCACATCTACATTGGTAACATCCAAAGCTTTTTTCAGGATCTTTTGGAAACTCTCTGGCATACGCCTGTCAATCAAGACTCGAGTGGCCTGACCTGTCTCACGCATAGGAAGCGATGCTTTAATTTTTTCCATGAGATTACCAGAAAACTCATCTTCAATATAAAGTTCAGCATCCCGAGATATTTTGATGGCATAATAGGATAAGTCGAGTTCCGGTTGCGTCCTGTAGAGATTGTATTTGATGATATCATCAATAAATGTGATATAATGCGCTTCGTTTTCTATAGTTGGTTGAGAACTCTTACCTGCATGAAGACTTGGAAACACAAAGAAACGAGGTTCATCTTTTGGTATTTGAACCACTTGAAATTTATCCTTTGAGATTGATGCTGTTATATAGGAGCTTTCGTTCTCTACAAAGACAGAATCTTTTGTCGAAAAAATCGAATTTTTAAAATCAATTTTAGATTTTAGGTTAGATTCGAAATAGTCTTTAGCTACCTTTTTTTGCGCTTCTGAAAAATCCTTATATTTTATCAAATGGATCCCTTCTTTCTTTAAGTCCGGGATGATTTCGTTCTGAAAAATTTGGCCGAATTCCTCTTGGAGCAGATCGACTTGTACTTTGATTTCGGCGAGTACGCGATTAGGTTTGCTGACCAATTTTTTACGAAGGGCCTTATCTAAATCCTTGACCTGCCTTATATCGGAAACCCTGACCCTGAAAAACTCATCTAAATTGGATGAAAAAATGGCCATGAACTTGATGCGTTCATAAAGTGGATTGCGCTTGTCTGCAACTTCTTGCAAAACGCGATGGTTAAAGCGTAACCATGAAAGATCACGATGATAATATTTAGTGTTATATAAAGGTAATGCCATAAATGAATATCAATAGTCGATCTCTCTTTCAGAATTTTCTAAAACTTATTTCAAAAAAATTTAGAAATGGAAAAATACACTTTTTAGCGTAAAAGAGTGTTAGAAAAATGATAAGGTCTTAAAATAATCCATGAATTTCTGCATCAATCGTGGTGATAATACTTCCCAAGTCCTCAGGATTTGAAACAAAATCTAAATTGTCAACATCAATAATCAAGAGTTTTCCTTTGTTATATCCGTGGATCCAAGCTTCATATCTTTCGTTCAATCGGCTTAGATAATCAATGCTGATGGAGTTTTCGTACTCTCTTCCCCGACTGTGGATTTGCTTGACCAGGTTAGGAATGGAACTGCGAAGATAAATTAAGAGGTCTGGACCCTGAACAAAGGACTCCATCAATTCAAATAACGCTCGGTAATTCTCGAAATCCCTGTTGGTCATAAGTCCCATGGCATGTAGGTTGGGTGCAAAAATATGGGAATCTTCATAGATGGTACGGTCTTGAATAATGTCCTTCCCGCTTTCACGAATCTGCAGGACCTGTCGAAATCGACTGTTTAAGAAATAGACCTGCAAGTTAAAACTCCAGCGTTCCATTTGATTGTAAAAGTCATCCAAATACGGATTGTCAACAACATCTTCCAATTGCGCCTCCCATCTATAATGTTTGGCTAATAATTTTGTGAGCGTGGTTTTCCCAGCGCCAATATTTCCGGCGATTGCAACATGCATATTTATCTGATTTTTAGTTGGAACTGATGAAGCGTTTCATCGGTGTAAATATACAAGCTTTCATTGGTTACTAAAAACTGTTTTATTAACAATTCAGGGAGGTGGATAGGGATGAGTTGGGGGGTGTCTTTGGCCAAAAAATAAAGTTTCTGATCACGTTGGATAATTAAATTGCCGTTGTCCTCCGCGATATGAATGAAACCGTCATTTTTTATTTTAGAAATGGTACTTCCAAAATAATTATAGGTGTACAAGAATTTTTCGGTAAGCAGCCAACTGTAGTTATAATTGCTCATAAGGTCCAGTACTTTTGATTCTACTGGCATGGTAGTGGCTCTTGTTTTGTTGGTTTTATAATCAAAAAGCTCTAAGTGCTGTGTGTCCTGATTGAAAATCCAAATGGTGTTATCCGATCCTGTAGAAATGTGGGTAATGTTTTTATAAGGTTGGATGTTGTTGAAATCGATTTTGTAGATTTCAGAGAGTCGATTGTCCAAAATCAAAACCGTGTTGAAATTTTTATAAAACATATTGATTTTTAAAGGATTGAAAGCATTTGCTGAGGTGATTGCTCCCAATTGCACATTGCTGTAACTATAGTTCTGGTTGGGTTCTTTTTTGTAGAAAGTGTTGCCAACGGTATAGAAAAGTGCTCCGAAATTATCAATATGGATAAGCTGATCCGCTGTTAAGGGAAACGTACCTATAATTTCGGTAGTGATTCTTTCTTGGGAAAACAGTGCTATCGAAAAAAAGAAGGAAAAATATAGAAGGCTTTTCATTATGGATTGAAATTTACAAAAATCGAACCACAAATTAGCAAATTAACTTATGGCCAAGGCCTCTAAAGTGTAAAAGTATTAGAATTTGAGA
Organism: Gelidibacter japonicus; assembly: GCF_010725055.1. Lineage (GTDB taxonomy): Bacteria > Bacteroidota > Bacteroidia > Flavobacteriales > Flavobacteriaceae > Gelidibacter > Gelidibacter japonicus. Next base: position 111,908 of record NZ_BJKB01000013.1, on the reverse strand, counting down.
AAGGCGATAATATTCTCCTCAGGTGTTTTTGTGAAAAATTTAACGTTTGTTGATTTAACTATTTGGAGTTTATATAGTCCAACTGTAATGTTATATTTCTTAAACCACATCATACTAACAAAACGAATACAATGAAATCACACTCTTTTAAAATACTTGCCAGCTTTATCTTTTTGATTTCTGGAACGATAATGGCCCAAGACTTTCAAGGCAAAGCCTATTACCAATCAAAAACCACTATGGATATGAGCAATTTTGGTGGTCAGCAAATGACTGAACAGCAAAGGAAAATGATGGCCGAACGTATGAAAAGCATGCTGGAGAAAACCTTTATTCTAAGCTTCAATAGAACGGAATCTATTTATAAAGAAGAGGAGAAGTTGGCAGCACCAGGTGCGGGTGGTGGTAGATGGGGCGGTATGATGGGCAGTTTTACAGCTGGCGCACAATATAAAAACGTAAAAGACCAACAGTTGATTCAAGACCAAGAATTCTTCGGAAAGCAATTTTTAATCAAGGATTCAATTCCGAAACTGGAATGGAAAATGGAAAGTGAATCGAAGCAAATTGGACAATACCTTTGTTTTAAAGCTACCGCTGTTAAAAAAGTTGACGACATGGACTTTTCAAATATGAGACGTCGTAATAGAGATAACGAGCAAAGGCAGGGTGAAAAATCGAAGGACACTGCAAAATCAACCAATCTCATGGATGAAATTGAAGTGCCAAAGGAAATTCTTGTTACCGCGTGGTACACACCACAAATTCCCGTTAATCAGGGTCCAGGCGAGTATTGGGGACTTCCAGGCTTGATTTTGGAAGTCAATTCAGGCCGTACCACTATTCTGTGTTCAAAAATTGAGATCAATCCCACCGATAAAACAGAGATTAAAGCACCATCAAAAGGTAAGGTAGTTACCAAAAAGGAATACGAGGACATCGTCAAGGAGAAAATGGAAGAAATGCAAGAAATGTACGGTGGCAGAGGTCGTGGCTCCCGTCGTTAAAATACAATTACCTAACCTAAACTAATCCATCAAATACATTACAATGAAAAAGTTCATCACGCTTTTACTACTTTTAGTAGTAGGGCATTCATTTGCTCAAATAAAAGTAGAAGGGGTCGTTAAAGATAGTATCGGCAATCCGCTGGAACTCGCCAACGTCATTGCCATCAATCAAGAGACCAAAGCTTTAGAGTCTTACGGAATTACCAACGATCAGGGCCAATATAAATTGGCGCTTACAAAAAACACTACTTACTTGGTTCAGGTGAGTTATATCGGCATGAAAACCGTTGATGAAGTTTTGGCCGTAAAAGAGTCTGATCTTACCAAAAATTTCACCATGCAGGAAGATAATACTCTGGACGAGATTCAACTTACCTATGAAATGCCCGTAACCATAAAAGGGGACACCTTGACTTATAACGCCGATTCTTTTAATAAAGGCACAGAAAGAAAGCTTGAGGACGTCCTTAAAAATTTGCCAGGAGTTGAAATTAATGCCGATGGACAAATTGAAGTTGAAGGCAAAGTCGTCAATAAATTAATGGTAAACGGAAAGGATTTCTTTGATGGTGATTCAAAATTGGCTACTAAAAACATTCCATCAAGTGCTGTAGATAAAATACAGGTTTTGCGAAATTATTCCGAAGTTGGTCAATTAAGTGGTGTGCAAAACAATCAAGACAATGTCGCCATCAATATTAAATTGAAAGAAGGCAAGGAGAATTTTTGGTTTGGTGATGTGACTGCAGGAGGTGGTGTTGCGCCATCGCCAAATGATGAGTTGTATTTGGTGCAGCCCAAGCTGTTCTATTACAGTCCAAAATACAGTATTAACGTTATTGGCGACATCAATAATATAGGTGAAGTTGCACTTACCGGTCGTGATATTAGAAATTTTGGAGGCGGTTTTAGAAGTCCAAGTAACAGTAGTGGAACACGGATCAATCTTGGCGATAACAGTTTAGGGGGGTTGACCAATCTTGGAAATGCGCAAACCATAGAATCGAAATTAGGAGCCCTCAACTTCAGTTATGCTCCCAATAAAGCCTTGGATATTAGTGGATTTGCAATATATAATAGCAATAGATTGAAAACCCGACAAGAAAGCTTTGTACGCTATACAGATTCAGATTTGGGAATTCCAGACGAAGAAAAAGTAGAGACTGGTCGTGAAGCAACAAATCAAGGTTTGGCTAAGTTCAGTGCACGTTACAAGCCCAATGTCAATAATCAGTTGGACTATGATATCTTAGGCCGAATTTCGAGCGACTCTGAAGTCAATAATGTATTTTCATCGGTAGTTGGAAATACCGATCAACTTGATGAGGCTAAGCCTTTTAGTATCCATCAAAATGTGAATTATTACTACACATTAAACGAAACCAATATCTTTGCATTTGAAGCTCAGCATCTACTCAAGGACGAAGACCCGTTTTACAATGCGCTTTTGGTAAATGATCCCACCAACAACGATGCTCCTCCAAATGAAAGAGATGCTTTTGACAACACTGCGGAAAGTTTAGGGTTAAACAGAGATCAATTTGGATATAATCTGAATCAAGAACGACGTATTAAGTCCAACCAGCTCGATGCCAAGCTGGACTATTATAATATTTTGAATGCTACCAGCAATATCAATTTCACTTTGGGAGCCATTTTGAGCAATCAAAAATTCAATTCCAATATTTTTCAATTTTTGGACGATGGGTCCTATTTTGATCCTACTGCAAATTTAACCGATATTGAAGGAAATCTTCTCCGCAATGAAAATGACACAGAATACAATTTTAGTGATATCTATTTGGGAGTGCATTACAGGTTAAAATCCGGAAAATTTACATTTACACCTGGTTTCTCGCTTCATGCCTATGGCAATAAAAACATCCAATTTGGCAAAACTTACGAAGATAATTTCTTTAGGGTATTACCCGATTTTGAAACTTTGATTCAATTTAAAAGAAGTGAAAGCCTAACCTTTCGTTATAGTATGCAAAATTCTTTTACAGACGTTACGCGGTTAGCTCAAGGTCTGGTTTTAAATAACTATAACAGTATTCAATACGGTGAGCCAGAATTACAGAATGCGCTATCGCACAATTTGAGTTTGCGTTACTTTAGCTTTAACTTGTTTAATTACACCAATATTTTTGCATTTCTTAACTACAATAAAAATATAGACCAAATTAGATCACTGACTAATTTTGATAATGTGATTAGAACAAGCACCTACTTTAATTCAAACTTTGCAGATGAAAGTGTCTCTGCATCTGGTCGAATACAGCGTACTTATGGCAAGTTGAGAGCGAGCATGGGTGTGAATTATAACTACAGTAAAAGCAATCAGTTTATACAGGACCGAAGATCTGTAAATGAAAGTTTTTCTCAAAGTTACACACCAGAATTAAGGACCAATTTTAAGAAAGCTCCAAATGTGTCTTTGAGATATCAATACAGAGTGAGTAATAATAATCAAGGAACAAACAGCACCAAGTTTATAACCAATGCACCATCCATTGAATTTGATGCTTATATATGGAATGCCTTTACCGCAAGAACCGATTATTCCTATACCAAGCAAAGCAGTGATGTTGGTCCGTCCGATTCGTACCAAACATGGAACGCAAGTCTGGCCTATAGAAAAGATAAGGATGCCAAATGGGAATATGAATTAAAAGCCTCTAATTTATTGAATATAGATTCTAATATTAATAACGGCTCCAATAATATTTCGGTTTACAGTTCAGAGACCTTTATTCTGCCCCGATTTGTGACCTTTAGAGTTATTTACTCACTTTAAAAATATTTAAAATCTTGAATAATAATCGTATTTTCATACACTTAAATTTACATTATAAAACAAACTAAACATGAAGAAAATTTTATTTGGGGCATTCCTAATGTGCTCAATGTCTATTGTTACTGCACAAGAGAAAAATGCAGTTATTGAAAACATCATAAAAGAAGCCAATGAGAACTCACAATTGGAGGTGTTGGGGCATGAATTAATGGATGTTATTGGCCCGCGTTTGGTTGGGACACCACAAATGAAGCAAGCGCATGATTGGGCTGTGGATACCTATAAAAAATGGGGGATTCCAGCGGAAAACCAACAGTACGGCGAATGGAAGGCATGGGAGCGAGGCATTACTCATATTGATATGATCTCACCACGTGTTCAAAGCTTGGCCGGTACACAATTGGCTTGGAGTCCTAGTACAGGTCCAAAAGGAGTCACTGCCGAAGTGGTTACACTACCTACGGTAAAAGATTCTATGGATTTCCAAAATTGGCTGAAAAATGCCAAGGGCAAATTCGTCATGGTTTCTGAATACCAAATTACTGGAAGGCCTGACTATAACTGGGAAGAATTTGCCACACCAGAATCTTTTGAGAAAATGAAAAGAGAGCGTGATTCTTTATCCAAAGAATTTTATGCCAATATTCGACGTACCGGATACACCACTCGCAACATTCATGAAGCTTTGGAGAAGGCAGGAGCGGTAGGGATTGTTTCTTCATATTGGTCAAAAGGGTTTGGTGCCAATAAAATATTTGCATCAAGAACCAAAAAAATTCCAACTGTGGATATACAATTGGAAGACTATGGTATGTTGTATCGTTTAGTGGAATATGGTAATAAACCAAAGATAAAAATCGTTGCCGAATCTAAAGATTTAGGAGTGGCACCAACGTTTAATACGATCGCTCAAATAAAAGGAAGTGAAAAACCAGACGAGTATGTTGTTCTATCAGCACATTTTGATTCTTGGGATGGTGGTACAGGAGCCACTGACAACGGCACTGGAACTTTGGTAATGATGGAAGCCATGCGTTTATTGAAAAAGTTTTACCCAAACCCTAAGCGTACCATTTTGGTAGGCCATTGGGGCAGTGAAGAGCAAGGTTTGAATGGGTCGCGTGCTTTTGTTGAAGACCATCCAGAAATGATGGATAAGATCCAAGCCGTGTTCAACCAAGATAACGGTACCGGACGTGTGGTTAATTTATCAGGTGCAGGATATTTGCATGCTTATGATTATTTGACGCGTTGGTTAAATGCAGTTCCGAAAGATATTACTAAACATATTAAAACGGATTTCCCTGGCTCACCAAGTGGAGGTGGTTCTGATAATGCCTCTTTTATAGCTGTTGGAGCACCCTCATTTAACTTGAGTTCTTTAAATTGGTCATATTGGAATTATACATGGCACACTAACTTGGACACCTATGATAAAATTGTTTTTGACGATGTAAGAAGCAACGCCATCTTGACTGCAATTTTAGCCTATATGGCAAGTGAAGATGAGACAAAAGTGTCAAGTGAAAAAATCATATTGCCGGTCAGCGAACGTACTGGTAGACAAATGGAATGGCCAACTCAGCGTTCTCCAGAACGTAGAGGTGGGTTGGATTAATTTAAGCCTGTATAAAAAAACAAAAAACCTTCAACAGCAACGTTGAAGGTTTTTTTATGCTTTATAAAGTCTTGATTCCCTGCCTGCCGGCAGGCAGGTTAATTCTTAAAGCGAAGCGGTCTTAATTTTAATTAATTTCAAATGCTTCTTTCACCTTATCCACATAATCCAATTTCTCCCAAGTAAACAGCTCTACATCAAGCGTTATTTTTGTTCCGTTGAATTGCTCAAAGGTTTTGGAAACCGTTTCATTAACTCTACCCATATGGCCATAAGCTGCGGTTTCACTGTACATTGGTTGGCGAAGTTTTAAACGCTCTTCAATGGCCGCGGGACGTAAATCGAAAATCTCAAATATCTTTTCTGCAATTTCGCCGTCGGTCAAGTTGAAAGGGCAAGTGCCATAGGTGTTGACATAAATTGATGTTGGTTCTACTACGCCAATAGCATAACTTACCTGAACCAGGATTTCCTCACAAAGACCTGCAGCAACTAAATTTTTGGCAATATGACGCGTCGCGTAAGCAGCACTCCTATCCACCTTACTTGGGTCCTTTCCACTAAATGCGCCACCGCCATGACCACCTTTTCCACCGTAAGTATCCACAATGATTTTACGTCCTGTTAGTCCTGTATCCCCATGAGGTCCACCGATAACAAATTTTCCTGTAGGATTGATGTGGTAAGTAATATCATCACTAAACAGTACCTGAATATGCTCAGGAAGTCCTGCCTTAACTCTCGGAATTAAGATGCTGATAATATCTTTTCTGATCTTCTCCAACATTTCAGTTTCAGCAGCATCGATATCGGCTTTTGAATTTGATTTTGGTTTTATAAAATCGTCGTGTTGGGTAGAAACTACAATGGCATCAATGCGTTGTGGGATGTTGTCATCGCTATATTCAATGGTAACTTGACTTTTGGAATCTGGTCGTAAATAAGTGATATCCTTATTTTCTCTGCGTAATGCCGCCAATTCAATCATCAGTCGATGCGAAAGATCGAGGGCCAATGGCATATAATTTTCGGTTTCGCTGGTGGCATAACCAAACATCATCCCCTGATCTCCTGCTCCTTGCTCTTCTTTAGTGGCTCTATCAACTCCTCTGTTGATGTCTTCAGATTGCTCATGGATTGCTGAAAATACCCCGCAGGAATTGCCATCAAACATATAAGCGCTTTTAGTGTAGCCAATTTTATTGATGGTGTCCCGTGCTATTTTTTGCACGTCCAAATAGGTTTGTGATTTCACTTCGCCAGCCAAAACAACCTGTCCCGTTGTGACCAGGGTTTCGCAAGCAACTTTTGAGTCCTTGTCAAAGGCTAAAAAATTGTCTATTAAAGCATCACTAATTTGATCCGCTACTTTATCTGGGTGACCTTCAGATACGCTCTCTGAAGTAAATAAGTACGCCATAACCTTTTGTGTATTATATGTTTACGGAAGATTTGACGTGTCGTGTCGAAGGTAGTTTGCACTGCCTTTAGCATTTTTATCCCACATCGATTATGGGACTCGTCCTCGGAGTTTCCGATTCAGAAGAGGTTGCAATCAGTCAAATCTTTCCTCTTTATTATTAAGTGGCAAAAGTAAAAAAATTAAATGGATGGCAAATAGTTTTAATTTCTTTTGAGCTAAAATTAACGTTTTATAAAAAGATTCAAAATAATTGTCTATGATAAATACCCAATGAATATAGGGGGTTAGGTTTTATTTTATAAACAAAAAAACATAGGCAATTAAAAAAAAATTCAATTATAATTTGGAATTGTAACATTTGTGTTGCAATATTTGTGCTCACAAAGTTCAAATAACTTATTGAAGTGTTATCAAGAAAGGCGGAGGGATTAGACCCGGTGAAGCCTTAGCAACCCTTTAGGAATGGAGAAGGTGCTAAATTCTACTTAATTACTGATTCATTTATCAGGTAATTGGATAGATAACTAAACGTAATTACTCATCTGTAATTATAATTTTCTTTTTAACATTTTTCTATTAGGTTCGTCAGTGATGACGCAATTGGCTTTTGTTTTAATTCATTTATTAACTCAAAAAATTTAGAAAAATGAGTACACAAAAATTTGCAACCCAAGCGTTGCACGCAGGACACGATGTTCAATCCAATGGAGGTACCAGAGCCGTACCAATTTATCAATCTACAGCATTTGTTTTTAAAGATTCTGATCACGCCGCAAATTTATTTGCATTGGCAGAACCAGGAAACATTTACACCCGAATCAATAATCCAACCAATGACATTTTAGAGCAGCGGTTAGCGGCACTTGATGGTGGTATCGCGGCAGTTGTAACCTCTTCAGGCATGGCAGCAATTGCCACATCGTTGCTCACGCTTTTGAGAACGGGAGACCATATTGTGGCTTCAAGTAGTTTGTACGGAGGTACTTATAATTTGTTGAATGTGACCTTGCCAAGACATGGAATCACCACCACATTTGTTGATCCTTCAGATCCTGACAACTTTGATAAGGCAGTAAAAGAAAATACACGTGTGATTTTTATCGAATCCTTAGGAAATCCGAAATTGGATGTGTTGGATATCAAGGCCATTTCCAAAGTAGCCAAAGCTAATAAAGTACCTTTGTTTGTTGATAATACAGTGGCCACTTCGTATTTGGTAAAACCAATTGAACACGGGGCTGATATTGTCATCCATTCCTTGACGAAATATGTCAACGGAAATGGAACGGCCATTGGTGGAGCCATTGTTGACGCTGGGAAATTTGACTGGGCCAATGGGAAATTTCCTGAGTTTACGGAGCCATCTCCGGGTTATCATGGATTGGTCTATACCGACGTTTTGAAAAATGCTTCGTTTATAGCGAAAGTACGTATTGAAGGACTTCGCGATTATGGTTCTGCATTGAGCCCGTTTAATGCCTTTCAAATTATTCAAGGTTTGGAAACTTTGGAATTGCGTATCAAACAACACAGTAAAAATGCCTTGGAACTGGCCAAATGGTTGCAAGAACAAGAAGAAGTGACTTGGGTAAATTATCCAGGCTTGGACAGCAGTCCTTATAAAAAATTAGCCGATCAATATCTTCCTGAAGGTAAAAGCGGACTAGTGACTTTCGGTGTTGTTGGCGGTTACGAAGCTGCAAAGATTATTGCGGACAAAACCGAGTTGTTCTCATTGTTGGCAAATATTGGCGATAGCAAATCGCTTATCATCCATCCTGCAAGTACCACGCACCAGCAATTATCTGATGAAGCCCAAGAAACAACAGGTACAACCAAGGACTTAATCCGTTTGTCAGTTGGCTTGGAGCATATTGATGATTTAAAAGCCGATTTAAAACAGGCATTTAAAGTCGTGAGTGAGACACTTTTACATAATTCATCCAACTAATCCAGACCAAAATTATGAGCGATTTAATATTTAGTGTGCAGGGCGAAAGTGCCTCTGCAGCAAAGTTTGTTGCCAAAACTAGGCAGTTCAAGTTGATTGTGGACGAGCCTGAGGGTTTGGGTGGAACGGATGAAAATGCCAACCCGGTTGAATATATTTTAGCGGGTTTAGCAGGATGTTTAAACGTAGTTGGGCATTTGGTAGCGAAAGAATTAGGCTTTACAATTACGAAGTTAAACATAGAGGTGACCGGAAATATCAACGCCAATAAATTGTTCGGACTTCCTGGTGATGACAGGGCAGGTTTTAAAAAAATAGATTTAAAGCTGGTCCCAGAAACAGATGCGTCAATTGAGACCTTGGCCGAATGGTTAAGAATAGTTCAAGAGCGCTGCCCGGTAAAAGACAATTTAACCAATAGCACTCCTGTAAACGTGAGTGTTGAAAAACAATATGAAGTTCAATAAATGTCACAATTAAATTTCATACAAATTCAAGATTTTGAATTGGAGAGTGGTAAGGCAATTTCTTTAAAATTGTCTTACCAACTTTTTGGTCAAGCTTTAGGAAGCGCGCCAATTGTACTGGTTAATCACGCATTAACCGGCAATAGCAATGTTGCAGGTGAAGGAGGTTGGTGGTTGGATTTAATTGGGCCTGATAAAGTAATTGACACTAATGCTTATACTATTTTATCTTTTAATATTCCGGGGAATGGCTACGATGGTTTTGTGATCGAAAACTACAAAGATTTTGTAGCAAGAGATATTGCCCGTTTATTTTTGGAAGGATTGAGAGCATTAAAAATCCAAAAACTTTTTGCTTTGATAGGTGGTTCGTTGGGTGGTGGAATTGCTTGGGAAATGGCGTTTTTAGCACCAGAATTGGCCGAGCATTTAATTCCGGTAGCAACCGATTGGAAATCAACCGATTGGCTCATTGCCAATTGCCAGATCCAAGAGCAGTTTTTGGTCAATTCAAGTAATCCCGTACACGATGCCAGAATGCATGCCATGTTGTGTTACAGAACACCTAAATCTTTTAAAGAACGTTTTCAACGCAGCAAAAATGACGATTTAAAAATCTTTAATGTGGAGAGTTGGCTGTTGCACCATGGTAAAAAATTACAGGAACGCTTTCAATTATCTGCCTATAAATTAATGAATCAATTGCTAAAAACAATTGATGTGACAAAGAACAACGGGGATAGCGCCGATATTCTAAATGCCATCAATTCAAATATCACCATCATTGGGGTGGATTCCGATCTGTTTTTTACAGCTGAAGAAAATCGTGAAACTCAAAAACAATTGGCATTGACCCATCCAAATGTGACTTACAGTGAAATTAATTCAGACCATGGCCACGATGCCTTTTTAATAGAATTTGAACAATTGGAAAAAATTATTGAACCTATTTTCAGACCTCATACCGCACATAAAAAGATGAAAATATTAAAATTCGGGGGAAAATCATTAGCAAATGGTGAAGGGCTAAAACGTACCATCGCCATCATAAAGAAAAAAGTACAAGATCATGAGAGAATTGCGGTTGTCGTTTCCGCACGTGGTAAGGCAACTGATGAGTTGGAAAGTATTTTAACCAAAGCATCTCGAAGAAAAGATTTTCAGGAAGAATTTGAAGCCTTCAAAACTTATCAATCAGGGCCGTCTTCGCGTGTCGATTTCACTGCAGAGTTTTCAGCTTTGGAAAACATATTTCAGGGGGTCAAGCTTTTAGGTGACTACAGTGAAAAAATAAAAGCTGAGGTTTTAGCTGCTGGCGAAGTTATTTCGGCCAAATTGATTACCGCTTTATTGAAAGAAGAAGGGATCAATGCAAATGCAACCTTTGCCACAAAGCTGATTAAAACTGAAGGTGATTTTCTTAATTCACAGCCCCTTCAAAAGCAATCTCGCGAAAATGTTTTGGCACATTTTAAACAATTTGGTGGAACAACCGTCAATATTGTGACTGGATTTATAGGCTCTAACCTTAATAATGAAATTACCTTACTTGGACGCAACGGCAGTAATTATTCGGCGTCATTATTGGCCAATTACTTAGATGCTGAAGAACTACAAAATTATACACACGTCAACGGAATTTATACGGCTAACCCTGAGTTGGTTGAGGATGCCCAAAAAATAAGAGAACTGTCGTTTGCAGAAGCTAATGAACTCGCCAATTTTGGAACTACGGTTTTACACGCCAAAACCATTATTCCATTATTGGAAAAAAACATCAAACTTCGGATTTTAAATACCTTTAATCCTGAAGATGAAGGCACTTTAATTTCAGCAAAGGCCAATACCAAGGAAGTGACTTCTTTATCTGTATTGGATAATGTGGCCTTGATCAACTTTGAAGGTCGAGGCTTGTTAGGAAAGGTTGGAATTGATGCCAGAATTTTTAAAGCCTTAAGCCAGCATAATATCAGTGTGAGTATTATTTCACAAGGTTCTTCTGAGCGTGGCATTGGCTTGGTGATTGATGCCGAAAAGGCAACCCAAGCGGTTATAGCATTGGAGCGTGAGTTTGAAAACGACTTTTATTCGCAAGATGTGAGTAAAATTGCAGTGATTGATGACGTCTCGGTAATTTCAATTATTGGTATTGAATTGGGCTCGTTTCATAAGCCGTTTAATGCCTTGATTAAAAACCAGATCACACCGTTGTTGTTCAACAACACCGTTACGGGTAAGAACGTGAGTTTGGTAGTCAGAAAAAATCAATTGCATAAAGCTGTTAATGTAATCCACGGCGAAGTCTTTGGAATTTCTAAAAAAATCAATATTGCTATTTTCGGACACGGAGGTGTGGGTGGTGCTTTGATCAATCAAATTCTAAAATCAAAGAATGATATTGAAAACCGAAGAGGGATCAGCTTGAATGTTTTCGCGATTGCCAATTCTAAACAAGTGCTGCTGAACAAAAAGGGAGCTGACGATAATTGGAAGAATGATTTAGAACAGACTTCAAAAGGATATACCGTTCAGGATATTATTGATTTCGCAAAAAGTCATCACCTAGAGAATTTAATTGCTGTGGATAACACCTCAAGTTCTGTATTTTACAAAAATTATATCCCATTGGTAGAGGCTGGATTTGATCTGGTATCTTCCAATAAAATAGCCAATACGATTTCTCACGATTTCTATTCAAAACTCAGAAGCAATTTAGATAACAATAAGAAAAATTACCTGTACGAGACTACGGTTGGCGCTGGTTTACCATTGATAGATACAATTAATCTATTACATGAATCTGGTGAAAATATCACAAGAATTAGAGGTGTGTTTTCAGGTACTTTAAGTTACTTGTTCAATAATTTTTCAGTACAGGATAAACCGTTCAGTACGATTATACAAGAGACCATTGATAAAGGTTTTACCGAACCAGATCCGCGTGAGGATTTCTCAGGAAATGACGTGGCAAGGAAACTATTGATCTTGGCAAGAGAACTCGATTTGCAGAATGAATTTGAGGATATTTCTGTTGAAAATCTTATTCCGGAAGACTATCGAGAGATTCCAACTTCAGAGTTTCTGAAGCAATTGGAGGTTTTGGATGACAAATTCCAAGCCATAAAAGACCAACAAAAAGAAGGTCATGTGCTGCGCTATGTAGGCGATTTGTCGGGCGATTTATCTAAAGACAAAGGGAATTTGGAAGTTAAACTGGTATCCATTCCATTGGATAGCACTTTAGGCCATATCAAAGGTTCCGATGCCATTTTTGAGATTTTCACAGAATCTTATGGCGAGCAACCCATTGTCATTCAAGGTGCGGGGGCAGGAGCGGAGGTGACGGCAAGAGGTGTTTTTGGAGATATCTTAAGATTGTCAAAACATATTAATTAGAAAAGAATGTTTCGCAGACCTTTTCAGACCTGTCAGGTTTTTAAAACCTGACAGGTCTTTAAGGCTACACCAACCGAAAAAACATTCGTGAATTCGTGGCTAAAAAAAACCAGAACATGAGCAGCAACAAATTTGAAACCGACGCTATCAGAACCCAAATGGAGCGTTCAGAATTTTTGGAACATTCCACCCCCTTGCATTTAACGTCAAGCTTCATTTTTGAAGATGCTGAAGATATGCGAGCTTCTTTTGCTGAGGAAAAACAACGTAATATATACAGCCGATTCACGAATCCGAACACTTCTGAGTTTATAGATAAAATGTGCAAACTGGAAGGAGCCGAAAGCGGATATGCCTTTGCTACTGGAATGGCAGCCGTGTTTTCAACCTTTGCGGCTTTGTTGAATGCAGGCGATCATATTGTGTCGGCACGTAGTATCTTTGGTTCTACCAACACGTTATTTACAAAGTTTTTCCCGAAGTGGAATATAGAAACCAGTTACTTCAAAATTGATGAGGTTGATCAAATTGAAAGTCTAATTCAGCCTAACACCAAGATTTTGTATTTGGAAAGTCCCACGAATCCGGCAGTAGATATTTTGGATTTGGAACTTTTGGGACAGATTGCCAAAAAGCACCATCTGATTTATATTGTTGATAATTGTTTTGCGACGCCGTATTTACAAAATCCCATAAAATTTGGCGCTGATTTGGTGATCCATTCGGCTACAAAATTGATTGATGGTCAAGGTCGGGTTCTTGGTGGGGCAACCGTGGGAAGAGCTGATTTAATTCGGGAAATCTATTTATTTTCAAGAAATACCGGACCCGCATTATCTCCGTTTAACGCCTGGATTCTTTCAAAAAGTTTGGAGACTTTGGGGGTCAGAGTTGATAGACACTGTGATAATGCACTCAAAGTTGCGGAGTTTTTAGAATCGCATGAGAAGGTGGCTTTGGTGAAATATCCTTTTTTGAAATCCCATCCCCAGTATGAATTGGCCAAAAACCAAATGAAGCAAGGAGGGAATGTCGTTGCTTTTGAGGTTAAGGGAGGAATAGAAGCTGGACGTCAATTTTTAAACCATTTAAAAATGCTATCACTATCCGCAAATTTAGGCGATACACGTTCCATTGCTACGCATCCTGCAAGTACAACCCATAGCAAGTTGAGCGAGTCAGAGCGCCTTGAAACAGGTATTTCTGATGGATTGGTCCGTATATCAGTGGGATTGGAACATGGAGATGATATTATTGCGGATTTGAAACAAGCGTTAGAATATGTATAAAAAAAGTATCTTTACCGGATGCTTTCAAAAAAGACGAAATACGGAATTAAGGCGCTGACCTATTTGGCGAGACAAGAACAAAACGTTCCTGTGTCAATTGCGACCATTTCGGAAATGGAAAATATTTCACTTAAATTTCTGGAGAGTATCTTGTTGACCCTTCGCAAAAGTGGGCTTTTAGGATCTAAAAAAGGAAAAGGTGGTGGTTACTACTTACTTAAAAATCCTAAGGATATTAAAATGACTACCGTCATGAGAGTATTGGAAGGTCCCATTGCCATGATTCCATGTGTGAGTTTAAACTATTATGAAAAATGTGATGATTGTCCCACTGAAACGGAATGTGCGGTGCACCTTTTGATGATCCGCGTGCGCGATAGTAATTTGAAAATTTACGGAGAAACATCTTTGGCTGATTTGATCAATTATTAAATTCACAAAAAAAACCTGTTATTTTTATTGAATTCGGTGAGTACCGTTTTAAAATTATTTCTTAGGTTTGCACGATACCCTACTAAATCTATAGGGTTAAAAGTAAAAGGTAAAATATATTATTAATGGAAACAGTTTTAGAATCAAACATATCACATAGCCAAAACGGAACTACCGTCAGTACTGACGCGGAACCTAAAGAAAACATCAAACGAACGTTGCTAAAAACCATTAGTTGGCGTGTTGTAGGTACCCTTGCCACGGTGGCCATTTCCTATGTCATCACCGGAACCTTGGCATTGGCCTTCTCAATAGGCGGTATAGAATTGGTTTCGAAAATGGCGCTGTACTTTTTTCATGAACGCGCTTGGAATACTATAAAATGGGGAAAATAATGAAAATTAATTTAGAACAGATCAATAAAGATCTACGTACAAAATCACCTTTGGAAATTATTTTGTGGGCCGTTTCAGTTTCTGATCATCCAGTAGTCACCACCAATTTCAGACCTTATGAAGCCGCCATCTTGCATGCCGTTGCAGAGGTAAAACGAGATATTAAAGTGATTTGGTGCGATACGGGCTATAACACGCCACAAACTTACAAACATGCCGAGGCAGTTATAAATCAACTCGACTTGAACGTGCATTTATATGTACCTAAACAAACGACTGCACATCGGGATATCGTGTTGGGAATTCCTCACGTGGATGATCCAAATCATAAAGTGTTTACAGAGCAGGTAAAGTTGGAACCTTTTAAAAGAGCGATGTCTGAGCACCAACCTGATGCTTGGTTCACAAATTTACGCAAAGGACAGACCGCATTTAGAAATAGTATTGATATTGTATCCCAAGGCGCTGATGGCATTTTAAAGATAAGTCCTTTTTATTATTGGACGGATGAAGAACTTGATGGGTATCTCATTGAACATAACCTGCCCAATGAATTTAAATATTTTGATCCCACAAAGCAATTGGAGAACAGAGAATGTGGCTTGCACGCCTGAGTTTGAGGTCGCAGTCTCAGTCAGCACGTGCTAACAACTATATAACAACAACAAAACCCACCCCAGTAAAGATTTACTCGTCGGGGTAAGGGGGACAAGAAGTAAAATTATGAAGAAAGACACCTCGAAAATTAATCCTTTAGAAAATGAAGCTATCTACATTATTAGAGAAGTAGCTGCACAATTTGAAAAGCCTGTGCTCTTGTTTTCTGGAGGAAAGGATTCCATTACCTTGGTGAGATTGGCCCAAAAAGCCTTTTATCCTGCAAAAATTCCGTTTCCTTTAATGCATATTGACACTGGCCACAATTTTCCTGAAACCATTGAATTTAGGGATCGCTTGGTGAATGAATTGGGACTGGAATTGATTGTTCGGAAGGTTCAAGATTCCATCAATCAAGGAAAGGTAAAGGAGGAATCTGGCAAATATGCCAGCAGAAATAGCCTTCAAACCACGACGCTTTTAGATGCTATTGAAGAATTCAAATTTGACGCCTGTATTGGAGGTGCCAGAAGGGACGAAGAAAAGGCGAGAGCCAAGGAACGCATTTTTTCTGTGAGGGATGATTTTGGACAATGGGATGAAAAAAATCAACGTCCCGAATTATTCGATATGCTCAATGGACAAATTCAATTGGGACAAAATGTACGGGTGTTTCCGATTTCCAACTGGACAGAATTGGATGTTTGGTCGTATATCGAAAGAGAAAATATTGAAATCCCTTCCATTTATTTTGCACATACAAGAGCGACTTTTTTAAGAGACGGCTTGATTTGGTCTTCTGACGACGACGTGGTATACAGAGACGAAGATGAAGTGGTTGAAGAACGCGTGGTCCGATTTAGAACGGTGGGCGATATGAGTTGTACTGCGGCGGTGCTTTCTGAGGCAGCGGATATTGCCTCTGTCGTACAAGAAATCCGAGACTCCACCATTTCCGAACGTGGTGCACGCATTGACGACAAACGCTCAGAAGCCGCGATGGAAAAACGCAAACAACAGGGGTACTTTTAGTATTAGGAATTAAGTACAAAGAATTAAGTACTAAGAGAATTATAAAATTATAAGTAAAACATATAAGTATAAAACCGGTAAAATCTTAATACTACCTACTTAATACTTAATATCAAACAAAAAATGGAAGTTTTAAAAATAGCAACAGCAGGAAGTGTAGATGATGGGAAAAGCACCTTAATTGGGAGAATTCTATACGATACAAAATCTTTAACGAGTGATAAGCTCGACGCCATAAAAAATACCAGTAAACAAAAAGGATACGATTATCTTGATTTTTCATTGGCAACAGACGGTTTGGTAGCCGAAAGAGAACAAGGGATTACCATTGATGTCGCTCATATTTATTTCTCAACACAAACCAAGAGTTATATCATTGCGGATACTCCTGGTCATGTGGAGTATACGAGAAACATGGTGACAGGTGCTTCTACTTCGCAAGCGGCCATCATCTTGATTGACGCCCGAAAAGGGGTGATTGAACAAACTAATCGGCATTTTTTCATTAATAATTTATTGCGTGTAAAAGATGTGATCGTCGCCATCAATAAAATGGATTTGGTTGATTTTTCCCAAGAAATTTATAACAAGATCAAAGCCGATTTTAAAAGCTTAATGGATAAACGTGATTATCAAGAGCAAAACATCACCTTTATTCCGGTAAGTGCTTTAAAAGGTGATAATGTCGTTCATAAATCCAATAACATGCCATGGTACGATGGACAGACCTTATTGGAACATTTTGAGCAATTGGACACTAAAGACATCTACAATGTGGGCACGCCAAGATTTCCTGTACAGTATGTCATAAGACCAAAGACTGAAGAATTTCACGATTTTAGGGGCTATGCTGGAAAAGTATATGGAGGTGAACTTAGTATTGGTGATGAAGTGGTCGCTTTGCCATCCCAAACGAAATCTAAAATAAAAGAGATTTTTGTATATGACCAATTGTATCAAACCGCTTCAAGACGCTCGTCGGTTACCATCACTTTGGAAGATGATATCAATTTGAGCAGGGGCGATATGTTGGTGAAAGTAGATGACTTACCAATTATTGATAAGCAATTCACAGCAACCATTTCTTGGATGGATTCTCAGAATTTAGTCGCTGGTAACAAATATGTGCTGCAACATGGTGTCAATAAAGTTTTAGCAAAAGTAGATGCCATCCATCATAAAATCCATCCCGATTATTCTGGAATAGAAGAAAATATCAAGGCTTTGGGGATGAATGATATAGCTACCGTCACCTTTAAATTGAACAAGCCTATCTTTTTCGATCCGTTCAAACACCATCGTACCAATGGTTCCTTTATCTTAATTGATTCACACTCCAATAATACCGTTGGGGCAGGCTTTATTCAATAAGAATCTCAAACCTAAATTGGTGAACTAACAGGATTGCTCATAATCACAAATCACTAACAATATTCTCGCTTACCCGAGTCAGAATACCTTCCAGAACTTGCATAGATTGCAGTACAGATGGGAGGTTAGCAGGGCATTTTTATGCAAAGTTTTAGAACAGAATTAGAAAATCCAGTCGTTGAAAAAGATATTATCGATTTAGCCAATAAAATTGAACTCTTCAAATATGGCAAGATTGACGAGGATCAATTTAGAAGTGTGCGTTTGGCACGAGGTATTTATGGACAGCGCCAACAAGGTGTCCAAATGGTACGAATCAAATTGCCTTACGGAAAAGTTCTGAGTCAACAGTTAAGACGAATTGCGGATGTTTCTGACGAATATTCCCGAGGACGCTTACACATCACCACCCGCCAGGACATTCAAATTCATTATGTTGATATTGATAGAACTCCCGAACTCTGGGAAGAATTGGAAAAAGATACGATGACCATTCGTGAAGCCTGTGGGAATACGGTTAGAAATGTGACTGCAAGTGAAACTGCCGGGATCGATATCAATGAACCATTTGATGTATCGCCTTATGCCGACGCTATTTTTAAATTCTTTTTAAGAAATCCTATCTGCCAGGAAATGGGACGAAAATTTAAAGTCTCTTTTTCGGCGTCCGATGAAGATTCAGGCCTGTCCTACATGCATGATTTGGGCTTTATTGCTAAAACCAAAAATGGCATCAGAGGTTTTAAAGTCATGTTGGGTGGCGGATTGGGCTCACAACCGCGCCTTGCAGATGTGCTTTATGAATTTTTGCCAACCGATCGGATAATTCCATTGATGGAAGGGGTGCTACGTGTTTTTGACCGCCATGGCGAGCGAAAAAGTCGGGCCAAGGCACGGATGAAGTTCTTGATCAATGCTATTGGATTGGAAGAATTCAAATCTTTGGTTGATGAAGAGCAGAAGGCGATTGCGAATTCCACTATTCCCATTAATGTTGAAAATTATCCAATATCCATCCCGGTAACTGTTGACGTGCCGAAAGTAAACCTTAAAGATAAAGATGCTTTTAATGTTTGGAAATCTACCAACCTCATTCCACAAAAACAGGAGGGCTATGTGGCCATAGGAATTAAAGTCTTGTTGGGCGATTTCTATACGGACAAAGCACGTTTGTTAGCGGATTTGGTTCAGAATTATGCCGCGGGAGAAATCCGGTTGACCTTACGTCAAAACATCCTCATTCCTTTTGTGAAAGAGGAGTTGTTGCCTTATTTCTATCAGGAATTGGATAAGCTCGGTTTTGCGGAAGTTGGTTATAATAAAGCAGTTGATATCACGGCATGCCCAGGAACGGATACCTGTAATTTAGGAATCGCGAGTAGTACTGGAATCGCGGAAGAACTGGAGCGTGTGATCAAAACTGAGTATCCTCACTATTTAAACAATGATGATTTAGTCATCAAAATAAGCGGCTGTATGAATGCCTGTGGTCAGCACAACATGGCCAATATTGGATTTCAGGGCATGTCTATAAGAACTCCAGATAAATTAGTGGCGCCTGCGCTTCAAGTTTTGCTTGGCGGCGGAAATTTGGGCAACGGAAAAGGAGTGTATGCCGATAAAGTGGTGAAAGTACCGAGTAAGAGAGGGCCAGAGGCTTTACGTCGTATTTTAAATGATTTTGAAGCCAATGCCCATGGGAAGTCCTTTTTGGATTATTATTTGGCACAAGGCGAAAAATACTTTTATAACCTTTTAACCGACTTGTCAGATGTGTCCAGTTTAACCCAAGACGATTTTATTGATTGGGGGACTAATGAAGATTATGTAAAAGCCATTGGAATTGGAGAATGTGCAGGGGTGATGATCGATTTGATTGAAACCTTGTTTTTGGAAAGTGAAGAAAAAATTGATAACGCCAAGGAAGCTTTAGGACATAAAGTGTATTCCAATGCCATTTATTTAGCCTACACGGCCATGGTTAACGCGGCAAAGGCACTATTAATTTCAGAAGACATTGTCACAAATACCCAAGCCGTAATTATAAGTCAGTTTGATGCTGAATTTGTTGAATCCCAAAAAATTGATTTGGGAACTAGCTTTTCGGAAGTCATTTATCAAATAAGAAAGAATGCTCCAACGCAAGCTTTCGCCCAAAATTACATTGAGAATGCAACGGTGTTTTTAGATAAAGCAAGAGCTTTTAGAAAACAAAAACAGGCCATAACTATTTAAACAAACCTGACGGGTTTTTACTTGTCCGCCGAAGGAGGAAAACCTGTCAGGTTTAAACCCACAAACATGAAAACACCAAAATTAACCGTAGTAGGTGCAGGTCCAGGAGATCCAGAACTGATCACCCTTAAAGCCATCAAAGCGATAGAATCTGCAGATGTCATTTTATATGATGCCTTGATCAACGTAGTTTTGTTGGACTATGCTTCCCCAAATGCAGAACTCATATTTGTGGGCAAACGCAAGGGCTGTTATGCCTACGAACAAAACCAAATCAACGACTTGATTGTGGCCAGGGCAAAATCCCATGGACACGTAGTCCGACTAAAAGGTGGCGATCCTTTTATTTTTGGTCGTGGTGCTGAGGAAATTGATTTTGTGCGACACTATGGAATAGAAACCTATGTCGTTCCTGGCATTTCATCAGCATTGGCGGTGCCTGCCTACCAAGGGATTCCATTAACAAAACGAGGTGCATCTGAAAGTTTTTGGGTGATAACTGGCACCACAAAATCCCACCAATTATCAAAGGATGTCAAACTTGCCGCGCAATCTACAGCAACGGTGGTCATTTTAATGGGCATGGGCAAATTGTCCGAAATTGTCGACGTGTTTTCTTCGGAAGGAAAGCAAAATACTCCAGTGGCAATTATCCAAAATGGCACCACGGAAAACGAAAAATTTGGTGTCGGAACCATTTCAACAATTTATGGTATCGTCGAAAAGCAGAACTTATCCAATCCCGCAATCATCGTCATTGGTGAAGTTGTTAACCAGCGGGTCAAGCTAAATTCTATACATACAGAAGTCAACCAACAACTCATAACAGCTTAAAAATGGAACGAAATAACTTATACCCTATTTTCTTAAGAATGCATAAAATCCAAACCTTAATTGTTGGTGGTGGGAATGTTGGTTTGGAAAAACTCACATTTTTATTAAAATCGAGCCCCGACGCCAATGTGGAAATGGTGGCCCCTTTTTTCAGGGATGAGGTGAAAGCACTCGCGGAACAATTCAACATCAACTTAATCTATACGGCTTATGACGAGTCTTTTTTATGTGACAAAGATTTGGTCATCGCAGCAACTGATAATGTGGAAGTCAACACAAAAATCTATAAAGATGCCAAAAACCGCAATCTATTGGTCAACGTCGCAGACACCCCTGAATTTTGTGATTTCTATTTAGGAGGTATTGTCACAAAAGGCAATGTTAAAATAGCCATTTCCACCAATGGGAAATCGCCCACTACAGCGAAACGCTTACGTCAGTTTTTTGAAGAAGTCATTCCTGACGATGTCAATATTCTGGTAGAAAATTTAAACCAATACAGAAAAACAATTAAAGGCAATTTTGAGCAAAAAGTGAATGCACTCAACAAAATTACCGAAACTTTAATAAGCAAATAACATGATTAAAACAGATATATTAATAATAGGTGCTGGACCTACAGGATTATTCACCGTCTTTGAAGCAGGATTATTGAAACTCAAATGTCATTTAATTGATGCTTTGCCACAACCTGGAGGTCAGTGTTCAGAATTATATCCTAAAAAGCCCATTTATGATATTCCGGGAGTGCCAGATATTTTGGCTGGAGATTTGACGAATAACCTCTTGGAACAAGGCAAGCAATTCCAGCCTGGATTTACTTTGGGTGAACGCGCAGAGACTATAGAAAGGCAAGAAGATGGTAGTTTTATTGTAACCACTAACAAAGGAACTCGGCATCATGCGCCAATTGTCGCTATAGCTGGGGGTTTGGGTAGCTTTGAACCGAGAAAGCCATTGATTGATAATATCGCCTATTACGAGGATTTAGGGGTGGACTATTTCATCAAAGATCCTGAAATCTATAGAAATAAGAAAGTGGTGATTTCTGGAGGTGGTGACTCCGCTTTAGATTGGAGTATTTTTTTGGCGGATATCGCATCAGAAGTAACGCTTGTTCATAGACGTACTGAATTTAGAGGCGCTTTGGATTCGGTTGAGAAAGTCCAAGAACTAAAGCTTCTTGGAAAAATAAACCTTATCACACCTGCAGAAGTTACTGCATTACACGGGAATAAAAGATTGGAAGGTCTTACTATAGAACAGGAAGGAGAGAGAATCTTGCTTGAAGCAGATCATTTTATTCCACTTTTCGGATTGTCGCCAAAATTAGGACCAATTGGCGATTGGGGCTTGGAAATTGAAAAAAACGCCATAAAGGTCGATACTTTTGATTATCAAACCAATATCCCAGGGATTTATGCCATTGGCGATGTCAATACCTATCCCGGAAAATTGAAGTTGATTCTTTGTGGGTTCCATGAAGCAACCTTAATGTGCCAATCGGCGTATCAAATCATCAATCCCGGTAAAAAATATGTGCTTAAATATACTACGGTCAGTGGCATAGATGGGTTTGATGGCACGCGTAAGGAAGCGCCGAAAGCAGTTGTTCAAGCTATTCTATAATTTGCTGTAAATAATTGATTAATTTTGATATTACCCTCATGAATAATGCGTAATATTGATCATATGAGTATACTTTCAAATCAATTAAATCAATTTCAGACTTATAATATCTGTTTAAAGGATCCTGTCGAGACCTTCACAAAAGCCTTGTTTTATATGCTATTTGATGAAGAATATCGGACTCTAAACTGTCAATTTGTAAAAGACACATTTCTTAAGATTGCGACAAAATTGAAATTGGAGGACGGTGAAGAAACATGGTCGAAATTTGAAAGTCAATTTGGAACTATTCGGGAGAAGCTTGACTTGGATGCGATTGCCATAGAACAAAATGATCCTGCGGCCAAGAGTTTAACTGAAGTGTATCTGGCATATCCAGGGTTTCACGCCATTGCTATTTATAGATTAAGTCATGCGCTATATAAGCTAAACTATTTTGTTATTTCAAGAATGATGAGTGAACACGTACATGGTTTAACCGGCGTGGATATTCATCCCGGTGCAACAATCGGAGATTCTTTTTTTATCGATCACGGTACAGGAATTGTCATTGGCGAAACGGCCATCATTAAAAACAACGTCAAAATTTATCAAGGGGTGACCTTGGGCGGCATTCAAATAAAAAAGAGTCTATCGGAAACAAAACGTCACCCCACCATTGAAGATAATGTGACCATCTATGCCAACGCAACTATTTTGGGAGGAGATATCGTCATTGGCGCAAATAGCATTATTGGGGCGAACGTATGGATTACCCAATCGGTTCCTGAAAATTCGTTAGTCACCTATCAAACAGAAATAAAAATTAGCACAC
Source organism: Gelidibacter japonicus (assembly GCF_010725055.1). Taxonomy (GTDB): domain Bacteria; phylum Bacteroidota; class Bacteroidia; order Flavobacteriales; family Flavobacteriaceae; genus Gelidibacter; species Gelidibacter japonicus. Next base: position 88,618 of record NZ_BJKB01000013.1, on the reverse strand, counting down.
GCAAAAAATGATTCAAAGTCAATCGATAATCGACCAAATTGGTAACACACCACTTGTTGAAGTGAAACATATTATTTCGAAAGATGGCGTCCGTTTGTTTTTAAAATTAGAAGGCACAAATCCAGGAGGCAGCGTTAAGGATCGCGCGGCTTTGAATATGATTTCGGAAGCTTTAAAACGTGGTGATGTCAAAAAAGGAGATACTTTGGTAGAAGCTACAAGCGGGAATACAGGAATTGCCTTAGCATTCATAGCTCAGTTGTTAGGTGTGAAAATGGTGTTGGTCATGCCTGAGAATTCTACCGAAGAGCGGATCAAAACCATGAGGGCCTATGGTGCGGAATTAATTCTGACTTCCGCAGATGATGGAATCGAGGGAGCCCGAGACGTCGCTGAAAAGCTCGAAAAAGACAAGGGCTATTTTATGTTAAACCAATTTGGCAATGACGACAATTGGAAAGCCCATTATAAAACCACCGGTCCAGAAATTTGGCGTGATACTAATGGTGAAGTGACACATTTTGTTTCGGCTATGGGAACCACCGGAACCATTATGGGCGTGTCCACGTTTTTAAAAGAGCAGAATAAAAACATCACCATTGTTGGCGCACAACCAAAAGATGGTGCTAAAATCCCTGGCATCCGTAAATGGCCGGAAGCTTATCTTCCCCGAATTTTTGATCGCTCGAAAGTGGATAAGGTGATTGAAGTGAGCGAGGAAGATGCAAGAGCCACAACCCAAAGATTGGCTAAAGAAGAAGGTGTCTTTGCAGGAATGAGCAGTGGAGGCTCGGTTGCTGCGGCCTTAAAAATCGCTCAAAAAATGGATAAGGGAATCATCGTCGCCGTCATCTGTGATATTGGCGATCGGTATTTATCTTCAGATTTATTTGAATAAAAGTTGGTGGACTATTTTTTATACACTAAATTCGCCCTTAGTTCATACTATTATTAATTTGTTATCACGAAAGGCAGAGGGATTAGACCCAGTGAAGCCTTAGCAACCCTTACGAATTCCTGCGAAGGCAGGAATCTCAATTTAAGAAGGTGCTAAATTCTACTTTATTCTGAATTGTTTCAGAATTAAGACAGATAACCAAAGTGTTTTTTCTCCTCACTTTCCTGATGACATTATTTAGTTTATTAAACAATGTCAGATATCAATCGAATTTTACAAGACCGTATTCTCATCTTAGATGGTGCCATGGGGACCATGTTGCAACGCTATAACTTCTCTGAAGAAGATTTTCGTGGCGAACGTTTCAAAGATTATCCAAGCTCACTTAAAGGCAATAATGATTTGCTATCATTAACCCAGCCACAGGCTATTGCTGATGTTCATCGTAAATATTTTGAGGCGGGAGCAGATATTGTAGAAACCAATACCTTTTCGGGAACTACCATCGCTATGGCCGACTATAATTTGGAGGATTTGGTTTACGAACTGAATTTCGAATCTGCTAAAATAGCCAAACAAGTTGCCGATGAATTTACCAAAGCCAATCCTAATAAACCACGATTTGTTGCAGGCAGCATTGGGCCTACCAATAAAACCGCAAGTTTATCGCCAGATGTCAATCGGCCAGAATTTCGAGCCATCACCTTTGACGAGCTTCGGATTGCCTATAAACAGCAAGTGGAAGCTTTGATTGATGGAGGTGTCGATATTTTACTGGTAGAAACGATTTTTGATACCTTAAATGCCAAAGCCGCCTTGTTTGCTATTGATGAGGTCAAAGAAGAACGAGACCTCGATATTCCAATCATGGTTTCAGGAACCATTACAGATGCTTCTGGACGGACACTTTCTGGACAAACAGTGGAAGCGTTTTTACTGTCCATTTCCCATATTCCTTTGCTCAGCGTCGGATTTAATTGCGCGCTTGGAGCAGATCAATTACAACCTTATTTACAACGATTATCCAACGAAACAGAGTTTTTTACATCAGCGCACCCCAATGCAGGATTACCAAATGCTTTTGGAGAATACGAACAGACCCCTGATCAAATGAACGCTTTTATTGAAGAATACCTGAAAGATGGATTGATCAATATTGTTGGTGGCTGTTGTGGATCTACCCCAGAGCATATTCAAAAAATAGCAGAAACCGCAAAAAACTATAAACCTCGTAGAATTCCTGCGGAGGCAGGAATCTCGTGAACAAAAGCAAAATTAAGATAGTTATAGCCAATTCCTGCGAACGCAGGAATCTCATGTACAAAGGAAATATTATGACAATTGAAGTTTGGCTAAGTATTGAATCACTTTAGGTCAAATTAGAGCAGTAACCAATTCCTGCGGAGGCAGGAATCTCGTGAACAAAAGCAAAATTAAGATAGTTATAGCCAATTCCTGCGAACGCAGGAATCTCATGTACAAAGGAAATATTATGACAATTGAAGTTTGGCTAAGTATTGAATCACTTTAGGTCAAATTAGAGCAGTAACCAATTCCTGCGGAGGCAGGAATCTCGTGAACAAAAGCAAAATTAAGATAGTTATAGCCAATTCCTGCGAACGCAGGAATCTCATGTACAAAGGAAATATTATGACAATTGAAGTTTGGCTAAGTATTGAATCACTTTAGGTCAAATTAGAGCAGTAACCAATTCCTGCGGAGGCAGGAATCTCGTGAACAAAAGCAAAATTAAGATAGTTATAGCCAATTCCTGCGAACGCAGGAATCTCATGTACAAAAGCAAAATTATGACAGTTACAATTAGCCAAAGTATGGAGTCACTTATCGCCATCTTAGAGCAGTAAACTTTTAGGTTCAGCGTTGCTAAACCTTATGAATAGAATGATAATGAGCAAAAAACACAAATACTTAGCACTTTCTGGATTAGAACCCTTGGTTGTCACCCCAGAAAGCAAATTCCTGCGAAGGCAGGAATCTTGTTGATATGATAAAACGGATAGTAAATATTTAATATTATCGCATTTTAATAAAGTGTCATAGAGAATACATATGCATGCGAAATAGAAAGAAAATGAAGAAACAAAATAAATATCTAACACTTTCAGGACTCGAGCCATTAATCGTAACTCCTGAAAGTAATTTCATCAACGTAGGCGAGCGCACCAACGTCACAGGATCACGTAAATTCCTACGTCTTATAAAAGACGAAAACTACAGTGAAGCCTTAGATGTGGCACGAGATCAGGTTGAAGGCGGCGCGCAAATTATTGATGTCAATATGGATGAAGGCATGTTGGACGGCGTGAATGCGATGACCAAGTTCTTAAACCTTATTGCTTCAGAACCCGATATCGCCCGATTGCCCATCATGATTGACAGTTCCAAATGGGAAATCATTGAAGCGGGATTGAAAGTAGTGCAAGGAAAATCGGTAGTCAACTCCATAAGCTTGAAGGAAGGTGAAGAGACGTTTATTCATCAAGCTAAATTGGTGAAACGATACGGAGCAGCCGTCATAGTGATGGCTTTTGATGAAGATGGGCAAGCCGATACCTTAGAACGGCGTATCGAAATCTGTAAGCGCTCGTACGATATTTTGGTGAACAAAGTCAAATTCCCACCTCAGGATATAATTTTTGATCCCAATATTTTCCCGGTGGCGACAGGAATGGAGGAGCACCGTTTGAATGCTCTCGACTTTTTCAAGGCTACCCAATGGATTCGTGAGAATCTTCCGTATGCTAATGTTTCTGGTGGTGTGAGTAACGTTTCGTTTTCTTTTAGGGGGAATACAGTTGTTCGTGAAGCCATCAACTCGGCATTTCTGTACCATGCCATTCAGCACGGAATGAACATGGGCATCGTCAATCCGACCATGTTGGAGGTTTATGACGAAATTCCAAAGGATTTATTAGAGCATGTGGAAGATGTTCTGTTTGACCGACGTGATGATGCCACGGAGCGTTTGTTGGACTTTTCTGAGACGGTTAAAGGTGATAAAAAGGAAGATGTTGCCAAGATTTTGGAATGGCGAAATGATCCACTACAAGAGCGCATCACCCATTCCTTGGTTAAAGGGATTGAAGCTTTTATCATAGAAGATGTAGAGCAGGCCCGTCAAGAAACCTTAAAACCAATTGAAGTTATTGAAGGCCATTTAATGATTGGGATGGGCGTGGTTGGTGATTTATTTGGTAGTGGAAAAATGTTCTTGCCCCAAGTGGTCAAATCGGCTCGAGTGATGAAAAAGGCCGTTGCCTATCTGCAACCTTTTATTGAAGCCGAGAAAGATGGAAAGCAAGAGTTTGCCGGACGAGTATTAATGGCAACCGTAAAAGGTGATGTACATGATATTGGTAAAAATATCGTCAGCGTTGTTTTGGGATGTAACAATTATGAAATCATCGATTTGGGTGTGATGGTGCCGCCTGAAAAAATTATTGAAACGGCCATTAGGGAAAACGTCGATATTATTGGATTAAGTGGACTTATTACACCGTCATTGGATGAAATGGTCTATGTCTCCAAAGAAATGGAAAAGAAAAATATTAACATTCCGTTAATGATAGGTGGTGCCACGACCTCCAGAGCACATGCAGCCGTTAAGATTGCTCCAAACTATGGCCACACCACCGTACATGTCAACGATGCCTCAAGGGCAGTGACTGTTGTAGGTAGTTTGCTCCAAAAAGACAATCGGGTGTATAAAGAACAAATTCGTGAGGAATATGAGAAATTTCGCGAGCAGTTTTTAAAACGTGGCAAACAAAAGAATTATATCACGATTGAGGAAGCGCGAAACAGAAAATATAAAGTCGATTGGAATACGGCAGAAATTATTAAACCCAATCAGTTGGGCGTTCAGGTTATCGAAGACTTTGAATTGACAAAGCTGGAGGAATTTATTGATTGGAGTCCGTTTTTTAGAAGCTGGGATTTGCACGGAAAATATCCCGATATCCTAACCGATGAGGTTGTGGGAGAACAAGCCACTGAACTATTTAAAGATGCAAAAGCACTATTGAAAAAAGTCTTCGACGGAAAACTTTTAAAAGCTAAAGCTATTTTTGGACTGTTCCCTGCTAATACCATAAATGATGATGACATTGAGATTTATGACGAATCAGGAAAACCAAAAGTTACGTTTTTAACCCTTCGGCAGCAATTGGATAAACGCGAAGGCGTTCCAAATATCGCTTTAGCCGATTTCATAGCACCAAAAGATTCAGGAAAAAAAGATTATATGGGATGTTTCTGTGTATCGACAGGATTTGGTACAGCAGAATTGGCGAAAAAATTTGAAGAGGATTTGGACGATTATAACGCCATTATGATCAAGGCCATTGCAGATCGTCTTGCCGAGGCATTTGCTGAGTATTTGCATAGGGAAGTACGGATTGATCATTGGGGCTACGATACTGATGAGGATTTATCTAATGAGGAACTGATCAAAGAAAGCTATAAAGGAATTCGTCCAGCACCTGGATATCCAGCCTGTCCTGACCATTTGGAGAAAAAAACCATTTGGAGACTGTTACAGGTCAAAGAAAATATTGGTGTAGAAATCACGGATAGTTTGGCCATGTGGCCTGCAGCAAGTGTTTCGGGGTATTATTTTGCAAATAAGGAAGCCAAATACTTTGGATTGGGGAAAATAACCGACGATCAATTGAAAGATTATGCGAAAAGACGAGGCGTTTCTAATGAAGAAGCTGAAAAATGGTTGAACCCAAATTTAGCGGATTAAAGATGAAATGCTATGTGTCTCTCTGTGAAATACCTATACCGCAAAGTTTCGCAGAGAGACCCAGAGGAACGCAGAGTAAAAAAATAAATATTAATTGTAAATCATAGAATACATTCGTGTATTCGTGGCAAAAAAGAGATCCCCACTTTCGTGGGGAGTTGACATGAAAGTAACAGAACATATAGCACAAGCCAACGGAAATACACAGTTTTCGTTTGAAATTTTACCCCCATTAAAAGGGCAACATATCAAATCAATTTTTGATAATATTGATCCGTTAATGGAATTCAATCCGCCGTTTATTGATGTGACTTACCATCGAGAAGAATATATTTATAAAGAACAGGAAAACGGATTGCTTAAACGACAAGTGGTCAAGAAGCGGCCTGGAACTGTGGGTATTTGTGCAGCCATTCAAAACAGGTACAAAGTGGATGCTATTCCGCATATTTTATGTGGGGGTTTTACTAAGGAAGATACCGAAAATTTCCTGATCGACCTCGATTTTTTGGGTATTCAGAATGTCATGGCCTTAAGAGGCGATGCCGTTAAAACTGAAACCTATTTCACCCCTGAAAAAGAAGGCCATGAGTACGCCAATGGTTTGGTGCAGCAGATTAATGCACTGAACGATGGAGTCTACCTTGATGAGGAACTACAAAATACCTCAAAAACCAATTTTTGCATTGGTGTTGCGGCCTACCCTGAAAAACACATGGAATCCCCAAGCTTGGACAGTGACATCCATTTTTTAAAGAAGAAAATAAAAAGTGGCGCAGAATATGTCGTCACCCAGATGTTCTTTGACAATCAGAAATATTTTGATTTTGTTGAAAAATGCAGAAAAGAAGGCATCACCATTCCGATAATTCCCGGATTAAAACCCATTGCCACCAAAAGGCAATTGAACTTGTTGCCTCATCGTTTTCATGTTGATTTGCCTGAAGCTTTGATTCTTGAGGTTATTAAATGCAAGGACAACTCTGAAGTGAAACAAGTGGGTATCGAGTGGTGCATCCAACAATCAAAGGAATTACAAAAAGCCGGAATTCCTGTACTGCACTACTATTCTATGGGGAAAAGTGATAATATTCAAACCATTGCATCTCAAGTTTTTTGAGTTTAAGCTAAGATCTAAGACACCAACTTAAAAAGATAGATTCCTACAAGCCTTCCGGTTTTAATTATTCTTTTAAATTTGCGGTATAACTCAAATGAATGAAGTATTTTCTAGTTGGTGTTTTTTGTTTAACGAGTTCATGTCTGTTTGCGCAACAGAATCCTGGACTGTTTACCTTAGACGCCAATTATTTCTATGGAACCATTCTTGAACACAATCCGGATATAGCCCATCTCATCACTGATCATCCCACCGGTCTGATTTTAAGCTTTAACAAAAAAACATACGGTCATAAGCCATGGGAAAGTCGCTACAATTACCCAGATTGGGGAGCTTCTTTCATCTATCAGGATATGAAAAACCAATATTTAGGTGAGAACTACGGCGTGTATGCCCATTATAATTTCTATTTTTTAAAACGGAATCTTAACTTCAGAATTGGACAGGGTATTGCTTACACCACCAATCCGTACCAAAAAGAAACCAATTATTTGAACGGGGCCTATGGCTCGGATTTGATGAGCACTACCTATCTCATGCTCAATTATAAAAAAGAGAATGTTTTTAAAGGTTTGGGGTTTCAGGCGGGGATTTCAGTGATCCATTATTCCAACGCAAATGTTAGGGCTCCAAACAACTCCACCAATACGTTTGTTTTTAATATAGGAACCAATTATTTATTTGATTATAGCAAAGAACCCAACTATCAACCATCAACTGAATCTAAAAAATTCACGGAAAAGATCAAATACAATCTTGCCTTTAGGACAGGTGTCAATGAGAGCGATATCATCGGTACTGGGCAATTTCCATTTTATAACGTATCGTTCTATGCTGATAAACGCATCAACAGGAAAAGTGCATTTCAGATCGGAACAGATATGTTTTTTGCCCAGTTTCTAAAGGAATTGATCTATTTCTACTCGGTGGCCTATCCAGAACGTAATGTGGATCCTGATACAGATTACAAACGTGTAGGCGTTTTTGTGGGGCATGAATTGTTTATTAATAAACTATCCGTAATTGCTCAACTGGGCTATTACGTGTACTATCCTTACGATTTTGAAGGTCGAGTTTATAACAGAATAGGCTTAAAACGCTATTTTGGAGATCAGTTTTTTGGTGCGATTACCTTAAAAGCCCATGGCGCAAAGGCAGAAGCGGTTGAATTTGGCGTGGGAGTGCGATTGTAGGAAGTGGGAAGTGGGGAGCACTGATTGACGATTATTGATTGTTGATTGCTGATTTGTCGAATGTGAAGGTTAATAAATAGTACATAGATGAGAGACAGAATTGTAATAACAAATAAAAATAAAAAATAAGTAATATAGGAATAACGAAGCTTGAAGCGCGAAGAAAAATGGTTTGATCAATAGTAGTTATTCGGAAAGAAATATAATGAAAAAATACATTTACATCCTATTTGCAATAGTCTTGCTGTCATGCAATGCCAAGGTGATGCCTGATTGTTTGCAGAATGCTGGACCAATTATTCAGATGGAAGTTCCTGTGGCTGCGTTTAGTAAGATTATTGTTTTTGAGCGGGTGCAACTCATCCTTAAGGAAGCACCAGAGCATAAGGTCGTCGTCGAGACCGGCGAATATTTGAGGAATGATATTGAAGTAAAAATAGAAGATGATGTATTGCTATTAAAAGACCATAACGGCTGCAATATCACACGAGACTATGGCATTACTAAAATTTACGTTAGTGCGCCCAATATTACCGATCTCAGATCCAGTACAGGACTACCTATTTTGAGTGATGGTGTTTTAAACTATCCAAATTTGACTTTGATTTCTGAAGATTTTGAAGCTGAAGACCAATACCATACGGTGGGCGATTTTAGATTGGAGGTCAATTGCACAAACCTGAATGTAGTGACTAACAACTTGTCCCATTTATTTTTAAACGGGACGGTAGAGAATTTGGAAATCGGTTTCTATTCTGGCGATTCTCGATTTGAAGGCCGGCACTTAATTGCACAAAATATCAGAATATTTCAGCGCAGTAGTAATGACATGATTCTTAATCCGCAGGCATCATTAAGAGGAGAAATAAGAAGTACAGGCAATGTTATTGTGGTAAATGAACCTCCTATTGTGGAGGTTGAAACTTATTATAAAGGACGTTTGATTTTAGAATAAGCCTTTATTCCATGGTCAACTCCCTAAACAGGCTTTCCAGGTTTTTATTCTTTTGGTTGAGTCGTAGAATTTTCAAGCCATTATCATGTGCAAAATCAAACACCATTGGACGCATATCTTCTTTGGTAGAAAAGGTCAATTCATATATAAAATCGTGCGTATTTTTGACGTTTTGTATGTGTTTTAAGCGGTTCATCAGAATATCTTCAACACGATAATCAAATTCAACTTCGATAATTTGCTCTTGGTTGGCTTTTAAATCCGAAAGTTTTTTGTCAGCAACAATCTCGCCTTTATTGATAATGATGACGCGATCACAGATAGCTTCCACTTCTTGCATAATGTGGGTGGACAAAAAGACTGTTTTTTCTTTCCCCAAAGATTTGATCAGATGTCTGATTTCCACCAACTGATTTGGATCCAATCCTGTAGTAGGTTCATCCAGGATCAACACTTCCGGATCGTGTAATAGGGCGTTCGCCAATCCGACGCGTTGCCTATAACCTTTTGAAAGTTGTCCTATCTTTTTATGGGCTTCTGTTGTTAGTCCCGTAAGCTCAATAACTTCTTCAATTCTGGATTTTGAGACTTTGTAAACATCCGCATTGAATGACAAATATTCCTTGACATACATTTCTAAGTAGAGGGGATTGTGCTCAGGTAAATACCCGACACGTTTTTGAACTTCGCGCGGATTTATTTGAACATCAAAGTCGTTTACTTTTGCTTCACCATCAGAAGCTTCAATATAGGTGGTCAGGATTTTCATCATTGTGGATTTACCAGCCCCGTTGGGACCTAAAAAACCAACGATTTCGCCTTTATCTACTTTAAAGGAAATGTTGTTGAGCGCTTTTTGATCGGCGTATAGTTTGCTAATATTAGTGACTTCAATGGACATAATTCAAATTGTTTGCCCAAAAATAAGCATTTTACACATGTTATGATTTAACGAAATCGTTGTATTATAAAAAGAATCGAAAAAATATTTTGTTTATAAAAATTATTCGCTACTTTAGCGAAATCAAATTATGCAAACAGCTAATTATACATATCAAAACTGGTTTTATTTCTTTTTTAGCAAAAGGGACGAGACTTCGTATGTGTAATTTATGAACAATAAATTTAATATAAAGGTCTCGATGAAAATCGGGACTTTTTTGTTTCAAAAAACTTGAAAAATCAGCAAAAATGATGAAAAACAATAAATTAAATTGATTTAGCACATGATAAAATCTGTTGCCATACAAGGAATTAAAGGATCATTCCACCATATTGTCGCTTTACAGTATTTTGACAATCCATTGAACATTGATGAGTGCATGACCTTTGATGGCGCTGTGCAGAGTGTTTTATCCAATAAAACAGATGCGGTGATCATGGCCATTGAAAACTCTATAGCTGGGTCTATCATTCCAAATTACGCGTTGATTGACGATAATAAATTGCATATTATTGGCGAGCATTATTTGGATATTCAACATCACTTAATGGCCTTGCCAGGTCAAAGCATTGAAGATATCCATGAAGTGTATTCACATCCCATGGCTTTGTTGCAGTGTAAACAATTTTTTAAAAATTATCCTCATATCAAATTGGTAGAGGATAAAGATACCGCTGAAGTGGCACAACGGATTCGGCAGAAACAACTTAAAAATGTAGGGGCTATTGCCAGTCAATTGGCTTCAGAATTGTTTGAACTGGAGATTGTCGCAGAAAGTATCCAGACCATTAAACAGAATGAAACCCGTTTTGTGGTTGCTGTGACCAACAATTCTGAAGCGCAAGAAGTACAGATCAATAAGGCTTCCTTAAAATTTGACGTAGATCACAAACGTGGCAGTTTGGCATCGGTCTTAAACGTGATGAGCGACTGTAGAATGAACCTTACCAAAATACAATCCCTGCCAATAATTGAAACCCCATGGAAGTATGCTTTTTTTGTGGATATCACTTTTGAGGCGTATCAGGATTATCAAAAAGCAAAATCAATAATGGAAATAATGGCACAAAATTTCAAGGTTTTGGGCGAATATAAAAATGCACGAAAATGATCACTTTTGCAGATAGATTAAACACTGTTGAAGAATACTACTTCTCAAAAAAATTGAGGGAAGTCAACTTACTTAAATCCCAAGGGAAACCTATTATAAATTTAGGGATTGGGAGTCCCGATTTGGAACCGCCATCCCGAGTTATTATGGCTATCAATGAGAGCATGAACGATGCTGTAGCCCACAAATACCAGAGTTATCAAGGTTTGCCGGAGTTGAGAGAGGCCATGGTGGATTTTTATAAGGAACATTTTGGTGTCCACTTAAGTCCGCTGACTGAAGTATTGCCATTAATGGGAAGTAAGGAAGGCATCATGCATATATCTATGGCGTTTTTAAATCAGGGAGATGAGGTTTTGATTCCAAACCCAGGATATCCAACCTATGAATCTGTGACAAAACTAGTGGGTGCGAAACCCGTCTTTTATGATTTGGTGGAAGAAAACGATTGGTGTCCTGATTTTGTTGCCTTAGAAAAAAGTGACTTATCCAAAGTAAAATTAATGTGGGTCAGTTATCCACATATGCCAACGGGAGCTACAGCAAGTAATAAGGTTTTTGAAGATATTATCGCTTTTGCAAAAAGACATAATATTTTGGTGGTGAATGATAACCCTTACAGTTTTGTATTGAATGACTATCCACGAAGCATTTTAAAATATAAAGGTGCCAAAGATTTTTGCTTGGAGCTTAATTCGTTAAGTAAAACCTTTAATATGGCGGGATGGCGAGTTGGAATGGTTTTAGGAAAAACAGAATATATCAACGCTATTTTAAAGGTGAAAAGTAATATGGATTCTGGAATGTTTTATGGTATTCAAAAGGGCGCCATTGAAGCTTTGAAATGTTCAAAAATGTGGTTTATCAGTTTGAACAGTGTTTATGAAGAGCGTCGCCAAAAAGTATGGGAACTAGCCACAGCATTGAATTGTACCTATGATGTAAGTGCAACAGGACTTTTTGTTTGGGCAAAACTACCGCCACATATAAAGGCCGAAGAATATATCGATAAGATATTGAAGGAACATTCAATTTTTATTGCTCCTGGGACCATTTTTGGGAGCAATGGAGAAGGCTATATACGCTTTTCACTATGTGCGCCATTGGAAGACTTGCACGAAGCAATCTCAAGGGTGAAATGAGTGGAACACTTGTCGGATGTCAGATTGAAGTTGGCAGTTACGGTTGTTAGAACGAATGATAATGATATTACATCCAAAAATTATAGTCTTGGAGAGATGGTCCATTTGTAGATCAAAATAATAATAAGAAAACAAGAAGAATGTCCAAGAGGGACGACATAATATCAGTAATGAAAAATATATACATCATAGGAGTTGGTTTGATTGGTGGAAGTTTGGCCCTTGATATTAAGAAACACCATCAAAAGGTGAAGGTGTTTGGGATTGATCATAACGAAACCCATTTGGAAGAGGCTGTACAGCTCAATGTTATCGATGCCAAAGCCACTTATGAAGATCTGAAAAAGGCGGATTTGGTCATTATGTCCATACCTGTAGATGCCGCAGTCAATGAGATCATAAAGGTATTGGATTTGGTTTCAGATGATACCTTGGTCATGGACGTTGGATCTACAAAAGCCGAAATCTGCAAAGCTATTGACGGCCATCCAAAACGTCGTAATTTTCTGGCAACGCATCCCATCGCAGGGACGGAGTTTTCTGGGCCAAAAGCCGCAATAAATGGATTGTACCAAAACAAAACCAATATTATTTGTGAGGTTGAAAAGACAGCTTTCAAACTTCAGGAAAAAGCCCTTACGTTATTTGCAGATCTGGGTATGCGCATCCGCTATATGAATCCTGAAGCCCATGATAAACATATTGCCTATGTGTCGCATCTATCGCATATAAGTTCGTTTATGTTGGGTAAAACAGTGATTGATAAAGAGCGAAACGAACGCGATATTTTTGATATGGCAGGAAGTGGATTTGCATCGACCGTCCGTTTGGCAAAAAGCTCCCCAGAAATGTGGACGCCAATTTTCAAACAGAATAAAGTCAATGTCTTAGAAACCTTGGATGAATACATCATCAATCTCCAAAAATTTAGGGAGTTCATACACGAGGATGATTTTGAGGCCATTTATACACAAATGAAAAATACAAATCACATAAAAGAAATATTAAACGGTATACAATAGTATTAAATAAATGAAAATCACAGCACCAAATTCCAATACTATCAGCTTATAGAGTAAACCTTGGAATTTGCCTGCCTGTCGGCAGACAGGGAATTTTAAAATTTGGAAATTAATAAGTATTATGGAAAACAAGAGAGAATTAAGAACATGGTTAGATGATCTGAAATTGGATCATCCTTTGGTCATTGCAGGTCCATGCAGTGCAGAAACAGAAGAACAGGTATTGGGTATTGCCCAAGAATTGAAAGATACAGATGTTAGTTATTTTAGAGCTGGAATTTGGAAGCCACGTACACGTCCTGGAATGTTTGAGGGCGTTGGCGCATTGGGATTGAAATGGCTGCAAAAGGTTAAAGAAGAAACAGGTCTTAAAACCGCAACGGAGGTAGCCAATAGAGCACATGTTGAACTGGCTTTGGAGCATGATATCGACTTGCTTTGGATCGGTGCACGTTCTACCGTGAGCCCATTTATTGTTCAAGAAATTGCTGATGCACTAAAAGGAACAGACAAGATTGTACTGGTGAAGAATCCGGTAAATCCAGATTTACCATTGTGGTTGGGAGCTATTGAGCGCTTGGCATCGGCAGATATCAAAAGATTGGGTGCTATACACAGAGGGTTTTCAACTTATGAAAAAACGAAGTACAGAAACAATCCAGAATGGCAATTGGCCATTGAATTGCAAACGAAGTTTCCAGATTTGCCTTTGATCAATGATCCGTCGCACATCACAGGAAAGCGAGATATGATTTTTGATGTATCACAAACTGCCTTAGACCTGAATTTTGACGGGCTCATGATTGAGACTCATACAAATCCAGATGCAGCTTGGAGTGATGCTTCCCAACAGGTAACGCCTCAAACCCTGATTCAAATTATGAAAGATTTGCGCATAAGGAAAGAATCTGATCCTGAAAAAGAATACAATGCCGAATTGAGTCATTTGAGAGCGCAGATTGATGTTGTAGATAATCAGCTCATTGAAATACTGGGCAAGCGTATGAAATTTTCTGATGGGATTGGGGCTCTAAAAAAGAAAAAGAACGTGGCTGTTTTACAAAGCAAGCGTTGGAATGAAATTTTGGGGAATATGGTCTTGGAAGGTGAACAAAATGGTTTGAGCGAAGAGTTTATACTTAAAATGTTTAAAGCAATTCACCAGGAATCAATTAATCACCAAGAAAAGATTATTAATTCTTAACCCTTAAAACAACTGTCATATTGAGCGGATTGAAATGTTTTTGTAGCTAAAAGTGTGGCAATCTTCGCTCAAGCTGACGGGTGTTATGAAAGAAACAGGAAAAATCCTGTGAAATATTGAGTTTTTAATCTACTAAAGCAAGTGTTGTTTGTAACTATCTCAATTAGCCTTATGGCATAATATTAAATTGTAGAAATAGCCTTTATCGACTTAAAAATTGTTATTTTGTTTATTAAATTTGATGCATGACAGGAACCGTTTATAAGTCTACAGGAAGTTGGTACACCGTAAAAACTGAACTCGGTGCGTTTTATGATTGTCGCATAAAAGGAAAATTCAGAATCAAGGACATCAAAAGCACTAACCCCATTGCAGTGGGCGATGTGGTTGATTTTGATGTGGAGGTTTTGGACAATGTCACTACCGGAATTATCCATACCATTCATGATCGGGAGAATTATATTGTACGCAAATCGGTTAACCTCGCCAGGCAGACCCATATTATTGCCGCCAATATCGATCAGGTGTTTTTGCTTATCACCATTAACAATCCTCCAACCTTGACCAGTTTTATAGATCGGTTTTTGGTAACTACTCAAGCGTATCGCATAAAGACGGTTCTGATTTTCAATAAAATGGATACTTATGATGAGGAGAATGTGATGGAAGTAAAGTACTTATCCTCCATCTATAGACGAATTGGCTATGAATGTATCGAAGCTTCAGCAGTAACCGGTAAAAATATCGAACATCTGAAAGCTTTGATGAAAGATAAAACAAGCATGTTTGCCGGGCATTCTGGTGTTGGGAAGTCGACTTTGGTCAATGCCATTGAACCTGGATTAAATCTGAAAACCAAGGAAATATCCATGCAGCACATGCAGGGACAGCACACCACAACGTTTGCGGAAATGTTTGACTTGAGCTTCGGCGCGAGAATTATTGACACACCTGGAATTAAAGGTTTTGGTGTGGTGGATATGGATAGGGAGGAAGTTGGCGATTATTTTCCAGAGTTTTTCGCATTAAAACATAAGTGCAGATTTAATAATTGTTTGCATATTGAAGAACCGCAATGCGCAGTAAAAGAAGCATTGGACAAAGATGAAATCTCATTCTCCCGCTATAGAAGTTATCTGCAAATTTTGGAGGGAGATGATGAGCATTACCGCACCGAAGAATGGGTGAAATGAGTTTTTGGTCTTCAGTAGGCAGTCTTCAGTTTTTATTTTTCAGTTGACAATTTACCAGCAATCCTGCAAGGTTTCAAATACTTCCTGCAAGGTTTCAAAATTAAAATAGCCAAAATCAAAATCAACATTTTAAACACCCTACAAGACTATAGATTATCATGAGAGCAGTCATCCAAAGAGTATCAAGAGCAAGTGTCACCATTGATAATGAAAAAGTCGCATCGATCGGATCAGGCTTGCTGATTTTATTGGGAATTGTCAACGACGATACACAGGAGGACATACAATGGCTGTCCAGAAAAATTGCCAATCTTCGTGTTTTTCAAGATGATAATGGCGTGATGAATCGTTCGCTTTTGGAGGTAGATGGAGATGCCATTGTAGTCAGTCAGTTTACACTTCATGCGTCCACCAAAAAAGGAAATAGGCCAAGTTATATTAAAGCTGCTAAGCCGGATATTGCAATCCCTTTATATGATCATTTCGTAAAACAATTGGAAGGAGATCTCAATAAGGCAGTTCAAACTGGTCAATTTGGTGCGGATATGAAAGTGGAGCTCTTAAATGATGGACCAGTAACTATCATTATAGATTCTAAGAATTCTGAATAACAATTTTGATATTTCATAAAAAGGGTTACTTTAGCTATATAACTTAGCCCCATGATCAAAATTTACCGCTTAATTTTTGTTCTGGTTTTTCCTATGCTCTGCTTTTCTCAAAAGGATGAACTATTGAACTCCCACACCATCCCTTCTGCCTTAAGAGAAAATGCCAATGCCGTCGTAAGATGGGACGACTCCTATATTGAAGTCAAGGCAACCAATAAAATGGCACATACCAACAAACGGATTGTCACCATATTAAATTCTTCCGGAAACTCTAAAGTCGATGCTTTTTTGGGATATGATAAAGGTGTTTCCATCAAAAAAATGGAAGCACGAATTTATAACGCCCATGGAAAGGAAATCAAAAGAATCAAAAGAAATGATTTTGAAGATGTCAGCGCCGTAGATGGTGGCACACTTTATTCTGACAGTCGTGTCAAATATTTAAAATATACCCCAACTGATTACCCTTATACGGTGTTGTTTGAAACCGAGGTGGAATACAGTTATACGGCTTATATCAGGAGATGGATGCCTATAGAAGGATTTTCTACAAGCACTGAATATAGCCGCTACGCATTTCGTTACGACCCTTCCAACGAATTGAATAAATCTGAAACCAATTTCGAGGAGTTTGGCGTTGTCAATCAATCCAAGCCAGGAGAGATCCATTACGAAGCCAATAATCTTAAAGCTATCGTTTATGAGGCTTACAGTCCTAACTTGAAGGATATAACGCCATACGCCATGCTCAACTTAAAAAACTTCTCCTATGAAGGCTATGTCGGTAATTCGAACGATTGGGAAGGATTGGGAAAATGGATGCATGAACAATTGTTGATAGGAAGAACGCAAGTTTCTGAAAAAACCAAGAATGAAATCATGAACTTGGTTGCAGGACTTGACCATCCTATTGACAAGGCTAAAGTGGTGTATCAATATGTTCAAAATAACACAAGATACATCAGTGTACAGGAAGGTATTGGTGGAATACAACCTATTGATGCCTTAAAAGTTGATGAAGTCAAATATGGCGATTGTAAAGGACTTACAAATTATACCAAAGCCTTGCTGGACCTTGTTGGGGTGGAATCATATTATACAAGAGTCTATGCATCTCCGAACAATCTTGTAGATATCAATAAGGATTTTGCCTCTTTTCTTGGGCAATCAAACCATGTTATTTTAAATCTACCTTATGAAGGAACAAATATCTGGTTGGAATGCACGAGTCAAACTTCGCCATTTGGGTATAATGCCAATTTTACTGACGACAGAAATGTCTTTGTGATCAGGCCAGATGGTGGCGAAATTGTCCGTACAAAAGTTTATACTGCTGAGGAAAACCTGTTGGATACCAAGGCAAATATCGTCTTGACAGAAGAGGGCGATATTGAAGCTAAAATTAATTTAAATTCCTACGGTACCCAATATGGTTATCACGAGGGAATCCAAAATAGGACTTTAAAAGATCAAACCCTTCATTACAAGGACTATTGGAACTATATCAGCAATGTAGATATACTCTTAATGAAGTACAGTAATGATAAGGACATGATAAGGTTTACCGAAGACATTGAGCTGACCGCAAAAAAATATGCATCCAAAACTGGCGACAGATTATTGTTGAGTCCTAATTTCTTCAATGTGCTTTCTAAAGTGCCAACACGTTATAGAGATAGAAAACTGCCATTCCAAATAGCACGTGGTTATCATGATACGGATGAATACGTGATTTCAATTCCGGAAAACTTTGAGATTGAAGCACTTCAAAATGACGTTCTTATTGAAAATAAGTTCGGGAAATACAGCTATTCCATTACTAAAAACGACGATCATACCTTAATGTTTAAACGCAGTTTTATTTTAAATAAAGGTGATTACACCAAGGAAGATTATGAAAACTTCAGAAACTTTTATTTAGAAGTTGTTAAGCAAGATCAATCAAGAATTATACTCATAAAAAAATCTTAGCCCCATGAAAAAAATTACCTACCTACTTATTGTTTTGGCCTTTAACTGGACCTATGCCCAAGATTACCGATTTGGTAAAGTATCGAAGGACGAACTTCAGGAAACCGTATATCCTGGAGATCCTGAGGCAAATGCAGCCGTTTTATACCTAAATCAAAAAACCTATTACAATTTTATGCAAAATGAAGGTTTTGTGCAGGTTACTGAAGTGTATAAACGCATAAAAATATATAATAAAGATGGTTATGATTGGGCTACCGAAGAGATCCAATTACGAGATGCTGGATCAAAAGGCGAAAGTGTCAGTAATTTAAAGGCAGTTACCTATACTTTGGAGAACGGAAAGATAGAGGAGACCAAATTAAAGAAAGATGGCATTTTTGACGAAAAAAACAATAAATATTGGAAAACCTCAAAGTTCACCATGCCAAATATTAAAGATGGATGCGTCATAGAATTTGAATATAAGATTATTTCTCCTTACATAAGTATTGGCGACATTAATTTGCAATATGGAATTCCAATAAAGGAATTGGATATGTACGTAAGAATACCTGAGTTCTATAATTTTAATAGATATGTTAATCCAAGAGCGGTCTATATCCCAAAAATCAATGAAAGTCAGGTGAACCGAACTGAGGAAATTCGCAGTAAGAGCAGAGAAGCTGGTGGCGTTTCAGCTACAACTTTTTCTTCAAGAAAATGGGAGTTCAGAGAGAATAAAACCGAAATAAAATTATCCAATATTCCGGCACTTAGAAGTGAAAGCTTTGTGAGTAATCTAAATACATACAGAACAAAATTAATATGGGAATATGCTTTTTCTAAAGACCCCGGAGGTCAAATTACCAATTATGCTTCCACCTGGGATGATGTGACAAAAACAATTTTCAACGACAAAGATTTTGGAGCGCAATTGAATCAGACCAATTATTTTGAACAGGATGTTTCTGCATTGATCGACGGTGTCACAAATGATTCAGAAAAAATAAAACTCATTTATAATTTTGTAAAATCAAAAGTTAAGTGGAATGATTATAATGGATACACCACAGATAACGGTGTGAGAAAGGCCTATAAAGATGGTGTGGGTAATGTGGCCGATATTAATTTAATGCTCACCGCAATGTTGCGTTATGCCAAAATAAATGCCAATCCGATGTTGATTAGTACAAGAAGCAATGATATTCCCCTATTTCCTGCCACCGGCAGCTTTAATTATGTTGTTGCCGCAGTAGAAGTTCTCAATGATGTCATTATTTTGGATGCAACCGACAAATATGCAACTCCGAATGTGCTTCCTGTGAGAGCTATTAACTGGCAAGGGCGGATTATAAGAGAGTCTGGTAGTTCTGCATGGTTTGATCTGAAACCTAAAGAGGTCGTAAAAGAGAATACCTTTTTAAGTGCAAAAATTAATGACGATCTTTCTATTGAAGGTAAGGTAAGGGGTTATATGACCTCATTTGCCGCCAAGAACTTTAGGAGTAAATATCAAAATTTTAATGCCGAAGAAAAATTGATGGCCATTGAAAAGGATAAGGGCGAAATAGAAGTGTCAAATTATGAAATTACTGATATGGAAAATGTAGATAATCCAATTATTTACGTTTATGATTATAATCTGAAGAGTGGGATAGAGCAAATTGGAGATAAAGTATTTTTAACACCAATGTTGTTTTTTGCTCCAAAAGAAAATCCGTTTAAACAGGACAAAAGAGAATATCCAATTGATTTTGTGTATTCATTTAACGATAAATATACTATTAATGTCATGATTCCTGACGGATATATGGTGGAGTCCATGCCCGAAAGTTCTGTTGTACAATTTCAAGAAAATGCAGGTGAGTTTAAGTATATTGCAAAGCTAAATGGGAAGATGCTACAGTTTTTAGTGACTATGGATATCAACCAATCCTTCATTCTTCCAACTGAATATACCAATTTCAGGCAGTTCTATCAGTTGATGACAGAAAAGCAAACTGAAAAAGTAGTGCTTAAAAAAATATAAAATGGAGCTTAAAAATGCACAAAAAATAGTTGATGAGTGGATCAAAACCCATGGTGTCCGATATTTTAATGAGTTGACCAATATGGCACAACTTACTGAGGAAGTTGGAGAGGTGGCCAGGATTATCGCGCGTCGCTATGGCGAACAGAGTGAAAAGGAAAGTGACAAAGACAAAGATCTCGGTGAGGAATTGGCAGATGTGGTCTTTGTCGTTTTATGTTTGGCCAATCAGACAGGAATTGATCTGCAGGCGGCTTTCGACAAAAAGATGGACCAAAAAACAAAACGTGATCACGATAGGCATCATGGGAATGAGAAGTTGAAATGATTTTTTTAAGTTATGAGTTATGAGTTATGAGTTATGAGTTATGAGTTCAGAGTTTCAGAAGTTCAAAGTTTATGGAATAACTTTTTTACTTTCGTAAATCCCGCCTCTACAAATGCTGAGGAAGGGTAGGCGTAGATCCTAAATCCTAAATCAAAAATAATCAATCAATAATCCACAAATTTTTGTGAAACTTCGTGCCTCTTTTGTGTTCCATTGTGGAATAGCTTTTCTATTTTCGCAGATCATAAATCTCGCCTCCGCAAAAGCTGAGAACAGGCAGGCGTAAATCGTATATCAAAAATCGTAAATCGTAAATCCCATGTTGTTAGCTCTACATAAATCTACCATTGTAGAAAATCCTCCAAAAATAGTCATCACTGGTTCAAAAAGTGAAACCAATAGATTATTATTGTTGCAAGCACTTTATCCCGAACTAAAGATTCATAATATCTCCAATTCTGACGATTCTGAAGTGATGCAAAAAGCATTAAAATCGGCATCAAATCTTATTGACATTTCCCATGCTGGTACGGCAATGCGATTTTTGACTGCTTTTTTTGCGACACAGGAAGGAAGAGGAATTACCATAACCGGTTCAGATAGGATGAAAGAACGGCCGATCCAAGTATTGGTAGAAGCCCTAAATGCTTTAGGCGCAGATATCTCTTATGTGGAAACTGAAGGCTGTCCGCCATTAAAAATCAACGGTAAATTGCTGTCAAAAGAGAAAGTGTCTCTAAAGGCCAATGTAAGCAGTCAATATATTTCTGCGCTATTATTGATTGCCCCAAAATTGAAAAGCGGTTTGGAATTGACCTTAGAGGGCGAGATTACATCCGTTCCCTATATCAATATGACCTTGGACTTACTTAATCAAATTGGGGTGAAAACCCATTTTGAGAATAATAAAATAAAAATAAGTCCACTTGAACGCTTAAGTCCTGATCAACCACCTCTCACCGTAGAAAGTGATTGGTCTTCTGCATCTTATTTCTACTCTATTGTAGCATTAAGTCCTGTGGGAACTGAAATCACTTTATCCTCCTACAAAAAAAACAGTTTGCAAGGCGACTCTATTCTATCCAAGATTTATACTGATTTTGGTGTGGAGACTACATTTGGAAACCATGCTATCACCCTTTTGAAAAAAGAAGAATGCCAATTAAAAAAGATGGACTGCGAGCTTAAAAACGCTCCGGATATTGCGCAAACGATAGCCGTAACCTGTTTTGGACTCGGAATTGGCTGCTATTTAACAGGATTACATACATTAAAAATTAAAGAAACGGACAGGCTTGTCGCTCTTAAAACAGAACTTGAAAAGTTAGGCGCAAAGGTTACCATTACAGAAAATAACTTGACGTTACAGCCGAATCAATTGTTTGATCTTGGGAGTAAATCCCATGTGAATCAAGGGTTAGGAGAGATTATTGGTACTTATCATGACCATAGAATGGCGATGGCCTTCGCACCTTTAGGTCTCAAAATGAATCTCCAAATAGAGGACGCGATGGTCGTTTCAAAATCCTATCCCACCTTCTGGAAAGACCTTAAAACTGTCGGTTTTAAAATAACAAAATAATAAACGCTCATTTACTTGACAAGGCCTAGTTTGAGATTGTATCTTTGCAGCCTGCAAAAATCTATACAAATGGTGTTGTGACGTACTTATGATTAAGCTGTTAGCATAC
This sequence comes from Gelidibacter japonicus, assembly GCF_010725055.1. Lineage (GTDB taxonomy): Bacteria > Bacteroidota > Bacteroidia > Flavobacteriales > Flavobacteriaceae > Gelidibacter > Gelidibacter japonicus. The sequence goes on along the minus strand of NZ_BJKB01000013.1, from coordinate 66,457 downwards.
GATTTGATAGAAAAGGATATTTTTAAGATTTGTTGGCAAACAGATCTGATCATTAAAAAACATATAAATACATGAAATTATCCCACTTTAATTTTAAACTTCCTGAAGAACTATTGGCTGAACATCCAGCAGAAATTAGAGATGAATCCCGTTTGATGGTCTTGGATAGAAAAAAACAAACTATTGAACACAAAATGTTTAAGGATATCATTGATTATTTTGATGAAGGAGATGTCATGATCTTAAACAATACGAAGGTTTTTCCAGCCCGTTTATACGGCAATAAAGAAAAAACAGGAGCAAGAATTGAAGTCTTTTTATTAAGAGAACTTAATGAAGAACAACGTTTATGGGATGTTTTGGTTGATCCAGCCCGAAAAATACGAATTGGAAACAAATTGTATTTTGGAGATGATGAAACTTTAGTAGCTGAAGTTATAGATAACACGACATCCAGAGGACGTACCTTACGTTTTCTTTACGACGGATCCTATAAAGAATTCCGTCAAAAACTCACCTTACTCGGAGAAACGCCGTTACCAAAATACATAAAAAGGGAGGTTGAACCAGAAGATGAGGAGCGATACCAAACTATTTTCGCTAAAAACGAAGGCGCAGTAGCAGCACCAACTGCTGGTTTGCATTTCTCTAAACATCTATTAAAACGTTTGGAAATTAAAGGTATCGAATTTGCCGAGGTGACCCTTCACGTTGGATTGGGTACATTCAATCCTGTTGAGGTGGAAGATTTATCCAAACATAAAATGGACAGTGAGGAAGCTTTTATCACACAACAAGCAGCCGATATTGTCAATGATGCCAAAGCTCGTAAAAAAAGAGTGTGTGCGGTAGGTACAACTGCCATGAGAGCCATCGAAAGTTCGGTATCTTCAAGTGGAACGTTGAATGAGTTTTCAGGATGGACCAATAAATTCATTTTCCCACCATATGAGTTTAGCATTGCCAATTGCATGATCACTAATTTCCATACGCCAAAATCCACTTTGTTGATGATGGCTTCTGCATTTGCCGGTCATGATTTTATTAAGAAGGCCTATGAAGAGGCTGTTAAGGAGAAATACCGTTTCTATACTTATGGCGACGCCATGTTGATTATCTAAATAACAGATTGTTTTAAATATGGCCTCATCTTTGGATGGGGCTTTTTTTTTAGTAGGCAGTCAACAGTCGGAAGTCTCAGTTTTCAGTAGAATAGGCGTCAATATCAGGTTGGGCGCTTCAATTTCATCTTCAATTTGAATTTCACTTAACTCCCTAGGGATCTTTAAATTCGAACTTTCTCAAATTATATCTTGACCTTTTCGAAATTCGTCAAACCTTTCATTATTTTTGCAACATCAATGGAAACAACAAAAAAAGACATACGCGCATTAACCAAAGAGCAACTTCGTGAGTTTTTTGTCGCACAGGGCGATAAGGATTTTAGGGGTAATCAGGTTTATGAATGGCTGTGGAACAAAGGCGCCCACAAGTTTGACGACATGACCAACATCTCAAAAGAGACACGGCTTATGTTGGAGGACAATTTTGTCATTAACCATATTGAGGTGGACCAGATGCAACGCAGCAATGACGGTACCATTAAAAATGCCGTACGCCTGCATGATGGTTTGATTGTAGAGTCCGTACTGATTCCAACAAAGAAGCGGACCACTGCCTGTGTATCTTCGCAAGTTGGGTGTAGTCTCGACTGCAAATTCTGCGCTACTTCGCGTCTCAAACGCATGCGTAACTTGAATCCTGATGAAATTTTTGATCAAGTTGTTGCCATTGACAAACAAAGTCGATTGTATTTCAATAAACCTTTGACAAACATCGTGTTTATGGGAATGGGAGAGCCTCTTATGAACTATAATAATGTATTGAAGGCAATTGATAAGATTACCTCCCCTGAAGGTTTGGGGATGTCTCCAAAACGCATTGTGGTGTCTACCTCAGGTGTTCCCAAAATGATCAAGAAAATGGCCGATGACGAAGTCAAATTCGGTCTTGCCGTTTCCTTGCATTCTGCCATTGATGAAATCCGCACCTCCATTATGCCATTTAACGCAACGTTTCCATTGGCCGATTTAAGGGAGGCTTTAGAGCATTGGTATGCCAAAACAAAAAACCTTATTACTTTTGAATATGTGGTATGGGATGGCATCAATGACACTAAAAAGGATGTGGAAGCCTTGATTCAATTCTGCAAGTTCGCTCCCAGCAAAGTCAATTTAATTGAATATAACCCTATTGATGATGGCGAATTCCAACAAGCGGATAACGCAGCATTAGATATGTATATTTCCATGTTGGAAGCAAACAATATCACCGTGACGGTAAGACGTTCAAGAGGCAAGGATATCGATGCGGCTTGCGGACAGTTGGCAAATAAGTCATAAATAAAGCTGCTTGTTGTTTTATTTGTAGAAATTATCGTAAAAAAACTTAGCTTTCTGAAATTTTAGATAGCATATCATTCCCATTTTTAGTACGTTTGTTATAGAAATTCGCTTGACGACCTCCATTTGAAAATTGACGAACAAATAAAGCAGCCCATTGCCTATGAAATGGAACTTTTCGAACAGAAGTTCCTGCTCTCCATGTCTTCAAAAGTGGCACTTTTAAATAGGATTACCACCTTTATTGTCAATAGAAAAGGCAAGCAAATGCGACCTATGTTCGTGTTTCTCGTCGCCAAAATGGTCAATAATGGCAATGTTAGCGAACGGACTTACAGAGGCGCTGCGGTCATAGAACTGATCCACACCGCCACCTTGGTACACGATGATGTGGTAGATGATAGCAATAGACGGCGCGGCTTTTTCTCGGTCAATGCCTTATGGAAGAACAAAATTGCCGTGCTTATTGGCGATTATCTACTGTCAAAAGGCTTGCTGCTCTCCATTGATAACAATGATTTTGACTTGCTTAAAATTATTTCCGTAGCCGTTAGGGAAATGAGCGAAGGTGAGTTGTTGCAAATTGAAAAGGCACGTCAACTGGATATTACGGAAGACGTTTACTACGAAATTATTCGGCAAAAAACAGCGACTCTCATTGCAGCATGTTGTAGTCTTGGTGCGGCTTCCGTAAAACCCAATGCGCCTGATGTGGAAATCATGCGTAAATTTGGGGAACTTATCGGAATGGCATTTCAAATTAAGGACGATCTATTCGACTATGGTAATGAAGCTATCGGAAAGCCAACGGGAATCGATATCAAAGAGCGAAAAATGACCCTTCCGCTTATTTATGCCATTAATAATTCTACTAAAAAGGAAAAGTCCTGGTTGATCAATTCGGTTAAAAACCATAATAAAGATAGAAAGCGCGTTAAAGAGGTTATTGCATTTGTGAAAAATAAAGGGGGATTGGAATACGCTGTTTCTAAAATGCTCGAATTTCAGGACGAAGCCTTACTGCTTTTAAATAACTATCCCGAATCTCAATTTAAAGCATCGTTGCTACTAATGGTCAATTATGTGATTGACAGGAAGAAGTAGGTGCTGAGTTTGAAGCTCGAAGCATGAAGATACAAGTGCGAAGCGCTTGACTTTTTTAAAATAATAGACGTTTAATTCATTGTGATAACCTCCTTATATCCAGTGTCATTCGTCTTTTTTTAAACAACTCAATAAAAAAAAATTAATTCCCCAGGCAACCTTTTACGTGATTTTTGCGTCTTTATAAATAGAAGACCTAATAGAACCAATTTTTGAAAGTCATTCAACTACATAGCCACAACATCGCGCTCATTAAAAAAGCGGCCGAGAACAATCGTGAGGCGCAGCACAGGCTTTATGAGGCCCATGCTCCAAAAATGTTGAGTATTTGTAGATATTATGTAAAGGATATTCAAAAAGCGGAAGAGGTTATGTTAAACGGATTTTTTAAAGCTTTTGTCAACTTAAAATCCTTTAAGAACGAAGGCAGTTTTGAGGGTTGGCTCCGGAGGATCATGGTCAGGGAAGCTATTTCTTTTTTGAGGCAGGAAAAGAAGATTGAGTTTTCGGTTGAAGATATAGAGGTAAATCCTGAACAGGTTAGCAACATCCAAACGGCAATTGAAGTGAATGAGATCCAACAGCATATTGACGAATTGCCCGAAGGCTATAAAATGGTTTTTGTAATGTATGCCATTGAAGGCTACAAACATCATGAAATTGCAAGTTTGCTGAATATCAATGAAGGTACCTCAAAATCGCAATTGTTTAAGGCAAGACAGCTATTGCAATACAAGATCAACAAGTGGAACAATATAAATAATGGTACAGATGAAATGGGAGGATAATATAAGGGAAACGCTTGAGAATAGAACAATCAAGCCATCTGCTACATCGTGGGATACCTTGGCCGGCCAATTGGATGCTGCCGATAAAAAGAAGAGTAAAACAATGTATTGGTGGATAGGTATTGCAGCTAGTGTTGTAGCGATATTATTTACGGTGAACGTTTTTTTCAACGGGAATAGCACTGAAAGTCAAAGTCCGGTTATAGTCAATACGCAGGAACAGGTTGATGAGTATAATATTCCGACGGAGAGATTGCCAGTGGAAGAACAGATAGCAACAACACAGCAAGATGATGAAATGCTCCAGCCGGTTGATAAAAATACCGCTGAAAAAGAGCTTCTCAAAAACCAGAATGATTTAACGCCACCAATAAATAAGTACAGTTCTGTTGCTAAAATCGAGAAGGAAATAACTGAACCATTAGATACAAATCTTCAAAAGGAAATTTTAGAAGATAAAAAAGTCTCTGAGATTGTTGCCCAAATTCAGGATTTAAAAAGTAAGGGTCAAACCGTAACTGATGCTGATATTGATGCGTTGTTAGCTCAGGCTCAGAAGGAAATTAGGTTTCAAACCATGGCTCAGGGAGGTACATTAACGGTCGATGCAAATGCGCTGTTACAGGACGTCGAATCCGACTTACAGCAATCGTTTAGAAATAAAATCTTTGAAGCTTTAAAGAATAGTTATGAAACCGTAAAAACTGCAGTTGCGGAACGAAATAATTAAACCAATTTCTGCGAAGGCAGGAATTGAAAGAGTAAAAAATAAATTCATCAATCAAAAAACGAACATCATGAACACAATCACAAAACTTGTTGTGCTGACATCGCTCTGCCTTATTATGGGTCCATCGCATGCACAAGACACACTACAAAAACCGGACAATCACTACAAAATCGAGAATCTTAAGCAGTTAAAAGAAACAATCGTAAACGAAGAAAAAGCATCTTTAAAGGCCGAAGTAGAGACGATTAATCAACGTCTTGAAAGAGGTGAAATTTCGCAAGAAAATGCCGAAGTCTTAAAAAAAGAAATGGCCAAAAAAAGAGCCCTGAACATTGAAAACCGTTTGGCGATTATTGATAATAAAATTGCACTTCTTCAACGCAACGATGCCAGTTATAAATTGGAAAGCGAGAATAGAAATGAAATTGGTGTGAGCATTGGTTCTTTTACAGGAATTAGCATTAACAGTAAAAACAAGCCCCCTAAATATGATATTCGCACTACCAACGATTTAGTGTTTGCCATTGGCTTTAACAATACGATTATCGAAGGTCAGAGTTTGGACGATTCACCTTACCAAATAGGAGGTTCTGGATTTGTAGAGCTGGGTTGGCTTTGGAAAACCCGACTCCTGAAAAAGTCGAATTTTACGCGAGTGACTTATGGGCTTTCCGTACAATGGAATAAACTGTCCATAAAAGACAACCAATACTTTGTTGAGAACGGAAATGTCACAACATTGGAACCGTTTCCATACGATATGAAAAAGGCGAAACTTAGAACTACAAGTTTGGTCGTTCCGATTCACTTTGAATTTGGTCCCTCAAGATTTAAGGATTATGGAAACCGAATCAGATATTATACGGGCAATCAATTCAAAGTTGGCGTTGGCGGTTTCGGCGGGGTCAATTTAGGGACAAAGCAAAAATTGAAGTATAAACAAGATGGGAAAAATCAAAAGGATAAATTTAAATCAGATTATAATACCTCTAACTTTGTTTATGGTGTAAGTGCTTATGTTGGAGTTGGCGATTTTAGCGTTTATGCCAAATTTAATCTTAACGATTTGTTCAAGGATCAGACTATTGCGCAGCGAAATGTGTCCTTAGGATTACGATGGGACTTTTAGTTAATTTAATTCAATTGTGTTAGTCAAAAAAGGTGTTGACGGTTATTCAATGCCTTTTTTATTTTAGGACTATTAGATTTTATATGATGTGAATGACCTCTGCATTTTTATGTGAGTTTAGTTTGTTTCGAGTCTCTATCAAGGACGATGTCAATTTTGAAAGACCGGATTTGTTTTAGATTGTTTTTACAAAAAACTCAAATCATACATTCCTTAAATGTTTGCTTTCTTTGTGCTATTTTTACAAAAAATTACATCTGCAACTTTGATTTCAAGATCTACCATAGACCGAGTATTTGAAGCCGCCCGAGTTGAGGAGGTCATTGGCGATTTTGTCAACCTCAAAAAATCAGGAAGCAATTTCAAGGGTTTGAGCCCGTTTAGCGACGAACGTTCACCAAGTTTTATGGTCAGCCCTGTAAAACAGATATGGAAGGATTTTAGTAGTGGCAAAGGGGGGAATGCAGTAACGTTTCTCATGGAACACGAACACTTCACCTATCCTGAAGCTATTAAATATCTTGCCAAAAAATACAATATTGAGATTGAAAAAACCGAGCAGACCAATGAGCAAAAGGAGGTTGCCAATGAAAGGGAAAGTCTTTATTTGGTCAATGAGTTTGCGAACACGTATTTTCAAAAAATACTGCACAAAACAGACCCTGGTAAAGCGATTGGACTCAGTTATTTTAAGGAGCGTGGTTTTACAATAGACACCATCAAAACCTTTAGTTTGGGCTATTCCTTGGATGAATGGCAAGCGTTTACTGACGAAGCTTTGAAAAATGGATACCAACTCGAATTCCTTGAAAAGACGGGGCTGACCATTGTCAAGGACCAGAAACGATTTGATCGGTTTAAAGGCCGGGTCATGTTCCCCATCCACAGTATGAGTGGACGGATCTTAGGCTTTGGAGGCCGAATTTTGGGTGCCGATAAAAAGGCCGCTAAATATCTAAATTCTCCAGAAAGTGAGGTCTATCATAAAAGTAAAGTTTTGTATGGTTTGTTCCATGCCAAACAATCCATCGCCAAAGAAGATAATTGCTATTTGGTAGAAGGGTATACGGATGTCATCCAATTTCATCAATCTGGAATAAAAAATGTCGTGTCATCATCCGGTACGGCTTTAACACCGGAACAGATCCGTCTGATCAATCGTTTAACCAAAAACATCACCGTACTTTTTGATGGTGATGCTGCGGGTGTTCGTGCGGCGGTCAGAGGTATTGACTTGATTCTTGAACAGGGCATGAATGTCAAAGTATGCTCCTTTCCAAACGGTGCCGATCCAGATAGTTTTGCGAGACAAAACACACCGGAAGAGCTTGCATCCTATCTTGAGGATCATGCGAAAGACTTTATTCAGTTTAAAGCTTCTTTGTTAGTAGAAGAAGCCAAAAACGATCCCATAAAAAAGGCAGATACTATTCGAGAAATTGTCAATAGCATTTCAAAGATCCCTGACCCGATTAAACGGGAGATTTACGTAAAAGAATGTTCCAGTATCATGGACATCAGTGAAGCTGTTTTGTTCAGTACATTGGCACAAATCGGTAAAAAAGAAACTCAAGAGGCCAACAGACAGCATAGAACGGAGCAAAAGGCTTTTGAGGTAGTGCGCTCAGAACAACCAGCCAAAAAAGTAAACCATCAATATGTATTGGAGCAGAAAATCATAGAAATCCTGTTGCTTTATGGTAAAGAAACAGAAGAATTTGAGGATTTGGTCATGAAGGAAGATGAGACCGGTGAACTAAAAATGGAACCAATAATTCATCAGGCCAAAGTGTTTGAAAAAATTTATCTGGATCTGCAGGAAGATGAAATGCAGTTTTCCAATGAGCACTTTCAAAATCTATATTATATCATTATTGAGGCATTGCATCAGTCGAAGGAGTTTCAATTGAAGGACTTTATCAACAGACTTGATCAACAAATGGCCAATGAGGTGACTACTATTTTGATGAATGATGAACGTTATAGTCTCCATGATTGGGAGCGTAACCATATTATTCCTAAGGATAAAGATCAATCTATTGCACAATTGGTTACTCAAACGATCTTGAGTTTAAGATGCTTTTTAATCGACCAAAAGGTAATGGAATATAAGTTAGAGATTGCTGAGCCACAGAACGATCCTATGGGAATAATGGAAGATGTGCGAGATTATTTAAAATTAAAAACACTCTTGTCCAAAAAATTGGGAAAAGTGGTTGGGGGAAAATACTAAATTGTGCCCAAATGTTCCGCTTGATGGATTAAATCAACCAGATTGGTAACATTCAACTTTTTGAAAAGTCTAGCCTTATAGGTGCTGACCGTTTTTTCGTTGATGTCGAGTTCCAAAGCAATTTCTTTGTTTTTCTTTCCGGTTGATAGCAATTTTAAAACTTCAACTTCCCGTGTGGATAAGCGTTTGTATAGTTTGCTCTTTGAATTACGGGTATCATTAAAGTGTAAATGTTTCTCCATGTTGGCACTTAGGTAAATTTCTCCGTTATGCACTTTAATGATAGCTTCTCTAATAGTTTGTGTATCTACCGTTTTTAAAATATATGCGGAAGCGCCTGCTTTAATGGTGCTGATGGCATAGATTTCTTCTGGGTGATAACTGAACATGATCACTTTGACTTTCTCATGCTCTTTTTTAATTGCTCTTAAGGCTGTGATGCCATTAAGTTCAGGAAGGTCAATTTCAGAAATGATAACATCTACGGGATACCGTCTTATAAATTCAAAGATTTCAATACCTGTACCCACAGTTCCGACCACTTCAATGTCTGGATCTAATTCGAAAAGCAATTTCAAGCCTTCTCTTACAATGGGATGATAGTCCACAACCAATACCTTGATCATAATTTGTTGTTTGTTAGTTAATTAAGTAAACCTATGCGCTTAAGAGGATAAGTTTAAGATTGTGGAGTTTTGTTACGTAAATGTATGAAAAAAATCATGATATTCAACTGATTTTGACAACATTCCATGAATTTCACAATAAAAACAGCAGATTACTTTAAATTTTTGGGTATTTCACATATTGGAATTGGAACCATTTTATGTTGGTTGTTTGCGTTAAGTTTTGAGAAAAGTTCAAAGACTTCGCGTTTTCTGCCTTCGAAATCCTCGAGTTTTTTCCCGTTTTCCTTCATGCTCATTGCCCATTCCAATTCAGGATAAGAGGCACCTATTTGGTCTTCATCACTTCGATCATCGCCAAACAAACCGTCACTAGGTACCGCATTGATGATGGAACTTGAAATACCCAACATTTTCGCGAGATCATATACCTCCGATTTTGTAAGATCGGCAATAGGGCTCAAATCTACACCACCATCACCATATTTTGTAAAAAAGCCAACCCCAAAATCTTCTATTTTATTTCCTGTGCCCGCCACCAATAAACCATGCAGTCCGGCGTAGTAATATAGTGTGGTCATTCTCAATCGCGCCCGGGTATTGGCAAGTGCCATATCAACAGTAGCTTGATTGTCAATAATAGAAACTTCAGCTTTGAATTGGTCAAAAACTGGCGTGAGATCCACCAATGTGTTCTTTACGTTTGCAAAGTTGTCTTTTAATTGTTTTATATGTTCTTTCCCTCGTGATACATGGTTTATTGGCTGATGTATGGGCATTTCTAGGCATAAGAGATCCAAGCCTGTCTTGGCGCATAACATCGAGGTCACTGCCGAATCAATACCGCCAGAAATACCAATAACAAAACCATTTACTTTGGCATTGTTGGCGTAATCTTTTAGCCAATTTACTATGTGGTCAATAACTTTTTCTGTTTGCATTTTTTGGAAGATTTAACACAAAGAATACTACCTTTGTACCACAAAAATAAAGCAATCGTCTAAGTAATAAAAATTTAAGAGGTTTAAAACAACTATGAAGAATATTGGTTTTCTATTAGTCCTGCTGTTGGTTTTTAACGCTTGTAAAGAAAGTGATCAGATAGAAAGTGAAATTTCTAAAATTGATATAGACCTGAACGTGGAGCGTTTTGATTTGGATTTTTCGAAGGCCAAATCTGACGACTTACCTAAGTTGAAACGGGATTATCCCTTTTTGTTTTCAGAACGTATCCCTGATTCTATATGGATTGACCGTATTAATGATTCCCTGCAGAAAGAACTCTCTGGTGAGGTGGAAAAAACCTATGCTAAATTTGATGATGTGCATGATGATATCGAATCGCTATTCCAGCATTTAAAATATTACGACAAAACGTTTAAGGTGCCTCGGGTTATTACGGTAACATCAGATGTTGATTATAGAAACAAAACTATTGTAACCGATACCATTGTGCTGATTTCATTAGATACCTATTTAGGTTCTGACCACCACTTTTATGAAGGTATACAACGGTTCTTGACTTTAAATATGAAGCGTTCTCAAATTGTGAGCGATTTAGCGGCTAATTATTCGGAGGGTTATATCTTACAAAATAAACCCAAAACCCTTTTGGATGATATGATCTACTTTGGGAAGCAGTTATATTTTAAGGATAAAATGATTCCATTCAAATCAGATGCTGAAAAGATTGGGTATTCTGAAGAGCAATTGGAGTGGGCTGAAGCAAATGAAAGTGAAATCTGGCGCTATTTTATCGAACGGGAACTTTTGTTCAGTACAGATAATAGTTTGGCTGGACGCTTTATTGCTGATGCACCTTTTTCTAAATTTTATTTAGAACTTGACAGCGAGTCGCCAGGTAAACTAGGTCAGTATATCGGATGGCAGATAGTAAGATCTTATATGAAAAATAATGATGTTCCGTTTATGGAGATGCTGCAAAAGGATGCTGATGAAATTTTTAATAATTCTAAATTTAAACCACGAAAATAATGTCAAAAACTATAAAATCAACCATTGAATTGCACGTTGAATTGGATGAAAACCGCGTGCCTGAAAAACTGAGTTGGACAGCGCCAGATGGCGGTATCGACAACGAAGAAGCCAAAGCCATGATGCTTTCAGTTTGGGATAGTGAAGCGCAAGAAACTTTGCGTATCGATCTTTGGACAAAAGATATGCCCGTAGATGAAATGAAAGTTTTTTTCCATCAGACCTTGGTCGAAATGAGTAATACATTCCAGCGTGCCACAGAAGATGAGAAAATGTCCGCAACCATGATGGATTTCTGCGATTATTTTGCCGAAAAATTAGAACTCAATAAATAAGAGATATAAACCTGCCAGTTTTCAAAAATCAACCTGCAAGGTTTCTAAAACCTTGTAGGTTTGAATCAATAACAAATAAACAATGCGCAAACTCCTGTACATTTTAATTTTAGTGATGGTCGTATTGTTCGGCTATCGCTATGTTTTCAATGACAAGGATAAAACGACTTTACAGGAAAATTCGGCTCTCATCCAAGAGCAGATCAGAAATGTCAGTAAATTGGTCGTCACCGAAGGGCATTTCAGTCAGGTGTTTACCTATAAAAACTCAAAAGCTATTTTTGCCAACCTAGTCAATGTAGAAAAGAAGGCTCTGGTAGTAGTCAATGCAGACGTGACGGTGTCTTATGATTTGAGTCAGATTGAATATGAAGTGGATGAAGCTTCGAAAACCCTCAAGATTTTAAGCATTCCAAAAGAAGAGATCAATATCAGTCCGGATTTTGAGTATTATGATATCACCGCTGATTATTTGAATCCATTTAAAGCAGAAGACTACAACAAAATCAAAGACAAAGTCAGAGCACAATTGATGAAAAAGATTGAAGCATCCAACTTAAAAAGCAATGCACAAAATCGTTTGATCAGCGAATTGTCCAAATTCTATATCTTGACCAGCTCTTTAGGTTGGACACTGCAGTATGAAGGCAATTCCATCAAATCTTCCGACGATTTGCAGAACATCAAACTATAATTTCTTATTCAAACTCAACCAACCACCACCATTGGTGGCGATAATATTATTCAAATTCAAGTATTCAGCGGCCTTTGCTGATCTGGCACCACTCGCACAGCAGGTAATTACTGGTTTCTTTAATTTCTTGAGTTCTCCAATCCGATTTTTAAGTTCATCCAACGGAATGTGTCTTGCATGTTTAATATGTCCATTGTCCCATTCTTTTTGAGTCCTAACATCCAGAATAATCGCGCCCTTTTCTAAAAGCTCATTAATTTGTCTCTTTTTGATACCGAATATAAAATCAAAAATTCCCATAAATTTCTTTTGTTTAAATTTACGAAATATTGAATAAACCTAGACTCATAATCTTTGAATTTAAAACCTCGAAACTTGAATACAGAAGGCACTCGTAGGGATGAAATCATCAACACCGCCACCAAACTTTTTAAAGAAAAGGGATATAGCGCTGTGACCATGCGCGATTTGGCAACGGCTATGGGAATGAAAGCAGCAAGTCTTTACAATCATATAAATTCAAAGCAGGAGATTTTAAAGGCCATCATTATTTCCTTGGCTGAAGAGTTTACCCAAGGTATGGATGTTATTAAAAAATTGGATGAAAAGGCGATCGAAAAATTGAAAATGATCGTTGCTCTTCATGTTGATATTACTACAAGGAATCCCTACGGAATGGCATCGCTTAACAATGATTGGATGCATTTGGAAGAACAACTGGTTTATTATTTGAAATTACGTGAAAGCTACGAGCAGGATTTCGTAGAGATCATTAAAAACGGGATTGCTTCCAATGAAGTCGTCAACAAGAACCCGGAAGTGATCATGTTTTCAATACTTTCTACTTTACGTTCCTTGTATTTATGGATTCCGAAAAAAGAAGAAATAGATTCAAAAGTTTTAGCCGAAAATCTGAGCGACCTCCTCATCAATGGAATTAACAAATAGTTTACAATAAATTTTGTAAATTTGTAGCTCAAACTAACAAGCGTTAGTCCGTAAGTTGCAAGAATAACAAAACCTGGCTGGTTTAAAATTTGCCGCTTTAAAGGCTGTACTCTTTTAGTTTTAAACAGTTTACCTATTACTAACAATAAGACACCACGCTTTCAGGCGTGGCACTATTATGGCAGAATTCCACAACCTCAAAGTGGCAGATATTTATAAGGAAACAAAAGATTGCGTAGTCATTGCTTTTGATGTTCCTGAAGACTTAAAGGATAAATTCAAATATCGCCAAGGTCAACATTTGACTTTGCGCAAGGAGTTCAATGGTAAGGACATTCGGCGTAATTATTCGCTATGCTCAAGTCCGTTGGACAACGAATGGAAAGTTGCTGTTAAAACCATACGGAATGGTGTGTTTTCGAATTTCGCATTCAACGAATTAAAAAAGGGTGATACTCTTGAGGTCATGGTGCCACATGGTGAATTTACGGTTGATGTTGATGTTGAGGCGAGTAATAATTATATCGCATTTGCCGCAGGAAGTGGCATTACGCCATTAATGTCCATTATTAAAACCCATTTGCACGAGGAGCCAAACAGCACCTTTAAGTTGTTTTATTTGAACAGAACCGTAAAATCCATTATCTTTAAAGAAGAAATCGAACAACTTAAAAATCAGTTCTTTGGAAGGTTTCAGGTCTTTTATTTTTTAACAAAGGAACAGCGTGATATTCCGTTTTTGAACGGACGTTTTGACAAAGAAAAATTGGCTGTGTTGACCAAAACTTTTATAGATATTCCAGATACGCAACATGCTTTCATCTGTGGTCCTCAGGATATGATTTATTTAATTCGTGATGAGTTGGAAGCAGCAGGAATGCCTAAGGATAGAATCCATTTTGAATTATTTTTTACAGGAAGTTCTGAAGAAGAAAACAAACATATTGCAGAAGTCCTTGAGCAAAAAATCGAGGGTACCCGAGTAACCATTATTGATGGCGGAAAAGAATTCCATTTTATCATGGACAATGATTTTGACAATATTCTCGATGGTGCCTTGTCTGCTGGGGCCGATTTGCCATTTGCTTGTAAAGGTGGCGTTTGTAGCACCTGCAAATGCCAGGTTTTAGAGGGTTCAGTCAAAATGAAAAAGAATTATGCGCTGGCTGACAAGGAGGTAGAACAGAATTATGTGTTGAGCTGTCAGGCTGTCCCTACAAGCGATAAGGTTGTGGTGGATTTTGATGTTTAGTCGGCACCAACCTGCAAGGTTTAAGTTTGTTTAAAGATTACCCTTGTAGAACAGGATAAAGAGATCATAAAGCGTGACAAGACCTCACAGGTTTTAAAAACCTGCCAGGTCTGAGCAAAGTAAATAACCATTCACTAATAATTATTAAAATGAGTGAAGAGCAAATTAGGAATTTAGAAAAACAATTCGAAGAACGTATCGCAAGAGACGAAAAAATCGAACCGAAAGATTGGATGCCAGAAAAGTACCGTCAGACGCATATTCGTCAAATGTCGCAACATGCGCATTCTGAAATTGTAGGGATGCTTCCAGAAGGCAATTGGATCACCCGGGCCCCTTCTTTAAGACGGAAGGTAGCTTTGTTGGCGAAAGTCCAAGACGAAGCAGGCCATGGTCTGTATCTTTATTCTGCCACTGAAACCTTGGGTATTTCACGTGAAGAAATGTATGAGCAATTACACACGGGAAGAGCAAAATATTCAAGTATTTTCAACTATCCAACCATTACTTGGGCTGATATTGGAGCCATTGGATGGTTGGTGGATGGCGCAGCCATTATCAATCAAGTACCATTGTGCAGTACCTCTTTTGGACCTTACGCTCGTGCGATGGTGCGTGTATGTAAGGAAGAAAGTTTCCATCAACGTCAAGGTTATGAAATCATGATAAAATTGTCAAACGGCACTCCAGAGCAAAAGGAAATGGCACAAGATGCCTTAAACCGATGGTGGTGGCCAAGTTTAATGATGCTGGGTCCTACAGATGCAGAATCAGTCCATACCGAACAATCCATGAAATGGAAATTGAAACGTAAATCCAATGACGAATTACGTCAGCAATTCATTGATCAAACCGTGCCACAAGCAGACTTGATTGGCTTGACCATTCCCGACCCCGATTTGAAATGGAACGAAGAACGTGGTAGTTATGACTTTGGTGAAATTGATTGGGATGAATTTTGGCAGGTGGTCAAAGGTCATGGACCAATGAACAAAGAGCGTTTGAAAGCCAGAGTTAGTGCGTGGGAACGTGGCGAATGGGTGCGAGATGCAGCAATGGCATACGCAGAGAAAAAAGCCGAAAGAAAAGAAAAAGAAGCAGTTTAGCCAACCTGCAAGGTTTTTAGAACCTTGTAGGTTTGAAACATAATATGAAGTCACAAACTATGACAACAACAAAGAATTGGCCTTTATGGGAAGTTTTCGTAAGAAGTAAAAACGGACTGGAACATCGTCATTTTGGCAGTTTGCACGCGGCAGATGCAGACATGGCCTTGGAGAATGCACGCGATGTTTACACCAGAAGAAATGAAGGTGTCAGTATATGGGTCGTAGAATCCAAAAACATCACCGCCTCCAATCCAGAGCACAATGGTGAAATGTTTGAACCTGCAAAAGATAAGGTCTATCGTCATCCAACGTT
Source organism: Gelidibacter japonicus (assembly GCF_010725055.1). Classification (GTDB taxonomy): domain Bacteria; phylum Bacteroidota; class Bacteroidia; order Flavobacteriales; family Flavobacteriaceae; genus Gelidibacter; species Gelidibacter japonicus. The sequence goes on along the minus strand of NZ_BJKB01000013.1, from coordinate 50,799 downwards.
TTATGAGTTGCCTGATGAGGTGAAGTATATGTAAAACGAACTTGAAATTGAACGTGAAGTTGCCCGCCTGCCGGACGGGCATGAAATTGAAAAAATGAGTGAGAACAAATATGATTTATGCGAACGTTTAGAAGATTTTGCGGCTTCAATCATTTTATTATATGATAAAAAGCCGTTGTCTTATGCTAGTGATTATTTGGCTAAACAACTCATTCGTTCCTCATGTTCATCAGCTTTAAACTATGGAGAAGTTTTGGGAGTAGGAATAGATGCAGACAAAATTAATAAGTTAAGAATTTGCTTAAAAGAATTGAGAGAAAGTCAACGAAACCTCAATATTCAATCTAAAGCTAAATTGTTTTCAAATGAAGATTTATTTGGATTAAAGAATGAAAATGATCAACTGATAAGAATAATAGTTACAAGAATTAAAAACATTAATTAAAAAAGGAGTTGAAATTTAAATCGGATTTCAATTCGAAAAGGACAAATTATGTATTGGAGCCCTTCAATTTCAACTTCAATTTCAACTTCAATTTTTTAAAATGAAAGATAATCTCTATCAATACATCCTCGGCATAGCCGACAATTCCCTAATCCTCGGGCAACGCATGGGTGAACTTTGTGGACACGGACCAAGTTTGGAAACCGACATTGCTTGTACCAATATTTCTTTGGATTTATTCGGTCAAGTACGCAGCTATTATCATTATGCCGCCAAAATTGCAGGTGATGGACGAACTGAAGACGATATTGCCATGCTTCGGAAAGAACGTGAATATGTCAACGTGCTTTTGGTAGAACAGCCCAACACTGATTTTGCTAATACCATGGCACGTCACTTTTTATTTGATGTGTATCACTTTTTATTCTTAACAGAGTTGAAGAAAAGTAAGGACATGACTTTGGCGGCAATCGCCACAAAATGCATAAAAGAGGTAAGTTACCATCAGCGATTTTCATCGGACTGGATCAGGCGATTGGGTGACGGAACTGAAGAGAGCCAAATGCGTATGCAGGCGGCAATTAACGATTTATGGACCTATACCGATGAATTGTTCCACCAAACTGAAGCCGATAAAGCGATGGTTTCAGAAGGCATCGGGGTAGATGTCACCAAATTAAAAGCAGCTTATTACGAAAAAGTAAATACGATTTTAGAAGAATCAACCTTGTCCGTTCCAGAATCCAAATATTTCCAAAGAGGAGGGAAAATGGGTATCCATACCGAACATATGGGGTTTTTATTGGCGGAACTGCAGTACATGCAACGTACTTATCCAAATATGGAGTGGTAAAGAATTGTTGATTGATGAACTGCGATTTATGATTGTAGAAGTACTTCGAAAATCATAAATCTACAATCCTCAATCTGAAATAAAATATGGTCACAACAGAACAAAATATCGACCCAAAATTAATCCCGATCCTGGAAGCAGTTTCCGATCCGGAAATCCCAGTCCTCTCCATTATGGACATGGGTGTGGTGCGTACTGCTGTCATTCAAAATGAGATTGTAAAAGTTCAAATCACACCAACCTATAGTGGTTGTCCTGCCATGGATGTTATTGGTGACGACATTAAAAAAGCTTTAGAAGATGCAGGATACAAATCGGAAATAGAATTGATTTTATCCCCAGCTTGGACCACCGATTGGATTACACCAAGAGGCAGAAAGGCATTGGAAGATTATGGCATCGCGGCTCCTTTGGGTGCTGAAGCCGATAAAGATGTTTTACTCCATGGCAAACGCCTGGTAAAATGTCCACAATGTGGTTCAACAAACACAAAAATGGTGAGCCAATTTGGTTCAACAGCGTGTAAGGCACAGTTTCAATGCGATGACTGTTTAGAGCCCTTTGATTATTTTAAATGTTTAAAGTAGCAAGGATCAACGATTGCAGATCGAAGATTGTTGATTTTTGAAGTACTTCTAAAATCAACAATCGTTAATCTTCAATCAAAAAATCATATAAAATGAATTCAATATTATTAGAGATAAAAAATAGTGTAGCGTATATCACGCTCAACCGCCCAGAAGTCTTCAATAGTTTTAATCGCGAAATGGCGTTACGGTTACAAGACACACTTGATGCTTGTGAGAAAAATGATGAGGTTCGAGCCATCGTTTTGACTGGAAACGGAAAGGCATTTTGTGCGGGTCAAGATTTGAAAGAAGTGACCTCGCCAGAATTAAATCCAGGGTTTAAGAAGATCTTGGAAGAACATTACAATCCGATAATTACAAGAATCCGCTCAATTAAAAAACCAATCATTGGCGCAATCAACGGTGTGGCGGCAGGAGCCGGAGCAAATATTGCCTTGGCTTGTGATATAGTTGTAGCTCATGAAAAGGTCAGTTTCATCCAAGCCTTTAGCCTCATCGGTTTGGTGCCCGATAGTGCAGGAACTTTCTTTTTACCAAGACTTATCGGATTCCAAAAAGCATTGGCATTGGCTATGCTTGGCGATAAAGTATCGGCAGAAGAAGCTGACAAAATGGGAATGCTTTATAAGGTTTTGCCTTTGGAGAGTTTTGAACAAGAGGTTAATGAATTGGCATTAAAACTTGCCAATATGCCTACAAAAGCTTTGGGAATGATCAAGGAATTATTCAATACTTCCATGACCAACGATTTGGAAGCCCAGTTAGCAATGGAATCTAAATTTCAAATTGAAGCAGCACAAACCGAAGATTACGCCGAAGGAGTTGCTGCATTCGTTGAAAAAAGAAAACCGAATTTCAAGGGTAAATAAATATATATTGTAGATTGTTGAATGTCGATTTAAGATTTTTGAAGTGATATTTTTGCATAAATGGAGAGTTTTATTAAAAAAACATTACCGGGGTTCTCGTACCATATGAATTTGCATAAAAAGGAGGCCGATAACTTATTATGAGGCAAAACTTCAAAAAACAACAATTTTCAATCAACAATCCTAAATACTGAGAAAGAAGTATTGACTATTGTTGATTTAAGATTGTAGAAGTTAGAAATGTTAATTTTAAAATCATTGACAGTTTAATTATAAAATTATGAAACCGAACCAATTAGAAGAGCGACTTATTCAGTTTGCAATTGATGTTATTTTGATTTGTAAAAAAGTAGATAATTCATTTGCTGCAGAACATTTAGCCAAACAACTTATAAGATCGGCAACTTCAGCCGCTTTGAATTATGGGGAGGCTCAAGGCGGAGCGTCAGCTAGAGATTTTATTCATAAGATTAAAATTTGCTTAAAGGAGTTAAGGGAATCATTAATCAACATGAAGATTCAAAAAGGAGCCAATTTAATTACTGATATAAATGCGTTGGATAAGTTGATAAAGGAAAATAATGAATTGATTTCGATTTTTGTAGTTAGCATAAAAACGGCATCATTAAAGTTGAAATCTTAAATTATGTGTGGAGCCAAACTTCAAAAATCAACAATTTCCAATCAACAATCTTCAATAATGCAAATAGGAATTATCGGCTCAGGAACCATGGGAAGTGGCATCGCACAAGTAGCTGCAACATCGGGCTGCAAAGTAAAATTGTACGATACCAATCAATCTGCATTGGACAAGGCAAAAGCAGCTTTGGAAAAAATATTGTCACGATTGATTGAAAAAGATCGCATTGATGCTAACGAAAAATCTCGAATTCAAAACAACATTTCCTACGTTGATAATTTAAAAGACCTATCAGACTCCGATTTAACCATTGAAGCCATTGTTGAAAATCTGGACATCAAGAAGAAAGTGTTATCAGAATTGGAAACCTATGTTTCAAAAGACTGTATTATAGCCTCCAATACGTCAAGTTTGTCTATTGCTTCTATTGCCGCATCCTTAAAAAAACCAGAACGTTGTATTGGGATCCATTTTTTCAATCCAGCCCCATTGATGCAATTGGTTGAAGTGATTCCGGCGATACAAACCTCAAAAGAAGTTTTAGAGACATCGAAGAAAATTATATCCGATTGGAAAAAAGTCGTTGCCGTTGCAAAAGACACTCCCGGATTTATAGTCAATCGTGTGGCCAGACCCTTTTATGGCGAAGCTTTAAGAATATACGAAGAGGGTATTGCTGATTTCGCAACCATCGATAAGAGTTTGAAAACTTTAGGAGGTTTCAGAATGGGACCTTTCGAATTAATGGATTTTATTGGAAACGACGTTAATTATACAGTAACAGAAACCGTATTTACTGCCTTTTATTTCGATCCGAGATACAAGCCAGCCTTTACGCAGAAACGTTTTGCAGAAGCCGGTTATTTAGGTCGAAAATCAGGAAAGGGTTATTACGATTATGATGAAAATGGCGCTATGATTATTCCGACTGAGTCTAATAAATCTCATAACGAAGGATTAGCCCAAAAAATTTTCGACCGCGTTTTGGTTATGCTTATCAATGAAGCCGCAGATGCGTTATTCATGAACATTGCTTCCGCAGAAGACATCGATAATGCAATGACCAAAGGTGTCAACTATCCTAAAGGCTTATTGGCGTGGGCCGATGAAAAAAGCATCGAGTGGTGCGTTTCAAAAATGGATGAATTATATAATGAATATCATGAGGATAGGTATCGGTGTAGCCCGCTTTTAAGAAAAATGAAAGAGAAAAAGACTAATTTTTTAGAAGTGAGAGGTTCGAGGTTAGAGGTTCGAGGTTAGAGGTGAGAAAGAAACATTAGAATATTAAAATGAAAAGTAATTATTATTTCAAATTTGAGGATTTACAAGTTTATCAAAAAGCCATAGCTTTTGGTGAATTAGTTAATAAACAAATTGATTCATTTCCCAAACACGAAATGTATAGATTATCATCTCAATTTATTAGAGCTGCAGACTCTATAGCTTTTAATATTGCTGAAGGTTCAGGGAGTACAGACACGAATTTCAACAGATATCTAAAGATGGCTTGGGACAGCGCTCATGAATGTGTGGCTGTTTCAACTAAAGAACGACTTAGAGGTTACATAACTTTTCAGGAGGAAGAAGAAAATAGAAAAATGGTTACTGAAATATCAAAAATGATATCTGCTTTGAGAAGACACTTAAACAATAAGAGCTGAATTGTGATAAATCGTATGATTTCACTCACCTCTCACCTCTACAAAACTCATCACTAAATGGACGGAAACCTCATACCTTACAAAATGCTCGCTCTCGATGCCTACAGCACCTACCTCGGCATTGAGATTTTAGAATGTGAAATAGGACGATGTAAGGTCGGAATGACCATCAGAAAAGAAATGCTAAATAGCATGGGAAAGGCCCACGGTGGCATCAGTTATTCATTAGCAGACACTGCTTTCGGATTTGCGGCCAATACGCATGGTAAATACGCAGTTTCCATTGAAACGAGTATCAATCATATCGAAGCATTAAATGAAGGCGATTATATAGTGGCAGAATCCGTAATTGAGAAGGTGAAAAACAAATTAGGATTTAATATCATCGAGGTTAAACGAGGTGATGAATCGGTCGCTCTTTTTAAAGGTATCGTATATAGAACCAATAAAGATTGGGAAGAATAAATAAGAATGTTTTAAATTTAATAACTAATAATTTTAAACACTAAAACATATGAAATGGAAAGGTAGAAGACAGAGTGGGAATTTGGAAGACCGTCGTGGCATGTCCAACAAAGGCAAATTAGCTGCGGGCGGTGGCTTAATAGCTATCGTGGTCGTCTTACTTCAGCTGTTTGGAGGTGAAACGGGACAGCAATTGGCACCAATCCTTGAGCAGGTCAATCAGTCGCGATCCGTATCAGAACCAGGAGAGCAAAGAGAATTAACTGCAAAGGAGAAAGAGATGGGCGCTTTTGCTGCTACACTTTTAGCAGATACCGAAGATGTTTGGAACCAAATTTTCAAGGAGAATAATCTTGGCGATTATCAAGAACCAGGAATGGTATTGTTTACAGATGCTGTAAGAAGTGGCTGTGGAAATGCCAGCTCTGCCTCAGGTCCTTTTTATTGTCCAGCCGATCATAAACTTTATATGGACTTGGTGTTTTTTGATGAATTAAAAACACGATTTGGAGCGAAAGGCGGCGATTTTGCCATTGCTTACGTCACGGCTCACGAAGTTGGCCACCATGTTCAGACCTTACTCGGCACTTCTCAAAAGGTAAGGCAGATGCAACAACAATCCAGTGCGGCACAAGCCAATCAGCTTTCAGTAGCACAAGAACTGCAAGCCGATTTTTACGCAGGTGTTTGGGCGCATCACAATAGAGAATATTTGGAAGAAGGCGACATTGAAGAAGCTTTAAGTGCTGCAAATGCAGTAGGTGATGATGCCATTCAAAAACGAACGCAAGGTAGCGTGCAACCAGATAGCTTTACCCATGGTACTTCCGAGCAACGCATGCATTGGTTTATGAAAGGGTATAAAACTGGCGACATCAGACAGGGCGATACGTTTTCGGAAATACTGAATTAAATTATTCCTACGAAGGCAGGAATATCGGAACCTTGTAGGTTTGGAAATTAATAACAAAACAAAAGAAAAGATTCCCGCCTTCGCGGGAATGACATAAGCTTATGAAAGAAGCATATATCATAGACGGAATCAGAACTCCAATAGGAAGTTATCAAGGCACTTTATCTGCAGTAAGAACTGACGATTTAGCAGCTTTGGTCATAGCAGAAATTGTCAAACGGAATCCAAACATTCCAAAGGAGGCTTATGACGATGTCATTTTGGGCTGTGCCAACCAAGCCGGAGAGGACAACCGAAATGTGGCGCGTATGGCTTTGTTATTGGCGGGATTGCCATTTACTGTTCCAGGTGAAACGGTCAACCGCTTATGCAGTTCAGGACTATCGGCAATCATTCAGGCCAATCGCGCCATAAAAGCAGGTGACGGCGACGTGTTTATTGCCGGAGGTGTGGAGCACATGACCCGCGGACCGTATGTAGTAGCCAAACCATCCAGTGCTTTTGGAACCGATGCTAAAATGTACGATTCGAGTTTTGGCTGGCGCTTTGTCAATCCGAGAATGCAAAAATTATATGGAACCGATGGTATGGGTCAAACTGCTGAAAATCTAGTGGAGAAATATAAGATCTCTCGAGAAGATCAAGATAAGTTTGCTTGTTGGAGTCAGATGAAAGCAGCTAAAGCCCAAGAAAACGGACGTTTAGCTAAAGAAATCATGACTGTTGAAATTCCTCAACGAAAGAAAGATCCCATTCTGTTTTCAAAAGATGAATTTGTAAAACCGAATACCTCTTTAGAAGTTTTAGGAAAATTGCGCGGGGCATTCAAAGCTGAAGAAGGAAGCGTCACCGCTGGAAATTCTTCAGGACTGAACGATGGTGCGGCCGCAACGATTATCGCTTCTGAAGCAGCTGTAAAAAAATACAACTTGAAACCATTGGCGAGAATTGTAAGTTCAGCAGTGGTTGGTGTCGAACCAAGAGTCATGGGCATCGGTCCAGTGGAAGCTTCTAATAAGGCATTACTAAAAGCAGGTTTGACGATGGACGATATGGACATCATCGAACTCAATGAGGCCTTTGCGGCACAAGCTTTGGCGTGCACCAGAGCATGGGGATTGGCAGATGACGATCCAAGATTGAACCCTAACGGAGGGGCCATTGCCATTGGTCATCCGCTCGGTGTAACGGGAACTCGAGTGGCATATTCTGCTGCACTGGAGCTTAGAGAAACGGAAAAAAGATATGCTTTGATTACAATGTGTATTGGGGTTGGACAGGGGTACGCTGCTATTATCGAACGAATTCCTGCGTAGCAGGAAACCTTTAGGTTCAGCGTAGCTAATCTCATTGGTGAAAGTTGAACTATTAATCAATAAATATTTTCTATATTTATATAAAACAAATATAAAATGGCAACATTTACATCGTCATTACCGGACGAATTGCTTAAAGAGCTTGCTGACACGGCAAAAAAACTTAAGCTACCGAAGAACAAAATTATAGAGAAAGCATTGGAATATTATTTAGACCAAATCAAGCGTGCTGAATATGCCAAATCTTTTCAACGTGCTGCAAAGGACCCAGAAATGCTGTTAATTGCAGAGGAAGGCTTGGAAGATTATGTCAGGATTTTAGAGGATCTGGAGAAGAAATGAAACAGGGTGAAATTTGGAGTGTTTATTTCGATCCAATAAAGGGCAGTGAACAGGCTGGTAATAGACCAGTAGTTATTATTAGTGGGAATTTGATGAATTCAAAATCTGATTTGGCAATTGTATGCCCGTTAACCAGCTCAATCAAAGATTATAAAGGAAATCCCATTTTGAAACCTGATAAAATTAATGGTTTGGAATTGCCGTCGGAAATTTTGGTTTTTCAAGTTAGAACGCTTTCGAAATTGCGCTTTAAGAAGAAAATAGGAATTATTTCAGAAGAAACTGTTTTAGAAATAAAAAAAACACTTGATGATATTTTACGATTATAAAATTGAATATTGTGTTTATTTTAATTTTCGGTATTGAATGAAAAGACCTGGCTTTTCAGAGAATTTTGGATTGGGGTCTGTAAGGTTTGAACAGAATTATAAATATATAAGTAAAGAAGTTTAACTAAAAAAAGCCCTTTCCTTTGGAAAGGGTTGTGATAGGATGAAAAAAATACAAAATTACGTCACAGGACAATGGATAGAAGGGAAAGGAGAAGGTACTCCGATGTACGATGCCATCACTGGCGAAGTCGTTGCGCTTTCAGACACTCAAGGACTGGATTTTGCTGAAATTCTCCACTACGGAAGAACCAAAGGCGGCGAAGTACTGCGTAAAATGACCTTTCAAGAACGTGGGAATATGTTGAAAAGTCTCGCTTTGTACCTTACCAAAAAAAAGGAAGCCTTTTACGAATTAAGCTATAGAACTGGCGCAACCAGAATGGATAGTTGGATTGATATTGAAGGCGGATTCGGTAACCTTTTTTCCAACGCGTCCCTAAGAAAATTATTTCCTAACCAATCCTATCATGTAGAAGGAGAGCCTATCGATTTGTCCCGAGGCGGACGGTTTATGGCACATCATATCATGGTGCCAAAACGCGGGGTGGCTGTTCATATCAATGCCTTTAACTTCCCCGTATGGGGCATGTTGGAAAAATGCGCCTCCAATTGGATGGCAGGTGTTCCCGCAGTTGTTAAACCTGCAACAAATGGTTCGTTTTTAACGGAAGCTGTTGTGCGTGAAATTATAGCCTCGGGCATTCTTCCAGAAGGTGCGTTACAATTAATCACAGGATCAGCCAGAACAATTTTAGATACGGTCGAATCTCAAGATGTGGTGACTTTTACAGGGTCTGCAACCACCGGGCGACTCCTAAAATCGCATAAACGTATCATAGAAGAGTCCGTGCCATTTAATATGGAGGCCGATTCTTTGAATGCTTCTGTCTTAGGGAAAGATGCCATTCCTGGAACACCTGAATTTGATTTGTTTATCAAAGAAGTCAGAAATGAAATGACGGTCAAATGCGGGCAAAAATGTACGGCAATCCGTAGAATTATCGTACCGCAAGATTTGGTCGATGAAGTTCAGATTGCCTTAGGAAAAGCCTTGGACAAGGTCACTATCGGCGATCCGAGACTTAAGGGCGTAAGAATGGGTGCATTGATAAGCAGGGATCAAGTAACGGAAGTTAGGAATCGGGTGAAGGAATTGGCCAAAACCGCTAGTATTGTCTATGGCGATTTGGACAAGATTGATACCATCGGCGCTGATTCCAAAAAAGGAGCGTTTTTAAGTCCGATTTTGCTGCGTGAAGACAACCCATTTAAAAACTTATCGGTGCACGAAACCGAAGCTTTTGGTCCAGTGAGCACCATTATGCCTTATAATAATATAGAAGAAGCTGTTACCTTGGCCCAAATGGGGAAAGGTTCACTAGTATCGTCTATTGCAACTTTCGACGATAAAATTGCCAAAGAATATGTGGTCAATGCGGCAAGTCATCACGGACGGATTTTAGTCATCAATCGTGAAATGGCAAAGGAAAGTACAGGGCATGGGTCGCCATTGCCAAACTTAGTACATGGAGGTCCAGGACGTGCTGGAGGTGGTGAAGAAATGGGAGGTGTAAGAGGAATCAAACATTACTTACAGCGTACCGCTATTCAAGGATCACCAACAACATTGACGGAAATCACTGGAATTTATCAAGCTAATGCCAAATATATTGAAGCCGAGCAGCATCCTTTCAAATACCATTGGGAGGACATCCAACCTGGAATGTCGTTAAAAACCCATAAACGAACCCTTACTGATACGGATATTATCAATTTTTCGAATCTTACTTGGGACCATTTTTATGCACATACAGACATCACCTCTTTGGACGGAAGTATTTTTGAAAAACGAACTGCCCATGGTTATTTCATCATTGCCGCTGCTGCTGGGTTATTTGTCTATCCAAATAAAGGACCTGTAGCCGCAAATTACGGATTGGAAGACTGTCGATTCTTACGCCCATTATATCATAACGATACGATTTATGTGCGATTGACCTGTAAGCAAAAAGTGGATAGAGATGTCGCTTCCGCAGAACATCCAAGTGGGATTGTAAAATGGTTTGTTGAGGTTTTTGATTCAGAAGATGAATTGGTAGCCGTCGCTACAATTTTGACCATGGTTCAAAAAAAACAAGAGGTTTTTGTAGAAATGACCGATGATAAAATCGAAGAATTGCTTTCAAAGTTAATGCCAGACATGAAGCCAAAATGGGGCATCATGACCCCACAGCACATGTTGGAGCATCTGGAATATACTTACAAAATCGCTTCAGGTGAGATTCAGGATTTTGATGTCACAACACCGGAAAAGATATTGGAAAAAATTCATGCGAGTCTTTATACCTATGAGAAGTTTCCAAGAAACACGAATTTTCCATTACTCGATAAAGACAAACTCGAAGATTTAAAATATCCAGATTTGGAGACGGCGAAACAAAAATTCAAGGAACAAAGAGAAAAGTATTTGGAGTTTTTCAAGGAACATCCAGAAGCAAAACTGAAAAATCTGGTTTTTGGGGAGTTGAATCGTTATGAATCGTACTTGTTGGAAAGGAAACACCTTAACCATCACTTTGAACAGTTTGATCTTTTATAAAAGATCAAACTGTTCAAAGCACCCGAGAAATCGGGTGTCTCTTAAATAAAAGTTTAATTAGAGAGTTTTGCTTTTATGGAGAAAAATATAACATGGAGCGTTTATATTATTACGAATAAACCAAATGGTGTTTTGTATATAGGAGAATCAAAACGATTAAAGAAGAGAATATATCAGCATAAGAACAAAGTTCATCCAAGTACTTTTTCAGCGAGATATAATTTGAATAAACTCGTTTACTTTGAAAATTATGATACAGAAAGTGATGCAAAATTGAGAGAAGTCCAATTAAAGAAATGGAATAGAGCTTGGAAAATTGAATTGATAGAGAAATTGAATCCGAACTGGTTGGATTTATACGATAATTTATAATTAATAATTAAATGAGTTTCCCGTTTTCACGGGAACACACGCAAGCGTGATGAAAGAGCCATACGTAACACTAAAAAACAAAAACGGAGTAGGATATATCGAATTTTTCCATCCTGCCCAAAACTCCTTACCCGGAAATCTATTGTCAGAATTGGCAAGAACCATTCATTCTGCTGGTGAAGACGATCATATCAAGGTCATCGTCCTGCAGAGCGGGGGCGATAGAACGTTCTGTGCAGGTGCAAGTTTCAACGAACTTGTTGTTATCAACGATGAGGAAACTGGAAAGATATTCTTTTCGGGTTTCGCGAACGTCATTAATGCCATGCGAAAATGTCCAAAATTCATCATCGGTCGTATTCAAGGAAAAACCGTTGGTGGAGGTGTCGGACTGGCATCAGCCACCGACTATTGTATGGCAACTAAATATGCCCAAATCAAATTAAGCGAACTGAATGTTGGCATCGGACCGTTTGTGGTTGGGCCTGCAGTACAACGCAAATTGGGCTTAAGTGGAATGTCACAAATAGCCATGGACGCCAATACCTTTTATACCGCGGAATGGGCCATGCAAAAAGGGTTGTTTACCCACGTATTCGATTCTGTTGAACAATTGGACGATGCTGTAAAAACATTCGCCGAAACCATGTGCAGTTACAATCCAAAAGCCATGGCCGAAATGAAAACGATGTTTTGGCGAGGTACCGAAGATTGGGATCAACTGCTGTTGCAACGTGCAAAAATTAGCGGGCGATTGGTCTTGAGCGAGTTTACGAAGGAGAAACTCAAAGAATATAAATGATTTAGAGGGTAGTTGTTAGAGGGTAGAGATTAGTGGCTCTAATAACAAGATGCTAAAATATATTGTCTATGGAAAGTAAATATCATTTTAATTTCGAGGATTTAAAAGTGTATCAAAAAGCTATAGAGTATGGCGAATTAGTTCATGAGCAGATTAATCATTTTCCTAAAATTGAAGATTATAGATTGTCAGCCCAATTTGCACGGGCAGCCGATTCCATTGCTTTTAATATCGCAGAAGGTTCTGGTAGTTCAGATGCAAGTTTTCTGAATTATTTAAGAATTGCTAGGGATAGTTCTATGGAATGTGTTGCAGCAACGACAAAAGCATATTTGCGTAATTATATAACTTTTGAGCAAAGTGAAACCAATAGGTCTTTACTTGTTGAGATTAATAAAATGCTGTCCGCATTAATGAAACATTTAAGAAATAAAAAGTCTTAAGCAGAACATAACAAGATGATAATAATAAATAGGAATTATATTTTACCCACTGAAAACTACCCTCTACCCACTATTAACTACCCTCTAATCACTAAAGGCTACCCTCTATGATCTACTCATTCAAAGGATACACCCCCGTCGTTCACGAAAGTAGTTTCGTGCACCCCTTAGCGGCGGTAACAGGAAATGTCATCATCGGCAAAAATTGTTATATCGGTCCGGGAGCTGCCATTAGAGGCGATTGGGGACAGATTATTCTGGAGGATGGCGTCAACGTTCAAGAAAATTGCACGGTTCACATGTTTCCAGGCAAATCGATCACCTTAAAAGAAAGCGCTCATGTTGGTCATGGTGCGATTATTCACGGGGCTAATTTGGGTAGAAATTGCCTGATTGGGATGAATTCAGTGATTATGGATGATGCTGAAATCGGCGATGAAAGTATCGTTGGAGCTATGAGTTTTGTTAAGGCAGAAACCATTATTCCAAAGCGAAGCTTGGTAGTTGGAAATCCGGCAAAAGTGATTAAAGAAGTCAGTGACGAAATGATTGCATGGAAAACCAAAGGGACACAGCTCTATCAGCAATTACCAACCGATTGTCATGAGAGCTTAAGAGAAGTGGAGCCATTGAGGGAAGTTCCAAAGCATATGAAAATACAGGAAGATGTTTATAAAACGCTTCGAGAACACTTCCTGCGAAAGCAGGAATCTCGTGATTAAATGCTCAAGCATCTTGATTTGGTGAATAGCATAGATGAAAAAGGTAAAGTGCATAATATGAGGTTTTTTGGCGTTACCCTAACGGGTCAGGCTTTCGGCAGTCGCTCTCTTCGAGGAGCTCCAACAATGCCTCAATCCTTAACGCAGTTACGAGAATATTAACGAAATTTTGATAACCAGTAGTGTTCAAATCTTCTTGGTTAAAAATAAAGGACAATGAGTAAAGAAAAGAGATCCCACTTTCGTGGGAATTAACCAACTTCCTGCGGAGGCAGGAATCTAAAGCATAAAGCAATGAAATCATGGTTCGTCTATATCATGTCTAATAAGCCACAAGGTGTCATTTATGTGGGTGTAACTAATAATATTGATCAAAGAGTAAAAGAACATAAGCTTAAGATTTACCAGGAATCATTTACGGCAAAATATAACTGTGATAGATTGGTGTATTTTGAAATATATGACAATGATAAGGAAGCTCTAATAAGAGAAAGAAGGATGAAGAAATGGAAACGTGATTGGAAAATACAACTGATTGAAAGTATGAATCCAAGCTGGATGGATTTGAGTATGAACTGGAATTTGGATTTTAATAATTATCGAAATGAAAGAAAATAAGAGATTCCCAATTTCGTGGGAATTAAGGATGCCCAAAATGGGCGAAAGCATCACCGAAGGTACCATCATCAGTTGGCTCATCGATGAAGGTGATTCATTTGAAGAGGGCGATATCATTTTGGAAGTTGCTACCGATAAAGTCGACAACGAAGTTCCAGCGCCAAAATCTGGGACACTAATACAAACATTATTTAAAGAAAAAGATGTTGTTCCGGTTGGTGAAATCATTGCAATTTTTGAAGCTTCGGAAGACATAACTTCTGATAAGAAAGATGTTCTTCCTTCTCAATCTGAAGTTTCTAAAGAAAAAACAAAGCAAACGTCAAAAAAACAAGAGATGACGAAAGCTTCTTTAAAGCAAAAAACGTCAACTTCATTTTCTCCCGATAGTTATCGGGATTCAACTTCAAACCATTTCTTCTCACCGCTAATCCTAAAAATAGCAAAGGAACAACATATCAGCTATGAAGAGTTGGCGAGAATTCCAGCAACTGGACATGAGGGACGATTACGAAAAAGCGATGTCTTCAATTATATTGAGGAGGGAAGACCTTATAAGTTTGCACAACCTGTAATGCAAGATCCAACGGCTTACCGAATTCCACAATTGAATTTTGAAAAAGGTAAAGGTAAAATCATCAAAATGGACCGGATGCGCCAAATGATTGCCGATCATATGGTCTATTCGAAACACACATCGCCTCACGTCACCGCTTATGTGGAAGCCGATATGACCAACATGGTCAACTGGAGAAACGCTAATAAGGAAGCTTTTCAAGAAAAATATGGCGAGCGATTAACCTTTACACCATTATTTGTGGAAGCCGTCGCCAAAGCCGTCAAGGATTTTCCAAACATCAATGCCTCTGTGGATGGGAATAATATCATCGTTAAAGAAGATATCAATATAGGAATGGCAACAGCGTTACCCAGTGGGAATTTAATTGTTCCTGTAGTGAAAAATGCAGATACCAAAGATTTGAGAACATTGGCTGAAAAAGTCAATGAAATGGCTAAGAAAGCCAGAGAAAACAAATTGGGAGCCGATGACATTAAAGGCAGTACGTTTACCATTTCCAACGTAGGAACTTTCGGCAGTGTGATGGGAACACCCATCATCAATCAGCCTGAAGTGGCCATTTTAGCTTTGGGTATCATCAAAAAAAGACCTGAAGTGATAGAAACTGAAAAAGGCGATGAGATTGCGGTTAGAAGTATGATGTACTTGTCCTTGTCGTTCGACCATCGCGTGGTTGATGGTTTTTTAGGCGGTAGTTTTGTGCGTCGCGTTGCCGATTACTTTGAGCAATTTGATGTTAATAGAGAAATATAGATATGAACAAGACCTGACAGGTTTTAGAAACCTATCAGGTCTGATCCGAAATCGTCCACCATACCTTTCAGGTTTTCAAAACCTGAAAGGTTTTAAAACGATACATAGAAAAATATAGTAAGAATGCAGATCTCACAGATTTAATTCCGACGTTTCGGTTTTGTGAGGTCTCAACATAAATTAAAGAATTCGTGTCAAAAAATATAAGTAAAGATCTATTGAAAAAAGCTTTTAAACATCTTTGTACAGCCAAGGCTATGTCCGAATTGTACGAAGCCAATTTCAAGCAAGTATCCAAGTACGTACACGCCACATCAAGAGGCCACGAAGCGATCCAAATAGCGTTAGGCATGCAATTGTTGCCACAGGATTATGCATTTCCGTATTATAGGGATGATGCGATGTTGCTATCATTTGGATTGAAACCATACGATTTGATGTTGCAATTGTTGGCCAAAAAGGATGATCCATTTTCCGGAGGACGTACCTATTACGCACATCCAAGTTTACGGGATTTTGATAAACCTAAAATCCCGCACCAATCGTCAGCCACTGGAATGCAGGCCATTCCGGCGACAGGTGTCGCGATGGGGTTTAATTACCGCGAAGGCGGTAATCTCTTTAAAGAAGAAAACGAAGCAACGAAAAAATCAATCCTTGAGGGAGATGAATTTTCCAATGATTACGATACATCTGTTCATTCAGAAGATTCCCTTCTTCGGGGGAATGCACCTATCGTGGTCTGTTCCTTAGGCGACGCTTCCGTAACCGAAGGCGAAGTTTCTGAAGCCTTCCAAATGGCCGTCTTGAAAAAGCTGCCCATCCTATATTTGGTACAGGATAACGAATGGGATATTTCAGCCAATGCAGCTGAAATCAGAGCGCAAGATGCCTTTGAATATGCTAAAGGTTTCAAAGGATTGGAAGCCATAACTATTGATGGTGCTAATTTCATCGAAAGTTATGAAGCCCTTGAAAAAGTGATTGCGACCATTCGTACAGAACGTCGGCCATTTTTGGTTCATGCTAAAGTGCCTTTGTTGAATCATCATACCTCTGGTGTGCGAATGGAGTGGTATCGTGATGATTTGGAAGAGGCCAGATCTCGGGATCCTTATCCAGTGTTGAAACAACAATTATTGGACCATGGATTTTCAAATGATGATTTAGAAACCATAGAAAAAGAATGTCATACGGCTGTGGAGAGCGATTATAATCTGGCCCTAAAAGCCGCAGATCCCAAACCAGAAGATTTATTTACCCACGATTTTGCACCCACACCAATTACTGAAGAAAAAGGTGAGCGTTCTCCAAAAGGTGCGGAGAAAGTCGTCATGGTCGATTGTGCTCTGTTTGCTGTGGAAGAATTAATGAGAAAGCACAAAGAATGTTTGCTCTATGGACAGGATGTTGGTGGTCGTTTGGGTGGTGTGTTTAGAGAAGCGGCAACCTTAGCTCAAAAATTCGGAGATGAGCGGGTGTTTAATACACCAATTCAAGAAGCTTTTATAGTGGGGTCAACCGTTGGCATGAGTGCTGTTGGACTAAAACCAATCGTTGAGGTTCAATTTGCCGATTATATTTGGCCAGGCTTGAATCAATTATTTACAGAAGTCAGTAGAAGCTGCTATTTATCTAATGGAAAATGGCCCGTGAGCATGATTTTGCGTGTGCCAATTGGGGCTTATGGCAGTGGAGGTCCGTACCATTCATCGTCAGTGGAAAGTATCGTCACTAATATTAGAGGCATTAAAATAGCTTATCCAAGCAACGGTGCCGACCTAAAAGGCTTAATAAAAGCAGCCTATTACGATCCAAATCCAGTTGTTATTTTGGAGCATAAAGGGTTGTATTGGAGCAAGGTGCCGGGCACTAAAGGCGCCACATCTGTTGAGCCAAGCGAAGATTATGTGCTGCCTTTTGGCAAGGCTTGGGTACTTCAAGAAATTTGGAAACAGGAAGATAAAGAGACCATTACTATTGTTACTTACGGCATGGGTGTGCATTGGGCATACAATGCATCTGGTGAGTTGGACATGCGCGATCAAATTGAAATTATCGACTTAAGAACCTTGTTTCCTTTAGACGAAGAGACCATTATGACCTCCGTTAAGAAAACAGGAAAGTGTCTTGTGGTAACTGAAGAGCCTTCAAACAATTCGTTTGCAAGGGCTTTGGCAGGCAAGATTCAGGAAGCATCTTTTAAATTCTTAGATGCGCCGGTGATGACTATTGGCAGTGAGAATATGCCTGCTATTCCTCTGAATTCCATATTGGAGGAGACTATGATTCCGAGTACCGAGAAGGTGAAGCAAAAGATAATTGAGTTACTTAATTATTGATTACAGTCAAAACGACTGTTGATAGTATGATAGTTTTACACTAAATATTAAAACTCATATTATGAAAAAAATAATTTTTATGTCAACGATGTCTTTGTTTATGACCTTTTCGTTGACTTCCTGCAGAGAAGAAACTGAGAAGGAAAGAATCATAAATGAAATGCAAGATGAAGGTGCTGATATTGATGTCAGTGAAGATGGCGACAAAATTAAAATGGAAACCGAAAACCGAAAAGTCAAAATTAAAACTGATGATGACGGCGATGTCAAAATAAAGGATAAAACTGACAATGACGATAATTAATTTAAAAAAAGCGACTCAAATGGGTCGCTTTTTTTTATAGATCGTATTCCGAAAGGGGTTTGGTAAATTTTTCAGGATCTTCTGCTAAATAATAGCGCGGATCATCAACGTCTTCAATAATTACTTCCTTAAATTTCGGACTTGCTTTATGCAATAATACTTTACTGTCTTCATTTAGATGCTTTAATCTAATCGTTTTACCCTCGGCTTCATATTTATTTACCAAATTATATATGGCTTCAATAGCCGAATGATCACTCACACGAGATTCTACAAAATCAATGACTACATTTTGAGGATCGTTCTTGACATCAAATTTATTGTTGAAATTTTGAACAGAACCAAAAAATAAAGGTCCCCATATTTCGTAAACTTTTGTACCGTCTTCTTTTATACGTTTGCGAGCTCTAATCATGGTTGCATTTTTCCAGGCAAATACTAGGGAAGATAAAATAACTCCAATAAATACGGCAATGGCAAGATCGTAAATGACGGTTACTGTAGATACAGTGACAAGTACAAATGCGTCTGCAACAGGAATTTTTCTAATAATCCTGAAGCTGGACCAGGCAAATGTTTCAATAACCATCATAAACATGACGCCTACTAAAGCGGCAATTGGCACTTGTTCAATATATTGCGCAGTAAATAAAATAAAGGTCAATAGCGTTAATGCCATGGCAATTCCAGATAAACGTCCTCTACCACCAGCATTAATATTTATAACGGTTTGTCCAATCATTCCACAACCTCCTGTACCCCCAAATAAACCACTGACCATATTTCCAGCACCTTGTGCCACACATTCTCTATTTCCATTACCGCGAGTATCAGTTAATTCATCAACCAAGTTCATGGTCATTAACGATTCGATCAGACCTACAGAAGCTGCTAAAAATGCGTAGGGAAGAATGAATTTAAGCGTTGCGAAATTGATAGGTAGATTTTGCCAGAGTTCCGTATTGAGGGTCGGAAGCTCACCTTTCAATCCATCTCCACCACCTTCTATAATATACGAGCCAACGGTGCTCACATCTAATCCGCCAAAAATAACTACGCCACTTGTAACGATAATTGCTATTAAGGCTGAGGGTATTTTAGTAGTTATTTTAGGGAGCAACCAAATAATAGCCATGGTGAGTCCAACGAGCCCAAGCATGGTGTGTAATTCAGAGCCCTGCATCGGAATGTTTATGTATCTCTTTAGACCATCTGCTCCGATTTCTAATTCTTTGTGGGAGAACATGCGGACTTGGGCCAAAAAAATCACAATGGCCAATCCGTTGACGAAACCCATCATTACCGAATGCGGGATCAATCGAACAAAGCGTCCTAATTTTAATACCCCAGCGCCTATTTGAATGAGTCCCATTAATATGACGGCTGCCAACAAATAAAAGTAGCCCATATTTTCAACAGGGGTGTCAAATAACATGCCTCTCTCATGTCCTTCTGAAACGAGATTTACAAAAATAACGGCAACAGCACCGGCAGCACCCGAGATTAATCCAGGTCGGCCTCCAAATATTGCAGCAATTAATCCTACTATGAATGCACCTGATAAGGCTACCAAAGGGTCAATCTGCGCCACAAAAGCAAAAGCGACAACTTCAGGAATCATGGCTAATGACACGGTAATACCTGCAAGGATATCATTTTTAGGATTTTGGGTGAAATTTTTTCTGGTTTGGCTAAACATCATAATTTTTGCACTTAAAAGGGGGCAAATATAAGGTTTTAGAATGGAAGGCTAGTTTTGCTAGGTGATTTTAAACATAAAAAAAGCACCAATAATTAAAATTGATGCTTCAACATTTTATTTTCACTATAGGGTTTTAATGCCCTAAGTTCCTTGATTTAACCTAAGATTACTGTTGTGATCCAGGAGGGTATCTCTCCATTATTTTGGCGACAAATTCCTTGATGCGTTCTTCTTTTTTATCCATGCGTTGCGATAAATAGCCAACCCCCATGCCTTGCCATACCAATTCCTTTTTATTGGCGTCAATTAAGTCAATATACAATGTGCCTTCTGTAGAGGTAGAAACCGAATTATAGCCTGTGTTCCAATAATATGGACTCCATCCCCAGCCGTACCCGTAAGGACCGTAGCCGTAGGCACTGTTGTAAACATTGACTTTGTCACGGGATTTTGTAAAAATGCTGACCAATAAATCTGGGTTTTCAGATTTTGTGTAGCCTTTAGCCAATAGTTCACTTTCAATAGCTCTTAAAATACGTCGTTTGTCAAGATCGCTGATTTCCGCTTTGTCAATGCCAGTTTTGAAAAAGGCAAAAGTTTTATACTCATTAAAATTTGCATTCTTGTCATAATCTGCTGCAACTCTTACTGAACTGCAGGAAGTTGCTACAACGAGGAGCAGAGTCATTGTTGCCATTGTTAATATCGTTTTTCTCAGGTCAAAAAAACGAAAAACGAGTTCCTGAAATTTGTTCAAATTTTTCATAGCATTTTTATTTAGGGTTAAATTAAGTTCAATAAATTGCTGTCCACAACATTTGGAAGCGTTACTTTTAAATTAGGCTCGGCTTCCATGGCGCGTTTTATTGCGAAAATGGCTTCATCATTTCTTGCCCAACTACGTCTTGAAATACCGTTATTGACATCCCAAAAAAGCATGGACTTTAGGCGTCTTTCGGCATCTTTACTACCATCAAGAACCATACCAAATCCACCGTTGATAACTTCGCCCCAACCAACGCCGCCGCCGTTGTGGATGCTTACCCAGGTGGCTCCTCTAAAGCTGTCACCTATCACATTTTGGATGGCCATATCTGCTGTAAAACGAGAGCCATCGTAAATATTTGAAGTTTCCCGGTATGGCGAATCTGTGCCTGAAACATCATGATGATCGCGTCCTAAAACAATATAACCAATTTCTCCTCGGGCAATGGCATCATTAAAGGCTTTAGCGATCTTTGTGCGACCTTCAGCATCGGCGTATAAGATTCTGGCTTGTGAACCAACCACTAATTTGTTTTCTTGAGCGCCTTTAATCCATTGGATATTGTCGGCCATTTGCTGTTGTATTTCTTCAGGAGAGTTTAATTTTATTTCTTCTAAAACCTTACAGGCAATTTGATCGGTTTTTGCCAAATCTTCTGGCTTGCCAGAGGTGCAAACCCAACGGAATGGCCCAAAACCATAGTCAAAACACATGGGACCCATAATATCCTGTACATAACTCGGAAATTTGAACTCGCGTCCTAATGTTGGATTGTGGGACATCACATCGGCGCCTGCTCGTGAGGCTTCCAGTAAAAAGGCATTGCCATAATCGAAAAAATAGGTGCCTTTGGCTGTGTGTTTGTTAATTGCTTTAGCATGTCGGCGCAAGGTCTCCTGTACTTTTTCCTTGAAGAGCTCTGGGTTATTCGCCATCATGTCATTGGCATCTTCAAAAGAAATGTCAACCGGATAATAGCCTCCAGCCCAAGGATTATGTAGTGAGGTTTGGTCACTTCCCAAATCGATTCCAATGTTCTCTTGATCAAATTTTTCCCAGACATCAACAACATTTCCTAAATAGGCAATAGAAACGGTTTCTTTATCCGCCTTTGCGGTTTTCACCCTACCTACAAGTTGGTCTAAATCTGAAATCCTTTCATCAATCCAACCTTGATCCAAGCGTACTTGGGTAATTTTCGGGTTGACTTCAGCGCAAACCGTAATACAGCCCGCAATGGTTCCCGCTTTTGGTTGTGCCCCAGACATGCCGCCTAATCCTGAGGTGACAAATAAACTTCCTTTTGGCGATTTATTTATTTTCCGAAATCCGTTGAGAACCGTAATGGTGGTGCCGTGAACAATTCCTTGCGGCCCGATATACATATAGCTTCCCGCAGTCATCTGACCATATTGTGTAACGCCCAAGGCGTTGAATTTCTCCCAATCGTTGGGTTTTGAGTAATTTGGGATCATCATACCGTTGGTCACTACAACTCTAGGTGCTTCTTTATGACTTGGGAATAACCCCATAGGATGCCCAGAGTACATGGTCAAGGTTTGTTCATCAGTCATTTCGGCCAAATACTTCATGGTCAATCGGTATTGCGCCCAATTGGAGAATACCGCCCCATTGCCCCCATAAGTAATGAGTTCATGTGGGTGTTGCGCCACGGCATAATCGAGATTGTTTTGAATCATCAACATGATTGCCGCTGCTTGTTTTGATTTAGCAGGATACTCTTCCAAAGGTCTGGCGTACATTTTATAATCCGGACGCAAACGGTACATATAAATTCTGCCGTAAGTCTCTAATTCATGCTTAAATTCTGGGAGTAATTCCGCATGCTGGCTCGGGTCAAAATACCGCAAGGCATTTTGTAAAGCCAACTTTTTTTCTTCATCAGATAAAATGTCTTTGCGTTTTGGGGCATGATTGATCGCCTCATCATAAGGTTTTGCTGGAGGTAAAACACTCGGGATGCCTTCTAATATCTGATCTTTAAAAGAAATGGAAGTACTTTGCATTAGTTTGTTTTTAATTTTTTCTTATCAAAACCATAAGGGCAATGTCTACAGCCACTTTCACAACAATAGCCACGCTTAAGTAGATATTGAGCAGTAAAACAGCGGTAGCCTTCTGGTGTCAAATAATAATCGCCTTCTTCAAGAGGCACAATTTTTTTCATAGTATTACAAAGATAGTGTAAATTCGAGAAAATATTCCTTGTCTCAAAATTCAAGTTTTCGGACCCAATATATGGGCCGTCCAAGGGATTTTTAAGTGATTGATTCATGATTTTAGTCTCCAAATACATTGTTCCAAAGGGTTATACCGGCATTGCCTTGTTTCCGTTTGTATTTGTAAAGCACGCTTATCTCAAACTTAATGAAGTTTTTGTCAATCATGAACGTATTCACTTAAAACAACAAGCGGAACTCTTGATACTTCCCTTTTTTATCTGGTATGGTCTGGAGTTTTTGGTGCGTTATGGGTACTATAGGAATTGGCATAGGGCTTATCAAAATATCTCCTTTGAGCGTGAGGCCTATCAGAATGAGCGCCATTTAGAATTTCTTAAAAAACGTCCTTTTTGGAACTTTTTGAAATATCTTTGAAGCCATGAATTTTAAGGTACATCTTTCAGAAAACCAAATCTTAAACTTGGGACCAAATTCCAATCATCTACTTTCTGTTAAAAGGGAAGACCTTATCCATCCTTATATTTCAGGAAATAAATACCGAAAATTGAAATATAATTTGGTGCAGGCAAAACAGGAAGGAAGAAACACCTTGTTGACTTTTGGAGGTGCTTTTTCGAATCATATTGCCGCTGTTGCTGCGGTGGGGAAAGAGTTCGCTTTTGAAACGATTGGCGTAATTAGAGGCGAGGAGTTGGTGGATAAAGTAGAAGGCAATCCCACCTTGAAATTCGCCAAAAGTTGTGGCATGCAGTTTAAATTTGTGACCCGCGAGGCGTTTAGAAATAAAATTTCCGAAGAATTTATTCAAAACTTAAGACGTGAATTTGCAGACTTCTATTTAATTCCAGAAGGTGGCACCAATGAATTGGCTATTAAAGGTTGTGAGGAAATCCTGTTGGAGGAAGATTCTAAATTTGATTATATCTGTTGTTCTGTGGGAACTGGAGGAACTATTTCTGGAATCATCAATGCCTCAAAACCGCATCAGAAGATTCTAGGTTTTCCTGCGTTAAAAGGTGATTTTTTGAGAGAAGAAATTAGTAAGTTTGCCAAAAATCCAAACTGGAAACTCATCACCGACTATCATTTTGGCGGATATGCTAAAATAAATACCGAATTAATCGGTTTTATGAATGAGTTTAAAAGAGATTATAACATTCCGCTGGATCCTGTTTATACTGGGAAGATGATGTATGGCGTTATGGATTTATTGAGCAAAGGATATTTTCCTGAAGCCTCAAAAATATTGGTCATTCATACTGGCGGTTTACAGGGGATTTCTGGAATGAATGAATTATTGAATAAAAAGCAATGGCCCTTAATTAGTTAATTTATCTATGAAATTTAGTCTGAGATTAATAATGATTTTGATTGTAGCGTTGACGCTTGCAAGTTGCGGAGGGAAGAAGCGGATTGTTACCAAAAAGAAAAATGCTAAAACAAAAACCGAACGTGTTGTTAGAGATCATCGCTCTTCCATTCCGTCGGATGAAGGCTCTCCTGTCGTTACTACTCCGAGGCCATCCGGAAATTTAAATGTCAACGAAATCTATATTGCGACCTACAGTGAAATAGCCAAAAATAATATGCGAACGCACAAAATTCCGGCAAGCATCACTTTGGCCCAGGGCATTTTAGAATCAGGCTCTGGAAGAGGAAGATTGGCCGTGGAAGCCAATAATCATTTTGGTATTAAATGTCATGGATGGACAGGGGAAAAGATTCATCATGATGACGATGCATCGCAAGAATGTTTTAGAAAATACAAACATGCCGAACAATCTTTTGAGGACCACTCTGAGTTTTTAACTTCTCGTGGACGATATTCCAAATTGTTCCAATTGGATATTGATGATTATCAAGGTTGGGCAAAAGGCCTAAGAGCAGCAGGCTATGCCACAGATAGAAAATATCCCGACAAATTGATCAGTTTGATTGAACGTTTCCAACTGTATCAATTCGATCAAGAGGTTTTGGGCACAAAGTCAAAACCTCGAAGAAGTGAGGTTGACTCACAGCTCACCCATAAAGTGGTGAAAGGAGACACAATGTATTCCCTTTCAAAACGCTATAATCTTTCCGTTGATGAGTTGCAAAAGCTGAACGGAATGAACAATAACGATTTACAAATAGGTCAAATTCTCATTATTAAAGACAATTAGTTCATGTTATATCAACGCAGTAGTAGTTTATTTAAAGACGCAGAAAAAGTAATTCCAGGTGGTGTGAATTCGCCCGTAAGAGCATTTGGTGCTGTTGGCGGAACACCTATTTTTGCCAAATCGGCTAAAGGTGCCTATGTGCATGATGAAGATGGAAATATTTATATTGATTATATCAATTCATGGGGGCCTATGATTCTCGGCCACGCTTTTGAGCCGGTAGTGGATGCGGTCATTAAGAAAGCGAAACAAGGCACTTCTTTTGGAATGCCGACAGCCATTGAAACAGAGATTGCACAATTGGCGATTTCAATGGTGCCCAATATCGATAAAATAAGATTTGTCAATTCAGGAACGGAGGCATGTATGAGTGCGGTTCGATTGGCACGCGGCTATACCAAAAAGGATAAAATTATAAAGTTTGCAGGGTGTTATCATGGACATAGTGATGCGTTTTTGATCGCGGCAGGCTCTGGTGCAATTACTTTTGGCACGCCTAATAGTCCTGGTGTTACCCAAGGTACGGCAAAAGATACGTTTCTGGCAAAATTTAATGATATTGACAATGTCACACAATTAGTGGAAGCGAATAAGGGTGAGATTGCTTGTATTATCATTGAACCGGTTGCCGGAAATATGGGGTGCATTCCCCCAAAGGATAATTTCTTGAAAAAGTTGAGAGCTTTATGCGATCAACATGATATTTTGTTGATTTTTGACGAGGTCATGACCGGATTTAGATTGGCTCCTGGTGGGGCCCAAGAATTATACAATGTCAATGCCGATATCGTTTGCTTTGGAAAGGTGATCGGTGGCGGTTTGCCAGTTGGAGCCTTTGCGGCAAGAAATGAAATCATGGATTTTTTGGCACCCCTTGGTCCTGTGTATCAAGCGGGAACTTTAAGTGGAAATCCTTTAGCCATGGCGGCAGGCCTGGCCATGTTGCAACATTTGAATAGTGATAGAACGGTTTTTGATCGTTTGGCAGAGAAAACAGAATACCTACACCATGGAATGTCGAAAGCCCTTGAAGTCAATAAGGTGAAGCACACCATCAATAGAATGGGATCAATGATTTCCATCCATTTTGAGGAGCACGAGGTGCATGATTTTGAATCTGCTGCAAAAGCTAATAACGAGACCTTTAAAAAGTTCTTTCACGGCATGCTTAAAGAAGGGGTTTATATTGCCCCGAGTGCTTTTGAGACTTGGTTTATATGTGATGCCCTGAGTTATGATGATCTGGATGCAACGATCAAAGCCGTGGCAACCGTAAGTAAAGATCTTTAAAATTCATAGAATTATAATAAAGTAAAAAGGGAATTTCTAAAGAAGAAATTTCCTTTTTACTTGGTTTAATTTGAAGTTTAAAAATTACTGTTTTGCTTTTTGTTGATGCATTCCCTCTTTTTTGTTTTTGGAACGCATACCGTGTCTTTTGCCTTTGTGTTGACGTCTTTCACTCATTTTATCCCATTTTTCATATTGCTCCGCAGATAAAATGTCTTTCATTTTTTTCTTCATTTCAATTTGCTGGTCCAATCTTGCATTTGCCATTTTAAAACGCTCTTCTTTTGAAAAAGTCTTATTTTCTTCTTTCGCTTTTGATTCTAAATAAGTTTCTTTTTGACTTTGTCTCAATTTGGCTTGTTCCAAAAACAGATCGGATACTTCTTTTTGTTGTTTGCTGTTTAAATCGAGTTTTAAGGTCAATTTCTTAGACTGGAGTTGCGCTGTTTCTTCAGGAGAATAATCCATTCTGGAAGTCATACGCTGTTTTTTCATTTCTCTTTTTTGGTCCTGAGCCGAAACTTGTAGTGTTGCAACTGCAATCAGGATCATTATTAGTTTTTTCATGTTTCTATTTTTTAAAGGTTTGTAGTGCTATGACTGATAATGATGAGGAAAGTTTAAAATGTATGAATTCTAAAGAAGGTTTATGTAGGAATTTAACATGCTTTTAATGTTTAATTGGTTCCAAACCTTCGTGAACTATTACTTCTAAAGAACTTCAAGTTTGAAACAAGAAACAAGAAACAAGAAACTCGACTAAACCTAAAGTCTTTTTTATATCTTGTATCTCAAATATCGTTTTCCATGGCCTATTGGTTGTCAGCGTTGGTTTTTGTAGTCATCGTTTACATTATTGTAAGCGTTGCATTATATTACCTGCAGGACTATATGCTGTTCAAACCAGAAAAACTGCCCAAAGGCTTTCAATTCAACTATGACAATCAGATTTTTGAAGAACACAATCTTGAAACACGGGATGGGGCTATCATCAATGCCATACGATTTTTTCCAGAAGGTGAAAGTAAAGGCATTGTGTTGTACCTTAAAGGCAACTCCAAAAGCATAAAGGGTTGGGGCAAGTTTGCCGTCGATTTTACCCGTCTTGGCTATAATGTGCTGATGGTTGATTACAGAGGTTTTGGTAAAAGTACGGGAAGACGCTCGCAAAAGGCCATTAAATGCGATCTGCAGGAGGTTTACAATAAGATCAGGGAATTGACCTCTGAAGATCGCATCATTCTTTACGGGCGCTCTTTGGGTTCTGGTTTTGCCGCGAAGCTGGCCTCAATGAACCATCCTAAGATGCTTATTTTGGAATCGGCCTATTACAGTTTAACGAAAGTTACCAAACGTTATCTGCCGTTCATGCCGTTGTCGTTGTTGATAAAATATCCTCTACCAACCTATAAATGGTTAAAATACGTGCAATGCCCTATTCATATCATTCATGGCACCGATGATAAATTGATTCCCTATACAACAGGTGTTAAACTCTCACTTATCAATCCGAAGTTGACCTGTTTGCATACCGTAATTGGCGGAGGGCATAAGAACTTGAACAACTTTGAATCCTATCACATCATGCTTGAGGATATCATCACCACAACTCCAAAAAATATTGACCTTAACACCACAAGCATTCATGTCAAGCATTCAAAAAACAAAAAATAAACTTAAAAATGTGCTACTAGTTATAGTGGCTTTATATATTATGATTGGAGCATCTTTATATTTTTTACAAGAGAAAATTCTTTTTATGCCGACGGTTCTACCTCAGGATTTTCAATATGAATTTAATCATCCGTTTGAAGAACTATTTTTTAAAACAGATGATCATGCGGTGATTAATGCCATTCACTTTAAAGCTGAAAATCCCAAAGGGGTCATTCTGTATTTTCATGGGAATGCTGGCGATTTATCCCGATGGGGAACCATTGCAGAGTTCTTTGTACATATGGATTACGATGTGTTGATTATGGATTACCGAACTTATGGTAAAAGCACCGGGAAATTAAGTGAGGCTGCGTTTTACAACGACGCACAATATTGCTACGATTACTTAAAGGAAAACTATTCTGATTCGGAAATCGCACTTTACGGAAGGTCCTTGGGAACTGGGATTGCGACCTATCTCGCGTCTAAAAATAAAGCCAAACTATTGATTTTAGAAACCCCTTATTACAGCATGGTTGATGTGGCAAAGTCCCGCTTTCCTTTTCTTCCGGTTGAAAAGTTATTGCAATATAAATTTCCTACCAATGAATTTATTACTTCCGTGAGATGTCCCATTGTGATTTTTCATGGTACTGATGATGGGGTGGTGCCATACGAATCTGGTAAAAAATTAGTTGATATCCTGCCAAAATCGCAAGTGACATTTATAGAGATTGAAGGTGGAGGCCATAATGACCTGATTGAGTTTGAAGCTTATAGAACTGGCATTCAAGAGCTTCTGAGATAAAAAAATGCTTCAAGAACGTCCTGAAGCATTTTTTAAATTTATTACTAATTAAGATTTTAACTCTTCGGATTCAATATCGCATCAATCCTTTGTAAAGCGTCTGTCAAATGGATTCTGCTCATGGTGTCATTAGTTCTGGCCAATCCAGATCTGATGGTGCCTTCGAGCGTTTTCAACTCGGCTCTTGTGATGGCTCTGATGTCTGATTGACTTACATCGACATTCGTTCGGGAGATAAAACGTCTGAACTGTGACGGAACAGGGGTCTGCTCTTTGGTCATTAAATAGTTCATACGATCAATATAGGCACGTTGAAGGTTTCTTCTGTAAACATCTATCGATTTTCCACTGTTCAATTCACTGAAAATACCTTTGCGTAAATCTTGCATCATGGCTAATAAACCATAAGCATCTTTTCCGTTGATCGTTTCATTTTCACTCATACGCTGCATTCTTCCAAAATCAAGAATATTATCAAGTGTTCTGGTCTGTGTGCTGCGGATGCGCTCTAAGCTACCATCAAATTCAATCTTGTTGAAAATATCGTTGTCCAAAAGCCATTCTGGAGTGGTGAACAATTCTTTTTGAAGAAATTGTAAAGCCTCTTTTTGTTTGGCCTTGTCAACATGCGTATAAACGTCTCCTTCTTGATCATAAGTTTTGTAAATTTCATAGACACCACCAATGTTCGCAGTGACGTGTCCCATATAACGATTGTATTGGCCTAATACTTCGCCATACATGGTTCCTAAATCGCTATAATCCTTACCATCTTCAGCAGTCCATTTGAGGAGGTTTGGAACGATACGTTTTAAGTTGGCAATGCCGTAGGCGCTCGCCTTCATGGCATCATCTCCCAAATCTTCTGTTTGCGAGCTAGGGTCAATGACACCGCCACTTTGCTGTCTTCCAAAACGATACATTGGATCTCCTGCATGCTTTAAAATCCAGCTATCTAAGGTTTTCTTTTCATCTTCTGGTGTTTCGGCATCCAAAATTGGACGGTAACCCCAAGCGATGGCATATTTATCATACACCCCAATGTTTGGCATTAAAGCAACCCCTTCATCACCTGGTTGTGCCACGTAATTAAAACGCGCATAATCCATAATGGATGGTGCAGTTCCGTGTTTTTTAGTGAATTCTGGATCACGTAGGTCGTCCACTTTATAAGCAGAACTACTTGCCATATTATGGGGTAAACCTAAAGTATGTCCTACTTCGTGTGAGGACACAAACCGAATCAATCGTCCCATGATTTCATCTTTAAATCTCACACTTTGTGCTTCAGGATTGATGGCCGCAGTTTGTACAAAGAACCAGTTGCGCAACAAGGTCATAACGTTATGGTACCAGTTGATATCGCTTTCTATTATTTCGCCACTTCTTGGATCACTAACGTGTGGGCCATTGGCATTTGGGATAGGGGAGGCTAAATAACGCACAACAGAATAACGCGCATCTTCCGGGCTCCAATCCGGATCCTCTTCAATTGTAGGAGGATCTTTGGCTATAATTGCATTTTTAAACCCGGCAGCTTCAAAGGCCACTTGCCAATCTTCAATACCTTGTTTGATGTATTTACGCCATTGCTCAGGAGTCGCTCTGTCAATATAGTAGACAATTTGTTTTTTAGGCTCCACCAATTCACCACGCTTAAATTTCTCAATGTCTTCATCCTTGACCTCAAGTCGCCATCTATCCAAATAGGTGACTCTCTTGCTCTCATGGGCATCCAAACCGTAATCTATTTGTCCACTTGTAAACCAGCCGACACGTTGATCAAATATTCTACGTTTCATCGGTACTTTAGGTAATAGGATCATGGAGTTGTTGAGCTCTATGGAAATAGCACCACTGGTTGCATTGGAAGGGGGTTCACTAGCATTGTAGGTTTTTACATGGCGTGTTTCAATATTCAGTGGGTAACTTTTTATACTCTCAATATACGAGAGGTCTGAGTCTAAACGGGTTACTTTATATTGTTTTCTACTTCGGTCAGGTAAGCCTAAAGGTTTTACATCTTTACTAAATAAATCGGTGACATCAATTACGGTGGTCAACGAATCTTTACCAAAAGCTTTTATTGGAAAGCTGAACAGTACAGGTTCAAAATTGGAATTTACAACCGCTTCATGAACTGGTAAGGTGTCATTGGCAACGACGTTGTGTGAAACCATGCGGAGTAAGACTCTTTTACCTTTCTTTTGCCAACGCAACACCTGCTCGTCTTGCTTGCCACCACCAAAACCTAAACCACTGGCTGTTTTGGCAATACGGGTCACTTTTAGCATTTCGCGTTCAAAAAGTGAATCGGGAATTTCATAAAAGTAGGTCTCGTCTATTTTGTGGACCGTAAACAATCCTGGATCGCTTACAGCATCTTTGGTAATGACTTTGTTATACGGCTGGATGTCATTTTTTCCAGGTTTTTTAGCGGCATCTGAAGCGGCACTGCTGGGAGCTGGTGATTTGGATGCTTTTTTGGAAGTTGAACATGATGCAACTAAAAAAAAGGACGCCAAAAACATCGCGCTTAAGGAGATTTTTTTCAAAATGTTAGGAGTTTAGAAATTAAAAAAGTGAAAATACGGAATACCTATCATTCATAGAGTATTGCAATATATTTTAATATTTATTTAACTATTGGAATCATTGTTGTCCGATAAGGTATCAAGACCCTGTCTGCTGGCGGGGAACCTGGACTTTATTATAATTAATTGATAAACATGTATTGTTTAAACTAAAATTGCCCAAACAATTTCTAAAGAAATAGTTTCTAAAAACTAGGATGTCATTGATAAAATTCGGTAAAACACGTTGTTTTACCAGAACTAATGTACTGAACTACGGAAATATACGAGTTTTTGTAATTAAAAGAGCATTCGTAGAAATAGTTTATAAGAAATTGGAAACACTGACTACCGAAATATTATTTAAAATATCCCACGAGCATGGCATGATCAGACACATTATAGTAAAACTTTTGAAGTAGGATGGGGCTTAGCGTTTTAACGGTATAAATTTGATCAATCTCAAGCAAAGGAATTCCAAAGGGCCAAGTGGCACTAAATCCCTGTCCGTAATCATGGAAGCTATTGTAGTCGATTTCAAAATTTCTGAAATGAACACTTTCATACGGTGTGTTGAAATCGCCGACAATAAGATCTACATTTCTCTCGGAAACTAATTGCAATACCGTTCCCAAAGTTTTTCGTTTATCCATTGTTGGTTTTTGAAAAGTGTCCGTAAGCGCAACTAATAAGGGGCCATTGGCAATCTCCATCTCCACAAAATTTATGTCATGACTATATTCTTCAATGACGTAAGATACGTTTTTGATATGACCTTTAACTCCAATCATCATATAGCCATCAAGTATTCGAAATTCATAAGCAGGAAACTCCTCCGAGAGCTGGACAATGTCTTCTTGGGTGGCGTGTTCTGTTTCAACAAGAGCGATAATGTCAGGTTGAATTTTGTTGATGTTTTTTGAAAGTATAGCCATGGGAATTGTCGGTCTATCTGCAGCATTCCAGAAAATAACGGAAGTGGCATTTTCTGGTATTTCAACATGTCTTGGGAAAATATAAGCATTGTTGAACCAAAAAATATTAAGAACTATAATCAGGCAGATTAAAAAGATAAAATATGCTTTTGACCTATAAAATAAAATGGTAATAACACTTCCAATAAAAATTAATATAGGTAGCGGAAAGGCGTAGAAAACAATTTGGAGAAACTGGAAATGATCCTTTAGGATAAAATGTATAAGTAATAAAAAAGCATATGCAAACAATGCACATGCTCTTAATATTACAAAAATTTTCATCATGATATTAGATGATATCTACAAATAATCCGGCTTCAGTTTTATTCACTTTGGCAAGTTTGTTTTTTGTCAGGCCTTTAATAGTGGCATCCCACTTTTTGTTGCTCAATCCTGATTGGGCTTTTAAGGTGTTTAAATCGATTGGCCCATTAGATTTTAGAAGGGTCAGCACAGCTTTTTCTTCATCCGTCATTGCAACAGCCTTCTTTTCTGGTTTCATTTGAGGGAAGAACAACACTTCCTGGATGGATTGGTTATTGGTCAAATACATGATAAGTCGATCCATACCTATGCCCATTCCTGATGTTGGAGGCATTCCGTATTCTAAGGCCCGTAAGAAATCGTAATCAATCATTTCAGTAGCTTCGTCATCGCCTTTTTGAGCCAATTCCATTTGATGTTCAAAACGCTCACGTTGGTCAATAGGGTCGTTCAATTCAGAATAGGCATTGGCGATTTCCTTACCGCAGACCATCAATTCAAAACGCTCAGTGAGTTCCGGATTGTCGCGATGTTCCTTGCATAGCGGACTCATTTCCTTTGGATAATCTGTAATGAATGTGGGTTGGATATAATTGCCCTCGCACTTTTCACCAAAAATTTCGTCTATCAATTTGCCTTTACCCATTGTTTCATCTACAGCAATGCCCATATCTTGGGCGGCTTTTCTGATCTCATCTTCAGATTTTCCGGTAATATCAAAACCGGTAAAATGCTTAATGGAATCCGTCATGGTGACACGGGCATATGGCGCTTTAAAATTGATTTTGTGCTCGCCAAAAGTTGCTTCGGTAGTACCGTTTACGGCAATGGCACAATGTTCTAACAATTCCTCACAAAAGTTCATCATCCAATTGTAGTCTTTGTAGGATACATAGATTTCCATTGCTGTAAACTCCGGATTATGGGTACGGTCCATGCCTTCGTTTCTGAAATTCTTTGAAAACTCATAAACGCCGTCAAAACCTCCAACAATAAGACGTTTCAGGTAAAGTTCGTTAGCAATTCGCATGTATAACGGAATGTCTAAACTGTTGTGGTGCGTTACAAACGGACGCGCAGCCGCCCCTCCTGGAATGGGTTGCAAAATAGGAGTCTCTACCTCAAAGTAACCTGCATCATTAAAAAACTGACGCATGGCATTGTATAACTTGGTACGTTTGATAAATACCTTTTTAACATTTGGATTGACCACCAAATCGGCATAACGTTGTCTATAGCGTTGCTCAGGATCTGTAAATGCATCATAGATCACACCATCCTTTTCCTTTGGCAGTGGTAAAGGTTTTAGGGATTTACTCAGTAAAGTAAAATTTTTGACTTTTACCGTTTTTTCGCCAACTTGAGTTGTAAATAATTCCCCTTCAATCCCAATGAAATCACCAAAATCCAATAGCTTTTTAAAAACCTCGTTGTATAAGGTTTTATCATCGCCAGGACAGATTTCATCTCGATTGAAATACGCTTGGATTCTCCCTTCAGAATCCTGTATCTGGGCAAAGCTTGCTTTCCCCTGAACTCTTACGGACATCAATCGGCCAGCAATGACAACTTTCTTGCCTTCTTCAAATTGCTCTTTCACCTGTTTGGACGTATGGTCCACAGGATATAAATCGGCTGGATATGGATTAATACCCATTTCACGTAATGTGACTAATTTCTCTCTTCGAATGAGTTCTTGTTCTGAAAGTTGCATGCTGTTAAATTTTAATGTGCAAAATTACACTTTTTTAAAAAATAAACCTCCTACTTTCATGGATAGATTGGCTTTTTGATTGATTATTCAGGGAAAGATTTTAATAAATGGTGAAGTTGTTTGTTTTTAGCAGTGCTTTTCAAATTTTTGATGATTTTTGCATTTCATTCAGTTTTTAAAAGGACTGTTTATAAGTAGAATTCCGTAACAAATCTTAAGTTTATGCGTCTTATTGTCACACCAACCTAACGGAAGGTGTATCAATCATTAAAAATCATCAAAATCATGAGTATTTGGAGAGTCATTCTTTCTATTTTTTGTCCACCTTTAGCTGTTCTTGACCGGGGGTGTGGCTCTATCGTTATTGTCTTTTTATTGTGGCTTTGTGGATGGGTCCCTGGAGTGATTGCGGCCTTGGTGATATTAAACAATCCAAAGCGATAGATTAATAGTCGGCAGCCTGCCCGTACCGATAAGGCACGTTCGGGGCGGGTCTTCAGTCTCAGTCTCAGCGACGGTCAATGATAATTCGTTCATCTATGAGTTGGTTATAGCTTGATAATCGCCTCGATATTTTTTATAGGACAAAAAACTCTGATAAACAATAGAATTATAAGATCATTTTCATACACTATCCATACACTATCCATGGAGTATCTATGGAGTATATACGCTATACCTTTTTTGCTTGACCCGTCTTGACCCGTCCTAAAATAACCATTCTGGCCAAAGAAAAATTCCTAAAATAATTATGCAATTAGGTTTCTTTTATTAAACAATTGTGCCCTTTTTCAAACGCAAGTTTTGAGCTCTATTCATTGTTCTTTGAGGGACCATCTGGTGTGAAATGGGAATCGATAAATTCAACTGGACCATCTTTTTTGATGATCCGTTACCCATCATCCATCCAAAATAGTTTAAATTTGTTGGCATGAATAAAAAAGTTGAAGTTCAAGATTTGGGCCATAATGATTATAAATCGACTTGGGATTACCAGGAGGGTTTATTCAAGTCTGTTATAGATGCAAAAATTAAGAACAGGAGAGAGAATAGCAACTTAGAAACCCCAAATTATTTCTTGTTTGTAGAACATCCACATGTGTATACATTGGGTAAAAGTGGCGATTTTTCACATCTG
The DNA here is from genome assembly GCF_010725055.1 of Gelidibacter japonicus. Lineage (GTDB taxonomy): Bacteria > Bacteroidota > Bacteroidia > Flavobacteriales > Flavobacteriaceae > Gelidibacter > Gelidibacter japonicus. The sequence goes on along the minus strand of NZ_BJKB01000013.1, from coordinate 15,521 downwards.
TTATTAAATGAAGAACAACTGGCCCAAAAGGGTGCCACCTTTTATAAAATAAATCGGGGAGGAGACATAACCTATCACGGTCCGGGGCAAATTGTGGGTTACCCGATTCTGGATCTGGAGAACTTTTTTACCGATATTCATAAATACTTGCGCTTACTTGAGGAAATGATCATTTTGACCTTGACGGAATACGGGTTAAAAGCTGAACGAAGTCCGGGAGAAACCGGTGTTTGGTTAGGTGTGGGAACGCCGTTTGCACGGAAGATATGTGCCATGGGTGTCAGGGCAAGCAGATGGGTGACGATGCATGGATTTGCACTGAATGTAAATGCCGATTTGGGCTATTTTGACAATATCATTCCGTGTGGCATTCGTGGCAAAGCCGTTACCTCATTGAATGTGGAATTAGGTATTGATAAGGTGGATGAATCAGAATTAAAAGCAAAACTCTTAAAACATTTTATAGCCCTGTTTGATGCTGTGCCACAGTATAAAAAGGGCGTATTGTAGATATGGGACACCTCCAAAAAATCATTTTGTTGGTTTTAGTTGTGCCCTTGGCGCTGTTTCCTGGGGGTCTGATCTCTTATGTCTTGATGTATGAAGAACTGAAATTTGAAACGTCGATGTGGATTCCGATTGGAATGACCGCTTTGGGGATTGGCAGTTTTATTTTTCACTTTAAAACCAAAAACTTTTACAGATTGGTCAAAAAAGATGAGGAATTGCCAAGAGTAGATCTGTTGTTATGGATTTTAAATTTCGCTTTCGGAATGGTTTATATCCTGCTCTCTTTTTTCATGATTTATGTTATGTACACATTTAGGACAGAAAAGAACTGGTTTATGATGTTGATAACCATCATTCCTATGTTCATTGTAGGTATATGGACCGTTTTTGATGCTTTGTATCTCAATAAGTTAATCGGCATTCATAAGTATGAACATCGTCATTCTGAAATTGAAGATATCAAAGGAAATATCACGGAATAGGATTTTGGTCTGCGAGAAATTCATTTTTTTATAATTCGTCAATCGTCAATCGTCAATCGTCCCTTCCTCTAGCTTTCCTCATTAAAAAACACCTTATAATAATGCATTTTCTTAATGTCATCGTAACCGCGTTCCAAATATTCAGCAGAAGCATCAGGAGCGTCAACATCTAATTTGATCTGTATATTGGTGTCCAATTTAATTTCCGTCTTAATCTTCTGTCTTTGTTTTTTGAGAACATTTTCGGAAACATCAAACTGGTTGCGGATGATCAATGCGCGATCGGTTTCGAAACCTTTTTTATAATCCTCAAAAAGATCTTTGTACTTATCATCTTCAAAAACATTATCTTTAAAGTTTTCAACGTTGATCACTTCGTTTTCCTTGAAATAATCGATGGTTTTGGCCAAAAACGAACTTTTTTCCTGAATTCCTAAGCTCGGTTTTAAAACATCTTCAGAAAAATCCCTACAGAGTTCAATGTAATTTTTGGTGTGTTGGTTGTGGTCATCGGGATACTTTATGTTGAGAAAGTGCTTGATCCAATATTGGGTGTCGTACGAATTGTTATCAACGCTCAGTATGATATTGCCTTCTGTATCTGAAGTGTTTAATATAAGGCAGCCTTTATCCACTTTTTTCGTTGGAATTCCTTTTTGGGTGATGAGATCATAGCTGTTGTTTTCCAAATAGGTTTGGAAGAATTCCGCTCTATTTTCAATTTTGAAGATGCCGATAGCTTTGACGAACATATCGTCGTATTGAATGTCCTCGAAAACACATACCAACACGTCTCCCGTCTTTATTTGGGACGAATTACTTTGCTCAAACAAATGGGTGACCACATGTTTTGAAATTTCTATAAAGTTGCTTTCGTCGGCGAACAACTGGGTCGCGTAGGTATTGATTTCGTTGAGGTTAATGTTGGAGTGGTGATTGAACCGATAGCTCTCTACCAAACTCCCAAAAGGACGCAGCAAATAGCCCAGCATCAAGTCGTAACTGACTTCGTCGAAATCTAGCTCCTGTTCAGAAAAGGCGTTTTTAGTACTGTTAAACTTATTACCAACCTTGTGGAGGATTGCTTTTGAAATAGAAGCTTTGGTACGTTTGATCATGTCAGAATCTTTGCATTTTGAAGTCTGCAATACTACATAATTTTGACTGAATAAAAATAGAAAACGCCAAGGATTTTCCTTGACGTTTTAAAAAACATGGAGATTTACTTAGTACTAAATTTTGATAAATTCGACACGTCTATTTTGCGCTTTGCCATCGGGGGTGGCGTTGTCGGCTACCGGGGTACTCGCGCCTTTGCCGTCCGTTTGGAGTCGGTCTGGTGAAATGTTGTAAAGATTTATCAAAGCATTTTTGACAGACTCTGCACGCTGTTTTGATAAAGTCATATTGGCATCACTGTTGCCATCAGCATCGGTATGGCCAACAATGGTGAGTTTCATATTTTCATCTTGTAATAATACTTGCGAAACCTGTAATACGATCCCCAAGGATTGCGGTTTTATATTGGCCGAACCGGAGTCGAAGAGGATGCCGTTGGTAGAGATTTTGCCTTCCGACAATAATTTTCTACGCAAGTCTTCACCACCGTCGGCAACTTTAAGATTGCTTATAAATATACGCTCTTCGCCTTCTTTAAGGCCTATCACATTGAACTTTAAATGTTTTAATACATTCAATTCTGTAACCATTCGTGGAATGTCTAAGTATTTTGTTTCATTGACCCAAAGTCGGTAGCGATTTCTCGTAACCGCAATGGCGATATGAGGTTGATTAAGTAAGGCTTCTCTGATATCGGCTGCCACTTTACTGTCAATGCCGCCACTTTTGTTATTGAAAATATTTGTGGAATGAATGCCGTAGGTGTTATATTGGCATAGTGATAATGAGCTTTGAATATAATTGTCTGAGTACTTCCGTAGAGCGTCTGAATCAGTTAAAGAGATTTGCAGATAGGAACTGGAAGAGGTTTTTTGACTGAACCCTTGGGTGACGATATCGAACTCAATCGTGTAGTCCTCTGGTAGGTTTTTGACATCAGGAATATAGAAAACGGAATGTCCTGTATTTAGTTCGAACCAATTACCATCCACATTGTTTAATTTCACCACTTCACCTGAACCATTGGTATTCCATTTTGACGGGAAGTCACCTATAAAATCCTGTGAAAAGTCGTCATAGAACAGCACCTTGTCCCCGGGCACAAAATCGTATTTGCTGTACACTTCAAGGTCGTCTGAGAGGTTTTTTTTATTCGCTGTTTTTGTGGTCTGGGAGTTGCTATCGCTACTGGTGGATTGATTGTTAACGGAGTGGTCTGATTCATTCGAAGGCGATTCAGCAGACGGTGGTTTCTGACTTGGATCCAGTATGGAGTCCATCATCTTGCCGGTCTCTTTTTCAGTTTTCCGTTCTAGTTTTCGTTCGACGGTCCGTTCGGCACTTTTTTGTATTTTTTTCCATATTTGCGCATTCGCTGTAGGCGTCATAAATAGGCTAATAAAGGCAAGCCCAAAAATAGTTTTTAAAGGTAAAAAGCATTTCATTTCTATACAATATAAATTAAGAGTTAATAGCAATTTATAATATAGTAAGAAACCATCTTTAAACGAAGGGAAACTGTATGGTTGGTATGACTTTATGTGTGAATGGCAGAAAGTTTAATTTATCTGGTAAATAATGATGCCGTTTTGATCGCCCTTTGTCACAAATTCCGGACTTTTTCCTTTGTCGATATTGTTAAGGTCAATGGTGGAATTTCCGTAGACTGGGAAGTTGTTAATGCTCTTTCCCAAACTATCAAAAAGATAGACCTTCTTGGCCTGTAAATCGGTAACCGATACATAAATCTTATCGTTGACATAAAAGATTTTTGGTGGTGTATAGTCTCCAAAATCGAGCTCTACTTTATGGGTTTTGATATGCAGAATATTGTCGGAAAGTGTGACTAAGGTCTTACTGGTTGCAGTGATGCTGTGTTTTTCTCCCAAATTGAGATTGCTACTGCTCATGTTGCCATTTTCATCAATTTGGACAAGATCCCCTTTAGCTGTCGTTGTTGTGAATTTATTGTCGTATAGGTAAATGCCACTATCGCTGAAGCTGATGTTATTCTTTACGTTAACGCGTGTTTTACCAACACGGCTCAATATTTCGAGTTCGTTGCCTTGCACAAAAACGATATAATCCTTTCTGCCAATTCTGAAATGTTGAGGTTGTGTATTAATAGTATTCTCTGCTTTTTTGTAGTCAAAACCTCTTACAATGTTTCCTTGTTTGTTGTACAACAAAACAGATGAGCCCTGAGTGACCATCAACCTGTAATCTCTGTTTTTATCATAATCAAAGACTGATAATGGCTGCGTGATCTGATCTCTAAACTTTAAAGGAAATGAGCCGACATCCTTTCCATTACGGTCTAAAACATAAACCTGATGCTCAGTGGCAAATGCCAATTGGAGTCGTCCGTTTTTATTGATGTCAATTTGTTCAATTCTCCCTAAAATCTTACTGTCCAATTGCTTTTTCCATTGCACCTTGCCATCCTTGGAAATAAGATATAAATTGTTGCTAATGTCCTGCACCACCACTTCCATCTGATTGTTGGTGTGGTTGTTTACAAACTGAGGATTGGTCAATACGTCGGCGTCGAGAGTTATGCTAACGTCTTCATAAACCGAAGAATTCGAGATGAATTTTTTCTTGTTTTTCTGTAGGATGGCATGAACGTGGGCAAAATCGGTTTCAAATACAAACTGAATGGCGGACGCATTGAAACCATCCGGATTGAGTGTGTTCTCAGATTCGAAATTTGAGTTGAGAATGTCTTTTAAATGATTGGCATTACCGTAAGCAAACAATGACGACTCATCACTCAATTCGTCCATCATGTCTTCAAAGGCATGGGAAGTATAGAGTGTTGCATTGTTTTGATAACTGCTAATGACCTCTTTTAAGAGTTCCATATCATCTGAAAACACAAGATAGTCATCGATATTGATAAACTTTGTGGCATTAGTGTAAGTGATCAATGGTGAAAATAAATTGGAAAAAAAATCAGGTTTATCAAAAGAATAAATAGCGATGCCACGATAGGTGTCAATACTGTTTTCTTCTCCAAAAAAAGTGCTCATATTTTCGGCATCGATACTGTTCAAAACGACAGCTTGCTGTTTGTTTTTATATATAACACCGGCTTCTAAAATACTTTCAAAGAGCGGTTCGTTAAATACGGAATCTTGTTTTTTGAACTTAGAAAGATTTTCTTGGAATGTTTTAAAACTGTGAAAGGAAAAGCTCAAGAATCCGTCACTATCTGGCGGACATATTTTTGGCAATGAGCTTTCTTGGGGAAAGGTGTTTTTAAAAATATTGATCAAGCTTTTAGATGAATCCTTAGCAATGGTAATCCCATCAAATTTGAGTTGATCCTGTGTTAAGTCGGCATCCAGTAATAGGTAATTGGTGAGCTGAACCTTGTTAAGTTGCTCATTGAAGAAGAATTTTGGCTGAAAAGCTTTTTCTCTGGTATTGATTAAAATGGATAGGGTTTCTCCGTTTGAAGTTGTCTTAAACAACTCTTTTAACCACGGATATGTGTCCTTTTGTTTAAATGCTGCTTCGGTAAGCGCCCTGTCATTGGAGGCAAAGAACACACTGTCTTTAACGATGCTATAAATAACTTCATCCTCAATGGTGGTTTTGGTTAAAGAGTGGCCTTTTAAGGAGATGGTCTCTACAGAATAGTTGCGAAGCGAATCTAATTTAAAAAGATCCGTATGATATTTTGTGATCACTGAAACTTGGAGACTGTCTGTTTTGTCCTTTCCAAAGGCAATCAGAAGATCCTCCGAGGGTTTAAGATGTTTAAGAAAATCGAGTTTTCTGTTTAAGTGGTCAAGTGAAGATTTCCTTGAAAATTGACTGAGCAAACTACTGTTTTTAAATACGCTGCCTAAACCTTCAATCGATGTTGTTTTTACAACCACAAAAGCATGACTAGGTACCAATGTTATGAGATTGGAATGCTTATGCGTATCGCTTTTACAACTTATGATCAGTATACATGTTAACAGTAAACAAATATTTCGCATGTCGATTTTTTTTGTAAATATAAAAAGTTAGAGTGGCAAGTGTAATTGATGGGGCAATAATCTAAAGGTTTTTCTGTGATAAGGCGTTATTCCATATTTTTTTATCGCCTCGCGATGTTCTTTTGTTGGATAACCTTTGTTTTGTCTCCAATTGTACATGGGGAATTCTTCGTGAATTTGACACATATACGCATCTCTATTGGTTTTGGCCAAGATAGAAGCAGCCGCAATATTGAGATGTTTGCTGTCGCCCTTAATAATGGTTTCGTGAGGGATATCTGCAAAAGGCTTAAACCTATTGCCGTCAACACTTATAAATGTCGGCACTGTTTTCAATCCACCAATCGCCTTATGCATGGCCAAAATGGAAGCGTTCAAGATGTTGATTTCGTCAATTTCTTCAGGATAGACATGTGCAAACGCGAACGATACGGCATCTCTTTCGATGATGGGTTTCAGGAAATTGCGTCTATCTTCCGATAGTTGTTTAGAGTCGTTCATCATCAGATTCTCAAAGGTCTCGGGTAAGATAACTGCCGCTGCCGTAACTGGGCCTGCAAGGCAACCCCGACCAGCTTCATCCGTTCCACATTCTAAAGGATTTGATGTAAAAGAAAGTTTGAGTTTCAAGTTTTAAAGATTTATACAAATTTAAAACAATAAAGTAACATCAAAAATTCAAGAATACTTCAATTGTACTAATTGTCTTCACTTTTAGATGAATGTCCCTATCAGCGAAATATTAAGATACATATATATATGGTATGGAAAAGTTAAAATCCTTATGAAGCATGTTTAATGAGATGTGCTTGTCAGTTGAAGCGAAACTATAGCCCATCAATTCTTTAATATTATAAACCAATAATAGTCACTTTATAATGCCCAGTGTCTGTAAATTGAACAAACAGAAATCTGATTTAGGTAAATTTTCTAAATTCACATCATCATTTTGACCACTTAATATAGTGATATGGTTCTGCTGTCTGTCAATAGGCAAATAAGAAAATGGGTGTGTCAGAACCTAATAAGTGAAAGTTCTATAATTTTTTTAAAACACTTCAAGGATAGATCACATAGTCTTCTCGAAATCAAGTTTTAAAAATAATGTTGAATAAAGAATTCAAAACAAAGGTATTTTTATGAGTTTTATTTTTAGGAAGAATAAACATATTATTTTTTTTGACAAAAAAGTTGGTTTATTCTTTAAAAACTGACATCTAAATTGCATTATATTCTGTGTCATGAAAAATCGACTTCAAATAGTTAAAATTTTAACGGAGCCTTTATTGAAAATATGCGTCTAATTAGTATTGGTACTTAGCGTTTTAGGGGTTAAAGCGCTTGCCAAAAGCGCATTTGGCGTTAACATATTATTATATATAAAACTTGTTTTTTTAATATATTATTATGATGTTTGCGCAAGACTAACTCAAATAATTGTTTTATGAAATTAAAATTAACATGGTTAATGACGCTTTTCATGGCGTTTGTGATGCAGTTTTCTTTTGCACAAGAGAAAACTGTCTCAGGTACGGTCACATCTGTTTCGGATGGTTTACCGTTGCCTGGTGTAAGTATTATTGTAAAAGGAACGACTCGTGGGGTCCAAACAGATTTTGATGGAAATTACTCCATTAATGTTCGTGTGGGGGAGACCTTGGCGTTTTCGTTTGTAAGTATGAAGAGCACTGAAGTCGTAGTTGGTGCCAGTAATACTTATAATGTTGCGATGGAAGAAGATATTGCTGCTCTTGATGAGGTGATCATTGTAGGGTACGGTACTACTACCAAACAAGCATATGCAGGAACTGCAAAAACAGTGGAGGCTAAGGACATTGAGTTTAAAAACTACTCAAACGTTTCACAGTCACTTGCAGGTGAGGCCGCTGGTGTAACTGTAATTAACACTTCTGGTCAGCCTGGTACAACTTCTACAATTAGAATTAGAGGTTTTGGATCTGTTAATGGAAACAGAGCTCCTTTATATGTAGTTGACGGTGTCCCGTTAACTACAGGTGCTTTTAATGCCAACGGGGATATGGTGAACACTGGGAGTTTAAATTCTATCAATCCATCAGATATTCAAAGTACTACCATTTTAAAAGATGCTACGGCTACCGCAATTTATGGTTCTCGTGGTGCCAATGGTGTCATTTTGATTACTACTAAATCTGGGTCTTCAAGAGAAACTTATGTTGAAGTAGATGTTAAAACAGGTATAAACACTCAAATGATTCCAAGATATGAGGTGGTTACATCTCCAGAGGAGTCTATTGGTTTGATTTGGGAAGCTAAGGTTAATAGAGAGCGCCTAAGAGGCAATCCGGACCCAATTGGAACGGTTAACAATACCTTGTTTACCACAATTATTGCTCCTGGATATAATATGTGGAATGTTGCGAATGGTGCAGAACTTATCGATCCAGCAACTGGCCAAGTAAGACCTGGTGTGACGAGACGTTACACACCTGAACGATTTGAGGATCTTTCCTTTAATGAGGCTTTTAGAACTGAAGCCAACTTAAGAATGGGCGGGGGTACAGAAAAATCAAAATATTATTTTTCTACTGGTTACTTAGATGACAACGGCTACGCAATAAACACAAGTTATAAGAGATATACTACTCGTTTAAATATCAATACAGATATAAAAGAATGGTTTAACGTTGGGGCTAATATTGGATATACGTATTCGGAAAGTCTTAATAACGGTCAAACGGATGGGGCCGAAAACATTTTTGAGTTTGCTGACAAAATGAATCCTATTTACCCAGTATTCTTAAGAGATGACAATTATCAATTGGTTCCTGATCCAATATTTGGAGGCTATCAGTATGACTATGGTTCCAACTCTGGCTATAGAGAGAGGCCGAACGCCAACAACTTGAACCCGATAGCATCGGCTTTGTACGATCATAATGGGACTAAAAGACATGAGATCAATGCGAGTTTTAATGGTAAAATAAAATTGACCTCAGACTTAAGCTTTGAAACTACTTTTGGAGCTCAATATTCGAATAACATTTTTAAATCAATGGGTAACCAATTTTATGGTGTAGCTACTGCTAATTTAGGGGATATATTTATGAGACAAACCGAGTCTCGTACAATCAACTTCTTACAGTTACTTCGTTATAAGAAAAGTTTCGGAAATCACACTTTAGAAGTGTTGGCTGCTCATGAGAGTAATGAGTTCAAACAATCTCTTGCTACCCAATATAAAGGAAAAGCGATTATTCCAGGTGGATTGGAGCTTGATAACTATATTGTTAACTTGAGTCCTGCAACAGGATTTTCTCAAGCAAGAACCTTAGAGTCTTATTTTGGTCAAATCAATTATGACTTTGACAATAAGTATTATTTGACAGCTTCGGTACGTAGAGATGGATCTTCAAGATTTTACAAAAACAAATGGGATACTTTTGGTTCTATTGGAGCTGCTTGGGTTATGAGTAATGAAGAGTTCCTTAGAAGTAGTGATTTATTGACTTTTCTTAAGTTGAAAGCGTCTTACGGTATAACTGGAGATGAAAGTGGAGTAGACTACTATACAGGGATCAATACTTTTGGTGTGACCAATCTAAACGGTGATTTCGCGATAAATCCAGATTTATTTGCAAATCCAGATTTAACTTGGGAAACTGCCAAGCAGTATCAAGTTGGATTAGAGTTTACTTTAGGTAACTTCTTAGATGTTGGTTTGGATTATTATATCAAAGATACTGACAATTTGATCTTTGATAGAAGAATATCACCTTCTTCTGGTGTTGCTCTCCTTACCGTAAATGATGGTGTCTTAAGAAACAGTGGTTTTGAATTTGATTTGACAGGACATATTATCAAAAAGGAAAATTATGCTTTATCTCTGTCCCTTAACGGCGCAATGTACAATAACGAAATCACAACAATGCCGTTGGATCCAGAAACTGGAGAGCCGGCAAATTTAAATAATGTTGGAAGATATGGTTATTCTAAAGGTCGATCAATTTATGACTTCTATATCAGAGAATACGCTGGTGTAGATCCAGCTGATGGCTATCCAATGTGGATACAGCATTTTGATGATGTCAATGGTGATGGTGAGTTTAATGCTGGTGATATTCCAATTGCAAGTCTTACTAAATACTTAAAAGATAACAGCAATGCGAATGTTGCTAGTAGAACGACAAAGACCTATGCTAGTTCCACAGAAAAATATATCAATAAATCAGCAATTCCTGATGTAGCTGGTGCTTTTAGATTAAATGCTAAAATACATGACTTTAATATTTCAGCGCAATTTGCATATTCGTTTGGCGGATATGGTTATGATGCTCAATATGCCGAGTTAATGCATGACAATAACGGAGGGATCACTGCTCAAAATAGACATATAGATGTGCGTAACAGATGGCGTGAGCCAGGTGATATTACCGATGTGCCTTTAATTGCAGATAGAGTAATACCTAACGTGAACTCTACATCTTCAAGATTTATCACTAAGACTGATTATTTGGCATTGAACAACTTATTGGTAGGGTATACATTGCCATCTAAATATACAGAAAGAATTGGTGTGAGTGGTTTGAATATTTATGCTTCTGGTGATAATCTATTTTTTAAAGGCGAGAGAAAGGGATATAATCCTACCACAAGTGAGAGTGGGAATTCAGGAAGAGCATTATATGCACCATTAACTACATTCACACTTGGAGTTAGGGTGAAAATTTAAAAAAAAGAAATAGAAAAAGATATGAATACAAAAATAATAAAATTAACCGGAATAGCGTGTTTGACACTGATGCTGTCTAGCTGTGACAAAGATTTTTTGGTTCAAGAACCAACACAGTTTATTAACGCTGATCAGTTAGCTGATGCTATCGTGAAAAACCCTGACGTAGGGGCAGGTTCCATTACAGGTATCTATGCCACCATGTTTACAACAGGTACTGGTGGAACAACTTCGCAGCAGGATTATGGACAAAAAGGATACGACGTCTATATGGATATGTTATGTAGTGATATGGCACTTACCACTAGTACTTATGGCTGGTACAGAGCCCGAATTACGGAATATCAGGCACCTTTAGATTATACACAATTAGAGAATTACCAACCATGGCGTTATTATTATAGACAGATTAATCAAGCTAACTTGGTAATCGAGAGTTTAGGAGGTAACGATGTTGAACCAGAAGATGAAGAAACTCAACATGTTTTGGGTCAAGCTTTAGCCATGAGAGCACATTCTTATTTTTATTTAACTCAATTCTTCATTAATGATGTCACAGCGTCTTGGAGTTCACCAACTTTACCTATCTATACTGTACCAGGATTTATTGGGAATGCTAAGTCAACTACACTAGACGTATTTACCTTAATGGAGGACGATTTAACAAGAGCTATAGAGTACTTAGATGGATACTCTAGACCTTCAAAAACTGAAGTAAATAAACCAGTTGCTCAAGCTATTCTGGCCTATGTTTTGGCGTCAAGAGGAGACAGATGGTTAGATGTTGTCACTTTAACTAACGAGGCAATGACAGGTAGTGGAGCTGCTTTAATGTCTGATGATGATACAAGAGATGGTATCTTTGGTGGTTTTAATGATGTCAACTCAAAAGGTTGGATCTGGGGTGTTGACCTTAATGATGATATTGGACTTAGTTTAGTGTCATGGTGGGGTCAAATTGATGCCTTCTCTTATAGTTATGCTGCTGTTGGAGACAATAAAGGAATGGACATTGATTTATATAATAGTATGGATGCAGATGACGTACGTAGAGATCAATTCTTAAACAATCCTGCCAGTTCAAGACATTTGCAACCTATTTATAAGTTTTATGATGCTGATAGGGTAGTTTTTGGAACTTCTCAGATAGTTAAAGCTGATTATATCTACATGCGCTATGCTGAACTTTTGTTACTAAATATCGAAGCATTGGCAAGGTCAGGACAAGAAGGTCCTGCTAAAATTGCATTAGCTGATTTCGTATCTCAAAGAGGTATTAATCCGCTTTATGTGACGGGCTTAAATGGACAGTCATTGTACGATGAAATTTATAAGCAAACGCGTCTTGAGCTTTGGGGTGAAGGTAAGAGTTACTTAGCTATGAAACGTAACAAAGCGACTATTAAAAGAGGATCAAACCACCTTTCATTCGTTGGGGTAGAAATACCTTTTGATGATGAACGTTTGACTTTTGAAATTCCATTGCAGGAGATTCAAGATAATAACTTAATTAATGATCAGAATTAATTATTTCTGATAATAATCACAAAAGGCAATCTGAAAAGATTGCCTTTTTTTATGCAATAAATCGAAAATTCGTTGTTTTCACTTAAGGTTCCATAAAATACGTAGAGTAGCTGCCAAGCTATAAACACGCAAAATTACTTTCATTATCTCTATAATATAGAACCTAAATAGGAGTTATATTATTATTTTTGCCACACAACTATGGATAATGAATAAACTTTTCTTTCTATTTGCGCTTTTGCTTTGTAACTTCTATACTGTATTAGGACAAGTCAGTCTTTCAAGAGAAACTGGAGGTCCAGGAATGGATAGCCTAAAGTCAAAACCCAAAGTTGCCAAGGTTGAAGATTATCTCATTATTGGTTTTGACAGAGATACCACCTATCTCGATACCACCTTGTCCATTAAAAAAGAGTACAAATTCAATTACTTGAGAAAGGATGAATTTGGTTTGATTCCGTTTTCTAATATCGGACAAACCTATAATAGCCTTACCCATGACTATAAAAATAAGCGTTCCTTACCATTATTTGGTGCAAGAGCTAAGCATTTTAATTATATGGAGAAGGAGGATATCAACTACTTCCATGTGCCGACACCACTTACTGAGCTGTTCTACAAAACCGCATTCCAGCAAGGTCAGTTGGTTGACGCTTTCTTCACAGTCAATATGTCGAAGCAGTTTAATTTTTCAATAGCCTACAAAGGCCTCCGTTCTTTGGGAAAATATCAACATATTCTAACGAGTACTGGAAATTTTAGGTTTACTACAAGCTATAATACTAAAAATGACAAATACCAAGCACGGGCCCATATTGTGATGCAGGATATTCTCAACCAAGAAAATGGAGGGTTGACGGATAATGATATTGAAATCTTTAAATCAGGAGACCAAGAATTTATAAATCGAGCCGTGTTTTCTCCAAATTTTGAAGATGCAGAAAGTATGCTTGAAGGCAAAAGGTTTTTCTTAGACCATCAATATAATCTGCTCAAACCCTCGGATAGCTTGAGTAACAAGTTGAGTCTTGGACAAGTGATTTCATTTGAAGACAAATACTATCAGTTTAGACAGGACAATCAAAGTGATTTTTTTGGTGAAGCTTTTTTGAATACTACCCTTGGGGATAAAGTAACCCTTGAAGATTTTTCAAATCGTTTTTTTGTCAATTATAAGAATGATGTACTAGGCGAGCTGCAATTCAGTGCGGATTATAATAACTATAATTATGGATATGATGCCATTACGGTCATAGACGGCACAAGAATTCCAAACCGATTGAAAGGAAGTGTTTTTGGAATAGGAGGAGCCTATAAAAACAAAATAGGCGGATTTAATTTGGATGGGGAATTCGGGCTTAATTTATCAGGTGACTTCAATGGAAATTTCCTAGATCTCAATGCATCCTACAAGTTGAACTCAGATATCCAAGTGCTAGCCCGGTTGAATTCAAATTCAAAGCGTCCAAATTTCAATTTGATGTTGTACCAAAGTGATTATATCAATTATAATTGGGACAATAGTTCGTCGTTTAAAAACATACAAACCCAAAATTTGGCCTTTAAGCTGCGATCAAATCGTATAGCCTCAGCTGAAATAGAATACACAACTATAAACAACCATGCCTATTTTACAAAAGATCTCAATAACAATGTTAAGCCAGCCCAAGCGGAGAATACACTAAACTATTTAAAGCTAAATGTGTCCAAGGAGTTCCATTTTGGCAAGTTTGCTTTAGATAATACCATAATGTATCAAAACGTTGTCGATGGTGAAGGCATATTGAATGTACCACAAATTATCACTCGTAACACCATTTATTTTTCTGATCATTTATTCAATAAAGCACTCTTTTTACAAACAGGGATTACTCTCAATTATTTCACAGAGTATAAAATGGACGCCTACGATCCTTTGCTGGGAGAATTTTACACCCAAAATCTAACTGAAGTTGGTAATTTCCCCCGATTGGATTTCTTTATCAATGCAAAGGTCAGGCAAACGCGTATCTATTTTAAGGCTGAACACTTCAATTCAGCATTCACTGGCTATAATTACTTTTCGGCTCCCAATAATCCTTACCGGGATTTTAGTATCCGTTTCGGAATCGTATGGAATTTCTTTCTTTAGGATCGACCAAACTTAAATGTTTTACCATTCTGTTTTATTGTTTTATTAAACTTGTTAAGGTCATGTATTAAGATTTGTTTGTTGTCCTCGACAGAACAAGCAATAGAAAGTTTCGCATATTATGAGATGATTTTTGGGGTAATTGTGAGTGATCAATTTTCGTCTTGCTATAATTCGACCGATCCTCAATCATATTGAACGTGTTTTGAATCTACAATTATTGAGCATCTTTATCCTATTAGGGCTACTTGATTTAGTTGTTTAATGACTTTTGCTCTTCGGATTTAGACTTCAAATTCAGAATCAGAGTTTATTTGTCCTATGAGTATAGTGTCTGACAACCTTAATAGATCTGAAATGACAGACACAACTATCCATTATATAATAGGAGTATTGGATGTAGTTTAATAAAACAGTTCTATCTCTTTATTATATAGGAGTGACAATTAGATTTATTTCGGGCGTTTGTTCTGCCGAAGGGGCAGCCCACCGCGCTCTCGCCCCTCACTTTTTCCGGCCGCTTTGGCGTCCGCAAAAGAGTTCAGGCAAGGGCTCCATCGCTAACGCGGGGCCCGTCCACGCCACCTGGGCAATTGGGGTTGATGTTTTCCCTCGTCCTAAGGCGTTCATTTCCAGCGCGGAGAAAAATAGTTGAAAAAAAGTTCGGTTTTATTTTGTCCGTAAGGGAAAAAGGTCCGTATATTTGCACCCCGCAAACGAGGGGCTTGGGACCGAAGGGAGCGGAAAAAAGTTCATTTACATCCTTGGGAAAAGAAAGCAAAATTTTTTTGATAAAAAGTTTTGCAGAACGGAAAAAGGTTGTATGTTTGCAGCCGCAAAAAACGGCAACGTTGGCAGCGGAAAAAGGTTCATTGAAATCGTGTTTTTAGAGGTTGATCGGAGTGTGAAAAAAAACTTTCGAAAAAAACTTTCAAAAACATTGTGTGGATCTAAAAAAGGGTTGTATATTTGCACCCGCTTAGCGATTGGGTTCGCCGAGGAAAAAGAGAAACAAGTTCATTAACATATTGGATTGACAGCGTAGCGAA
>NZ_BJKB01000012.1 GCF_010725055.1 Gelidibacter japonicus | reverse complement strand
ACCATATAAGCCAACTTTTTCAATTTTTTATTGACGCTATTTTAACCTAGTATATTAAACTATCATACAAAGTTAAACTTAACCAAAAAGAAAATCGTCTAAAAATTACTTTTTAGACGACCTCTTTCACTTTTGACCTCAATTCGGTGATCGTCACCCACAAAACCTGGGATGGAATTGATGGATACTTTTATCTTTTCAGGACCCACCGAAGCCAAAGCAGCAGCCACCGATACATTGACGTGGGTTGGAAAAAGGGCAATAGCACCTATGGCATCACCATTAAAAACCTCACGCTTTTCGGTTTGAAGTACCTCGTCATAAACCGAAGTTCGTTTTAGCGAGTTAGGACTTTTCTCGGTCGTAAAGGTCACTTCACTCTCTTCCATAAGCGCAACGGTTCGCATGACATCAAAACCACCAATAGCACCAGATGCCAAATGGACTCGGGTGCCATTTTCGAAAGCCGTTTTTTCCACGTCTTTATAAAACTCAGCATCGGCAAGTGCACCAATGGACAAGGTCACGATGTTAGATCCGTTTTTTAGGGCAGGCAAGGCCAATTCCTTAAAACCGGTTGGAGAAGCCGTTTCCACGATATAATCAGGTTTGAGTTGTAACAGTTCTTGAATACTATGGCACGGAGTACAGGTGTATCCCGAATTTGAAGTGTTGATGATTTTGGCAATCTCCTCGGCGCTTTCAAAAGTTCTGGAGTAGGTACCAATCAGTTTATAATTTGGCAATAAGTCTTTCAACAAAGCTTCCACAACAATATGGGCCAGTTTTCCGCATCCAGCAATGGCAAGTGTGTATGATTTCATGTGTTAAATCTAAATGTTTTTGAATGGTCACATGCAATTCGCAGTGGCCCATGCGCATGCTTAATAAAGTTTTTAGCATGCTCATTTCATGTGAGCAAATTTAAGGAATATTTTGGGGATGGGAATTTCAACACATCAAACCCGTTTGAGCCTACTATGTTAAAATTCCAAAAACCCTAAAACTCAGTGCATCCAAGATCAAGTTATCCAATATTGGCACCGATGGTCACTATACAAATTTACTTTCTGAAGACGATCTCATTAGTAGGTTTAAGTAAACAGATTTCGAAGAAACCCAGCTCTATCGAATAATAGGCTCCTATTTGGCGTCCGCCATTACAATTAGAGTGACCTTAAGGCATCACTAAATAATGCATAGCTTATGTAGGAGACACATACGGTATACATACGCTATACCTATGAATTAATTAGCAGATTATCACTATATTAGAGATGTTCTTAAATTTAGAAATTATGGCGCGTCAAAAAGGTATTATTAAATTGTCGGGAACTATAGGAGACATTAACTTTTATGTAGCAAAGGGGAAAGGTTACGCTCGTAAGGCCGGTGGCGGTTTTAACTCGAAGTCTATAAAAACAAAAGACAGTATGCAACGGGTGCGTGAAAATGGTTCCGAATTTGGTCATTGCAGTATGGTAAAGCGGAAGCTTCTTGAAGCTTTTAAACCCTATGTTTTAAAAAGAGAACGGGGTTTCCACGGAAAATGCATGGGTCTCTTACTAAAATTGAAGGGTTTGGATTCAGTTTCAAAGCGCGGAGCCCGGAACGTCTTGGGAGGTTTACAAACCTTGGAAGGTCAACGACAATTTCGGAATTTTCCTTTTGGAAAACCAATGAAATTTCTGGATGCTATAGCGTATCAATGGCATTTTGAGACGATTAGTCAGCGTTTGACGTTGCCTTCTTTTATCCGTTCAGACTATGATGAATTAATGAGCGTGAACGACATAAAAATAGGTCTTTTTATGATCGATTTTGATTTTGAAGCACTGGAGTTTCAAAAACAATTATTGGATCATAAAACGATTTCAATACAGGAAAAAAATCCTTCGCAGACTTTGTCACCAGCTTCGGCCATGCCCATAAGCCATACGGCTATTTTTTATGTGGGACTTGAACTCGTAAGTGAGATTGCGGGTAAAGGGAGTGTTTTAGGGATGCGGGTTGTTTGATAGTTAGAGATATTTAAATCCTAATTATCCTGCAGTTATAATATAACTCATTTACTGTATCAAAAGTTAACCTACACGCAATTTTGCACTTTCTTTCCAGAGATAGTGAGGAATGGGTTCATGAAGCTCCCATTTTACGGACATTGGTTTTGAACCTTCGTGTTCCACATATCTTGCAGGGCCAATGAACACATAACCCTGCGTAAAGCCATCTGCATCGCGATTGCTTTCGCGAACAAACAATAAAATAGTTTTATTGTCTTTTTCTTGATTAATGTAGGAGAGACCTTTCGGACTTTCGGACGAAGTCTGATTTTGAGACTGCCAATGAAAAAGAGTTTCGTTGATGGCATAATCATCGTACATGGTAGTTGGTGAAAAATCTTCCTCCGATTTATGTAGGTTGATAAACAAGGCTTCTGTATTGGTTTCTTTATTCAAAGCGGCTCCTTCGCGATTCGGGGTTTTCTTGTCTATGGTGCTCAATCCCATAGCAACTAAAATTTGATCACGAGTATATCTTGAATGAATTTGTAAGGGAAAAAGCGAACCATCATCCAACGTGAATGGAATTTCTTCAAAGCCAATTTTATCAATTTTTATCGATAAAAAAGATTTCAACTCATTAACCATCTCTTTGTTTTTACCAATCCTTTTTAAACCTTCTTTTAAAGACAATTCTGAGATCGCATCTTTATAAAAATCGTAATACAACATCAAAGCCATTGTTTCATTCTGTTTTGAAGTCGGTAACGAATCTAACTCAAAATCGGCATTGATTAAGTGTAGAAGGAACTTAAAATAAGTCAAAGATTCTGTCACCATCCATTTTTTACCCATCATTGATTTGAAGTTATCAAAATAAAGAGTGTCAAATTTCTTATTAAAAGCTTCAGAATATAGAGAGTTAAATGTGTGGTGTTTGTAAATATGTTTTAGTTCGAGATTGTAAATATGTAGAAAGTTTTCAAGGTTTAAAGGAAGATGGGTGTGGTTTCCATAGTTTTCCAATAAGTTGATCAACTTCCGTTTATTCATATCAGTTGCCTGACGTATATTTTCTAAAATATGTTCCTTTGCTTGTTTCTCCAAGACAATGGCGCTGCCGAGTGGTAGATTGGGAAAGTCCTTTTCTATTTCATTTTGGACAGTGGTATTAGTTTTACCAATTAAAGCACGAAATTTATTCTCATAATCATATTCCTTTCTTGCGTGACCCACAAAATCCAGTACAGTGAGTACATCCTTTCCTTGGTGGAGTCGAAGACCTCGGCCTAACTGCTGTAAAAAGATGGTCAAACTTTCTGTTGGTCTTAAAAATAAAACCGTATCAATTTCTGGGATATCAATGCCTTCATTAAAAATATCAACAACAAAAAGATAATTGATTTCCTTTGATTTGAATTTATGAATAATATCAACCCGATCTCTGGTATTTTCCGAAGTCAGGCACTCGGATTTTAGACCTGCCTCCGAAAATTTCTGCTGCATATATTTTGCGTGGAGGATACTTGCACAAAATCCAATGGCACTCACAGAGTTTATGTCTTTTGTGTAATTTTTTAAGTTGCGTATAATATCTCCTACACGAATGTCATTTGCCGTTAGCAAGTGCGTCAATTCACTTATATCATATCTTCCGTTATTCCACTTAACTCTTGAATAATCCACTGAATCTGAAATTCCAAAATATTGAAAAGGGCACAAAAGCTTGTTGTTTAACGCATCTGGTAATCGAATTTCCGCCGCTGTTCGAAAATTGAAATCTTTTAAAATGCTCTTTCCATCCATTCGTTCCGGAGTAGCCGTTAATCCTAATAGCACTTTTGGGCGATAATAATTAATGATTTTTTGATACGAATCGGCCGCCGCGTGATGAACTTCGTCTAAAATTATATAATCATAATATTCAGGTGAGGAAAATGAATTTAGTTGGTTGGCCAAAGTTTGAATGGTAGCAAATACGGCATTCTTTTGTGTGGGAACGTAACTATCACCAAATAACTCTCCAAAATTTTGATCTTTTAGAACATTTCGAAACGTATGAAGCGATTGCCGTAGAATTTCAATCCGATGTGCAATAAAAAGAAATTTCGTTCTCGGATTTTCCTGTTTATAAGCGCTGAAATCAAAAGCAGAAATCATTGTTTTTCCTGTTCCTGTTGCAGCTACAATTAAATTTTTCCAGGAATCATGAACGTTTCGTTCAACCTTTAATTTTTCCAAAATCTCAGATTGGAAATGGTAAGGTTTTAGATCGAAAAAGTTCACGATTTCTTCTGTTCTCTTCCCAAATTGACTTTGCAAAAGGATTTTTCCGAGATTATCAAATTGACTGGAATCATACAGTTCAAATTCTGGATCATTCCAATAGCTTTCAAAGGTTTTTTGAAACTTATCGATAATATGAGGTATCTCCTTGGTGGTCACTTTTACATTCCATTCCAATCCATCAGTTAATGCAGAGCGAGAAAAATTGGAAGAGCCAATATAACCTGTGTGGTATCCGGTATTGCGGTAAAAAAGATAAGCTTTGGCGTGAAGCCTTTCATTTGAATTGTTGTAGGAAACTTTTACCTGCGTATTGGGCAGATGGCTTAAAAAATCAATAGCTTTTGCATCCGATGCTCCCATATAGGTGGTAGTAATAACTCTTAATTTTCCTCCACGAGCCGTAAATTCCTGAAAAGCCTCTTGTAAAATAACAATAGCTTTCCATTTAATAAACGAAACTAATAAGTTAATTCGATCTGCAGAACGAATTTCCTTCTTAAGTTCAGAGTCAAGAGAAACCCCTTGATTGCCTCCTACGAAAAGCTCGCTTTGGACAAGACGAGTAGCAGGCATTATTTCTTTTAATTGCAAAGAGACATCTTTATAATCCGAATTTAATTTATCCAAAATGCCCTCAAGAATAAAACCTCCATCTGCGATAAGGTCTTCTGAAAATTCATAATCAGAAATATTTTCTGATAAATAGCTTAAGAGTTTATTCGTAATCTCAATCTGACGTGAAACAAATTTTTTCTTATCGGCTTTGATCAGATTTAAAGCATTTTTTAAAGCCTTAGTAAAATGTATTGTCAGAAAATGAATAGCCTCCTCTTTATCCAATTGTTTGTCATCAGCTACAAAAAATTGATTTCGATCTAAGGAAGACAACCTTTCTTTTATCGTTTCTGTGATCAGACTTTCGTAAACTCCCTCAACCATTACATTTTATTTATTTCTGTTATTAATTTTTTCACCACTGGGACATCCGCCGCCGCCCAGTCATACTTCTTGAGATTCTCAATCTTTTCCCAGCGGATTTCCCGATGCTCACGCTTTATAAAGTCTTTAGAAGAGGAATCACAGATATACGGATAGAGTGTTATGGAAAAGCTTTTATAATGATAGACTACAGGGTCTAAGGCTTCCCCAACTTCAATCTCCATAGCTAATTCCTCATTTATTTCGCGCTGTAGGGCCATTTTTTTTTCCTCACTTTTCTCTACCTTTCCTCCAGGAAACTCCCACTTAAGAGGCAAAGTCATTTTGTCGCTGCGTTGAGCTATAAGAATTTCATCATCATTATAGATGATGGCACAAACGACGTGAAGCATTTTCATATTATTTGTATTTTATAACAACATTTTTTTATCACACCTGGTTTTTATTTGAAACTAAACCCCTTGCAACGTCAATAAATAATTTACAAGCTTTAGTAAATGAATATTTCTCGTCAGAATGTTTAACAGTTATGTTCTGTTTTACCATTTTAGAACCGACTAATCTTTTGATATTGAAGATCCTTTTGTCATGCCAGATATCTTTGTCATGCTATATGTTATTTTATAATGCCTACTATAGAAAAATCATATTCCGAAAACCCTCAACATCTCCAAACCAATGTTATTAATACCTTCTTTATCCATTTATCCATCAATCGGAAATATGCAAGTCGTTCCCATATCTTTCATTTTCAAATATACTCAATTTTCCAAGTGTTAAAAATTCACAAAATGACCGAAACTGCTTTCTTATACTTTTACTGGACAGCAAGCTATCTATGCAGTTATTATAAGTTTTGAATTAGTGTAATATATTCACCTCACCCAAAAACCCATCCAGCTCCTCCTCCGTTCCAAACTCATAATCGGCTTCAGCCTTATCCTGAAAGAACAGGATCAAATCCAAATGATTTTTAAAAACTCTAAAAGAGTTCCCTTCATAATTATAAATAAAGAACACTTGACTTAAATTTTTATTCGACACAAGCACCGTTTCATTGGTTCTTGATGACCTCAAGTATTCTGTATGAAGGCTCGTAAATGTATTCATAAGAAGTCAAATTTTACAGAAAGATACTATAAAAACCAGTCCGCTTTTCTTTTGATGCCAAATCCCCAGTAGTAATCACGAATCCTTTTACACTAGTATAAATCTGGATTTCCTGATACCCCACCGCTAAGTTGCACTGAAAGCGCTCGCATTTTGACCTTTGCGATTCTCTTATATATACTGTGTCATAGCCCTATCAACATTAGGTATCATCTATTTTCTGAAATGCTTTTCCGTAGATCATTTGGATAAAGCTTAATCCTATAGTAATACAGGCCAATAACAAATCCGTCTTTTGTAATTTTGCAAACTGTTATAAGCAAAATGCAAAAGAAAAAACGAAATCTTATCATTCTCATTTTAGGCCTGCTCTCAGCCCTTGGACCATTTTCGATTGACCTCTATTTACCAGGATTCCCAGAGATAGCGCGCGATCTAAACTCTACTACGGGACGCGTGGCGCTTTCTTTATCCAGTTATTTCATTGGTGTGAGCCTTGGACAAATGATCTATGGGCCCTTGCTGGATAGGTTTGGGAGACGGACCCCACTCTTGGTTGGGCTGTTTATCTATTTATTTGCATCTGTTTATATGGTCTATGTAACTTCCGTAGATTCCCTGATTCTCGCCCGATTTATACAAGCATTGGGGGGATGCGCCGGGATGGTGGCTGCCCGAGCTTTGGTCCGCGATCTCTTTCCGGTAACTGAGACCGCAAAAATATTCAGCCTGCTGATGTTGGTGATTGCTGTTTCGCCAATTGTTGCCCCTACTCTGGGTGGTTTCGCCACAGCCCATTGGGGCTGGCATTCCATATTTATAATTTTGGCGGTGCTCGTGGCACTTAATATTCTTCTCGTTTACTTCTGGCTTCCTTTAGGAGCACCACCTGACACAACGATGTCTTTAAAACCGAAACCAATCATGACCAAGTTTTGGAATGTATTTAAAACACCTCAATTTTATACGTACACCCTAACGGGATCTTTTGCCGCGAGCGGTCTATATGCTTATATTGCTGGTTCGCCTCACGTATTTATGGAACTTTACGGAGTTTCTGAAAAACAATACGGATGGATTTTTGGAATTATTGCCATGGGTTTGGTGACCGCCAGCCAGGTAAACACGTTTATGCTAAAAAAATACACAAGCCAACAAATTGTAAAAGTCACCCTGTTATGCCAAGTCGTGGCGGGGGCACTGTTATTTTTCGGCACCATATTTCACCTTATTGAAATGTATTCCATGATCGTTTTGGTGTTTCTATTCTTGAGCACCCAAGGTTTTGCCTTCCCAAACACTTCAGCCTTGTCATTAGCGCCTTTTGAAAAGAGTGCAGGAACGGCTTCTGCTCTTATGGGCGCGCTACAGTTAGGAATCGGTGCCATAATTACTGCCCTGGTCTCCACGCTTAGTAACGAAACACCGCTTCCCATGACAGGGATTATGTTTTTATGTGCTAGCGTTTCTGTAACCATACTCTATTGGGGCAACCGAAAGATTAAGACCTTAGAGCGGGTAAGCATTTCCTAATCGAATTTTTGGGTTGATCTATTTCAAAGGAGAGGCTTGAGGATTTTTTTATGAGTTCTTTTGAGTGAAGAAGTCAATTGCACCTATTCAGGTTGATCAGGTCAATGCTTTAATTTAAAAAAAGCGGGCGGAAAGCTCTACGCCCAATTCGAATGACCACATCCTATAATTTTTAGGTTGAACAATCACTTTTTGACGGGATTTAGATGTTAATAACTCGGATAAGAAACAATTTTTATGTGGAGATTAGGTTATAAAACGCTTCATTAAATTCTTCTCATGTAGCTCTTAAGTAACCCAATCATTTGTAATGAATTAGGCACATTTAAATCCCTTCCTGCATTTTAAAATAGCGAAAAACTATCCCACGAATAAGACAAACCCAAAACTGCCAAATTTTATCAACAAATTTCGCATCATACTATTTGGTAATCACATAGATTATCGTAAATTTGCAAACTCTTTTTAAGAGAGGAATGTTTAACTCGTCGCGTCTTTGGCGCGATCTATAAAAATTAATTAGTGTGAATACATTAAGCTACAAAACGATTTCAGCTAACAAAGCTACTGTTGATAAGCAGTGGGTTTTGGTTGATGCTGAAGGGCAAACACTAGGTCGTTTGGCTTCTAAGGTTGCAAAACTTTTAAGAGGCAAACACAAACCTAACTTCACACCACATGTTGATTGCGGAGATAACGTGATTGTTATCAACTCTGAAAAAATCAACTTAACAGGAAACAAGTGGAACGATAAAACGTACATTCGTCACACAGGATATCCAGGTGGTCAAAGAGTTTTAACTGCTACAGAACTATTCGGAAAGGATCCGGCTAGAGTAGTAGAAAAATCAGTAAAAGGGATGCTCCCTAAAAACAAATTAGGTGCAGATTTATTCCGTAACCTAACCGTTGTTGTTGGTACTGAGCACAAACATGCTGCTCAAAAGCCAAAAACAATTAACTTAAACGAATTCAATTAATGGAAGTAATTCACAAAATTGGCCGTAGAAAGACGGCTGTTGCTCGCGCGTATGTTGCCCCAGGAAAAGGGAACATCACAATTAATAAAAAGGACATGCCGGTCTACTTTCCAAGTGCTGCATTACAGTACAAAGTAAACCAACCTTTGGTCATGACTAACAATGATGGCAACTTTGATATTACAGTCAATGTATATGGAGGTGGTATTACCGGTCAAGCAGAAGCTATCCGTTTGGCATTATCCCGCGCAATGTGTGAGGTTGATGCTGAGAACAGAGGCATCTTGAAACCAGAAGGATTGTTGACAAGAGACCCAAGAATGGTTGAACGTAAGAAATTCGGTCAGAAGAAAGCACGTAAGAAATTCCAATTCTCTAAACGTTAAGAATTCCCAACTCGATTGGGAATCTCTCGTGGAGACTCTCAATCTTGTTGTTTACAAAACCTTTAAACCCGTGTTGGAATACTTCCAGCACAAAAAATTAACCCAGTTAATGTTGTCTATCACGTTACCGCGTGAGGATTTAGTTTAGCATCTAAATGGTAAAGGCGCTCCGCCCAAGTGGAAACCACTTTATCATTGCTAATTCAACAGAACGTAAACTATTACAAAATGGAAAGTATAGAAGTTAAAGAATTACTTGAAGCAGGTGTACACTTTGGTCACTTGACAAGAAAATGGGATCCAAACATGGCTCCTTACATTTATATGGAGCGTAATGGCATCCATATCATCAACCTTTACAAAACAGCGGCAAAAATTAAAGAATCGTCAGAGGCGCTTCATAAAATTGCTGCTTCAGGAAAGAAAATTTTATTTGTAGCTACAAAAAAACAAGCCAAAGACATCGTTGCTGAAAAAGCAGGTGCTGTAAGCATGCCTTACATTACTGAAAGATGGCCAGGCGGAATGTTGACCAACTTTGTGACGATCAGAAAAGCCGTTAAGAAAATGGCCTCTATTGATAGAATGAAAAAAGATGGTACATTCTTGACATTGTCTAAAAAAGAACGTTTACAAGTTGACCGTTTAAGAGCTAAGTTGGAGAAAAACTTAGGTTCAATTTCAGACATGACCCGCTTGCCAGGTGCTTTATTTGTAGTGGATATCAAACGTGAAAGCATTGCGATAAGAGAAGCTCAGAAGTTAAACATTCCAATCTTTGCAATGGTGGACACGAATTCTGATCCACGTCAAGTAGACTACGTTATTCCTGCAAATGATGATGCTTCAAAATCAATTGACAAAGTTTTAACGCTGATCACCTCTGCTATTGCCGACGGTTTGGCTGAACGTAAATCAGACAAAGTCGAAAAAGAGGACAAAGCTGAAAAAGCTGAGAAAAAAGAAAAGAAAGCCGCTGCAAAGAAGGTAGTAGCCGCTGACGAAGAAGAATAAACATATTTATATAACATCTAAAAGTCGTTTGTTTTTTTTCTTATCTGAAAATTAATTGAACGACTTTTTTAATAACATACACTTAGAAATTATGACAAAAATAACAGCTGCAGAAGTTAATAAACTTAGACAAACTACAGGTGCCGGAATGATGGATTGTAAAAAAGCTTTGGTTGAAGCTGAAGGCGATTTTGACAAAGCCATTAGCATATTGCGTAAAAAAGGTCAAAAAGTGGCCGATCAAAGAGCAGATAGAGATTCTACGGAAGGTGCTGCTGTGGCCAAAATAAATGATGACCACACCGTGGGTGTCGCCATTGTTGTTGGATGTGAAACGGATTTCGTGGGCAAAAACGACTCTTTTATCGCATTGGCCAATGAGATTGCAGACATTGCGATCAACTGCAACTCTAAAGAAGAGGTACTTGCTGCCGACTTTGGTGGAATGACTGTTGCCGACAAATTGATTGAGCAAACTGGGGTCATTGGCGAAAAAATCGACTTGAATGCTTTTGAGAAATTGGAAGCTCCTTACGTTGGTTCGTATGTCCACATTAACAAAATTGCTGCACTTGTTGGTTTTTCTGCGAAAGTTGATAATATTGAGGAATTAGCGAAAGATGTAGCAATGCAAGTAGCTTCAATGGGTGCTACAACATTATCTTACAAAGATTTTGATCCAGCATTCATCGCCGCTGAAACCGATGCGAGAATTGCCGTGATTGAAAAAGATAATGAAGAGCGCGCTCGTATGAACAAAGCGCCTAAAAATGTACCTAGTTACATTTCAATGGCTCAATTGACACCAGAAGTATTGGCAAAAGCTGAAGAGGATGCGAAAGCAGAATTGAAAGCTGAAGGGAAACCAGAACAAATTTGGGACCGAATCCTTCCTGGTAAAATGGAGCGTTTTATCTCTGACAATACCACATTGGATCAAGAAAAATGTTTATTGGACCAAACGTTCATTAAAGATGAAAAATCGAATGTTGCCAAATATGTCGCTTCCTATGGCGATGTTAAAGTAACCGATTTTAAACGTGTTTCTTTAGGATAATCGAATTCCTGCGCCTCCCTGTCAACAAACAGGAAAGCAGGAAACCTTTAGGTTCAGCGCAAGCTAATCTCATACTATATATAAAAGCCCCTACTTCTTACCAAAAGAGGCAGGGGCTTTTTTTATGCGTTACTATTGGCGCTTTATTGCTTCACAATTTTGATAGGCCAAGTTGCATTCCCATCTTTCAGTAGAACATGATATACGCCATTACTTAATATGGACAGATCGAGTTCTATCCGTTCTTGTGATAAATTAGACCGCTCCTTAACTAACTTCCCCAACATATTATATACAGAAATTTCCCGAAGTACTGTTTTAGATTCTATAATCAATGTATGACTTACTGGGTTTGGGAAGTATTTGAACGTATTTTGCAGGAGGGATTCTTTTAATGACAGGGTTTCATCACTAAATGAATATACAAAAGCATCAAAATCACCCTTGTTATTTAACTCAAGTGCCCCTTCCCCCGCTCCTAATGTAATAGTATCCACATAGAAACCACCAGTAACCAATATATGGTCTTGACGCGTCACCTCGATGCCTCTTCCAACTATTAAATTCTGCCCGCTAATTGGAATAGCACCACCAAAGCTACCATCTGCATTATACTTTAGTACAAACATATCAAACGACTGTTCTACACTTGTCATCACATGTTCATCATCGGTAAAATCAAAGTCCAAGACACCATCAAATTCACCAATAAAATAAATATCACCTTGCAAGTTCCTAGCACTTCCATAAATTTGAGACCAACTTGAATTTCCAATATGTTCAACCAAAATAAAATTACCATGGGTATCCAGTTTCCAAATAAAAATATTTGCCAAGCCATTTGAGGTCAATTCATGAACGTCATCACCAGGATCAAAATCTTGTGTGGCATAAAAGTAGCCTCCTATATAAACATTTTCAGCAGGATCAACTTCTATAGTATTTCCCCGTGTCAAATGAAAGCCATCGGTCTGTTTTGCCCAAACAAAATCGCCATCAGCGGTTAGCTTCAATACAAATATTTTGTCAAAAATCCCAGAATTTGGCAAGATAAAAGTACCTGGACCCGGATCGAAATCAGCAGTACCCCTTTTATAATATCCCGTCATATAAATGGCTCCACTCTGGCCAAGGGTCATAGATTCAACATAGTCTTCGCCAGTTCCTCCAAATTGTTTAACCCATATAAAATTTCCCTCTGGAGACAATTTAATTAAGAAGATGTCTGGGTTATCGGAACTGAAAGACGTCAATTCAGCAACATTGTCTGAATTGTCAAAATCTACCGTGCGTAAAAATCCACCAGTTATTAGTAAATCCCCATTGTGATCAATGACTATATCCTTTGCTTCGTCACGACCAAAAGATCCAAATGCCTGACCCCAAATTAAATTTCCATTGGCATCGAGTTTTAATACAAAGGCATCAAAATTGCCCGAACTGACAAGAGCTGTTGTTCCCGAATCCGTATCTAAAGTCATTGTCTTACTAAACAATCCCACCACATAGATTTCGCCTACATCATTTACCACAACTTTGCCGATATGAACTGAGCCTGAACAAGCCATTTGTTTCACCCAGATAAAATGACCTTCGGCATCTAACTTTAAAATAAAACCATCTCTTGTACCATATGAACTTAGCTCAACTATGTTTGAACTGTTATCGAAATCGACTTGACCGTTAAAATAACCAGCAATATAAATATGACCGTCTTCATCTGAGGTAATGGCATGACCGTAATCAAACCCCATACTTCCATAAGCATGTGCAAAATGGTTGTTTTGAGCCCATCCGTAATTGGCTAATAGCATGACAAGGAGCGTAAAGATAGTTTTCATAGTGATGTGATTTTATGTAATATATAGACATCGGGAATCAGTTAAAATGTCATCATTGTAAATGCCTTAAACCGATATCCACTGGTTTATTAGAATTAAAAAGCAAAGGCTCACTGAATACGCTAAAGACCTTTAATCTTGATAAATCTATAAACCTCAACAACTAAATTTATCTGACTTAACTCACCGAAGTGTAGCACTATTGTTTTCTCTGTTTTTGGTTCTGAGGCGCTCGGATAATGTCTTTTAATAGTCACATCAAAACCTAAAATCCTCCCTAAAATTCTTAAGAATTAATGGCTGCTTAGGTATCTTCAGCATACCACGCGAAAACAGCCTTAGAACAGCCTGGTGATTACAGACAATAATTACCTCCCCATAAATAAGATATCCTCTTAGAGACGCTCCAATTTGCTTAAAACGCAACTTGGTATCCACTTTCATTCGCTATGCGCGGTTAACATCAAGTAAACAAGGTAATGTTGCCTTCATGCGTGCTCATTTTCCGTAGTCATCGCTATAAAACAATGGCAGCGTCATATAACGAAAAAGTAACTTTGTTTTCTGTGCGACATAACCAAATTAAATCAGTATCACTAACAATTCCGAAACCGCCATAAAAAAAGCGTCCATCAAATTGATGGACGCTTTCGTTTAAATTAACAACAGCTTAACGTTGTTGTTTCTTGAACTATATGCTTAGAATGAATACTTAACGCCTACTTGAAGCTTCCAAGTTTCACCATAGAAATAGTTGTAATCAAATGAATCAGTGATATAGTCACCACCAGATTTTGCAAATGAATACGAAGGGACGTTATTGGCATCCTTTCCTTCATACTTCAAGATTTGGCCTCTGTTTGCGATATTGTTTCTTTGACTAACACCCCATTCTGAATTAATAAGGTTACCTACATTCAAGAAATCCAAACTAAATTGTAAGGTGTTTCTAGTACCTGCCACGTTAAAATAATACTCACGTGTTAATCTTAAGTCAAAATTATGAACCCATGGGCTACGTACAGCATTTGCTTCTGCATATTTACCTTTGTTCTTTTTAAGGTATTTATCCTGTGCCATAAAATTAAAGAAGGCATCCTCATCAGCAGCACTGACAAATTGAATATCTCCTCTGCCTTTAGGAATATAAATTAAATCTGTATTATTTCGATCGCCATTCATATCATTTGAATAGGTATAGCTATATCCGTTAGAGGAAGAACCTGAATAGAACACATTAATAAAAGTAGCCGATTCCAATAAGTTGTTAGACCAAGGAAGTTTATACCCCGCTGATCCAATGACTCTACTTGGCACAACATACTGTGAACGTTGAAGTTCTGGTAAGTGTGGTCCGTTAACGCCAATCAATCCACCGTAAGCAGATCCGGCATTACTACCAGGCATGCCAGTAATTTCCTGTGACTCGGTATAGGTATAAGCAGCCATTAATCGTAAATCTTCTACAGGTTCTGCGTTAATTGTAATATTACCGATAGCACCCCATCCTTCGCTGGTGTTTGTTAAAACATAAGCATTTCTACCATTATAGGTCAAATCACTTCTATCAGGATAAATATATCTGTTGTCAGGTCCTGAGAAACGTTCCCATGTATCATCCACGTCTTTATAGTCGTAGTTTTTAAGCATGACACCATTAATGTTTTTTGTGTAGATTCCTTCCAATGTCACTGACAATGGGAAAGAAACAGGAATATCATAATCAAATGCTAAAGATGTTTTCCAAACTTGTGGCATTTTGAAATCCGGATCTACACCGTTAACTTCACCTGGTAACTCTCCATCTTCTGGTCTAATAGTACTTGGCAGACCCAATCTTTGAATCATTTCATCCACATCAGTAATCATTGGTCCAGCTAATCTATCTAAAACAGCCAAATCAGAACCGGCTGTATTTACTGTACCATCAGTGTTATATCTCGTAACGGCAGCATAACTTCCTTGAACCATTCCTGAGTTGGTTGGCATATTGGTGAAGAATACCAATGGCAATCTTCCTGAGAAGATACCAGTTCCACCACGAAGTTTCATACTTTGGTCACCTTTGATATCCCACGAGAATCCAACTCTTGGAGACACTTGTACGTTAGCATCTGGCCATTTGCCGGTATCCACTCGTTTTCCACCAAAATCCAAGTCATAGATGGCGTTGTTTCTTAGGATATTGTCCTCATATTTCAAATAATCAGCACGGATACCGTAAGATAATTTGAAATTTGCATTCACATCCCAGTCATCCTGAAGATATAGTCCAAACTGATTGAAAGCAACCTCAGCGGTTGGATTTTTCTCACCATCGTAACCATAAGTCAAAGCAAAATCAGTAGGAGCGGCTTGATTAAGGAAGTCTTCAACACTGGCATAACGATAGTACCCTGTACCATTTCTCATATAAGAGTTATTTGCCAATTGGTGCTCATAACTAAAGCCTCCCGTTATTTTATGATTGTCTAAATAATAGGTCAAATTATCAATAATCGTGAATGTATCATTGTTTACCGCATTATTCCAAGTGAATAACTCATAACCAGCAGACATATAAGGTTCTTGACTTTGTGTTCCATCTGGATTAGTACCATTCAATATATCAATGAATGGGAAAGGAGATGAATTGGTTCCACGTGCATCTTCTATTTTTGAAGATGTGATAAGTAACTGATTTGAAAGTTTATCTGAAATTCTACTATTTAAATCCAAAGACAATGAATTCACAATATTATCCATGGAATAGGTAGAATTTGAAAATGCCATAGAGTGTTCTGAAATACGATCCATGGCTCTGTTACGGAAACCTGCATTATTTGAGTTGCCGTTGGTAGCATTCCACCCTTGATTTTTAGCGTAGTTATAGCGTACGCTCAATTTGTTGGTAGAGTTGATATTCCAGTCCAAACGCACAAGGAATTTTTTATTGCTCTCATCGGAAGGATAGTTAGTGTACGATCCTGGATTATACCCGTAATTGGTAATTAAATGTTGCTTTACGCGTTCCATATCAGCAATACTGGTACGGGAAAGTGACAAATCAAGGTCGGCTACACCATCTTCAGATGGTCTCCAGCTTACAACCTGTCCTGGACGTACTTCTTTTTCGGCATTCACAAAAAAGAACAACTTGTTTTTAATGATCGGACCACCTAAAGTCAACCCATATATTGTTTTTGACTCATCGTCACGATCACCAAACTGAACATCACCGATTCGGTTACCTCTCATGTCTTGGTTGTTATAATAGGTATAGGCAGAACCTTTAAATTTGTTGGTTCCTGATTTAGTAATCGCATTGATACCACCACCAATAAAATTAGTTTGGCGCACATCAAATGGCGCAACGACTACTTGAACTTCTTCAATAGCGTCCAATGAGATTGGACTTCCACCAGCTGGCAGGCTAGAACTCAATCCAAAGTTGTTGTTAAAGTTGGCACCATCTACCGTAAAATTAGTAGAACGACCGTCGCCACCAGCAATACTCATCCCATTTGAATAAGGAGAAAGCTTAGTGATATCAGTAATACTTCTGTTAATGGTTGGCATTGCAGACAACTGTGCATTGGAGATGTTGGTTACTGCGCCAGTCTTCTCTGTTGAAAACTTTGTTCTTTTAGCAGAAATAACCACTTGGCTTAAAGTCACGCTCTCTTCACTTAAAACAACATCATGAATGTAACTAGCGCCCAATTGAAGAACAATATCCGTTCTTGTGCTTGTGCCATATCCAATAAAAGATACCTCTACAGTGTAAGGTCCACCAACACGCATACCTTGCAAGTTGTAACGACCTTCATCATTAGTAATTGTACCATACTTAGTACCTGAAGGCACATGGATGGCAACAACTGTTGCTCCCATGACAGGACCTCCATCATCAGTAACTCGACCACTCATACTGGACGAAGTTACTTGAGCCGTCATGACCGTAGTACAAACTAACGCTACAGCCATCATTAAGAATTGAGTAAGTTTTTTCATTTTTAATGTTTAAAATTAGATTTTAAATTTTGCGCAAAATTAAACCATTATTATGATTTATTATTACTAAAACGTTAAGAAGTTTTAACACTTTAAAATTAGCCAATTTTAGGCCTGGCTTTATTTTAATCAAATAAAGCTATACAATAGTTTTTAACAATATTTAACTTAATTTCTTGTAATATTCCAATAAATTGGAGGTAGAACTGTCATGACCCGCAATTTGATCTTTGGTGCCAAATTCCTTCAATATTTTTGAAGCTAATTGTTTTCCAAGCTCAACGCCAAATTGATCGTAACTATATACATTCCAAATAACACCTTGCACGAAGATCTTGTGCTCATATAGGGCAATCAATTTGCCCAAACTTTCAGGGGTCAATTGATCAATTAAAATTGTGTTGGTCGGCTTATTGCCTTCAAACACTTTAAATGGTGTAAGTTGTTTTATGGTTTCTTCAGAAGTGTTTTGGCTTTTGAACTCAGCCACCACCTCTTCTTTTGATTTTCCATTTAAGAGCGCTTCAGTTTGCGCTATAAAATTGGACATCAATTTATCCTGATGGTCCTTATTGCCATGAAGTGATTTTGCAAAGCCTATAAAGTCGGCCGGAATGAGTTTTGTGCCCTGATGGATCAATTGAAAAAAGGCGTGCTGCGAATTGGTACCAGGCTCGCCCCAAACAATATTCCCGGTTTGATAGGTAACCTTATCACCATTTCTATCCACGCTTTTACCGTTACTTTCCATATTGGCTTGCTGCAGATAGGTGGCAAATTGATTCAGATATTGGGAGTAACCGATGACGGCTTCGCTTTCTGATTCAAAGAAGTTAGTGTACCAAATGCCAATCAGCGCCAAAACCACAGGGAGGTTCGTTTTAAAATCGGCCGATTTAAAATGATTGTCCATAGCATTGGCACCGGCTAACAACTTATCAAAATTGTCAAAACCTGTAGCCAAACTTATGGATAGACCAACAGCGCTCCACAATGAAAAACGGCCTCCAACCCAAGTCCACATCGGGAAAATATTATCGCCATCAATCCCAAAATCTTTTACCTTTTCAATATTGGTAGATACGGCTACAAAATGTTTGGCCACGTCGTTTTCGGAAGCTGATTTCAAGAACCAGGCTTTGATGGTATTGGCGTTAGATAATGTTTCTTGTGTGGTGAATGTTTTGGAAACAATAACAAAAAGCGTGGTTTCCGGATTGAGCTTTTTCAAAACCTCATTGACATGATCGCCATCCACATTGCTCACAAAATGTGTGGTCAAGTGATTTTTATAATATTGAAGCGCATCCACCACCATGGCAGGCCCCAAATCAGACCCACCAATGCCAATGTTTACCACATCTGTAAATGCTTTATTGGTATAGCCCTTTCTTTTTCCGTCAACAACTCCATTGGTAAAGTCTTTGATTTTCGCTTTTACCTCGTAGATCTCGGGGATGATGTCCTGACCTTCTACCTTGATTTTAGCCGATCTCGGACTTCTCAATGCGGTGTGCAGGACTTCCCTACCCTCTGTTTCATTGATGATATCGCCTTGAAATTGTTTGTCTATTGCCAATTTCAATTGTGTTTCTTCGGCCAATTCCAATAGCAGCGCCATGGTTTTGGCATCCATCCTATTTTTGGAATAATCCACATAAAAATCTTCCCAATGGATGGTCATCTCTGAGGCACGGTTCTCATTTTCAGAAAACCATTGCATCATGTGCACATCTTTTATGCTTTTATAATGCTCTAATAGCTTTTTCCATGCTTTGGTATGGGTCGGGTTGATCTTTGGTAGTGGCATATATTAATTTTTAGTGATGGAATAGCCTTGCTCTATCGTCGTTTCGTTCTGATATTCGTAAGGAATTTTGTCCAAACGCTCTCTCAAAGGAATGATGAAATCCTGGTATTTGACCACCAAATGATTTGGGATCGACTCCGCGGTAGGCAGTTTTTCCTTAAAAGGATCCACCTGATGTCCATTTTTCCAAAAACGGTAACAGACATGTGGCCCACCGGTATTTCCGGTCATGCCCACATAGCCAATCACGTCGCCCTGTTTTACATATTGTCCTTTCTTAACGGCTTGGTTCCGCATGTGCAAATACTGGGTACTGTATGTTTCATTATGTTTGATTTTTACGTACTTGCCATTCCCACCTCGCTGCGTTGATTCGGTGACCGTACCATTTGCCGTGGCCAAAATTGGGGTTCCAATTGGAGCTGCAAAGTCGGTGCCTTTATGCGGTCGCAGAGCATAACCATAATAGGCAATCCGCCGATTGAGGTTGTAGCGTGAAGAGATACGGCCAAAATTAACAGGCGCTTGTAAAAAAGCACGCCTTAAACTTTTGGCGTTTTCATCAAAGAAATCGGCACTTTTTGTAACAGAATCTGTTTCAAATTTAAAGGCATAAAAATCTTCGTCCTTATGTTGAAAATAGGCGGCATCAATGCCTTCCAATCCCGCATAAATGGAATCTTCAATATAACGTTGTCTGTAAATAATCTTGAACCTGTCGCCTTTTTGAAGTTTCCAGAAGTTGATGGTCCAGGCGTAAATATCCGCCATTTCGCCGATCAACGCTTGTGGCAGACCTTGAGAATCCATCGTGACGGACAAGCTGTTGTTAATGACGCCTGAAGCTTCCTTGGTAACAATGGTGACTGGCTTTTTCTCTTTGTAGGTCACAATCGAATCTGCAAAATGGATCACCACATAGTCAATATTATTTTCTTGGTATATAAAGCATTGTGGGGTTTGCAGACTGTCTTTTGACAACAGCAAGGTGTAAGGTTTTCCTATTTGAAGTTTTCTGATATCGTAAGAATCCTTGGCACTTTCCGCAATTTGATAGATTTTGGGATAGTTCATGTTATTTCTTTGCAGAATGGTCCCAAAACTATCGCCGGACCTAATGGTGTCCCGTTTGACCACATAATCATTCAGGTTAAATCCAAATTCTCTTAACTCAACAGGCGCTATATAGGTTTGAAAAGGCTCAGG
Organism: Gelidibacter japonicus; assembly: GCF_010725055.1. GTDB lineage: Bacteria > Bacteroidota > Bacteroidia > Flavobacteriales > Flavobacteriaceae > Gelidibacter > Gelidibacter japonicus. The sequence goes on along the minus strand of NZ_BJKB01000012.1, from coordinate 133,451 downwards.
ATTGATTTTTTCAACGTCCTCTTTGCACGACCACATCACCAATCCTAATAAAACTGCTACTACTAAACTTTTTTGATACATTAACTCTCTCAATTTTATATTTCCGTTCCCCAATTTTCCAATTCATTTTCCGTCCAAAGTTGAGGAAAAAATATACGTCTTTGGTGTTTTGGATGCATGTATTTTTTCCAATCACTTCCTCCAGTCCCTTCGCCACCGCCCGATCCACTTTCAATATAGTGTTTGGCTGCGTTATAATGCGCAAACACCCAGGTAATATTCACGGTATAATCATAATGCCGCATGGCTTTCACCAACTCTTCATTTTCTTGATCAGCCTTTGGCAATTCCTTAAACTTGGACCATAGATTTTTAGTATTGTGAGCCTCCATGAAACTTAAGAATTCAGCCTTATAGCGTTTTTCAAAATTGATCAATAAAATTGATTTTTTTCCAGTTTGGTAATCTTTACCCGCTGCTTGCCAGTACAAATGTTCAAACGCATGTGTATAGGATGTATTGCGATCAATATCCTTACGGAAGCGATAATCGATAAGATTGATCAACTCTGTAGAAGCAAATTCAATCAATCGGTATTGTGCACTTTGAAACCCGCTTGCCGGCGTTAAGGTACTTCTAAATTTCATGTATTGATCCACGTCCATCCCTTCCCTCATGATGTTGAACGAGGTGGTCAACATATCAAAATATCTGCTCACCCGCATCAATTTGGAGGTGAAGAACTCAGCCGTCAGCGAATCATTTACGGCAACTTGTTCTATCTCCCAAAGAATCATTTTAAAAAGCAATTCGTTGATTTGATGGTAGCCAATAAACACCATTTCATCAGGAAGTGTGGTCCTCTGTATTTGTAGATTCAACAAAGCATCGGTTTGGATATAGTCCCAATACGTAATAGGCTTACTGTAGAGTAAGCCTTCCAAATAGGTGTGGGTGTCCTGCTCAATTGCAGTGTATTTTTTCTGAAGTTCCCGAAGTATCGGATCGAAATTTTCTGAATTGGACATGTGTTCTAAAACTGTACTTTAAATGAATGTTTTAAGCCTTTAAAAGCTTCTAAATCTGCTCTTAATGAGCCCACGGCCAAATCGGCCTGAATTCGCAACGGAATTTTATTATCGTCAGCACTGACCCACAGAGTCAAGCTTTCCTTTTCCTTAAACACGCGTCCAGCCATCACATAGGGCCTGAACTTTAGGGTTTTGATGGTTCCAAATGTGGTTTTGAGTTCTTCTCTTCCTAAAAACTTGAGCTTGAAATTATAATTCTCTTCATCAAAAAACATGTTTAAGCTCACCACATCACCTTCCTTAATCGTATCTGTATTGTAATTGTTTCTCAAATAATAAAATGCCGAAACCATGTCTTGAACGTTGTCTTCAATAGCATGCGATGATTTGGTTTTCGTTTTTTTATTATTGACATGTGCCTTTGCAGCAGCATGGTCAAATTCTATTTCAATATCCTTGGTGTACCCACCTTCATCAATATTCCTGATAAACTTATAGGGCATTCCAGTTTGTTTATCAAAATAGGATTCATAACGGTCCTTTACCTTAAAGAACCATCTGATCGCTCCAGTAGTCCAACCCTTGCCCACCACATGAAAGACCTCTCTTCCATTCAATTTGGACTCCTTTACTTCCAATGTCGCATTCCCCGCTTTTAAAAATCCGCTATAACTCATCTTGAACTTGAACCACTCCCCTTCCTGAAAGGCGTGTTTTTCTTGAGCAGAGACGCTGAGGATTACGAAGCATAGTGCAATAACTAAGTTTACTTTTCTCATAGTTTAAATAATTGTAAATAAAATCTTCACTAAGATTTCGTATATATCCTCAAGAATTACAATTAGCGTTCCAAAAGTATTAAAACAATAAAACTCCGTCAAATTAATGCGGAGTTTTAAACGTTAAATATTTGTTAGCGTTTGGCTTATAAAGTGCCACGCAACTGCTGTTCTCTCTCAATCGATTCAAAAAGCGCCTTAAAGTTTCCAGCCCCAAAGCCTTTTGCCCCCATACGCTGGATAATTTCAAAAAATAGAGTGGGTCTATCTTGTACAGGTTTTGTGAAAATCTGCAACAAATAGCCCTCTTCATCGGCATCAATCATGATCCCCAAACTTTTAAGTTTTTCAATATCTTCGCGCAATTCATGGCTATAGGTTTCCAAACGCCCAGGTACTGCTTTATAGTATTCTTCTGGTGGCGTGGACAAGAATTCTACGCCCCGTGATTTCAATTGCGAAACCGTGGTAATGATATCATCCGTGGCCACAGCGATGTGCTGCACCCCAGGACTTTCATAAAAATCGAGGTATTCTTCAATTTGAGAACGCTTTTTACCCTCAGCAGGTTCATTGATCGGGAATTTGATACGGCCGTTGCCATTGCTCATCACCTTACTCATCAAGGCTGAATATTCGGTATGGATCTGCTTGTCGTCAAAAGACAAGAAATTAACAAAGCCCATGACCTCTTCATACCATTTGACCCAAATATCCATTTCTCCCCAACCGACATTGCCGACCATGTGGTCAATAAATTTTAATCCCGTAGGTTCTGGATTGTAATCCGATTTCCATTCCCTAAACCCTGGCATAAAAGTACCTTTATAACTTTTGCGCTCCACAAACATATGAACCGTTTCGCCATAGGTATAAATACCTGCTGTGACTACTTCGCCATGCTCATCTTTCTCTACTTTTGGTTCCATATAGGATTTGGCACCGCGTTTGGTAGTTTCTTCATAAGCACTACGGGCATCGTCCACCCAAAGGGCAACAACTTTGACGCCATCGCCATGCTTGACGATATGGTCGTTGATTGGCGATTGGCTATTTAATGGCGTGGTCAATACCAATCGGATCTTATCCTGTTTGAGGACATAACTCACGGCATCCCTTGATCCCGTCTCCAAACCTTTATAGGCATAAGATTGAAATCCGAAAGCCGTTTTATAAAAATGCGCTGCTTGTTTCGCATTTCCTACGTAAAACTCTACGTAGTCTGTTCCAAGAAGAGGCAAAAAATCATCTGCGCCTTCAAAAATTTTCTCCAGTCCGTATTCTACGGAAGATATATCTTTACTCATGATTGTTTTTTTAAACCATAGAAAAAAGAGATTAGAAAAGAGACCTACCTGATCTTTATTCTATGTCTCGATTTCTCCTGATGGTTGTTAGTTTAAAATATATGCGGCAATGCCCACTTTTTGTTTTAGTTTGATTCTTGTTGAACTTCTCTGATAATTCCATCTTTTGGTTTTGGCTGTCTTGACACTTAAATCGGGGATCTAGTTTTTATTTATGAATAATAGTTTAAAATATTGACGACACTAGCCTGATTTTTTCCATTTTAGTGCTGACTCTTATTGAGCTTCCTTATTAATGCCATCCATTAGTTTTCGCTGTCTTGGTCCTTGAATCTTGACTCTTTTTTCTATTCTCCAAGTCTTGACTCTTGAACCATTGATGTCCAATAAAGAATCAAGACCGCTTCGCTGTTAGAATCAACCAGCCTGCCGGCAGGTAGGGAACAATCCCGAAAACTTTCGGGGTGATTGTAAATAATTGATAAACAGTATGCTTATAAAATAAAACTACCTTCTCTTGAATCTTGAATCTTGAATCTTGACTCTTGACTCCTGAATCTTGACTCCTGAATCTTGACTCTTGACTCTTGACTCTTAACTCATTATCAATTCTCTATATTCGTTTCTCTATCTTCTATTTTCTTAATTCTTATTTAAAGCCACGACTTAAAATACTCCTCATCCGCAATTTTCAAAGCCTCTTCCGTAATTTTCAAAGGCCTGAACGTGTCAACCATAACAGCCAGTTCATCGGTTTTTGTCTTCCCGATGCTGCGTTCTACCGATCCAGGATGTGGTCCGTGCGGAATACCTGCGGGATGCAACGAGATATGGCCTGGGCCAACATCATTACGACTCATAAAATCGCCATCGACATAATATAGCACCTCATCACTATCAATATTACTGTGATTGTAGGGCGCTGGAATGCTCAACGGATGGTAATCATACAACCGAGGCACAAAACTGCATACCACAAACGCATCGGTTTCAAAAGTTTGATGCACTGGTGGCGGCTGGTGGATGCGCCCGGTTATAGGTTCAAAATCGTGGATGGAAAAAGCGTACGGATAATTATACCCATCATAGCCCACCACATCAAAAGGATGCGAGGCATAGACCATCTCAAAGATATCGTCCTGTTTTTTAACCTTGATCAAGAAGTCTCCGGTTTCATTATAGGTTTCCAGCTCCTCTGGCCTTCGGATATCACGTTCGCAATAGGGTGAATGCTCCAACAATTGTCCAAACCAGTTTCTATAACGTTTGGGCATATAAATTGGTCGGCGCGATTCGACTATAAACAAGCGGTTGTCTTCGGTATCAAAATCCATTTTATAGATGATGCCTCTTGGTACCAGCAGATAGTCGCCGTATTTGAAGTCGAGGTTCCCCAAATGGGTCCTTAGCTTTCCACTGCCTTTATGGATGAAGATCAATTCATCGGCATCGGTGTTTTTATAGAAATAGTCTTTTGTGGACTGTTTTGGTGCGGCCAAAATAATGCTGCAATCGGAATTGGTGAGGACGGTTTTTCGGCTTTCCAGATAATCATTTTCTGGTTTGACCTCAAAGCCGCGCAATCGATACGATTGGATATGATTGGCTTTGGCAATTTTAGGCGCCACATTATATTGCTTTTGAATGGCTTTTACCTGTGTTGGGCGCTGTTCGTGATAGGAGTTGGTGTACATCCCATCAAAACCGATCGTCCCAAACAACTGTTCAGCATACAACGTCCCATCCGGTTTGCGGAATTGGGTATGTCTTTTTGGGGGGATTTTTCCGAGTTTATGGTAAAATGGCATTTTTTTCTTGAGTTATGGAGTTATCAGTTCCCGCCTTCGCAAATGCTGCGGAAGGGCAAGCTGGGTTATGAGTTATGAGTTATGAGTTATGAGTTTGAGGTTCAAAATTTAAGATTTTACTTCAACTTCAATTTCAACTTCAATTTCCCCTTTTGGGGACATGCTTAGTTAAAAGGCAATTGAATGTTCACTTATAAAGATACGAAATTGATGAGATTCCTGCTTTCGTAGGAATAAAAATTGGTGAGATTAGCTTGCGCTGAACCTAAACGGTTTCCTGCCTTCGCAGGAATAAAATAAGACGTAATTATTCTGGATTCCTTTTCATAAGGAATTGAAGATAAAGAAGTAAACCATTCCAGGATTGTGTGGCCATGTCACAAATATAGAAAAAAGAATTTGAAATAATCTAATTCTATGCTTACAGAAAGCTTTTTCTAAAACAATCTAAAAATAATTCAGATTACGGTTTTCCCGTAGTTCTCAACACTGACAATACTTGGCAAGGCTAAAAACGCTAACCCATTTATTGTCAATGCGAAGGATTGAAATAAACGTAAAATAAATTTGTATTTATCCATTTTTTTTTTTTTATGTTTGACACGTTGATGATGGTTTTTGGAGTCATTACAAAGTCGCTTCTTGGCCATTAAAGACGAAATTGGATTGATCCAAAAACCAGCTGGTTTATTTTTTTAAGACTTTGTAAGGTATTGACTTTGTAAAACACGACTTTGTAATTTTTAAAGACTTTGTAGGAAAAACAAGTTATTAACCAAACCTATTAAAAATAATGTAGGTTTTAAATTTAGAAATTATGAATAAAATATTTAATGTATTAGTAATTGTTCTTTTTATGAGCAGCTTCTTGAATGCTTCAGGGAAAATAAAAACAACTGAAATTCATAATTATGACCATTGTTCTCTTCAAGCAAGTATCATAGAATTTGGTGCTCTTCGTTATGGATTTTCACAATCCGAAGCATATGAAATGGGCAGTAATTCATTTGATTACTGCGTAGATAAAGCAAATCTTGAGTCGGCAATGTATTGGGAGAATAACTAATAAAAATGAAAAATAGTTTTATAGCCATATTTTTTTGCGTTTTTGCTTCAATTTCGTTTGCACAGTCGATTTATGTTGATTATAAGCTAATTGCTAACACTAAATCACTTAATCAAATCGAACCCAAAGAAGAAATACCCAATGAAGCTATAAAAGTATTTAAAGAAGCTTTTGTTTTAATCAATTCAATGAAAATGCATTTAGAGGCTAATAAAACAGAAGCTTTATTTTGGGGAGATAACTTGATGAACAGCGATGTTGATCCAATGGTTTACAATATGGCTAAAATCATGGTAGGTAATGATAAACCTTATCGAACTGATCTTAAAACTGGTGTTATTTATAAACGAACAGAGGCCTTTGGTAAAATATTTTTAATAAAGGATTCGATCAATTCAATGGATTGGAAGCTAACGAAAGAACAAAAAAAGATAGGCAACTATACATGTTTTAAGGCAACAGCTAACTATTGGGTTATAAATAGTGCAGGTAAATTTAAGAAAGAGGTCATTGCGTGGTACTCTCCAAGCATTTCGTATAATTTTGGTCCTAAAAATTTCAGTGGTTTACCAGGTTTAATATTAGAATTAACCGATGACAAAATTGTTTATGTCATGGATAAAATTACATTTAATCCTGAAAATATAAAAATAGATGGTTTTAAAAAGGGTACTATTGTTTCTAATGAAGAATTTGAAAGTTTGGCCGAAAAAGCTATGGAAATAAGAAATAATGACAGAAAAAAATTCTAAAAGAAATTTGTTAAAATCCATGCTTTTAAAAATCCTGCTACTTTTAGCAGGATTTTCTTCTTATGCCCAACAAGTCAAGGTTTCAGGTAAAGTCACAGACACCCTTCAAAACCCATTGGCCTACGCCAACATTTTGGCAATCCCTTAAAATGATAGTGAAGAGGTGAAAATTGTTATTATTCTAGACCATCGCTTTTGGTTAATTCCAAAAAAAACAGCCATCTCTTATTTGAAATGAATTATTTTAAACTCAGAATTCTCTTCTCTAAATCCATCTTTTTAGTGAACTATTATAAAAATGGTTAAAAACAATTCGGATTACGGCTTTCCCGTAGTTTTCAACACTGACAATACTTGACAAAGCTAAAAAACCTAACCAATTTATTTTCAAGGTGAAGCATTAAAATAAAGGCAAAAAAAAATTGTATTTATCGTTTTTTTTTTTTTTATGTTTGACACGTTGATGATGGTTTTTGGAGTCATTACAAAGTCACTTCTTAGCCATTAAAGACGACATTGGATTGATCCAAAAACCAGCTGGTTTATTTTTTTTAAGACTTTGTAACTTATTGACTTTGTAAAACACGACTTTGTAATTTTTAAAGACTTTGTAGGAAAAACAAGTTATTAACCAAACCTATTAAAAATAATGTAGGTTTTAAAATTTAGAAATTATGAAAAAAGTATTTAGTTTATTTGCGGCAGTTCTATTTTTTACTGTCTCCTTGAATGCAAACACTTCTATGATGAATAATCAAATTGAAGATTCACCTGGAGACTGTTTTGAAATGGCAATGGGTGTTTATGAAGCAGCAGTATTCACGTGGAATGACAGAGCGCGAGCTTTAGAATTGGGTGCCTGGGTTTATGAAGACTGTATGGAAAGCGAGGCTGGAACTTATTAAAGTTAAAAAATGAATATCAAACTAACTTTTCTATTACTGTTTTTAACATTCATTGGGTTTTCTCAAAATCAAGAAAACTCTGGATTGGTTGTTTATAAAATCACTGCTTCTAAAAAGAAGAGCGATCAGGGTGTTAAAGACAGTAATATTGACTTTTACAATAGAACCATTTCCAGATTGGATGAGTTAAAATATCATCTTGAATTCAATAAAGAAAAGTCTCTTTTTAAAATAGAGAACGCTTTGGTTAATGATACTGACAAGAGTGACTTTTTTCTGAAATCAGCCAAGTTATTTGGAGGTGAGGAAATTTACTTCACAAATTTAAAAGATAAAAAAGTTACCATTCAAAGAACAATGCTTGGTGAGATCTTTCTAATAGAGGATGCGATACAAACAGATTGGAAATTGACTTCCGAAACAAAATTAATAGCAAACTACAAGTGTTTAAAAGCCGAGATGATCCTTGAAAAAAATAAAATCTACGTCAATGACATTAAAATTACAGCTTGGTTTACTCCTGAAATCCCCCTACCTTTCGGTCCAAGAGGTTACAACGGACTTCCAGGATTAATTTTAGAATTAAACTATGGTGACATTAATTATTATGCAACAGAGATAAAGTTTGAAAACCAAGTACAAATCAGTAAACCGACTCAAGGTATCAAAATAACATCTGAAGAGTTTGAAACCTACATTTCACAAAAAATTGACGAGTATGGTTTTGAGAACAAATCTAAAAATTAAGGTTTTGTGAAGCCTATAAAAACAAAATATTCATTTCATGATACTTTGAAATAAATAATTTAAACTCCGAATTCTCTTCTCTAAATCCATATTTTTAGTGAACTATTATAAAAATGGTTAAAAATAATTCAGATTACGGCTTTCCCGTAGTTTTCAACACTGACAATACTCGGAAAGCGTCAAAAATCGAACAAAATTATTAATAGTAAGATCTCCCAAAACTAATGCACAAAATAGTTGTCTTTTTCGTTTTTTTTTTTTTATGTTTACATTGTTGATGATGGTTTTTGGAGTCATTGGTTACTTCGGTTCGATTTGTGCCAGTGATTTCGGTTTCATAGTGCCAGGCATTTCGGTTCAAACTGTGCCACTTTTGCCTGTGTGTTAATAACCCATAACGGTTCGATTTGTGCCACTTTGAAAGATCAAGTATTAATTACCTTATCGCTTAAAAGAATGCGATATGGCCAACACACTTGATCCAATGGACTTAAAACAAATCATTTCCCTGTATATTGATGGGTTCAGCAACCGTAAGATAGGTGCTACCCTCGGGATATCCCGCAACACGGTAAACAATTATGTGCGGCTGTTCAAGGCCAGCACCCGTTCCTTAGAAGAGCTTTTGGCCAGTGACAATGTTGCCCTTGAGGCACTTTTCCCTTCCAGTACCACCATAGCCAATCCCCGCTATGAGGAGCTCATGTTGTATTTTGACGGCATCAATAAGGCACGGAACCATCCGGGGTTTACCTTTCTGTTCCATTATCAGGAATATCTACAGACCGCTAAGGAGCCCTATAGCTATACCCAGTTCATGGAGCATTACAACCGTAAATATGCAAAGGTGAGGGGATCCATGAAATTGGAACATGATCCGGGCAATGAGATGTATATCGACTTCGCCGGCAAGAAGCTGCAGATCGTGGATCGGTCCACCGGGGAACTCATCGCGGTTGAAGTCTTCGTGGCCATCCTGCCCAACAGCCAGTACACCTATGTGGAAGCCTGCCATAGCCAAAAGAGAGCGGATTTTATTACCTGCTGTGGACATGCCCTGGAGTTTTATGGCGGCGTTCCCAAGGCCATCGTCTCCGATAATCTAAAGTCGGCCGTAACCCGTGCCAGTCGTTATGAGGCAGATATCAACCGTAGTTTTAAGGACTTTGCCAGGCACTACAACTGCGTGATCAATCCGACCCGTGGCTATTCCCCGCAGGACAAGGCCCTTGTGGAAAATGCGGTCCATCTTGCCTACCAGCGCATCTATTACCCTCTGCGCAATATGACCTTCTTCTCCCTGGAGGAGCTCAACAAAGAGATCCGCAAGCTGTTGACGGCCTATAACAATCTACTGTTCAAAAGAAAGCAGGCCAGCCGCCTGGAGCTCTTCCAGTCCATAGAAAAGGGCCATTTAAAATCACTTCCAACAAGTCCCTACCAGCTTAAGGACTATTGCCGTGCCAAGGTACAGAAGATGGGCTATGTGTACTTCTCACCAGATAAAAGTTATTATAGCGTACCCTACCGCTACATAGGCCAGCAGACCCAGATCCATTATACCTCCACAACGGTGGAAGTGTATTATAACCATCAGCGGATAGCCCTGCACCGGCGCAATCCGAGAAAGGGAAACTACAACACCGATCGCGACCACCTGAGCAGTACCCACAAATATTATGTGGACTGGAGCCCCGAGTTCTTTAAAAAGAAGGCAGCTGTCCACGGAGAAAACGTAGTGGCATGTATCGATACCATCATCGCCTCCGGGGATTACCCCGAGATCGGCTACAAACGGGCCATGGGGCTTATACAGTTGCACAAGGCCTATGGCTCACAGCGCTTGGACAGCGCATGCAAAAGGGCCATACGGGCAGATGCGGTCGCATACCAGCGCATCAAGAACATCCTGAAGAACAACCTGGACCAGTCTTCCCTGTTCTACCAAGACCTAGAGGAAGAGAAACCCCATATCCCCGTACATGGGAATCTCCGGGGAGCTTCGGCATATCAATAAATAAAATATTTAATCAATAAACTCTATAATTATGAACAACAATCAAACTGTTGAAAAACTAAAACAAATGCGTCTGAACGCCATGGCAGATCTGCACCTCCAGCAGATCAGGGAAAACCGCACCACGAACCTTACGGCCGATGAATACCTGGCATTGCTCACGGACCATCAGTGGGAGGACCATAAGAACCGAAAGATCCAAAGGCTCCTCAAGCAGGCAACCTTCCGGGGACAGGCAGCCCTGGCGGAAGTGGATTACACCCAACAGCGCAATCTGGACAAAAATATGTTCCTGCGCCTGGGGTGCCTTGATTTTATAAAACGAAAGGAGAACATCATTATGACGGGTGCTTCCGGAGTTGGAAAAAGCTATCTGGCCCAGTCCTTGGGGCATCAAGCGTGCATGATGGAATATCGTACCATCTATGCCAACACCGCTCGTTTGTTAAAAAGATTAAAGCTCAGCAAGGCAGATGGAACCTATTTGAAAGAACTGGCAAAGCTCCTAAAGGCAGATCTACTTATATTGGACGACTTTGGCCTACAGGCATTTGACGGCCATGCAAGAGAATCGCTTATGGATATAATCGATGACCGCTACAACCGATCCTCCACCATCATCTTATCCCAGATCCCGGTCTCCGCCTGGTATGACATCATTGGAGAAGGAACCATAGCTGATGCAATCCTGGACCGGATCGTAAACTCCTCACACAGGATAGACCTCAAAGGAGAATCCTTAAGAAAAGGAGCTTTGAAGAACGAATAACATTAATTTTTTATATAATTGCAGTATCTTTTAAAGTGGCACGGTTTGACCGAAACACGTGGCACCATCACTCCGAAATAGCCAGTCATTACAAAGTCACTTCTGAGCTGTTTGAAACAAACTGGATTGATCCAAAAACCAGCTGGTTTATTTTTTTTAAGACTTTGTAACTTATTGACTTTGTAAAACACGACTTTGTAATTTTTTTAAGACTTTGTAGAAAAAAGTTATTAACCAAACCTATTAAAATAATGTAGGTTTTAAAATTTAGAAATTTATGAAATATTTAAAAAAAACGGTTAGTGTTTTAGCCATTGTTCTTTTTATGGGAAGCACTTTAAATGCCAATGTTATATACCAACCAAATGTTGAAGACAACTTAATTCAAGAAGTTAGTTGCTTAAGAGGAGCTCATTCTGGAGCTCGAGCTTTTGCAATTATGTTTGATTTAAATTACGAACAAGAATATCTTTTATTTGATTCATTGTTGGAACATTGTGTCCTGAACGGAGGATGGTAAAAACAAATTAACTGAGGGTAAGAATTTATCCTCAGTTTTAAATAAAAAATTTAAAAGAATGAAAGAACTTTTTTTTGTTTTAATGACGTTTGTTACACTTTTTTGTATCGGTCAGAACAAAAGTGGTGTTGCATATTATACTAAAGAATCTAAATTAAACAATGAGAAATTAAACAATTCAGATGTTAAGGAGGAATTGAAAAAGGCCATTTCGAATGTTAATGAGACTATCGGAAGTAATGAGTATGTTTTGAAATTTAACCCAAACTTTGCCAAGTATCAGTTAGTTGAAAAAATGAATTCTGATGAGAATTCAAGTTTTAAGAATAAATTGGCTTTGGCTTTTAGTGGTTTTAATGGAGTTGCCTTCTTTGATAAAAAAATTGGTCATTTGATTATTAAAAAAGAGATATTAGATGAAACGTTTTTAATAACCACAAAGTTTGAGGAAATGAATTGGATTTTAACAAAGGAGAAGTTGATTTTAAATGGCTTGACTTGCTATAAGGCTAAGAAAGTATTGATAAAAGAAGGTAGAAATGGGGTAATTGAAACTGAAATTACAGTTTGGTATACGCCAGAAATAAATTTACCATATGGACCTGATGGTTTTGGAGGATTACCTGGCTTAATCATTCAATTAGAAAATGGCAATATTGTTACAACCTTAGATAAGATTGAGTTCGTTGATAAAGAAATAAAGATAACCTTACCAACCAAAGGTAAGAAATTAACTGAAGGTGAATTCAACGCATTTATGAAAGACTTTTCCATGAATAGAGAAAAATATATTAATAAGAATTAAATCATACTTTAATTCCCTTTCATGGAGTAATATCATATAATTGGAACAATATTTGCCAGGTGCTTTTCGGAAAATTGAAATCATTTCAATTGCGATATAAATTAGGAATAACAGTCCGAAAAATGAACCATGAACAATATTTATAAAGGATATCAAACATATATTATAACGTTTTAAACCAATTGTAAAATTGTTCTGCTATATAAATTCTTTTTTTAAAACCCCATTTTTCACTTTTCTTCTATTTGGGGTTTTCTTCTATTCAAATGCCCAACAAATCAAAGTTTCCGGAAAAGTAACCGACACCCTAAAAACCCCATTAGCCTACGCCAACATTCTCGCCATCCCAAAAAACGACAACGAAGAAGTTCGCTTCGCCATTACAGAGGATAATGGCAACTACACCCTTGGACTTTCAAAAAACCAAACCTATACCTTAACAGTGAGTTTTTTGGGCTTTACACCACAAACAATGGTCATGACTACTACAGAAGAAGACCCCATCCAAAATTTTACACTTCAAGAAAACCCTGACCAGTTGGACGAAGTCACCATCAATTACACACCGCCCATAGTGGTCAAAAAAGACACCATAACTTACGATGTTAATAAATTTGTTACTGGTGAAGAACGAAAACTACGGGATGCGCTTAAAAAACTCCCAGGTGTAGAAGTGGACCGCGCTGGCAACGTTACCGTACAGGGCAAAAAAGTGACCAAGGTATTGGTAGAAAACAAAACCTTTTTTACAGGCGATAGCAAATTGGCGGTCAATAATATTCCGGCAGACGCGGTTGATAAAGTAGAAATACTTGACAATTACAACGAGGTGGCCATGCTCAAGGGTTTACAGGATAATGAAGACATGGCCATGAACATTAAACTAAAGGAAGACAAAAAGAAATTTACCTTTGGAGACCTTGAGGCCGGTGCGGGTATCAAAGACCGTTATGTGATCCATCCCAACCTGTTTTATTACAGCCCTAAAACCAACGTCAATTTTATTGGCGACCTCAACAATCAAGGTGTTAAAAGTTTTAGTTTTAGGGATTATTTGGAGTTTGAAGGTGGCTTTGGCAAACTCTTAAGTGATGCCAGCAGCTATTTTGATCTTTTCAATAGTGATTTTGCACGGTACCTCAACAATCAAGATTATACCGCAAATACCAACCAGTTTGGGGCTTTAAATATTAGACAGGCCATCAACAACGTCACGGATGTTAGTGGTTACATTATCAGTTCAAATAGTAAGACCGATACCGAGAGCCATATTACAAATGAGTATTTGAACAACGAAGACCCCTATTTTGAAAACCGTACCACCACCAACAACTTCAATAACTTTTTCACGATTGGTAAACTCACCTTGAATTATAAGCCAAGTTTTGAGGAAGATTTCGCCTATAATAGTTTTATTAAGGTAACCAATAATGACAGTAAGGGATTGATCAATACCATCAACCCCATTCAAAACAATAGCATAGCCACTAATACTGATATCAAAGCCCTGAATCTTAAACAGAACATTACCTACAGTCGGAAACTGTCCAAAAACCATACAGGTACCTTAGAAGCCACCTATACCTTTCAAAATGACAAACCCCTAACGGAATGGTTGACCAACCAACAAATCCTACAAGGCTTGATCCCCTTGGAAGATGATGACCTTTATGATATTTTACAGACCAAACGCAATAGTGCACACAACGTCAATGCCATTATAAAAGACTATTGGGTACTCAATAATTTTAATCATATCTATACAAGTGTGGGCGTTAATGCAGCTTTCACCAATTTTTACAATCAGGATTTGCAACAATTGAGCAATGGCACCATCAACAACTTTAATACTGCAGGTTTTGGCAATGATTTTAGCTATGATTTTCTGAACACCTTTGTTGGGCTGGAATACAAGTTCCAGATCGGGATTGCCACGTTCAAACCGATGCTATACACCCATTTTTACAGTTGGCAGACCCAACAGTTTGATGAAAAAAGCAATCAAACCAAAGCTCTGATATTGCCCCAATTTACCACCAAAATAGAATTCAATAACAGTGAAAGGATCAATTTCAAATACAGCCTCAATGCACGTTTCCAGGGTATTGAGCAACTTGCCAACAATTTCGTTTTGAACAATTTCAATAGCGTTTATAAAGGCAATGCCACTTTGGAAAATCAATTATACCATACGGTGAGTTTGAACTATCACAAGTTCAGTCTATTTAGAAATTTAAACCTTAACCTCAACACCAATTTCAATAAAAAAGTAGAACATTTTAAGAATGTCACCCAATTACAAGGCATTGAACAATACAGCACGCCTGTTTTCTTTGATTTGCCAGAACATAGTTGGAGCGTTAACGGTACGATTTCAAAAAAAATCAACAAGATTCGTTACAAATTGCGAAGTACCTTTAACTATAACGACTTTTACCAAATTTTAAACGACGACACACATCTGAATATTTCAAAATCCGTTTCCTCAACCGTCAGCGCGGAGACTTTCTTTAAAAAATTGCCAAATATTGAAATTGGCTATAAAAAAGATTTCAATGCCTACCGATCGTCCAACGTGAGCAGTAATTTCGAAAACGATGGCTTTTTTGCCATTCTACACTATGATTTCTTAAGCGATTTTATCTTTAAGGCAGATTATGCTTTTGACAGTTATCACAACAAAAGCAACAACACTAAAAATACTTTTGACACGGCAAACGCGTCCTTGTTTTATCAATTGGAGGATAGTCCGTGGGGCTTTGAAATCAACGCTACAAATTTATTTGATATGCGGTTTAAGCAACAGAATTCATTCAACAGTTTTTTGATCAGTGACAGTAAAACGTTTATAATGCCGAGAATTATAATGTTTAAAGTGGCTTATAAGCTATAAAAAAATCACATTCACCTGTCCTTCTGAGCGCAGTCGAAGGGCTGGATAGGCCAAAAATATGGTTTAATATTATAAAAGGGGTCGACTGCGATCACCCTGACATTGGGGATATCTATGGATAGTGTAAATCCAAACCTAAGATTCCTGCCTCCCCATCTGCCGACGAGGCATGCGCAGGAATATGTTAAAACCAAAACCCCAAGTTAAACAGCCAAATGCTTTCGCCAAGTTCAGGAGAATAGGTGTATTTTGCTTCCAGTGGCCCTAAAAAGGTTTCCAGTCCATAACCAAGCGCATACCCAGTGTACGGGGAGGAGAACCAATCTCCCGATTCAAAAAGCCCATAACCTACATTAGCATAATTAGCAGCAAAAGTAATATGGTTTTTTTTGAAGATTTCAAAATCCAGATTCAACGTCCCTTTCACGAAACTATCTCCGGTAAGCGTTATGTAGTCATAACCATAAAAGGAAATAAAATTATTAATGAAATTATTGCCATAGCCCCCTAAGGCAAAATCCAACGATTGTGTATTGTTGTCGCCAATTTTAAATCCACCCTGTGTAAAAATATTGGCTGATAACTTATTCGAAATTCCAAATGCATAACCTATGTCGGCCTTAGCCATTGAGAATTTGTTGAAATCCTTATTAAAATGTGATGCGTGAAGATACAAATGAAAGTCACCACTAAAGTACACTCCGTTTTTTGGATAGTATTTATTGTCGTAAGTATCCAATCTTAAAGTCCCAAAAACCGACAAATAATCGGTGTTTTCAAAATATTGCTTGTCACCCGGCACATTGACCAATACCGTCTCTGATTTTATTTTCAACCGTTTATGTTCGCCTCCTAAACTCAGTGCAAAATCCTTTCTAAACAAAGTCTGCAAATAAATTTGATTGGTTTGATCCTGAAGCTCAACGCCAATCTTATTCAAGCCTGTAAGTGATTGTTCATAATCATTCAAAAACAACTTTACATTGATGTTTTTACTGAATTGGTTAAATCTTGAGCGGAGTCCAATACTCCAATAGAATCCTTTGTCTATATAATATTCAAAATTATAGCGCACGTGATCTCCCAGTATCAAATCCAACGACATGACATCATCATCCAACAAAGCTCGTTTTTTGGTAAAGTTGACCAAGGCCGCACTTTTATAAAGACCGTCGTAATGTAATCCAAATTTTAAAAAGCTGGTGATTTCGCTTTCATCAACCGTAGCCGATAAGTCATAAACATTTGGACGGTCCGTCTTTTGGAATTCATAATAAAAGGTGGTAAAGTTATTGGTGGCCACTAAATTATTGACACCTTCGTTAAAATCGGCATAACTCACCTTTGCATCTTCCTCAAGCTTCATTTTCCCTAAAATATAGGCCCGTGAATACCGGTTATTTCCACGGATGATAACCTCGTTAATGGCGATACTATCTTTAGAGGCTAGATCCAATTCTATCCCTCTTGAGCTTTTATATTTTGGAAGCTGTTCTAAACCTTCCATCTTACTACGTGCAGCCCTCGCTCCACTTTCAATAATCTTTCGACCTTCGCTAAATGATACCACCGTATAATCCGTAATATCCGGCTTAATGTAGATATCTGTTTTTTCAACCTTCTTGATCATATCATTAATTGTACGATAGTTGTTGATCTGAAGTAAAATTGCTGGTGCCGAGTTCAAGTCTTCCCGTTTTGCCAATCCATCTTGCACATCCACCCCAATAACCACATCCATCCCCTTGGCCTTAAGCTCGTCAATAGGATAGTTGTTGATGACACCGCCGTCAATAAGGACGCGATCATCAATAATAACTGGTTGAAATAAAGATGGGAATGCCCCGCTTGCAGTAACGGCTTGTGCTAAATTTCCATGATCCAAAATAACCGCTTTGCCAGTTTCAACATCGGTAGCCACACAAAAGAAAGGAATTGGCAATTGATCAAAATCGGAAATATCGGTGACATGTAAGGTTAGTTTTGATAATAGATTAAATACGTTTTGACCTCTGGATAAGGCTGAAGGCAATTTCAGCTTAAAATTATTGAACGGCAAGGTTACGGCGTATCGTTCGGAATTGTCCCGCTCATAAAATGTTTTGGCAGACCTCGGAAGATTATCATTAATAACATCATCAAAATAAAGAGAACTAAAAATGGAATCCAATTGTTTGCCTGAATAACCAGAAGCATACAACGAGCCTATGATAGCACCCATACTGGTTCCTGCAATATAATCCACTTTAATGTTCAAGCTGTCGATCACTTTTAACACTCCAATATGCGCAAACCCCTTTGCACCTCCACCACTTAACACCAATCCGATCTTGGGTGCTTTTTGGGGCTGCTCCAAAATGGTGTCCTGGCCATTCATTGACAGGGAGATGAACAGCGCAAGAAGTATTATATAAGTGAACTTTTTCAAATTTTTTGTTATTTAAACCTGCACGTCCAGATGCTATAAACTGAAGACCTTGTAGGTTAATTTCCCTCCCGATATGTCGGGATTTGTAGGCTACTTATTATAAAAATCAAGTATTTTTTTTGCTCTTGACGCTCCGATAACCGGCTCCAGTTCTTCAAGGCTCGCTTTACTGATTCTTTTGACCGTTTTAAAATGCGTCATCAAGTCGACGATTGATTGTTCTCCAATACCAGGTATCAGCTCCAGCTCTGTGGTCAGGGCGCCTTTGCTGCGTTTGTTACGATGATGCTCGATCCCGAACCGATGGGCCTCATTCCGCAATTGCTGAATGACTTTTAAGGTTTCGCTTTTTTTATCTAAATATAGCGGAATTGGATCATCTGGATAAAATAATTCTTCCAAACGTTTCGCAATTCCGATGATCGCAATTTTTCCTCTTAAATTTAAAAGCTCCAGACTTTTTAAGGCTGAGGACAGTTGGCCTTTGCCACCATCAATAATAATGAGTTGTGGCAAGGGCTGCTCTTCTTCCAACAAACGCTTGTATCGTCTGTATACCACCTCTTCCATGGAAGCAAAATCATCAGGCCCATCAACGGTTTTGATATTAAAATGGCGATAGTCCTTTTTACTCGGTTTACCGTTCTTAAACACCACACAGGCCGCCACCGGATTGGTGCCTTGAATATTGGAGTTGTCAAAACATTCAATATGTCGCGGCTCTTCCTTGAGGCGAAGGTCGGTCTTCATTTGAGCCATGATCCGATTGGCGTGACGGTCAGGGTCTATAATCTTGACCTGTTTGAATCGCTCCATCCTATAGTATTTGGCATTGCGTTCAGACAGTTCTAAAATACGTCTTTTATCGCCCAATTTCGGAATACTGACTTTAATTTCTTCACCTAAATCCAATTCGAAAGGCACATACACCTCTTTGCTCGTAGAATGGAACCGCTGTCTGATTTCGGTAATAGCCAACTGCAATAAATCTTCATCAGTTTCATCCAGTTTCTTTTTAATTTCCAAGGTATGAGAGCGAATAATGGACCCATAGGACAACTGTAAAAAATTGATATAGGCATAACTCTCATCAGAAACAATGGAAAACACATCAACATTACTTATTTTCGGATTGACCACGGTAGATTTTGCCTGGTAATTTTCAAGAATATCAATTTTCTCCTTGATGCGCTGGGCTTCTTCAAATTCCATGGCCTCAGCATGAGCTTTCATTTGCTGCTTGAACTGTGCCAATGAATCTTTGAAATTTCCTTTTAAAATTTCTCTGATGGCTGCAATATCTTCTTGATAATCTTCCTCAGATTGATAGCCTTCACAGGGGCCCTTACAATTCCCCAAATGGTATTCCAAACAAACCTTAAATTTTCCGGTGTGAATTTTATCCGGCGCCAAGTCGTAATTACAGGTTCTTAACATATAGACTCCTTTGATGAGATCGAGGAGTGTTTTTACCGTCTTCATGCTCGTATATGGCCCAAAATACTCCGAACCATCCTTGATCACCCGGCGTGTTGAAAATACTCGAGGGAAACGTTCTTTCTTGATACAGATCCATGGATACGATTTGTCATCTTTGAGCAGGACATTGTAACGTGGTTGGTACTTTTTGATGAGATTGTTTTCAAGAAGCAAGGCATCGGTCTCCGTTTGGACCACAATATGTTTGATGGTGGCTATTTTTTTGACCAGTACTTTGGTCTTGCCATCCCGATAGTTATCGGGATGGTTTTTAGTAAAATAAGAACTGACACGTTTCTTCAGATCCTTAGCTTTACCTACATACAATATCTTATCATTGGCATCAAAATATTGATACACTCCAGGTTGATGGGGCAAGGTCTGCAATTGGATTTCTAAGGTAGGCTTACTCATATCCCAAAGATACTATATCTTCAAAACTTTTCAATGGAAAGGATTTTAAGTCTTTCAATAAAGGAACGGATTTTTATTATCTTGCGACCCAATTGTAATTAACACCCATGCCAAAAAAAATCATAGGCAGAATTGACAAGGCAGATTTCCCTGAACTTAATCTTTTTGATATTGACATCAAAATAGATACGGGTGCTTATACCTCTTCCATTCACACCCATAAAGTATGGATAGACAATAATGAGCTGGTGTGTTTATTTTATGAAAAAGGCCATCCTCATTATAGCGGAAAGGAAATCAGATTTAAAGAATACACCTTTGCTAAGGTAAAAAGTAGCAATGGGCTTGTTCAGAAACGCTATAAAGTAAAGACCACCATTATTCTATTTGAGAAAAAATACCGAATTTCACTTACTTTGAGCACGAGAGAAGACATGCGATTTCCGATTTTAATTGGCCGAAAATTTATCAGTAAGAAATTTATTGTAGATGTCACACAAAAACATTTATCTTATAACAACAAAAACAAATAAGCATTGGGGTGAGCACTTTTTGGGCTATCACATTAATTCTTATCGATTAACAACTTAAAGCAAATTAAACCCAATGAACATTATTATTTTATCCAGAAATCCCCATTTATATTCTACCCGACGTTTAGTTGAAGTGGCCAGACAACGCAAACATACTTGCGAGGTTATAGACCCTTTGAAGTGTGATATCATTATTGAAAAGAAGAATCCGGCCATTTTATACAAAGGGCGTATCTTAGAAAATGTGGATGCAATTATTCCACGAATTGGTGCTTCGGTGACCTTTTATGGCACTGCGGTAGTGCGACAGTTTGAAATGATGAAGGTGTTTTCAGTGGTCGAGTCGCAAGCCTTGGTTAGGTCACGCGATAAATTGAGAAGTCTTCAAGTACTTTCGCGTGCGGGATTGGGCATGCCAAAAACGGTATTTTCAAATTACACCAAAGATGCTTCAGAGGTCATTGCGTCAGTGGGCGGAGCGCCATTGGTGATCAAACTTCTGGAAGGTACTCAAGGGCTTGGGGTGGTCTTGGCTGAAACCAACAATGCCGCAGAATCTGTAATTGAAGCTTTTCATGGTTTGCAGGCGCGCGTCATCATACAGGAATTCATCAAGGAAGCCAAAGGTGCAGATATCAGGGCATTTATTGTGGATGGCAATATTGTAGGTGCCATGAAACGCCAAGGTAAGGATGGTGAGTTTAGATCCAATCTCCACCGAGGTGGCAGTGCAGAAATTATTCAATTGACTGACGAAGAAGAGAACGCTGCCCTTAAAGCCGCAAAAGCATTAGGTTTGGGCGTTTGTGGCGTGGACATGTTGCAATCGGCACGTGGGCCATTAATTTTAGAGGTCAATTCTTCTCCAGGACTTGAAGGCATTGAGGCGGCCACCAAAAAGGATATTGCCAAAAGCATCATAAGATATATTGAACGTAATGTCTAACTTTATTGATATTGGAAGAAAATAGAAATATAATCACCATTTTAGGGGAAGAAATTCCATTGGGTGCGTCTCGGGAGATCAATTTTAATATTGCGAAACTCCATACCGCAACAAAAATTGAAATTCCCATAATTATTGAGCGCTCCAAGATTCCGGGACCGACGATTTTATTTTCAGCCGGCATTCATGGTGACGAAATCAATGGTGTTGACATTGTCAGGCAATTGATTGCACGACGCATTAACCAACCAAAGCGCGGCACCATCATTTGCATGCCCATTTTAAATATTTTCGGGTTTTTAAACAGCAAACGTGCCTTTCCCGATGGTCGCGACTTGAACCGGATGTTTCCAGGATCTGCCAATGGGTCCTTGGCAAGCCGAGTAGCGCATAGACTGATGCATGAGATCATTCCCGATGTGGACTTGATTATCGATTTCCATACCGGAGGCGCCAGCCGATTTAATGCGGCACAAATAAGAATCGTCAAAAACCAACCTGAACTGGATGACTTGGCGCGCATTTTCGCAGCACCATTTGTTCTGTATTCCAATCATATTGCGAAATCCTTTAGAAATGCCTGTTTTCAGTTGGGCAAACCAATTTTACTTTATGAAGGTGGAAAATCATTTTTTGTGGATGACAACATTTCTAAAGTTGGCGTAGAAGGTGTCAAACGAATTTTAGCACATTATGGCATGCTGCATCATCGCATTAAGGCCAATGTGCCCAAGTCACCCACTGTTTTTATTGAAGAAAGCAAATGGATAAGAGCCAGACAATCTGGGATGTTTAAAGCTGTAGTTTCTGTAAACACAAAAGTTAAGGTTGATGATGTTTTGGGCCAGATTACGGATCCTTATGGCAAAGTGTACCACGAAGTAAAATCGACACTTGAAGGTTATGTGATTAACGTGAATGAAGCGTCATTGGTCTATCAAGGTGATGCACTTTTTCATATTACTAAACAGATTAGATGGTAAGAGAGATTAAGAATATCTTTACCTAATATTCTATTTATTATAAGGATATCGTCAAGACATTATAAGAGTCTTTGTATATTTTATCACCCAATTATTGTCTATTTTTTCTAATATATATAAACCGACACCACCACCAATGTGTTCAAAATAATTTCCAACAACCACCACGGCACGAGTAAATTCGTCGTTAAATGCAACCTTGGAAAAACTTATAATGCCAGACAAGTTATTCTCTTTTTTTTCTTCAATAGTTATGGTTTGCTTATCCCAAAAAACTATGTCATTATGAACTATCTTATCAAGCTGAGCTTTGTCAATTTTCTCGATCTCTTTAAGCTCCGAAAGCCTCTCTACTAATTTCATATATGAACTATCCAAAATTTTCTCTTGAAATAGTTCATTCGATTTATAAGGTATAAATCTATTAGAAATCCCGTTTATATAGTCAAAATCATAATAAACAAAATTTTCATTAATGGCATAATTAAAAGCAAGTGGTTTTAGTTTTGAGTAATTTATGTTATTTTCTTCTTTAACCTCACTGTTAGGAGGAGGCGGTGGTGGAGGTGGTAACTCTTTAGGAACCATTTTATAGACTGCCGCAATAACAGCTAATTCCTGATTTTCTTGAGATTGATTTGAAGTACAACTCAAGGCTAAAACATACAGTAATATCATTATAATTAGTCGCATGATAAATTGGTATTAGCATTAACTATATCCCTATATATCTCTATTTCGGAAGATTCTTCAATTCCCAATAGATTAGTTACATCCCAATTCCTTAATCCGTCCCAAGCGAATGATTTATAGTAGTCTAGGGGATATCTATTCCCATCCAGTTTCCTCAATGCAGAAGCAATTGGATTGATATAGTTTAGTGTCATATAGGGATGGTCTAAATGTTCTTCCGGTACTTGGGATTCTTTATAAAACTTGTACAACTGAAACATTCTTGCTCTATCATTTGGATCTTCTCCAGTTTTATGCCTTTGAACATATCGGGCTATCTCAGCATGAATGCCTTCATGAAGTATCAAAGCTGCATCCTCTAACACACTTCCCGATAAATAATTTATTTTTATTATGACTTCGCCTGTAGAACTTATATTTTGTGAATTTGTACAAGCTGCAGCATTTTTTGAACACATTCCATTTTTAAATATGAGATCATATTTTGGATCATCAATAAATTTACCTATCGTCTCTTTAAATAGATTACTATTAGAGTTTTCTAATTTTTCGTAAACACAAAGAGCTCTTCCAGTCAGCTCATTAACAACCTTAATATGCTCAGTATCATTACTACCGTCACCCCACTCCCAATTATCATCATCCAAGCTATCGGCTATATCATCTCCGTAATCATCATCCGCCCAATTATCGTCTGCATCTCCCCAGTCCCAGTTTTCTTCTTCATCTTCTTCCATTTTACCACAAGTGTCAACAAATCTAATCTCCCCAGTGCAATAATTCTGCATACCCATATAACAATTGCTACTCCCAGTTGGTCCGAGAAATCCCCAACAATTTGAGGATCTATAATTGCTATTTGGGTCAGTAGTGCTATTTGTCGAAGATATTTGAAAGTATAGCAGAATATTTTCTAAAATTTCTGTTTCTATATTATGATATTTCTTTGTTGACTGGGAATCAGATGCTTTAAAAATTTTAAACTGGACAGAACTCTCATTATAAAAGCCTATCAACAAGTTAATTTCTTTATGTTTTTTGACAGGCAGGATAATCATTGGATGCTTTCCTCCCTTTTCTAAAACTATAAGTACTTTATTGGCTATTCTTCCTTATTTATCTGTAAACCCGACTTCCCCTTTACGTAATTTCCTGTACTCAAATACATTAAGTTTATTTCTCAATTTATTTTTTTGAATTTCGACTTTTGCATTAATTTCAGAAGTAAAAATAGAATCACCATACGTAATACTTTCTTGTGTATTTTGAATGTAATTCGTTTTCTGTTGAATGTTGTCTTTGGAACAATTAAAGAATAGCGTGAGCATGGCGATAATAATAATAATTGGGATACTTGTTGGTTTTTTCTTGGCCATGATATTTTATGTTCAGACTTTTTTATGTGATAAATCATATCATGTAGCTAGAGTGAGTTAAGTATGACTTGTAAAGTTCAAGTGTTTTAACCACTAAATCTCCGTTCACTACGAATTGAAAGTACGAAATTTAGATGAGAAATTAAATATAAAATGAAACCGATGGGTTTATGTTAGCTGTTTATGAGTATCATGTCTTTGCTAAATTTCCACTTAGTTATTACCGTAAAAAATGGTCTCCATTAAAACCACAAAAGCTTCTCTAATCATTTTTCATTCCACAAAAAATATTATTTTTACAATTATGACCAAATCAGAATTAAGACGTCTCTACAAGCAAAAGCGACAGGAACTATCGTTAGAAATGATTGAAACTGAAAGTTTGGCCATTTCCAACCAATTATTACAGTTACCTATTTGGGATTTTTCGTTTTATCATATTTTTTTAAGCATCACTGAACACAAGGAAATCAACACAGATTATATTCTCAATATTTTATCGGGGAAAGATAAAAACATCGTTATTTCAAAAAGTCATTTTAAAAGCTTAAGAATGACCAATTATCTTTTAACGGATAGCACGGTCATTAAAAAGAATTCTTGGAACATTCCTGAACCAGTAGATGGTATTGACATTGATTCTCAGAAAATAGATGTGGTTTTTGTGCCGCTGTTGGCATTTGACAAACGAGGTCATCGCATTGGCTATGGAAAGGGTTTCTATGATAAATTCTTATCGGAATGTAGGCCTGAAACCCTAAAAATAGGGCTTTCATTCTTTGAAGCCGAAGAAATAATTAATGATATATCTGATAGTGATGTGGTCTTGGATTACTGTGTGACCCCATATCAACACTATATTTTCAAAAAAAGTATCGATTAACGGCATATTTATTCGATTAATTGTAAATTATTATTATATTTGGTACAATCAACCCCAACCATCCCCATTTTTATGTATCAAGAACAATTATTACGTGGCTTAATCCAAAATTCTGAGTTAGGATATTGGGAAATAAATGGTGAATATGTAGGCTGGTCCTCTGGGTTTCTTAAAATTACAGGGTATGACATTGAAGATATCGAATTAAACCTCAATTATTTTCTCTACACCTTATTGAATAAGGATCAGCGTGATCTTTTCAGGGATAATTATTTCAATTTATTAAACGATGACCAGGATTTTGAACAAACAATAACACTTACATGCAAAAATGGTCAGCTCCAGGAACTTAAATGCCAATCGTCAAGCACATTCCCTGTCAAAAAAAAGTATCCAAATTCTAAGATCCTAACGTTCAGCCCAGTCAAAATGGCACTCAACAATCGGGTGAAAAACGATAATTTTTATTATCGTGAAACTGCTGAAATGACGTCTTCAGGGAGTTGGTATGTTGATTTGGTAAAGAAGAAAACCTATTGGGACCATGAATGCAGACGCATTCTTGAGTATCCAGAAGATTATATTCCGTCCCTAAGATATGCTTCGCAATATATCCCCGAAGAGTTCTATGACATCTCTTACAATCTATTTTATAATTGTACCATGCGGGGAAAATCCTTCAGCACGGAAATAAAAATGCTAACCGCAAATAACCGCTCATTCTGGGTACGAGCCATAGGCAAGCCTGTCTATAATGACTATAATGACATTGTTGGCATCAGGGGTGTCTTTCAGGATATAGACGACATTAAGATCAAAGAGCTGGATTTAAAAAACACGGCGGAAATCATTTCTTCCCAAAATAAAAGGCTCTTTAACTTTGCTCATATCGTATCCCATAACCTGAGGTCCCATACCAGCAATCTTTCGCTCATTATGCAATTAATGGATGAAACCAATGATGAAGACGAAAAAAAAGATCTCATAGCAAGCATTAAGGATGTTTCTGAAAGCCTAAATGAGACCATACAGCACCTCAATGAAGTAGTTACCATTCAAACCAGGACAGATCACAATAAGATTGAAGTGAGTTTTCAGGACTCCTTGGATCGCGTCTTAAAATCAATCATTAGTCTGATTGTTAAGAATGATGTGACCATCCACGCCGATTTTCAGAAAGTCAAAGTTATTAACTATATTCCAGCTTATTTGGATAGTATCTTCTTGAACCTAATAACAAATGCCATAAAATACGGTCAGAAAAATAGAGCGGTCATCATTGCTATTAGGACTTATACGAAAGACAATAGGATCTTTCTGGAGATCAGCGATAACGGTATGGGTATTGACCTTAAAAAACATGGCCATAAGCTGTTTGAAATGTATAAAACATTCCATCAGAACAAAGATGCGGTTGGTATTGGATTGTTTATCACAAAAAATCAAATTGAATCATTGAACGGGGAGATTTTTGTTGAAAGTGGAATCCAACAAGGCACGACCTTCACAATAAAACTGTAAATCATGAAAAAAAAGACTTCATTGGCATGCATTATTGATGATGACGGCATGTACATTAGGCTCCTTAAAAAAATTATCGAGGCCCGAAAATTATGCGATAACCTTTTAATTTTCAATAATGGGAAAGAAAGTATCGATTATTTTGAAGCCATTTTGAAGAATTTACATGAAGAAGAGGTTCCGGACATAATGTTTATTGACCTCAACATGCCCATCATGGATGGTTGGGAGTTTATAGAGCGCTTCACTAAGATTGAAAATAAGTTTAACAAACTAATTTCTCTATACATTGTCAGCTCATCTATTAATCCAGTCGATATTGACCGTGCGAAATCGCTCTCCAATATTAAGGATTACTTAGTGAAACCGGTTAGAATAACTGAATTGGAAACGATCTTCAAAAAATCCGCCTAGTATATAACTATTGGGATTCTATCCGATTTTGGACTGAATTTTCCTCAGTTCTTTCCTCTTCTTGATGAAATGCCTTTTTATTGAAGACGATCAATAATCCTATCCCAGTACTTATAGCCATATCCGCAACATTAAATACGGGTTCAAAAAAGGTGAAATAATCTCCTCCAACAAACGGAATCCAATTCGGCAAGAACCCTTTCCAAATTGGAAAGTGAAGCATATCTACTACCTTCCCGTGAAATAAGCTATCATAACCCATTTCAGGAAGAAACACCGCCACTTGACTATAGCTGTCGTTAAATAGGATGCCATAAAAAGCGGAGTCAATGATATTGCCCAATGCACCGGCAAAAATCAAGGCAATGGCAACAATAAGAATCTGAGGACCTTTTTTTCTAACCGAAGCGACCAACCAATAACCAATTCCTACTACCGCCACAATTCGAAAGATGGTCAATGCCAATTTTGCCGTACGATCTGAGATCCCTGCGATAAAATCGCTCAGTTTTGTACCCCAAGCCATGCCATCATTTTCAACAAATAAGATATGAAACCAATCAAATACTTCAATGCGATGGTGTAAGGCAAAATGGGTCTTAATGTAAAATTTACTGATTTGATCAATCAATAAGATGGTGACAATTAAAAGGGCAGCTTTTTTTAGGGACATAATACTGAAAGTGGGAATTTTTTTTAATGACAGAGTTACAAATGAAACTCTTCTGATTGAAATTCCGTTAATTTATTTCCAGACAAAGTGCAAAAATAGTATTATTATTGAACAACTTGCTTCAATTACAAAATGAACTAAAACAAAAAACACTTCTGTTTGAGAAGTGTTTTTTGTTTTAAAGCAATTTAAACGACACTTTACGGGAATAATTATCTAAATCCTCGTTTCCCATTTTCATGGGAATTTTACTGTTGCATGTTTTTAGCTTCAATACTTAAAGTTGCGTGTGGTACAAGCTTTAAACGTTCCTTTCCGATGAGTTTCCCGGTTACACGACATACGCCATAGGTTTTGTTTTCTATGCGGATCAAAGCGTTTTTAAGGTCACGAATAAATTTCTCTTGACGAATCGCCAATTGTGAATTAGCTTCCTTGCTCATCGTTTCACTGCCCTCTTCAAAAGCCTTAAACGTTGGCGATGTATCATCAGTACCATTGTTAAGGTCATTCATGTACGCACTCTTTATTAATTCTAAATCTCGTACAGCTTTTTCAATTTTCTCTTGAATCAGTACTTTAAATTCTGCCAAATCTTTATCAGAATACCTGATGTTTGCATCTACTTCCATAATTTTAAAATTTTTTAATAAACAACTTGGTATTTACATCATCAAAAGCAATTTCTATACCGTTATCTAAGTGTTCTAAAATCTCCAACTTTTCGGTTAAGGTTTCGGTTTTTATGTAATCTAAGTTTGTGTTTATTGCGTTAATAATATGTTCATCTTCCTGAAAGTGTACCACAATTCGATCCGTAAGCTCATATCCCGAATCTTTTCTTAAATTTTGGATTCGGTTTACCAATTCTCTTGCAATACCTTCTTTTCTTAATTCTTCTGTAATCGTCACATCCAAAGCTACCGTTAATGGACCTGAACTTGCAACAAGCCAGCCTTCAATATCTTGTGAGGTAATTTCTACATCAGAAAGCTCCAAAATAATACTTTTTCCATTAACTTCCACATCTAAAGTGCCGTTTTGTTCAATTTCCTTGATATTCTTCGCATCAAAACCACTTATTACCTGAGCTATCGCTTTCATATCCTGTCCAAAACGGGGGCCAAGCACCTTAAAGTTGGGTTTTATCTGTTTTACCAAAATATCTGACGCATCTTCCAATACTTCGATTTCCTTGACATTTACCTCAGATTTTATCAAATCGGCCACCGCCAAAATCTCATTTTTCTGAGCCTCACTTGAGATTGGGATCATGATTTTCTGTAGGGGCTGACGCACCTTTATTTTCTCTTTAGCTCTTAAGGATAAAACTAAGGAAGAAATGGTCTGTGCGGCTTCCATTTTTCGCTCCAATTCTTTGTCAATAAGTGTCTCATCATAGATGGGGAAATTTGACAAATGTACACTTTCAAAGGTTTCCTTTTTGGTGACGGCGTTTAAATCAAGATAAAGCCGATCCATATAGAACGGTGCAATTGGTGCACCAAGTTTTGCAATGGTCAGCATGCAAGTGTACAAGGTTTGATAGGCCGAAACCTTATCTTGTTGGTAATCGCCTTTCCAAAAGCGTCTTCTGCTCAATCTCACATACCAATTGCTTAAATGGTCTTGCGTAAAATCTGATATGGCGCGGGCAGCCCTGGTCGGTTCATAATCTGCATAATACTCATCAACCTTTTGAATCAGGGTGTGCAGTTCAGATAAAATCCAACGGTCAATCTCCGGCCGATCTTCCAAAGGTATTTCAGCCTCAGAATAATTGAAATTATCTAAATTGGTATATAGTGTAAAAAAGGAATATGTATTGTAAAGTGTTCCAAAAAACTTGCGTTTCACCTCTTCAATACCTTCCAAATCAAATTTTAGGTTGTCCCACGGATTGGCGTTAGATATCATATACCAACGTGTGGCATCTGCACCATAATCATCCAAGGTGGCAAAAGGATCTATTGCATTCCCCAATCGTTTGGACATTTTCTGTCCATTTTTGTCCAAGACCAATCCGTTAGAAACGACATTTTTATAAGCAACGGAATCAAAAACCATGGTCGCAATGGCGTGCAAGGTATAGAACCATCCTCGGGTTTGGTCAACACCTTCTGCAATGAAATCGGCAGGAAAGGCTTTTTTCTCATCAATAAGCTCGGCGTTTTCAAATGGATAGTGCCACTGCGCATAAGGCATCGCCCCTGAATCGAACCAAACATCAATCAAGTCAGCTTCACGCTTCATTGGTTTTCCTGAAGGAGACACCAGGACAATTTCGTCAACTATGTTTTTATGCAAGTCTATTTTTGCATAGTTATCTTCTGATTGGTTTCCGACTTCAAAATCTTCAAAAATATCAGCTGGCATGAATGCCATCTCAACAGCTTTTTGCATCTCGGCCTTCAATTCTGCGACAGACCCAATACAGATTTCCTCCTTGCCATCTTCGGTTCTCCAGATTGGCAAAGGTATTCCCCAATACCGTGAACGTGACAAATTCCAATCGTTCGCATTGGCCAGCCAATTCCCAAAACGGCCCGTTCCGGTCGATTTTGGTTTCCAATTGATGGTTTCGTTAAGCTCAAACATCCTGTCTTTGACATCGGTCACTTTAATAAACCAAGAGTCCAATGGATAATACAAAATTGGTTTGTCAGTTCGCCAGCAATTTGGGTAACTGTGCTTATATTTTTCGACCTTAAAGGCCTTGTTTTCATTCTTTAATTTGAGTGCCAAACGTTCATCAACACTCAAATACTCTTTAAGATTGGAAATCACAGATTGTAAGCCCACTTTCTGTTTTTCATATTCAGAAACTAGTTCATCATCAGATAAATATTCAGATTTCACGTATTCTCCAGCAAAACCATACAATTCATCATAGACCTCTTTTCTAAATCGTCCTTGCAAGTCTACCAGTGGCACCAAATTCCCGTTTTCATCTT
Source organism: Gelidibacter japonicus (assembly GCF_010725055.1). GTDB lineage: Bacteria > Bacteroidota > Bacteroidia > Flavobacteriales > Flavobacteriaceae > Gelidibacter > Gelidibacter japonicus. The sequence continues at coordinate 102,755 of NZ_BJKB01000012.1, read as the reverse complement.
TCACCAACATTGGCGGCACTTCAGGAACGGCCTGTTTTGCCACCAAGGCATCATCCGCGCCAAAAGTTGGGGCGGTGTGGACAATCCCGGTTCCGTCTTCGGTCGTCACGAAATCGCCAGAAATGACCCTAAAGGCATTTTCTGGATGATCGTTTGGAAGTGCGTAGGGCAATAATTGTTCGTAGGTGATGCCAACCAAATCCTTTCCTTTGAATTCCTTGACAATGAAATATGGGATTTTCTCCGTCTTGCCGGCAGGTAGGTTATCGCCCGATCTGTACTTCAACAACTCCGACTTAGCATCAACTCTTTTGAACTTCCCGTCAAATTGATTATTGACCAAGGCCTTGGCAAGGATGACATTTAGCGGCTCAAACGTATATTGATTGTAGGTTTCCACCAATACATAGTCAATTTTTGGCCCAACGGTCAATGCCGTATTACTTGGCAATGTCCAAGGCGTGGTCGTCCAGGCTAAAAAGTAAATATCTCCTTCATCTCGTAAAAAGTGTGGAAGCGATTCGGGATTGGCCTTAAACTGAGCCACCGCCGTCGTATCCGTCACATCCTGATAAGTGCCTGGTTGATTAAGCTCATGACTGCTTAATCCAGTACCTGCTTTTGGAGAATAAGGCTGAATGGTGTATCCTTTATAAATCAGCTGTTTATCATAGATTTGCTTTAACAACCACCAAACACTCTCCATATATTTTGGCTCATAGGTAATGTACGGATTGTCCATATCTACCCAATAGCCCATTTTTTCAGTAAGATCATTCCACACGTCCGTGTAACGCATGACCGCTTTACGACAGGCTGCGTTATAATCTTCTATGGAAATGGTTTTTCCGATATCTTCTTTGGTAATCCCGAGTTCCTTTTCTACACCCAATTCAATCGGTAGGCCGTGCGTATCCCATCCTGCTTTACGCTTCACCTGAAAGCCTTTCATGGTCTTATAACGTGGGAAAATATCTTTAATAGCACGTGCCAAAACATGGTGCACGCCCGGCAATCCGTTAGCAGAAGGCGGCCCTTCAAAAAAGACAAATGGGGTGCTGCCCTCTCTTGTAGTTACGCTTTTGTCAAAAATATTGTTCTCTTTCCAATAATTGCCGATTTCTTCCGCAACTTTCGGCAAGTCAAGTCCTTTATATTCAGTGAATCTCATTATTAATTACCTTAATTCTAATCGAAGTGCGAAATTAATGATTTTTGATAAATTAGAAGTCTTAAATGACGGAAAAAGACAACTCATAAATTTGATCCAAAAATGCATCGATAGATGCCTAAAATGTGTTGGTGAAAAACAGCCTTAAAAACAGAAATCTTTTAGCTACGACCAATCATGCGTTCACATATCCAACCAATGGGTTGATTCATATTCTTAACCAGCTATTCCACGAAGCAAACTTTCAGTCTGTGAATTTAGACTAATGGAATTCCAATCCTTAATAGTCAATTATAGGTCAAAACGGAAGTCGTTAAGCCTATAGAACTCCAACTTTCTTATAAAGGGGAATCATCCACTCAATAGGTTTATAATGGTCTAATTGAATACCCTAATTGCTAAGTTTCATGATTAAGCACCTATTAATTACAAAATAAATTCAGGCTGCTAGACCAAAAAACTCACCAAATCTTCAATTTTCGAAATCAATTGGATTTTGATTCGCGTATTTTTCAAAGCGATTTTATTGTATTTAGAGACAAAAATTGTAGAAAACCCTAGTTTTTCGGCCTCTAACACCCGTTGTTCCACCCGTTGCACAGGACGGATTTCTCCAGAAAGCCCCACTTCAGCAGCAAAACAATAGTCCTTAGGAATGGCAACATCTTCATTGGAGGATAAAACCGAAGCTACCACGGCCAAATCGATCGCGGGATCATCCACTGAAATACCTCCAGTAATATTCAAGAAGACGTCTTTAGCCCCCAACCGGAATCCGGCACGTTTTTCCAAGACCGCAAGCAGCATGTTCAAGCGCTTGGCATTAAAACCTGTTGCGGAGCGTTGTGGCGTGCCATAAACTGCAGTGCTGACCAAGGCTTGCACTTCAATCATCAGCGGGCGCATGCCCTCTAAAGTAGAAGCCACTGCATTTCCCGAAAGCTCTTCGTCCTTCTTGGAAATTAAAATTTCTGAAGGATTTGAAACTTCTCGTAATCCTGAGCCTTGCATTTCATAAATTCCCAATTCATTGGTCGATCCGAAACGATTTTTATGAGCTCTTAAAATCCGAAAGACATGATTTCTGTCGCCTTCAAATTGCAAAACGGTATCCACCATGTGTTCCAAAATTTTTGGTCCGGCGATATGGCCATCCTTGGTAATATGGCCAATCAGAATAACTGGTGTTGCAGTTTCCTTGGCAAATTTTATCAGCTCTGTAGTACATTCCTTGATTTGTGAAATACTCCCGGAAGATGATTCTATATATTCGGTATGCAGGGTCTGAATGGAATCAATAACTACTATATCTGGCTCAAGCGCTTCAATTTGCTTAAAGATATTTTGGGTCTTGGTTTCGGTCAGAATATAGCAGTTGGCGCTATTAGGGTTGATGCGCTCTGCCCGCATTTTGATTTGCTGTTGGCTTTCCTCACCAGAAACATACAGCGTTTTGTAAGGTAATTTCAATGAAATTTGAAGTAAAAGCGTACTCTTTCCAATGCCCGGTTCGCCTCCTAACAAAATCAAGGAGCCAGGAACAATGCCGCCTCCAAGAACCCGGTTGAATTCCTGATCATCGGTTTGCATTCGGGCTTCCTGAGACACGTCAATTTCATTGATCCGCAATGGCTTGGAAGCGCGTTTTACTGCTGAGGTAGGTGTTTTCCAACTGGATTTCTCTTCCTTTTGGATGACCTCCTCAACAATCGTATTCCATTCTTTGCAGGCCGTACACTGGCCTTGCCATTTAGAATATTGACTGCCACAGTTTTGACAGAAAAAAGTTGTTTTAATTTTAGCCATCCTTTAAAGTTTGAGCTAAATTAAAACTATTTGCGGTATTAGTTATGATTATAAATCGTAATTCAAAAGTTTATTAGTCAATATCACTTTCCTTATCGTCACCTGCCAAAGTAAGTCCCTCCACTTTTAAAAGGATAAGATCTTTATTGATATGTGGCGTTGATTCTAAATCCAATGCCGTTTCATACAGTTTTTTGGCGCGTTTGGTTTTGCCAATCCTTTCAGCATGGAGCGCCATATAATAAGTTCCATATGATGTTGTTGGATCTTGTTTGTTGGCCAGTTTCCCAATTTTTTCAAGAGAAGCCAAATCATCGCGCTGTTCGGCCGCTTTCACGATTTTTTCAAATTCGTCTTCTGAAATGGGCTTGGTTATCCCGAACAGATCTTCGATTTTTTTGTAGCGTTTACTGATATAGGTGTCCAAGGTCCCTTCATAAGTAAGAATATCCTCTTTAAATTCTCGATCACTGATGGGTTTATAAAGCTCAAATATTTTATCCAAGGCTTGCGATAAACCGCCAGTTACCAAAGTATAATGAGAGTGACCTTCAAAATCCTCAAAATAATACTTCAAGGCTTTGTTGTCTATCTGTTTCAGTTTTTGATTGGCGTCAAGAATGCCATTTCGAAGAGAGGCTACATCATCACCACTGGTCACCATATAATAAAAGATGTCTTCTTTCAACCATTTTAATCGGCCACTGATATTATCATCCATTTCTCCCTTATAATCGGGACTCAAATTGACATATGCCTTAAATATCGGATCCTCTTTTAAAAGGAAAGCATTCATGAAATTTGCCATGAGATCATGACCAACAGCAACTTTAAATTTACTGGTTTTGTAAGTTCTGTCAAGGTGAGGTATCAGTTCTGTACTTATAAACTCATAAAATCGCGCCCCGAATTCTATAGGCAGTCCTGTAACCTCATCGTGATAAGCATCATAAAAGCGGTCTTTTCCTTGGATCAACCCTACGACGATAGCTTCTGGCATCTTATCAAAGTAAGTTTGAAAAGCCACCTGACCAACAACAGGTTCAAACAGGTAGTCGCCATCAAATACCAAAATCACAGGGTATTTTAAATTGGATGAGGGATCGTAGTTATTTGGTAGCCGAATTTTTAAATCTCTAGTGGCATTTAATTTTCGGGATTCGAAACTTTCATAGATTGTTTGTGCGTTAAAAGACATAGCGCACAGCATGATGAAGAGAAAAAGTAGGGCTTTTTTCATCGTAAGTAGGTTTAAGGTTTGGGACGGTAAATATATACAAATATAGTTGATCTGTATAAATTATTCGATGAAATGCACAAATCTACTAATTTTTATCCTTTATGGTGTAGATTTTATCTAGCAACATATCCTTGTCGATAAAATCAGAAGCTTTTAAAAGTAGGCCAGATTGATAGTTGTGTAAGGCTCTTTTTAAATTGTTTTCATTTTCATAATACATTCCTGTATAATAGGCACTGATCATTGAATCTGGAAATTCTTTTCTCGCCAATCGCGACAATTCTCTCAGGGCGTCCCGATCATCTTTCTTCATGGCAGCTGCCGCGACTGCGCGAATATCGTTCTCAACTACTTTCTTTTCAAAACCGTAAAAAAACTTGATGTCGGCATATTTCTTTTCAAGATACTTATACGGTCCTTCGGGATAGGTCAAAACCAGGTCTGTATACTCTTGTTTGTTGATGGGTTTGTACAAAGAAAAGATTTCATTTAAGGCTTTTGGAATACCCAAGCCCACTAGCGAATAATGGTCGGCGTCATTAAAATTATCAAACCTGTAATGCACCTTCGGATTATCAAACGTTCCCATTTGTGCATTATGTGCAATAATGCGTTCCTTTAAGCCATCAATATCATTTTCGGCGGTGGCTACATAATAGAAGGTATCGGTTTTGATGGTCGAAAGCCGCTCTTGAACCCTAACCGTCATTTCTGGCGCCAAATCTGGACTTAACAAAATAAACGCTCTAAAAATGGGATTTTCCTTAAATAAATAATAATTGATAAAATTTGCGCTTAGATCGTGCCCCGCGACTATCCTAAATTTAGAAACATTGTATTTACTTTCAATATAAGGAATGAGCTCCATCCCTATAAATTCAAAAAAGGACGCCCCTTCATGGGCAGGAAAATAAATTTCCTTGTCATAAAAAAGATCTTTTTCACGACTGTTTCTTTGGTTGACACCAACAACGACAGCATTGGGCATCTCCCCCCAATATGCGTGATAATCTGCATTTCCTGCAAAAGGCTCAAACAGGTAATCACCATCCAAAACGATAATTAAGGGGTATTGCGATTTATCCTCCGGATTATAATTCCTCGGTAACTGAATCTTCAGTTCTCTCCTTTCCCCTAATTTTTCGGAATCAAAAGGTTGATAAATAACCTGGGCCCCCATCGAGGTACTAATGAGAAACATTAGGAGTAGCGTAATCTTGTGCATATAATTAGGGATTAATATTAGCTATGGCAAGGTAAAAAAATATTCGGATTGTTCCGCCTTGCCTTTTAAATGTTTAACAAAGACATCACTTTTCTATTTCAATTTTTGTTTAGCATTATAGATCGGTAAAAACAAAAAAGAAAGACTCCCAAGAACAATAATCATTAACGTTTGGGAAGCCCACATGATCCAACCAAAAGCGATACTTGGGTTTTCTGGAATATCAAAAATTGAAAAGGCGGCTCCAATGGCCAATGGATATACAAAAATACCACCATTAGTGGCTGCAATAGTAAAGCTACCTGCAATAAACCCTATCAATAATGCCCCAATGGACACCCCACTTAAATCATCAACCGCTAAGGTGGTGACATAAAACATCAAAACATACATAGTCCAGATAAAGAGGGTATGAAATATAAAAAGCCATTTTTGCTCCATCTTAAAAATGCTCAAAATACCTTCCAATAAACCCCGCACAAAGTTTCTTGCTTTTAAGGCAATTTTAGAGGCACTATTTTTTAGATATAAAAAAACAAGTATTGACAAAATGACGCCGATAGTTCCAATTAAGACGAGTTTCTTCGGTTGAAAAGCCGATTCCAAGAGCCCATAAATAAAATCAAATTGGATTAAAAGCGTGATGGCTACAATCCCAAGAAGTATCAGCATATCGGCCATTCGTTCTGCTATAATAGTGCCAAATGCCTTCTGAAATGGGACATCCTCATAGTTTGTCAAGACGGCAGCTCTTAGCACTTCTCCAGATCTTGGAATGCCAAAATTGGCCAAATAGGCAATAAAAACAGCCATGATGCTGTTAGGAAGTTTTACGCTATAGCCCATAGGCGCCAGCAAATATTTCCATCGATAAGCTCGTGATAAATTGCTGAGCAGGCCTAAGAGCATGCCCAATCCAATCCAACCATAATTGGCCGATTTGAAATAGGGAATGATCTGATCAATAGGCAGTTTTGAAAAGGTGTACCAACCAAAAAAAGCGGCCAATAAAATCGGGAGCCCGATCCTTAATGTTCTTTTGGTCCTGGCGTTCAATTCTATTTGAGTAAGTTGGTCTCTTCATCCGGAAAAACCAATGAAGGCTTAAACGTCCTTGCCTCTTCCAATTCCATAAAAGCATAGGTAATTAAAATGAGGGTGTCTCCAACAGCGACTTTTCTTGCAGCCGCACCATTTAGAGTTATTTCTCCAGAATTTCTTGGCCCAGGGATAACATAAGTGTCCAGGCGTTCACCATTGTCATTGTTGACCACTTGTATCTTTTCGCCTTGAATAATATTGGCAGCCTCCATTAAATCCTCATCAATGGTAATGCTTCCAATATAATTTAGCTCAGCACCTGTACACTTGACACGGTGTATTTTTGATTTTACAACTTGTATTTGCATTTGGCAAAGGTAATTAATTAAGTGCTATATTGTCAATAAGTCGGATATCACCCGCAAATACGGCAATAAAAGCTCTATACGATTTAGTTTTGGTTTTTCTTCGAACGGTTTTTAAACTCACTTCATCAGCAATTGTGAAATATTCCAAAGTCAACAAGTCATGCTGAGCAAACTGTTTTTCAACCCATTCCGTTATCTTATTTACACTTTCCGTGCCAAAACGTTTTTTGGCAGCTTTTAGTGTTTTGTATATAAATGGCGCTGCCTCTCGCTGTGCTTTGCTTAAGCGTTCATTTCTTGAACTCAGGGCCAAACCGTCTTTGTCTCTAAAAATCTCGACACCTTTCACCTGAACAGGAATTTGATGCTTTTTGATCAATTCTTGAATAATTCGAAATTGCTGAAAATCCTTTTTTCCGAAGTAGGCAATATCTGGTTGAACAATTTCAAACAAACGTTTTACGACCGTCCCAACGCCGTCAAAATGACCTTTTCGAAATCGCCCTTCCATCTGATTTTCCAGTCCACTAAAATCAAAATGTTCTGATACGACCGCATTGCCATAAATATCATCTGCCACAGGTGCATAAACGATGATATCTTTGGATAAGCTCTGCAATAATTCCAAATCCTTTTCTAAGGATCTTGGATACTTCTCCAGGTCTAGGGTGTTGTCAAATTGCGTCGGATTAACAAAAATACTGACTACCATCCGGGAGTTTTCCTCTAATCCCTTCCTGATTAACGACAAATGCCCATCATGCAAAGCACCCATTGTAGGTACGAAACCAAGGGTTTGGTTTTCACGCCTCAGCCCATCTATAGCCCGTCTTAAATCTTCTTTTTTATGGCAAATTATCATTATATAACAAAACATTAACAGCGTGCAAACTTAAGATTTTACTATCAATCTGCATAAAATTTTGTACTTTTGCGTGTTTTAATTTTAATTTTTTTTAAACTCCGTGATTTATGAAAGATAAGAGGATATTGTACGTGTCTTCCGAGGTTGTACCCTATTTACCTGAAACTGAAATTTCTTCAATGTCATTTGAAGCTCCAAGAATGGTGAATAAACAAGGAGGACAAATACGGATATTCATGCCTAGGTATGGAAACATAAATGAGCGAAGACACCAATTGCATGAGGTAATTAGACTATCAGGGATCAATTTGGTCATCAATGACCTGGATATGCCATTGATTATTAAAGTGGCTTCAATTCCTAAGGAAAGAATCCAAGTGTATTTTATTGACAATGAAGAATATTTTAAGAGAAAAGCGACATTGACCGATGAAGATGGAAGTCTTTATCCTGATAACGATGAACGCGCCATATTTTTTGCCAAAGGCGTCATTGAAACGGTCAAGAAATTGAATTGGGCACCAGATATCATACATGTCAACGGATGGTTGGCCTCCCTATTACCTGTTTACCTTAAGGAATATTATAAAAACGAACCGCTGTTCTCCGACAGTAAAATTGTGACTTCCATATACAATCAAAGCTTCGAAGGCACGTTAGATATGGATATGATCAAAAAAGTGAAGTTTGACAATATCGATGAGTCTGCCATTAAAGTCTTAGAGAAACCTAATTTCATCAATATGATGAAGATTGCAATTGATTACTCTGACGCCTTGATAAAAGGGTCTTACGAGCTAGATCAGGAATTGGAAGATTATCTAGAGGCATCAAACAAACCTGTTTTGGACTATTATTCCCAGGAAGATTTTGCTGAGCCATACGCTGAATTCTATAATAACAAAGTTCTTAAATAAAAAAACACTATTCGTTTTTAAATCCACTTACCGATAGTAATGAAAAACAAAAAAATCGCCTTGAAAAACCTATTTATCCTTGCTGTATTGATGACAGCGTTCATTGCATGTGATAAGGACTTTGTATCTCTTGATTCGGATATTTCTGGTCTAAATAATTTTGATGTTGCGGAAAACAAGTATGACGTCATCGCTTATACCAACAAATTGAAACCTATTCAGACCAACAATTTACCATCCAATTTGTTTGGATATTACAAAGACTTGGTTTACGGAAATACTACTGCCAGTTTGGTGACGCAATTGTCGCCAACTACAATGGACCCAACATTTCCCGAAGAGGTCAGATTGGATTCAGTGGTCTTGACCATTCCATATTTCAGCAAATCTACAGGGATCGAGAATGAGGTCACCTCTTACAAATTGGATTCCGTTTATGGTGATGGTTTTATCAACTTTAAACTTTATGAAAATACCTATTTTTTAAGAAGTTTCGATCCAAATGCAGGATTTGATCAGCCTCAAAAATACTATTCTGACCGTTCACTATCAGCTTCAAACCAAATACCCCTGGCCTCCTTACGAGGTACAGTTTTAAAGGCCGTAGATAGTTTTAAACCGAGCAATAAAGAAATCAAACTTATAAAAGGAGAGGAGGTTACGCGTCTGGCGCCTGCATTACGTTTTAAAATGGACACCACATTTTGGAAAAATAAAATCCTTCTTAAAGAAGGTGACCCTGTATTGAGCAACGTCAATAACTTCCAAAACTATTTTAGAGGTATTTATTTTGAAGCGGAGGCGGTCAACAATGACGGCACTATGATGATGCTCAATTTTGCATCATCCAATGCCAATATCACTCTGCATTATAGCTCACCTTCTACATCAACCGCAGCTGATGCCGAGCGGGTAACTGGCACCTATAGATTAAATTTTCCAAGTTATAACCCTACTACCAGCAGTGCGACATATAATATAGTCAACTTTTTAAACAACGATTTCACATTAACTATTCCTGAAGGCAACCCAACTACTGGCGATGAGAGATTATACCTAAAAGGTGGACAAGGCTCTATGGCCGTAATAAATTTATTTGGAGGTACAGATCTCGACACCGATGAAGGCACAATGACTGCTTTTGAAGCCTTTAAAAATGATTATGTTCAAACGGACGCTTCGGGAAAATTTGTAAAAGCGAAGCGATTGATCAACGAAGCCAATTTGGTCTTCTATGTAGATCAAAGCCTTACGCAAGGTCAAGAACCCGATAGAATTTATATCTACGATGCCAAAAACAATATTCCTTTATTGGATTATAGCTTCGATTCCGCTGACAACGGCAGGATCAATCATCTTGGAAAACTGCAACATGTCAGCGACGATGAAAACTCACAAGGCGTAAAATACAAAATCAAGATTACCGAACATATTAAGAACCTCTTATTGAAGGATTCTACAAATGTCAGTTTAGGATTGGCTGTATCCACCAATGTGAATATTGAAGGTTCTGTAGCGCAGGGTTCTATACTCAACTCAGACAACAATTCAATTAAGAAATTACCTATAAGTTCGATTTTATCACCAAAGGGTACCGTGTTATTTGGAAACAACACCTCAGGTACGAATGAAAATAAAAAGTTATATTTGGAGATCTTTTATACTGAACCAAACAATTAATAATCAACCTAATACCTAATACAAGATGTGCGGAATTGTCGGTTACATAGGCCATAGAGAGGCTTATCCCATTGTTTTAAAAGGATTACAACGCTTAGAATACAGAGGCTATGACAGCGCTGGAATTGCTTTGTACGACGGCAAGGATCTCAACCTGTGTAAGACCAAAGGCAAGGTTGCTGACCTAAAGACGCTCTTGGAAAAAGAGATATCCACTAGCGGGAAACTTGGTATTGGGCATACGCGTTGGGCCACTCATGGTGTTCCCAATGACGTGAATTCACATCCACACTATTCCAATTCAGGCAATTTAGTGATCATTCACAACGGGATCATTGAAAATTACGATTCCTTAAAAAAAGAACTCATAAAACGTGGCTATACGTTTCAATCGGATACAGACACTGAGGTTTTGGTCAATTTGATAGAAGATGTTATGACCAATGAAAACATCAAACTCGGAAAAGCGGTGCAATTAGCTTTAAACCAGGTCATCGGTGCCTATGCTATTGCAGTCTTTGATAAAAACAAACCAAATGAGATTGTCGTAGCCAAATTAGGAAGTCCCTTGGCCATCGGTATCGGTGAAGGTGAGTTTTTTATCGCTAGTGATGCCTCTCCTTTCATAGAATTTACTGACAATGCCATCTACCTTGAAGATCATGAAATGGCCATCGTTAGGTTGGACAAAGACATTAAAATCAGAAAAATAGAAGACGACTCTCTGGTGAATCCATATATCCAAAAGCTGCAACTCAATTTGGAACAAATTGAAAAAGGAGGCTACCCTCATTTTATGCTTAAGGAGATCTACGAACAACCTTTGGCCATAAAAGATACCTATAGAGGCCGATTGTTGGCGGATGAAGGTATTATCAAAATGGCTGGCATAGAAGACAATATGAAGCGTTTTTTAAATGCCGACCGTATCATTATTGTAGCTTGTGGCACCTCTTGGCATGCGGGACTGGTTGCTGAATATATTTTTGAAGACTTGGCAAGAATACCTGTTGAAGTAGAGTATGCCTCTGAATTTAGATATAGAAATCCAGTTATTACCGAAAAGGACATAGTGATTTCAATTTCCCAATCCGGTGAAACCGCCGACACCTTGGCTGCCATCAAATTGGCAAAATCAAAAGGAGCTTTCGTATTTGGCGTTTGCAATGTCGTAGGATCATCCATAGCAAGAGAAACCGATGCTGGAGCGTATACACACGCCGGACCGGAAATTGGCGTGGCCTCAACAAAAGCATTTACGACTCAAATAACAGTTCTAACTTTAATTGCATTGCGTTTAGCGAGGGCAAAAGGAACCATGTCAAGTTCAGACTATCGCAGACATTTGCACGAATTGGAACTCATCCCTGAAAAAGTAACTGAAGCTTTAAAAGCCGACAAACATATCCAAGCTATTTCAGAATTATATAAAGATTCAAGAAACATGCTTTATTTAGGTAGAGGATATAATTTTCCGGTAGCCTTAGAAGGCGCCCTAAAGCTAAAGGAAATCTCCTATATACATGCCGAAGGCTATCCTGCAGCAGAAATGAAACATGGACCAATTGCTCTAATCGATGAGAATATGCCGGTCATCATCATCGCCACTAAAAAAGGTCATTACGATAAAGTAGTGAGTAATATCCAAGAAATCAAAGCCAGAAAAGGCAAGATTATTGGCATCGTTACCGAGGGAGACGTAAACGTCAGGGAACTCGCTGATCACGTGATTGAAGTGCCAGAAACTTTAGAGAATTTATCTCCATTGTTGACCACCATTCCTCTCCAACTTTTATCTTACCATATTGCAGTATTGTTGGGTAAAAATGTGGATCAACCACGAAATCTTGCAAAATCAGTCACAGTAGAATAATATTTTTACCGCTGTAAATTCAAAAATTTCACCATTAAACAAGTCTAAAACCCACATAATTGTGGGTTTTAGACATTTTAAACCTTATCAGGCAAATAGTGTTGTGCTTTCTTCCCGAATAATACTATGCACGCATAATTTTTTAAAAAAACAATTCAAAGTATCATTTTATTATTTATATTGGTATCCAAAATTAACTAATCTCCTAAAATGAAAACAATTCTTAAGATTATGATGCTGTTAAGTGTTACGCTCACTTATTCGCAAACCACAGTATCCGGAAAAATAACCGATGGAACCGGTCAACCCTTGCCTGGCGCCAATGTTATTATTGTAGGCACTTCCACTGGAACTATTTCAGATTTTGACGGAAACTACAGTTTAAGCACTTCTCAAGCACCTCCATTTTCCATTCAGGTAAGTAGTGTGGGTTTTGAATCGGTAACCAAAGAAGTGACCTCTACAACACAAGTTCTCGATTTCCAACTGCAGGAAGGCACCTCTTTGGACGAAGTGATTATTTCTGCTTCCAGAACACCAGAACGCGTTTTCGAATCGCCGGTAACCGTGGAAAGATTTGGTCTTAAGGAAATTAAAAATACGGCTTCTGCCGGGTTTTATGACGGACTGGAAAACTTAAAAGGCGTTGATGTCAACACCAACAGTTTAACGTTTAAATCCATTAACACGAGAGGTTTCGCAACTTTTGCCAATACGCGTTTTATGCAGTTGGTAGATGGAATGGACAATTCCTCACCCGCATTGAACTTTCCGATTGGAAACTTAGTGGGAATGAATGAAACCGATGTATTAAGTGTGGAGTTATTGCCAGGTGCTGCATCAGCTTTATACGGGGCGAATGCATTTAATGGTATCCTCTTCATGCAAAGTAAAAATCCTTTCGATTTTCAAGGGATCAGCGGTTATCACAAACAAGGCATCACTTCTCAGGATGCTAGTGGAGATAATACCTATAGAGATTCAGGGATAAGAATGGCCTATAAATTCAGTGATTATTTTGCCGCCAAAGTAAATTTTGGATGGTTGAAAGGAACCGATTGGACCGCTAACAACTACGATGGAAAACCTAGTGGTGGAGCCACAAGAGCCAGCATTGATTACGATGGCTATAACATTTATGGAGATGAAGTATCAACTAACATAAGAGCCGCTTCCGGAGGATTAGGAATTATTCCAGATGTCGTGGTCAGTAGAACAGGATATGAAGAACGTGATTTGACCGATTACAATGCGGAAAGTGTCAAAGCAGACTGGGGATTATATTACAGACCATGGGCCAACGACTTTGAAATTCAGTATGTTGGTAAAATTGGAACAGGTTCCACTATATATCAAGGGACCAACAGATATGCCATTACTAATTTCACGCAACAACAACATAAAATTGAACTTAAGAACGATAATTTCTTCGTAAGGGGCTATGTGGTTGCAGATAAGGCCGGTGATTCCTATGACATGGTTTTTACTGGAATCAATATTAACCGTGCGTGGAAATCAGACACACAATGGTTTGGAGAGTACATTCAAACTTATGCTGGCGCAACTTTAGGTGGCGCAACTGACGCCCAGGCACACGCCGCAGCAAGAGCAGTAGCTGAAACCGGTAGGTTTGAACCTGGGACTCCAGAATTCCAAGCAGCTTTCGACAGAATCATCAAGGATCCAGATTTTGCATCCGGTTCACAGTTTAAAGATCAATCTAAATACTATCATGCTGATGGTAACTACAACTTCAGTCACTTATGGGACGCCATCGATATCCAGGTAGGTGGATCTTACAGAAAATATGAATTGAATTCTTCTGGAACCATTTACACCGATTTTGACGGCTCTATTCCTTATTCAGAATTTGGAATATACACACAGTTGCAGAAAGAATTTGACTTAGGTGCCGAAATGAAATTGAAATTGACAGGCTCCGCACGTTACGATAAATCTGAGTTTTTCGATGGGTTCTTATCCCCAAGAATATCTGCAGGTTTTACAGTAAACCCAAACCACAATATTAGAGCTTCGGTTCAAACCGGTTTTAGAAACCCAACCACCCAGGATTTATTTATTGGTTTAGATGCTGGTCGTGCCATTTTAGTGGGCTCGGCGCCAAGCAACTTAGATCGATACGTCAGAGATTACGATATTAGTGCTGCTGGTCAAATTGGTTTCGGACAACCTGCACAAATCACTCAAACTGGTGGTGCAGCTTATACCAATTCGTATTTAGCATCTTCAGTAACCGCTTTTGCACAATCTGAAAATCCTGCCGATTTGGAGATTGGAAATTCAGCCCTTGTCACTCCAGAAAAGATTACCACCGCAGAAGTTGGATATAGAGGTAAAATCGACAAAGTAATTGTAGATATGAGCGTTTATTATAACAAGTACCAGGACTTTATTTCTGGTGAAGTTGTTGTAGCTCCGTTTTATGGAACTGCTGGCGACAATGGATTATCCATAGCAGCTATTGCCAACGGCGACTATCAAGTTTATCAAACCTATACCAATTCCAAGGCGGATGTCAACTCTTATGGAGGCTCTATCGGTTTATCAACAAAGGTGTTCGGCAATTTTGATTTAGGTGGAAGTTATACTTATACAAAACAGGATTTTGATCAGGCAGCATTCCCAGATTTCAAAACCAGTTTTAATACGCCAGAGCACAAAGCAAAAATCAATTTCGGAAACACAGACCTGTTCAAGAATTTCGGCTTTAATACGGCTTGGAGATGGAGTGACAACTACTACTGGCAAGCTACCTTCGGTGATGGTGCTATTCCAGCATACCACTCACTTGACGCACAGATAAACTTTACCGTCCCTTCCCTGAAGTCAACATTTAAGGCAGGTGCCACCAATGTCCTTGGCAAGGAATACTTTACGGCTATCGGTACAGGTTCAATCGGATCTATGTATTATGTATCATGGACTATCAACAACCTATAAAATAAAATATACAATGAAAAATATAAAATATTTACTACTGTCCGCTATCCTAGTTGCTTTTACAGCGTGTAGTGATGATGACTATGATTACAATCCGGCTCCCGAACCATTACCGGAACTAACCGCTGGTTCTGTAGACTTTTCAAAATACGTTGCGGTAGGTGCCTCTTTCTCTGCTGGATTTACAGATAATGCTCTTTTTATAGCAGGACAGGAAAACTCTTTCCCAAACATATTGGCCAAAACCTTCACGAATGTGGGCGGAACTGGATTTTCACAACCTTTGATGGGTGATAATATTGGTGGATTCTTGGTCAATGGCAATGTTGCTTCTGCGCCGAGATTGTTTTTCAATGGGTCTGCTCCGCAAGTTCTTCCGGCTACGCCAACAACCGAAATCACGAGCCATTTATCCGGTCCATTTAACAACTATGGTATTCCAGGAGTAAAAAGCTTTCATTTAGGAATTCCTGGATATGGAGCGTTAAATCCATATTTTGGACGTATGGCATCTAGCGCAACTGCAACTGTTATTGGAGATGCCGTCGCACAAAATGCGACATTCTTCACACTGTCAGAAATTGGCGGTAATGATGTCTTGGCTTATGCTACTTCTGGTGGTACCGGTGTCTATCAATTGGGCAACATGGATCCTAGTTCTTATGGTTCAAGCGATATTACAGATCCAACGGTGTTTGCCGTTTCCTTTAAAGCGGCTGTCAACGCATTGACAAGTAATGGTGCCAAGGGTGCGGTAGCGAATGTTCCTTATATCACCAACTTAGCCCACTTTACAACAGTACCACATAATCCGTTAAGTCCAACAAATCCTGCTTTTGGTCCTCAAATCCCTATGTTAAATAGCATTTTTGGGGCTTTGAACCAGATTTTCACGGCCATTGATCCGTCAAGAGTGATTGTGTTTTCAGAGACAGCCGCAAGTGCTGTGGTCATAAAAGATGAAAGTCTAACCAATATTGCGCCACAAATTGCAGGCGCTTTAAATGCTAGCCCGACCTTCCCTGCATTTATCGCACAATTTGGTTTGCCTCCTCAAGCCGCACCATTAGTAGCCAATCTGTTAGCCTCAACTTATGGCCAAGCAAGACAAGCTACTGCCGATGATCTATTGGTTTTACCAAGTAGTAGTATCATTGGAACAGTCAATACCGCTTCTGTGGCCGCCCTAATGGCCCAAGGTCTTTCTCAAGAGTTGGCAGGACAATTTTCTGTAGAAGGCGTTACTTTGCCTTTAGCTGATAAATGGGTGCTGATCCCAAGTGAGCAAGCGGATATTAGATCGGCTACTGATCAATACAATCAAACGATTGAAACCATTGCAGCAGAATACGACTTAGCATTGGTAGATTTTAAATCGATTTTACAAACTGCGTCAACTACCGGGCTTTCAGATGGCAACTTTATTCTCACTACCGCTTTGGTGCGAGGTGGTCTGATAAGCTTAGATGGAGTGCACTTAACTTCAAGAGGTTATGCTGCGATGGCCAATGAGTTTTTAAAAGCTATTGATGCCAAATATGGCTCCAATTTTGTTGCGGCTGGTTATAAAGCTGATTTAGGAGCTTATCCAACAAATTATAGCGTGACTTTCAGATAATTCAACTTAAAAATCAAATATTAAAACACCTTTCCAAAGAAGGTGTTTTTTTTTGCTCAAAAAAGCCTGAAAAGCACTTTATATTTAGTTAAATAATCATATCTTTGCAGCGCGAAAAACAGAGTGCCCAACTCTAATGGGTAATTATGTTTTTCTATTATATTTAATTCAACATTAAACAGATAAGTAATGTCAAAAGTTACAGGTAAAGTTGCACAAATCGTTGGCCCAGTAATCGACGTAGCGTTTGAAGCGGGTTCAGAGCTTCCAAAAATCTATGATTCCTTAGAAATAAAAAGACCTGATGGTTCTTTATTGGTATTGGAAGTCCAATCTCATATTGGCGAAGATACAGTTAGAACCATTGCGATGGATTCTTCAGACGGATTAAGCAGAGGCACTGAAGTACATGCTACTGGTGCTCCAATTCAAATGCCAATTGGCGAAGATGTTTATGGACGTTTGTTTAATGTTATCGGTGATGCTATTGATGGTTTGGGTGATTTACCTAAAGCTGGCGAAGCTGGTTTACCTATTCATAGACAAGCCCCTAAATTTGAAGATCTATCAACTTCAACAGAAGTACTATTCACAGGTATCAAAGTAATCGACTTGATTGAGCCATATGCAAAAGGTGGTAAGATTGGTTTATTTGGTGGTGCCGGTGTTGGTAAAACAGTTTTGATCCAGGAGTTGATTAACAATATTGCAAAAGGTCACGGTGGACTTTCAGTATTTGCTGGAGTTGGAGAAAGAACTCGTGAAGGAAATGACCTTTTGAGAGAGATGTTGGAGTCTGGCATTATTAGATATGGTGACGACTTCATGAAGTCGATGGAAGAAGGTGGATGGGACCTATCTAAGGTTGATAAAAACATCATGAAAGAATCCAAAGCAACTTTCGTATTTGGACAAATGAACGAACCTCCTGGAGCTCGTGCTCGTGTGGCCTTATCAGGATTGACCATTGCTGAGTATTTCCGTGATGGTGCTGGTGAAGGTCAAGGAAAAGACGTATTATTCTTCGTTGATAATATTTTCCGTTTTACACAAGCCGGTTCTGAAGTATCAGCTTTATTAGGTCGTATGCCGTCTGCAGTAGGTTACCAACCAACATTGGCAACTGAAATGGGTGCCATGCAAGAGCGCATTACTTCAACAAAAAGAGGTTCTATTACATCTGTACAAGCGGTTTACGTACCTGCGGATGACTTAACAGACCCAGCACCAGCAACAACGTTTGCCCACTTGGATGCAACTACTGTATTGTCTCGTAAGATTGCTGAGTTAGGTATTTATCCTGCGGTAGATCCATTGGATTCTACTTCACGTATCCTAACTGCTGAAATTTTAGGACAAGAGCACTACACTTGCGCACAAAACGTAAAGGAATTATTGCAACGCTATAAAGAATTACAGGATATTATTGCTATCCTAGGAATGGAAGAGCTTTCTGAAGAAGATAAAATGGCTGTTGGGCGTGCAAGACGTGTACAACGTTTCCTATCACAACCGTTCCACGTAGCTGAACAGTTTACGGGGATTCCTGGAGTATTAGTTGATATTAAAGAAACGATCAAAGGATTCAACATGATCATGGAAGGTAAATTAGATCACCTACCAGAAGCAGCCTTCAACCTAAAAGGAACTATTGAAGAAGCTATCGAAGCAGGAGAGAAAATGCTTGCTGAAGCTTAAAAACAAGTTCAGAGTTATGAGTTATGAGTTCAGAGTTGACTTATAACTCATAACTCATAACTCATAACTATAAAAAATGTATTTAGAAATTGTATCCCCAGAAGCCTCATTGGTTAGTGGTCATGTTGAAAGTGTTACTGTTCCAGGTATCGAAGGCGAGTTTCAAATGTTGAACAATCACGCCGCTATTGTTTCTATCCTTGGTAAAGGCCCATTAAAGTTCAAGGGCAACGCAACTATTGCTGAAGGGCAAGAAGCTAACTTTACAAAAGAAGATGGCAATTGGGTGATGTACATTAATAGTGGTACTGTGGAAATGAAAGACAATAAAGTAATTGTATTGGTTGACTAATCACAACTCACTTCATTTAAACTAAAAAATCACGCCCGAAAGCGTGATTTTTTAGTTTTACACCCATTATATTTTAGAATTTAACCAACTCCCACGATTATCTTTTATCTTTTTGTCCAATTCCTTAGAATTTTCTTCCATCAGTTTCATATCATAGGATATATCTGTGGCAATGGTAAGTATGTTTTTATTTTGAGATCCGAAGCGCTCATAAACCACAGCAACCTCCTCTCCCACCGTAAATGTATTTAATATGGAATTGATGCTTGCGTTTCCATCAAATACAATTTCTCCTATTTGGAGAATTTTATCTCCCTTTTGAAATCCTGATTTATACGCAGAAGATCCCATTTTAGGATTGCTCATTATTTTCTGATTTCTAACCGACGCACCAAAATCAATATCGTTTTTGGTTATAAGATTCACGCCTACCTGTTTTAAAAGTTGTTCATAATCCGGCATTCCACTTTTAAAAATGTAATTATTGAAAAAATGATCCCCAAATTCTCTTCCTGCAAACTGATTCAAACTATGATGCAAATCATATACTGTATAGGGAATCTCAGGTTTACCATAGCCATTCCAAACAAAGGCCATGTAGTCATCTAAGTTTAGATTCTTTTCTCTTAACGATAGGTCTAGGGCCAACGCTAACATACTTCCATAAGAATAGTAAGAGATAAAGGTATTTTCCCGGTTAGTATCATCAACCGACCTTGCGGCATCAACAAACGGCGCTTGGTAGCTCATTCCGATTGGCGTGAAGAACTGTCTCCCAGGAGAGGTCCATACGTAGTTAAAAGTTCTAACAAGTCCCTCAATATACTTTTCCTGACCCATAATTCCTGATCTTACCAAAGACAAATCATCATAATAACTGGTAAACCCTTCGGCAAACCATAAATCGCCACTCATATTAGCTCTTGAGAAATCAAAAGGTTCCAAGGATTTTGGACGGAGGCGCTCCACGTTCCATATATGGAAAAACTCATGCGCAACGGTTCCTATATTGATTTCAAGTCCTCCTTTGGATAAACTTCTTGAACTTGGAATGGACGTCGAATTTCGATGTTCCATCCCATCACCAATTGCATTCGGCGTATAACAGGCCAAAAAGGTATATTCGCCATAATCAAAGCGTGGCAATTCACCAAAAACCTGCATTTGTTCTAATACTACCTTCTTAACTTTATCAAAGTAAGCATCCAATTGTTCTTCTGTAGCCGCATCGTCATGTAAAACAAAGGTTATGGTTTGGTCCTTGACCACAAATGAACGTTTTCTGAAATTTGCGATTTCCACAGGACTGTCCATAAAATATTGAAAGTCCTTTGCATAGTAGGTATTATCCTGTCGGTGCTTAAGTTGGGTGGCAATTTTCCAATTTAAATCTTCCCGAACATCAAACGTCACCTCTATTTCTTGTGCTTCGAGTTCTGGAACATAGATGAAGGTTGCAGGCAAATTCAAATGGGCGTGGGTTTCGTCAATCTGTGCATAGGTTCCATCGCCGTGGTTGGCAAATAAGGTATAACTGACGTGTATGGTACCGTCATGACCTTTAACGCTCCAGGAATAGGGATCCGGTCGCGTAACCATAAGTTCCTTTCCTTTACCATCTGTCACTTTTACGTTGTAAACGTTTTTCGCAAACTCATGCAAGGCATATCGACCGGGAGAAGAACGACTCATGGTAAAGAGGACCTCATCTGCTTTCAGATGGTTAAAAGTGGCGTTGATATTTGCTTCGTGATGGATGGCATTTTCAAATGAAATGTTATATTTTGAAGATATTTGGGCCTGAAAAAGGAAAAATGATAGAAAAAAAGTGAGGGAGAAAAGAATACGAATCATGGGTGTGAGATTTTGATTCGTAAATATACGATGATTTTAAAATTTTTAAGACCTGACAGTTTATATACTTAATATACAAAATCCTTCCGCCTTGAATTGATCTCACAGGTTTTAGAAACCTGTGGGCTCTTCGTATCTTTACGAAATGATTGCTATAAGATAATAAACAATATAGGTTTCTAAGATCTGAAAAATACATATCTTTTATCAAACAGATATCATCATTTTATAGAATACACTACCCTTGTCACATGAAAAACGAAACCTTTACAACCGTTGCATCATTCCAATATATAACGGAAGCACAAATTATTAAAGGCCGACTGGAATCTGATGGCATTAAAGTCTTTCTCTCTGACCATCTTACACTTGATACAGATCCGTTGGTAAGTAAAGCTATTGGTGGGATCAAATTGAAAGTACTCTCCTATCAAGCCGTGGACGCCCAAAAGATTCTGAATTCCATTCATAAATATTCTTTAGATGATACAGGGAATTCCATCCGTTGTCCCAATTGCAAGAGTACTTACATTGAACTATTCTCTACCATCAAAGACCTGAAATCACTTTTTGGGTTTCTTTTTGACGTCCTGTTTTCTTCTCGCCCCTTCTATACCAAACATAAGTACAGATGTGAAATGTGTGAGACAGAATTTGATTTAAAATAAACTTGGGTATCGTTATTCACTGTTTTCAAATTAGAAAAGTGTCATCTTTTGTAACAATAACTACTTTTTGACTACCAATAAATGAAAGATAGACCCTCATGTTAGAATCATAATAACTACGAACAGTTAAAAATCATTTTAAGGTGACAACTTTCTATCAAAAACTGGTCTAATATTTTTAAAAGGTCTTATATTTCATTATTCAACTCAAAATTATCAGACTATGATGGAGTGGTTTTCGGATTTAGAATTGTTCGCCAAATTTTATTGGGTGATTGCCCTTATTGGCTCTCTTGTTTTTCTGATCATTGTCATTACGACCCTAATAGGTATTGAAGGCGGAGAGGATTTTGACGATGTCGACACGGCGATTGATGCAGATACCGGAATTGAATTTCAATTCATCTCACTAAAAAATCTCATAGGCTTTTTCACCATTTTTGGATGGTCGGGGATTGCTTGTATTGGCGAAGGACTTTCAAAACCAATCACGGTCCTGATCTCGGTCATTGCTGGTTTGGTCATGATGACCATTATGGCCGCTATGTTTCATTATATGAAAAAACTAACCGATAGTGGTACTCTTGATTATAAAAATGCGATCGGCGCCATTGGAGAAGTTTATTTGACCATTGGCGAAAACCGTTCAAAAATGGGAAAAGTCAGTGTGCGTGTTCAAGGAACACTGAGAGAACTTGAAGCACTTACGGATTCTTTTACAGAATTGAAGTCGGGTACCATTATTAAAGTCGTCGATGTCACGAGCAACGGCATCCTTATTGTCGATCAAACCATAAAACCAATAGAACCCTTAAAACCAAGAACTTATGAAATTCCTGCTGACACAAGAGACGTTTAATTTAGGACTGCCTATTGCAGTCGTTGTTGCGGTACTCTTTATTTTTGTGTTTTTAATTATTCTTATCAGACGTTACAAACGCTGTCCATCCGATCGGATTTTGGTAGTGTACGGTAAAGTTGGGGGCGGACAATCAGCCAAATGTATTCATGGTGGCGCTGCCTTTATTTTTCCTGTGATCCAAGATTATTCGTTTTTAAATTTGACGCCAATGTCCATTGAGGTCAATTTGGTCAATGCACTTTCCAAACAAAACATTAGGGTCAACGTACCTTCCAGATTTACCATTGGTATTTCAACAGAACCGGGTGTGATGCAGAATGCTGCTGAACGTTTATTGGGATTGGCCATGTCTGATGTCCAAGAATTGGCAAAAGAAATTATTTTCGGTCAATTGCGTTTGGTTGTAGCTTCGATGGATATTGAAGAAATCAACAACGACAGAGATAAATTCTTGACGAACATTTCACAAAGTGTAGAGTCAGAATTGAAAAAAGTTGGTCTTAAATTGATCAACGTCAATATTACCGATATAGTTGATGAATCGGGATATATTGAAGCCTTAGGTAAAGAAGCTGCTGCTCACGCTATAAATGCTGCCCGGAAATCGGTAGCTGAAAAAGTAAGGGATGGATCTATTGGCGAAGCCAACGCAGTTCAAGATCAACGGACGCAAGTAGCTGCCGCCAATGCACAAGCGGTTGAAGGTGAAAACACAGCCAAGATTGCCGTTGCAAATTCCGACTCCCTAAGACGTCAACGTGAAGCGGAAGCGGAGCGTGTGGCAACAGCAGCTGAAAAGGTACAAACAGCAAAAGGCTTGGAAGAGTCCTATGCTGCCGAAAAAGAAGCGGAAATAGCAAGAGCGGATCGCGAACGTTCGTCTCAAATGGCCGATATCATTGTACCGGCTGAAATAGACAAACAAAAAGTAGAAATTGATGCTGAAGCTGAAGCCGAACGCATCCGTAGAAGAGCAAAAGGTGAAGCTGATGCCATCCTATTTAAGGCACAGGCAGAAGCCCAAGGTCTGTATGAAGTCTTGACCAAGCAGGCAGCAGGTTTGGACCAAATCGTGAAAGCCGCCGGTAACAATTCGAAAGATGCGGTATTGCTATTGATTGCAGATAAACTCCCAGAATTGGTGAAGACACAGGCGGAGGCGATTAAAAACATCAAAATCGATAAAGTGACCGTTTGGGAAAACGGTGGCAATGGCGATGGCAAATCATCAACAGCCAATTTCCTTTCTGGAATGTATAAATCAGTGCCACCATTGCAGGACATGTTTAATATGGCAGGGATGGATTTACCTGAGTATTTAAAAGGAAAGGACGCCACAGCAATTCAAAAGAATACTGCGGAAACTAAGAGTATTCCAAAAAAGAATGACTAATTCCGCCAGTTGTTAAGAAGCTGTAAGTTGCGTAATTCATGTAGGACTGATCGCTTTGGGATGTACTATCGGGAATTCAGTAAAATACGTATGCCTCTCTGATGCTGTCAAATTAAATAAAGTAGTAAAAGACCTGCACTTTGCATGAAGTGCAGGTCTATTATTACTAAAACCACCCGTGGACTTCCATGCACTTTTCAGAAGTTATTTAAAATCAAATAAGGATTGAAAAGCAGAAGTCCAAAGCTCAGTAATGATATGATGATTTTGAATTATGAGCATTTCGAAAACGGCTACACCATTGCCTAAGCTCAAAATATTCAGATCCTGTATTTCGGAAGGTAACCTCTCGTCATTGGCTAAGACAAATGCCTTTTTTAACATTTTTCATGGCAAAAAGATATAACGGACTGCCCGACCTCGGCATATCGCTGAAACACCCAAATATTTAACATACCTTTTTAAAACTTTAATTGCGATTGCTTAACTTTACAGCCTAAATCTTAATGTATTGGCACTAGATCTACAAGACATCCCTCGTGTAAAAACTATTACCAAAGAGGATTTTATAAAGGACTATTTCAAGCCTCAAAAACCTGTTGTGATTGAGCGCTTTATTGAGGAGTGGCCCGCTTATGAAAAGTGGCGTTTAGACTATATCAAGGAGATTGCAGGCGATAAGATCGTTCCACTCTACGACGATCGTCCTGTTCATCATAAAGATGGTTTCAATGAGCCACATGCCAAAATGAAAATGGCAGATTATATCGATCTTTTGAAGCGTGAACCTACTAAGTTCAGGATTTTTTTATGGAATGCTTTAAAGGAAGTCCCACAGTTACAGAAGGATTATTCCTATCCCGATTTTGGTTTAAAATTGATGAAGGGTCTGCCAATGCTATTTTTTGGAGGAGAGAATTCGCATACATTTATGCATTATGATATAGACTTGGCCAACATTTTCCATTTTCACTTTGAGGGTAAAAAATTGTGCATTTTATTTGATCAGAAGCAAAACAATTATCTCTATAAAATACCACATTCCTTGATTACCCGTGAGGATATTGATTTTTCAAATCCAGATCTGGAAAAATGGCCGGCACTTAAAAAAGCTAAAGGCTATAAAACAGAATTAAACCACGGCGAAGTGTTGTATATGCCTGAAGGCTATTGGCACTATATGAAATATCTTACTCCTGGATTTTCGATGAGTTTACGTGCTATTGCAAGAAATCCAAAAAACTTTGGGAAAGCCGTCTATAACATTGTATTCATGCGATACTTTGATACTTTTATGCGTCGGATTATGGGGCAAAAATGGATCGATTGGAAAAACGAAAAAGCCATTAGCACCACCCTGAAGAGTTTAGGCTAATTACTTAGGACATTCTTAAAAAACATAACTATCTTTGCGCAAAAATTAACACAAATATTTTATCATGAAAAAACTGATCGTAATCTTATGCGTCTTAAGCGTTTCATTTGTAAATGCACAAGCTTTTATAGGGAACACTGATAATAAATTTCAAATAGGTGCCAATTTCCAAGATAATGCAACAGGAATTAATGTCAGTTATGATTATGGTCTTGGTGAAAACATCTCAGTGGGAGTAGTAGGTGCATATGCCTTAGGTGTAAAGGAAGAATTGGATGCGAGTTTCGGGGATCGTTTTGATATCAAAGGCCGATTCAATGCCCATTTGGGAAGCGTTTTGAATGTTGACGAAAACTTCGATGTTTACCCAGGTTTGAACTTGAGTCTAAAGAATTTTGGCGGCCATGTGGGCGCACGTTACTTTTTCTCTGATGGTTTTGGCGTTTTTACAGAAGCTGTTTTTCCAATTGCAAAATATAAAACCAACATCACTAATCCAGCACATTATATCTACAACCAGTTTGTGGTTAATATTGGTGCCTCATTCAACTTGTAAATAACAATTTAATTGATATTTAAAACTGTATGGTTCTTCGGAATGATACAGTTTTTTTTTGGTTGTGGGTTGTCGGTTGTGGGTTGTCAAAAAGTCTTCAATCGTTAATCGCTAATCGTCAATCAGGCATCGTGACTTTCTTAAAACTCAAAGCTCTAAGTTCAGAATTGTTTCCCGCGGATTACGCAGATTTTCGCAGACATCTTCAGAACTTTGTGAACTTGCATGAGTAGTTTGGATTGTTGTAAAAACTTCATTATTCGTGATGATTAATTCATTATTCGTTATTCGTTATTCATTATTCGTCATTCAAAAATCAACAATCGTTAATCGTTAATCATACTTCGCGATTTTTTTCACACACTCTCACCTCTCACCACTAACCCCCAATACCTCATGCCTCATGCCTCCTGCCTAAAACATCTCGTTCACCTTATCATACACCAAGTGGCTTTCCCATCCTCTATAAAAAAGATAATCCGCCAATTTTTTCTTTTTCTTTAAAACATTGGTTTCCTTAATACTTTCTGCCTTTTTATCGGCAAGCGCATGGAAGGTCTCCATATATTCTTGATCGGTTATGGTTTGAAGCGCTATAGTGATTAGTGTTTTTCCGATATCTCTTTGTCTAAGCTCGCGCGCCAACCGTTGTTTTCCCCATTTTTTAATTCTAAATTTTCCACTGACAAATGCTTTGGCGTAGCGCTCTTCATTCAAAAAATTGTCCTGCATCAATTTCACCACAATATGGTCAATGGCCTCAGGAATCATATCCATACCACGTAGTTTTTGGACCACCTCTTTATGACAGCGCTCTTGGTAACTGCAATAGCGTTCCATCCTTTTTAAAGCTTCATCTACGGTATAGGTTTTTTTCGAAAACATATGCAAAAGTAGTTACAATTTACAAATTACCCATAAAACCTAAGGTGTTGGTTGTAAGACATTTTAGCTTATATTTGATAACCTGTGTTAGCAATACGTATTAATTAATTTTGACATGATTAAAAAATACGCCCTCTTATTGGTAGCATTCTTATGCTTTGGTCTGTCCGGGTATGGGCAGGGCTCGGAGAGTTTTACAAATAGTAACGCCACCGCCAGTTATACTAATGGGTCTTATCTTGGAGACAACGGTATAACCTGGACCTACGTACAGTCTCGCAACGAAGGGAGTTTTCCTATCACAGGAAGAGGATTGATGTTGAGACAGGTTTCCGACCATAGCAGAATCACTTCTTCCTTGATACCAAATGGCATTGGAAGTTTTACATGCCGTCTCTTAAAAGGATTTACAGGTGCTGGAAACAGGCAGGTCGAATTGTTTGTCAATGGCGTTTCACAAGGCACTTCTATTGCTTGGGACAATGATACTATCCAGACCTTCACAGTAAATGCCATCAATATCACTGGCGATGTCATCATAGAAATTAGAAACATCACTCCATATCAGGTTGTTATTGATGACATTTCATGGACCGCCGCTTCAACAACCACAGTAGACTACTGCAATCTGCAATTTCCTCAAAATGGAAATATTACGGTTGGGACCGGATTTGATGTCTATGCCCAAGTTTACAAAGCAGGTATTACGGAAGCTGCCGGACCAGATCCTGGAATGGCAGCCTGGATTGGCTATAACACCATAAACAATAACCCGAATTCACCTGATTGGACATGGCTGCCCGCTACTTATAATACACAGATAGAAAATAACCATGAATATGTGGCCAACATCGGTACAGCATTGCCTTCTGGCACTTATTATTACGCCAGCCGATTTCAATTGGATGATGGACCCTACAGATATGGTGGTTACAGCGAATCGGGCGGTGGCTTTTGGGATGGAACTTCAAATCGAAGCGGCGAATTAAGTGTCGATACCGTCGACTTCTGCAACCTGCAATTCCCAGGTATTGGCTCCATCAACTTAGGGGATGATTATGATGTCTATGGACAAGTATATGAGCAAGGCATCACTCCCGGTGCTGGACAGGGTCTGGGCATTATTGCAGAGATAGGCTATAGTCTTACCAACTCCAATCCGAATACATGGACCGATTGGATTCCTGCCACTTATAATGTAGCTTGCTTAGACTGTAACGATGGACAGAATGATGAATATAGCGCTAATTTAGGTGCTGTTATCACCAGTCCTGGCACCTATTATTACGCCACCCGTTTTCGGTTGAATAATGGCATCTGGTTGTATGGCGGCATTTTGGCGGATGGCTCTGCTGGGTACTTTTGGGACGGCACCACTTATATTTCAGGAGCAGTGGAAGTTATGGCTCCTGAAATTAGAGTGGAGGCCAACGTCCATCCTTTTCTGGAAATCGTCAATGGCGACATGACACCCTTTAGTTTAAGAAACACACTGTTTGCGGCACAATACGTGGGGGCATCACAGTCTAAATCCTACAGAATTCTGAACCTTGGGAATTTAGGTTTATCCGTACCAAGTGTGACTATCGTTGGTGCCCATCCTGGAGACTTTACCATCACGGTGCATCCGGCAACGACAATTCTTCCTGGAACATTTTCGATTTTAGAAATTGGATTTTCTCCTTTGGCAGCCGGTGAAAGAAACGCAATCGTATCCATTGTCAACAACGATCCTGATGAAAACCCCTATACCTTTGCGATTAGAGGGACAGGACTTTGCGTTTCCACGAGCAGTATGGCAAGTCCAACAAATGCACCGGCAGGCACCATCGTAACCGTTACCGGATCCAATTTTGACATCTCTACTTCCGCAAGTTTGAACGGCATTGCAATGGCAACCACACTTATTAATTCGACCACTATTGAAGTGACCATTCCAGAAAACGCATCAACAGGCCATATTGCAGTTGTGAACAGTATTGGCTGTACAAGTTCAATTCCTTTTACCGTTATAGATAGTCAAATTGGAGGATGCGAAGGAAGCGCCACGCTTTCCGACCTATTCATCAGCGAGGTTACTGACGCTACGGTAGGCGGATTAAGTTATATAGAAATCTATAATGGTACGGGCGCCACGGTGCCATTGGGAGAGTACTCTTTAGGCATCTACAACAATGGATCAAGTGCTCCCACCAATACGTTTTCACTTCAAGATGTTCCTCTAGCAAACAATACAACCTATGTAGTGGCCATTGGGGTTGCTGCGAATTGGACCAATTCAAACTCCTGTCCACAAATTGGTGGAAGAGCACAGCTGGCCGACCAAATAAGCACGTTAAGCGGCATCAACAAAAAAGATAATGAACATGATGTCATCCGACTATTAAAGTCCAACGGAACGGAGGTTGTCGATGAATTTGGGGTGTATATGGACAACACTTGGATGGATGCTACCATTGTCACCGGTGACCGTGGTTTTAACTTTAGGCGACTGAATACAGCGTCACTCCTACCGAATCCTATTTTTAATTTGAGCGATTGGAATGTTATTGACTGGGTAGGTTCAGGTCCCAGCTCTTGCCATACAAACGATTATTCAGATATTGGACATTTTGATTTTTCAGGTGGTGCATCGCCTACGGTCACCTTGCAACCGATGGCAGCAAACTCAAGCTGTGTTTTGAATGCAACATTAGCTGTGTCGGGTGTTGAAGGTGTTCCGGGTGGGTATCCATTAACCTATCAATGGTATTATAATGCCCCTGGAACAGCGAATTGGGTAGAAATATTAGAGACAAATCTTGATTACTTCGGTCAACAAACTGAGCACTTAATTATCTTAAGCACTCTAAATTTGGACGGCTATCAATATTATGCTCAAATTCGTGAGAATAGCGCCACATGCTATACGGCGAGCAATGCCGTGAGATTAAGACTCAATCAAACCACTTGGGATGGCTTCACTTGGAATCCGTCAATTCCAGACCATAATACAACTGCAATTATTAATGGCAATTATACCACAAGTCCTACATCTGGAAGTTTTACGGCCTGTAATCTTGTGGTCAATTCCGGATTTGCTTTAAACATCACCGAAGATTATTACGTGGAAGTCATTGCGGATGTGATTGTCAACGGTAATTCACCTACAAATTTTGGAGATATCTTTGTTGACAGTAACGCTGCATTTATTCAACGCGGTGACGATGCAAATGCGGGTACCTTTACTTTGGAAATCCCAGCTGCCGCACGTGTGAGAAAACACACAGCCCAAAAACAGAATTGGTATGATTACACCTATTGGAGCTCGCCTGTAACTAATGCAACTGTTGAATCTGTATTGAGCATGGCATCTCCCAGCAGACGATTTTATTTTGAGGCGGCCAATTATGAAGATACCAATGGTGATGATGTAGATGATAATGGCGACGATTGGCAATTAGCTACCGGACGGATGATTCCGGGTGTAGGCTATGCATCTACCTCCAACAACTCTGGAACATTCCCAAGGATTGATACGACGGTATTTAATGGCGAATTCAATACCGGAAATATCTCTGTCACTATTCATACAAATGACATTGAGACCGACAATGACTGGAATTTTATTGGTAATCCATACGCATCTGCTATTGACTTCAAACTAGTGTATAATCAAAATTCAGATGTCATATCTGGTGCCGCTTATCTATGGTCTCAGGCCAGTCCACCTTTAGCCAGTAATCCAGGCAATCAAGTGCTTAACTTCAGTAGAAATGATTACGCCATCATTACTGCTGGAAGTGGAAATATAGCTGGAGGAAAAAACGAAATGCCTTCTGACTTCATTCCTTCAGGCCAAGGTTTTTTTGTTATTGGAATCCATGATGGTGGCACACTGACCTTCAAAAATTCCATGCGAATGGCGGACGACACGAGCAACTCTCAGTTTTTTAGAAATGCTCCTGTAGATGTACCAAATAAATTCTGGATCAATCTCACCTCAGACAATGGCATCTTTAATCAAATTTTGGTAGCTTATGTGGAAGGAGCAACCGATGGGGTTGATGGATTTACCTATGACGCTGAACGCAATCTTTCAACAGGCTTAGGTGCTATCATCTACACAGAAATCCAAGAAAGCAGTAAGAAATATGCCATTCAAGGGAAAGCGGTGAAAAGTTTGAATTTAAATGAAGAAGTCGTTTTAGGTTACAAAACCTCCATTTCACAGCCTACCTTATATAAATTATCAATCGCCCAGCTACAAGGTGAGTTTTTTGATAAAAACGATCTGTTTCTAAAAGATAATTTACTGGATATTTACCATAATCTGTCAGTCTCCGATTATAACTTTACTTCAGCAACTGGCGAATTCAATGATCGTTTCGTTATTGTTTTTAAAAATCGAACCCTATCTGCATCTGATTATATTTTAGACACGAATGAGGTGTCTATTATTGGACTAAGAAACGGGCATGTTGAATTTTCTGTTGGGCAAAACCTCAGCATTAAATCCGTTGAAATAATAGATATACTGGGTAGAACTATTTCTAATTTAAAAGGGAGCAAGGCCACTGAAGTTTATGACCTCAACAATTTAAGTCAAGCCGCTTATATCGCCCGTGTCCAACTCTCCAACGGACAAATAGTTTCCAAACGTTTTGTTCTTAATTCTGGGTTCTGAGTTTCAGGTTTCGAGCTTCGAGTTTCGAGTTTCGAGTTTTGCAATCTAAATTTGATTATTCATTATTCTATGTTATATGCAGCTCTTAATTCAACTATCTTAAAGCATCATTCATCAATCAAAAATCATCAATCAACAATCATCAATCAACAATCGACAATCGACAATCAACAATCAACAATCCTAAAGCGTGTATTTTAAAGAAAGAATTAAATTCCGTCCTGGAGCGGCAATTCCTGAAGAGTATGGTTTATAGCGTTGGTCGGTAATATTTTCCAAGCTTGCCGTTAGAGATATCGCATCACTAAATTCATATTGGGTCCTTAAATTCAGTGTGTACCATGACGGTGAATACGGATTGTCATTGGCATCCAACGCATAGATATAATCCTTGTTTTGCTCTGAAGGTGCCAATTGATGGTAAGACAACGCGGCATTATATTTAACAAAACCATCAATATGAAACTTGTTATTTTGCCATATCAGGTGGGTGGCTCCAAACTGTGGAGCGGCATGGCGCAATGGTTTTTTTTCTCCATCGTTGCCTTCCTCTTCACCTCCAATAATATTATAATGGGATTTCAATTTTAATGCTTTGGTAAAATTGACCTGCATTCCAACTTCAAAACCATAAATGCGGGATTCTGCGGCATTCTGAATGGCCTGAACCGTACTCATCTCGCCATCATAAACAATTTCGGAGGCCCCATTTAATCTAAAATCCCGACGGACCAAGGTATTGTCCAAATGCGTATAGTATGTTGCCATGTCCACAATAAACACATTTTCGAAATTGAGTTTGACACCATATTCAAGTCCGTAGGCATACTCGGGTTTCAAATCGTCATTTGGAACGACAACAGCTCCAGGTTCAGAATCAAAAACTTTTCCAATATCATCAATATTAGGTGCCCTAAATGCCGATGACACATTCAACCTCATATTTAAAGTTTGATTTGGATTCCAATTGGCACCTGCCGTTCCGGTAAAAGCTCCGGTATTGATCTTGGTCGTGGTAAATGGCAATTGGAGATAGACGTTATTTTCAGTAAAGTTGGCATTGATCATCACGTGATTGTAACGAATACCAGTTTGCAATACAAATTTGGGATTGGGTTTAAACTTTAGACTTGTGTAAGCGGCCATAGACTGCCAATCGGATCCGTTGGGATAACGTGATACTGTTGGCACGCTAATTCCTGTTTGGATGTCTTCTTGCATCCCGGTAGATAAGACCTGATTGTAAATATATTCCAAGCCATAAAAGAACTCCATTCTTTTGCCCAATTGTTTTTCGAGATCAAGATTGAACGAAAAGGCATCCACTGCCTCTTCCCTGATATTCCGTTCAGGTTTATTGAAATCCCTATCCATTCTACTTTCCTGAAAGTTCTGATAGGCTACTGTAGATTGAATTTTATCATATAGATTGGAGTTGCTACTCAATTTGGTCACCTGCAAATTTCCCATAAACCAACGCTGTGGTCCATAATTCCATTCGGCTGACCGCAACGTTTCTTTTTTGTAACGAATCAATCTGTCGTATCTCGAATACTTAGAAGTTGTAGTATAATATAATCCCAGATCAAAGCTCCAATCCTCCTTGGGCTCATATCTTACCTTCTGCAAAAAATTAATTTGGTCATAACCTGTAGGGATTTGTATCAAAGGATCGGTATTTGGAACAACCCTATCAACACCGTCAGAAGTCTGCACATATTCTGTTCTGATATAGTCGATAGGGCCATGACTTCCCATTCTTAAATCGTCAAAATCAGTATAGCTCACACTAGTGAGAAAAGCCCACTTTTTAATTCCTAAATTGAAGTCCAAATGGCCTGTTTTCTCTTTATTGGCCGTGGCATATCTTCCAACAACATGTCCTTTAAAATAGATGGAGTCAGAATAAGAGAGTTGAGGCGTCTGGGTGTAGAAGCTCATTACCCCACCAATGGCATCACTTCCGTAAACCACAGAACCTGCTCCTAATGTAACTTCTGTATTGCGAATGGTAAATGGATCTATAGAAATCACATTTTGCAGATTACCGCCTCTAAAAATAGCATTGTTCATGCGTACACCATCTACTGTCATCAACAGTCGATTGGTGGAGAGGCCTCTTATCATCGGACTTCCACCGCCCATCTGACTTTTTTGAATAAATACGTTGCCGCTATTCTCCAACAAATCTGCACTGGTCTGTGGATTTGCAAAAGCGATGGACTTCGCATTGATATTGATGATCTTTTGGGGAATATCACGCTTACTTTGTTGAAATTTTGTAGCCGAGATCACAATTTCATCCAAACCTTCAATTTTAGGTTTCAAATAAATGGTTTTATTGACAAGGTCTGATGCCAGATAACTGTCACTTAAATAAAGTAAGTGTTCTATAAAAATCAATTCATCTGCTGAAAATCGACTTAAATTGGCGACACCATCAATATCAGAGGTGGTAGATTTACTTTTTGAAACATTGTAAATTGCAGCTCCGGCAATTGGAAGGTTTGTGGATTCTTCTAAGATTTTAACATTCTGTGATTGTCCCGAACCAATAATTAGAAGGAAAGCACTTATCAAAAAGAAAAATCTCATAGTGTAAAACTTGGTTTTAGTGAAACACTTCATTAAATACTTGAAGCGATTTTGGTTTTCTAAAATCTGATAGATGTAATTCAAAATAAAGCAGTAATAGATTGAGAAAAGATTGCCGTTGTTTTGAATGCAACTTTAGAGAGTTCAGACTATCAAACTTTATGCCTAACAGCTGCTTCATCAACACTAAATTTTCTCCCGAAATAGTATAAGGTGTCTGCGGTTTGAGTTCAAAACTTCCCGAGCGTAAATTGAAGTATGGAAAATTGGATTGTGAGGTGTCTGGATAAAACCCCAAATGTTTAGAAAGCTCCAATAAAAACAGCAAATGGAAATTTGCAAATTCGGTTTCATGATCCAACCACTGAAGTGTGGTTTCCAAAAACTCATATAAAGATGGATTAGCTTCTTCTTCTTTTAAGGTCGTTGTCAAAATTTCTGACAAAAACATAACCACAGCCCCTTTTAAGATATTGGTGTGCATGTATTGGTACGGCACGCTTAATTTGACATCAGTTATATAATGTAGAGACTGCTTGGGTCGGAAATTTTCTTCAATTTCCAATTGTGATAACGGAAGGTAATACGCAATTTTGGAATTGCTCTTTTTACTCTTTAAAACACCTCGAAGAATGTAGCTGACAACGCCTCTGCTTTTGGTATAACATTTTACAATCACGTCATGGTCTCCATACCTTATCTTGGATAGAACAATGGCATTGGTTTTAGTTAGCATAGTGTGTTCGAATGAATAGGTTACCTGATGATCAATAACTTTAAGACCTTGGTTTCAAAAGAGTCCAGATCTGAAATCAAAATCAAATAGACTCCAGAAGCCACAATATTATTGGCCAAATTTTTACCATTCCAAATTGCAGTTCCGCCATCAATTGCAAAATTATAATTCGAACGAGCTGCTCTTAAATTGACTCTTGATTGCGCTTCCGCAACGAGATTGCCCTCAATATCTGTGATTTTTATATTGACATTTTCAGTGATGCCTCTTATTTTTACACCCTTATTGATGTCATTGAGATTGTTGGCTCCAAGAATATCATATTCTGGTCTAACCGGATTTGGATAAACATAAGCATTCGTCAATTCCTCCTCTGGTTTGGAACCGCCAGAAGAAAAAGACACCAAGCCTTTTGATGTTGCGATATAAACTTTACCGTTTTGCGCATCAATTGAAATATCTTTTATGGAATTGGAAGGCAATGGGGAGTTCTTTGTGGTAAAGTGGTATATGGTCTGTTGCCCGTCTGGTGAGAAATAAAAAACTCCAGCATCCAAAGTTCCAATCCATTTATTGTTGGATCCATCCACTTTTATATCTGTAATATATTGGTTGGACAATAGCTCCTGAGGAATACCATCGTCAAGCACCACAATTTCCTTCACGCTAGGGTTGGCCGAATCAAAAAAGTTACCCGTGTTATATAGCACCCTCAACCCTAGAATGGTACCAATCCATAGTTGATTATTATTATCGACTGCTACCGCTGAAACGACGGTTGAAGGCATATTCTGTTCTTCAGAATTTAAGTATCTTATCTTGCTTCCATTTTCATTGTAACCTATAATACCATTCTTATAAGAGCCTATCCATTTAGTACCATTTCTATCGATGGCCAAATCGCCAAAGCCAAACTCGTCGCTAATAGGGTCTTGAATAATTTCGCTGAAACTATAGCCTCGCCATTGTCCGGTGCTTGGATTGTACGATTTTAAAGCCTTATCAGTAAGACAGGATAGGGTCCACAACAAACCATTTCTATCAAATAGAGACCCCGTTTGCCTAATTGAAGGGATGTTAGGAGCGATTATTTCCAGCCCACTATTATTCTGATCCAACAATACGGTTGGCACCTCGTCATTAAGCTCCAAAATTCCTTGTTGGCAAGCACTTATAAATACCTGGGTTGGATTGAAAGGGTTAACCGCCACATAATTCAAATTTTGAGCCGATAAAAGGTTGTCAAAAGCTGTGTTGATCCAATTGTCCTCAACTAAGTGGCTAAGGCCATAACTGCGCAACGGATAGGGATTGTAGTCCACGGTATAATCACCGTAGGTTACCCACAAATTATTATTGCCGGCTTCAATCTTAAAGGCATCATTCATAAGAGGTCCTTCCGGTACAATTATTTCGTAAGCCGCAGTGTTGGATAAGTTGGTTTTCAACACGCCAAGGCTACTTGTCCCTATAAACACATGATTTTCAGAAATTGTGGCTGCAGTAAATCTTGTGTCCAATTCAGATGGTCGTGTTACCGTGGCTAAAGCAGAAAAACTGCTATTGTACACATACACGTTGTTTTCAGTGGCAATGACTAAGTTATCATTAACGGCTTTCATGTCCAAAGGCAAATTGGAATAAGTGAATAACGCTATGAACCCTCCATTTGAAATTTCATAAACCACTTGATTGGATTGGATGGCATACAATCGGCTCCCAACGCTTTCAACCGAAACAAAACTGCCGTTACCCATGGTTTGCCACTGCCGATAATCTATGAGATTTGAATTTGATAACTCAGCGCTTTTTATCGCGTTATTATTCCCGCAAGCCGCATAAATTGTATTATCCAACACCGTGGTTTGGTTCACATTAATCTGACTGCCACCATTACCAATAAAATAGGAATCGCCAAACTCCAGACGTTCTAAGTTATACACCGAAATTCCATAGTCCGTAGCAATATAAACCAATCCATCATGGACATTGAAATGGTTGATGCGCTTGAGGTTTGGAGGGATGGTTTGTTTATCGAGAATGTCCACCACCGATAATATTTCGTTTTCCGGCCCTGAAACAATCTCAATCAGGCCATTTTCATAGCCAATCAATAAAGTCCCATAGGCTTCACTATAGGCAATGGTAGAGATGGTCTCACCAGACAGCCCATCTATTGTAGTTATGGTTTCTATCAGATTGGTTGACAAATCATAGGTGAAAATTGCATTCTCAGAAGCTCCATATACTTTGTTATCTCCAACAGCCACGTCCTTTATATTATAGAAGGAAAAGTAGCCTTGCCATAATGTTGAAAAATCCTGTGCCTGGATTGAAAACACAAGGAAAAACAATAAAATGGATGTCATCTGTTTTATCATAGCGTACTAATAGATACCAAAGATATTTATTACAAACGACATTTTTAGTCTATTCATATATTTAGAAAATAAATAAGGCTTCAATAATCTCTTATCGAAGCCCTGAAATCATATTTCATTTGATCAATTATACCACGCCTTGTGACAGCATAGCATCTGCTACTTTAACAAAACCAGCAATATTTGCACCCTTAACATAATCAATAAAACCATCTTCCCGTTTTCCGTAAGTTACACAAGATTGATGGATATCTTCCATAATAGTCACTAGTTTTCCGTCTATCTTCTCTCGATCCCAAGAAAGCTTTAAAGCATTTTGGCTCATTTCCAATCCTGAGGTTGCCACCCCACCGGCGTTGGCCGCTTTTCCTGGACCAAATAAAACCCTGGCGTTTTGGAAGGCTTCTATGGCTTCTGGTGTACACGGCATATTGGCACCTTCGGCCACTACCATGACATTGTTTTTTATCAGCATTTTCGCCTCTTCTTCATTTAACTCATTTTGGGTAGCCGATGGCAGAGCAATATCTGCTTTTACTGACCATGGTCTTCCTTCGTGAAACGTCGCCGATTTATAGTTGTCTGCATATTCACTTATTCTTCCTCGTCTTACGTTTTTCAAGTCCATAATAAACGCCAATTTTTCAGCATCTATACCGTCCCGATCATAAATAAATCCTGAAGAATCAGACATGGTCAACACTTTTGCTCCAAATTCGGTTGCTTTTTCACAAGCATATTGAGCTACGTTCCCAGCACCCGAGATAGAAACTGTCTTGCCTTCCAAAGTGTCATTTTGAAGCGCCAACATACTTCTTACAAAATAGACACATCCATACCCAGTTGATTCTGGTCTGATCAAAGAACCACCATAGGACAAGCCTTTGCCGGTCAAAATTCCTGTAAACTCATTTCGCAATTTCTTATATTGCCCAAACATATAGCCGATTTCTCTAAAACCAATACCAATATCGCCAGCAGGGATATCCGTACTTTCTCCAATATGTCGGTACAGCTCATTCATGAACGATTGACAAAAACGCATCACTTCATTGTCGCTTTTCCCTTTAGGGTCAAAATCAGATCCTCCCTTACCACCTCCCAGAGGAAGGGTAGTGAGCGAATTTTTAAAGGTTTGTTCAAATCCCAAAAACTTCAGAATACTGAGATTTACGGTGGGATGAAAACGCAAGCCACCCTTATAAGGACCAATCGCCGAATTGAATTCAACCCTAATCCCCCTATTCACCTGAATCTTACCCTGATCATCAACCCAAGGAACCCTGAAGATAATGGTCCGCTCAGGTTCAACCATGCGCTCCAATAACATTTTATCTTGATACTTAGGGTTTTCGTCTATATAAGGTAATATGGTCTCTGCTACTTCGTGAACCGCTTGTAAGAATTCTGGCTCATTAGGGTTGTTTTTTTGAACATAATCTAAAAAAGATACTAATTTTTCTGTCATTTATTAACTTATTGTCAGTTTTTACTGAGTTTAACCTCACAAATATAACCATATTAAATGTTTTAATGAATTTTTCTCAATCAAATGTTATGTCATTTATCGATAATTATGAAATACGCAATTTAAAGAAGATTCATTAATCTATTTTTATATTTCTATTGGAATTAGAGGTCGGAAAAATTGATATCACAATAGCCGAGATGATTTTTTTTCGATAATCTTCACCTAGCAAATGTTTTGTTTGGAAGTTAAGTCAGTTTTCATATATTTGTTAGTACCAACCTCGTTAAACAACAAAACTATATGGCGCTTAGTTTGAAACAGTTAACCATAGTATCTATATTTATTATGGGTATCTCAACAGGCTTTGCTCAAAATAGGTTTTCCAATGAATTAGGCATTATTGTTGGCCCTGTAGCCTTTCAATCCGATTTTGGTGAACGTCGTAATTTCGAAACCAACTCGGGGAATACAGGTTTTGGTATAGGTATTGTCCATTTTATGAACTTTGAGGATACTCCTGGATATAAACCTTTCGCATATTTCAATGATCATTTCAAACTGCGCAGTGAACTTTCTTATAATACGGCCAAACTGAAACATTTTGGTCAATGGGTAGACCCAGCAAAAACAAGTGTAAATGCCGAAAAATTAAGAGCACATTCAGGAGAAACCCAAAATTTTGATATTGGGGTACAATTGGATTATTTTCCTTTCAGCCTTAGAGAGTTCTCCTATGCAACACATTCTTTCACGCCTTTCGTTAGTTTTGGCGTCCATTTTACCGCATATAATCCCAAGGTTTACACCACCTATGGCGATGGGAACCCAAAAAATCTAGATAATTTTTATGGCCCTTGGTATCGCTATTCTGATGGAACCATTAGAGATACTGAATTTGTAAACGCCCAAAGCGGAACCACTTTTTCCCTTGTGGGAAGCATCGGTACCCGTTACAAAGTATCATTTTACTCAGATTTAATACTCGATTTAAGATGGCAACATTATTTCAGTGATGAGGTTGATGGCTTAAACCATAAGCTACCGTCAAATAAATCTAATGACTATATGTTATGGCTAAACATTGGATACATTCATTACTTTGATTGATCCTAAGGCACTCCACATAACCAAGCTGAACCAGTATTTTAGTTATAAAAGAAAACAATTAGCCTATTGCCTGCTTCAAATCGGCAATCAAATCGTCCTTGTCCTCAATACCAACGCTCAATCGAATTAAGGAATCGACAACCCCTATCTTTTCACGTTCTTCCGTAGGTATGCTGGCATGGGTCATACTCGCCGGATGCCCCGCAAGAGACTCAACGCCGCCTAACGACTCTGCCAAGGTGAATATGCTCAAGTTTTCAACAATCTTGATGGCTTCTTTGTAATTGTTCCCTTTTGTGGTAAATGATACCATCCCGCCAAAGTCCTTCATTTGTGCTTTTGCAATATCATGGTTTGGATGATTTTCAAAACCCGGCCAATACACATTTTCGATCTTAGGGTGCTTGTTTAAATATTCGGCCACAGCCTTTCCGTTCTCACAATGGCGCTGCATTCTGACGTGTAAGGTCTTGATTCCTCTAAGCACCAAAAAACTATCTTGCGGCCCACACACCGCACCACTTGCATTTTGGATAAAATATAATCTATCTGCCAAGTCCTTATCTTTTACAATAAGCGCACCCATAACCACATCACTATGCCCGCCCAAGTATTTCGTAGCAGAATGCATCACGATATCAGCACCCAAATCCAACGGCTGTTGTAAATAAGGCGTCGCGAAAGTATTGTCAACCGCTAATAAAATATTATGTTTTTTTGATACCGCGGCTGTGGCTTTAATATCAATGATATTCATCATTGGATTTGTCGGCGTTTCCACCCAGATCAACTTGGTGTTTTTGTTGACATAGGATTCAATTTTAGAGGCATTCTCCATCCCAACAAACCGGAATTTGACTCCGAAGCCCTCAAATATCTTAGTAAACAAACGGTAAGTACCACCATAAAGGTCATTTGTCGAAATAACTTCATCACCAGGTTTTAGCAGCTTCATCACCGCATCGATTGCTGCCAATCCAGAACCAAAAGCCAATCCATAAGTTCCATTTTCAATACTCGCAAATGAATTTTCCAACGCCGTACGAGTTGGATTGCCACTTCTTGAATATTCATATCCTTTATGGCCTCCAGGAGTAGTTTGCGCATAGGTTGTGGTTTGGTATATTGGCGGCATCACAGCACCATAAGCCTTATCATGCTCTTGATTACCGTGAATGGTTTTTGTATTGAATTTCATGACATTTAATTTTGTTCACAACAAATTTAACCTTTAACTGGTTGGTTACAAAAGGATGTAATACCTTTATTGGCTGTTTAACAAATCAACTGAAACATTGAAAAAAATAAGCATATTGATCACCGCTGCTTTACTGATATTTGCTTGTAAAGAAGATGTCAAATTAACATTTGAGACACGACATATCGAAAAATCGACTGATGCAACAATTGTTGTTAATTATCCGAAAGCCATCGGGACAAAAGCTGTTGCCAATAAAATAAATCAACAGATAGAGCATGTCATTGCCAATGAAATGAATATGGCCAATACTCCAGAAAATGACATTTCCATTGATGAAGCCGTTTCACAATTTGATCAAGAGTACAAATCCTTTAAGAGGGACTTTCAGGATAGCAGCCAGAAATGGGAAGCCAAGGTAGATGGACAAGTGGTTTACGAGTCACCAGAGCTCATCTGTTTAAGCCTTCAGACCTATACTGACACCGGTGGTGCGCACGGTAATGGACGAACAACTTACTTAAATTTCAATCCAGAAACCGGGGATTTATTCGAGCAAAAAGACTTACTCAAGAACTTGGACCAATTCAAAAAAGTTGCTGAAGAGGCGTTTATGGAACAGACAAAACCAAAGGATAAGGATGACACCATGGAAGACTTTTTCTTTGGTGAAGATTTCCAATTACCATCAAATATTGGGTTTACCAACAATGGGTTAGTACTTCTTTACAATAACTATGAGATTGCTTCTTATGTACAGGGCATCACAAAAATCACATTGCCTTACGACCAGATCAAGGACTATTTAAAAGTGAACCCATAGAAATTAACTAAAACATTTAACCTCAGACAAATTTCGAGGAGTTTAAGAAGTTGGCATTGTGATTTATAATGCTTTATTTTGGCGATTAATTTTTTCACCTTCTAATTTCAATTGTTTTGAAAAAAATATATTATTTAAAATCGTGCAGCACTTGTATCAGAATCATCAAAACGCTTGAATTACCTTCTGATGTCGTTTTTCAAGATATTAAGGGTGAACAGATCACTGCCGAGCAATTGGAGGAACTTCACAAGCTATCCGGGAGTTATGAAGCCTTATTCAGCAAAAGGGCACAACGCTATAAAGCTTTGGGACTTAAAGACCAAAATCTTACAGAAGAAGATTTCAAAAACTATATTCTTGAACATTATACTTTCTTGAGCAGACCGGTTCTGGTCTATAACGATCAGATTTTTATTGGCAACAGTGCAAAAACTGAAGAAGCTGCAAAAAAAGCAATTCATGAAGGTTAGAACACTTGCATTCATTGCGGCCTTTATAGTGCAATTGATGTATGGCTTAAATTACACCTTTGCCAAAGATGTGATGGCAGGTGGCTTTGTCAAACCATTCGCATTTATAGTGCTTAGAGTGGGTGGTGCTACTTTACTGTTTTGGTTATTCAGTTTTATGGGGCCCAAAGAAAAAATTGATAAAAAGGATTATATCCATTTCTTTATTGCCGCTCTTTTTGGAATAGCCATAAACATGCTCATGTTTTTCAAAGGACTGGAACATACCACACCTATTCATGCCTCGGTGATTTCAACTATTTCTCCGATTTTAGTGCTGATCATGTCTGCCATTTTCCTAAATGAAAAGCTCACCTCAATGAAGATTTTGGGAGTATTTATCGGATTTGCCGGCGCTATCATCTTGACTATTTATGGAAAATCCCTTCGTAGTGAAGATAATGTTCTTTTAGGGAATACCCTGATATTTATCAATGCCACCTCTTTTGCAATTTATCTTATCCTGGTTAAGAAACTAACGGCCAAATACCATCCGCTGACCTTTCTGAAATGGTTGTTTCTCTTTTCATTTTTTATGGTCGTGCCATTCGGTTATTCTGAACTTATGGAAATTGACCTGCCAAGTTTCAGTCCGTATGTGTTTTTTGCGGTGGCCTTCGTCATCATTGGAGCCACTTATATAGCAAATTTGCTAAATCCATTGGCACTGGTCCATTTACGGGCTTCTACTGTGAGCATTTTTATTTATATCCAACCAGTCATTGCAGGTGTTTTTGCAATCATGATGGGAAGTGACAATCTTACGATGGTTAAAGTCATTGCCTCCGCTTTGATATTTCTAGGTATTTATTTGGTGACGAAAAGACCGAAAGTCTCAACTTAAGTTCACTGGTTTTTTACCAAATTTACGGGTATCCT
Source organism: Gelidibacter japonicus (assembly GCF_010725055.1). Classification (GTDB taxonomy): domain Bacteria; phylum Bacteroidota; class Bacteroidia; order Flavobacteriales; family Flavobacteriaceae; genus Gelidibacter; species Gelidibacter japonicus. Next base: position 59,979 of record NZ_BJKB01000012.1, on the reverse strand, counting down.
CTTTAGTAAGAACTTTAAAATCTTTTGATTTTGGAAAAGTATCCATCTCCTCTAAAAATTCTGCTGGTAATCCAGTTAATTGGCGCGTTTTCAAATTAATCCAAGCTCCCAAAAGTTCGCAATTGGCCAAATTTTCGCCCTTATGGTTGTAGATATTATGTTCTATCCTAAAGAACATACCGTCCTCACTCAAACCAGTAACTTCCAGGCTTACGCGTATGGGTGTCCCTAAAAAAGCTTCCTTAAAATAAAAGATATGCTCATAAAAAACGACTGGACTGATTTGAAATTTGGCGAGATTTGTCAAAGAAAACCCATGGTCTTCAAAAAAAGCCACACGTGTATGGCTCATAAAATTTACATAGGCAGAATTGGCCAAATGTCTATTGGCATCAACATCACTCCAACGTATTTCAAAATTCTTTAGATACATATTTTATAGAATATAGAGGATAGATTTTAGAACATGGAGCTGATTTAAGGAATTAAAAAATCACCACTAATTCAATAATCCTATCTCTTGGTTATAAATTAAAGAATGTAAATTTAGAATTTTTAAATGTCTTGGGCACAATTCCATCGACTTATTACCTCAAGAAAACTGATGATTTTCATTACCTTTGTGCAACTTTTAAAATAAGTCCATGATACAATCCATGACCGGGTACGGAAAATCTGTAATTCAGCTTCCTACTAAAAAAATATCTATAGAGATAAAGTCGCTAAACAGCAAAAATCTCGACCTGAATACCAGAATGCCCTCTTTATATCGAGAAAAAGAGTTGGACATTCGCAAATTGATTGCTTCTAAACTGGAACGTGGCAAAATTGATTTTTCATTGTACATGGAAATAACTGGTGAAGAAACCTCAACCCAAATCAATAAGACCGTAGTGAAACAGTACATCAAGCAATTGAAGGAAGTGGTTGATGGCGATGAAACGGAATTGCTCAAAATGGCCATTCGTTTACCAGATGCTGTCACTACCGAGCGCGATGAGATGGATGAAGATGAATGGGAGGAAATTGCAACAGAAATCAATTCGGCATTGGACAAGATTCAACAATACCGTCGGGATGAAGGTAAAAGTTTAGAATCCGAATTTTTTGATCGTGTCAAAAACATATCCGATTTATTGGATGAAGTCATTGCGATGGATCCTGATCGAATTGAAGCGGTAAGAGACCGATTGCACAAAGGTGTGGCGGAGTTAAAAGAAAAGGTAGACGAAAACCGCTTTGAACAGGAATTGGTTTTTTATATTGAAAAATTCGACATTACTGAAGAAAAAGTGCGACTGAAGAACCACTTGGATTATTTTATCAAAGCACTCAAAAGCGATGATTCCAACGGAAAAAAATTAGGTTTTATCAGTCAGGAGATGGGACGAGAAATCAACACCATCGGTTCAAAAAGCAATCATGCCCCGATGCAAAAATTGGTTGTTCAAATGAAGGACGAATTGGAGAAAATTAAAGAACAGTTGCTAAATGTGCTTTAGCAGGTAATATAAGTAGGTGAAAAATAATGACCTTTTTAGTTCAAGGAAAGGTTTGTATCAAAAAATAATTAGTTCGTGACCAAACTTAAAGACATCCCAAACCAAGGGAAACTCATCGTATTCTCAGCACCTTCGGGCTCAGGTAAAACCACACTTGTGAAACATTTGCTGAAACAAGAAGAACTTAATTTGGAGTTTTCAATATCGGCAACTTCCAGAGAAAAAAGAAACAACGAAACCGATGGAAAGGATTACTACTTTTTAGACGCACAGGAGTTTAAGAATCGGATTAAAAATGACGAGTTTTTAGAATGGGAAGAAGTCTATCGTGATAATTTTTACGGTACTCTAAAAACTGAGGTGAAACGTATTTGGGCTAAAGGTAAAAACGTCATTTTTGATATTGATGTTTCTGGAGGCTTACGCATCAAACGAAAATTTCCCGATCAGACCATTGCCATTTTTGTAAAACCGCCAAGTATTGACGAATTGAAGATTCGCCTTAAAAAGCGTCAGACCGAAAGCAATGACAAAATCAATATGCGGATTGCAAAGGCTTCTGCAGAATTGGCTACTGCCCCTTTATTTGATGTGATCGTGGTTAATGATGACCTTGATAAGGCCTTTGCGGAGTCCTACAAGCTAGTCTCCGATTTTGTAAATACCCCAAATCACGAGAAAACAAGTATAGACAAATGAAAATCGGACTTTACTTTGGCACGTTTAATCCCATTCATATTGGCCATCTTATCATTGCCAACCATATGGCAGAATATAGTGATCTTGACCAAGTTTGGTTCGTGGTGACGCCCCAAAGTCCGTTTAAAGTAAAAGCATCCATGCTTGACAACCACGATCGTTTCGAGATGGTGTACCGGGCCACAGCCGACTATCCTAAATTGCGGGCGAACGATATTGAATTTGGGATGCCGCAACCTAACTATACCATCAATACGCTTGCCTATTTACAAGAAAAATTCCCAATGCACGAGTTTGCATTGATTATGGGTGAAGACAACCTCAAAAGCCTCCACAAATGGAAGAATTACGAATTGATCTTGGCCAACCATCATGTTTATGTGTATCCAAGATTATCGGAAGGCAAGGTCGAATCCCAATTTGACCAACATCCAAAAATCCATAAGGTCTCCGCTCCTATTATGGAATTATCCTCTACATTCATAAGAAAATCCATTAAAGAAGGAAAAAACGTCAAGCCGATGTTACCAGAACATGTCTGGGAATATGTGGACGAAATGAATTTTTATAGGTAAACAAATCGCTGCTAAGGCAGGGATCCCAAATAAATTCGAAATAAGCAAAAACCTCTCAGGTTTTAAAAACCTGAGAGGTTTTCAATCTCAATTACCACCTCGTCTTCTGCTTTTCTCCGAAAGCAGAAGCCACTCCTCCTTCAAAAGGAGGAGAATTTAGTTTTTGCCTATTTCTCCAATTCATCCAAATAAAAAAAATTATTTCATCTCGATTACAAAACAGGAATTTCAATCGTATCTATTTCATTCTTATAGATTATAATATCAGATTGAATCTCATTTTTATTTGAATGAAACGTTTCATTAAATAAATTTTGATAGTAGGCAATTCCATCCAATAAATTACTTTTAAACGCCGACCATTTCTTTATGTTTTTGGCTGATAGTTCATCCGTAAACGTTGCAATATCATTTTTTAAATACTCCACATACATTTTCAATTCTTTTACAAACATGTTAGGTCTGTACGTTTCCGAAAGCACAGAAGCTCCTCCATAAATATGCTGTATCATTTGCGATAGCGAGACTTCCTTATCAAAATACGCCAAATTGGGTCCTGGACAAATTACCACACCTTGTTGCTGTCCTTTTATTGGAATCTCGTTTTCAAGATAGGATGCATTCGCCAAACCAACACAAAGACAAGCCTTTTCTGTAATTTTATTTTTAGCGATGTCATAATGTGAAGCGGTCATTGTTTCCTTTTTTGAATCTAGTTCTGACAGTTTCACATCTTGATATTTTTTTGATGCAGTACAAATACCTTCTGGTCCAAACTCCTTACTTAAGGCCAAAAACTTTTTAGGACAAGAACTCCCCGCTTTATTATTATCAATACGAGCTTGCTTATAAAACTCATTGGAGGTGCCTTTAAGCGTATTGAAAGGCACACCTAATGGCGAAATATTACTTAAATATAAATCGTCCTCTTTGGCCTCTGCCATGAGTTGACGTGTTTCATTATCAACAGATGTCGCTTCAGGAACCAATAAGAAAGGAGTTCCCCAACCCACAGAATCGACCTGATAATTATCTATCAAAAAGTCATGTTCAGCCGCGGTGCCAACACCTCCCTGAACCGTGATCTTTATGTCCAAGGGATGCTCAGGAACAGAAAACTGTTTATCAATTAAAGCCTTCACAAAAACATCGTGTGTATCTTGTAGCAATTCGGTTCTTTTGGTTTTAAACTCCTCCAAGATTGGGCCCAACAAAAACCCTTCAGTTGCAAATGCATGACCTCCACAATTCAGACCAGATTCCACTCGGTATTCTGAAACCCACAACCCTTTTTTGGCCAAATATTTGCCTTGGATAATCGCGGAACGAAAATCGCTCACCTTTAATATAATTTTCTTTTTTAGTTGTCCTTCGGCATCGGGATAAAAATCCTTGAAATTCTCAAAGTAACTGTATAATCTTGGATTCATTCCTGCGGAAAGCACTACTGACGACGACAAATTACTATTTGCAAAACCGCGAAGTGACGCATGGGCATCATTGAATTCAACCGGTAACTGTTCAGATCCCTTAAAGTTATCTTTGTCAATCTTGGTCATGATGTTCACATCAATCTGTCCAGCGGACAAATGCGTATCAATATAGGTTTTAATCGTCTCTTTAATGAGCATCCCTTCTTCCAACATCTTTGAAAGCCCCTCTTTTATGCTCGATTTATTAGGAAGCATCCCGACAAAATTCTCCAGGGCAGATTTACTTTCTGATAATTCCTCCTTGAATTTCACAAACTTATCCTTAACAATAGAATCTACTAAATTCAGATAGGCAGTAATGCGCTTAGCGCGATAATCTTCTACTTTTTTCGATATTTCCTGATATGGCAAACTGAATTTCTGACTATAAAAAGCATTCATTTTTTCTATGAGGTCATCATCGATAATTGAAATAACCGAGGAAACTCCAAATTGTGCGACACGTATTGGACTATCTATGGTGTAGGCTAAACCCATGACAGGAATGTGAAAACTATGGACTTGTTTGATGGGTAACATTGCGATTTTCTTAAAAAATTAAGCCGCAAATGTAAAATTATTGAGCCGCTCAAAACATGACAATTGTCACCGTTTATTAAATTTTAATGGATTATATTAGAGGTTTTGCTATTGCCACCCATTGGGAATAAAGGATTTAGCACGCTGTTGGTATAGAAGTTTTCACCTGAAGTCCACTTTTATTTCTGCCAATTGGGCGCCAAACAGACATTAAAAGTGATAAAACGCATTTTCATAATGCGTCAGTTCCTCTTTTGTTTTATTTTTTAAAACAGCAATAATATCAAACCTAGACTCTAAATCAATATTATTTTCAATGATAAAAGCATCCATCGCTTTGACCAATAATTTGATTTTACTTGGCGTCACAAAATCCTGGGGATCACCAAAAAAATCGGAATTCCGGGTTTTGACCTCCACACAAATCATCATATTATTATGCTTCGCTATAATATCAATTTCAGCTTTTTGATAAAAATAGTTTTTGCGCACAATCTCGTAACCCTTCGACAAAAGGTAATCCTCGGCAATTTTCTCGCCTATTTTTCCAAGTTCGTTGTGGTATGCCATGACGCAGATTTCAGTCGCAGTTTTCAGTCTTCAGTTGATTCCTCTGACCATCACTAAAGTAAAACCACTCATTAAAAATTATCAATTTAATACTTCTTTACCAAAAGTCCAATAGAACCACAACGCATCATCGCTTTAATATCATTTTTCACTTTCTGTAGGCAACTCTGAACTTTTAATATAGAATGGCACACTCCTCATGTCACAAAAGAAAATACACTGAATTAAAAAATAGGACATTTGGCCTTCTCATTTTATTTTTTTAGCGAAATTTGCAAGATAGTTTAAAGTCGGAATAAGCTTGGTTTCATCATATTATTGATTGGACAGGCTATTTTAATTTTCAAAATCTTTAAATAGATTCACCACTTCCAATGTACAAGATAAAGAGACTATATGTAGCTTTTTTACAATTCAAAAGAGCATTTATAAATTATCCATATAGAAAATTCAATTTTGTGGAAATCCTTTTATTTTGGATCAACGAGCGTCTGACCCGCTCACAATTTCTGATTCTATCCGGAATTTTAGTTGGGCTAACCGCTGGTTTGGCCGGTGTTCTTCTCAAGATCATTGTGCACCACATTCAGCTTTTCATTAATAATGAAATACCATTTGAAGAGCGACTCTTTATTTATGCCATCTTTCCACTGGTTGGTATCACTTTAACAGCTTTGGTGGTCAAGTACTTTTTTAAAGGAGATGAAGACAAGGAGCTTTCCTTTGTTTTAAAAGATATATCGCAAAACCAGAGTAAAATCAAATCCAACAAAATGTATTCACAAATTGTACAAAGTGGGATTACAGTTGGTTTTGGAGGTTCAGTAGGACTGGAAACACCTATTGCCGTAACAGGTTCTGCAATTGGATCCAACTATGCACAACGTTACAGACTTGATTTTAAAGAGCGTACTCTACTGCTCGCATCAGGAGCTGCTGCCGGAATTGCTGCGGCATTTAACGCACCAATTGCAGGTATCATGTTTGCTTTTGAAATTCTTCTTACCGGATTGGTATTTACTGATTTTATTCCGCTAGTCATTGCCGCCATTTGTGGGAGCTTACTTTCTACCATCATTTTAAATGAAGATGTGTTGTTCAATCTTCGCGCTCGTGAGGCCTTCAATTATCTCAACATTTTTTATTATATCGTCTTAGGTGTATTGACCGGTTTTTACGCACGCTATTTTTTAATGGTCGGACAAAAAGTACATCATTTTTTTGAACGATTTAAAAAACGTATCCTACTAAAAGCCCTTGTTGGAGGTGGACTATTATCGCTCTTATGTGTTGCATTCCCACCACTTTTTGGTGAGGGCTACCTCAATATCAAAATATTGCATCAAGGCAATGTCGAACAATTAATTCATGAAAGCTTATTTCGCTATTTGGGAAACTCACAACTCATCATCCTCATTTTTCTTGCATTGGCCACTCTTTTAAAAGCTTTTGCAACGAGTATTACATTAAGCTCGGGTGGAAATGGCGGTAATTTTGCACCCTCATTGGTAGCAGGAGGCCTTTTAGGATACGTGTTTGGCCTTTCGTTGGAAATGTTAGGGGTTCAAGACGTTCCAACCACAAATTTGATGTTGGTTGGAATGGCGGGGGTGTTGTCTGGAGCTTTATACGCCCCTTTAACCGCAATTTTTCTGATTGCAGAAACTAGCGGAGGTTACGATTTATTTATTCCACTAATGACCGTTTCCGTAATTGCGTATGTGATCAATCGGTTTTTTTCACCCATCAATCCGGTGTTCAATAAACTAGCAGAGGAAGGGAAAATTTTCACAACACGTCAAGATCAAAATATCCTTTCCCAAATTCCATTAAAAGATTGCATCAATCCGGCTTCGTTGGTACTCAGCACAAAAGAAAGCATGGATGAAGTCATGCAAAAATTTAGAAATAGCGACCAGAACAGTATGGCTGTTATTGATAGCAACAATCAGTTTTTGGGAATTTTAAATCGAGAGCATTTGCGCCCTTATCTTTTAGGAAAAAAGTCCACTTCCGAAACAAGTGTAGGCAAGCTCGCCATAAAACCTTCATTTATCATCAATCCATCGGATTCCGTCATGAAAGTCACTAAAATGTTTGATGAGGCCGACGTTTGGCAACTTCCATTATTGGACGAAAACAAGCAGTTTTTAGGTTTTATAAGTCGCTCAAAAATCTTAACCAATTACCGCGCTCTGTTACGAGATTATTCGGAGTGATTTTTGTTAGTTGTCAAAAACAATTACCGATTCATTTTTAGTCACCTTCAGCTCAATATTTCGACCAAAGATCATTGCCCTGTTATCATCTTCATGTCCTGCTGGCATTTTAAACGCAATTGGAAAATCATATTCAGATAATGCATCTAAAATCAATTGTTCAACAGAGCTTCCCCAAGGGGTGGTGTTTTCTCTCATTTTCGAAAAATCGCCTACAATCACACCTTTGCAATTGTCAAAATAGCCTGCACGCTTCAAACTTTGCAACATTCTATCGATATGGTAAGCATACTCTCCAATTTCTTCAATAAATAGGATCTTTCCTGAGACGTCAATACTGGTTTTAGAACCCAACATGGTATGCAATAAGGTCAAATTACCACCAACCAATTGACCAGAGGCCGTTCCTACCTTGTTATATTCTGATCCATCCAAAGTATAAGTTAAAGGCTTTCCAAAAATAGCATCTTTAAAGGTAGCCACTGTTTCTTCCATATTTTTGAGGTCCTTGGTGATACCTGCGGCCATGATGGCATGTACGGATTCAAACCCTTCATTGTGCAATTGGCTATGTAATGCTGTGATATCAGAGTAGCCTATCACCCATTTTGGTTTCTTTTTATATTTGGTATAATCTAGTTTATCCAAGATCCTTACCGTTCCGTAACCGCCACGCGCCGCCCAAATAGCACTAATGGTAGGATCGTCCATTGCCTGTTGAAAATCGGCACAACGCTCGGCATCGGTCCCAGCAAAATGATTGCTATCAGAATACAAGTGCGTTCCCAAAACGGTATGCAAGCCCCAGCTCGCCAACAAATCCTGTGCATTTTGGATCTCTGCGTTTCTGTTTTTAAGAACACCAGAGGGTGCCACAATAGCAACCGTGTCTCCCGCTTTTAAATATGGAGGACGCACAAGCGTTTGCTCTTTCATGGGTGTTGATTTTTCTTGTGCCGAGAAGTCTTGAATTCCTAAAATCAAAACAAGGCAACTTAATACGAGGGTAAATGATATTTTCGACATAATGTAAAAATACATTTTTTTTCCAAATCGAGGTCAAAATGTGTACTTTTGTGGCTTCTAAAAACAAGGCGTCATTGCGAGTGAATTGAAGCCATCTGTCTGTTCAAAAACAGAAGGTTGCTGTTTCGCCTTTTTTCTTGCATTAAAACAAAATTAAATTACTAGTTGATGAATCAACCTAAAAGATATACCATTACCGCAGCATTGCCCTACACTAACGGGGCTATCCATATTGGTCATTTGGCCGGAGTTTATGTGCCTGCCGATATTTATGCCCGATACTTAAGACTCATCGGAAAAGACGTCATCTTTATCTGCGGAAGTGATGAACACGGCGTACCCATTACCATAAAAGCAAAAAAGGAAGGCGTGACGCCACAGGACATTGTTGATAAATACCACGCCATTATCAAAACTTCTTTTGAAGATTTCGGGATCAGTTTTGACAACTATTCACGTACCACGGCTAAAGTCCATCATGAAACCGCTCAAGAATTCTTTAAAACCTTATATGATAAAGGCGAATTTATTGAAGAAATCACCGAGCAACTCTACGATGAAGAAGCTGACCAATTTTTAGCCGACCGTTTTGTTACAGGAACTTGTCCAAAATGTGGCAATGAGGAAGCCTACGGCGACCAATGTGAAAAATGTGGAAGCAGCTTAAATGCTACGGATTTGATCAATCCAAAATCGGCCATAAGCGGTAACGTGCCTACGTTAAAAGAAACCAAGCATTGGTTTTTACCCTTAGACAAGCACGAGGCATTTTTGAGAGAATGGATTTTAAAAGGCCATAAAAAGGACTGGAAACCCAATGTTTACGGACAAGTAAAATCATGGATTGACGATGGCCTACGTCCAAGAGCGGTGACCAGAGATTTAGATTGGGGGATTCCCGTGCCTCTTGAGGGTGCCGATGGTAAAGTCTTATATGTTTGGTTTGATGCGCCTATTGGTTACATCTCCTCCACCAAAGAATGGGCCGAGCGTGTTGGAAAGGATTGGGAACCCTATTGGAAAGATAAAGACACCAAATTGGTACATTTTATAGGAAAAGATAATATTGTTTTTCACTGTATCATTTTCCCAGCGATGTTGAAAGCAGAAGGTTCTTATATTTTACCGGACAACGTCCCGGCGAATGAATTTCTGAATTTAGAAGGTAATAAACTATCCACTTCAAAAAATTGGGCGGTCTGGCTGCCAGAATATTTGGAAGATTTTCCGAATCAACAAGATGTCTTGCGCTATGCCCTGACTGCGAATGCACCAGAAACTAAGGACAACGATTTTACATGGAAAGATTTTCAGGCAAGAAACAATAATGAATTGGTGGCCATTTTCGGTAATTTCATCAACCGTGTCGTGGTACTGACCGATAAGTATTATGATGGCGTTACCCCTGAGCCATCAGAATTCAGTGCTGTTGATCAAGAAACCTTGGCAGCGTTAAAAGCCTATCCAGATGTGATAGCGAGCTCCATTGAACGTTACCGATTTAGGGAAGCAAGTCAGGAACTCATCAATTTGGCCAGATTGGGCAATAAATATTTGGCAGATGAAGAGCCTTGGAAATTGGTTAAAACTGACGAAGCACGTACCAAAACCATCATGTTTGTGGCGCTTCAAATAGCATCGGCCTTGGCAACATTGAGTGAGCCGTTTTTGCCTTTTACGGCGAACAAATTGAAAACCATTCTAAACATCACTTCTGGCGATGTCGAAAATTCATGGACTGATATTTCCTCCAAGAATGTATTGCTTCCTTCAGGACATAAAATAGGGAAAGCAGAACTCTTATTTTCAAAAATTGAAGATGAGGCCATTCAAGCTCAATTGGATAAACTTATTGCTAGCAAGTTATCAAATGAAGCCGCCAATAAAAAAGTAGAGCCACAAAAAGAAACCATCAGTTATGAAGATTTTTCAAAATTGGATATGCGAGTAGGGACCATTTTGGAAGCCGAAAAGATGCCAAAAGCCAATAAGTTATTGGTTTTGAAAATCGATACTGGTATTGATGTACGAACGATTGTTTCTGGAATAGCTGAGAGCTTTACCCCTGAAGAAATCATTGGAAAACGCGTCACCGTGCTGGTCAATTTAGCACCCAGAACTTTAAGAGGCGTTGAAAGTCAGGGCATGATATTGATGACTGAATCTGAAGACGGAAAGCTGGTTTTTGTGAATCCTGATACATCCACAGAAGCTAAAGTACCTAACGGATTGCAGATTAGCTAAATTCACCGTTTTGAGCAAAACAGTTCTTTTATTTTGTATATAGCTTAAAACAGTTCCTTAACTTTGATAATCAAACAATTAAATACGTTCATCATGAAATATATTTTAAGCTTATCATTCCTGGCCTGTATTCTGCTATTTAACTGTAAATCTCAAGTAACACCACAAAAGCCCTCCACTACTGATGAAGTCTCTTTTATTGGCACGAAATGGGTATTGACCAAACTCAATGGAGACGTCCTGAATCTCTCCAATACAGAATTGGAACAACCGTTTATAAGACTTACTGCAAAGGATAATGGTGTTGGGGGCAATGGCGGTTGTAATACCTTTGGGGGCACATTTACCTTAAAAGATGATCAACAAATAGAATTCTCCCAAATGATGGCCACCATGAGATATTGTGAAGGAAGCAGCATCGAAAACGTTTTTATGGGCAATTTGCAAAAGACCAGAAGTTATATTTTAACTGATGGCGAATTGACCTTTAAGGACGAAAATGGCTATGTGTTGGCATCATTCGAGCCTTCTACAGAAAAAGTCACCAATTAACCAGCCTGTTAAAACTTACTTAAATCATTTCCCTTTTTATCAAATTTCAATAGATTAACCCATATTAAAAACACTAAAAATGAAAACCACTATTATCAATTCCCTATGTATTGCCCTTGTTTTATTTGTTACAAGCTGTAATTCCGGAAAGAAAAAAGAAACACAAACTATCGAGGAGCCTCAAATAGAAGAAGTGGACATGGGGCTCACGGGAGACAACAGCATGACTTCTTTAGATTGGGATGGCGTATATGAAGGCGAACTACCTTGTGCCGATTGTGAGGGGATCAAAACCGTAGTTACAATTAACAGTGATAACACCTATCTCATCCAAGAAACCTATTTAGGAAAGGAAACGACGCCAATTGAAACCAAAGGCACCTTTGAATGGGATGACCAAGGACAAAGAATCCTACTATCCAATGACAGAAATCCGTTTTTTGTTGGTGAAAATACGTTGACCTTATTGGACAGTGATGGCAACAAGAACACTGGAGACTTACAAGAACTCTACGTTTTGAGAAAAGTGATGGATTAATTTTAGGGAAACAATATTTTAATAAGGCTGCTCTTTTAGGATAGAGATAATGCTCATGCAGGTCGTGCGTGATAGTCTTTATGAGGTTCCTTGTACATATGATGACAGCACCTTGTTGTCTTTGATAAAAAACGTGAAAAATCAGTAGCGTTTAGACCATCGAACTGAATTTTAGTTTATTTTAGACAGCTAAAACTCAGAGCTAATCGATTGATGTACACGCCTTACGCACGCTTATCAAAATATTTGTCCTTAGCAGCAATGATCCTTATCACCCTTGTTGCCATTTACAATAAAAACATTACTGTATTCTATATTATCTACTTGTTTTGGTGGGATGAATTTGTAAAGACAGTGTTTTATAGATTACGGTATCACTTCAAAAAAAACCTATTCCAAAACCCAGTTCAAGTTCTTAATGGAATAAAGGCGAGATTGTTTTTCCTTTTTATTTATATCGTTTTTATCATTGTGATTTTTGGATTGGTAATCAATTGGAAAGATCATGACTTAATTATCATGAATTTAGAAGTGCTCTTCTTTAAAAACACTTTCTTTAATATTACTTTGCTTACTTTTTTATTAAGAGAAATTGCTATTTATCAAATTGGTTCTGATCAAATTACTTTCAATACATCATTATCAAAAGGAGTTATCACCTTGCACATATCCATAGTTCTCGGAATATTGCTTTGGTTTTTAGTTTCAAAAAAATTCATTTTATTTACAGACCATGCCGTTATTTTTTCTATAATTCCATTCCTATTATTGAAAATATTTTTTGAAGTGATGGAAATTAAAGAAAACACCTCTGAATCTTCATCACACTTTTGAATGGTTACATGGCCGTTTTAAGAATGCCTTGGCTCCAGTATCCTTTACTTTCAATGTTTCCCGATTTATTATAGTAAACGCCCAGTCCCTGTCTTGTAACATTTAATAAATTGCCATAATACGTGGTCATTAGAGATTTATAATAGAGTATCCCCTGACCACTAAATTCACTGTTTCTAATATTTCCAATATAAACATCTCCAGAAACCCAAGTGTAGGCTCCTACATGATTAAACTGTCCATTGGTGAAAAAACCCACATATTTATCATTATTTGAGAATTGGTAATACCCAAATCCGTTCTGGCAATCGCCAATACAATTTCCCACCGCTCGTTTATTGATATAATCTTGGTTCAGCAGGTTGCGCGTTTGTTTTCCGTTCTCATAATACCCCGCTTGAAGCACTTGAGTCCCATTTTTTATATAGCCGTAGCCATGAAGTTGGCCTTCTTTCCACTGGCCAATATAATAGCTTTGATCACTATTCCACGTGTACATTCCGAAACCATCCCGTTGTCCATTCCGGAATTCGCCTTGGTAATATCCAGTTTCATCGTTATAGACTTCTTTGCCATAACCATTGACTTTCCCGCCTGAGAAAAACCCTGTAAGTGTGGAGTGTTGGGTTTTAAGTTCTCCGAAACCTTCAGTGCAATTTCCCGAGACACAGCTTGTACTCGAATCTGTGGATGAAACGGAATTTTGATTATCAGAAGATGCGTTTGCATTGGTTTCTCTAACATCCGTATCTACTTTAGGATCAAAAATATGACCAGAATAAATTTGATTACTTTTCATATTATAATACTCTGGCAAAACATATTTGGGTTCGCCATTTGCATACGCGAGATATCCAAAATCACCAAGTCTTTTAAAATCGGTTTTCGAGATGTCTTTGACCCAAAGACCTTTAAAAATGACTGCAACCGTATTAGAGTTGGCATTAATATAATAATATAGTTGGTCATTATTTTCAGGTAGGATTTCACCGGACACAAAAGTTTTTCCCCGGATATCTTTAAACAAATAAGTTTTTTCCTTCAGTGTTTGGGCATCTTTGGTATAAACAAATAGTCCACCAGTCATAAGTGAGGCCATCTTTTCTTCTGATTTTGGCAAAACTCCCTGTCCTTTGTCAAAAATAAAATACTCATCTTTTGCGTTTAAAAACATTAATACCTCATTGTTTTTTAACAACAGCTCCATTTTAATAGTAGTGCCTTCTGCCAAGGTTTTGTCATAAACATTTTTGGCTAGATAATAGGTTTTGGTCAAATCATCATAAAACAACATATCATTGGTAGATTTCAATGGTGTTTCTAACCAGGTTGAAAAATACTGGCCATTTCTTCTAACTTGAGGTATTATTGAACCGTCATATGACTTTATCATAGCTACAGTGTAGTTCTGTGGCTTGTTTGCATCAGAATAGTAAACAATCGTATAACTAAAAGTATCCGTTAAGGTTCCGCCGTTGATATGCTTATCCTCAACACTGTTACCTTTTGCATCTAATTTTGATTCAACTATTAGTGGGATGTCACTATACTGGTCTTTGACGAGTACTAATCGGCCATCGATATAATGGTTTTCGTTTTTGTAGGGTTCTTTGCCTGCTTCTGTGATCTCCTTAAAAACCTGGATTGCATTCCCCACCTTTTTATAAGTGTAGGTCGTCGTTTTTTTGAGCACATCTGACACATATTTCTCTTCCTTAATGACCCGATCTTGAGCATCATAGACATACTTTGTTAAATTATTTACAGCTGGCGTCTTATAACCTGCAACCCTAGTTTCAGTAGAGGTTAACAATAAGCCTCGGTCATTGTAGGTATAGTCATAACCATTTCGGTAGGTTATAAGTCCCTGATCATTTACTTTAAATGGATTGAAATTGCCGTCACGAGTTAATTTTCCATTCTCATAGATATAGATATTATCACCTCCAATATCTGATTTGGAAATAAGAAATCCCTCTTTATTAAAATAATACTGGGAATTGAAACGATACACATCACCTTTTAAATTAAAATGCTCCAATTTGAATTTAAAAACGATGGGGTTTTCAGGTGCATTTGCCAAATCTACTTTTTGGGCAAATCCCGTTGTTATTAAACAAACAAAGGTCATAAATAGTAACTTTCTCATAAGATCTACATTTTAGTTCTTAATTCATCATTGTCCCAAATACCTGCTTGTTCCGTTCCATCGGCGAATTGGTAAACACCCTGTCCGTGTCGAAGTCCCCTTTCCCAAAAACCCACATATCTATCGCCATTAGGGAACATTAATATTCCTGAGCCCTGAAATTTTTTCCCATTTGCAAAAGCACCTATATAACTATGGCCACTTGAAAGCTTCAGAATCCCTTCTATAGACTGTCCGTTTTTAAAGAAACCTTCGAAAGAATCGCCATTTTCAAATAATATGCTGCCAAATCCATTTTCGCAATCTCCTGTGATGCATCGTACAGAGCCTTGGTTCTTGGCATTACTATATTTTGTTTTGATACTGCCATTTTCAACTTCAGCGATGGTTATTTCTCCGGAATTGTTATAATAGTAGTTACCTGAAATTTTTCCCTCCATAAAGTTGACATACTCAAGCATTCGATTTTTAGAAAACTTGATGGTTTTAACAGGCTGACCAGAATTTGCAATAAGTAGAGTGGTTGTTTCTGGATCGTCGTTTTTGACAGAGAAGCTAAAACCATTAATTGCTGAATTAGAGAAAAAAGCTTTTATATATCGATCTCCTAACAGGTAAGTGCCATACCCATCCAAACAATTCCCGGCCACACATCCTATCTCTATAAAGTTATCGGCATTATTGTGGGCAGGATTATAATAGATGTTTATAAATCGTTTCCCTCCAAAATTATTTCCCAATTTTCTAAATGACGATTCCAAAAGATTGTTCTGTGAATCAAATGTCAAGGTATAGGTGTCCCAAGATTCTTTTACCAAATACCCATTACTATAGGTCTTTACTTCAGTAACCTCATCAGTGCGCGAATCCCCAAAATAGGAATTGCTTATTGTAACTTCGAGAATGGTATCTGAGGTATTGTTATAATGATACACACTTGATTTTGTTGGCTTTCCATTATTAAAGGACTCTTCTTGTATTAACCTATTCAATTTATCGTAAGAATAAGTATCCATTGAAATTGCCTTTTCATCTTTAAATTGCGTACGCTTTGAAAGAAATCCATTGGTGTGATATTCAAATTCATCAGAATATTTGTGTTGTGGATTCTCTTTATTGTCAAAATAAGACGCGATTAGCTGCTTTTTCTTATTGTATTTATAAGTTACAATAAAGATAATTTGGTTTTCTTTTCTATCTGTTTTAGAGGCAACGGTCCTATCATTATTATATAAGTAGGTGGTATAAGTACTTTTTAAAGGTTCTCTTTTATTAACATCAACGGACTGTTCTAATAGACCGTTTGGATTAAAGTGATATTGATCTCTCGTTAACAATGTTCCGTTGAACCCAAAAACCTCGCTGGATTTAAGGTCGCCTATCAATCTAAAATGATTTAAGGTATATGCTAATGGTATCGGGTTATTTGGTGCATTGATCCAATCTATTTTTTGTGGAAATACATTTGCACAAATAAAAAATAAAAAAAGAACAGTTAATTGTCTCATGGGTTTAGGGTTTTATTTTCTGATGGTTTCAACCAAAATATTTCAAAATAATGGTATTGCTTCGGTCTCTATAAAATTGCTCATCCTTTCCCTATCATTAACATAAATGGCTTTGGAAAATTGAAAGACAACTTAATGGGAGATTACAAACCACAGGGTTTTTATAGGATATTATTTCAATTTATATTCGGAAATCGTTCCGTCAGCGTACACCACTCTTCGAAATACAATTTCTTTTTTCCTGTTTATATCACGAGCAATCCAATTGCCCTTTTGGTCCATGGCATAACTACCAGAAAGACCATAATCATTGTATTTATATGCATTGCTTGTTGGTTTTCTGTTTCCAGAAGTACTAACAGATCTTTCCGTGACCTCAACGACAGTACTGTATATGAAATTATAAGTGTATGTTTCAACGGAAAACCCATAATCAGCTTCAATAAGACGATTCTTATCGTCATATTTAAAACTGTAGCTTGGCTTTATATCGTTTAGATCAGATGGCTCTAAATTATCTTTAGAATGTTCCCAAATCTTCGCAACATTGCCCTGATTATCATATTCGTAATATAAGACCCGATTGCCTGAGCTTCCTATGAGACTCGGATGTGAATACACCTTCCCGTCTGGGCTATAAACCACTGGTTTTTTAAAACTCCCATAGTTATCTTTCTTCTCCACATGGGTAATACGATCATTCTCATAATGATATTGAATCAGCTCATTGCTGAATTTGCTAATATATTTTAACAAACGCCCTTGACCATCAAAATAATAAGAAGCATCCCGACCACCATCCATAAAGTTCAGGTGTAGTTCTTTGACATCCTTCGTGCGTTCCACATCTCCAATTCCGTAATAAAGATAATTTGTGAGCACAGGGTAAGAGAATGACTCTAAATCTATTTTTCCTTGGGAGAACCCTGTCGTCAGTGATAAAAGCATCACCATCTGTAGTAATTTTTTCATAATTTCATGTTATTGACAACAAACATAGGTTTCAAACACATTCAACACCATACGACAAATGCCGTATATTTACTTATCAAAAACCAAAACACGATCTTGAAGTTCAAGCTCCTGAAGCGTCTCATCAAAAAGATAATCTTCAAAAGTCACCGTGAGTTGCGTCGTGGTATTCTTTAAACTTTTGACAATTAGCGCATCCTGTCCTTCGGTACTAAATTGGCCATATTCCTTTTCTAAAATCTTATAATAGGAGCCCATCAATCTATAGGTGCAACACCTGCTAAAAAACCCTGTATATTTGGTGTAAATGGTGATATTCTCTTTTTGATAAGCTACCTCATCTGCGATTATGGGATATTGGATTGCAGACATCAGGATCCCTCCCAAAATGCCACGAAACATAAAACCAAACGAAAAAATAACCACTCCCAAAGGGTAAAGCGCAAAATAAAACCGCCGCCATTTTAAGGTCTTGAAAAATCGAATCGCAATCAACAAACCTGAAATAACCACAATCATTTTTATCCAGAATAATAAGGATTGCTGAAATCCAATATCAAAAGCCCATTGCATCAATATATGATGTAGGACGAGCAGGAGTGCTAAAAAGTGGCTAAAAAAAAGAAGTTTCCTAAGCATACTCACAAATTTAAAAACTGTAATACTGTTTTCCTATACGGCATCTGTCGTATCTTTTTATCACATATTATCTAACTATATTTGCAATTCAATAAAATAAAAACCCAAGTCATGCAGCTGATCACCTATATCATTTCCCAAACAAAACTTCCAGAACTCTCCGTAAAAAACACGGTCGAACTATTAAACGAGGATGCCACCATCCCGTTCATTTCTCGATATCGAAAAGAACGTACTGGCAATTTGGATGAAGTACAGATTGGTGATATTGTAAAATTTAAAGAGCAATTTGAAGCTCTCGAAAAGCGTAAAACAGTCATTTTAAAAGCGATTGAAGAGCAAGAGGCCTTAACACCGGAACTAAAACAAAACATTGAAGCGGCCCAAGATTTGACTGCTCTTGAAGATTTATATCTGCCTTTCAAAAAAAGCAGAAAGACCAAGGCCGAAACGGCGCGACAAAATGGATTGGAACCTTTGGCTAAAATTATTATGAGCCAAAATGCTTCGGATTTGGCATCGATTGCTTTTAAATATATTAAAGGTGATATTGCTTCCGCAGATGAAGCTTTGGAAGGCGCACGCCATATTATTGCCGAATGGATCAACGAACGCACCGATATCCGAAACAACATCCGTCATCAGTTGGAGCGTTTTGCGATGATTTCAACAAAAGTTGTAAAATCGAAAGCTGAAAGCGAAGAGGCACAAAAATTCCGCGATTATTTTGATTGGGAAGAGTCACTGAGTCGAATACCATCGCATCGCTTGTTAGCTATTTTAAGAGCAGAAACCGAAGGCTTTATCAAATCCAAAATCACCATTGACGATGAGAAAGCGCTCGCGAAAATTGAAGATCGAGTCATTCGTTCCAATAATGAAAGTACTGAACAGATTCAAATCGCTATTCAGGATGCTTACAAAAGATTATTGCTGCCTTCACTTTCCAATGAAGCCCTTCAAAATGCCAAAACACAAGCCGATGAAGCTGCCATTTCCGTATTTGCAAAAAATTTAAAACAATTGCTTTTGGGATCGCCTTTAGGTGAAAAGCGCATCCTCGCCATCGATCCCGGATTCAGATCGGGTTGTAAAGTGGTATGCCTCGACGCCCAAGGTGGATTGCTTTACAACGAAACCATTTATCCGCATCCACCAAAAAACGATACACTTGGTGCGATGAAAAAAATCAGCTCTCTATCTGAAGCTTACGAAATTGAAGCCATTGCGATTGGAAACGGCACAGCATCAAGAGAAACCGAAGCTTTTATCCGAAAAATCAGATTTAAAAACGACATACAAGTTTTTGTAGTCAGTGAAGCTGGTGCCAGTATTTATTCGGCTTCAAAAATTGCCCGTGATGAATTTCCCAATTATGATGTAACGGTTAGAGGCGCGGTTTCTATCGGAAGACGATTGCAAGATCCCTTGGCCGAATTGGTCAAAATTGACGCCAAGTCCATCGGTGTTGGACAATATCAGCATGATGTGGATCAAACCAAACTAAAAAAGGAATTGGATGTGGTAGTGGAAAGTTGCGTGAATGCCGTTGGCGTAAATCTCAACACCGCAAGTGCCAGTTTGTTGAGTTATGTATCTGGCATCGGTCCTAAATTAGCGGAGAATATTGTCAATTACCGCGACGAACATGGCGCCTTTTCCTCAAGAAAAAATCTCCAAAAAGTACCGCGCTTAGGCGCCAAGGCTTTTGAACAGGGCGCTGGATTTTTAAGGGTGAAATCGGCCAAAAACCCATTGGATGATTCTGCAGTACATCCTGAGAGCTATGCGATAGTTGAAAGCATGGCAAAGGATTTAGGCAAAAAAGTATCTGATTTAATCGGCAACAAAACCGAACTTCAAAGACTGGATTTAAAGAAATACTGTACAGATACTGTCGGGTTGCCTACACTTCAGGACATCATCAAAGAGTTGGAAAAACCAGGATTGGACATTCGCGAGCAAGCCAAAGTGTTTACATTTAACCAAAATATCAAAACCATTAATGATTTAGAGGAAGGTCAATTATTACCGGGAATTGTCAACAACGTGACCAATTTTGGTGCTTTTGTAGATATTGGCATCAAAGAAAGTGGCTTGATCCACATATCCAACCTATCGGATAGTTTTGTTTCTGATGTGAATGCGCATGTTGCATTACACCAACAGGTCATCGTTAAGGTTTTGGATGTGGATATTCCGCGGAAGCGCATCCAACTAAAATTGCATAAATAGGATTTTACTGCAGCTCTTTGGCTACAAGATAGGTGGTGTATCCAATAAAAACCAATAAAAGAAGACCGGCTTCCCATCGGTCCAATGTTTTCTTTTTTCCAGTAAACATAGCCACGAACAAGAATAAAGTTCCGGCCAACAGTAGGTAAATATCGGTATTGAAAACGGAACTGAACGTAATTGGGCGCACCAATGAACTCACTGAAAGGATTAGGAAAATATTAAAGATATTGGAGCCGATTATATTCCCTATGGCAATATCACTATTTTTCTTCATGGCTGCGACTACGGAGGTCATCAATTCTGGCAACGAAGTCCCTGCGGCAATAATGGTCAATCCAATAATTTTTTCGCTCACGCCCAAATCGCTAGCGATGGTCACTGCGTTGTCCACGATCAATTTTCCACCAACAATTAACCCAATCAATCCCAAAACAATCAATCCCCAGATTTTGTAGTTGGATGCCGTCACAATCACAACACTTTGACTTGGATCGTCATTTTTCATCTGTTTATAGATATAAAACAAAAAGAGTAAAAACATTATAAGCAAGACGGTTCCATCAATTCTGGACAATCCGATATCAGAAAACAGATAACCATTGGCTAATACCAATAAGGCTAAAGCTGCCAAAAATGAAATCGGAATTTCCTTCCAAACCGTAGACGATTGAACGGCAATTGGAAAAATAAGTCCTACAATACCCAAGATCATGAACAGGTTAAAGTTATTGCTCCCAATAACATTTCCCAGCACAATATCAGAATGGTTCTCATAAGATGCTACTGTATTTACGACCAATTCAGGAGCGGAAGTTCCAAAGGCAACTATGGTCAATCCAATGGCCAAATCTGGGACTTTGTTCTTCTTGGCCAACAGCGTAGAACCACTGACCATCCAGTCTGCGCCCTTTATTAAAAGAACAAATCCTACAACAATAAGAAAACCAGCGAGCAACATAGCCTATATATTTTTTGTCAAAAGTAGACGATTAATTGATACGAAATATCGCATTGGAAATATTTTTATGAAAGATAAATAGTGTCGGAGAAAAGAAATTGGACGGTTGCGCTAAAAGAATCAAGACTTTAATTTTAAGTTTAAAACATTGACTACACATTATTTAAATCTCTATATAAAATCAAGAAGCACGAAATAAAATCTTTAGTGGGAATAGAACAGAAATGGAGGTCATTTTAAACTAAATATCAGAAAATCCATATTGGTCCAACATTTACCTAATCATTTTAATTTAAAGGCCATAAGAGTAGTAAAAAAACCATCTTCATAATTCTTCCAATCGAAAATGATCAAAAGGTCTATAAGAGATGGTTTTTTATGGGTCAGTACTATTTATGCCGCTACAATATTATTTTTGTTGTATTTATGTTTATTGATCAATGCCAACCATTTTTCGGCACGAGCTACTTCTTGGTTCTGTGAAAAATTATCATCCACATTGAATAGCGTAATGGTCATTGGAGGCTTGTTGGAGACGAAAGTAAACTCTAAATCCAGACGTACCATCTCAGAATAGTGTTTATCGCCATTTTTATAATCTTTATTAATTTTATTGATAACACATTTCCTGACATCGTCCAACTCCACTTTTTCAAATTCAGAATCTGACGTGCTTAAATTGTTATATAATAAAATGTTTTCTTGGTCATCATAACCTAAGCAGTGATTGTTCCAATATTCAACCTTAGTGAATTTTAGATTTTCTGACTGTGCAATTTTTTGGAATGTTTTCTTCTTTTTAGAAACGGCACTTTTTTCTGCCCAGATAAACCAGGCGAAAGGAACGACAACGATGAGTACTACGACGAGCATCACCATATTTAATGATATATCCATTGTTTTATGTTTTTAAATTATACTATAGACTTGAAGAGGTGCTATTGACACCTTTAAGATTTTAAACGAAAAAAATCAGTCTATGTAAAACAATGAAAAGGAAAAATCATATCCTTTATAGTGAAGTTGACCACAATTTGTTGGCCAATAGTATAATAGGAAAGGGAATAGTAGGATGCGGCTACTGCACTTTGATATGCATCAATTGGTTGCGAAAAGGTTTTTACTGATGGTGTTTCATGTGTAGAAGACTGATTGACCTCAAAAACAGCATCCAAAAACAACGGACTATGATCTTGATCGTCTGGGGCAGCAATACTGTCTACAGGCGCATAAGACGCGCTTGGCAATGTCGTGAGATCAGCTGATCCGAACAACACAAACCATCCAAATAAATAGAGTATGGCAGCCTTTAACGCAAACATCATGGTAATTTTATAGTACAAAGATAAACGATTATGATGTTAAAAAAATAATAATTTTTACACCTTAAAGCTTTCTCAGCACAGAGTATAAGTGATAGTCAGCCAAACCTCCATGATTCTAACCATGCATTCGATCCAAAATCTCAATCACTTCCACCTTTTTTCGAACGGACACTGGTACGGTCTCCTTGTTTTTCAATAACAAATAACCACCATCCGTTTTGATGAATGCACTGATGAATTGAATATTGACCAAATGACTCTGATGTACACGTAAAAACTCATAACTGCTTAACATATCTGCAAAATATTTGAGTGTTTTGGTCACAAACACTTTAGGACTATCTTTTAGATAGAAGATGGTATTATTGTTATCGGCTTCACATCGTACGATATCATCAAGATTGACAATAATGATTTTGTCCAAGGTGTGCAACGAAATTTTATCGGGTTTGGCTTCTGGAGCTGCCAAGGTTTCCTTCAAAATACTGAGTCGTTCCTTGTTGGGTTGCAATTGTGCTTTGGCACGTTGAATGGCCTTGTTTAAATCGTCTTCAGAATAGGGTTTCAGGACATAGTCGATGGCGGCAAATTTGAATGCACGAATGGCATATTCGTCACTTGCAGTTACAAAGATGAGTTTGCTTGACAGGTCTGGAAAAATCTCTAAAACATCAAACCCAGTGCCATCACCCAACATAATATCCAAAAACAAGATATCTGGTTGTGATTTTCGAAGAATCTTAGCTGCTTCCACGACACTCTGGGCGGTGTTGATAATATCAATTTCAGGGTGATGCCTTTCAATATTACTTTTAAGTAAGTGAAGTGCGTCTGGATTGTCTTCTATAATAATGGCTGTTAGCATAGTGATTAAAAGTCTGTTTTAAGTGGAATTTGAAAGCGAATTCTCGTTCCTATAATTTGGTTATTTGATGTGATTTCCTCCAATTTAAGTGTGTCTTTCCCAGAAAGTGATTGGATGCGCTCTTTGGTAACGGTCAACGCCATGGATTGATGATCGGTGGCAGTTTTATTGCCTTGCGAATTAAAAATACCACTTCCGTTATCGATGATTGTGCAAGTTAAAATGTCGTTTTCTGTCTTGAATAGGATCTTTAACTCGCCATCTCTCGGTCCTTTCAAAATCCCGTGTCGGATGGCATTTTCAACAAATGGCTGAATCAACATGGGCGGAATCAAAATTTCTTCCGGATCAATATCGGATTCCACTTGAATATTATAAACAAAAGCTTTCGGAGACATCAATTGCTCCACTTCAATATAATGGGTCAAGGTTTTTATTTCCTGCGCTAAAGTAATACTGTCCTTACGGGAATTGTTCAAAACATCACGCAACAGCGTCGCAAAAGTATTGACCGTCGTGTTCATTTTTTGGGGATTGGTGCTTCCCATTGCTTTGATTCCGTTGAGTACGTTAAAAATGAAATGCGGATTCATTTGCAGTTGCAGTGCTTTGTGCTCTAAGGTCAACAAATTGTTTTGGATTTGTAGGCGTTCTTGTGCTTCAATATTCCTGCGTTTTAAACGACGCAAATACATCCAACCAAACATTAAAATCAGAATTAATACCATCCCAATTACCAACCACTGGAACCATGATTTTTCATGTAAAGGTGTTTCAATATTAAAAGGAAATGCAATAACCTCACTATTCTGCCAGCGATAATCCCGTGATTGAGCATAAAAAACATGAGGACCATAGCTCAAGCCTACTAAGTTTTGCTGATTGCTTTTAGACCATGGACTCCAAGAATCGTCATTCAGTTTAAACCGATATTGAATATCTTTAGGATGGGTCAAATCGACCGTTCGATAGGTAAATGATATTTGATTTTGGTCAGGATTCAATTGCAAGACCATGGCATTTTTGTTCGATGTATAATAGGCTATGGAATCAATAGGCTGATAGTCCACTTCAACGGATTCAAAATCGATATTGGGTTTGATGCTCGCTTCTTCAAGATCCTGTCCCATCTCATATTTGGTAAGCCCATAAATGGCTCCAAACCACAAATTGCCCTTATGGTCCATATCCACTGCATTTAAAGTGGTTTCGATACCCAAAAAGCCGTCGTTTCTGCCAAAATGAAAAACATCTACAATTTTGTTTTCCTGATTTAAAACCACCTTATCAACCCCTCTTTCAGAACCAACCCAAAGATTGTTTTCGCTATCAAAAATAAGTTGGTTGCAATTGCTTGAGGTCAATTGTTTATCACCAACCAATTTTTGCAATACCATATTCCCATTAATATCTGTAAACCACACGCCATTTCCTGCCGTTCCCAGATACAGCGTGCTGCCTCGAAATAACAAAGAATTGATGGCCGTATTATCGTCTAAAACTTCACCCAAATCTCTGACAAGATTATTTTCAATAAAACCAATACGTCCAGTTTGCGTGCCATACCAAGGGCGCCCTTGAGCATCCGATTTCAAATCTTTTAGCAAAAGATCCTCAAGTCCATCTTCTTTATCATAGATTTTAAGAATTTCAGGTTTTTGCATGGCCGAATCAAATCGCATTTTTACAATTCCATCACTATAGGTAGCAACCCATACCGTGTCCTTTTGGATATGCAACTGCCTGATCCAATCGGAAGGCAATCCATTGGAGGTATTAATGAGATGGTTTTTAACTTCGGGGATTTGGACGGTATGAAATTTCAGGTTATTAAAATCTGAAAGATTTAAAATCAAACTATCACGCGTGGTTTGCTCACGAAACAGCAATCCTTTTCCATCAGAACCGGCCCAAATATTACCATTCACATCATGGTTAATCGTTTTGATTTTTACATGGTCAAAACCTCTGATTTTTGGAACAGGATGAAGGCCCAAAGAGTCAATTTTCATTAATCCAGCTTCTGAATTGGATAACCATAATGTTTTACCGACCTTGTGGACCGCATAGATATGATTGCCCTGCAAGCCACTTTCACTATCAAAATGGGTGAATTTATCTTCAAAATATTTGTAAAATCCGCCACCACTTGTCGCAATCCAAATAGTGCCCTGTCTATCCATCATACAGTCGCGAATGTGTGACACCGCAAGCCCTGAACGACTATCAATATACTTTTGAATCTGAAAATTTTCCATATCCAAAACGGTGACGCCATCGCCGTCTGCACCTACCCAGAGCTGGTCGTTGATAATGGATAAACTGTTGATGCGCTGTAATTCTTCAATCCATTCGTCATTACCATTTTCGAGATTTTTTATCAGAATTCCGTGGGTAAACGTTGAAGCAATCAACTTGGAATTGAATTGAGCAAGAGATGTGAAATTGTATTTTTCAATCCTCTCAAAATTTGAGTTTTGAGTTAGCGTCTTAGTTTTGAAAAGTCCTTTGTCGGTCGCTATCCAAAAGTAAGAGCCATCAAAGTGCATCGCATTGACTTGGTTGGCATCAATAATGGGATTCAATGTTAACCTTTGCAGTGTTGTTGATGTGGTATAGCGATAGACACCATTTTTCGTTCCCAAATAGGTGTTGTTCTGATCTCGAAAAACATGCATGACTTGCGGACCTTCGAAATTCTTAAGGCCCGATTTCGATTTTATCGAAATTCCGCGTCTGCTACCAATAAATAAAGTGTCGTTGGCAAATTTTAAGGCATTGATATAGTTGGAAATGAGACCATCATTTTCGTTGAAGGTTTTAAAGGTCTCGCCATCAAAACGCGCCAGCCCTCCGCCTTGCGTCCCCAACCATAAATACCCAATGGCATCTTGCTCAATGGCATAAACTTGCGATTGCGGCAAACCATCTTCCAAGGTATATGAACGCAATTGATTGTTTTGTCCATAGCCAATTATAATTGAAATTAGGAACAGAAAAACAATAAAGATTCTGGAATTGGGAAATGTCATAGTTGTGAAATGATACAAACAAATATAAACAAAGTAGGTTTGGAAGTGTTTTCTATTATCTTATTCTAATCGTTTTATTATAATGTGCTTATGAAAGTAGCATTTGAAAATTTAAAAAACCACCTCTCCTCTATACCTACCTCTGTGGCATAACATCCTAAAATTGAGAATACAACCGTGCATGTGTGATATCTGGAGCTGTATATTCTGCAGGTTCATAAGTATTCATCAATGGCATAAGTACGGTGAGGACTGTGGTTTTCCCTTGTATTTTTAAAACATTTCCCTCGCTCCTGCTGGTCCATCGGAATTTTTCCATCGGAATTCCCAATTCGTATAAGACAAAAGAACATTCCTCATTTTCTAAAATATAATCTATTATGCGGTCAGTATTATCCAAATGTGGGGTTTCGGATGCATCCTCAAAAACGAATTCCCAATCAATAGGAATATTAAAACGATATGAATAGATTGCTCCAGACGTTCTTTCTTCTTGGGTATCCAGAGCCGTCAACCAATCGAGGTTTGCGTTTGGATATTTCATGGCTATTTCTTGGGATAGCATCTTGTTTCCCGGGGAATTTGCCGTAGGATAAAATACATAAAATGGCTGTGCCAAATAATGTGAAGCGTACTTACCTTCAAAAACGTTATAGTATTCAGAAGCATAAAGGGTTGGCGTAACATCAGATGAGAATGCCAATTTCAAGCCTTTCATCAAGTTTTTATTTACACCCAATCCACAAGAATGTAAGATGATTTTCGTGTTTTCAGTGATGCCGCCATTCAGTTTTGGCAATGTCCTATTTTTAAGAGACGTTGCAGTAATTCGTACGCCATCTTCAGAAGTGAGCAACGCCATCCCCCGCCATGGATTACTATGGCTCACAATATGGATTTGGTCATAAACTTTAGAGTCAGCATTGTTATTGAGCCATGAAACAATAGCATCAAGAGTATGGAGATCTTTCACAATCGTTATGTTTTGCTGACTAAAATGTGCTTTTGCATTCTTATAAAAAGAGTTGTCACCCTTATCAGTTCCAGCGATAAAAACCACCGATTGTTTTTGTATGCTTTTTGTTGTTTCTTCAAGATAATCAGTTGAAGAATCACCACAGGAGATGATGATAAAACATGATGATAAAAGGATTACAAGTGATTTCATACTTGCTGGGTTTTTATAATTAATACAGTGCAGAAACTTTATGCGAGGTGTCAAAATTATCCTGCCATGCAAATGCTTTTATCACCTCAATATTTTCAATTGAAACCGCATCAGAATACGTAATTTCCAAGGTGATGATATTATTGATTTGCCCCAATGCTTGATTTGGGAATACATAAATCGTTTCAGTTTTCGGGCAATTTTCTTTCCTATTTACAATAGCTGGCAAATCGATGTAGGCCCCACTTTCTTTTACCAAAACGTATTTCGAGATGGTGTAGGCTTGAGGTTCAAAATAGGTCAACTCCATTCTTATTATTTCTTCCACATCGAGCAAACCAGGTTGTTTAAGACTTTGTATGGAAATCATTTTTATGTTTTCTGGAGACATGATTCTAAAGTTGGTCACAACAGTTTCCGGTCGATCGTTAAGAACAACACTCACATTGAAGAGCGTGTGTTCTTTGTCATTGACTATGGGATGTATGGAAGCTTGGTAGGCATCGGTTTTTTGGAATTCCTGAGCGTTTGCAAAGGAAATGCCAATCAACAAAACGAGAAATGGAAGAAGTTTTTTCATGATAAATGGTTTTAATGGTTTGATTTATAGTACTAATGTAATAGCGTTTTGGCCTAAAATTGCGGGTGTTTTAGGATTCGTAGAGGATGAATTAGTATTCGTAAATCGTTGGTAAGGTTTATCAAATGTTGCGCTATACCTTAGTTGCGTTAAAATGGTTTTAATTTGGGATGTGGTTAAATCAAAATTCGCAACAACAGTACTTTTGAAATGCACTTGTGCCTCCATGAAGATGTTTTATCTTTGACAGCTAACTAAGAATGTCTAATGCTCAAAATCGCTTTTCACCCCATTTATAAACACCCATTACCGGCAGGCCACAGATTTCCAATGCTCAAATATGAATTGCTTCGCGATCAATTACTATATGAAGGCACTTGTACGGCTGATAATTTTTTTGAACCTACTGCTCTGGATGATCATTATATCCTGAACGTTCATACGGTCGATTATCTTAACCATTTAAAACATCTCACTTTGGATGCGAGGGCCGCTCGCAAAATCGGATTCCCACTTAGCGAAGCATTGATCCAACGTGAAATAATTATTGCCGATGGTACTGTAAAGGCCAGTGAGTTCAGCATAAACCACGGAATTGCCATGAATATCGCCGGCGGCACACATCATGCCTACGCCGATAGTGGGGAGGGGTTTTGTATTTTGAATGATCAGGCCATTGCAGCGCGCTATCTGCAAGAAAAGCAAAAGGCAGAGAAAATTCTTATTGTCGATCTGGACGTACACCAAGGAAACGGCACCGCTAAAATTTTCCAGAATGACCCCTCCGTTTTTACATTTTCCATGCATGGAAAAAGTAATTATCCGTTTAAAAAGGAAGTCAGCGATTTGGACGTAGCGCTTGAGGATGGTTGTGATGATGACACCTATCTTGCTATTCTGAAAGACAGTTTACCGAAATTAATTCAATCGGAAAACCCAGATTTCATTTACTATTTATCTGGCGTAGATGTGATTGCCTCTGATAGATTGGGCAAATTAAGCCTATCAATTGAAGGCTGTAAAGAACGTGACCGTTTTGTCCTGCAAACTTGTAAAGACCATAAAATCCCAGTAATGTGTAGTATGGGCGGCGGTTATTCACCAGAGATCAAAACCATTATTGATGCACATGCCAATACGTTTAGATTGGCGCAGAGCATATTTTTTTGAAGTTCCAATAATAACCTCAAGACGAGCCAACAAAATATAGCCCAGTAACATCTTTTCCCATTGCTAACCAACCTTCGCAGTCCCTGATTGATGGCTGGCAAGTTAAACCTGAAATCCCACTTTTTAGCGGGATTGTCCCGAGCTATCGGGACAACCATCAAAACCTAATGCGCTTCGCTTTTAAGTTTTGCCTGCCTGTCGGCAGATAGGGTTTACACTTAAAAAATTCCAAATCCCAAAGCTCTTGCATTGGAATTTGGAATTTAAAGTTTGAAATTTTAAACTTGGGATTTGCTTGCCTGTCGGCAGGTAGGAAGTTCTTATTTCCCTCCCAATAGTAGTAGTTCATTACAAAAAATCTCTGTGATATACTGCTTCTTGCCATCTTTGTCATCCCAGGAACGGTTGGTCAATTTGCCTTCAATGGCAATCTCTTTGCCTTTGGAAACATATTTTTCCACGATTTCTACCAAACCACCTCTCACCACAATGTTGTGCCAATAGGTGCGTTCCACCTTGTTGCCATCTTTGTCTTTATAGCTGTCGTCTGTGGCCATGGTGAATTTTGCCAATTTGTTCCCATCAGGAAAGCTTACGATTTCTGGATCTTGTCCTAATCTTCCAATCAACTGTACTGTGTTTCTTAATGCGCTCATGATTTCTAAAATTTAAAGGTTAAACAGTTAATACTATTGAATATCATTCGGTCAATTCAACATCACAAAGATGCAATGGCTTCCTAATGCTATTCGGTAATTAACTATTTAAACTCGTTTGTAAATGTTTGTAGTCGTTTGGAAACGGATAAAATTCAGTTAAAAAACCAGTTTCTTGAAGGGAACTCATAGTTGAAAAACAATTACTTATCTCTAACTTTACAATCAATTTAAAACTAAAATATTATGGCTGTAATCATGCATGTCGATTTTCCACATAAGGACGTTTGGGGAAAAGAAATGGCAAGTCAAATGAAAGAACTTGCACAAAGTATTAACAAGGAACCTGGTTTCATCTGGAAATTCTGGACAGAAAGTAAGAAAGACAACATGGCCGGAGGTGTTTATATGTTTGATACTCGGTACAATGCAGAGAACTATCTCAAAATGCATTCAAAAAGATTGGGAGAATTTGGTTATTCAGAAATTAGAGGAAAAGTGTTTGAGATAAATGAAGAGCTTTCTAAAATTTGCAAAGCGCCGTTTTAATTGATTTCTATACCTATTACTATTCAATTTTCTTATCAAGCTTATCATAACTCCATGTCATGATGAGACCTATACATCTATTCTGAATAGTCAATGTACTATTGAACTCGCCTAAGCACCTCAAAAAGTGCTTTTGCTTTCTTGCCTTCGATAGTACCCCGTTCTGAATAGACTATGGTGCCCCCACTATCGATAACAAAATATGATGGAAATGAACGCAAATCATAATTTTTATCAAAAATGGCATCACCTTGTAATACAATATAATTGAGTCCTTCAGATTTAACCGTTTGCTTGGTTTCATTTAGGTTGTAATCAAAATTCACCGTAATGACTTTAACCTTGTCGCCAAATTCATTTTCTATTTCCTTGACTTTTGGAAGGGAAGCCATACAATGATTACATGAAGAGGTCCAGGCTTCCAAAAATATCGGAGAACCCCGAAAATCATTCAAAGACACCTTTTTACCATTCAAATCGAACAAGTTCCAATCGGGTGCTTTTACATTGAGCATTGGCTCTTTTTTAATGCCGAAAACAGAGGAGACATATCCTTCCTTCTCCTCATGAGTAAAAACATCTTCATCCATGGGCTCATTAAATACAAGTGCGTCATAGACAATTTCTTTTTTAGCTGATGTCCCATTGGCTATCTCAAGTTTTAAAGGAGCCGCTAATTTGGCGTCTAACCAAATTTTGTATTTATCAAAGGTATAAACATAGGCTGGCCTGTCATTAAAGCTTGTTTGTTCAACGTAGACGATGTCATCTTTGAATTGATTCATTAGT
Source organism: Gelidibacter japonicus (assembly GCF_010725055.1). GTDB lineage: Bacteria > Bacteroidota > Bacteroidia > Flavobacteriales > Flavobacteriaceae > Gelidibacter > Gelidibacter japonicus. The sequence goes on along the minus strand of NZ_BJKB01000012.1, from coordinate 28,610 downwards.
CTTGCCGTGAGCAATAGATTGTCATCATCCCCCATATAGGCCTCCAAATATCTTGGAATGGAGCGGTCTTTGCCATAATCAAAGATGGTGATTTTATTCTTTTTATCTTCAACCACAGCCAAAGAAGCGAGTTTGTAATAGATGGCTGTTTCTTGATTCATTTCCTTGAAAAAGAACAGTTTTAAATGAGGCTCATAATTAACTCTCTTTAATTTGTATACGGTTTGTGTGGTCGGTCTGGTCGGATTGGTTGTGGTCGCAGTAAAACTTAAGGTCTCCCAGGTAGTGAGTTTTTCCGAAGCCTTTGACAATACCTCATCAGGAGATTGTAAATTCTCATTTCCTGCACAGGAAAATAAATTAATAACAACAGATAAAGCAAGAATATATAATTTCATAAATCTCAAATTTTTCCAAAAAATGAAATTTACAGCCTTATTTACGATTAAAAAAACCAATGCTAATTCTTTTGGAATTAAAGGTTGATTTATGGGATAGGTTAGGCAACATTTGGAAAAAATAAACCTTATACTTACCTTTGACGTTAGCAACGTAAAGTGAGACTATGATTATTTCCTTTGCCTCGAAAGAAACCCAACAAATTTGGAACGGAATCCGAGTTAAAAAAATGCCGATTGAAATTCAGAACGTTGGACGACGGAAATTGAGAATGCTGAATAATTCGCAGAACATTGCCGATTTACGAATTCCGCCATCTAATCGACTTGAAAGACTCACTGGAAATTTAAACGGATTTTACAGCATTCGAATAAATAAACAATGGCGGATTATATTTCAATGGGACAAAGGGAACGCAAGCGAAGTGGAAATAATAGATTATCATTAAAAAATAGAAAAATGGAAAAATTAGCAAATGTACATCCTGGAGAAATCTTGAATTACGAATTTCTTGAGCCGTTGGAAATCACTGCATACCGACTTTCTAAGGACTTGAGAATCCCACAGACCCGAATTTCTGAAATCGTGAAAGGAAATCGCAGAATTACTGTGGACACAGCTTTACGATTGAGTAAATATTTCGGAAACTCGGCAAAATTCTGGCTTGGACTTCAAGACGATTATGACATCGAAGAAGAAAAAAAATCTAAAAAAGCGGAACTGAACGAAATCAAACATTACAGAAATGAAAACGTTGTCTAACAGTGTGTATTGGCAATGCCTTCTCCTTACCTGCTTGGGATCCCAATAACTATCGGGAGCGGATTTTCCACAGGCAAGTACCTTCTTAGAATTGTCAGTGACGTCCCATGCCACTGCCCATAAACGAAACGATATGGAAGGTGGAAAACCTCAATCAAGAACTATGGATCAAGCTTGAGAGGTATGAACACGGAACAATTTTTTCGATCGAGACAAATATTGAAGCCAAAAAAACCACTGGTGGAATCAAAAAAATTCCAAATTCCAATGTTCTTGCATTGGAATTTGGAATTTTCTACCAGTCAGCAGACCAGGAAATCTGGAATTTTAATTCCTACTTCCCGCCCAAGAGCAACAGACCATTACAGTGGATCTCTGTCATATACTGTTTCTTGCCGTCTTTGTCATCCCAAGAACGGTTGGTCAATTTGCCTTCAATGGCAATTTCCTTACCTTTGGCGACGAACTTTTCTACGACATCTACCAATCCCCCTCGGACCACTACGTTGTGCCAATAGGTGCGCTCCACTTTGTTGCCATTCTTATCTTTATAGCTGTCGTCTGTAGCCATAGAGAATTTCGCCAACTTGTTCCCGTCTGGAAAGCTTACAATTTCAGGATCCTGTCCTAATCTTCCAATCAACTGTACTGTGTTTCTTAATGCGTTCATGATTTCTAAATTTTAAAGGTTAAACAGTTAATACTATTGAATATCGTTCGGTCAATTCAACATCACAAAGATGCAATGGCTTCCTAATGCTATTCGGTTATTAACTATTTAAACTCGTTTGTAAGTGATTGTAGTCGTTTGTAAACGGATATTTTAAATGCCAAAAAAGCTTATATTTGATGTATGACCAAACTTCTAAGCTACCTCTATCCCATTACAAAGAAAATTCAGTCTGAATTTAGTGGCGTCTTGGAAATTACCTGGTACAACGGCAAAAAGCATCTCAATACCAAAAACGCCAATTATTCTTATGGCTCCCTCCAACGGATTTTGAAGTTTGGATTAAAGTATATCGATTTAAACAAAGTGAATTCTGTTCTACTTTTAGGTCTTGGCGGGGGAAGCGTTATTGAAACCCTTCGGAAGGATTTTTTCTATTCCAAACAGATTACCGCAGTAGATATCGATCCAACTGTCATAGACATTGCCAAGAATGAATTCGGTCTCAAAGAAGATGAAAAATTAAAAATTGTTTGTGAAGATGCCTTAGTTTTTATGCAGTTAAATAGCACTCCATTTGATTTGATCATCATCGACTTGTTCATTGATACCGATGTACCCAAGGCATTTTTAATGATACCCTTTTGGAAGGACATTCTGAAAGCTTCATCAAGTAATGGTGCTATTTTATTTAATGCTTCATTGGCCAAAAGAAAAAGCCATGCTCTAAACGAGGTCATCGAATTTTTAAAATCCCATAAATTTCAGACAGAGGTATTTGAAAAAGTGAATAATACCAATACCCTTATTCTGTCAAAAGGCTTATAAGTTATCCAATAGGAATAATTTGTATCTTGTTGTTTGTTAACTTCTAAATTATGAGCAAAAAGTGTTTAGAATGTGGTGAGAAAATTGTTGGGAGAGCCGATAAAAAATTCTGCAGTGATGCCTGTAGAAATTCCTACAACAACACCATCAACAAGGATAATAAAAACCTGATCAGAAATACCAATAACAGGTTGCGTAAAAACTATCGGATTTTGGAAAGCTTAAATCCCGAGCAAAAAACAAAAGTTTCCCGAGGGAAACTGATTGAAAAAGGATTTGATTTTAATTATTTCACAAGTATCTACACCACTAAGGTTGGCACCGTGTATTACTTTGTGTATGATCAAGGCTATTTACCGCTTGAAGGAGATTTTTATGCGTTGGTAAAACGGGAGAGTTAAAAAAACTCTCAAACAGTCTACTTCTCTTTCGGATTCCAGGTATGGCCTTTCATCTCCAAAGCTGCTTTTAAAACATCTTTTTGACTGATCTGTCCTACTAATTTCCCATCTTCAAGAATCGGAAACCTACGGTGTTTGGATTCTAAAAAAATTCTGGCCGCGTCAAAAACATTCATATTGCCATCTAGAGTATCCACATTGGTCATCATCCGATCCCCAACCGTATCTTTTTCTACGGGCATATTGTAATATCTGTTATCGCTGATTTGTTTTAAGCAATCGCCTTCAGAAATAATCCCTACCAATTCATTGTTTTCGTTAACCACAGGGCCTCCTGAAATTTTATGTTTGATCAAAATCTCGACCACCTCAAATATCTTCTGATCCGGTCTGAACGTGATCAAATCTCTTGTCATATAATCACACACTCTAAACGGCAACTGCTCGGTGACTTTTTGTTGTTGCCTTCGTGAACCTTGAAAACTCTTGATAGCCATAACCTTATATTTTAATGAACTTTAAATTTAACAAAAATTCGTCATTTAACCTAACACTCTTTTACACCAAATTTATTTTGTAGTTTTATCATGCCAACTAAACCTTTCCCTATGCTCAAAAAAGCTATTGCCGTCGTCTTAATTGTTTTAGCCATTTATTGGAGTTTTTTCGCATTGATGCCCTCTCAGATTTCCGATTTAAACACTGAATCCACAGCCTTTTCTTCCGAACGGGCCTTGGTCCATCTAAAAAATATAACCAAAAAACCACATTATGTCGGTTCTGAAGAACATGAAGTAGTCAAAGATTACCTGGTCAAGGCATTGAACGATTTAGGTCTCGAAACTCAAATTCAGGAAGCCTATAGTCAAAACAAAAAATGGGGAAGTATTGTCAAACCCAAAAATATTTTAGCACGAATTAAGGGTAGCGAAAATTCCAAAGCCTTAATGTTGCTCACACATTACGACAGCAAATCGCATGCGTCTTATGGCGCAAATGATGCCGGATCTGGCGTGGTCACTATTTTGGAAGGGATCCGCGCCTTTTTAAGCGAAGGAAAAAACCCTAAAAATGATATTATCATCCTTTTTTCAGATGCCGAAGAACTCGGGCTGAATGGTGCCGATATTTTTGTAAACCAACACCCATGGGCCAAAGATGTAGGGCTCGTATTGAATTTTGAAGCCCGTGGCAGCGGAGGACCAAGTTATATGTTGATTGAAACCAATGGTGGCAATCAAAATCTGATCAACGGATTTAAAGCCGCAAATCCTGATTATCCTGTAGCCAATTCTTTGGCCTATAGCATCTATAAAATGTTGCCCAATGATACGGATCTGACCTATTTTAGAGAAGATGGTGATATTGACGGTTTGAATTTTGCCTTTATAGATGATCACTTTGACTACCATACGGCCTTAGATACTTATGACCGATTGGACAGAAATACTTTAGAACATCAAGGCAGTTATTTGATGCCGCTGCTCAACTATTTCTCAGATGCCGACCTCAGCAGTTTAAAGAGTGATAAGGACGCGGTCTATTTTAATGTCCCACTTTTTAAAATGATCACTTATCCAAATTCATGGATAGTTCCAATGCTGATTTTGGCCTGGATTATATTTTTAGCTTTGGTGTTTTACGGCATCCAAAAAAGGAGATTAAACTCAAAACATATGGCATTAGCTTTCCTTCCGGGGATTGGTGCCTTGCTCATCAACGGCATTATTGGCTATTTTGGATGGAAATTACTTTTGCTTATTTATCCGCAATACGCTGAAATCCTTCACGGCTTTCCGTACAATGGCCACCTCTATATTTGGGCATTCGCCCTGCTTTCTACAGCTGTGTGCATGTGGCTTTACAATAAAGTTTATAAACCAGAAAACACAGCAAGCTTAGCGGTTCCACCATTATTGTTATGGCTAATTATATGTACCGCTCTGGCATTTATACTTAAAGGCGCCAGCTTTTTCATCATCCCGGTATATTTTGGATTGATCAGTCTTTTTGTTCTGGTAAGACAAAAACATCCCAACATTCTTTTGATGACCTTTTTGCTCTTTCCGCTTTTAATGATCATGTCGCCATTTCTTAAAATGTTTCCGGTAGGACTGGGTCTTAAAACCATTATTGCCACCACGCTGTTGATATCCATCATGTTTTCACTGTGTATTAGCGTCTTCGGATTTTCGCGATATAAAAATCGATGGGCTTACCTTCTGTTGATTGCTGCTGTTGGGTTTTTTATTGCGGCACATACAACCTCAAATTTTAACGAAGAGCGTCCTAAACCAAACAGCCTCATCTATCTGTACGACGCCGATAATGACACAGCACAATGGGCAACCTACGACATAACCTTGGACGATTGGACCAAGGCACACTTAACGGATAAGCCTGAGCCCTTTGACGCTTCGAGTATCAACTTTGACAGTAAATATGGCACCAAGTTGTCTTACAGTAAAGAAGCCACTGTAAAACCGCTCAAAAAACCTTACGTTGATATACAGAAAGATACTATTATTGAGAACGTAAAGCAGCTCCAAGTCTTTATCTCGCCACAACGTGCGGTCAACACCTTAGAGTTTTATGCTGATGCGTCCAACATCTTTCTAAGCTTTAACATCAACGGATTGGAAATTGCAAAAGGAGAGGATGAAACCCAGGTTTTTAAAGATCGTATCAAAAACAGATTGTTCAGTTATATGGTTACCGAAGAGAAGGCCATCGAATTGAATTTTACCGTTCCTGCATCACAAAAAACCACCTTTGAGATTTTTGAGGTTTCTTTTGACTTATTGGAGAACGATTTGTTCAACATCGCAAAACGACCAAAAACAATGATTCCAAAACCATTTGTATTGAATGACGCCATCATCATAAAAAAAACCATCACTCTTGAATAAATATATCAGTATTATTGGATGTGGTTGGTTAGGACTGCCGCTTGCCATCGAGTTATTTAAACATGGTTATACCGTAAAAGGCTCAACAACTTCTGCTGACAAAATGGAGGTCTTTAAAAAAGAAGGCATCCTTCCATTTCTGGTTTCTATTTCTGAAGCAGGCATCACGGGTTCTATTGTCGACTGTTTAAAGGAAAGCGAGATCCTCATCGTCAATATTCCGCCCGGATTACGCAAGAATCCTGAGGCAGACTTTGTAAAACAGATGGAAATGCTCTGTAAATATATTGAACGTTCCACGGTAAAGAACGTGCTTTATATCAGTTCCACTGCAGTTTATGAAGATGATATTTCGATGCCGATAATTACAGAAGAAAGCCCAACAAATGGGCAATCGGCATCTGCCAAGCAGCTTATCGGCGCAGAACAAGTTTTTAAAACAAATGTCCATTTTGAAACGACCATCTTAAGATTTGGTGGTTTGATCGGTGACGGTCGCAATCCGGCTAAATTCCTTTCGGGCAAAAACATGGTAAAAAACCCGGATGGTCCAGTCAATTTAATCCATCAAGACGACTGTATTGCCATTATAAAAACCATCATTCAAGAAAAGCATTGGAATACCGAGTTCAATGCCGTTGCCCCTCAGCATCCTTCGCGGAAAGCGTATTATACTTCACTTTGTAAAACCCATAACCTTCCAGTTCCACAATTTGATCCATCCAGTCAGAGCCAAGGAAAAATAATTTCCAACGAAAAAGTGGAACAGATTTTGAAATACAACTTTCAACACCATCTGTAACAATTATAAAGCTTTTAAGAGTTTGTTTTATTTATTTTTATAGATTTGGCTCAATTAACTAAATAATGGCCTGATTTTAAAGGCAAGAATATCTAATTTGAAAATGAAAAAATTAATACTACTTGTGGTTGTGATGAGTTCTTTAAACCTCGCTGCCCAAACCAAGACAGAACTTCAAAAACACTTTGAAAAATACTACGAGCAAATGAAAAAGCAAGGTGATATTCAAGGGGTCATCAACGCCATGACCCACTTGGACGTGCTTGCTCCAAGTCAGGCCAGAAAAGACACTTTAGCTTATGTATATGTTTCTGAAGGCAGAAACATAGAGGCTCTCAATACTATTGGAATAGAGTCAAGTGCTACAGATTCTGACTTAAATACAGAAATTAAAGCTATTGCCTTAAATGCTTTGGGTGAACGTACACGTGCTTTGGAATTTTATAACAAACTGTATAAAAAAGAACCAAGTCCGATTTTGGCGTATGAAATAGCCGATTTATTACTGCAAACCGGCGATATAGCTGGTGCTCAAGAAAAAGTGGATTATGGCTTGGCGAATGTCACGGATGACATGAGACGTACATTCTATGAAACCCAACAGCCTTATCAAACCTCTCTGAGAGCCGGGTTTTTATATCTAAAAGCTATTCTTACCTTTAGTGAAGACAAAGATGCCAATCAGGAAATTGCGATAGCAACTTTAAATCGTGCGCTTGCCATTGACCCTAATTTTAATTTGGCAAGAATCAGTAAAGAAGCTTTATTATCACGTACCAAGGGAGAGGATTAATAACATTATACAATATAAAATGAAAAAGCAGCCTCATGACGAGGCTGCTTTTTATTTATAATCGTATTCAGAATTTTACCAAATTCTCACACGTTTTTCAGGTGCCACATACATTGGGTCACCTTCCTTGATATCAAAAGCTTCATAAAACGCATCAATATTTTTTAAAGGCTGTGTTGCTCTTTGAACACCAGGGGAGTGTGGATCAGTTTTTATCTGGGTTCTTAAGGCATCTTCCCTGATTAAGGTTCTCCAAACTGTGGCCCAACTCATGAAGAAACGTTGTTCTGGCGTAAACCCGTCGATGTTTTCCGGACGTCCGTGTTTGGCAAAGTGCAATTGCAAACCATCATATGCTCCAAGAACACCGCCAAGATCGCCAATGTTTTCACCCAAGGTAAATTTGCCGTTAATGAAGACGCTGTCCAAGACCTCAATACCGCTGTACTGTTCTGCCAAGGCATCAGCACGTTTGGTAAACTCTTCCAAATCTTTATCCGTCCACCAATTTTTCAAATTCCCATCTCCGTCAAAACGTGCGCCCGAATCATCAAATGCATGGGAAATTTCATGTCCGATAACAGCACCTATCCCACCATAGTTGACGGCATCATCAGCCGTATAATTATAAAAAGGAGGTTGTAAAATAGCCGCTGGGAATACAATCTCGTTGTTACGTGGATTGAAATAAGCATTCACGGTTTGTGGTGCCATACCCCATCTTTTTTTATCGACTGGCTCGTTGATTTCTGAGAAATTCTTTTCTCTCGCCCATTTGCCAACCGCTCTCATATTTTCAGCATAAGTATTGCCTTCTTTTATTTCGAGTTTTGAATAGTCCTCCCACTCATCTGGATAAGCAATCTTAACCGTAAATTTATCTAACTTTTCGATGGCTTTTTCCTTAGTCTCTTCAGTCATCCAATCCAGCTTTTTAATTCTATTTTGGAAAGCCTCAATAACATCAGCAATCATTTCCTCCGCTTTAGCTTTAGCTTCTGGTGGAAACTTCGCTTCCACATACAGTTTTCCAATAGCTTCACCCACGGCACGATCAACGGTTTCTAAAGCGCGTTCCTCGGCTGGCCGTTGCTTTTGTGTGCCATTAAGCGTTTTAGCGTAAAAATCCCAATTTGCTTTTTCAATTTCAGTGGATAAATAATTTGCAGAACCATTAAGTGTATTCCAAACCATCAAGGATTTAATATCCTCAATCGGGGTTTGCTTTAAAAAGTTTTGCATGGATGCCATATATTTCGGTTGCATGACGTTGACCGTATCGATCTTTTTATCGATGCCCAAATCATCCACCAATTTTTGCCAGTTTATCGCTGGTGTCATTTTTTGTAGATCTGCAAAAGGAATTGGATTATTATAATTGCGCGCATCTCTCATGGCGACTTTATCCAATCTTGGTTCAGCCAATTTTGTTTCCATGGCCAACACTTTTTTAGCCGTTGCCTGTGCTGTTGCTTCATCATAATCAATAAATTGAAGCATTCTGGCAATATGATCAACATATTGTTGTCTGATTTCTTTTGATTTGGCATCTTGATCCAAATAGTAATCTCTCTGTAATCCAAGACTTCCAGGATAGATCCAAGCCATATTCATACTGCTATTATTAAGATTCGGTGACGCACCAAGTCCTGCAAACGGTGCGCCTACCCCATCCACAGTGGCGTAAACAGTTTGCATGTCATTCAAGTTTTTGATGCCGTCAATGGCTTCCAACAATGGTTTGATAGGTTCAATACCCGCTTTATTTCTTGTTACTGAGTCCAATTCACTTTGAAAAAGCAATAAGGCTTTTTTCTGGTCAGTGCCATCTGCATAGGTGCCTAATTTGTGGGCATTCTTTACAATGTCGAGAACATCTTGACGGGTTTCTTTTCGCAAGACCCCAAAACCGCCCCAACGGGTTTCATCATCCGGAATGGTATTATTTTTTGCCCAATTTCCATTGACATAATTGTAAAAATCGTCTTTTGGACTCACAGTGGTGTCCATGTTTTCGAGAACGATTCCTGGAATTTTTTCTTCTGCCATGGCGGTGTCTTTTTTTGGTTCTTCTTTACAACCAACAATGGTTACAAATACTAACCCAGTAGTCGCCAATGCATACTTAAGATTGGTTTTCATAGTGTTTAAATGTTTAATTTGAATAAAATTAGTTATTAATATGAAGCTTGATCAAGCCAATTGTTACATATTAACAAAAAATTAAGAGAAAAGAGGAAGGTTTCGAGTTTCAGGTTTCAAAAATCAACGGTTCGTGTTCAACGTTTCGAAACATCCCTGATTAGAGTTGATCATAGTTCAAAAATCAACAATCTTCAATCATTAATCACTCATAATCCTCTTTCTATACTGTCTATTCACTACCCTCTACCCTCTAATCCCTCTATTTCGATATTCAACATTCTGTATTCAATATATTCAAAACTTCTCTGGACAAAAATCTAAATTATCTTCAACATCTAACACCCATCTCATCTCTCACCACTCACCACTAATCCCCATAAAAACAAATCATCGGCTAATTCGTTTTAACGGGAAGCTCAATCTGCTGTGCCTCCTTTTCAAACTTTTTGTTTATTTGAAGGATAAGGTTCACATTGGCCACAAGCAATTCTTTAATGCTCTCCAAAAGATCTTTTTTCTTAATATTATCAAGATTGACAAGGTCCTGCAGTCTTAGTATACTGGTCTCCAAAACGGTCATTCGCGATCGTATTGCTGGTGTTATAACATTGGGAGGCTGTTGAATTTTCAGCTCCACAATGAACTCTTCCATAATTTTTTTCTCAACCTTAAAAAAAGATAGGTCTCCGGTTTTCACAAGCTCTATCTGCGCCTGTAAGTCTTGAAATTTTTGCCAATCCAAAATGGCCTGATGGCTATCTGGACTTAATATATAATCGGTATAATCTAATTTTGCAATATCCTCTGCGGTAATAACATAAGATTCTTCCTGATTTTCAGCAGTTATTTCATCTGTCTTTGGCTCAGATTTACAACCCATAAAGATTAAAATTGCTACTAACAAAAGCTGTTTCATAAAACAAGGAAAATTTGAAAATACATGATTAAAGACCAAAGGTAATTAAACTAAACTTATCTCCTTTTATTGGCATTTTAATTATTGGTCAAACTTGAATATTTATTTTTTAAACATATAACTGTTTAATGGCATCAGCTTTGACGGACATTTTTTATCTTGCTTTACCGTTTCAATATGTTTATGAGATCATCTAACAGAAAAATCACTTTTAAGGTCCTTTTCGGATATATCGCTCTAGGGGTCTTAGCGGCAATTTCCGGATGGCTGGTCTTTTCTGAATTGGGAAATTTTACCGCTACCCAAACGGACGATTTGAAGGAACGCCATAAGCTCATCAAAATAAGTGGCTTGGTGGCCGATATATATGAAAATGAAAGCCTCGCCCGTGCAGCACTGCAGCTTAATACTACCGAAAAATTCAATGCCTATATTTCGCAAAACGACAGTCTGATTACCACTATCGATACCTTGCGCGTTCTGGTCAATAACGATTATCAAAAAGCCTTGCTGGACAGTGTCAAGGTGATATTTGACAAGAAACAGCGCGACTTAAACGAATTGCGCCGTCTTAAGGACAATAACAACTCTGAAAAATCAATTGAACAGACCATCGCCAAACTGAAGAGCATAGATCCTATTTTAGGAAAGTTAACCTTAGAAGACTATGTGGAAAATCCGACCGAAATCAATCCGAAAGTAAAAGAAGTCTTAGAGGGTTTTATTCAATTCTCAAATGAATCTAAAGCAAAGGATTCCGTAAGCAAGGTCGATCAAAAACAAATTGATTCCATTGTGACCACCTCCCGGAACATGCTTCAGAAAATTCAGCAAGAAGTCGCTGCACAACGACAGTCGTTAATGCTTAAAGAGCGCGAACTGGTTGAAAATGATTTAAACACCTCCCGACAATTACGCAACTTACTCCGCACATTAGAACGTGAGATGGTGGCATCGTCCCAAAGTATTATTGCTCAACGCCAGAAAGCATTAGATCGCGGTACCAGCATTATTTATATGGCCGCCATAGTCAGTTTTATATTAATGGTGGTCTTTTCGATAGTTATTTTAAATGACTTTTGGAAAAGCCAACGCTATCGGGAGGAGCTTGAAAAATCTAATGCCTATACCAATTCCCTTCTAAAAAGTAGGGAACAACTGATCAATATGGTAAGTCACGATTTAAGGTCGCCACTGAGTACCATTTCCGGATATAGTGAGCTGCTTCAAAAAACCGCACAAAACGCCAAAGAAGACAACTATTTGGATCATATCAAAAGCGCCTCTGCCTATATGAGCCAATTGGTAGATGATCTTCTGGAATTTTCAAAATTGGAAGATGGTCATATTACCATCGAAAGCATTCCGTTTAACCTAAAAACTGTCTTGGATGAAACCAGTACAAATATCAAAGCTATCTATGCCGATAAGCCTATTGCTCTCCTCATAAAACATGATCCAGCCCTTGATATCACTATTGTTTCCGATCCATTCAGAATCAAACAAGTGCTCTACAACCTTATTGGCAATGCTTATAAGTTTACCGAGGAGGGCAGTATCAGCATCACGACAAAACTACACTCATCGAATAGCAGTTACAAGGTTTCCATCACCATTGCTGATACTGGAATTGGCATTAGTAAAGAAAAACAAAAAGATATTTTTAATGCTTTTACCCAAGTCAACCAAACCAGTAATGCCAAGCACTCTGGATTTGGCTTAGGCCTGGCCATTTCAAAAAAATTAATGAATCTGTTAAAAGGTTCATTGACATTGAACAGTATTCCAGGAGAAGGAAGCACTTTTGAAATTTCATTTCCCGTTAAGCTGTCCTATCAGGATTTGGACGTCAAACCTATTATCTCCGAAAACTCCAGTTTTAAATTAAAGGCTGTTGTTGTGGATGATGACCCGTCACTACGCCAACTCATCGCCGATATTTTAGAACAACACCAAGTTACTAGCTACACTTTTGAAGATGCCAAGGCAGCACTTGCGGCTTTAGAAAGCCTCTCCTATGATCTGATCATAACGGACATTCAATTGCCAAAAATGAATGGCTTCCATTTTATGGAAACCGTCAAAAAATTGCCATTCTATAAGCAACAACCCATTATTGCAATGACTGGGAGAATGGATATCAATACCGAAGACTATATAGAAAGCGGATTTTCTAAAGTGGTTTACAAACCATTTGAAACCCACATCTGGTTTGATATTTTAAGTGAATTGTTTCCTGAAAGGATTACAAAGCTGGAAGACAAAAATAAAAAAACTTCTTTTCGCTCTGATTATTTTGATACGCATTCCATTGCTGGATTCTTAAACCATGATGAGGATGCTCTTAAATCGCTGTTGGAACTATTTTTAAGCGATACCAAAAAACATATGACCGAATTAAAGTTGGCACAAGAACAAAACGACCTCAAAACCATTAATGATTTGAGCCACCGAATGCTGACCATGTTCAAGCAATTAAATGCCACTTCAGTGGTACCACATTTAGAAGTTTTGGAACATGCAACAGCTGTGGACAGTGCAGTTTTGGACGCTTTGGAGACGGAGCTCAAAGCTTTTTACGAAAACATGCAGGCGTACATTACTCCAGATTATACTCCTTAAGTTTGTTATAGAGGGTTTTTCTTGAAAAATTGAGAAGTTTAGCTGCTTTGGTTTTATTGTTGTTGGCCTCTTGAAGAACTTTGATGATCAGATCTTTTTCGTTCGATTTGACCGAAAATGAAGGTGGTTCCGCATCTTTTGAGGGCGCAGCAGACAATTCAGGAGGCAATACCTCTTTTTGTATCACCTCTCCAGTAGTTAGCAAAGTAGCACGTTTGATAACATTGGAAAGTTCACGCAAATTACCTGGCCACGTATAACTTTGGAATATTTTCAAGACCTCCGACGAGAATCCGATGATGGATTTGTTCAATTGCTGATTGGCGTTCTCCAAAAAGAAATCCGCATAAAGAATCAAATCATCTCGGCGTTCTTGCAAATTGGGAACTTTTATAAAGAATTCGTTGAGCCTGTGATAGAGATCTTCCCTGAAATCGCCGTCCTCAACAGCTTTCAATAAATCTTCGTTAGTTGCGGTCAACAATCGGATGTCTACTTCAATTTCGTCATTACTTCCTATCGGCTTGATCCTTCTTTCTTGGAGGGCCCGCAATAATTGTATCTGATTCTCATAAGATAAATTCCCGACTTCATCCAAAAAAAGTGTTCCGTGATTGGCAGCTTCAAAATGTCCAATCTTATCGTTAATAGCTCCGGTAAAAGAGCCCTTCTTATGTCCAAAAAACTCACTGGAAGCAATCTCTTTTGGAATAGCGCCACAATCAACCGCAATAAAGGGTTTGTTTTTTCTCGAGCTTTTTAAATGAATGGCTTTGGCGACTACCTCTTTGCCCGTACCACTTTCGCCAGAAATCAAAACCGACATACTTGTAGGTGCTACAAGATTGATATGATCATACAATACCTTTGAGGCGGCACTTATACCAGTTACGAATCCAGATGCAGCTGTAGTTGGAGGTTTTGATATTGTATCTGCTTCTTCTTTCGGCTTTTTTATATCCTGCTTCTCCTTCAGTGCGTTTTTAACCACTTGCAAGACCTCTTCAGGATTAAAAGGTTTGGAAATATAGTCAAAAGCACCTTCCTTCATGGCCTTCACGGCTGTGGATACTTCGGCATAACCCGTCATCAGCACTACAGGGACAGAGGCATCCTTTGTTTTGATATGGTTCAACAAAGCAATCCCATCGCCATCAGGAAGCCTGAGATCGGCAAAAACTAAATCGAAAGACGATTTATTGACCTTGATTTTGGCATCTTCAAGCGTATATGACAACGACACCGAATGATGGTGCCGCTCCAAAAAACGCCGTAACATCTCAGAAAAACTCACATCATCTTCAACCAAAAGAATGGCACTCATAGTTTATTCGTTTTTACAAAAATATCAAGTTAAACTTAGTAAACCCTTTAAAAAAAACATAAAAAAAGGACGCTTCCTTAAAAACGTCCTTTTTCTGCTTAAATAAGAGATGAAACCTTTATTCTTTTTCAATCCAGTTTCCATCCTTGTCAGCATATACTGTTGATGCCGCTCCATCAATAGTAATTTCCAATTTGTATTCTTGCTTATCATTTACATAAGCTTTATTTAGAGTGGCGGTCTGAAAATCCTTTGCCAAAGCATCTTTCACTGCTTGTGGAAGCGTTTCTGCTTTGATCTCTTTAAATTCTTCCTGAGCAACCAGTTCGAATTTTTCTGTTTGGTCCATAGGAAATGCAGGAGTTGCATAAGTTGATAATCCTCCTAAAACGATTGCTACTGTTAAAACTATCTTTTTCATAATATTTAATTTTTTAAAAATTTTCTTTACTATTTAAATGTGAAGTATTCGGGTAATAAGATCAACCTTATTGCTTTTCAATCCAATTGCCGTCCTTATCAGCATAAACCGTAAGCTCTTCTTCGCCAACTGTGATCTCCAACTTGTACTCTAACTCTTGCTTCTCATTGACATAAGCCTTTTTGAGAGTGGCCGTAGGGTAATCTTTTGCCAATGCATCCTTCACCGCTTGTGGAAGCGATTCAGCTTTGATCTCTTTATACTCTTCTTGTGCTACCAGCTCAAATTGAGGTGATGGATTCATTGCAAACCCTGAAGTTGCATAAGTTGATAATCCTCCTAATACAATGGCTACTGTTAAAACTATCTTTTTCATAATGTTTAAAATTTAAAAGGTTATTTGTTATTCTGTTGTGCTATTATTCTAATAAGAAATAAACATGCCATTGAAAACATTGGAGTAAGCTTCAGTGTTATTTTGCTATATATCAGATGATTACGGAAATAATGTGCGTTTTTAAATTTGTATAATATGTGTAATTCGTGGGCATTGGGTCCACAGATCGTGTAAATTCTATACAGTTTATACCGTAATCATGTTAGCAGCCCCAGTTTTGTTTTTTCCTGAAATTCTAAAAAGAGAAATTCATTCCAGAAAACAGTTCATTCTTCCTGAAAAAACTTTGTACTTTTGCATTAAAATCATACAACAATGTCTCAAAAGATTCTCATTATTGGAGCTTGTGGTCAAATTGGCTCAGAATTAACTTTCAAGTTACGCAGTATTCATGGTGATGAAAATGTCATTGCATCTGACATTGGTTATAACAATCTTGATGTAGTCAATTCAGGTATTTTTGAAATTGTCGATGCCCAAGATTATGGTTCCATTTTACATTGTGTGGAAAAATATAAGATAACCACTATTTATTTAATGGCGGCCATGTTAAGTGCCACGGGAGAAAAGTACCCAATGAAAGCTTGGAATCTGAATATGGACTCTTTGTTTCATGTGTTGAATCTTGCAAAAGCTAAATTTATAGAGAAAATATTTTGGCCTTCCAGCATTGCGGTATTTGGTCCAACAACGCCCAAACATGACACACCCCAACATACCGTTATGGCCCCAACAACCGTTTACGGAATTACCAAACAAGTAGGCGAACGTTGGTGCGAATATTATTTTGACAAGTATGGCGTTGACGTACGAAGTTTACGCTATCCCGGAATTATCAGTTGGAAAACACCACCAGGTGGCGGTACGACCGA
Source organism: Gelidibacter japonicus (assembly GCF_010725055.1). Taxonomy (GTDB): domain Bacteria; phylum Bacteroidota; class Bacteroidia; order Flavobacteriales; family Flavobacteriaceae; genus Gelidibacter; species Gelidibacter japonicus. The sequence goes on along the minus strand of NZ_BJKB01000012.1, from coordinate 12,349 downwards.
TTATGCCGTAGAAATTTACCACAGAGCCATCACCGATGGGCATTATTCAAGTTTCCTTTCAGAGGATACGGAATTGCCCATGATGTTTATGGATGATGCCATTGATGCTACCATTCAAATCATGGACGCTCCGGCCAATCAATTGTCCATAAGATCTTCCTATAATTTGGCAGCAATGAGCTTTACACCTAAGGATATTGCCGCCGAAATCCAGAATCATGTCAAGGATTTTATCATCACCTACAATCCCGACTTTAGACAACAAATTGCCGATTCTTGGCCAAAATCAATTGATGACAGCGTTGCCAGAACCGATTGGAATTGGAAGCACAAGTTTGATCTCAAAAAAATGAGTCAAGAAATGTTGACGCAATTAGGCAAAAAGTACGCTACCACCGAGAAGTGAAAGGAGTGGTGAGAGACGAGACTTTAGAATTGAGAGTTATTATATGTCATTGAGAATTGGGAGGGGAACCTGAGAATTTTTAATGAAACCTAATTCTTTGAGTCTATTCAACTCTTGATAAATCCTAAAATTACGACTCTGACTCCCTGTCCGCAGTCTTAGCAATGGCCGGAACTCATAACTTCGATTTTTTTTTTTCAAAAAAGTGATGACATTTTAATAATTAGAAGATGTACCTGTAAACAGGGTATAAATCTCATAAAATAAATGTCTCATGAAATCTAAGTTAACACCCATCATTCTTGCCTCCATAGGCGCACTGCTTATCATTGGCAGCTTTTTTATCAATGATCTCTTTAGATCCGGAGATCTTGATGTGACGATTGAAAAAGCAGATTTTATTATGCCAGCAGCCCATCGGGTATATGCCAATCCGCAGGCTTTAAATGGCAAATATTATCTTTTCAAAGCAAAAATCACCAATAACACCAACCGCACCTTGGAAGATGTCACGGTCAAATATCAAATTCCAGGATATATAGATTGGACGGAATTGACCGTTTCTGGAGAAATGTTTCCAGGACAAACATTGGTAGTGCCATGTTATCCTAAGTTTGAAGATAAGATAACCGAAAAGACAACAGAATCGGTAGAAAAAGCTCAAATACATATTTCTTGGGATGGTGCCACCAAAGATGATACCGTAGAAGAAGAATTTTCCTTTAAACTGACCAATAGAAACGAATACGTTTATACTGGGATAAAAAGAGACGAAATCAGCACGTGGTCAGATATGTTTGACAATGATGCCTTGATTGCCTGCTTTGTCACACCAAATGATCCCATAGTCAAATATTACACTCAAAACCTTCAAGAAAAGCTCATGAAAGGTGAAAATGCTTCTGTAAGCAATAAACCAGAAGATGGCATACGCTTGTTAGCTAGTATTTATGAAGGCACACGGAAATCGCATATGGTCTATAGTGGTACCAAAGGTATTCCACAGTCTACTGAAGATGTACAGTCCATTGTACAACAAGTGCGATTACCGCGTGAAGTCATCACAGGAAATACGGGTTTGTGCATTGAATTGAGTTGTCTTTATGCCAGTGTGTTATCGGCTGCTGGAGTAGATCCTATTATTTATTTAATTCCAGGACATGCTTATCCAGGATTTAAAATGCAAGGGCAATATTACGCAATTGAAGCCACGGGAATCAACGGAGAAGGGCTGGGAGGAATATTGGATGCAGAAGCCGCTTTCAAAAAAGGATCAGAACAATTGGCTGAGTTTTTTAAAGCTGCCCAGAATGGGGATCCTAGGTACACGCTGGTGGATATTCATGCCGTAAATCAAGATGGGGCAACAGCTATGGACTTAAGAGACGATCAGTTTTTAAGAGGAAAGGTAGATCAAGTCGTCGCTTTATGGTCTGGAGGAACACCTGTCGATAATAATCCTAACCAACAACCCGATACACGAGGTCCAGGCAATAACACTATTGTAATTCCTGATGATAATATTAGAACAAGTGCGCTTTCTTTCACGATTCCCAACGGATGGCAGACCTACATGAAACCGCTTCCGGAGATGCCTATTTTAACAGCTCAAGTGATGGCACCGGACCAATTGACTACGGTTTCCATATATGATATTCCCGTTGGTAGTGCACAACAGGCCATGAGTACCATTGAACAGTATTTTAGTAATTATGGCATGAGTAGTCAATATCAAATTAACGGCAGCACCATTGCCGGACAAACTTATTCTAACAATGGTACTTTTAATTGGGTAGGAAAGGCATTGCGAGCAAATGGCGGCATCAGGATTGTAGCCGTTGGCGCGCCAGATTACGCCTATAATCAGAAAACAAATGAGATCAACAGAATTTTTAATAGCATCAGATAATATGAAAACTCTAAAATTTTTATTCACAGTCTTTATTGTTATGGCCTTCATGAATGTCCATAGCCAATCTCAGCAAAAAATAGATATGAAATTAGATGCCGTCGGCAATTCCAAACTGACAATATCCATGACCATGAATGGCCAACAATGGCAAATGTGGCTACAAAGCTTGGGCAATAACCCCGCGGCATTAAAACGTGAGGCACAGCGTTCAATGCCGGCGTATTTCCTTGATGATTTCAACCTTGAGAAAAATGACATGGAACGTAGCTTTGTGCTATCATTAAACGCATATGGCGCTTGTAAGGTCGATAAAAGAGGTAATTGGATTTTGGAGACCGACCAAAAAAACGCAAATCTAACCGAAATTACGAGCCACAAATATATGTTGGTAAGTAGCCCACCGGAATTTGGAGGAACAGTTCAACAAACCTTCACCATTGAATTTCCAGAAGAGGCAAGAAATATTACGGTAGAAAAGGATGCTTTTGGGAAGAGTATTTTCAAATTTCAAATGAAGAACTCCACGGCAGGCTTTAACATCATGCTTTGGGCAGGAATCCTTTTTTTGGTTATGGGTGGAGCGTGGTTAGTAAAGAACTTGGCGCAAAAGTAATTGGTCGTGTAAATACCTCATTTGGTGGACATGCTGTTTGAAGTAAATTGAATATATTGTATATTCCTCGTGTTTTGCTATAATTTATGGAACACGTTTACAATATCGATTCACAACTTCAACTTCTCGACGCCATCAAGGCCAACAACTCCGTAGTTCTAAAGCAACTTTACACTGCCAATTATTATAAAATTGAAGCTTTAGTCCTAAAAAACAATGGATCCAAGGAACACGCAAAAGATGTTTATCAAGATGCATTTATTGCTGTTTGGAAAAACGTAAAGAACGATCAATTTATTCCTGAGAACGAAACCGCCTTACAAGGGTATTTGTATCAGATAGCTAAAAACAAATGGATGGATATTTTACGATCACCAAGTTTTAAAAAAACGAAAACGATTCAACATGAGCTTAATGTTTTAGATAAGAACATTGATCAAAATGGCCATGAAAAAAATGAGGAACAAGAGTTTTACAGAAAGAGATTAGAACAAACCATGGAAGCTTTTAAAAATCTCGGTGCACCATGTAAAGAATTATTGACTGCCTTTTATTTTGACAAAGCCTCCCTACGTGACATAGCAGATAAATTAAAGATTGAGGAAAATAGTGTAAGGACGAAAAAATACAGATGTATGGAAAAACTTCGTCAGTTGGCATTAGCCTCGAAAAAATAAGAAAATTGAAAAATAATAGCAACTTTACCCCAGAATTACTTGAAGCGGTTGAACGTTATGATAACGGATCAATGACGCCAGAAGAACGCATATCCTTTGAAAATCAACTAAAGGACATTGATTTCAAAGCTTTGGTAGAAGACATTAGAATGACCCTTTTAAGCATAGAAACACAAGCTTTAAAAGAACGACTCGATGAGTTTCATAAAGATATTCCTGAAAATCGTCCGGTTGAGAAGAGTACAACAAAAGTTCGTTTTTTAAGTTTCAGCAAAATAGCCATAGCCGCAGGTATCATCATAGCGCTAGGCATATTTTGGATGTTCAGCGGTTCATCTAATGAGAAGCTCTTCAACCAGCACTTCAGACCAGATCCCGGACTGCCTACTACGATGAGTTCTTCAGACAGTTTCGTCTTTTATGATGCCATGGTCAACTACAAACAAGGCGATTATAAAACTGCCATTTCAAAATGGCAGAAATTAGCAGTCAAAACTCCAGAGAACGACACTATCAATTACTTTTTGGGCGTAGCTTATTTGGCAGATAAAAATGCAGATAAAGCCATTCCTTTTTTGAATAAAACCATATATAACACAGAAAGTGTATTTTTAGAAGACGCTCATTATTATTTGGGAATGGCCTATTTAAAATCGGATAGAAAAGAAGAAGCCATCCGGGAATTTAAAAAAAGCGGCTCTGAGAAAAGCAATGACCTATTAAAGGACTTACAAGATGGTGTTTCAAGTTATAAATAACCCGTTGTTTTATTCGTCTATTCTGGCTTCTTACCGCCAACTCCCAAAATCAATAGCTAAAAACTCTTAGATGGTCTTGTTTCAAAAATTTTGAAAAGACAAGATGTTTAACCCGATTAAATTCGTCCAAGCTAACGAATAAGAAGGTATTAAACCTGATTCCGGCTATTGGCAGCTCTTCATGGCACATGAGACTACACTCCAATTCAAATAGAGGTTTCGCTATCCATATTCCTATAAATTCAGCTAGATTTTACTTGTCAGATCGTTTATGATTGACAATAGAAAAGATTAAAAAGCAGAAATGACTCTAAATTTTAGTATATTTAATTCTGATTATAGCAAAAACCTCTATTTAAACTTCATTCTAATAACTCCAGCCTGATTATGAGGGACTTATTATGCTATGTCAACTATGCCTTATTTTTGGCACTTTTTTTCATACAATCGTCATCTTTAGCTCAAGAAAAGGATCTCCTAAATACCAAGATTATTGATTCGTTCATGTTGAACAAGCGAATTCAAAAAGCAGATTCGTCATTAAAGGCTCAAATAACCTATTTACAAAATAAAAACCTCAACGATTCTTTGCATAAATACCCCTATTATGTGGGTAAAATCGAACTGCAAAAATCCAATTCAACAGTTGCCTCTGTCAAGGCTGATGCATTTTTAAACACCATATTCTTAACCACCAATAATCAAAGGACCCATTATAAATCGCTCCTAAGCCTGTCCAACTTTTATGATGAAATAGGCCATAATGCAAAATCGTTGGAATTGACCAAATCAGCATATACCGCCATTCAGAAAGTGAAGGACGCTACTCCAGAAGAGGTTGGTAAGGTGGAATATAATGTTGGCGCCACCTTACTTGCCTTAGGCAATATCAGTGAAGCTGAAACTTATTTTAAACGTGCTCTAAAAAACTTTGAATCGTACAAAGCAACTGACAAAGGCCAACTTTCAGATGGTTATAATGCCGTAGGCGCAACAATGTGGATGTCAACAAAATTGGACAGTGCCAAATATTTTTACACAAAAGCATTGAAGACCATTGAAATTGCCGAAGGGAATCCCTTATATAATTCATATTTGGCAACTGTTATTAAGTCCAATCTATCTTTATTGGAATATTCACAAGGTGATTTAGCGGAAGCGGTCACCATTCAAAATGACGTCATCACCAATTATGAAAAGGTCATCCAGAACTATACAGACGAGAATGTCGTCTCCAAGGCCAAACGATTTCAGGCGCGGGCAATTTCGAATTTAGCTGTTTTTTATAATGAGCAAGGTGATTTGAAAAAAGCAAATGACGTTCTCATATATGCCTTTAACAAAAGGAAAAAACTTGTAGAGACCAATGACTCCAGTTTAGGCTCGTCGTGGATTCAAATTGGACAATCGCAAATTTCACTCCGTGAATATGATAAGGCCATCGAGAGCCTCACTTTGGGACTGGATCAATTAAACCGTATTGAAGATGACAACCCGTATTGGAAAGCTGCCGGATTACACGGCTTGGCCGAGGCTTATAGTGCTAAAAACAATACCGCTTTGGCCGCTCAGTATTATTCAGAGAGTGAACCTCTTTTCAAGAAAGCATTGGATAACGTTTACGATAATGAGTTTTTAAATTTTTTGCGAAATAAATCCTACTTCTTAGCGGATAACGGCGAAGCCGAAAAAGCAGTTGCCTTTGCCACAGACGCCTATCAATATGTTATAAAGCATGGCGGAGATGATAATTTTTCTGAATTCAAACAGTTGTTGAATTTGGCGCAGGTCAATTATAAGATCCACAATTATGTCAAAGCTCTACAATGGGTGCAAAAAGCCGATGATTTTTTGAATGAGCGTTCCCATAGAGCCGATTCTATCCAGATTGAGTTTCACAAACCCCAATTGATTCTTTTAAAAGCTCAGGCAGAATACAAGTTAAAGCATCAAATGGATACCGTATTTCTACAGGAACAGCTCAACAGTTTGGATAAAGCTACGGATATATTGGAGCGACGTAAAACCACCCTTTACAAATACGAAGACATCAATGTTTTAGTATCAAACTACCAATCGATTTCTTCCTTGGCAATTGAACTGAATTTAAAATTATTTGATGTTACAAAGAATCCAAGGTATTTGAATCAGATGATGAAATTGCACGAATCCGGAATCTATAATAGAATCCGTTCACGTCTGAACCTTCGCAACAATATCGCTTTCAGTGATGTTCCTAAAAGCACCCTGCAACGTGAAATTCAACTTAAAAATACCATGGCGAGTTCACTTGAGGACAGCGAAAACATGACCGCTTTTTTTGATTCAAATTCAGATTGGAAACACTTTTTGGATTCTTTGAAGCAACATCACCCAAAATATTATAAAATGCGCTATGCTACTATTGAAGAACCTCTTAATGAGCTTCAAAAGAACATACCAGCCAACACTACGGTAGTCCGTTATCTATATGTTGACACCGTGCTATATGCATTTGTTGCCGATAAAAATGACATCCAGTTATTTAAGTTAAATTCTGAAGGAATAGAGCAGCATATTGCCGATTTAGGTGAAAATAATCACAAATTCTCAAAAACCGCTGATTTACTTTCAAAACTTTATGCACAACTTTGGTTTCCATTCGAAACAAAAATGACCAATAAGCACGTTATTATAGTTCCTGATGCTGTACTATTCAATTTAAGCTTTGAAAGCTTGACTCCCTCAAAAATAATAAAACCGAAAGATCTTGCAACCAAAAGTTTGTTATCAAAACACATCATCTCATACAACTATAGTTTACTTTTATTAAATAAAAATCAGCAAGCTAATTCATTTGAAAACAATTTCGTGGCGTTCGCACCAGAGTTCAACGATACCATGAAAAGAAACTACAAAAAAGCCATTTCTGATTCGTTGACTTTAGATCATAGCTATTTGACCCTATTGCCACAACCCTTCAGTATCAATTTAGCCAAGAAATATTCAAAAGAATTCAATGGAACATATTTTGTGAATGACATGGCTTCGAAACGCAGTTTTACAGAACACGCAAAGAACCATAAAATCATCTATATCGGCACCCATGCCGAATCCAACAACCTGTCGCCCGAGCTTTCGAGATTGGTATTTGCTAAATCACTGGACAGTTTAAATGCTGAGGATAATTCGCTCTATAGTTACGAAATTTACGATACTGATTTAGAATCCAACCTTGCCATTTTAACGGCTTGCGAAACCGGAAAACCAAGTTATCAAGCTGGGGAAGGCATGATCTCCTTGGCACACGCCTTCAATTATGCAGGAAGCGAGAGCATATTGACGAGTCTTTGGAAAATAGATGAACAATCGAGTGCCAAGATTATTGAGTCATTTTATAATTATCTCAAAAAAGGTTGGACCAAAGACAAAGCTTTACAACAAGCTAAGCTCGATTATATTTCTACTGCCGAAGGACGTACAGCACATCCTCAATATTGGGCGGGATTGGTTCTTATTGGTGATACGAGCCCTATTGACTTACAATCCTCTGCAAACCCCATCTATTGGATCCTGGGCGGCTTGTGTATCGTCATTACTATTGTCTTTTTAAGAAGACATCGGAAAACATAAATAAGAGCCATTATTTCTAATGACTCTCAAATTAGAATAAACCAAAAAACAATCCCCTGAATTAACAGTGTTTGGCTTATTATAGGGTCATCGGAAAATTCAAGAATTGTCAGCATAAAAAAGCCACCAACCGGAATTGATGGCCTTTTTGGAAAAAACTAAAAAACAAAAACTAATTCAATATTATATTCTTTGATAATGCGTTTGACAATGCTCACTTTAAAAATACTCGAATGCTCAATCAATTGCCTCAACCCTATACGATGTAAACCTCTTTTAGAGAGCTTGACTTAATTTCAATTAGAAACAAGAATTTTCTTATGCAACCTAAGATTAGAGTTCTCGTCACGAAGTTTCAGCACATACCAACCAAGAGCAACTTCATTCAAATCAATCGATAAGTCCTTACCTTTAATTAGCCCTTCTTTCACCATTTGCCCAACAGAATTAAGTAATTGCCAATTTCCATCTATAACGGCACCAAGTTTAATATAGAGAATATCATTTACCGGATTGGGATATATCGCAACAGAATGTTTATCCATTTCCGGTGTATTCAAGGTAGCCATCGGACCATTTAAATATAACTTGTTGTCTTGACAGACCACATCAAATGTGAATTCTGTACCTTCAAAACTTCTAGTGATTTGCGATGGAAAATTACATGAAGTTAAGGTTGTTGCAGTCACGATTACGAAGCTGGCATCATCATCGGGCAGATAGCCTAAAATGGGGTTTAGAATTCCATCCAAAACGGCTTCATTACTGATGATAATTTGATCGTATTCTGTTCCAGCGCTTGGTCCATCAATTTCTATATTGAAAACTGCACCGGATCCAGCTGTTACATCCCCTACAAAGGACAATATACCCGGAGAATTGCCTGGGTTTAAATTTCCATTTAAAATATGTCCCGGTGGCAACTGGAAACTGCCACTCCCCGTTAGAGTTCCGCCCGTACCATTTAAAGTTTCTCCAAACGCCAAAGTACCTTGATGGCTTTCAATAGTACTGTCATAATTTGCAAACTCATCTAAGTTAATGGAAGAAACACCCGATCCGTTTGTTTTTCTGATGATGGCACCAAAAGAGTTGTTGAACCGATGCCTGCCTGCTCCTATATATCCGATAGTAATATTGTCATCATTGATATTAAATACTGAACCTTTAGAATTCTGTAGCCCTCCATTGTTGATATTCAGCGTACCCTGATTGAATTCTATAGTACCATAATTGGTGATCCACATGGTATTCTCGATCGCTTTAATTTGAGGGCTGTTGATATTGATTGTACCGTAATTATCAAACCAAGAATACGGTGCATCTGCATTTTTTCTTGAAATAGCGCCCCCGTTCCAATCGATAGTACCTGCAGCATTATTATTGATACGAAGGAAGACCTTAAGATCGCCATTAATAGCCAAGGTGTTGTTATCACCAATGGACAAAGAATACACTTCAATCAGGCCAGAAGCGCCAGTTTTGCAATACCCTCCAGAGGGCAAGTTAATTATGACTCTATCATCGGCTGTTGGGACGCCGTTAGGACTCCAATTGGCGGCCGTGGTCCACATATCATCCCCTGCTTCACCATCCCATATTTTAGCAGTTGTATAGTGGATATCTGACACTGTTTGCAATATTCCATCGGTTTGGCATTGCACCCCTAATATGATATCAAACCCAAAGTTACGTCCAAAATAAGTATATGTAGTACTTATATCACAGGCACCAAACGATCCTTCAACAACTTTGAAACTATTTCCTATTTGCGGTACATAAAGCGTAAAACTCAAATCCACCCTTCCGCTTATATAGTATTTACCACCCACGACCACTTTTGAGTATCTATTCAAATCGTAAATAGAAACTCTGAGAGTAGCGTCATAATCTATTGTAAGGTCGCCAGAAATAATCAACTCTTCGTTATTGGGTGATAACGTTAAATGAGCAAAACCCAAAAGCTGTAAAGATCCCAACTCTGGTACTGGTTCATTAATTTGAATAAATTCGGTTGACCCGTTGACCTCAATAATGACATGGGATCCGGCAGTTGGTACGCCACCATCCCAGTTTGCAGCTTGTTCCCAAGAATAGCCATCACCTCCGCCTGTCCATTGAATTTGTGCTTGGATTGAACCAAAAGAAAAGCCTAAAATCGAAATAAAAAGTAAAATTTGTTTCATGACATATTGTTTTATATTGGTACATCGGAAAGGTTTTAAAATGTGAGCGGCTTTTATAAAAAATATAACGTGCTTGGTAGAAAACCAATATAGACGGTACAATATAGCCAGATTAAAAATCAAAAGGCTGCCATTTCTGGCAACCTTTTCCCTTAAATAAACCCTAAATTTCCCAAGCTGATCAATAGCATTTTGAGGTTTACTTTTAGGGCATCGATCAACTATGGAAATGTCAGCAGGTATTTTTGAATAAATTTCAGTTTTAACTAAAAAATCGCAACGGTTATAGCGCATTATCGAACAATTACCTGATCACTACCAAAAGCTGTTAGCACTTAGAACTTGGGGATTAAGGCATAAGTAAACAGCAAAGGCCTTAGATCTCCCTAAAAAAAACAGTAGAGTCTCAAATTCAAGTGGCTTTTATAGAAATCAGTATGAGTATAAGGAAGATTTGCATTAATCGGCTCTGCATAGATCGTTTTCAAAGTAAGATAAAAGAGTAACATGAAATCAGAGTCCAATCCATTGTCCGCCAACAGCTGCACATCTCCATCATTTTTCTCTGGTACCATAGCGCGTCATTGATTGTGCTTGTTTTCAATCGAATTGCCCGAATACTATACTATTTTAAAAAACACAATCGTTAACCCTTTCCCAAATGTGAATTTTTTAAGAGAATTTGGGATATAAATCCTTATGTTATCCTTTAACCCAAAAACTACTAATAGTGAAAACAACTTTAGAAAGAGCTAGACAAAAAACAAATAAAAATAATATTGACGTTTTACAAGCAATTATAGAAAAGAACTATGACGCGCGAAAAGGCTACAGAAAAGCAATGATGGATATACAGGATCCTGAATTAAAAAGTTTTATGCAGCAACAAGCACTTGAGCGCAGTAGCTTTACCACTGCAATTGATCAGGAAATTCGAAATTTAGGTGAAACGCCAATAGAAAACGGCAGTGTGACTGCAACTTTACATCGTACTTGGATTGATATTAAAAGTCGCATAGCAGACAATGCAGATGACATTATTATTGAAGAAATAATTCGCGGAGAGAAAGCTAAAGTTAAAGAGTACAAAGGGGCATTAAAAAATAATTTATTGGCACCAGAAACTCATAATCTTTTGCAATCTCAATTAAAATCGATCAAAAACACCCTAAAGGAAGTAAAACAGCTTTAATACCAATTAAACATTTTAAGGTCTAAAACGCTACAACTTCCAAATTGGAAGTTTTTTTATGCTTAAAAGCTTCTAATAGGTACATATATAAAGGACATGTATCGGGCTTTTTTTATAAAAAATAGTCGCCGTTACTGATTTTGAAAAGAATTATTATGACCAATTCCCTAAAATATGATCTGCTTTAATTTTGATTAATTACTTCACCCCAGTCTTCCGGAGGGACGTGATCAGAGAGGTATTAACACTCTTTAAGAAAATCAATTCTCAACGTTAATCCTATCCTAAATAAGATTTCCTTAAGACAATTTTAGGTTTGATAATTGTAATTTAGAGATGAACTTAAAAATTATAGAATCATGAAAACCTCATTAGAAGAAGCAAGAGAGCAAACACATAAAGATACCGTCAATGTTTTACAAGGTATCATAGAAAAGAATTACGACGCCGAAAAAGGTTATAAAAAAGCAATGCAGGATGCTAAAAATCCAGCGTTGAAAAACTTTTTAAAACAGCAAGCATTGCAACGTAGTACGTTCGCGACAGCAATTGATAAGGAATTGCGTGACTTGGGCGAAGAACCAAAAGAAAGCGGAAGTATTACCGGATCATTGCACCGTGCGTGGATTGACATTAAAAGCTCTGTAGCTGGAAATGACGATGAAGCTGTGTTGGAAGAAGTGATCCGCGGAGAAAAAGCAAGTGTGGATGAATATGAAGACGTGATGAAAAAACATACCTTGGCGCCAAAAATTCAAAACGTCCTACAGTCGCAATTAAGAGACATTCAAGGGACGCTTAATCGCGTAAAAACGCTTGAAGATATTGCGTAATTGTAAATTGTAATTTCAAATTGAAGGAGGCTGTCTGAAAAGGCAGTCTTTTTTTTGCAATTTTTCTAGTAAATTCTTAACTTTAAGAATGAGCAGAAAAATAGTTTTTAAGACCTATGACCAAGACCAGTTAAGTCTTTTACCACCAAGTTATGATGAT
>NZ_BJKB01000011.1:35339-180358 GCF_010725055.1 Gelidibacter japonicus | reverse complement strand
GTTGTGGTAAAGCCTAATCAGCTTCGTCAAAACAGATCCAAAAAAAGAAGCGATAAAATAAATTTTGGTTTATTTTATCGCTTCTTTAAAGTAATCACTAAAAATGAGATGCTTTTTCAGTGGCCTCGTAAATGGTCCGCTTTTTTTATTCTTCTGTTTGATTATGCAGATGGATTTGGGATTTCTTTATGGACTTCTTCAATTGCGTCCAAAACTTCTTCGCTCAAGCTCAAATGTATACTGTCAATATTTTCTTTGAGCTGTCTTAAATTGGTGGCTCCAATAATATTACTGGTTACAAAAGGCTGTTGGGTTACAAATGCCAAAGACATTTGTGCCAAAGACAAATGGTGTTGATCTGCTATGGCAAGATATCGTTTCGTTGCTTTGGTACATTGCGCACTGCTATATCTGGCAAATCGTGTAAAAAGATTTAATCTTGAGTTTTTAGTATCCTCTCCTTTGATATATTTTCCTGACAACACACCGCAGGCCATCGGTGAATACGCCAAAAGCCCAATGTTTTCTCTCATGGCTATTTCTGCCATATCTCCCTCAAAAATCCGGTTGATTAAAGAATAGGCGTTTTGTATCGTGATCATACGCGGTAAATCGTGCAATTTTGTTTCCTCTAAAAAGCGCATTGTTCCCCATGCCTTTTCATTGGATATGCCTATATGCCTAATTTTTCCAGAAGTAATGATGCCATCCAAGGTATGAAGAATTTCATTGAAGTTATCCTGCCATTGCTCGTCTTCATGCTTATAATCTCTGATTCCCAAGGTGTTGGTATTGCGTTCTGGCCAATGCAGTTGGTATAAATCTATATAATCGGTCTTCAGTCGCTTTAAACTTTTATTGACTGCATCTTTTATGGCTTCTGGACTAAAACCATTGGTTCTGATATGGGCCGTGTACTCCCCTGGTCCAGCAATTTTGGAAGCCAATACCACCTTGTCTCTATGTCCTGTTTTGTCAAACCAGTTGCCAATAATTCGCTCCGTATCTGCATAGGTTTTTGGTTCTGACGGAACAGGATAAAGTTCGGCAGTATCAAAAAAATTGATGCCTTGATCAAATGCATAATCCATTTGATCAAAAGCTTCAGTTTGGGTGTTTTGGCGTCCCCAAGTCATGGTGCCCAAACACAGTTTACTGACTTTTATATTGGTGTGGGGTAGAGTGGTGTATTTCATATGTACTCCCTGCGAAAGCAGAGATATCCTTGTTAGTTAAACTTTTCCATTTTTGATTATACAAAGACCTGTCAGGTTTTTGAAAACCTGACAGGTCTGAAGCTACTTAATCATTCAACAATCTCGAAATCTCATCCAATTTAGGGGTCAATATGACCTCAATACGTCTGTTTTTGGCTTTACCTTCTGGGGTGTCGTTTGATGCGATTGGTGCATATTCACCACGACCAGCGGCAGTCAGGTTCTCAGGATTGATGGCCGGATTCTCTTTTAAAATTTGAACAATAGCGGTAGCGCGTTTAGTGGATAGATCCCAGTTACTATTCATTGGTCCAGTGCCATTATAAGGATCAGTGTCCGTATGACCTTCTATCAGAATTGCAATATCCGGATTTTGAGCCAATACGCTTCCCAATTGTTTTACGGCTTCTCTACCATTATTGCCCACGGCCCAACTGCCGGATTGAAACAACAACTTATTTTCCATGGAGACATAGACTTTCCCATCACGCTGTTCAACAGTCAGACCTTTACCTTCAAAATTGGTCAATGCGGTAGAAATGGCATTTTTGAGTTTGTTCATGGCAGCATCTTTCGCGGCAATCACGCTTTCAAGCTCTGCAATCCGCTGTGAACGAGCTTCCATATCTTCTTTTAATTTTTGCAAACGCGAGTTTTCATTGGCTAAAGCTTGTTCTTTTGCTTCCAATTGTGCCAATAGCTCTCTGTTCTTTTTGGCATTCTCGGCAATTGCTGAAGAACTGTTTTTCTCTAAGGCCTGATATGATTCCTGTAAATTTCTAAGATTGGTGCTGGTGACATCATACTCCTTTTGAAGCTGATTGCGTTTCGCGGTAGTATCATCGTAATCCCTTTGTAATTGAGACAATCTATTTTGCGCAAGGATCAAATCCTTTTTTAGATTGGCGTTTTCATCAGCAATTTCCCGATTCTCTTTTCTTAAGTTGGCGTATTTACTTTCTAAATCTGTATAGATTTTTTTAGACACACAAGACGTTGTCAACACAAGCGTCAACGCAATAAGGGACAATTTTTTAATCATGTTTATAAGTGTTTATTGTTAGGTTCATTTATTAGTCTTCAGTCTTCAGTCTTCAGTCTTCAGTCATCGTTCATCGATCATCAATCTTCAATTTCCAGCAATATTGGACAATGGTCGCTATGCACGGCATCTGACAAGATAACGCTACGTTTTAGTTTTTCTTGTAAAGGAGCACTCACCAATGCATAATCCAAGCGCCAGCCTTTGTTTCTTGCTCTTGAATTGGCCCTGTAGCTCCACCAGGTATAGTGGTCAGGGTCCTTATTAAAATGTCGGAACGAATCTATAAAACCACTGTTCATAAAATCTCCAATCCATTCGCGCTCTACAGGTAAAAATCCGGAAACATTGGAAAGCCCTTTTGGATTATGAATATCTATTTCTTCATGACAGATATTATAATCGCCTAGAATAATCAAATTTGGAATTCTCACTTTCAGTTCATCAATATATACTTGGAACATATCCATATAGTCAAGTTTATGTTGCAAGCGGGCGTCATTGGTGCCTGATGGCAAATATAAACTCATTATGGAAAAGTGATCATAATCTACTCTAAGGTTTCGACCTTCATAGTCCATTGATGCAATTCCTGTGCCATATTCGACGTGGTTTGGTTTGGTTTTACAGAGTATGGCAACACCGCTATAACCTTTTTTTTGAGCACTGAACCAATAGTGGTATTTATAGCCCGCCTCTTCAAAAACAGAGACGTCTAATTGTTCTTCCATGGCTTTTATTTCTTGTAGGCAAATGACATCTGGATTGGCGCTTTTCAACCATTTTATAAAACCTTTATTGAGAGCTGCACGAATGCCGTTGACGTTGTAGGAGATGATTTTCATATGTATTTCCCATGAAAATGGGAATCTTTAAGTTAAAACTTGATTTCGCACAAACTTAAATAATACTGTACTTTTATACGATAATTTTAAAGGCATTTTAACGATAAAATAATATCCGCCTTTAGAAGTTAATGTATTAGATGAAAATTGCTGTTCTTCTTATCTCCCTTATGACTTGTTGTTGTGTGTATGCACAGCAACCAACGTCCAATTATAGGACGAAGAAAATGGCGGTGAAGGATTCCGTTCAAATTGACTCGGTGAGTATCAATTCCAGTCAATTCAGTATTAAGACTAAAGAAAATATCCTCCTTGACACTTCTTATTATAACGTTGATTTTACAAAGGCGCTGCTGACATTTAAAAAACCTATTGAAACGGACTCTGTCATCATCGATTATCTCAGGTATCCAAATTTTATTACTCGAAAATATTTTCAGCTTGACGATAAGATCATCGTGGAAAGTACCGATAATCTGCAACAGCTCTATAAAATGCAGCAATCCACCTTGACCAGGAATTACACCCCTTTTGATGGATTGACCACCTCTGGAAGCATTTCAAGAGGTGTGACCATTGGCAACAATCAAAACTCGGTATTGAACAGCGAACTCGATCTTCAAATTTCAGGCAAGCTGAGTGATAAGGTGTCTTTGCGAGCGTCTATTCAAGATGCCAATATTCCTTTGCAGGAAAGTGGGTATTCCCAACGTTTGGATGAATTCGATCAGGTGTTTATTGAATTGTTCAGTGATAATTGGCGCATCAGGGCAGGAGATATTGATTTGCAAAACAATGACTCGTATTTTGCCAGTTTCACCAAACGCGTTCAAGGCTTGAATGTGGATGTAGATTTGGGCAACGACACTACCAAAACCAATTTATTTACGGCGGGAGCTTTGGTACGAGGCCAATTTACGACCAGTCAATTTAGGGCGCAAGAAGGCAATCAAGGCCCTTACAAACTAAGAGGTCCAAATAATGAGCTGTATGTGTTGGTGGTTTCTGGAAGTGAAACGGTCTATGTGAACGGAACGCCCATTAAACGTGGCGAAAATCAAGATTATATCATTGATTATAACGCAGGTGAAATTATTTTCAACTCGACATTCCCGATGACTTCTGAAATGCGGATTACTGTAGACTATCAATATAGTGAACGAAATTTTTCACGATTTACAGTATTTGGCGGTGGAAGTGTAGACACCGAAAAATTTAAAATAGGCGCTTCCGTCTATTCAGAAGTCGATTCTAAAAATCAGCCTTTACAGCAAAATCTATCCCCAGAACAGGTACAGATTTTGGCCAATGCCGGCGATGATCAATCGTTGATGGTGGCGCCTTCTGGCGTGCCAGAGCCGTATAATGAAAATCGTATCTTATATAAAAAGGAACTTGTTGATGGTGCAGAAGTTTATGTGTTTTCAAACAATCCTGAAGATGATCTATACAGTGTGAAATTCCGTTTGGTTGGCGATAATCAAGGAGATTATGTGCTGATCAATAGCAACGCAGTTTCTAATATATATGAGTATGTGTCGCCAGTTTCAGGTGTTCCTCAAGGGAATTATGCAGCAATTGTCCAATTGATAGCGCCTACCAAATTGCAGGTGGCAGTAGTTAATGGAAGCTATAAACCTACCGAGAGAACGGATATTTATTTTGAAGCCGCAGGGAGTAAAAACGATTTGAACCTCTTTTCAAATTTGGATGATGACAATAACGACGGGTTCGCTGGGAAACTTCGCGTACGACAAAAGGTCATAAAAAGTGATAGTCTTTGGAATTTGTCAGCAATACTTGATGCAGATATGATACAACAGGATTTTAAATCCATCCAACGTTTGTATTATGCGGAGTTCAATCGGGATTGGAATTTGGAAATGCCGATTGGAAATCAAAATTTACTGACTGCTGGCCTTGATCTTTATCACCCAAAAAATGGTATGGCCAGTTATAAATTTGAGCATCTTAATTATTCTGAAAATTTCAATGGCAATAGACATAGTGCGTTTGCCAGTTTGAAATTTGGAAGATGGCAAGTATTTACCAATTCCAGTATTTTGAATAGTGAAAGTGATATTTCGGAATCGACCTTTTTGCGTACTTTTAATAGATTGACCTATAACTTCAAGAACCAATGGCTGGGAACTAAATTGGCTGCAGAAGATAATGATCAACGCGAAATTGCCACCAACCAACTGACGACATTAAGCCAACGCTTTAAATCGGCTGAAGTATTTTACGGGATTGGCGACAGCACAAATGTTTTTGCCGAGTTGGGTTACCGACATCGCGTGAACGACAGTCTACGGATGGATAGCGTTGAAAAGGTAAGCAGTTCCAATACCTATTATATCAAGTCTAAAATCATTCAAAATTCTGCCACCGATTTAGGTGTTTATATCAATTATCGCACCTTAAAATCGGTGGATAAAGCCATTGAAAATGAGAAATCCCTAAATTCGAGAGTGACGTTCAGCCAGCAACTGTTTTCCCAAATAGTGTTATGGAATACGGTTTTTGAAACCAATGCCGGAAGTCTGCCTCAACAGGATTTTACTTATGTTAAGGTGGAGCCAGGCCAAGGTGCCTACACTTGGATTGACTATAATAACAATGGCATTCAAGAGCTCAACGAATTTGAAATTGCACAATTTCAGGATCAAGGCGAATTTATCAGGGTGCTGTTGCCTAATCAAGTATTTGTCAAAACGCATCAGAATAGGCTGAGTCAAACTATCACCATTAATCCGCAGCAATGGGCGGTGAGCGAAAGTGGCAGCAAGAGATTTTGGTCGCATTTTTACAATCAGACCTCGTATTTAGTAGATCGAAAGATAAAAAGAGAAGATAATGGCTTTGATCTCAATCCGTTTGCTGACAATGATGAGAATCAATTGGCCTTGAACAAGAGTGTTAGAAATGTTCTTTTTTTTAACAGAGGGAAACAGCACTTCACCACCTCTTACACTTTTTTAACCAATGCAGCGAAGACTTTACTTTCCATCGGATTTCAAGAGAGCAAACTAAAGAGCCATCAATTCAATTTTAATCACAAATTTGCCGAAAGTTGGCTTTTGAATTTAAAGACCAGTTTAGGAGAAAATCAAAGTTTGAGTGAGAATTTCGCCAGTCGAAATTATAAAATAGATGAAACTCGCTTACAACCTAAATTGTCTTATCTGTTCAATGAAAATGCCCGCTTTGATATCTTTTACCAATACACTTCCAAGGACAATACCATCGGTAATATGGAAACCTTGCTTCAAAATAACTTCGGACTGTCATTCACTTATAACAGGGCACAGAAAGTGGCGCTGACTGGTGAGATTAATTTTTATGATAATAGCTTTGAAGGCAACGCAAACACGCCAGTATCATATCAAATGCTCGAAGGTTTACAGCCAGGTAAAAACTTCACATGGACCTTATTGGCGCAACGAAAATTGACGGCCTTTTTAGATTTAAACCTGAATTATTTCGGTCGTAAAACAGAAACCTCCAAAACCATCCATACAGGAACTATTCAATTGAAAGCTTATTTTTAGAAGGTGATATATGTCACTTTTGTTATTAAGTTTTTTTCGTAGCTTTGCTACCATGGCAAATTTAGTTTCCATATTTTATACTGTCTTGATTCTTTTTCAAAGTTTGAATATCAGCTTTGAAGACGTGTCAAAATTCAGTGCGCTTATGGAACATGCGTCCTATCATCAAAAGACCTATGGCGATTCTTTTTTTGACTTCCTTTCTGAGCATTATGGCGAAGCTTCTGTGGCACATGAAAATGAGCATTCAGAGCACGAAAATTTGCCTTTTAAACATAATGACCACAATTGCTGTCATATAAATACATCTTTTACGCTTCAAAATATTGAGTTTACAAACTCTTACGAGGCTTTTTTTGAGATTCCTCTTAATTTTCATTATAAAGAATCCTTCTCCCTATTTGAGAAACCGTCTGTGTTTCAACCTCCTCAATTCGCATAATTCATTTTAGTTTAAGTTATTTTAAATAAGCCATTTTTTTCAATGGTTTACAACGATTTACGTATGAATTATGTTAGAAAATATTATAAAATTCAGTTTAAGGAATAAACTTATTATTCTCTTATTTATGGGGTTTGTGGTTGGTTTTGGAATTTATTCCTTAACAAGAATCCCCATTGGTGCCGTTCCTGATATTACCAATAACCAGGTGCAAGTGATCACTACGTCTCGTAATCTGTCAACGCAGGATGTTGAGCAATTTATTACCTATCCTGTGGAGTTGGAAATGGCCAATTTACCCGGGGTTGTTGAGATTCGTTCGACCTCCAAATTTGGACTTTCGGTGGTAACCATCGTATTTGAAGATGACATGGGCACTTATTTGCCAAGACAACTCATTGCCGAAAAAATCAAATCAGCCTCAGAAAAGATTCCCGAGAATTTCGGAACCCCAGAAATGGGTCCTATTACAACAGGTTTAGGTGAAATTTATCAGTATATCCTAGATGTCAAACCTGGATATGAAGATAGGTATAGCATTACGGAGTTACGAACTATTCAAGATTGGATTGTAAAACGTCAATTATCAGGAATTCCCGGCGTAGTCGAAGTAAATACTTGGGGTGGTTTTTTAAAGCAATACGAGGTAGCTATCAATCCGCAACAGTTGAATGCCATGAATATTACCATCTTGGAGATCTATGAGGCACTCGAAAAAAATAATAGTATTGCTGGTGGTGGATATATTGAAAAAGCCAATCAGGCGTTTTTTATACGAGGCGAAGGTTTAGTGGAATCACTTCAAGATATTGAGAATATTGTTATCAAAAATGATGGCGTTCCCATTTATGTAAAAGATGTAGCTAAAGTTGGATTTGGTAGCGCCACTCGTTTTGGAGCCATTACAGGAAATGGTGAGGGTGAGAAGGTGCTGGGCCAAATCATGATGATTAAGGATGGCAACTCTAAAAAGATCATTAATGCGGTCAAGGAACGTGTAGCTTCCATAGAACAAACCTTGCCCGAAGGTGTTTATATCAATCCTTTTTTAGAGCGGACCGAACTTATTGACAAGACCACATCTACTGTGGCAGAGAATCTCATTCTAGGCTCCTTGATTGTTATTTTTGTTGTGGTTTTGCTGTTGGGAAATTGGCGTTCTGGGCTGGTTGTAGCATCTGTGATACCGCTGAGTTTGCTGTTTGCCATTTCACTTATGAATATTTTTGGCGTCGATGCCAATTTAATGAGTCTTGGCGCCATCGATTTTGGAATTATCATTGATGGCTCAGTCATTATTGTGGAATTTATCGCCTATCAGATAGTAACACAAAGTGCCAAAATAAAATCGCTCTCCAGGGCTGATCGCCAATCTGAAATTGATCAGATCACCTTAAAAAGCGCATCCAAAATGATGAACTCGGCAATTTTTGGCCAACTCATTATTTTAATCGTTTTTATTCCAATTCTGTCATTGAGCGGCGTGGAAGGAAAGATGTTCAAACCAATGGCAATGACCTTTAGTTTTGCCTTGATTGGAGCCATGATTTTTTGCCTCACCTACGTTCCGGTGGCATCCTCAATGTTTCTGAAAGCAACCAAGCCGAAGGATTCCAATATTTCAGTCCGTTTAATGCGGTTTTTAAATAGGCAATATCGTCCGGTAATCAATTGGGCGTTGCTGAATACGCGCCTCGTCGTTGGAGTTTCAATAATCTTATTGTTTTTAAGTGGTTGGATTTTCAGTAGAATGGGCGGTGAGTTTGTGCCTACGCTTGATGAAGGTGATTTTGTCATCCAGCCCGTATTGAAGACGGGAACATCCTTGAGCAAGACGATAGAAGTCACCACCAAAATTGAACAAATCCTATTGGACAACTTTCCTGAGGTGGAGCAAGTAGTGACACGAATTGGAGCGGCAGAGGTACCAACAGATCCTATGTCAATGGAAGAAAGTGATGTGATCATCAAATTGAAACCAAAGAAGGAATGGACGTCTGCCTCGTCAAAAAATGAATTGGCCGACATGTTTGAAGAAGCGTTGCGGGTCATCCCAGGAATGGAAGTGGAATTTACGCAACCCATAGAAATGCGTTTCAACGAATTGATTACTGGCGTAAGGGCTGATGTCGCCATCAAGGTTTTTGGTGAAGATTTATCAATTTTGGCGCAAAAAGCGGATGAAATAAAAAACTTGATCCAAAACGTCGAAGGTGCTTCTGATATTATTGTTGAAAAAGTAGAGGGTTTGCCACAAATGAGTGTCAATTTCAACCGAAGTAAAATAGCCCGATATGGCGTCAATATTGCTGATTTGAACGATTTGATCGCAGCAGGATTTGCGGGTCGAACTGTTGGTAGTGTCTTTGAAGGTGAAAAGCGATTTGATCTGGTCATCAGGTTACAAGAATCACAGCGACAGAATATTGAAGATCTGAAAAACTTATATGTGGATATTCCAAGCGGCGGCAAGATTCCGTTGAGTGAGTTAGCCGATATTACTTATACCACAGGACCGGCACAAATATCTCGAGATGATACGAAACGTCGGATTGTGGTGGGTGTTAATGTTAGAAATCGGGATTTGCAATCGGTAGTGGACGAGGTGCAAGATTTGATTGAAAACAACTTGCAACTGTCAGCGGGATATAGCATTACCTACGGCGGACAGTTTGAGAATTTAGAAAGTGCCAAGGCGCGATTAATGGTTGCTGTTCCAGTGGCACTGGTGCTAATTTTCATCCTGTTGTACTTTGCGTTTCATTCGGTCAGAGATGCTTTGTTGATCTACTCTGCCATCCCACTGTCAGCAGTTGGTGGAATTCTGTTTTTATGGATTCGGGATTTACCATTCAGTATTTCAGCAGGGGTCGGGTTTATTGCCCTTTTCGGAATTGCAGTTCTCAACGGGATCGTATTGATAGAGCATTTTAAAGAACTTAAAAACCAAGGGATTATGAATATAGATGAGCGCATCAAGCGTGGTACACAAGAGCGATTAAGACCTGTATTGTTAACGGCTTCGGCGGCAGCTTTAGGGTTTTTGCCTATGGCTATTTCAACAAATGCCGGTGCTGAGGTGCAGCGACCATTGGCCACCGTGGTTATTGGTGGATTGATCAGTGCTACAATATTAACCTTAATGGTATTGCCAGTACTTTACGCTTGGGTGGAAAAGAAAAGAGATTTGAAAATTAATAAAACCGCACTAGTAACTATAGCTTTTATCATGTTGTCATTTCAGATGAACGCACAGGAAAGGCCGATGACGATTGAAGAGACTTTGAACTTGGCTATTGAAAATAATTCTGGATTAAAAGCGTCATCACTTCAAATTGATGAAGCCGATGCGTTGATTGGAAGTGCTTTCAGTTTTGATAAAACGTCTGTTTATTACAAGTATGAAAATAATGCCAACGAAATT
Organism: Gelidibacter japonicus; assembly: GCF_010725055.1. Taxonomy (GTDB): domain Bacteria; phylum Bacteroidota; class Bacteroidia; order Flavobacteriales; family Flavobacteriaceae; genus Gelidibacter; species Gelidibacter japonicus. Next base: position 169,837 of record NZ_BJKB01000011.1, on the reverse strand, counting down.
GATCCTTTAAAGGTCTTTGGAATCTCTCAAGAATTTAAATTTCCAACGGCCTATATAGCGGACAGAAATGTCAACAGAGCGAAAGTCAGATTGCAGGAATCGACTCATGCTATTGGACTTCAAGTCTTGAAAAAGGATGTGTACTCAGCATATTACAATTTGAGTTATGCCAAAAACAAGGCGAAATCTTATCGTTTCTTGGATAGTTTATATCAAAATTTTGCACAATCTGCCAAACGACGATTTGAATTGGGGGAGACCAATTATTTAGAAATGATCACCGCTCAATCCAAGCAGAAACAGTTGGAAACTTTCTATAGACAGGCACAGCAAGAGGTGGTCATGTATCAGTCGCTTCTGAAAAAAATTGTTCAGGTTGAAGATATTGAGATTGCGGATGAGCCGTTAGAGAAGTTATCTGTTCGTTCCGAATCTATTGATGAAAACGTTGGAATGCTCTATTTTGAACAGTCCAAATCCTTTTACGATGCTAAATTGCGACAGGAGAATCAGAGTTTAATGCCTGATATAAGTGTTGAATATCTTCATGGCGTTAATGATGGGCTGAACAAGGATTTTGTGGGTTACCAATTGGGCTTGAAAATCCCCTTGTTGTTTGGAGGAAATTCTTCTAAAATAAAGGCATCAAAAATCGCACAGGATATTGTTGAGGAGAAACAACAAGATTATAAATCAAAATGGCAAGCTGAAAAAGAAGCTTTATTTGCCAAGCTGCAACAATATGACGAGGCAGTTACTTATTATGAAACACAAGGGGAGCACCTATCGGAAGAAATCATAAAAACTGCAGAACGCACCTTCAAGGAAGGAGAAATTGATTTTTTCCAATACATTCAGAGCATTGAGACTTCGAAGGATATCGAAATGACCTATCTCGATAATCTTAATGCCTACAATCAAACTATTATTGCAATCAATTATTTAATTTTAGACTAATGAAACAGTTATATATCGTATTTGTTTTCATGCTTTTGGTAGCTTGTGGAAATGATAAAAAGGAAGAACAAACAGAAGAGAATCTGCAGAAAACAGACGAATTGGTTGTCTCCAAAGAGCAGTTTAAAAGTGAACAAATGGAATTTGGGACCCTTTCTGAACACGATTTTAATACCATTGTGAAGGTGAGCGGTCAGATTGAAGTTCCTACCCAAAACCAGTCGAGTGTGAGCACTTTTCTTGGAGGTTATGTTACCAAAAGCCCATTGCTTATTGGAGATGAGGTTAAGAAAGGACAATTTTTGGTCACTTTGGAAAGCACAGAGTTTGTTGAAATGCAACAACGTTATTTGGAAGTTGCACAACAGCTTAATTTCTTGAAATCTGAGTTTACACGCCAGAAGACCTTGTATGATGAAAACATCAGTTCGGAAAAAAACTTTTTAAAGGCAGAAAGCGATTATAAGAGCAGTTTGGCACACTATAATGGACTAAAAAAGAAGCTCCAAATGCTCAATATCAATCCGACATCTGTAGAAAATGGTATCATTACTTCTACCATTAATCTCTATGCGCCTATTGATGGATTTGTGACCAAAGTCAATGTTAGCAATGGTACTTATGTGTCTCCTGCAGATATTATTTTGGAAATTATTGATACACATCATATCCATTTGGAATTGTCAGTGTTTGAAAAGGATATTCTCAAAGTTAAGAAAGGTCAAAAAATCGATTTTAGAATTCCGGAAGCTTCTGATAGTGTTTTTAAGGCGGAAGTCCATTTGGTGGGTACCACCATCGATCCAACAAATAGAAGAGTTGTGGTCCATGGCCATATTGAAGACGACCATACCGCATTTATAGTTGGAATGTTTGCCGAAGCTGATATCTTTGTAGGTTCTTCAATCGGAATAGCATTGCCTAAAACAGCAGTAATTCAAGTTGAAAATGATTATTTTGCATTAATATTGGATAAGGAAACTCCTAATGATTATTATTTCACAAAGGTAAAATTAGACATAGGTTTGCAAACCGAAGATGTTGTTGAAGTCTTAAACACAGCATCCTTAGCGAATCAAAAAATAGTAGTGAACGGCACCTATATGTTGTTAAATGAAGCAGAAGGGGGCGAGCATTCACATTAAAAATAAACTATGACAGATCATCATAAAGAAGACCATAGCCATCACAACCATGATGGTATATTCGGCCCACGTACGGAGTTGTATTTTTCATTGTTATGTGGGGTATTTCTACTAACGGGTTTCCTATTCAAAATTTTTGGAACAGATTCCCAATCTATGTGGGTATATCTTGTTCCATTATTGATTTCCTACGGATTTGGAGGCTATTATATCAGCATTGAAGCGTTTGAAAAGATAAAAAAAGGCGAATTTGAAATTGACTTCTTAATGATTGCAGCAGCTATTGGTGCTGCTTATATAGGGAGTTGGATAGAAGGTGCATTACTATTATTCTTGTTCAGTTTGGGGCATGCTTTAGAAACTTATGCCATGGACAAGGCTAAGAAATCTATTGAGGCTTTAGGGGAATTAACCCCTAAAACGGCATTGATTAAGAGAAACGGTAAAATTGAAGAAGTTAGCGTTGACGATTTGAAAATCAATGATGTCATTGTGGTGAGGCCTAACTCTAAAATTGCAGCCGATGGAGTGATCATAAAAGGCAGCAGTGCCATTGATCAGGCTCCTATTACAGGAGAAAGTATGCCTATTGATAAAGCTGCCATTTCCTCAGTGGACAAGCTTCCAAATTTCAATGATATCGATTCGTCCCACGTTGTGTATACGGGAACCATTAATGGCGATGGAAGTATTGAAGTCTTGGTTCTGAAATTGAGTAAAGATTCCACGGTAGCGCGACTGATTAAAATGGTTAGTGATGTCGAAACGCAAAAATCACCTACACAGCGGATGACCAAAAAGTTTGAAGAGCGGTATGTGCCTATTGTTATTTTGGTGGTGTTTGCATTGTGTTTTGCTTATCTCGTAGTCGACGAATCGTTCAATGATAGTTTGTATCGGGCGATTACTGTATTGGTTGCAGCAAGTCCGTGTGCCTTGGCAATTTCAACGCCGAGTGCCGTTTTGAGTGGGATAGCAAGAGCTGCCCAAAAAGGGGTATTGATCAAAGGCGGAAAGGCTTTAGAAGATCTGGGCTCTATTAGAACCATCGCTTTTGATAAAACAGGAACTTTAACAGAAGGTAAGCCAAAGCTCACCAACATGATTCCACATCATGATTATTCAGAAGAAGATTTGGCCCGACTAGTTTTGGAAGTAGAAAGTTTGAGTAATCATCCCCTGGCAAGAGCTATTGTTAAAGATGTCGAAGTTAAATATGCAATGCAGCATAAAAACTTAGCATCCAATGTCAATGCTATTCAAGGTAAAGGTATCAGCGCTACCTATCAGGATAAAACTGTTTTTATTGGAAATGAAAAGTTGATGACAGATGAGGGGATGACCATTCCCTCTGAATTACGCTTAAAGATGGATGGCTTGCTGCAAGAGGGACATACCGCAATGTTGGTGGCTCATAATGGTATGGTTATCGGATTAATGAGCGTGATGGATCTTCCAAGAAAAACAGCAGTTGAGACCCTAAAACGATTGAGGGCGATTGGTATCAAACGGATGGTAATGCTTACAGGCGATCATCAAAATGTGGGAGATGCCATAGCCAAACAAATTGGATTGACAGAGGCCAAAGGTAACTTATTGCCCGAAGATAAAGTAGAAGCCATCAAGAAGCTCATGGAACGCGATGGGAAAATTGCGATGGTAGGTGATGGGGTCAACGATGCGCCGGCAATGGCCTATAGCACGGTTAGTGTAGCCATGGGCGCTGCCGGTAGTGATGTGGCATTGGAAACGGCAGATGTGGCATTGATGTCTGATAAAATACAAATGTTACCCTTTGCCATTGGTTTGAGTAGAGCGTCCAAACGAATTATTACTCAAAATATTTGGATCAGTATGGGAGTCGTGGCCTTATTGGTGCCCGCCACCATATTTGGTTTAACCGGTATTGGATTGGCCGTTGTTTTTCACGAAGGATCAACTTTGGTGGTTGTTCTTAATGCCTTGCGACTGCTGGCTTACAATGAGAAATAACAGTGATCATATAAGTATCTTTTTTAGATAGATTTGATAAGGTTAGGCGTTTAGAAAGTATAAACATAATTTTTTCTGCGCAACCATTTGTACGTTCTTACATCCTAAACAAAATTAACCTCTAACTTATGAAACACTGTATTTTTGGGTTTTTAACACTCTTTGCTGTAATGGGTTCCCAGGCTCAATCGGACAGCATTTCAAAAAAGGATTCCGGAAATAATGAGATCAAATTGAACGCAATTATGCTGTTATTTGGTGCTTTTGAACCGAGTTATGAATATAATCTATCGGAAAGTTCTTCTGTTGGTATTTCGTTGTTTATTCCGTTTGATGACGATAATTTTGATACAAATATTAATTATTATATCTCTCCTTATTACCGAATTTTCTTCGGTCAGAAATACGCTGCAGGTTTTTTCTTGGAAGGATTTGCGATGGTTAACTCTATTGAACATGAGTATTATAGTCCTTCGCAAGGAGGTAATTATAACTATTGGGAAAAAGATGTTACCGATTTTGCCTTAGGCTTTGGATTAGGCGGAAAATGGATCACCAGAAGCGGGTTTGTTTTTGAAGTCACTGGAGGAATTGGTAGAAATTTATTCAATACCAATGACTCCGACTATTATGATTATTCGCCCATAGTCGGGAAATTTGGTTTCAACCTAGGTTTCAGGTTTTAAATAAGTTCCAAAAACAAAAACAAAAATCCCAAATTCCAGTAACGAAACATTGGAATTTGGGATTTGCTAGTTTCATTATTGAGACTCCTGCTTTCGCAGGAGTTTTTCTTACATTTTCTTCAACCAGGATTTAATATCCACTTCTTTCTTGATGATCCTGCTCAGATCTTCAATTTTTACGCGGGTCTGTTCCATAGAATCTCTATGTCTGATTGTTACCGTGTTGTCTTCTAAAGTATCATGATCAACAGTGATACAAAAAGGCGTCCCGTTGGCATCTTGCCTCCTGTAACGTCTTCCTACAGCATCTTTGTCATCATATACGACGTTGAAATCCCATTTCAGATCATCCATAATTTGGAGCGCAATCTCAGGTAAGCCATCCCTTTTTATCAAAGGTAAAATAGCAGCTTTTACAGGTGCCAATACTGAAGGTAATTTTAAGACCGTTCTTGTGGTATTGTTGTCCAATTCCTCTTCTACCAATGAATTGGAGAAAACAGCCAAAAACATGCGGTCCAAACCAATCGATGTTTCCAACACGTAAGGCGTATAGCTTTCCTTCGTTTCATGGTCGAAATACTGAAGTTTCTTACCTGAATATTCTTCGTGCTGTTTTAAGTCGAAATCGGTTCTTGAATGGATGCCTTCCAGTTCCTTAAATCCAAATGGGAATTTGAATTCTATGTCTGTTGCAGCATCTGCATAATGTGCCATCTTCTCATGGTCATGGAAACGGTAATTCTCCTCACCCATGCCTAACGATAAATGCCATTTCAATCGTTCCTCTTTCCAATGTTCAAACCATTCTTTTTGAGTGCCTGGCTTGATGAAAAACTGCATTTCCATTTGCTCAAACTCACGCATTCTAAAAATAAATTGTCGTGCGACAATCTCATTTCTAAACGCCTTTCCAGTTTGGGCAATTCCAAATGGAATCTTCATGCGTCCAGATTTTTGGACATTGAGGAAGTTTACAAAAATTCCCTGTGCCGTTTCCGGACGAAGATATAGATCCATCGCACTTTCTGCGGAAGCTCCTAATTTGGTACCGAACATCAAGTTGAACTGTTTTACTTCGGTCCAATTTCTACTTCCTGTCAACGGATCTGCAATTTCCAATTCTTCAATTAGAGCTTTTACATCAGCTAAATCTTCGTTTTCCAAAGACTTGCCCATTCTTGATAGGATGGTTCTTATGTTTTCATAGTACCCAACAACTCTTGGGTTGGTAGTAATGAATTCTTCTTTGTTGAACGCATCTCCAAAACGTTTTTCTGCTTTGCTGATTTCTTTTTCAATCTTGGCTTCAATCTTGGCGCAATGGTCTTCAATCAAAACATCGGCTCGATAGCGTTTTTTGGAATCCTTATTGTCTATTAAAGGATCATTAAAAGCATCTACGTGGCCAGAAGCCTTCCAAGTGGTTGGATGCATAAAAATGGAGGAGTCAATGCCTACAATATTTTCGTGTATTTGTACCATGGCGGTCCACCAGTAGTCACGAATATTTCTCTTTAATTCAGCGCCGTTTTGTGCATAGTCATAAACTGCACCAAGGCCATCATATATTTCACTACTCTGGAACACGTATCCATATTCCTTTGCGTGAGATATCACTTTCTTAAATTGGTCGTCCTGATTTGTCATGCTGCAAAAATAGAAAACCCTTCCAATTAAAGGAACGGTTTGTCTAAATAAATTTTAAGGTCTTAATTTAGTTCAATTTGTGTGCTTCCGAGCTTTCTCTCTTTATGGAAAACCGACACATAATAGGTGCCTTTTGAAAAAGGCTTGTCATTTTTCTGGGCCCGTATGGTGGTGCAAACATCAAGGACCTCGTTGTCATAGTTGATGCGTTGCTTGTCACTATAAATAAGTAGAAATTTGCCAAACTCAACAGCACCTTTCTCGCCAATGACATTGTTTAACGGATTGAGGACTTGGATATAGATATCTTTCATCCCTTTCTCGGCCAAGGTGTTTTCTGCCAATGTAAAACACACCTCAATTTGATCCGTTTGTACGGCCTTGTTAGTTGACGTGGATTTGATGCCAGATCTATAAGCCTTTGCGGAAAATGAATTTGCGGTCAACAAGGCTCCTTCTTCAATTGCATTGCTCAAGGATTTGTTGATCTTTTTAAGCGATTTGTTGGCTTTTTGCTGTTCGTTTAATTCGGAATAAGCCATTAGCTTTTCGTTTTCCAAGCGTTCGTTCAGCAAGTTGATGGAGTCTATTGTTTTAAACAGAATGGCATTTTTTGATTTAATTGCCGAAAGCTCAGACTTGAAACGTGCCAGAACTGAAAAATCGCTTTTCATCAGCCTTAACTCTTCTAAGGCTGACTTGGTGGTCTTCTTGGCACTATCAAGTTGATCAGATATGAGTTCGCTGGTGACGCTTAAGTCATCATATCTTAAAATCATTTGAGATAATTCACTTTCAACAAGTTTTTTCTCTTGGTCCAAAAAATGTTGATGTGCCTTGACAGATTGATAGGTGTTAAAACTAAAAACGCCTAAAGCTGCCATGCCCACAATCAATGAACCAATAATAATTCTGTAGTTAAAAAACTGAGGGTTAACTATCATAATTAATTATTAAGAGGGGGTAGGGATTATTTAATTAACAGAAGCGAAAATATATATTAAGTTTGTCATAGCTGTTTTTAATCGATAAAATGGTGAAAAACTTGTTAAACCTATTTTTTCCAGAGGTTTGTCTGACATGCGACTGCCAGTTGGAAGCCAATGAGTTCTATGTCTGTACCATTTGCAGACATGAATTGCCTTTGGCAAGTTTTGAAGATACGACCAATAATGAGCTGACTAAAATGCTCTATGGACGTGTTTTGTTAAGAAATGCCTCAGCGCTTTTGAGGTTTTCAAAAAAAGGATTGGTGCAGCGCTTGCTTCATAATCTAAAATATAAAGGTCATGAAGAAGTAGGTGAGTTTTTAGGGAAATGGCTTGGTGCGGAACTGATTAAACACGAGGGATTTAGAACTGTTGATGTGGTTGTCCCCGTACCGTTGCATTCCAGACGGCTAAGACAACGTGGCTATAATCAAGTGCATAAATTTGGAAAACAGCTTGCCTATGCATTAGAATGCGATTTTAATACAGAGGTTTTACAAAAAACTAAAGCTACGACAACTCAAGTCTTCAAGGATCGGATCATGCGATGGGTTAACGACGACGGATTGTTTATGGTGACTGAATTTGAGACTTTAAAAGGGAAACACATCCTTTTGGTGGACGATATCATTACAACGGGAGCAACAATTGAAACCTGTGCGAATGCGCTATTAAAAATTGAGGGTGTGACAATAAGTGTCGCCACGATGGCAATTGCGGAATAATTTTTTCGTTTGAAATAAATATATCGTTAATTTGCTGAAATTTGTGTGTGGTGATGTTTAAACCCTATTATAAACTCTTTCTGTTTTTTGGTATGCTGTTCATGCTTGTCAACTGTGCCAACAGAGGCATGCCTTCAGGTGGCGAAAAAGACACTGAACCTCCAAAAATCAGATATTCTACACCAGATAATTTCACGACCAATTTCAAAAGCAACGAAATCAAGATTTATTTTGATGAGTATGTCAAAATAAAAAATGCCCAGAAACAGTTGATCATTTCTCCGCCAATGGACCCAGCTCCAGACATCACACCACTGGGCAGTGCGAGCAAATATATCACCATTAAAATTAATGATACCTTACAGGCCAATACCACTTATGCGTTCAATTTTGGACAAAGTATTGTTGATAATAATGAAGAAAATCCCTATTCTTATTATAAATACGTCTTCTCTACCGGTGCTTACATTGATTCCCTATCTGTAAAAGGCGCAATTATCGATGCTGAAAAACGAGAGCCAGACACCTTTGTTTCGGTGATGTTGTACGAGGTGGATTCTACTTATAACGATTCGACAATTTATAAATCCCGCCCAAAATATGTAACCAATACCTTAGATAGTGTCAGTACGTTTAGTATTGATAATATTAAGGCTGGAACATACCGATTGGTAGCTTTAAAAGATGAAAATGGCAATTACACCTATCAGCAGAAATCCGATAAAATAGGGTTTTATGATAAGGAAATTACCGTTCCTACCGATTCGTTTTACGAAATAAAATTGTTTAAGGAGGTGCCCGATTTTAAAATGGAACGCCCAACACAGGTTGCCAAACAGAAAATACAATTTGGATACAGAGGCGATGTCAGTAATTTAAGCATTGAAATGTTGGGCGACAAACCCGATGGATTTGAACACCGTATCGTGAAAGATGCTCAAAGGGATACGTTGTACTATTGGTATAAACCGAATGTTGAGTTGGACACGACCTTATTTGTGGTCAAAAACAAAGCCTATGTGGATACTCTAAAACACCGTTTTCGAGACTTGAAAATCGATTCACTCATCATTAAACCTTCAGGAACGGGTACAATCGATTTTGATTCGGATTTTTTAATTGAAGGAAATGTACCTTTTGAAAAACTTGATCTTGACAGAATTTCTATAAGAGATAAAGATTCTTTAAATGTTGATTTCAGTACTGAACTTGACACACTAAAAAACACCTACCGATTTAAGTTTGATAAAACCGAGGCCAATGTTTATCAGGTTCAATTTTTACCGGAAGCGGTGACGGATTTTTTCGGAAAAGTCAATGATACCTTGAACTATACAATAAAGACCAAGAGATTTTCCGATCTTTCGGATGTTCGCGTTAGTTTAATTGATGCCGAATATCCCTTGATCGTACAATTAACGGATAATAGCGGCAAGGTGAAATACGAACAGTTTGCAGATGCACCTCGAATGTTTGATTTTAGGCATATCAATCCCGGTACTTATTATTTGAGAGTTATTTACGATGCCAATGGGAATAGAAAATGGGATACGGGTAATTATCTCAAGAAGATTCAACCGGAGCGCGTCAGCTATTATTCGAAAATTATTGATGCAAGAACGGGGTGGGATTTGGTTGAGGAATTTACTTTATTGAAAACTGATCCTGATCCGCCAAAAAATTAAACTTGGATCTATTGTGTTCAAGAACTTCTTTTTTAAGGGTCACAATTTCTACAGCTTCTTTGTCAAAAGGGATGTTGTCTATCCTATTTCCCAATACATCATAAACAGCAGAGTGTCCTGAGTAGTCATGATTGTTGTCGTCTTTGCCAACTCGGTTGACACCTACGCAATAACTCATATTTTCAATGGCACGTGCTTTTAATAATGTATCCCAAGCAGCCACCCGTATGGCCGGCCAATTGGCAACATAGATAAGGACGTCATAAGCCTCTACATTTCTGGCCCAAACTGGGAATCTGAGATCATAGCAGATTAACGGACAGATTTTCCATCCGTTATAATCCACAATGATTTTTTTGGTACCAGGCGTATAAACCTTGTCTTCACCTGCATAGGTAAAGGTGTGGCGTTTGTCATAATGGTCAATCGCACCTTTTGGATGCACAAAGACCATTCGGTTGTAGTAGTGGTCATTTTCTTTGATGACCATACTTCCGGTAATGGCCGCTTGTTTATTCGCTGCTACTTTTTTTAACCAGGCGATGGTTTCACCTTGCATGGTTTCGGCAACCCGTGAAGGATTCATGGTAAAACCGGAAGTAAACATCTCGGGCAATACAATAATATCTACTTCTTCAATAAGAGCATCTATTTTTTTTGAAAGATCAGCTCTGTTTTGTTCAGGATGCTCCCAAATCAACTCAGTTTGTATCAAGGCGATATTTAAGGTTTCAGACATGATGATTTTTATAAGCTTTTTCTTCTTTTTTCTACATCCTTTTTAAAGCGATCTAATTTCTTTAGCCATTTTTCTTCATCTTTAGGTGAAAGCCTTCCTCTTTCCTTGAGCCTATTGTACTTTAGTTCATTCTGCTCCAGTTTCTTTGTGGCTTTAAGGTACCTGTTTTGTGCCTTTTGTTTTCTTTTTAAGTCCTTTGCAGCTTTCTTGCGGGCCTTTTCTTGTTTTTTTCTTGCTCTTTCAGCTCTTTTCTCTGACCTTATTTTAGTCCTATGGGTTTTAAGAATACGGTCCTTTTGGGTTTTGTCAAGAGAGTGCGTAATATCAATACCCTCTTTAAAAATAGATTTTCCCTTAACCTCATAGGCTACTCCTTCACTAACTACATGTTGAGCATTGGCCATAATTCCAAGACTCATAAAAAAAATAAATATCCAGATTCTCATAACATTGTTTTTTAGTTTTTTAGTGCCGAAAAACCTCTCTAAATTCGGTGAGTGAACCGTGGTTTTTGGCATAGTAAAATTACTGAATTTTAGGATGGGAATTAAACTTTTAACAAGGTATTGGGTCATTCCTGTTTTAAATCGTATTTAAAATATCGGCGGCCTGTTTTAAGGTGTCGTCGGTTTTGGCAAAACAGAATCTCAGCACTTTATTATCCAGATTATCGGTGTTGAATACTGAAAGTGGAATAGATGCTATTTTATGGTCAATAGTCAGTCGTTTTGCAAAATCCACATCCTTTTCCATGGTGATATTTGAATAGTCCAATATCTGAAAGTATGCCCCTTGGGCCGGAGTAAATTGGAATCGGGAGTCTTTGATCAAGCTCAAAAACAAATCGCGTTTACGTTGATAAAAATCGGATAATTTCAGATAGTGATCGGGATGCTGTAAATAATCAGCCAAGGCTTTTTGCATCGGATGGTTGACGCAAAACACATTAAATTGATGTACTTTCTGAAACTCGGCCATCAAGGCTTTTGGCGCACAGCAGTAACCTAATTTCCAGCCTGTATTGTGGAAGGTTTTTCCGAAGGAAGCCACTACAAAACTTCGTGACTTAAGGTCAGGAAACAAGCAGGCACTTTGATGTTTTTTATCGTCAAAAATAATATGTTCGTAAACTTCATCGCTTAGCAAAATGATGTCAGTGCCTTTTAGCAAATCCTGTAAATTGAACATATCTTCTTCAGAAAATATAGTGCCACTCGGATTTTGGGGCGTGTTGATGATCACCATCTTGGTTTTGGAATTAATTTTTTTCGCAACTGCCGTCCAGTCTACTTGGTAATGAGGTGCTTCCAGTTGTACGGAAATTGTTTTTCCGCCATTCAATTCTATGGCCGGCTCATAGCAGTCATAAGCAGGTCTGAAAATAACAACTTCATCATCGGGTTTTATAAAGGTGGAGATGATGGTGAAAATCGCCTGTGTAGCACCTGCTGTAATGGTTATTTCCGAATCTGGATGATAGGTGCTGTTGTAGAGTCTTTCAAATTTATTGGTAATCGCAACGCGTAATTCTAAATTTCCTGCCATTGGAGCATATTGGTTATAGTCAGAATTCATGGCGTTGGTGACCAAATCAATCAATTTTTGATCACTTTTAAAGTTTGGAAATCCTTGGGATAGATTGAGTGCCTTGTGTTGTTGCGCCAAAGTGCTCATGACGGTAAAAATTGTAGTGCCTACATGGGGAAGTTTTGAATTGTGATGCATTCTCAAGTTCTTTAATTTTATGAAAGATAAGATAGACAAAAGTTTTGATTGTTTTAATCGACTTTTGTTTGGCAAGTAATAGTTGATTAGATGATGATTCAGTCATTGATTTTATTATCATCCAATTTATGCTGATTTCATCTTTCATCTATCCAGTCAATTAAGTTTTTTAAGGTTATGAACATTTTATGTTTTAAAGTTATTAACAAGCCTGTTTAATTTGTTTTCTATTTTGATTGGGAATACAATTTTCGAATTTTAACGCTTCAAGTCTTTGTTCATAATTCTAAAAGCGAAGCGGTCTTGATTCTTTTTTAACCGATATACATCAATAAATAGTTTAATCTTAGTGGTGGCTTTCTTATATTTGGAAACTTTAAAAACCATTTTAAATATGAAAGTTTTCAGAATTTTATTTCTTTTTATTGCATTTCAAGTTTCTGCACAGCAAGGCGGTATGTGGATTCCGTCATTACTGCAAGGTATGAATGAGGACGAAATGCAAAGTCTTGGTAGTAAATTGTCTGCCAAAGATATTTATGATGTCAACAACTCAAGTTTGAAGGACGCCATAGGACATTTTAACGGTGGCTGTACCTCTGAAGTGATTTCTTCAAAAGGTTTGGTCTTGACCAATCATCACTGTGGATTCAGTCAGATTCAGTCGCATTCCTCTTTGGAAAACGACTATTTGAAAGACGGATTTTGGGCCAGGAACCTTAAGGAAGAGTTGCCAAATAACAATCTATATATTGAATTTATCGTTAGAATAGAAGATGTCACCAAACAAGTTCTTGAGGGTGTTACGGAAACTATGTCCGATAGAGAACAGCAATCCGTAAGAGGGCGTAACAGTACGGCCATTGAAAAAGCAGCCCAAAAAGAAGATTGGCAGGACACGAGAATTAAAGCGTTCTATAAAGGCAATCAATATTTTCTTTTTGTGACTGAACGTTATACGGATATCAGATTGGTTGGTGCGCCACCTTCCAGTATTGGAAAGTTTGGTAGTGATACCGACAATTGGGTCTGGCCACGTCATACGGGTGATTTTGCCTTGTTCAGAATTTATGCCGATAAGAATAATCGTCCTGCAGCCTATTCGGAAGATAATGTTCCGTTTACACCAAAACATTTCTTGCCAGTCTCTTTGGATGGAGTGAGCGAGGATGATTTTACCATGGTATTTGGTTTCCCTGGCACTACCGATGAGTATCTTCCTGCCGTTGCCATAGCACAAACCGTTGAGAAAATCAACCCACGAGCAATTGCCATCAGGGAAGCAGCATTAAAAGTGATTGACGCCCATATGAAGGCCGATGATCAGATCAGAATCCAATATGCCTCCAAACAGGCACGTATTGCCAATGCCTGGAAAAAATGGCAAGGTGAGAATTTAGGTATTGAAAAAAGTGGGGCCATCGGTATAAAAAAAGCCCAAGAGGCTGAATTTACAAAACAGTTGAAAGCAAAGGGACTGGAAAGCAAATACGGAAATGTTTTGCCTGAACTTGAACGTCTTTACCACGAAATAGAGGAGGTCAACGTGAAACGTACCAGCTTTATGGAAGTTTTTTTAAGGACCAATGAGTTGACACCCATGATCTTTGGCCTTGTGCAATTGGAAGGTGCGGCGGCCAACAGTGAAGAGACTTTTGAAAAGCAGAGAGATGCCAATATTGCTCGTATGAAAGGGGTTTATAAAAATTACAATGCCAAGGTAGATAGAGAGGTTTTTGAGGCGGTCATGCCTTTGTACACCGATCAAGTTGATGCTTCTATATATGATAAAACGGCCTTTACGAATTTGGAAAGTGCCTTAAAGGTATTGGAAGGCAATTCGAGTGAAGTGTTGGAGAAGTTGAATGATGATGCCGCCTACCAATACATCAAGCCTTATATTATTGCATTTTATACGCAAGTTGAGCCTAAATTCCAAGAATTGAATCCTCAGATTAATAGCCTTGAACAGCAGTATATGACGGCTTTGATGGAGGTGTTGCCAGATCAACGTTATTTCCCAGATGCGAATGGAACCTTGCGCGTCACTTATGGTAAAGTGAAAGGCTATGAGCCAAGAGATGCGGTTTACTACGAGCCTTTGACCTATTTGGATGGGGTGATGGAAAAATATATCCCGGGGGATTATGAGTTTGATGTGCCCGAAAAGCTACAGGAGTTATACGCTAAAAAGGATTACGGGCAATACACGGATGCCACAGGAAAAGTGCCTGTTTGTTTCTTGGGAACAAATCATACCACTGGAGGAAATTCGGGAAGCCCAGCTATTGATGCCTATGGAAACTTAGTGGGATTGAATTTTGACCGTGTCTGGGAAGGGACCATGAGCGACATGTATTATGATCCTGAGATTTGCAGAAATATTATGGTGGATGCGCGCTACATCCTTTTCATCATTGATAAGTATGCGGGGGCACAACATTTAATTGATGAAATGAGCTTGGTGCGTCCAAAATCCGGAAACAAACAAACCAAGAAGGTTAAGAAAGCCAAGATCAAAAAATAATAAGATTAATTATTTAAAAAGAAACCCTTTCATTTCAATTTGGAAGGGTTTTTTTGTGGAGAAGCTTGACTTATGTGTTTTCTCCAGTGGCTATAAACATAAGGACATCATTAATGCAGCGATCTAAATCGTTAAGGATTTCTTTGGACCAAAATCTGAAAACCGTAAAACCTCTTTCAGAAAGCTCCTGATTGACTTGTCGGTCCCGTTGCATGTTGCGTTCAATTTTAGGGAGCCAAAACTTGCGATTACTTTTTATGGCATCTTTTCTTTCGTCCCAATTATAGCCATGCCAAAACTCGCCGTCGATAAAAATGGCGAGATTGTATTTTTTGATGGAGATATCAGGTTTACCGGGCAATTGTTTGCTATCTACCCGATAGCGGACGTTTTTATGCCACAAGGCCTTTCTAAACAAAAGTTCGGGTTTAGTATTCTTCCCACGGATCTTGCTCATCATTTTTGAGCGTTTCTTGGTGGTGTAAAAACCTGATTCCTCATTAAATCTTGGGACGATGATGTTGGGTTCATTGTAAGTCATGATGCTCTCTAAATTAGAAAATTCCAAGTTTAAATAGAAAGATATTTAGAGGTTTAACAAAAGTTTGAGGATGTGTAATTCATCAGTATTAGCTATAATCCAAAAAGTCTAAAAATTAATAAGCTATATTTTGACCGCAAGTCCGATAACTACCGGGAACAAAAAGGTTACGCCAAAGTCACATTACTTTTAAAACCTTGCGTTCTTTGCGATTTTTCTTTGTGTTCCTTGCGGTTAAATTTGGTTTTATACATGTACTTGTAAGCAGAAATGAGATAATGATCAATTGCACTAAGGTGTTATTCGTGATCAAATACTTAATAGTAGACCAGAAAGAAAAAAATCCCAAACATTACTGCTTGGGATTTGGAATTTAATTCTTGGAATTTTAATATCTATAATATTCCGGTTTGTATGGACCTTCTATCGGAACACCAATATATTCAGCTTGCTCTTCACGGAGTTCAGTGAGTTCTACACCAATTTTTTCCAAGTGCAATTTGGCTACTTTTTCATCCAAATGTTTTGGCAACATATATACTTCATTTTGGTAGGCATCTCTATTGGTCCAAAGTTCAATTTGCGCCAAAACCTGATTGGTGAATGAGTTGCTCATTACAAAACTTGGGTGGCCTGTAGCGCAACCTAAGTTGACCAAGCGGCCTTCTGCCAAAATGATAATGTCTTTGCCATTTACAGTATATTTATCAACCTGTGGCTTGATCTCTACTTTGGTATCGCCGTAATTTTTGTTCAACCAGGACATTTCAATCTCGTTATCAAAGTGACCGATATTACAAACGACTGTTTTATCTTTCATCATTTCAAAATGTTTCCCTTGAACGATATCTTTATTTCCAGTAGTTGTAATTACAATATCCGCATTGGCAACAACCGTTTCAAGTCGCTTAACTTCAAAACCGTCCATAGCAGCTTGTAAAGCACAAATTGGGTCAATTTCAGTCACCGTTACAATGCTACCAGCACCTTTGAAAGACGCTGCTGTTCCTTTACCAACATCACCATAGCCACAAACCACCACACGTTTTCCAGCCAACATTAAGTCTGTGGCACGACGCACAGCATCAACAGCACTTTCCTTGCAGCCATATTTGTTGTCAAATTTCGATTTGGTTACAGAATCATTCACGTTGATTGCAGGCATAGATAATGTACCATTTTTCATACGCTCATAAAGTCTGTGAACACCTGTTGTCGTTTCTTCGGATAGTCCGTTGATTCCAGCCATTAACTCTGGATATTTATCAAAGACCATATTGGTCAAATCGCCACCATCATCCAAGATCATGTTCAATGGTTGTCTGTCCTCACCAAAAAATAAGGTTTGTTCAATACACCAGTTAAATTCCTCTTCGGTCATTCCTTTCCATGCGTACACCGGAATTCCAGCAGCGGCGATGGCAGCTGCAGCTTGATCTTGTGTTGAGAAAATATTACAAGAACTCCAAGTCACATCTGCACCAAGAGCGATTAAGGTTTCAATCAACACAGCCGTTTGAATGGTCATGTGCAAACATCCTGCTATACGCGCACCTTTCAATGGTTGCGAATCGCCATATTCTTCACGAAGGCTCATTAGTCCTGGCATTTCAGCTTCAGCCAATTCGATTTCTTTTCTTCCCCATTCCGCAAGCGATATGTCTTTTACTTTATAAGGTACGTAAGGCAATGTTTTTGTATTCATCTGTTATTTTTTAATTGTTTTCAATAGAAAGTATACATTCTTGTAATATTATGTTTTCTAAACAAGCGAGGTTGTATAGCGAATTACATAATTGTATATTTGTTTCTATAATTTTATTATGCGACTGCAAAGATAATTAATAACTTCGAGAAACTTAAATGCCATTATATAAAACCATTACCCCAAATTCACAAACTACTGTTAAAATCTGGCAGATTACAGAATCCTATGAAGAGCTCATGCGGCCAATCACCTTAAGAGATGAATGTATGACCCGTGTCTTGGGGATGAAAAGTGAACTGCACCAGCGCGGATTTTTGAGTGTGCGCCATCTTTTGGCAGAATTTGGTTATACTGACCACGATTTGTATTATGACGAAAACGGTAAGCCTCATTTAAAGGACGGCAAACATATCTCAATTACCCATTCATTTACATTTTCGGGAGTTATTGTCAGTGATCACGAAGTTGGAATAGACATTGAGAAACAGCGTGAAAAAATTGCCGTAATAGCCCATAAATTTATTGGTTATGAATTTGATTATTTAGAGGATTCCGCCGATGACTATATCAATAAACTTACGGTCATCTGGTGTATTAAGGAATCTTTGTACAAATTGTTTGCAACGCCGGGCATGATGTTTAAGCATCATTTTTTGGTCATTCCTTTTATGGTCCAAGATGAGGAGACTGTGGCTTGGATTGATTATAAAGATAAAAAATACAGATACAATACGCATTTTTTTGAATTTGAAGGCTTTTCGTGTGCCTATGTATATGAGGGGTGAGGTTTAGAGTTCAGGTTTTAGAGTTCAGAGTTCAGAGTTCAGAGTTATGAGTTATGAGTTAAAATGAAATTATAGAAAAACATTCGTGGCTAAACAGAAAAATTTATATCAAGATTTATTAATCGCTATTTCTGAAAGGAAAAAACTCCTTGCCGTTTTGATTGATCCCGACAAAATGAAGCTCGAATGCGTATCGGATTTTATGGTCAAATTGAATGCCTCGCCGGCCACTCATGTTTTTGTGGGTGGAAGCTCGGTTGAGGAAAACCAAACGGATCTTTTGATTCAAGAGTTAAAACGATGGACCAAGTTGCCACTTTTAATTTTCCCCGGAGACGTTTCTCAATTGTCATCCCACGCCGATGGCTTATTGTTTTTATCATTGGTTTCGGGCAGAAATCCTGACTATCTGATCGGAAAACAAGTTGAAGCCGTTTCAGTCTTGCGGACCATGCAACTTGAAATTATTCCGACGGGCTATCTGTTGATTGAAAACGGAAAAGAAACCGCCGTAGAGCGTGTGACCAAAACTCAACCTTTAAACAGAGAAAACATTCAGAATATTGTCGATACCGCAAAAGCAGCGGAGTTTTTGGGAATGAAATGTATTTATCTCGAAGCCGGAAGTGGAGCGGTTGGTCCTATCAATTCTAAGATCATTCGAGCTGTAAAACAGGAATTACAGATTCCGTTAATCGTAGGTGGGGGTATCAAATCTAAAAAACAATTAGATGGTGCTTATGAGTTTGGGGCAGATTTGGTGGTGATTGGAACTGCATTTGAAGAAAATGAATTGTTTTTTGAGGAGATAAAGGCTCCAATAGAATTTGAACATTTGAGCAACGAAGAAAAATAAATGACCATTCGTATTAAGTAAAAAATAAGTTTAACTAAATAGAGATTCCTGCTTTCGCAGGAAGAGTTATGAAAATATCAGTAGAATTAAGCTTTACCCCTTTGCATGATGACTATGAACCAAGTATCATTCATTTTATAAAAAAATTAAGAGCTTCAGGACTTACGGTTTTGGAAAACCCTTTGAGTACACAGGTTTATGGCGATTATGATGAGGTCATGCAGCTTTTGACCACGGAAATAAAAGAAGCATTTACTTTGATAGAACGCGGTTTGCTCTATATGAAAATTGTCAAATCTGATAGACAGGACTATGAACCACATTTTTGATTTTCTGTTTGGACAATATTCAGGTTATGATACCATGGATATTGTTTTAGAAATAGTAGCTGTTATCTTCGGATTTCTTTCAGTTTGGAGCTCTAAACAAAATAATATTTGGGTCTTTCCTACCGGAATGATCAGTACGGGGATTTTTGTGTACCTACTCTTAAAATGGGAGCTTCTGGGGGATATGATGATCAATGGGTATTATTTCGCTATGAGCATCTATGGATGGTATATTTGGACCAGAAAGGTGGACAGCACTCATGTGACTCCAATTTCAAAAACGACCTCTTGGGAGCATAAAATGAGTGCCGTCATTTTTATAGCAACCTTGGGCTTTGTCTTCATTGTTTATAAAAGTTTTGACAAATGGACCAGTTGGGTGGCTTATGTCGATACCTTAACGACAGCCATATTTTTTGTGGGCATGTGGCTCATGGCACGTCGAAAAGTGGAGAATTGGATTTATTGGATTGTTGGAGATCTTATTTCTATTCCACTTTATTTCTATAAAGGTTTTACCTTTACAAGCATACAGTATTTTGGATTTACCTTTATAGCGATTTATGGATATATAGCATGGAAGAAAAGCTTAAACAAGACCCCTCAGATTGCATAAAAGTAGTCTTGTTTGGCCCCGAGTCAACCGGAAAAAGTACTTTAGCCATGCAATTGGCCGAATATTACAATACAGTTTTTGTGCCTGAGTATTCCCGTATTTATGCTGAAGAGAAGCTACGTTTGGGAAAAACTTTAACCGTGAATGATGTATTGCCAATTGCTGAAGGCCAAATGCGACTCGAAAATGAGCTGACTCCAAAAGCAGATACCGTACTTATTTGCGACACCGATTTATTGGAAACCAAAGTCTATTCAGAATCCTATTATGATGGGGTATGTGATCCGGTTCTGGAGAAATATGCCATACAAAACACCTACGATCTCTATTTTTTGACTTATATTGATATTCCGTGGGAAGCTGACGATTTAAGAGACCGGCCTCATGACCGCGAAGCCATGTTTGAAGCCTTTGAAAATGAGTTAAAAGAATATAACAAACCATATATTCTGTTGAAAGGCCCTATAGAAGAGCGATTTGAGTTGGCCGTAACCCATATTGATGAACTAATAAAAAAGAAAGTGTGAAATTTACAGAAAAAGATATACAGCAAATTGAAAGTAAAGGCATGACCCTGGCTCAGGTCCAATCGCAACTGGAACTTTTTGAAACGGGCATGCCATTTGTGAATCTTAGTTCGGCGGCAACAATAAACAAGGGTATTGTAAAATGTTCCGAAGTTACAAAAGCGCGCTATATCAATTTTTTTGATTCTAAAAGGAATGATGTTTCCATTGCCAAATTTGTTCCAGCATCTGGCGCGGCTACTCGCATGTTCAAGACTTTATTTAGGTTTATTGACGAATACGTTCCAGAGGATGAAACTATAAATTCTTTCATCAATAAATATAAGGACGCTGATTTGTCATTGTTTTTTGTTGGCATCGAAAAGTTGCCTTTTTACAATACGGTCCTTGAACAGATAGAAGTTTTTTATCCAGAATACGCCTCATTTTCTAACGATAGACAAAAATTGCTATTCGTCAAAACAATGATGGATGAGGATAAGATGAATTATGGTTTCTACCCAAAAGGACTGCTGCCATTCCATGAGTATAAAGATCATTTGGCAACGGCTTTTGAAGAGCATTTATTTGAAGCCGCCTTGTATGCATCCACAAATAATATAGCCTTCCTGCACTTTACAATTTCAGAAGTCTATAAAAAAATGTTTGATGACGAATTTGTACGTATTCGTGAGATTGTAGAGCAAAAAACAAATACCAAATTCCATATTACTTTTTCATATCAAAAGGCCTCAACCGATACCATTGCGGTTACACCCGAAAATGAGCTATTCCGAGCTGATAATGGACAATTGACTTTCAGACCGTCAGGTCACGGAGCACTTTTGGAGAATTTGAATCTATTGGACTCAGATGTTATTTTTATAAAGAACATTGATAATGTCGTGGTCTATAAATATGAGGATGAGGTTGCCGAATATAAAAAAATGTTAGCGGGCATGCTGCTTGAAATTCAACAGGAAGTATTTGACCACCTAAAGCTTCTTGAAAGTGGAGAAGTTACAGAAGAGGATATTCTCACTATTTCGCAGTTTTTAGTGAATACATTGCATGTGGTCATCAGCTCTGAGTTCGAGAAATATTCCACAAAATATCAAATCGAGTATTTATTTGATAAATTGAACAGACCTATCCGTATCTGTGGGATGGTTAAAAACGAAGGCGAACCTGGTGGTGGACCATTTTGGGTAAAGGACGAAAAAGGGCAAATCTCACTTCAAATTGTGGAGTCCGCACAGATCGATTTGGACAACAAAAAGCAAAACGAAATCGTCAAAAATGCGACGCATTTTAACCCTGTCGACTTAGTCTGTGGAATTAAAAATTTTAAAGGTGAAGTTTTTGACTTGCAACAATTTGTTGACCCTAAAACCGCATTTATCACCATGAAAACACATGCTGGAAAAGATTTAATGGCTTTAGAATTGCCTGGTCTTTGGAACGGGAGCATGGCCGATTGGAATACTGTTTTTGTTGAAGTGCCATTGATTACCTTTAATCCAGTAAAAACCGTCACCGATTTGTTGAAACCAACACACCAAATTGAGTAGTGAGCAGCCTGCCCGTACAATTGGCCTGTGTGTGTTTGGTTAGAAAAAAATGCATTCGGGCGGGTCAGCAGCCTCCAGTTAACAGCCTGCAGCCTGTCCCGTATTGGTCACTTGAGGGTAATTAGGTAGAAGGAGGTGTATTTTGACGGGGCGGGCAGTTTTTTTAAAAATAATACCATGAACAAAGACATTCTACAATCGGAATTGCAATTTAAAGCGGTAAGAAGCTCAGGCGCCGGGGGTCAGAACGTCAATAAGGTAGCCTCAAAAGTGGAACTTATTTTTGACTTGGAAGCTTCAAACGGATTGACCGATGATGAAAAAGTTTTATTGAAACAAAACCTTAGAAACCGACTCACCAAAGAGAACATTCTTTTGCTCCAATGTGAAGAGAGCAGAAGTCAGCATAAAAACAAAACCCTCGTGGTGCAACGTTTTTTCGATCTTATCGAAGAAGGATTGATCATTCCAAAAAAGCGTATTCCTACTAAGATACCACGATCGGTAGTTAGAAAACGATTGAAGGCAAAGCGTAAAACTTCTGATAAAAAAGCGGGTAGAAGACCGCCGGAATTAGAGTAGTGCTCAGTTGGCAGTTCTCAGTCTTCAGTCTTCAGTCGGCAATCTCCATCGCAATACCTCTGACATCATTTTTTCAACCATTACTATTAATTATTATCTCTGCGCCTCCGCGTCTCTCTGTATTAGCCCACTCCATGAATTTTCGTTTCCTATTTTTTTAGACAGGAATTACACAAATTATCACAGATTTTGAAATCTCACTAATTCCAAATTGCCATTTACGAGATGATTTTTCGCTTGAATAATTTATAAATTTGATCTTTTTGGAGCGCTGATCGCGCAGATGGCTTATGAATTTCACTGATTTTTCTCGGCAAATGTTTTCTGTGTAATCTGCGAGAAGTGTAGAGTGTTTTTTTTGAATTCTAACTAAAATAAATTTATTCGTAATTCATTCTTCTAAAATCGGAAATCCTTCATATCTTTGCACCGTTCTCAAAAAAGGGGTGCCTGATAGATTGAAGATCGAAGATTGGAGATTGAAGATTGTTGAATAAAAGGATTCATAAATCAGAAATCAAAGATCAAAAATCAATAATCAAATCGGCTGAGATCATACCCATTGAACCTAGAACGGATAATGCCGTTTAGGGATCTAAGTTTTAAAAAGTGTCTAAAGGACATGTTTAACGGTTGCCGGCAACATCTTAAAAAGATACCGCTAAACTTTAAAGCTTAATAAAATCATTTAATTTTTAACCAAGAATAATTACCTCTTTTTATTCGTCTAAATTTATTTATTCGAATGAAACCTTTATTCACGAATGTATCGGCAAAGAACCGATTCAAACCATCTATTAAGTTTATTTTAATTTATTTATTGCTCTTTTCGGGTCTTACCGCTTTTGCTCAAAACTATCGCGTGTCTGGTCGCGTCACCCAACAAGATTCAGAGCCACTGGCAGGGGTCAGTATTCAGCTGAAACGCAGCACAACCTGGACTCAAACAGATCTTAACGGTTACTATACTTTGGATTTGCCTAAAGGAAAACACACTTTGGAAATCCGTTATCTTACGGCTAAACCTATCGAAAGGACCTTTGATCTTAGCGCTGATTTGGTGCTAAACATCGTCATTAACGAAACGGTAGAAATTTTGGATGAGGTATTGGTCAATGCGGTACGTGTTGGAGCAAGCTCACCAATAACACACTCCAACATTTCAAAGGAAGATCTGGAAAAACGCAATTTAGGCCAAGATATTCCTATGCTTCTTAACTTTTTACCATCGGTCGTAACCACCACCGACGCTGGAGCAGGTATTGGTTATACCGGTATTAGGGTACGAGGTATTAATGCACAATCTACCAATATCACCATAAATGGTATTCCATATAACGATGCGGAATCCATGGGGACATTCTGGGTGAATTTGAGTGATTTTGCGTCGTCAACCGAAAGTATGCAATTGCAGCGTGGTGTCGGAACTTCCACAAATGGCTCTGGTGCCTTTGGCGCAAGTATTAACGTGCTTACTGAAGGGGTGTCAAATGAAGCAAGTGCCGAAATTGCCAATAGTTTTGGGAGTTATAACACCCACAAACACACCCTTAAGTTTAGTACCGGACGCTTGAATGACCACTTCGAAATTTCAGGACGTCTGTCTAATATAAAGTCGGATGGCTATATTGATCGTGCGTCTTCTGATTTAAAATCATACTTCCTGCAAGGTGCTTACGTTGACACCAATAGATTGATCAAGGCCGTTGTTTTTGGAGGCCAAGAAATCACCTATCAGGCCTGGAACGGGTTGGAAGACTTGGATCTATTAAAGAACGATAGAACCTTTAATACGGCTGGAATGTACACTGATGCTGACGGAAACATTCAGTTTTATGAAAACGAAATTGACGACTATAAGCAAGATCATTACCAATTGCATTGGAATGAGCGCATCAACAACCAATGGTCCACCACATTGGGGTTGAACTACACACGTGGTTTAGGGTTTTTTGAGCAGTATAAGGAAAATCAAAAATTGGCACAATACGGCATGGAAGATATCGAATTGGGAGGTGAAAGTATCACTCGGAGTGATTTAGTACGCCGTCGTTGGTTAGATAACCACTTCTATGTAGTCAATGCCAACGCCAATTATAAAAAGGAGGATTTAAATCTTTCATTTGGAACTTCGTATAGTACTTACGATGGCGATCATTTTGGTGAAGTGATTTGGGCACAATATGCCGGAAACACACCTAAGGGACATCGCTATTATGATGGTAACGGGAAGAAAACCGACGCCAATGTGTTTGCAAAAGCCACCTATCAATTTGATGAACAATTGAGTTTTTATGGCGATTTACAATATCGGAACGTAGGTTATAAAACAACGGGAACAAACTCCGATACGGATCTCATGGAAATTGATGAAAGCTTTAATTTTTTTAATCCAAAAGCGGGATTGACCTATCAGTTCAATACAGCAAATGCCTTGTACTTTTCTTATGCCAGGGCCAACAGAGAGCCAAGTCGTAAGGATTTTCAAAACAATACCGACGTCAAGCCCGAGCAACTTAATGATTTTGAGCTGGGATGGAGATATGATGATCCAGGATTCCGTATCAACGCCAATGCCTATTATATGTTGTATAATGAACAATTGGTGTTAACGGGAGAGCTTGATACAACCGGAAATCCAATCCGAACCAATAGTGGGGATAGCTACCGTTTAGGTTTGGAAATTGAGGCAGCAGTGAGATTGACTTCCCAATGGAGTCTTCAGCCAAGTGTGACTGTGAGTTCAAATAAAACCAAAAAGACAGTTGTTGAGCGCGATGGCGAGTTGGTAGATTTAGGCAAGACAAATATTTCGTTTTCGCCAGAACTTGTGGCGTCAAATGCCTTGGTGTTCCAACCCAAAGAACATTTTCAAATAAGCCTGTTGAGCAAATACGTAGGGGAACAGTTTATGGGCAACACTGATTCTCCAGCTTCTAAACTGGATGCTTATTTTGTGAATGACGTGAATGTCACCTACGAATGGCATTTAAAATCTAAGGAGGACTCGCAGAAGAAACCTTTTCTAAAATCGATTTTATTTTCTGGGCTGGCGAATAATATTTTCAATAAGAAATATATATCCAATGGGTTTTACTATACCTATGACGATACCTGGACGGATCCAAACCAAGTGACAACCATAGAAGGGGCTGGCTATTTTCCACAAGCTACCACCAATTTTCTGATTGGAGCGACCTTGAAATTCTAATTGGTAATATGCAGGGAGTTTCCTGATACGGTCACGCGATATTCCTTGAGTCCGCAGGGTAGTTGGGTCCCGACGGATCCTCCAGTAAATAAGCTATACTTATTGGCGTCAACGCAACCACAGACGGCATTGGCGCCAGTAATTGTTAGTAGGGAACAAGGTTGTTGTTCGTGATTGGGATCTGCAGCATCCCAGGCTCGGTAACCGTTACCAACATTGATGACGATAACACCTTTATTG
The DNA here is from genome assembly GCF_010725055.1 of Gelidibacter japonicus. Classification (GTDB taxonomy): domain Bacteria; phylum Bacteroidota; class Bacteroidia; order Flavobacteriales; family Flavobacteriaceae; genus Gelidibacter; species Gelidibacter japonicus. Next base: position 144,072 of record NZ_BJKB01000011.1, on the reverse strand, counting down.
CCTTGGTTGGCGATATACACCGAGTTGCTTGTGAATTGCAGTTGATTATATTGCGGTAAATTCATGTTGACGGTTACATTTACCGCAGCATTGACCAGGAATTTGCAGTTTTCATCGCTATTGTTTTTGCTGCAAGCGGTTATGAAAATAAGGCCAATAAATAAAAAAAGTTGTTTCATCAGGTTTAAAATTGTCATGCAATTTACAACAATCTCAAAGTTGTGGTAAATATTTTGTATATTTGTTTCATATCTCGTTTTAACGGGATTTTTTTTATGCTGTTCTCCAAAACGGGGTTTCAGCATATTTTATATATAGTAAAACGAAGAATTATGAGTAAAGTATCTTATTATACTGCAGAAGGTTTAAAGAAGTTAAGGGAAGAGCTCAGTTATTTAAAGGATGTCGAGCGCCCAAATGCTTCACGAGCGATTGGTGAGGCGAGAGATAAAGGCGATTTAAGCGAAAATGCTGAATATGATGCGGCCAAAGAGGCGCAAGGTATGTTGGAAATGAAAATATCCAAATTGGAAGAGACCTTATCCAATGCCCGTTTGATTGATGAATCACAATTGGACAGTTCCAAGGTTTTGGTGCTGTCAACAGTGAAAATAAAAAACCAAACCAATGGCATGGAAATGACCTATACTTTGGTGGCCGACGGTGAAGCTGATTTGGCATCAGGTAAAATTTCAGTCAACTCCCCTATTGGAAGAGGCCTTTTAGGCAAGTCTGTTGGCGAGGTTGCCGATATTCAAGTCCCCAACGGAATTTTGAAATTTGACATTTTGGAAATATCCAGATAAACTTATTCCTGCGTAGACAGGAATCTATTGGATGCTCTTTTTTAGTAAAAACACAACATTCCTGTTAAGATTAATTCTAACAGGAATTTTCTTTTTATATTTATAGAGTTCGGAGTTCGGAGTTCAGAGTTCGGAGTTCGGAGTTCCGGGTTTCAAGAAAAACAGTACTTTTAAGAAACAAGAAACAAGAAACAAGAAACAAGAAACAAGCCTGCCCGTCCGCAGCTTTTGCGGAGGCGGGAAACAAGCTTGCCCGTCCGCAACAAATCGGAGGCGTGAAACAAAAATCAAGAAAAAATGGCATCAATATTTACTAAAATAGTCAATGGTGAAATTCCATGTTACAAGGTTGCTGAAACGAAAGACTTTTTGGCCTTTTTAGACGTAAACCCGAATACCGAAGGACATACGCTCTGTATTCCTAAAATTGAGGTAGATCAACTTTTTGATTTGGATGAAGCCACCTATGTGGGTTTAATGGAATTCTCTAGAAGCGTTGCTATTGCACTAAAAAAAGCCGTGCCCTGTAAACGTATCGGGATGTCTGTTGTTGGTTTGGAAGTTCCTCATGTACACGTACATTTGATCCCGTTACATAGTATGGACGATATTCGATTTATTAATAAGGTGAGCTTGGAAAAGGAAGAGTTTGAAGCAATAGCTCAACGAATTTCAGATCGATTATAAATCCAATTCTCAACAACTTATATAAACAGAAGCGTGGTAGCGGTTAAGGTTGCGAACAAGACGAGCATTAAAATCCAAGATGAGGTTTTCAATTTGAAGGAGGATGGTTTTGGTGGTGTTGCACGTTGCTGATATTCAAATACCCTGTCAATATCGTCGGTCCACCGTGCAGGGAAGATCATGGTTTCACAAACTTTGCAAAATAATGAGTGAGCGGTTTCTGATGTAATGGCTTTATAAAAAAAGTTTTCAACAAAGCGCTGCTTGAATGTCAATTGCAATCCTTCTCTTGAATAACATTCAGGACAATTGTTATTTAACTCAACCTCTTTTAAAGTGAAAAACTTGTTCTCCATAATCCAAATTTACGGAATTAATTTTAATGAAATCTGCATGGTCGTTCCTTTGTTAATTTCCGAATGTAACACTTTTATTTTTCCATCGTGGTAATCTTCTACAATCCGTTTTGCCAATGACAGTCCTAAGCCCCAACCACGCTTTCTACTTGTATATCCAGGTTCAAAAACCTTTTGGAATAAGCCTTTAGAAAGTCCTTTGCCAGAATCCGTGACCGTAATTTTAACATCCTTGTCGCCTTCAATTATGGTTATTTTCAAATTTCCCTTTCCTCTCATGGCATCAATGGCATTCTTTACTAAATTTTCAATGGTCCAACTGTAGAGTTGGGGGTTCAAGTTGACATAAATGGGATGATCTGGTGCTTCAATTTCAAAACCTATCAATTTGCTGGAACGCGCTTTTAGATACTCATAGGAATCGACAGTTTCTTTGACGATATCTGATCTTTTTAAAGTGGGCATCGAGCCGATTTTACTAAATCGATCGGTGATGGTTTGTAAACGTGTGATGTCTTTTTCAATTTCCAATAGATAAGATGGGTTGACATCTTCAGAACGTAAAATTTCGATCCATCCTATTAATGACGATAGAGGCGTACCAATTTGATGGGCCGTTTCCTTGGCCATTCCCGTCCAAAGTTTGTTCTGTTCCGCAATCTTTGAACTGCGATAGAAAAAGTAGACCACAGCGGCAAAGAGCACAATAATGAGCAATAATGCCAATGGATAGTATTTAAGCTTGTTGATTAAAGGTGAATTGCCATAATAGATGGTGTAATAAATTTCGTCGTTATAATAGACCTCAATGGGCTGGTTTTCGCTTTCAAATGCGATTATAAGATTTTGGACTGAGGTGGGATTTTCTACTTTCTTTTTGTCAATATTTTTGAAAGTGCCTAAACTTCCATCTTTATTAATGGCCAACATAGGAGTGGTATGGTTGCTTTCTAAAATTTTAAGCGTAAGTTCCACATTCTCATTTTCAGATGTTAAGAGTTCTGATTGGGCAAATGACCAGTTTTGCATTTTTATGCGCTCTTCGGCCTTAAAATTCTGAAAGAAGATGTACGTATTCCATAAAATCAATGAGATAATTATAAAGGACGAGGCAATAATTATCCACCGTAAGATATTTCGGTTCATAGGGTATGGCATCAATACGTTTGTAATTTTAAATATACTCAAAGAAATTAGCAAATAGGAAACCTTTATTGCGATAATTTTTAAGTACTACATAACTAATGCAATTATGTTGATATTATTGTTTGATTCTTGTTCTAAATCATTTTTATAGGTTTAACAATATGGTTACATTTGCATTTAACAATTTTTTAAATGGTAAGTTTTGATCCTAAAGACCTGTCTACAGGTAAATTACATGGTTATTTGTTAAGTGCGGTAGCACCTCGGCCAATTGCCTTTGCCAGTACTATGGATGCCGATGGGAATCCGAATTTATCGCCTTTTAGTTTCTTTAATGTGTTTAGTGCGAATCCGCCAGTCCTCATTTTTTCTCCTGCAAGACGGGTAAGGAACAATAGTGTGAAACACACCTTGGAGAATGTAGAGGCCACGATGGAAGTGGTGATCAATGTTGTTAATTATGATTTGGTGCACCAAGCGTCATTGAGCAGTACGGAATATGAAAAAGGGATCAATGAATTTGAAAAGGCAGGCTTGACCATGCTAGATTCAGATATCGTAAAGCCCTTCAGGGTGGCAGAATCGCCTATACAATTTGAATGTAAGGTCAATGAAATTATAAAATTGGGCACTGAAGGCGGTGCGGGCAATTTGATCATTTGTGAAGTGGTGAAATTTCATATTTCAAATGAAATTCTGGATGACAATGAAATGATCGATCAAGAAAAGCTGGACTTAGTGGCTCGAGCTGGCGGGGATTATTATAGTAGAGCGAAAAATGGATTCTTTAAAGTACCAAAACCTTTGCGCACTATTGGTATTGGGATCGATGCTATGCCTGAAGCGATTAAAAACAGTATGATTTTTACGGGAAATGACTTGGGCATGTTAGGCAATATTGAAAAGCTCCCAACAGAAGAAGCTATTGCCGATTTTATAAAGAGTGTTGGTGAACATCATGCCAATATTAAAGAAATGACCCATCGTGAAAAGCATAAAATGGCCAGGAATTATCTGAGTTATGGTGATATTGACAGCGCTTGGAAGCTGTTGCTCTCTTAATTTTAAGAATCAAAATTCGAAATTAAGGGCTATAAAAAAATAAAGAATAGAATAACAGTAAATAGGAATAATAAAAATTAGTCAAATGGAAGTACAAGGAAAAATCAAAATGATAGGAGAAACCCAAACTTTTGGAAATAATGGGTTCAGAAAAAGAGAAGTGGTAGTGACTACAGAAGAGCAATATCCTCAACATATTATGGTTGAGTTTGTACAGGATAAAACCGATTTGTTAAACAATTACCAAGTTGGTCAGAATGTAAAAGTGAGCATCAATCTGAGAGGAAGAGAATGGGTCAATCCACAGGGAGAAACCAAATATTTTAACTCTATCCAAGGATGGCGTATTGAAAGTTTGCAAGAAGGTGCTGCGGGCAACATGCCTCCAGTTGCACCGGCTGAAGCATTTCAACCTGCAAACGACTTGAAAGAGGATGATCACGACGATCTGCCGTTCTAATACGCTATCGGCAGGAAATCCTTTTATCAGAACAATGAAAATGATAAAAAACCTCAATGCTCTAAACATTGAGGTTTTTTTGTGATATTTAGCAATGACATAAAGTGCATGGCATGGTGTTTTTAACAGATAAGATCGAGTTCCCAAATCCAAATAGGGCCGACTCCGATGGCCTGTTGGCTATTGGTGGTGACCTGTCGGTGCAGCGATTGCTTTTAGCCTACAAAAACGGAATTTTCCCCTGGTTCAATGATGATAATGACTTGATCTTATGGTGGTCGCCAAATCCGAGATTTATTCTGTTTCCACAGCGCTTAAAAGTCTCTAAAAGTATGGTTCAAATACTTCGAAATAAAGATTTTACGGTGACGGTCAACAAGGATTTTGAAGCTGTTATTTCAGAATGTTCCATAGCCAAACGAGAAGGGCAGGCGGGCACTTGGATTACGAATGAAATGATCAAAGCCTATACCAATTTACATCGTTTGGGCTATGCAATTTCGGTTGAGGTTTGGCAGAAGGATATTTTGGTGGGTGGTCTGTATGGCATTGATCTGGGCAATGGTGTGTTTTGTGGTGAGAGCATGTTTACTAAAGTAAGCAATGCAAGCAAAGTGGCCTTCATCACCTTTCTTCAAAACACAAACTATAAACTAATCGATTGTCAGGTGTATACCAAACATCTGGCGAGTTTGGGTGCTGAAGAGATAGAACGGAGTGAGTTTTTGGAGTATTTGAAAGAGGGTTAGGTTTTAAAGTTTATGATTTCGAGTTCCAAATTCCAATTTTCAAATTCCAATTTTGCGTCAAATTAAAAACGCTAATTTTTTAGTTTTTTGTAAAACCCTAATGGTTATTTCACAAAAGACACAAAGAAATCTCAAAAAACACAAAGGAGAATTTTGACAAAGATCTTTGTGAAACGCCTTTTTTTATTCAGCAGTCAGCAGTCAGCAGTCAGCAGTCAGCAGTCAGCAGTCAGTCCGCAGTCTTCAGTCTCGCGTCTGTCAGTGAACATCCCTGATTAGAGTTGACCGTTATTAATTAATTTTCATTATCAAAAATAGTTATCAATTTTCTTTGTTGAGGCCTCAACAAAGAAAATTGATTTATGAACTTCTCAGGGCTCATTCTATCATTGTTATTATGTAATCTTTTACTGTTATAATTCTTGACCGCTTTTGTCACCATCCTTTTTAATTGATTAAATGTTTGCGGTTTCCAGTGATCAAGATATTCTTCTTTTATGGTCCTGTTGATACGTTCTGCATAAGCATTGTCGTGGGCTGAGAGTGCCATACTTATTTGGCTCCCTTTTTCTCTTAAAAGGTTTATGTATCCCTTGTAAGTGTATTGGCTCCCCCGATCGCTATGGTGCACCAAAGGAGCCTTATTTTCTTTTAAAGCCATCGTCAATGCATCCATACTTGCCTTTGCCCTCATATTATCGGAGACTTTATATCCTACGATCTTTTTGGTGTAAACATCTATTATAAAAACTGCATAATAATGCTTGTTGCCAATAGGGATGTAAGTAATATCGGACTGCCACACCATTGATGGCCGGTCAACCTCCATTCCCTTTATAAGGTTAGGATAATAGATCTTTGAAGCGATAGTTGTTCTTTTATAGTTCTTTTTGCGCTTCAAACGATATCCCAGTTCCATCATAAGTTCTATAAACCTATCCCTACCTATAAAGTCAGGCTTAAGTGTATAGTACATTTTCTCAACCCCACAACCAGGGTGATCTTCCCTGAGCTCATCAGCTTCGAGAATCATCTGTCCCACCTTTTTGTCAAAGATCCTTTGCCTTGCATCGTACTGGGTCACAGCTTGTTTGCTGATACCAATGGTGGTGTATAATTTGTTCATTGAAAAACTCATTTTTTCTTTGTTTTTCCTGAACCAGTTGATTGTGGGGTGCCGAAGTTTTTTTTGATGTCGATGTCAAGTTCTTCCTTGGCGATCTCCATCATCTTCTCCAAATAATCGATCATTATCTGCTTGCGTCCCACAACACTCTCAAGCTCCTTGACACGGGCTTCGAGCTCTTTCATCTTTTGGCTGCTGCTGTCTTTCATTTCTATAATTCTAAACCCCTTTTCGTTAAAGGTAGAGAATTTATAGATCCAACGATAAATTGTCGGATTTCTAATCCCGTGCAGCTTCTCTAATTGGAGTACGCTAAACTTCCCACTCTCAAAATCTGCAACAATCCTTTTTTTAAACTCTTCTGAGTATTTACGCTGCTTGCGGATACTCCGTACATTTGCTTTCATAGTTTTCCACTCTTTAAGTGGTCAACCTATATCAGGGACGTACACAGATCACAAATCAACAATCACAAATCAACAATCAGCAATCAGCAGTCAGTCCGCAGTCAGTCCGCAGTCTTTAGTCTCGCGTCTGTCAGATCACAAATCGACAATCACAAATCAACAATCAGCAGTCAGTCCGCAGTCTTCAGTCTCGCGTCTGTCAGATCACAAATCAACAATCACAAATCAACAATCAGCAATCAGCAGTCAGTCCGCAGTCAGTCCGCAGTCTTCAGTCTCGCGTCTGTCAGATCACAAATCAACAATCACAAATCAACAATCAGCAGTCAGTCCGCAGTCTTCAGTCTCGCGTCTGTCAGATCACAAATCAACAATCACAAATCAACAATCACAATTCAATAATCGTTAATCTATAGTTGTTAATCAAAAACCATCTTCGGCATTATTGAATCTCCTCATATCTAAAACAATCCATCTCATGATCATTCACCATTCCTACAGCTTGCATATAGGCATACATCACGGTAGAACCCACAAACTTAAAGCCCCGTCTTTTTAGATCCTTACTAATGGTATCACTTTGGGCTGTAGTTGGAGGTGCTTCTTTATAGTTCTCGACTTTGTTTTTGATGGGCTTACCATCTACAAACCCCCAAATATACTTGGAAAAAGAACCAAATTCTTCCTGTATTTTCATAAAGGCCTTTGCGTTGGTAACCGTAGCGTGTACTTTCAGCTTGTTTCTGATAATACCCGCATCCTGAAGCAGACTGTCAATCTTTTCCTGTTTGTACTGTGCTATCTTCTTATAGTCAAATCCATCAAAAGCAACTCTAAAATTCTCACGCTTGCGTAAGATCGTAATCCAGCTCAATCCAGCCTGGAAGGTTTCCAGAACTAAGAATTCAAAAAGCGTGTCGTCGTCTTTTACCGGAACGCCCCATTCCAAATCGTGATACTGTTGGTAAAGCGCATCACCCATGCACCAACCACATCTTTGTTTTTCCATTTTAACGATCATTTGAATTGAAATACTAATGTAACAAGGGTTACCTAATAATACATAAAATAGGGTTAAATTTGCAAAAAATATATTTATGGATACAATCACACACAACGAAATAAAAATAATAATTGAAGAAAGCTTGAACAACAGTATGTCATATAATGAGTACAGGTTGTTGATGGCGAAATTGGTTAAAAACCAATCCACAACGGGATTGGACAAAAGTGTAGATATGGTTGCCTACACCGTTTTAAATGAACAGCGTATGAAGCGATGGGACAAAACGATAAAGGTTTCAGCAGAAGCTCAAGAAAAAATAGCATCCTTTAAAAGAGAGGTTACCTGGTTGGTCCTTACTGAAAGCTGGTGTGGCGATGCAGCACACGTGAATCCCGTAATCAACAAGGTGGCGGAATTAAGCCCTAACATCGATTTGAAATTTGTGTTACGTGACGAAAATGATGCACTTATGCAACAATTCCTGACCAATGGCGGAAAATCAATTCCTAAGTTGATTATGTTTGACCGTACTTCTGGAGAAGTGCTTGGAACCTTTGGTCCGAGACCTGCAGCGGCGACGCAATTGGTTAGGGATTACCTAGCTGAACACGGTATGATTACTGAGGAATTTAAGGAGATCTTGCAAGGATGGTACAATAAGGATAAAGGCCAAAGTACAATTTCAGATTTGTTGAATATTTTGGAGCTATCCTAAGAGATACCGTTGATAAGTATGAAAAGTGACTGCTATTTTGTTATCGCCTAAATGGGGTCAGAATGATCTTAAAATATTAAAAGGGAGGGGCTAATTTAAGTTCTTCCCTTTAAAATGATAGGTGATAGATCCAATCTGTTTGGGATTGGAAGCGTCAGGGCTAAAGCGTGCCTCATTGGCATATTGCAGCGCGCTCTCAATCAAACAGGCATTTTTTGAAGTGGAAGAGGTGTTGACATAAGCATCAATGACTTCACCCAGATTATTTACGGTAATATTGATCACTATTTTGCCGCTTTCCTCACAAAGATACACTGGTGGCGGTAAGTATTTATCCTTTCTATTCACTAGACTATAAGAAACACTGCTATTGGTGTTTAAGGAAGAATTATTGGCTAGGTTATTGGAGGAATTGTTACCGTTAGATATAGAAGATTGACGTTTTTCGGCAGATCGCATCGCAATGACGTTGTTGATCTTGCTGTAGGATGACAGCTCGTTTTCATTGAGTGAATAATCTTCAGCCGTAGGGTTGTTTGCTATATCTGTAACTTCTTCTGGAATGTCAGTGTCCTCCGTTTCTGTTTTTTTTGCATTCTGATCAAAATCGTCTGAATTGACGGTTTTGAAATTCTTCATCATCTCCTTAAACTCGTTAGCTGAGTTGTAGGCTTTATTGGTTTCAGAAATATTGGGATCGTTCAATGCCATTTCCTCAAGCAGTTGCTGTTCTTCTGGGGTAAGAGGTGGGGGCAATTCATAATAGCTCTCTGCCATCGCTTTGGTTTGCTGTTTAATACCAATGGCAAACATAGCAAGCACTAGTGTGCCGCTGATTAAAGCGGTAATGATTAAAGCCTTATGTTTATCTAAAAATTCCAAAAACTTGTTTTTTTATTGATTTCCAATTGTACTGTGAATGAATATATACGTCAAATTAAGGAAAAAAGTTTTAAAACACCATAAATTCGAGAAAAACAGATACGCTTGAAAGCTTTTCTTCCTGTTTATGGCCGAAGCGTTTTCTGTTAAAATCGAGACCAATCAACCACGAATTCCTAAAATTACTGTCGAAAGTTCTGTAGCCAACGCCGACTTTGTATATGGTCCCTTCTTCAAAATTTTTTCCGGCCTTAATGAGTTTTCCATAACCGCCACGTATAAAAAGAACATCGTCAAAATCAAGAATATTATAGTTAAACCCTAAATGCAAGGGTAAAAAGTTGAAACCTTGACGTAGATAATGATCATATTCAATATTAAGATCGATACTTGAACGACTGTCAAATTGATAGCCTAAAGAATTATTGATGAACAAACCATTCACCTCAATAAATGTGTGTCCTTCATTATTTCCAATAGTGTACTCTTCATTATTGGTCAGGGTTGCTGCCACTGAAATTTTATAATAAAGTCCATTGGATTTGATGTCTTCCTGCGCAGATAGATTTATCAGGGAACAGAAGAACATACAACTTAGTACAAGTGTTTTCATTAAGCGGTATTAGGTGCTGATACCTTATCAAAAACTATTCCGAAGGAAGGTTTTTGATGAACTCTTCAATGCCTACCGCATTCTTAACCTCAAAATCACCAATTTTAGTTCTTCGCAATACTGATAGATGTGCACCAGAATTAAGAGCTTTTCCAAAATCGTTGGCCAATGATCTTATATAGGTGCCTTTGCTGCATACCACTCTAAAATTGACTTCTAAGTTATTGATATGTGTGATTTCAAATTCTGAAATATGGACTTGTCTTGAAGGAATATCGACCGATTCTCCTGCGCGTGCAAATTCATACAGTCGCTTGCCATCTTTTTTGAGTGCTGAAAACACTGGAGGATGTTGAGCAATCTCACCAATAAATTGTTTGGTGGCCTTACGGATCAATTCCTCTGTTAAATGTTCTGTAGGGTAAGTTTGATCGATTTCTGTTTCCAAATCGTAAGAAGAGGTTGTGCTTCCTAAAACGAAAGTTCCGGTGTATTCTTTGATTTGAGCTTGAAAACTATCTATGTTTTTGGTCATTTTTCCGGTACAGATCACCAGTAAGCCTGTAGCCAAAGGGTCTAGCGTTCCGGCATGACCTACTTTTATTTTTTTAATTTTGAAGGCACGACGTATTTCCCAACGCAATTTGTTCACCACTTGAAATGAGGTCCAATGCAAAGGTTTGTCGATTAAAAGAACTTGACCAGAAAGATAATCGTCGGCTGAAAGCATTAGATGGTTGTTAGACTATAAATGAAATAATGAATGATTAAAAGCGCAACACCTAAAAAGATTCGGTAGTAACCAAATATTTTAAAACCATGTTTGCTTAGGTATTCGATAAAGGATTTAATAGCAATAAAAGCCACAATAAATGCAATGATATTACCAATAATAAGATAGTTGACCTGGTCGCTGCTCAATTCAAACCCTGCTTTAAAATAGTCGTATGTTTTTTTTGCAGTTGCACCAAACATCGTCGGTACTGCAAGGAAAAATGAGAATTCGGCAGCTGTTTTACGATTTAACTTTTGAGTCATCCCACCAACAATGGAAGCACCACTTCTTGAAGTCCCTGGAATCATCGCCAAACATTGAAAGAATCCAATCTTTAGTGCGGTGGCATAACTCACTTTGGTATGCGCGTCCGGATTGGCTTCGTCAAACTCTTCATTCGATTTAAACCAGTCATCGACTTTTAATAAGATAAAACCACCTATAATTAATGAAATGGCAACGGTGACGGGACTTTCTAATAGATCATCAATGATATCACTTAAAAGTAAACCTAAGATCACTGCGGGAAGTAGCGCGACAATCAGTTTGAAGTAAAAATCCAAACTTTGAAAAAAGCGTTTCCAATATAAAGCGACAACGGCCAAAATAGCACCCAATTGGATAACGATGGTGAACAGTTTTGTGAAATCATCGGATGCAATTTTCATAAACGAAGAGGCGATGATCATGTGGCCTGTTGAAGAAACTGGTAAGTATTCAGTTAGGCCTTCAATAATGGCTAAAATAATGGCGTCGAGTAAATTCATAAGGTAATTAATTATCAAGATTCAAATTCCAAGAATGACAGAATGAGTGAAATTGGAAATTGCCAGTCTGAATGTTGCGCAGGAATTTTTAAGTTTTGGAGTTTTTGTTTTTGCTCGGATCCAACAAAATGGCATAGACTTGAATACCAAAACCAATGAGTACTAAGGTAGGTGCTAAGCGGATGCGTCTCCAATTAAAAATTTCGGGATTGAAAACATTGGGGTCGTCACTGCCCCCACCGGACATTAGTATAAAACCCAATGCGATAACACCCAAGCCAATGAGCATAAACTTGTAATTTCTTTTGCCGAAAATAAAATTGCTGTTGGCGCTTTCTCTGCGTTTTTTCTCTCCCATGACGATTACAATATTATTAGGTTGCAAATTAACGGATTTATTTAAACCTTTTCGTTAATAGTATCTAAATAGTTGGGGCTTATTGACGATTTGGAAAGTGTTACAGAATTTAAGAAAGATTGACACAGCGTATTCTACTTAAAATTTTGTTCACTCTTATCGCTGAAACTCTCTTTGTTTTATTTGGCAAACGTTTATGATTCCAATCATTCAAAAGTATGCATCAATAATACAGCGCGTCCGTCTTCAAGTTCAGGAAGCGTTGCGTGGCTATAAACGTGCTGATCCATGTAATGAGGATTCCTAAAAGGAAAATGGCCAAAAACAGTCCACCAATCAAAATCGGGTTAGATAGCAGTTGTAATTCCATAAACGTTTCATTGAGATAATACAGCACGATGCCCATGCCAATTAAGGCTATAATGGCTCCAATAATGCCCAATTGTACGCTTTTATAAATGAAAGGTCTACGGATAAAGGCCTTGGTTGCCCCCACCATCTGCATTGTTTTGATGATAAATCGTTTGGAGTACACCGCCAATCGGATAGAACTATTGATCAATAGAACCGCAATCAAGGTGAAAATACCACTGATGATTAAGACCCAAAAGGTAATTTTCTTGACGTTATCATTCATCAATTCCACCAAATCATTATCATAGCGGATTTCTTCAATAAACTTTTTCGTAGCCAATTCTTCAGTAATGGAGGCCAGCGTTTCTGTAGTTACAAAATCGGCTTTCAAATGCACATCAATGGAGTTTTGAAGCGGATTGTAGCCCACAAAATCCATAAAATCCTCACCGGTTTCTGCTTTCATCGATTCGGCAGCCGCTTCTTTGGAGACGTATTCCGTGCTTTTGGTGTATTCTGCCATGGCTAGACTCTTTTCAAGCTGCTTGACTTCAACTTCTTTAGCAGAATCGTTTAAATAGATGGTCACGACCACCTGTTCTTTAAAATGGTCGGCAACTTTTTTGGCGTTTAATACCAAAAGCCCTAGGCAGCCCAATAAGAAAAGGACCAAAGCAATACTGATAACCACAGAAAAGTAAGACGAAATTAATTTTCGTTTTTGATATCTGTCAAAAGATGAACTCATAGAATTTTAGTTGAAGCTGTAAAAATATGAAACAAATCTAATCTGTTAAGGTTTACAACGTTTAAACTTTCAACATTGTTATAATAAGTTTAAATTTGCGGTCTGAATAATGTTCGCAGTCCCGATAGTTATCGGAAGCAGAGTCGCCAAGTTTCATTCTAAATATAAGCTGCGCGGTTTTGCGTCTCTGCGAGAGATCAACGATACGAAGATTTATGACTTATAATTTTAACGAGATAGAAAAAAAGTGGCAAGACTTTTGGGCGAAAAGCCAAACTTTCAAGGCCAAAAATGATAGCGAAAAACCAAAATACTATGTTTTGGACATGTTTCCTTACCCAAGTGGTGCAGGACTCCATGTGGGACATCCCCTAGGCTATATTGCCAGCGATATTTATTCCCGTTACAAACGTCACAAAGGGTTTAATGTGTTGCATCCTCAAGGTTATGACAGTTTTGGATTGCCTGCAGAGCAATATGCCATTCAAACCGGACAACATCCAGCACTAACTACGGAAGAAAATATCAAAACCTATCGCCGTCAGTTGGATCAGATTGGATTCTCGTTTGACTGGAGCAGGGAAGTGCGGACTTCTGATCCGTCGTATTATAAATGGACGCAGTGGATTTTCATCCAATTGTTTGACTCTTGGTATAATAACACATCCAATAAGGCCGAATCGATCGATACATTGATTTCAATTTTTGCTTCTGAAGGAAATGCCAATGTCGATGCGGTTTGCGATGATCATATCGAATCGTTTTCAGCATCGGAATGGGCTGCTTTTTCATCAGAAAAGAAACAGGAAATTCTTTTAAAATACAGACTGACCTATTTGGCAGAAACCGAAGTCAATTGGTGCCCTGCTTTGGGAACCGTGTTGGCCAATGACGAAATTGTCAATGGCGTGTCAGAACGAGGCGGACATATGGTAGTTAGGAAGAAAATGACCCAGTGGAGCATGCGGATTTCTGCCTATGCCGAACGCCTGCTTCATGGTTTAAATGATATTGATTGGACAGAGTCATTAAAGGAAAGCCAGCGCAACTGGATTGGGAAATCGATTGGCGCACAAGTGGAGTTCAAAGTTCAGAATTCGGAGTTCAAGATTCCTGTATTTACAACTAGACCTGATACCATTTTTGGTGTGAGTTTTATGACCTTGGCTCCGGAACATGATCTTGTAGAAAACATTGTAACGGACGCGCAGAAATTGGAAGTTGAAGCTTATATAAAAACGACCGCCAAACGAAGCGAGCGCGACCGTATGTCAGATGTCAAGACCATCACGGGTGTTTTTACCGGAGCTTATGCCGAACATCCATTCTCAAAAGAGCCCATTCCCATTTGGATTGGCGATTATGTATTGGCGGGCTACGGAACCGGTGCAGTGATGTCCGTACCTTGTGGTGATCAGCGTGATTATGACTTTGCAAAACATTTCAACATTCCAATTCCTAATATTTTCGAGGGGATTGATATTTCCGAAGAAGCGTATGCATCAAAAGACAATGTGGTCATTTCAAATTCTGACTTTTTAAACGGCTTGTCCTATAAAGAAGCCACCAAAAAGGCTATTTCAGAACTTGAGAAATTAGGTCAAGGTGAAGGGAAAATCAACTACCGATTGCGTGATGCGGTGTTCTCCCGTCAGCGCTATTGGGGTGAACCTTTTCCTGTGTATTACGTGGATGGCCTGCCACAAATGATCGATAAACAATATTTGCCGATCCGTTTGCCAGAAGTCGAAAAATATTTACCAACCGAAACTGGTGAACCGCCTTTGGGGCGCGCCGATGTTTGGGCTTGGGACACTCAAAAAGGTGAGGTTGTCAAAAATGAAAACATTGATAATGAAACTGTGTTTCCACTCGAGTTGAACACCATGCCGGGTTGGGCGGGTAGCTCGTGGTATTTCTTCAGATATATGGATGCCCAGAATGATGAGGTTTTTGCCGGTGAAGAAGCTTTAGAGTATTGGAAAGACGTCGATTTGTACATTGGCGGAAGCGAACACGCCACAGGCCATTTGCTCTACTCCCGTTTTTGGGTCAAGTTTATGAAAGATAGAGGTTTTGTCAGTATTGAAGAGCCTTTTAAAAAGCTGATCAATCAAGGGATGATCTTGGGGACGAGTGCTTTGGTTTATAGAGTCGTGGCCAATAGTGAGTCTGAAGAAACTGAGAGGGTCTATACCGATTTTTTTGTTTCAAGAAAATATTCTGAATTAATTCTTTCTGATTCTGAAGTTGCTAAGAAATTGAAACAACGAATTAGAGATTATTACATTATTGAGAAGAATAATGAAAATTTTTCTAAGCCATTCACTATAGAAATTTCACCGCTACATGTAAAAGTAGACTATGTCAACCCTTCAGATGAATTAAATATCGACGACTTAAAAAATGATAAAGAATTTGGTAAGGATTTTAGGGATGCCATTTTTATAGGAGAAAATGGACATGTTATTGAAGGAGACAATGACACTTATAAAGTTGGACATGAAGTCGAAAAAATGTCAAAATCTAAATACAACGTCGTCAATCCAGACGCGATATGTGAACAATACGGTGCCGATAGTCTTCGTATGTACGAAATGTTCCTCGGTCCATTGGAACAAGCCAAACCTTGGAATACCGCTGGAATTTCTGGCGTCAATGGGTTTCTTAAGAAACTATGGAAATTATATATGGGCGACAATGGCTTAAAGGTTACCGAAGTTGAACCGACCGCAGAATCTTTAAAAACCCTTCACAAAACCATTAAGAAGGTAGAAGAGGATATCGAAAGCTTCTCCTTCAATACTTCAGTCTCCACATTTATGATTGCAGTGAACGAATTGACGGCTCAAAAATGTGCCAGTAAGGAAATCTTGGAGCCTCTTTTAATTTTATTGTCACCTTATGCGCCACATATTGCCGAAGAATTGTGGAATCAGTTAGGACATGATGAATCCATTTCTACTGCACCATTTCCGATATTTGATGCAAAGCATTTGGTAGAAAGCACTAAGAAATATCCAATTTCATTTAATGGGAAAGTAAAATTCACATTGGAATTGCCAATGGATATGACTAAAGAAGACATTGAAAAAGAAGTGATGACACACGAAAAAACCTTGGCACAATTGGAAGGACGAACACCTAAAAAAGTGATTGTGGTCCCTGGAAAGATTGTGAATATTGTTGGATAGAAAATCAGGAGAACCCACTCCATCATGGTCGCAGATTCTGCCGAAATAATGTAGGAGTTTTTATTTTAGAAGAGGGAGAGTTTAAAGATAGCTGGGGCTTATTCTGTCATTATAGTTATTTTTAAGTGGAACGAAGCCACGGAGATATCTGAGGAACTGACAAAATTTCCTAATGTCAAATTGGCTTACTTTTTGCTATATTTAGTACAAATTAAAAATATAAATTAATATGGGAGGAATAGGCATGGGCTATTGGATTTTGATTGGTGGTATCGCGCTAGTAAGCTGGCTGGTAAGCAATCAATTAAAACAAAAATTTAAAAAGTACTCGCAAATCCATTTAAGAAATGGCATGAGCGGAAAGGAAATTGCTGAGAAAATGTTGGCCGACAATGGCATTACTGATGTGGAAGTTATTTCCGTAAAAGGACAATTGACTGACCATTACAATCCAGCAAATAAAACGGTTAATTTAAGTGAATCTGTATACTCACAACGCAATGCCGCTGCTGCCGCCGTTGCTGCCCACGAATGTGGTCATGCGGTGCAACATGCACAAGCGTATAGTGCCTTGAAAATGCGTTCGGCATTGGTGCCAGTGGTGAGTGTAACATCAGGAATGTCGCAATGGTTGGTCATTGGTGGTTTAATTCTTGGTGCCGCTGCCGGTGCTGGATTTGGCTATTATATTGCTATCGCCGGGTTGGTGTTCATGGGATTTGCCACACTATTTAGCTTTATCACTTTGCCAGTGGAATATGATGCCAGTAATAGAGCTTTGGCTTGGTTAAAAGGAAAAAACATGCTGACTCCGGAAGAATACAAAGGGTCGGAAGATGCGTTGAAGTGGGCTGCAAGAACTTATCTGGTAGCTGCCATCGGTGCCTTGGCTTCGTTGTTATACTGGGCAATGCAAGTTTTTGGCGGAAGAGATTAAGTCATAGACACAGCTCAATATATAAAAACCGAATTTACCTTAATCAGGTGAAATTCGGTTTTTTTTGTATTTGACTTTATAACGAGTGGATTTATTTCACATACTCAAGATCATTAAAAGAACCCTTCATCGTTATGGAAATAGTGCCATCAGTTGTAGATGCTACAATATTGAACTCCCCGGAGATTACACTTTTTTGTGAATTTGATGGGTGTTCTCGGTTGTTGGTGATTTTTAAGGTGCCGCTTTGTGAAAAATACTGCGCTGATGGTTCGTTATTTTTAATCTCCACATAAGTTATAGACTTATCCGAATCAACATCTCCCATTTGTTTCACAGTACCTTTGTCGAAGCCTCCGGAACTGTTTAGGAATAGAGTAATCTGTTTGCCGTTTTTATCGGCCATTGTAATTCTTAGGGTGTTGCCATTGGAACCCTTTACCGCTTCATAAGCCCCAAGTTTGAAACTGTAATTGGAAAATGTGCCACCGCTGATTGTGGCGTTGAATCCAGGGCCTTCAATAGGATCATTATTGGAATCATCACTGCTACATGACAACATGATCATTGAAAAAAATAGAATGCAAAAAAAGTTTCGATTTTTCATAATATAGGTTTTAAGTTGACAAAAACATTGTCGCTTAATAATAAGGACAAGGTTTTCTTTAGGTTGATTTGGGTGATTTCAAAAGCTTCAGTGCTTGATAATCAGGGCTAAAGTAGGAAATTTTCTTAAAACTTTAACAAATGGTCAATTTTTTTATTTTTCCAGAATGAGCTGGAGATATTAAATCAGCGCTTTACTCCATTATCATATTTTACCTGCTAATGGATTGACATGCTATCGATTGATTCGAAATTTCATCTAATTTTATTCAAAACACTATGGAGAAGACTATTTTAATCTTTGAAGAAATGGCTTATACTATGTCATGATGTTGTTTGGTATTTAATTTTTCTTATTTTTATCCTCTAACTTAACATACCAAATTTATGGAACAACCTACTGAAAGTCCTTTTGATAGTTTTGATGCTAAACTACTGGTGCACACCTCTGATGCAGAGCGTGTTGATTTTTACAAGAAAACCTATGGACACGTTGCCGGCGGCGTTCTGGTCTTTATCATTTTTGAATATTTATTATTGCAGAGTGAAACCATTGTCAATTTTGCCTTGTCCATGACCCAAGGTTACAAATGGCTGATCATGTTGGGTGGTTTTATGTTCATTACCAACTATGCGGAACGAATGACCATGAAATCCCCCGATAAGAATAAGCAGTACTTGGCCTTTGGTCTGTATATCCTGGCGCAGGCGTTTATTTTTGTGCCTTTAATTTATATAGCGGCTTATTATATGGATTCTGGTCCTGAGATTTTAAACCAGGCGGCAATTGTCACGTTGGCCTTGTTCACGGGATTATCTGCCGTGGTGTTTTTAACCAAAAAGGATTTCTCATTTCTTAGAACGGGGTTAACAGTCGGATTTTTCATCGCCCTTGGATTGATTGTTGCCGGAATATTATTCGGGTTTAACCTGGGCCTATGGTTTTCAGTGGGCATGTGCCTTCTGGCCGGTGGCTCAATCTTGTACCAAACATCCAACTTAGTGAACAAATATTCGACTGATGATTATATACCTGCGGCACTGGGATTGTTCGCCTCCTTAATGCTATTGTTCTGGTACGTGCTTCAGATCTTTATGTCTCGCGATTGACATCACCAAATGATATGAAAAACTCCTGAAATTATCAGGAGTTTTTTGTTTTTATGATATTGTTAAACTTCAATCTGTCTGTCAATCTGTTGATTTAAGGAGATAAAGGTCTCTGTTCGGGATACACCGGAGATGGATTGGATTTCCTTGTTGAGCAAATGCATCAAATGCTCATTGTCCTTACAGAGAATTTTTATAAAAATACTCCAATTTCCCGTAGTGTAATGGCATTCCAATACTTCGGGGATTTTTTGGAGCTGCTTGACCGCTTCTGGATTGCTCATGGCCTTGTCCAAGTAAATGCCAACAAAAGCCATGGTGGTATAGCCCAAAACCTTCGGATTAATGATGAATTTTGATCCTGCTATCAAACCTGACTTCTCTAATTTCCTCAACCGTTGATGAATGGCAGCTCCTGAAATGCCCACACTTCTGGCAATTTCCAGAATGGGCGTTCTGGCATCGGCCATTAGCGCACGGAGTATCTTTTTGTCGATACCATCAATTTGTATATTTTGATTGACTATTTTCATATTCACTTCCCGCGAAAACGGGAATCTCATAGATTTATATATTGATTTTTAATATCGGACTATCAATTTTCAACATCAAACTTTTACGCTTCGTTGTTGTGCGGCATAGGGCTTTATTCTGTTCCTTCAGATTTTTTCGTTTTTTGGAATTTCAAATTTCAAATTTGACCCTACACATTCAATGGATTATAGCCCAAATAAGGTACTTCTTTTTCAGTAAAGATAATGTCAAATTCCTCCAATTCTTTTAAAATTGGTCCGTAGACCTCTTTTGTTATCGGAATTTGGACGCCAGGCGTCGTTATTTTCTCATTTAAAATAGCCAAAGTTGCAATAGCTACCGGGAGGCCGACCGTTTTTGCCATGGCCGTATAAGTTTGGTCTTCGCCCAGAGTAACCATAGTGGACTCAATCTGGTGCATTTTACCATTCAGTTTATAACCAAATTTGTGGTACATGACAATCATGTCTTTCTCATGTTCTTCAAGCATCCAACTGTCCATTAGTATTTTTTGAAGTATTTCGGCTGGTGTGGCTCTTTTGAGGCCTACCATTTTTTTACTGTTGAAAAGATCCAATTCCTCGAGCTTTTCCCAAACAATATCATCCTGGTCAATTTTAAGTGATAATCTGAATTTCAGTTCTACCGAATCGGTATGGCTATAGGGTAAAAACGCATTTACGAAATCACGATAACTCATGTTTTCACTGTCGTCAATAGTATAACTATCATCGGTCATCCCCAATTGAACAAAGATATTCCACGCCCTACTAAAGCCAACCCTACGCATGGTTCCTCGATACAGTGTTTTGATTTCATCTAAGCCGTAAACGCTTTGGTATTTGAGCGAATCTCTATTGGCATAAGCTTCAAAACGTCCGTAACCATCCACTTCCAAAAATTCTGTTCTTCTGAATAATCGGTGGTAAGGAATGTATTTATAGTTGCCTTCCTGAATGAATTTTGCGGCACTTCCTTGACCAGCAACTACCACATTTCTTGGGTTCCAGGTAAACTTATAATTCCACAGGTTGTTATCGCTTTCTGGAGCGACCAATCCGCCAGCAAACGATTCAAACAATACCATCTTTCCTCCTTTAGCCCTGATACTGTCAATAACTTTCATGGCACTCATATGGTCAATGCCCGGGTCCACACCAATTTCGTTCATAAAGACCAAACCTTTGTTTTTCGCTGCAGTATCAAGGTCTTCCATCTCTTTACTGACATATGAGGCAGTGACCATATTCTTACCAAGTGTGATACAGTCTCTGGCCACCTCAATATGATAACGGGCCGGAAGCATGGACACCACAATATCGGCATTTTCAATGGCCTCCTTACGGGAATGATGATTGAATACATCCAAGGTGATAGCATGTCCATTCTCATGGTCATTGATCAGTTTTTGGGCATTTCGAATGTCAATATCCCCAACAATAATATGTAAATCCTCTTCCGTTGATTTGTCCAATAAATATTTAATTAAATAAGATGAAGATTTTCCTGAACCTATGACTAGAATCTTTCGCATAATGGGAATTGTTGAGTAATTTTGTTCGTTGCAAACACGAATTTACTAAATAACTATCGGTTATTGAAGTCAAAAATATAAATATAATGAATAGAACAATTTTGATTACAGCAGCAATATTTGGAATTGTTGCCATTGCACTAGGAGCTTTTGCCGCCCATGGTTTAAAGGAGGTACTCTCTACTGAGGCACTGCAGACCTTTGAGACAGGGGTTCGGTATCAAATGTACCATGCCATCATGTTGTTGTTTGTTGGTGGTACATCATTTTTAAACGCAAAATCGAAGAACATTATTTTTTATTTGGTCCTTATAGGAGTCGTGTTTTTTTCGGGTTCCATCTATGGTCTGTCAACCATGGATGTAACAGGGATCAATTTTAAAAGTGTCGGCTTTATAACCCCGATAGGCGGATTGCTGCTCATTAGTGCCTGGGCGTTAATGTTGCTGAATTTTTTAAAACTAAAGCGGGATAATTCCTAAAAATAGGTGCCTACTTTAAAATAATGTTTAATTTTGCACAACAAACAACACAATATTATTATGGCCAATTACACCCAAACTACGAAATCGATTTCGTTAGATGAGTACGGCATTAAAAATGCCGAAGTATATTACCAACTTCCACCAGAAAAGCTTCATGATATTGCAATTGCCAAAGGACAAGGCGTAGAAGCATCTTCTGGCGCTCTGGCAGTTAACACTGGAGAGTTCACTGGACGATCGCCTTTGGACAGGTTCATTGTTAAAGATGATGTTACCAAGGATCGAGTTTGGTGGGGAAATGTCAACATTCCATTTGATCCCAACGATTTTCAAAAGTTATATGATAAAGTAACCCATTATCTTTCTGGAAAAGAGGTTTTCGTAAGAGACAGTTATGCTTGTGCCGATGAAAATTACAAGTTGAATATTAGGGTGATTACTGAATATGCCTGGAGCAATCAATTTGCCTACAATATGTTTTTGAGGCCGACGGAAGAGGAGTTAAAGGACTTTTCTCCTGAATGGACCATAGTTAATGCGCCAGGTTTTATGGCCGATCCAGCAGTCGATGCGACCCGCCAGCATAACTTTGCCATTTTGGATTTTACCAGAAAAATTGCGCTTATTGGTGGAACAGGGTATACAGGAGAAATTAAGAAAGGTATCTTTTCTGCCCTAAACTTTATTTTACCAGTATTTAAGGAGACTTTGCCTATGCACTGTAGCGCCAACATTGGTAAGGATGGTGATACAGCTATATTCTTCGGATTGTCAGGAACAGGGAAAACCACTTTATCTGCAGATCCTGAAAGACGCTTGATAGGAGATGACGAACACGGTTGGACCAAAGAAAATACCGTATTTAATTTTGAAGGCGGCTGTTATGCGAAAGTCATTAATCTTTGTGAAGAAAATGAGCCTGATATTTTTAAAGCGATTAAAAAAGGTGCTATTCTGGAGAATGTTATTCTGGATGCCAGCGGAAAGGTTGATTTCAATGATATTTCCATCACGCCAAATACGCGTGTGAGCTATCCCATTGATCATATTGACAATATCGCCGTGCCTTCAATTGGGAAAAACCCAAAAAATATATTCTTTTTGACCGCAGATGCCTTTGGCGTCTTGCCTCCAATCTCCAAACTGACACCTAGTCAGGCGGCCTATCATTTTATCTCTGGCTATACGGCCAAAGTTGCCGGTACCGAAGCTGGCGTTGTCGAGCCTGTACCAAATTTCTCAGCGTGTTTTGGTGCACCGTTTATGCCTTTGCATCCTGCAAAGTATGCCGAGATGTTGAGTGACAAAATGAAGGAGACCGGCGTGAGCGTATGGTTGGTTAATACAGGTTGGACCGGTGGTCCATATGGTGTTGGTACCAGAATGAAATTGAAATATACCAGAGCGATGATCAACGCGGTATTGAATGGCGATTTGGGTCTTTATGATTACGACCATTATCATATCCATTCCGTATTTGGCGTAGCGCAACCAAGATCCTGCCCGGGTGTGCCTACTGAGGTACTAAGCCCAAGAACAACTTGGAACAATGATGAAGCTTATTATACAATGGCCTTTAAACTGACCAATGCCTTTAGAGAAAACTTTAAGAAATTTGAAAGTTTTGCGAGTGAGGAAATCAGAAGAGGCGGGCCTCAACGTTATGCGTTCTAATTTAAAGCCGCAATAAAATAAAAAGGCGATTCAGAATACTGAATCGCCTTTTTTAGTTTTTAAAAAATCGAAATTCTATTTTTTATTCACTTTTTCGATATACTTCTCCAAAGCCATGGTCATTGATGGCGTTTCGGGAGTAGGCGCTAAAATATCGACTCTTAAACCGTGATCTTCAACAGCTTTTGCCGTTGTATTTCCAAAAACTGCAATTCGGGTATCGTTTTGCTTAAAGTCTGGGAAATTATGGAATAAGGATTCAATACCTGAGGGGCTGAAAAACACTAAAATATCATAGAAAACGTCGGCAAGATCGGATAGATCGCTTATCACTGTTTTGTAAAAAATTGCCTCCTTCCACTTAATATTTAAACTATTCAAGAGTTCAGGGACTTCATCCTTCAGTTTATCGGTAGTTGGCAATAAGAAGGTCTCATCCTTGTATTTCTTGATCAAAGGTGAAAGGTCTTCGAAATTACGTTTTCCAACATAAATTCTTCGTTTTCTGTACACTACATATTTTTGAAGATAGAAAGCTACGGCTTCGCTTTGACAAAAATATTTTAAAGTATCAGGCACTTTATAGCGCATCTCATCTGCCACTCTAAAAAAATGATCTACAGAATTTCTGCTGGTCAAAATAATAGCGGAATATTGATTCAAATCAACTTTTTGCTGTCTTACATCTTTCGCAGCAACACCTTCAACATGGATAAATGGTCGGAAGTCGATTTTGACTTTTTGTTTTTCCTGGAGATCAAAATAAGGCGAATTTTCGATTTTAGGTTCGGGCTGTGACACTAAAATTGTTTTCACTTTCATAGGCTTGCGGTGGTTTTAAGCTTTATATTCTACAATTACTTTATATAAAATCAGATAAGGCCCAATTTCAAGTGCGCAAAGATACAAAATAAAATAGAATATGTTGTTTAACACCGTCTTTTGATGAATTTTAAATGAAGTTGCAAATCCGATAAGATTTATAATCACCAACACTAAAATTCCTACAAGAATACTAGTTCTTGTTGGACTTATCGTGTATAATAACAAGGCGTTAAGAGGTAAAAGAACAAATCCGCTAAAGTTTTTATAACTTGTTTTTTGGAACAGGTAGGATTCAATCACTTTGTCAATTTCAAAGAGACTTCCTATGAGCCGTTCAATCAAAATTTTAATGATCCCCAATGTGGATATCCCAAGGAGGATTTTTAGGAAAACATCAAGTTCAAAAGTCTGATCTGGTTGTAGGGTGAGAAAAGAAAGGTACCCAAAAATAGATAGTGATATAACGAGGTTGAAAAACAATAGCCCATCAAAAATGTCAATAAATTTTTGATCTTTAGTATAGATTTTGAGGTATCTCGAGTTGCCAAAAACACCGATAAAATCCAAAAACCGATTGGTGTATAATACTTTCGCGAGGGTAATAAATACCAATCCCAAAACCATGAAAATGGTAAACCACTCGTTCGCTATTATTTCTCTCATCATGCTGCTAAATTATAAAGAAAATTTTATCTGTCCATTTCAATAAAATTAATCTTTTAAAAAAACTTACTTTTGCTAAAATTTTTACCAATGAAAGACGCTATTGTCATCATCCCAACCTACAATGAAATCGAGAATATTGAGGCGATTATCATTGCGGTATTTGCCCAAGATAAAGCTTTTGACGTTCTTGTGGTAGATGACAACTCACCTGATTTAACGGCAGAAAAAGTAAAGTTCCTTCAAGAGGAATTTCCAGATCGTTTATTTTTGCTCCAACGTAAGAACAAAACCGGATTGGGAACTGCTTATATTGACGGATTCAAATGGTGCCTGGAGAATAAATATGACTATATTTTTGAAATGGACGCCGATTTTTCACATGATCCGGACGATTTGGGAAGACTGTATAACGCTTGCGCCAAGGATGGTGCTGACGTTGCCATTGGGTCTCGATATATCACAGGTGTGAATGTGGTCAATTGGCCAATGAACAGAATACTATTGTCGTATTTTGCATCCAAATATGTGCGATTTATTACACGGATGAAAATTCAGGATACCACAGCTGGTTTTGTTTGTTATAAACGAAAGGTGTTGGAAACCATAGATTTGGATGCTATTAAATTTGTGGGCTATGCGTTTCAAATAGAAATGAAGTTTAAGGCCCATTTAAAAGGTTTTAAAATTGTGGAAGTCCCCGTGATTTTTACAGATCGAGCAAAAGGAAAATCGAAAATGAGCGGTGGCATTATTTCTGAAGCAGTTTTTGGAGTTATAAACATGAAATTTAAAAGCCTATTTGGCAAATAATATGAACCGAGCATGCTAAAGGTTTTAAACCCCATTAGAAAGGTTGATTGCGAACAGCATGTGTCCGTTAAAAAACAATAAAAACAATCACATGAAAGAGAAAACAGTACTTATTAAAAATGCCAAGATTGTCAATGAGGGACGCATTTTTGAGGGTGATATTTTAATTGAAGGAGAATTCATTAAGGAAGTTGCCGATTCTATCAGTGCGAAAAATGCTGATGTGATGGTGATCGATGTGGAAGGAAACTATGTTTTTCCTGGGGTAATCGATGATCAGGTCCATTTTAGAGAACCTGGACTGACCCATAAGGCAACCATCGCATCAGAGTCGAAGGCCGCCATTGCTGGTGGGATCACGTCGTTTATCGAAATGCCAAACACTTCGCCGCAAACCACAACCATTGAAAAACTGGAAGCCAAGTTTGATATTGCCGCAAACACATCATACGCCAATTATTCATTTATGTTTGGTGGTACCAATACCAATTTGGAAGAGATATTGAAGGTGGATTCCAAAAATGTGGCCGGACTGAAGTTGTTTTTAGGATCTTCAACTGGTGATATGTTGGTGGATAATACAGAGGTTTTGGAGAAAATCTTCAAAAGTACCGATCTATTGATTTCTGTGCATTGTGAAGATGAAGCGACAATAAAACGAAATCTGGAAGCGCATATCAACACCTACGGAAATGATATTCCTATGGAATGCCATCCCATCATCAGAAGTGAAGAAGCTTGTTACCTGTCTTCTTCCAAGGCCATTGAATTGGCTAAGAAAACAGGAGCCCGTCTGCATATTTTCCATGTATCCACTGCCAAGGAAACGCAACTGTTCACGAATAAAATTCCGTTAAAGGATAAGAAAATTACCGCTGAGGTATGTATTCATCATTTGTGGTTTAGCGATGAAGACTATAAGAACAAAGGAACGCTAATCAAATGGAATCCGGCGGTTAAGACGGCCAATGATCGGGAGGAATTGTGGAAAGCACTTTTGGACGACCGCATTGATGTCGTGGCTACAGATCATGCTCCACATACCTTAGAGGAAAAGCAAAATGTATATACCAATGCACCTTCTGGCGGACCTTTGGTGCAGCATGCCTTGGTTGCTATGATTGAGGCTTTCCATAGGGATAGAATAAGCTTAGAGAAAATTGCCGAAAAAATGTGCCATAATCCTGCTATTTTGTTTCAGATCGAGAAACGTGGATATATAAAGCCTGGGTATTACGCCGATTTGGCCATTGTGGATATCAATAGTCCGTGGACCGTAAATAAGGAGAACATCCTATACAAATGTGGATGGTCGCCTTTTGAGGGGGTGACCTTTAAGTCGAGAATTACCCATACTTTTGTCAATGGTGCTTTGGTGTACAAGAATTTCAAGGTTTTGGATGTTAAAGCAGGAAAACGATTAACTTTTGAGAGATGAAACACTTTTTTTACATCGTAATCCTCATTTCTTTTGTTGGTTGCAACACAATTGACAGACCTAAAAAGCCTAAAAACTTGATTGCAAAAGATAAGATGTCCGAGATCATGTACGACCTCTATCTTCTCAATGCGGCAAAAAGTGTCAATAAAAAAGTGTTGGAGCTCAACGGGATTATGCCTTTGGAGTATGTGTACAAAAAGCACGGGATTGACAGTTTGCAATTTGCCGAAAGCAACACCTATTATGCCTACGATACCGAGGTTTATGCCCAGCTGGTGGAAAAGGTGAAGGCAGATTTGGAAAAAGACAAAGCGCTTTACGAAAAGCTGACCGAGGAGGAACAGAGGGTTAAGGATTCCATTAGAAAAGCTGAAAGAAGCAAAAAAGATTCTACAAAAACCATCGAGGGCGATTCCATCAGTTAAATCCCATTTTTTAAATCGTCCAAAAACAATTGACAGGTGTCTTCAATGGAAACCTGCATTGGCTTAAATTTGAAGTCCAAAGCGTTTTTTATTTTTGAGGCGTCATATTTTGTGATACTCCTTGCGCTTCTGGTCATCTGTCTTGACAATCTTCTACGTTTTCCTGTGAGCAAACGGCTCAGCCAATCCAATCGCCATCCTAGGCCCAAAATTAAGGGTGTGGCTTCCTTTGATGCTGGTTTTACACCAAGGGCCAATGCCGTTTGTTGTTGAAATTCCTTAAAAGATAGATTCTCTGAAATGACGATAAATCGCTCATTTTTAATGAGACTTTGCATTAACAACACCATTGCCCTGACCACATCATCAACATTCACATAAGCGGTAACACCATGGGTGTAGTAGGGCATGCCTTTGTATATCTTCTTGATCAAGCTACTGCTGCCTCCGCTATTCCAGAAACCTGGCCCAATGATGATTCCCGGATTTATAATCACCGCATCAATGCCTTCCTGAGTGCCTCTCCAAACTTCAATTTCAGCGCCGTATTTGGTAATGGCATACACGCTGTTGTCGGCATCCTGATTCCAATTGGTGTCTTCAGTGATCAATTGCTGCGGATTCTGTTGATGCCCAATGGCAGCAATGGAACTGACATAACAGAGTTTTTTTACCTGATAGGATAGGCATAAATTGACCACATTGGCGGTGCCTTCAATATTGATCTTCCGCAAAACATGGTACTTGTCAGGTTCAAAACTTACAAAGGCTGCACAGTGGTAAACATAGTCTATATCTTGAAAGGCCCTCTGCAGTGCAGGAATGTCTGTAATATCGGCCTCTACCCATTCTATTTGTTCGAAAAGCGACTCATAATCGGCGCTATAGTAGGAAAAAACCTTTTTTACCAAGGCCAATTTATGTTCTCTTCGGTAAATTGCTCTTATTTTATTGCTGGTTTTCAGTAGTTTATAGAGCAAATGCGAACCTACCAAACCTGTGCCTCCTGTGACTAATATCATATCACTAAAATAAAGAATTATTGGATATTAATCCCTAATTCTCC
This sequence comes from Gelidibacter japonicus, assembly GCF_010725055.1. Classification (GTDB taxonomy): domain Bacteria; phylum Bacteroidota; class Bacteroidia; order Flavobacteriales; family Flavobacteriaceae; genus Gelidibacter; species Gelidibacter japonicus. The sequence goes on along the minus strand of NZ_BJKB01000011.1, from coordinate 115,748 downwards.
TTTGATGTTTATCTTTGCAGAAAATTTATAAAATTAATCTCAAAACTCATGACAAACCCTTTTGTAGAAGATTTACGCTGGAGAGGAATGGTACACGATATCATGCCCGGAACTGAAGAACAACTCAGTAAAGAAATGACCAGCGCATATATTGGATTTGATCCCACATCCGATTCGCTACATATTGGCAGTTTAGTGCCTATTATTCTTTTGGTCCATTTGGAAAAAGCGGGACACAAACCTTATGCTTTGGTAGGTGGTGCTACGGGAATGATTGGGGATCCGTCAGGGAAGAGTGACGAGCGTAATTTATTGGATGAGGCCACTTTGGAAAAGAATGTGGCTGGTATAAAATCAGTGTTGTCCCGATTTTTGGACTTCAATTCGACTGCCAAGAATGCGCCGGTTTTAGTAAACAACTATGATTGGATGAAGGATTTCTCATTCATCGATTTCGCAAGAGATGTCGGCAAGCGTATTACGGTCAATTATATGATGTCCAAAGATTCGGTCAAAAAACGATTCTCAGGGGAAGAAGGCAGTGTTGGGATGTCTTTTACAGAATTCACTTACCAGTTGATCCAAGGTTATGATTTTTACTATTTGCACAAGCACCACAATATTCTTTTGCAAATGGGAGGTAGTGACCAATGGGGAAATATTACCACTGGAACCGAGCTGGTACGTCGTATGAATGTGGGCCATGACGCCAAAGCTTACGCCATGACCTGTCCGCTGATCACTAAAGCGGACGGTTCAAAATTCGGCAAGAGCGAAGGCGGCAATATTTGGTTGGATGCTGATAAGACCTCGGTTTATAAATTCTATCAATTCTGGTTGAACACGAGTGATGAAGATGCCGATAGATATATCAAGATCTTTACGTTTTTGGATCGGGACACTATCGAAAAACTCATTGAAGAACATAGGCAGGCCCCACATTTAAGAATCCTACAAAAGCGATTGGCGGAGGAAGTGACCACTTTTGTGCATTCCAAGGAAGAATTTGAAAAAGCGGAGAGAGCGTCCAATATATTGTTCAGCGATAGCTTTAAACAAGATATCAGAACCTTGGATGAAGCCATGTTTTTGGAAGTTTTTGAAGGGGTGCCATTGGCAGAAATCCCTAAATCTGAATTTGATGAAGGCGTCGATATGATTGCTGCACTTTCGGCCAAGACCGGGTTTTTAAATTCCAATGGCGAGGCGCGACGTGCGTTGAAGGAAAATTCCATATCGGTGAACAAGGAAAAAGTTGCTGAAGACTATATATTGACGACCGATGATTTGATCAATGGCAAATACATCATTCTCAATAGAGGAAAGAAGAATACCTATATTATAAAAGTGGGCTCTTAATTATTAAGGAATCACAATTGTAATGTCATTGAAAAGAGCTGTTTCATTTAATTAAATCAAAAAAATGAATTTATTAGATCCCGCCCAAAAGCGGGATTAGCTCAGCTACGTCCCGCTTTTGGCGGGACTGCTTCACTAAAAAAAAACGCCTGAAGACGTAAACCTCTCCAGGCGTCAAAAAACCAACCAATCAACTTAAAAACTTCTCTTTTTCAATTATAGAATACTTTTTTTGGTTTCCCAAACAGTCGGTTTTTTAGGTGTGTATTTGGTCGTATAAAAAGCCGTTTGATTACAGCAATCTTACACTTTAACAAAGATTTATAATACCATAAGGTTGCAGCCCCTGATGTCTGAATGATCAAAGCGGCCAATAATTTCAAAACTCTTGTCGGCAAAGGTCTTTCCCAGGTCTTGGGTGGCAATAAATGAGCAGGAATTGATATTGGCCAAATCAATTACATTGATGCCGCCTGTTCTGTGATTTGGAAGTATGGACAGCGGGTCTTCAGTATCCCTGGTGCGGATCTGCATCCAATTGGGACATTTAAAAATTCCATGGCCATTGGAGTAAGCTTGACTTAGCAGCTCTGTCATTCCATATTCGCTGTGGATGTTTTTTACCCCAAATCCTTTTTTGAGTAGGTCATGCAGTTCTTCTCTTACCAATTCTTTGCGTCGGCCCTTCATTCCGCCAGTTTCCATAATTACGGTGTTTTTCAATTGAAACTGGTAAGATTCAACCAAATCCAATAGGGCAAAGGATACGCCGATGAGCAGTACCTTTCTGCCTTGCTTATCCAAGTCTATTAAAATGTCATTTAAGTCGGAAAGGTTATGAAGATAAAATCCGCTTTCAACCTGTCCCGACCGTTTGATCATATCCTCTACCATATAAATCAAGGAGGAGCCTTCACGTTCCAAATAAGAAGGTAATAATGCCAACACGACATAATCTTCCATGGGACCGTAAAAATGGGAAAAGGCACGCCTAAAGCTTTCTTTGTAAATGTGTAGATCCGTAACCTGATGCTTGCTCGTTGCATCGCCGGTAGTTCCTGAGCTGGTGAATACCTGTTCTACGGGTTGCGTACTGCTCAAAACATCATGCGATTTAAAGAATTGTATGGGAAGGAACGGAATGTCTTCTATGCGTTTAACGTCACTTGGATGAATATAGAGCAAATCGCAAAAGGAACGGTATACCCGGTTGTTCTCAAATTGAAATTTGAAAACCTCCAAGCTTGCAGATTCAAATTCGGCTTGTGTTTGAATGTTGAAAATAGTATCCATCGAAATCATATCACAAAAATATAGAAAATAAAAAAGCCTTACTTAAATATGATAAAGCTTTTCCAATAGGTCAGGATGGTAAAATAAAAAAGGAGTTTCTTGATGATATTCAGGCCATCTCCACCAAGTGCGTCCTTATTGGAACAGTTTATTCCCGCCAGTAGGTTATTTTACACCAACAATTTCACACTTTCTTGTCAAATCAATTATAGCTATTAGGATAGTGGCAGGATAAAGGCAGGGTAAAGGCAGGATAAAGGCACATGAAAGCCTTGTGGTCTAACTATTAATTTATGCATAATCTTAAAATCTCACAACTTTTTGACTTGATCCGTTATTATACAACGAGGTTCTTGATTCCCTAAAAACAAAGTGTCTCATCTTAGATCGGATTTTAAATGCTAAAACCAAGGATCACTGAGTTGTGAATGTGAAATGTGATGTGATAAGGTCGATTTATGGCGATTAGCAAGAAGTCTGTTTGTAGTAACAGCTACCTGACAACCAGTTTCCTGGTGGCCGAATTGTTGCCTTCTTTGATCTTTAGGATGTAAATGCCGGCGGTCAGTTTTGAAATGTTCAATTCTTTTCCAAAAAGTGATTCGGATAGAATTTTTTTGCCTAAAACATCATAAATTTCAACCTCTTTGGTCAGGTTTTCTTTTGTGGTGATATAGATTTTACCACTGCTTACTGGATTTGGATAAATCGATAGATCGCTAATACCATCTGATGGCGACAGGGTTGTTTTGGAAGCATTCGTTTGTGCATTCGTCGTTGGAACACCCATGCCAAGCCCGAAGATTAAAAAAAGAATGTAAATGTAGTTTTTCATCATACAAAATTAATTTTTCATCAACTGAAATCCGTTATTAAAGATACTAAAAATTATGGCAAATCCCGTACCAAAAGTATGTTAAACAATCAAAGTTTTCGACGAATGGTTAAAAAGAATGTATTCTGAAGGTTAAGATAGTGTTATCAATGCCCTGCTTTTTTATAAGTATCTACAGATAAGCTTATCTTTACAGTATAATTTTTGAATAACCCCCTAATGAAAAATAAGGATATAAAAATTCTATTGGTTGATGATGAACCCGACATTTTGGAAATTATCGGCTATAATCTTTCGGCAGAAGGCTATGAAATCATTACGGCAGAGGATGGAATCAAAGCCATAAAAAAAGCAAAGAAGGAACGCCCACAGCTGATCATCATGGACGTCATGATGCCTGGTATGGACGGTATTGAGGCCTGCGAACAGATTCGTAAGGTTCCAGAGCTCAGCAATACCATCATTACCTTTTTGACTGCACGCGGCGAGGATTATTCCCAAATGGCTGGTTTTGATGCCGGAGCCGATGACTATATTACAAAGCCCATCAAGCCTAAAGTATTGACCAGTAAAGTCAAAGCTCTACTGAGGCGATTGAATGAGGAGAGACCATCACAAAAAATACTTAAGATTGGCGAATTGATCATCAATCGAGAGGAATATAAGATTTCACATCATGGCAAGGAAATTATTCTGCCAAGAAAGGAATTTGAATTATTATCTTTGTTGGCCACCAAGCCCAATAAAGTATATAAACGCGAAGAGATTTTAAATAAAGTATGGGGCAATGATGTGGTCGTAGGCGGACGCACCATCGATGTCCACATAAGGAAATTGCGCGAAAAAATTGGTGACGATTGCTTTAAGACCGTCAAAGGCGTAGGCTACAAGTTTGTTGACTGATGCAAAAGAAAGAGATAAAAAAGTCCTATAAGTTTGCTGTTAAGACCACATTGTATATCACTTTGATTTTAACAGCCCTGCTCACTGTATTTTCTTTGCTCAGCCAATCCTTCAATATTTGGTCCATTTTGGGCTTTTCTGTCCTGACATTTATCATTTCATTTTTTATAATCCAATATCGTGCGGAGCGCTTTATCTATAGACGGGTCAAGCGGATCTACGATGATCTGACCCTATTGGAATCTGCCACCCTCCGCAAACAGCCCATCACCACCGATATGGCCACCCTGACCCAGGAAATCGGGAAATTTGCCCAGGACAAAAAACTTGAGATAGAAACCTTGAAAGTCAGGGAAGAGTACCGAAAGGAGTTTTTGGGCAATATCTCGCACGAATTGAAAACACCGCTGTTTACGGTCCAAGGTTATGTGTTGACCTTGTTGGACGGTGCCATGGACAATGAGAATCTTAGAAAAAAATACCTTGAAAGAGCCAATAAAGGCGTGGAACGCTTGATCTATATCGTGCAGGATTTGGATATGATTACCAAATTGGAGGTAGGCGATTTGAGTCTGAATATAGAGGATTTTGATATTGTGGCCCTGGTGGAAAGCGTGTTCGATTTGCTGGAAATGAAATCGGCCAAGAAAAAAATCACCTTGACTTTTGACATGCAGTACCCCGAACCAATTATGGTCAGGGCAGATAAGGAACGGATCAGACAGGTGCTTACCAATCTTGTGGTCAATTCCATTAAATATGGAAGCTTCAAGGGAACTACCGAGATCAGCATCGAGAACTTGATAAAAAATAAAGTCATTGTAAGAGTTACGGACAATGGCGAAGGCATTGCAAAGGTGAATATTCCACGGCTTTTTGAGCGTTTCTACCGAATTGATAAGAGCGGTTCACGTAAGGAAGGCGGCTCTGGACTCGGGCTCTCCATTGTGAAGCATATTATTGAAGCACACGATGAGCGTATTTATATTGAAAGTGAATTGAGCGTGGGCAGCGAATTCTCATTTACCCTCGAAAAGGCGAAATAGCTCCTCAAAATTGGGGCTCTGATCAAAAGCCTCCAATCCTTTATAGCGATCGATGCTCTCAAGTTTTTCCAAATTGAAATCGTCCTGTTTACAAAATGGTGCCAACTGATGCTCTTGCATTCTTTTGGCCAAATAGACTTGCTCAAATTGCCCAGGTGTCGGAATAAAAAAGGCTTTTTTGCCCAATGTGGCCAAGTCCATAATTGTGGAATAGCCCGACCGGGCGATGATGATGTGGCTGGCCTTAATCGATTTTTCCAATAATGCTGAGGTCATAAAATTATAAACCGTGAGAGGCCCAGATTCATGAATCCTTTGTTCCTTTTCCATAACCCCTCTTACAAAGAGCACTTGGCCTTTGTGGTTTTTAAATTCCTCCAATAATTTGTTTTCTAAAATCTCCCGCTGTGGCTCAGGGCCAGAGAGCAACGCCATAATATCATAGGAGATTTCACTTTCGGATTTCTGAAACCGACTTAAGGGACCAATGTGTTTTACAGTGAATTTAGGATGCTCCACATGTCCCATTTTCCCACTCAAATTGGGTGATCCCGACACATCGGGAACCCAGCACTCGTCAAATCGCTTTATGATCCTTTGATGCAGTTTGGTACTGAGCCAAGTGGTGCTTCCGCTTAAAACCTGCAATTGATGGGTGATAAAAACGGAAGGCAGGTTGTTGTGGTAAACCCCAAATCTGTTGTCGGAAATAATGCCATCAATGCGGTGGGTGTTTATGATGGATTTGATCGCATGATGTTCTTTCCGTATGGCCTTTATAATCTGTGGGGAATCCTTGAAAAGCTTGAGTTTTAAAAAGGACCCTTTTTTGGAATAGCTGATATGATAAGAAGGCAATTCCAAGGCTTCCAAATCGGGAAACTCCTTGGACAGAAGGGACAAGGCGGCACCATCACTGGCCATAATTGGTGTGTAATTTTGCTGTATCAAGGCATGGATGATGGGGATGCAACGCGTGGCATGACCCAATCCCCAATTTAAAGGCGCAATTAATATCTTTTTTTTCATCTTTTGTGAACCTTTGTTTTGGGAAACAGAAAAGTCCTAGGTTTAAAATAATTGACTGAACTGCTCCTGATGCGGCATTTCTGAACCGGCCCGTTCTCAGCCATAATTCATCTTCTGACCGCTTTTTTTGCCAAAGCGAAATCGGCTTGCTGACCGTATTTAGGATGGCAATGACACGGAGACCGCTACAATCCCTGGTGCAAATTTAGCAAACATTCAAAAGGAATCGCCCAACATTCAAAGATAAGGATCTCATGGGCTGTATGGATGTGATGGATGAGTTCTATGGATAAGGGAGGTGTGTGTTTGGGGACGGATAGCTGACTAAGCTTGAATTTGAAATTTTAATAATGAACATGGAGCTGTTAAACCGAACATTCAGCACCCTATTTGTCAGCTGATTACCACAAGTGAAAACGTTAAATAACATTTCGTTAACACCTATAGTTGCACTCATAGTTAATTATAGCATTTCAACGAGTTTTTTTCTTCCTAGACCACCATCCACTTATGTTTGTACATCCCTCGCTGAGCGGTAAATTAGGATTTCCCGTTTCTCTATTCCACTGATATAACACTTGGAATGGATTTTTGTGTTAACATTATTTTATGATTATGAAAAAACATTACACCTACGTTCTGCAATTGGTATTGCTAGCACTTTTTTCTGGGACTTCTTTTCACACCAATGCCGCGAGTCATTCGATCATAGATCCTGATAATGCCTTATATCAATTAGAATGGTCTTTTATAAAGACCTTGATTGATGAGGATTTGGAGAGGAGTTTTGAGAGGGGGGAGGCTTCTTCTGTGACTGTTTTTAATTGTCCTACTTCATTTTCTCAAAATGCTGACCCAGGGACTTGTAGTGCTGTGGTTACCTATGCTTTACCAACGACAGATATATCAGGTGGTAGCATGGTTTTAGTTACCTCTCTTGGTAGTGGTGATACGTTTCCAGTTGGCCCAACAACTGTTACTTATGAAGAACGTGATAATAATAATGTAGCCACAGGACAGACTTGTAGTTTTATTGTGACGGTTGTGGATAATGAACCACCAAACCTTGTCGGAGTACCTGGAAATACTACTGTAGAATGTGATGCCATTCCAGCTGCACCTACAGTAACCGCTACAGATAATTGCGATACGACACTTACGGTCAGCTATTCCGAAATCAGTAATACTGTTGTGGACGGTGTGGGGGCTATTGTACGTGAATGGACTGTAACCGACAACGGCGGGAATACAGTTACTGATACGCAGACTATTACGGTTATCGATTCAACGGATCCAATCCTTGCCGGTGTGCCTGGTGATGTTACAGTGCAATGTGATGCCATTCCAGCTGCACCTACAGTAACCGCTACAGATAACTGTGATATCTCACTTACCGTCAACTATTCTGAGACCTCCAACACTGTCGTGGACGGCGTCGGAACCATTGTCCGCGAATGGACCGTAACCGATACTGGCGGGAACACAACTACAGGGACACAGACCATAACAGTTGTGGATGGTACACCGCCTGCACTTGTCGGCGTGCCTGGAAATACTACGGTAGAATGTGATGCGATTCCATCCGTACCCACTGTAACCGCTACCGATAACTGTGATATCTCACTTAACGTCAACTATTCTGAGACCTCCAACACTGTCGTGGACGGCGTCGGAACCATTGTCCGCGAATGGACCGTAACCGATACTGGCGGGAACACAACTACAGGGACACAGACCATAACAGTTGTGGATGGTACACCGCCTGCACTTGTCGGCGTGCCTGGAAATACTACGGTAGAATGTGATGCGATTCCATCCGTACCCACTGTAACCGCTACCGATAACTGTGATATCTCACTTACCGTCAACTATTCTGAGACCTCCAACACTGTCGTGAATGGTGTCGGAACCATTGTCCGCGAATGGACCGTAACCGATACTGGCGGGAACACAACTACAGGGACACAGACCATAACAGTTGTGGATGGTACACCGCCTGCACTTGTCGGCGTGCCTGGAAATACTACGGTAGAATGTGATGCGATTCCATCCGTACCCACTGTAACCGCTACCGATAACTGTGATATCTCACTTACCGTCAACTATTCTGAAATCTCCAACACTGTCGTGGACGGTGTCGGTACCATCGTCCGTGAATGGACGGTAACGGATACTGGCGGCAACACGACTACAGGGACACAGACCATAACGGTTGTGGACACTAACCCCCCAACCTTCACCTCATGTCCTTCAAATTTTAATTTAAGTAATGATCTTAACATCTGTGGTGCCGTTGTTAATTATACAATACCTACAGCTACCGATAATTGCGGAACGGCTGTTGTTGCCCAAACCGATACGTCAGGTTTAACAAGTGGAAGTGTTTTCCCTATTGGCATTACTACTATAGAGTACACGGCTACTGATGCCAATGGCTTGACCAGTGTTTGTTCATTTACCGTGACAGTTTCTGATAACGAATTGCCTACAATTGATTGTCCTGATGATATAACTGTCAGTGCAGATGCAAATTGTCAAGTGGCAACTTTAGTCCTAGATGCGCCTACAACTGATGATAATTGTGCTGTGGCTTCTGTGTCCAACAATTTGGCAGGAATGCTGCCGCTTCCGGTAGGAACTCATACGGTGACCTGGACCGTTACTGACACCGCAGGCCTAACAGCCACTTGTGACCAAACCATTACTGTGGTGGATGATACACCACCTGTAATCACATGTCCTACGCCTTTGGCATCTTATGACACCGATCCTGACCAGTGTCATTCAACTTTATCGTTTACAGCTACTGCAACAGATAATTGTACAGGATCTCCAACCATCAGTTATGAAATAGATGGTAATCCAATTAGCTTTCCATATAACTTTCCTGTTGGATCAACAACAGTGGACGTGTTTGCTGAGGATGGCGATGGGTTGATATCAACCTGTTCGTTTGTGGTAAACGTAGAAGATAATCAACCACCAATTGCCCTTTGTCAACCTCTTACCGTGACTTTAGGTTCTACGGGAAATGCTACTATTACAGCAGAGGCACTAAATAATGGTTCTTCTGACGCCTGTGGAGGCACATTAACCTATGCAGCAAGTCAAACTTCTTTTACTTGTGCAGATATTGGTACAAACAACGTCACCTTAACTGTTACAGATGCTAACGGTAATACTTCAACTTGTAATACAACCGTAACTGTTAATGATTACATTCAAAATGCAACAGCCACAATTACCTCAAGTGTTGCTTCTCCAATTTGTAGTGGAACTTCAGTTACTTTTGAGGCAACGAATAGCCATTTAGGCTTAATCACAATGCCAGATTACCAATGGTATCAAAATGGCAGTCCAGTAGGAACTAATAGTAACACTTATACTACTACGGGATTAAATAACGGTGATGATGTTTATGTGGAAATCACAGCCGGACCTTGTAATACACTCATCACCAGCAATAGTATTACGATGACTGTTAGTCCTTTGCTTCCGGTATCGTTTAATTTAAATGCTTCTGCCAATCCTGCTTGTACAGGCGACAGCTTAAATTTCTTTATAACGGATTTGATTAATGGAGGCGCGAGCCCGTCTTACCAATGGTTTTTAAATGGTGCTCCTGTAGGTGCAAACTCTAATTCATACGGTCCGCTTACTACAATAGTTAATGGTGATATAATTTCTGTATCCGTTACCTCTAGTGCCACATGCGCTTCGCCTGTAACTGTTACAGAAACTTTAACAATGACCATGAATCCGCTTCCAACAATCAATGCCTTAGGGAATGGAAATAATGTGAGCACCTTGACCATATGTGAAGGTGAAAGCCTAACTTTAACGGGTAGTGGTGGTTCAACTTATACTTGGGATAACGGGGTAGTAAACAATGTTTCATTTACTCCTGCGGTTGGAACCCACACCTATACCGTGACGGGAACCAATGCCAATGGCTGTAGAAACACCGATACAATCACTGTTACTGTAAACCCAAATACGTCAATCACCTTAGTCTCTGCAAGTGCTGATCAAAGCGTGTGTAGAACAGGTAGTGCTCCCGTTGGCACAGTTGAAAATATAGACTTTAGTGTCTTCAATGCTACTACTGTAAACGTATCAGGCCTACCTGCCGGAGTGACGGGTGTTTATAATGCCGCACTAAACAGAGTCAGAATAAGTGGTAATCCCAACGACAGTGTGAGTGGCACATTTCCATATACAATAACAGCCACTAACTCATGTAATACTGTGACTTCTACTGGTGTTATAACAGTTTATTATGAAACACCTTCAACACCTGGGGCTATAAATGGACCGAGTTCTTTTTTATGTCCAGTAAGTACAGCTATTTATTATGTTGAAAATGATCCAAATGTAGAAACCTATGAATGGTCTGTTCCCAGTACGATGACTATTACCTCTGGTCAAGGTACAAACCAAATTGAAGTGGCAATTACAGGAACAGTCACGTTTTTAGAGCGAATTAGAGTAAGAGCACATAACCCATGTGGTACATCAAGTAGGAGAGATAGATGGATACTGATTAATTTTGCGGCACCAGGCATTGACGCTGGCAATGATATTTATGTGTGCGAAGGCACAAATATAGTTACTATGGCTGGTGATGCCAATGGTTTGAGTAATACTGAATGGGAATGGAGTGATAATGGGGCTGGTGGAACTTTTTCATCAGTAGGCACCTATGATCCACCTGAATATTGTATTAGATGGTATTGGTGGGGGGGATGTAGAGAGACTTATGATCCACCTCCAAGACCACTATACGCTGAAAACAGCACCTATACACTCCCTTCTGGAGCGGTAGCTGGTGATGTAATAACCATTAGTTTAATTGCAGATAGTGGTGGGTTTACATGGTGTGACAATATTGAAGACACGATGCGTATTCATATCCTACCAAATCCAACCGCTGAGTTTGTAACTACTAATGCAGTATGTTTTGGAGATAGTCTAACCATAACAGGAACTCCAAATACAACCGTGAGTTACTCTTTTAATGGTGCGGCTGCTGGTTCTTTTAACATAGGTGGTTCAGGTACGGTTACTTTTGCAAATCAACCTGCTGGACTTTATGAGTTAACAAGCATCCAATACACCAATCCACCAAACAGCAATGGCGTTGGTTGTGTCAATACAATTACAGGAGAACAAGTAACTATCAATGAGCCACCTACAGTTACTGCTCCTGCAGATATTACAATTTGTGCAGGAGAGACCGTTAATTTAAGTGGGGCTTCAATAACCGGAACCAATGCCTCTGGCAGTTGGAGTACTACAGGTACAGGTAATTTTTCAGGAAGTGTTTATACTCCAAGTGCAGGTGACATTAATAATGGAACTGTGACCTTAACTTACACCAATACGCCAAGTGATGGCGTTTGTCCAGGCGTTAGTGATAGCATGATAGTCACCATCAACCCTGTTCCAACGGTTAACGCTGGCGTAGATCAAATCATTTGTTCGGACAGCACTATTACCTTAAACGGTAGTATTGGTGGTGGTGCGATTTCTGCAACATGGAGTGCCTCAAGTGGTACATTCTCTGATCCAAATAGTTTAACTTCTTCATATACCCCAGGTATAACAAGTGGTACGGTTACTTTAACCCTAACCGCTAACAATCCTCAAGGTTGTGGCCCTGTTATTGACGAAGTCATCTATACAATCAATCCAGCCTCAATTGCCAATGCAGGTGCTGATCTTACCGTTTGTAACGCCGGGCCTATTGCACTTAATGGTAGTTTTAGCGGTACGGCAACTTCCGCAACGTGGAGCTCAAGTACTGGTGGAACATTCACACCTAATGCAAATACCATGAATGCCACTTACAATCCAAGTGCAGCAGATATTGCGGCCGGAAGTGTTACTTTGACATTGACCTCTAGTAATCCTGCAGGAGTTTGTAGTTCTGGTGTAGATACTGTGCTATTTACGTTTAATGAATCTGCAACAGCTGATGCTGGAACTAATCAAACTATTTGTTCTACGCAAACACTCGACCTATCAGGTGCGATCTTTGGTGGCAGTGCTACTTCAGCCACGTGGAGTTCAAGTGGTACTCCCGGAACTATATCCGGAACGACTTACACCCCAAGTGCAGCCGACATTGCAAACGGTAGTGTAACCCTTACCTATACCACCAATGATCCACCAGGAGTATGTCCTCCTGCGTCAGATTCTATAATAGTGACCATTATTCCATTCGTCTATGCGGCGGCGAGCAACACCACTGCTATTACAAGTTGTAGTGATACCACGCTTCAGTTGATGGCGAACGGTAATGGTACCTGGTCTGCAACACCAGTAACGCCAGGCAGTGTGTTTAGTTTTTCAAGTACTACAGATCCTAATGCAACTTTTACAGGTGAAAGTGGTGCTGAATATACATTAACCTGGACCTTGACAAACCCAGCTCCTTGTGCCATAGATACTGACACTTTTACTGTGACGCTCATGGATTGTGAAGATAATTTGACTTTTAACGGGATTGACAATAGTGTGAATTTTAATAATACATATAACCTGTCAGGTAATTTTAGTATTGAAACTTGGATTAAACCAAATGTTATAAACAGTAATATTCAAACCATTCTGTCAAAACGTAATGCAGGTAATTTGACCACAGGTTATGACTTAAGATTAGTTGATAATAACATCCAGTTTTATGCGAATAACCTGTCTGTCTCTAGAAGTGGTATTACAGCCAGTAGATGGTATCATATTGCGGTGACTTTCGATGGTAGTGCCTACAGACTCTATGTAGATGGTCTTTTAGTGAATAATAGAACTTCGACTATTGGCCCAGCGCCAAATACAGCAAATGCCTTATTGGGTGCCATGTCGCGACCAAACAATACACCAACCAACTATTATAATGGTTGGATGGATGAAGTGCGCATTTGGAACACCACTTTAACAGTTGACCAAATAAGGTTAATGATGAACCAAGAAATAGAAGATGTTGGAGGTGTCGTGATTGGAAGTACTACCGGTCCGTTGGTAAGTACAGGGCTAAATTGGTCCAACTTAACAGCCTATTATCAAATGAATCGTATTCCTAATGTTGTTGGAGGTAATTTATTGGCTAATGTCGGCGTAAATGGTGTCTTAAGAAATATGACCACGCAACAACCAGAATCCGCTCCGGTACCATATGATACTGCTGCCAACGGTCTTTGGACAGCTGCTACAACGTGGGAAGATGGAGGGGTATTACAAATACCACATACCAATGGAATCAATGGATCACCTGTAGAATGGAATATTGTAAGAACGAGCCATAATGTTAGTTCTAACAATCAAAACATTAAAGTTTTAGGTTTAATAGTAGAGGATAATACCTTATCCATAGAAAACTCTAATCCTAATGATGGTCAAAGTTTGGAAGTTACCAAATACCTCAAAATAGACGGTACTTTAGATCTTGTTGGAGAATCCCAATTACTACAGCCAGAAGGAAGTATTGTAGATTATACTGGAACAGGATACTTAGAGCGTGACCAACAAGGGTCTGGTAGTTTATTTAACTATAATTACTGGGGAAGTCCGGTAAATGTTGACGGAGCGACATATAACCTGAATGATATCTTGTTTAAAGCTACTGATCCGAATAACTTACAAGCCATAACTTGGACAAGCGGAACGAATGCCAATAATGCTACAAATACAATGAGCAGCAGATGGATTTATGAATATTCTGAAGGTCTTAACGGCGATCATTCAGCTTGGTTACACAAAGGGGCTACAGGGAGTTTTAACCTTGGCTTAGGTTTTACCATGAAAGGTAGTGGTGCGGGCAATGGGTCATCCATGCAAAACTATACCTTCGTAGGTCAACCTAATAATGGCACCATTACAAATACCGTTACAGCATCACCAGGCACAGAAAACCAAACCTTGCTTGGAAACCCTTATCCTTCGGCAATTGACGCCCGTCTTTTTATTAGAGACAATATACCTGGGTCGGAAGCTCATGCAGGTTCAACAGGTAGCATTGATGGATCACTAACCTTCTGGAGACAATCCACCACCAATAATTCCCACTACTTAAGAGATTATGAAGGTGGTTATGCATCATTAAATTTGAGTGGAGGTACAGCGGCAACTACATTTCCAGGAGATATGATAAGTGGGCTAGGTGATGCCGGTAACTTGACTCCAGGGTATTTTATTCCAGTTGCTCAAGGGTTCTTTGTGACGGCTGCCGATGACACCTATCAGGTGACCAACGAGGTTGTATTCAGAAACAGTCAGAGGGTTTTCAAAAAAGAATCTTCTGGTGAATCGGTCTTTTTGAGAGGCAGCGAAAACCAAAAAAGAGTTGCTAATTCTACAGGATATGAGAGCGACGATATGATACAAAGAGTCCGTTTAGCTTTCAAAACACCTGAGGAAGCCATAAGGCCATTATTATTGGCGTTTACGCCAAATAACGACGCAACAGATGGCTTTGACTATGGTTATGATGCTCTAAACAGGGACGCCTTCCCAAGTGATATGTCCTTTTTAATAGAAGGTAAAAAGTATATTATCCAGGGTGTCGGTGCTTTTGATATCAACAAAAAATATCCATTGGACATGACCTTGAAAATCTCTGGAAACGTGGAGCTTTCTTTAACAGGCCTTGAGAATTTTGACGAAGACATTGATGTTTATGTACATGATTCGTTATTGGATACCTATACCAGAATCAACACGGTTGGTTTCCAAGCCAACTTGGAAGCGGGCAACTATAGCGGACGTTTCTCCATCGTGTTCCAACCAGACACCACCTTGGATATCATTGATCAGGACTTTAAGGATATTAGCGTGAAGTATCTGCAAAAAACGGATGAAATCTATGTGAAGACTCCGGCAAGTATTGAAGTGCGTCAAGTATATTTGATCAATATCGCTGGACAGGCCGTCAGATCATGGAACATGACCAATATGAATTTCGGACAAGAGTTTAAGATTCCGGTGAAAGATATCTCCGAAGGTAACTATGTGCTTAAAGTAGAAACCAATACCAACAGTTATAACAAAAAAGTGATTATTAAATTTTAATCCAAAGGTTTAACCAACCAACCATTGCAAATCGTCTATTTCTTAACAGGAATAGGCGATTTTTTTTTTGCTTTCAATTTTTGGAGCTCAAACTCCCGATGACCGGACTTCAATTTTAAAATTTGCTTTCAGCTGATCCTGAATCTATTGTTCCTTGACAAAACCAATTAAGATATGTAAATAATAACTTACATTTGATTGCACTTCATCTAAAAACCATGTATTTCGTAGGCGAAATTCACTTAATTATTTACGTTTGCCGAACCCCTAATCATTAATTAATAGATATGAAAAATTTTACCTACTTATGTTTGGCCTTTTTTTGCTGCCTTACAGTCTATGCGCAAACAGAAAGCAAAAGCAATATCCAACGCGTCCGGATTGATTTCAAAACCCCCGAAGGCTATGTCCGCCACTTATTGTTGGCGTTTACCAAAGACAATAGTGCCACTGATGCCATTGATTATGGTTACGATGCCCGTAATCGAGATAAGCTTAAAGACGACCTGAATTGGATGATCAATTCGCAACGCTTTGTGATTCAAGGTGTGGGTGCCTACAGTGAATCCAAGAGGTATCCATTCGGTATGTTCCTGACCAATTCCGGACCTATTGAAATTTCTTTGACCGCCCTTGAGCACTTTGATACATCAATTCCCGTATTTGTACATGATGCCTGGAGTGACACCTATCATAAAATAAATGATCTCAGTTATAAAAAGATCATGGAAAGCGGTGTTTATCAAGATCGATTCTTTTTGGCCTTCTCCGATAATAAATCGCATCAATCGCTTTCTAATATTGACAATGTTTTAAATGATGTGTCCTTAAATTATTTTCGGAATTCCAAGACCTTACAGGTTAAATCCCAAGGCAAGCCGCTCCAATTGAAGTTGTACACGCTCCAAGGCCAATTGATCAGTTCGCATGACTTAAATAGTAATACAGAAACCCATACTCTGAGTATGGACCATCTTCAGAGTCAAGTTGTTTTGACCGTTTTGGAATCGGATCAGAATTATCGCCATAATCGTATCCTGATTAATTGAATCAGTAAGGAAACTTTCTGTTGAATTTCCGGTCCATAGATATTTATGGATCTACCCATATCAATCGTCTATTCTTTAATTAGGGTAGGCGATTTTTTTTGAACCGATGGAACGGATGGAACACTGACGACACTGATTCTGCTGATTTGCACTGATTTTTTTGACATGTCCAGATTATTACACGAAGATGCACAGAGGATATCACGGAGGATCGCGGAGTATAATGATCATGTATTGTTGCTTTGTGAGAATAAAATGCTGACCTGTCGGCTTTTCAGGCGGGTGAAGCCGATTTGTGTAGAGCTACGCAGGTTTTTTTGGAATTGATATCCCTTCCGTCTTTTAACTCTTTTCTGAGCTTAAAGCCATTCCGAAAAAAATCGGGACAAGCTCTTCCCTTAAAAAAAGGGAAGGAATTCTTTTGATTTGGATCATTTTTGAAATTTAGCCTAAAACTAAACTTCTCCTCCTTTTAAAGGAGGAGTGGATTCGATTCCCGGCAAGGAATCGAAGACGAGGTGGTTTTGACTCAATAATATATTCCGTCAAATTTTTAACCCAAATGGTTTTATAGCACCTATCCCTTTCCTTCTTTAAGCTTTGTTATGAGCTTAAATCCATCTTCTTTTAACCTTGGAGATGGCTTCTTTAAATCCATAAATCAGACCATCTCCTGACCGACCAAAAAAAAACATTGATGTACAGTTCGGTTGACGATTTCCGGCCTATAAAAAGGACTGCAGGACGTCGATAATTCAAATTAAATCTTTAAAAATATTGTTATTCGTCGTTGAAATCTGCACGTTCCTTATATCTGACGACTAAAATCGCTTCATATCGAAATTATTGCTATTCTGTAGGATGTCACCATAATTTTGCGCCTCCCTCCGTTAACGGTTAACCACGATTCCGCTCTATTTCAAACCAAATTTACCAACAAGCAACCGGAATTAAATTCCGGATTAAGAGTACCTACAGATTATGAAAAAAAATTACACTTACCTATTATCATTTATTCTTTTATCGCTTTTCGTCGGATTGTCTTATGGACAAAGTTCAGAATCAAAGCATGCTGGAAAAGGCGAGAACATTACAAAAAATAATTGGACAAATCCTGAAAACATTACAGTCGAAAATAGCTATGCTACAATAAAGCTGAAAGGCACTTCAGATTATTTAAAAGGGACCAACTATGGTTTTGACATTCCTAAATGTGCCACTATTGATGGCATTGAGCTTATCATTAAGAGAGCACAAAAGTCTTCTGGCAATGGAAATATACAAGACGCTCAAGTAAAACTTGTAAAAGGAAATAATACCTTTTCAAGGAACCTTGCGAGATCTGGAAATTGGCCAACTAATCAGAATGAAACAACTTACGGTAGCAATACGGAAGTTTGGGGTATTAATTGGACTCCAGACGACATCAATGATGCTAATTTTGGAGCCGTACTTTCTGTAAAAACTACCGGAAACGGGAATAAAGATGCCTCTGTGGATTATATGATGATCAAGGTGTACTTTACAGTTCCAGATACAACGGCCGATGCAGGCAGCGATATAGATTATTCTAATGATAATTGTGGTATTGTGAGTGTGAATTTAAATGCACAAAATTGGCGTGGAGAATGGTCAGTAATTTCTGGTCAACCTAGAACAAGTTACAGTTTTGGTAATAAAAATGACCCAAAGTCAACGTTTACAGGACAATTGGATGAGACCTATACCTTGCAATGGCAGAGATTTAATGCTTCGGCATGTGGTGATACTTCAGATACCATGACGGTGACATTTGCTAAATGTGAAGATTTCTTTGATTTTAATGGTAAAGAAAGCTATGTGAATTTTGGTAACGAATTCAATTTTTTGGGCGATTTTAGTATTGAATTATGGATAAAGCCTACAATGAGCGCGGCACCTAATCAGACCTTATTATCAAAACGAGGTTCTAATATCGTGAGCGGTTATGATTTAAGCCTGTCTAACGGAAAACTCAGTTTCAATTGGAATTCGTTTGGTAGCCTTGAATCTCCATATCCATTGTTTAATACCAGATGGTATCATGTGGCTGTTACTTTCAGCAATTGGAAGTATCGATTATATATTGATGGGATTCAAGTGGCAGAAGAATGGGGCTTTTTTCCATTAAATAACTCTTCCGATGCTATATTAGGTGCAACTAGAAATTCCTCTGATTTGATCCAAGACTTTTATAACGGCTCCATGGATGAAGTCCGTATTTGGAATAAGGCGTTGACCGAAGATCATATCCGTCAGATGATGAATCAAGAAATTGAGAAAAGTGGCACTGCGGTTCGTGGTTCGGTCCTTGGCATTGAGGTTTCCGATTTGAAATGGAACGACTTGGAGGGCTATTACCGAATGAATCAGGGGATTGATATTGCTGCTGGCAAGTTGGCCGACAATTCCGGATTGGGCACTATTGGAATTTTGAATGGAATGAAAACAATGCAACTTGAGTCTGCACCATTACCTTACACCACCACAGAAGATGGTCAATGGACCCAAGCCAAAACCTGGAAAAATGGAAGTGTTCAACAAATACCTAATTCTATCGGTATTGATGGCAAGACTTTAGTAGACTGGAATATTGTAAAGATTGGCCATAATGTCACTGCAACGGGCAAGAACATCAAGCTAGCAGGACTTTTGGTTGAGACCAACAGATTGACCATTCAAAATCATGATATAACAGATGGCCATAGTTTGGAGGTTTCAGAATATCTGAACATAAATGAAGGCGCTGTGTTGGAATTGGTGGGCGAATCGCAGCTAATTCAAGGAAAGAACAGTGTTCTTGGCACAGGTACAGGTATTTTAATGCGCGATCAACAAGGAACAGGTAATATGTTCAATTATAACTATTGGGGAAGCCCAGTAAGCACAGCTGGATCAGCCGATTCAAGAACATTTAGCGTGGCAGGTGTTCTCCATGATGGTGATTTGCCAGTGCTTTGGACTGCAAATAATAACGGCAGCCCAACCTCACCGGCAGTAACCCTGAGTACACGATGGTTATATACTTATAACGGAAATGCCGATAATTATAATGTTTGGAAACGTATTAATCAAAAAACAGAACTTCCAGTTGGCCTTGGATTTTTGATGAAGGGCGCTGGGGCTTATAATGCCGCAGATAAAAACTATACTTTTAAAGGTCAGCCTAATAATGGAACCATCCAAATTGCTGTTGGCGGACCAAAGCATGCGGTAGTGGTAGGCAACCCCTATCCATCAGCAATTGATGCCAATCAGTTTTTTGACGACAATGCAAATGTCCTTAAGCCTGGTAGTGCATTGCAATTTTGGGAACAATCTCCAGAAGGGAAGACCCATGTGTTTGCTGCCTACCAAGGACGTTACTCCTACTATGTAAAAACTGGTTCAGTAGCTGCAGCAAGACCTCCGGTAGGATCATCTGCACCTTCAGGGATTGCGGGAGCAGGTAGAGCATCAAAGACTCCGGGACGTTATATTCCGGTAGGTCAAGGATTTTATGTGGAAATCAATGATAAAGGTGGTAAAATCGAATTTAACAATGGCCAACGGAAATTTGTTAAAGAAGAAGTCGGAGAATCTGTGTTTTTAAGAACTCCTGAAAGTGGTTCAGATAAGGTTCAAAAAAGAACGGCTACCAATGCCAACGCAATTCAGCGTGTGCGCTTGGAGTTTACAACACCGGAAGGTGCCGCAAGATCGTTGTTGTTGGGCTTTACCCCTGATGATTCCGCTACCGATGGTATTGACTACGGATATGATGGTTTGAACAGTGATGACTTTCCAAGTGATCTTTCTTTCGCCATTGAAGATAAAAAGTTTGTGATCCAAGGAGTTGGTGCTTTTGATATCAATAAAAAGTATCCTCTGGATATGTCTTTAAAGATTGATGGAAACGTGGCCCTCGCTTTAACCGGCTTGGAAAATTTTGATGCGCCAATTGATGTTTTTGTCTATGACTCTGAATTGAACACCTATACCCAAATCAACGATAGTAATTTTCAAATGTCAATGCAGGCCGGTCAATACAAAGATCGCTTTTCTATCGTGTTCAGAAAGGATTCAACCTTATCAACCATCGATCAAGAATTTAAGGAAATTGGCGTGAAGTATCTCCAAAAAACAGCTGAGATCTACGTGAGCACACCTGAAAGCAGTAATGTACGTCAAGTATCTCTCATCAATATGGTTGGACAAACGGTCAGAACTTGGAATATATCGGACACACAGTATTCACGTGAATTTAAAATTGCGGTAAAGGATATTGCCGCAGGGAATTATATTATTCAAGTAGAATTAAGTAATAACAGTTATAACAAAAAAGTGGTCATTCAATAATAATTCACAAGTTTGACCAATTAATGATGATCAATCGTCTATTCTTTAATAAAGGGTAGACGATTTTTTTTAGACACGTCCCGATATCGGGATCACGGATTATTCGGAACCAAACCTCTCAGTCCCGATAGTCATCGGGATCAAAACCTGAGAGGTTTTTAAAGAAACTATCTTAAAATTTAGCAAAAAATTTAAACGCCTCCTCCTTTCGAAGGAGGAGTGGATTCGATTCCCAGAAAGGAGTCGAAGACCTGCCTGTCCGTCAGCCAGGCGAAGTGGTTGTATTATATAAGAAATTATCAAACCACTCATTTATATATTTTTGGTTTTAGATATGTTATGGAATTAATATCCCTTCCACCTACCTCTGTCAGCGAGACAGATCTTTAAGCACTTATCTGAACTTAAATCCATCCCAAAATAAGTGGAAGGAATTCAATTGATTGGAATATGTTTTTAAATCAAATTATAAATTGACCTCTTCGCAGATTTTGAATCTTAATCCTTAAATGTTGACGCCAGTCTAACAAGTTCATCGGTTAATCAGCACGAACCCCTATAAAATCCTTGTGCAACCCAGCATGATTTCCTTAAAAATACAACTTGGCAAAACGCCCAAATACCAACATGGTAAAACTAATTTGGCATTCCTGTTTTTCAACAAATTAAAACTATGAAAATATTAATTCAATCCTTCTTTATGCCTGATGAACACCGTCAAAGGTAATTATAGCATTTCAACGATTACTTTTCTTCAGCGCTCGTCTTCGCCGTATATTTATGTCTCTCTCCGAGTGGTAAATAGCATACCCAGCCTCACTATTTCAATGATTAAACACTTGGAATAGAGTTTTGTGTTAACATTATTCTATTGTATATGAAAAAACATTACACCTACTTACTGCAATTAGTTTTACTAATGTTTATGACAGGAGTTTCGTTTGGGCAAAATTCTGGAATTTACGAGAGTTCAGTAATTCTTGACAGTGGTTCTGGGAATCAGCAATTCGATTTATTTTCCCCTACGGACAGCACTAATGACACAGGATATTTTGACTATGACGGTTCTTACTTTGGTTCTTTTGGCTCCCAAAATGGCACATTACTACTAAATGGTGCTGAAAATAAAATTTGGAAATGTAATGCCACAGATGATATTATTAATGGTTGGTTGCATTATATGATTTATGAAACGGGAAATAGACCTAATCCCGTAGATTTTTTAAGTATAAATTTGGCTTGGTTTAGTAACGACATTGGTGCTGCTTGTGGCACTAACGGAGATAATCAGGTTTGGAAAACAGATAATGAAGGTCTTAATTTATTAGACGGACTAACAACAGGTAATTACACATTAGAAGTATTTACATTTGCTGATTATACTGTGGGTGGAATTCTTCAATTAAATCCTCATTATGTAAATAATAACGCTAATAATTTTAAGGCTACATTTGATGTTGACAATCCCCCAGAAGCCATTTGTGTAACCGAGCTTACCGTTCCATTAGGCGCAACAGGAACTGCTAGCATTACTTCAAATGATATTGATGGTGGCTCTACGGATGATATTGGAATTGCTTCATTAGCAATTGATGTTGATACTTTTGATTGTAATGATATTGGAACCCCAGTATTAGTAACTCTTACAGTTACGGATTCTATTGGTCAAACGGATACTTGTACTGTGCTTGTGACGGTTGTGGATAATATCCCACCAACCCTTTCAGCGGTTGGCAATAGAGATGAAAATGTGGACGTAGACTGTAACTTTACGATCCCTGATTACACGGGGCTTACCACCGCTGCAGATAATTGTGCCGCCCTTACCGTGACCCAATCTCCTGCCTCTGGAACCGTGATCAATGGTGCAGGGACAGTCCAAACGATAACACTTTCCACAACGGACGCTACCAATCCCGTAAGCACTACTTTTGATGTGACCCTCGTGGACAATAGCCCACCAACCCTTTCTGCGGTTGGCAATAGAAATGAAAATGTGGACGTAGACTGTAACTTTACGATCCCTGATTACACGGGGCTTACCACCGCTGCAGATAATTGTGCCACCCTTACCGTGACCCAATCTCCTGCCTCTGGAACCGTGATCAATGGTGCAGGGACAGTCCAAACGATAACACTTTCCACAACGGACGCTACCAATCCCGTAAGCACTACTTTTGATGTGACCCTCGTGGATGATCAAGCACCAATTGCCATTTGCCAACCGAGAACCATAATCCTTAATACCAGCGGAAACGCCAGTGTTACTGCTGCTCAAATTGACGGCGGTTCTACTGACAATTGTGGAATAGCTTCCATATCATTAGATAAATATAACTTTACCTGTAGCGATTTAGGAGACAATACAGTCACCTTAACCGTAATTGATACTGCTGGTAATGTGTCCACATGTACATCTATAGTAACGGTGGAAAGTCCTACTGAAGATGCAAGTGTAACTATCGCTTCCAATGATCCTAACGATGAAATTTGTTCGGGTTCAAGTATAACATTTACTGCAACACCAATCAATGGAGGAACAACGCAGTACTACGAGTGGTTTATAAACGGGATTAGCGAAGGCACAACGGTTGCCCCTACATTTACACCAAATACAACGCCGACGTCAAATTTTGAAATCTATGTAAGAAGAACAACTGATATTACAGGGTGCGGTCCTATACAAAGTCCCACCTTAAATATCACCGTAATCCCTCCGCCAGTTATAAGTTTTCCTTCCGAAGTTTGTATTGGTCGTAATACTTACCAGTTAACTCCAAGTTCAGGTGGAACATGGACCAGCAATAATACCAATATCGCGACCATTACGCCTAATAGTGGTGTAATAACTGGACTTGCCCCGGGTAGTGTTACGTTTACATATGTAAGTCCTTCAACTGGTTGTAGCATTACCACGGATCCCATTATTCTTAATCCATTACGAACAATCAATGCACCAGCAACTATGTGCGTCGGTGAAACTTATGGTCTATCCCCTTCAACTGGTGGACGTTGGTTAAGTAGTGATACTCGTATTGCCACTATTATAGAGGAAACAGGTGTTATAACTGCTGTTGGTCCTGGCTCGGTCGTTTTCAGATTTATAGACCGCACCACAGGTTGCACATCGTATTCATCGCAAACCGAAGTACAGGAAATCTCTATTATTAGATCAATAACAGCTTCAAACGACCCTATTTGTGCCGGCGATCCAACAATTTTGACTAGCATTGTGCAAGGCACCGGAAATTACGCTGAAACTCTTGTAAATTATACTTTTGATTCTGGAAACGACTATAGTGAATTGATTGATCATAGTACGACGCCAGGCATAAATTCAAGTTTTTCTTCTCCTAGTGATGAGAACAATATTCCATTTAACACAGCTGTTGGTACGCCTGGAGGGTTTTTCACAAATAATCCAGCAGAAGGAAGATCCCTCAGACAAATAGATGATTGGAGAGACGGTGGCATCTATGGGGGTACTGATGACAGCGGGGATTGGCTCTTAAATGTAGATGGACCTGCTCTGGTAAATTATCAAAACTTAAGAGTTTCATTTCAATATCGTCGAGGCTCTAGGTTTGGGGAACATAAATACATCATAGTCGATTATCGTGTAGGAAATTCAGGTCCGTGGACCAGCAACACCGTATACGTCCAAAAGGGGAACGCCTATTTTACCAATAATTGGATTTATGCAACTTTCTCACTGCCACCTTCTTTTGATAATGTTTCATCAATTCAGTTCAGACTGAGCGTGGACGATGGTTCGACTTTTAATCCCTGTACAATAGGTTCAGATGGTTGTCCGGACGGAGCTACCGCTATTGCAGAACCACATATTTATATCGATAATCTACAAGTTCAAGGCTCTGCCTTTGACGACTCTGTTGTGCATTCATGGTCGGCAAACACTGGTACAGCGGCCGGCTTGCCTACAAGTGCCACAATACCTTCAATAAATAATGATATCATAACGGTAAATCCGGAGGTTACCACTGAATATACCCTAACCGTCACCAATAGCAATGGCTGCGAAACCACTGAAACAGTGACTGTGAATGTCCATCCTTCCCCAGAAATTATAATCAATGCAGATTATTGCCCAGAAGACGACCCTTCCACTCCAGATCGAGATGAAAGTAATATGGTGCAATTGATAGCTTCTGCCAACCAGTCTATCACAAGTTGGGAATGGAACACAGGCGAGACAGGAAACACCATCTATGTGGATACCGCAGGACAATATCAGGTTATAGGTACAACTGAAAACGGATGTAGCCAAGCAGTAACTATTCAAGTAGCTCAAGAGCTCGTAGTTAACGGTGACTTTTCTTTGGGCAATTCGGATTTCGATTCGGACTACACCTATTATGCCAACTTGCAAAATGTGAACGGATACGCAATAACCACAGATGGAAATACCGTTAGTCCTGATTTTTATGGTCCAGACCATACCGACGGAACGGGGAATTTTATGGCTGTTAATAGTAATGGAAGTTCGAATGTGGTTTGGCGTCAAACAGTCAATGTTGAAGCAGGGGTTGAGTATTTTTTCAGTGCCTGGGCAAGAAGCTTAAATGCTTCAGGTCCATTTGGAAAATTGGCTTTTAGAGTTAACGGTATCCAGATGGGTGCGCAACTAGACCTAGACGCTTACCCAACCAATGATTGGAGTCGTTTTAATGGTACGTGGACTTCCACAGTTGACGGCGCTATTCTGATCGAAATTATTAATAATGAACCTTCGCCTGTTGAAAATAATTTTGGGATCGATGACATTTCTTTTGCAACCTTATCTACGTTTATAAATTTAACCTCTCATATTGGAAGTATAGATCAAACAGTTTGTGAAAACATGCCTATAGAAACAATTACCTATGAAGTTGGAGGTGGTTTAACAGGTCCTACCATTACAGGTTTACCAGCAGGATTGGATACAACATTTGATGGTTTAGTGTTTACAATCAGTGGAATACCAACTGAAAGCGGAACTTTTAATTATACCATTGATATCAATGCAAGTTGTGGCAATAAAACAGCTTCAGGAGTCATTGTTGTTAATCCGGCACCTGTTGTAACCATCACTACGCCGTCCCAAACAATTTGCCAGTCAGAAGGCACCATCACATTAAGTGCAACCTTAAGTGGTAGTGCAACTGGAGGTACTTGGACAACGAACGGTACAGGAAATTTTACACCAAGTGCGACTGATCCGAATGCCACCTATAACTTTGGTTCAGCGGAAACAGGAGATATCACTTTAACATTTACCTCAAACAATCCTGATGGTCCGTGTGAAGCAACTGTTGAGACATTGGACATTGAAATCACTCCTTATATTATAGCAACTGTTGGAGAAAATCAAACGACGGCAAATTGTGATATCAATACAGTTACTTTAACAGGCAACAATGTCATTGGTCAATGGACGGCTTCGCCTAATACGGGATATTTTTCTGACCCTTCTGTCTATAATTCAACATTTACAGGAGAAAGTGGAGAAACTTACACGCTTACATGGACCGCTACTAATACTGGTGTATGTACAGATAACACAACGGCTACAATGACAGTAACAATTCCTGATTGTGGTACAAACCTCGTATTTAACGGTGTCAATGAATATATCAATTTTGGAGATCATTATAATTTAAGTGGTCCGTTCAGTATTGAAGCTTGGATAAAACCTGCCAACGTTACAGGAACGAAGACTATCATTTCCAAACGAAATGGAACTGCGCTGACCGATGGCTATGACTTGAGTTTGATAGGCAATCGTCTTTATTTCCGTTACAACAATGCCAATCCAGCAATCGATGCTACTCAAGCTATGAATCCTAACCAATGGTACCATGTTGCAGTTACTTATGATGGCGCAAATTATATCTTATATATTGATGGTTTCCAATTGCGCAACCGTGCAGGTTCAGCCCCTTCAATAAATAATAACAAAGCGCTTATTGGCGCTATGGACAGAACTAATAATTTACCAATCAATTATTTTAATGGAGGTATTGATGAAGTCCGTATTTGGAATACTGCTTTAACCGAAACGCAAATCCGTGAGATGATGAACCAAGAAATTGAAGCTCATGGCACTAATGTTAGGGGAATCGTTATTCCTATGGATATTGCTGGTTTACAATGGAGTGATTTGAGAGGTTATTATCAGATGAATACAGGTCCACAAACAAGTGTAGCTTCAGGTATTATTCAGAATATTACAAGTATTCCTGTTCCGGGCACATTAAATGGAATGACCTCTGATCAGGAAGAAACAGCACCAATCCCATATCGATCAATCGCAGATAGTAACTGGGACAGTCCGACAACGTGGTCAGCTGAATCAGTACAACAAATACCAAATTCGATAATAAATAATATTCGTCCTGGTCTATACCAAACGTGGAATATTGTAAGAACTGCTAATAATATTACCGCAGAAAACAAGAACTTCACAGTATTAGGACTTTTTATTGACGCCAACAAGTTGGCTATTCAAAATTCAGATCCATTTAATGGACATAGCTTGGAAGTGACAAAATATCTAAACATTGCTGACGACGCCATTTTAGATCTTGTTGGCGAATCGCAATTACTACAAGGAGAAGGGAGTATTCTTGGACCTGGAACAGGCGTTTTAGAGCGCGACCAACAAGGTACGGGCAATATGTTTAACTACAACTATTGGGGAAGTCCGGTAACAAACGCCGAAACCGCAGGAGAAAGAACTTATTCTTTGTCTGGAATTTTATTTGACGGCAACGATCCTGTTCAATGGACCGGTGGATTAAATGGTAGCCAAACCTCACCCTTAACCTTGAGCACCCGTTGGTTGTACACTTTTGAAAACCGTGATTTTGATGACTATAATGGTTGGAACCGTATTACCCAAAACACTGCTATTAAGGTGGGTCTTGGGTTTTTGATGAAAGGGACAGGTCCTCAAGGTTCCTTTGATCAGAACTATACGTTTAGAGGGCGACCAAATAATGGAGACATTACAATAACGATTAATCCATCAGAGTTAACAACTCTGTTGGGTAATCCATATCCGTCGGCCATTGATGCTTCTGAATTTATTAAAGAAAATGAGACTTCACTTAAGGAAGGAACACTGATTTTCTGGGAACAGGCTCCATCAAATAATTCTCATTATTTGGCAGCATATCAAGGCCGCTATTCCTATTTGAACATGCTTGGCGGCCTATCGGCGGCAACTCCACCTGGTATAGCGAACAGTGGTGATGCCACGAAGGAACCCAAAAATGCAGTTCCTGTTGGTCAAGGTTTTTTTGTAACTGGGAGCAATGATGGCGGAGATGTCATCTTTAAAAATTCACATCGGATATTTGTTACTGAAACAAGTGGTGGGTCAGTGTTCCTCAGAAATTCTGAAGACTCAACGAAAATTTTAAAGACTCAGGGAGAAGCCCCTTTATATGAAGATAATATCCAACGTGTACGTTTCGCGTTCACCACTCCAGAAAATGCAACAAGACATTTACTCTTGGGCTTCACACCCGATAATGACGCCACTGATGGTATTGATTATGGTTATGATGCTTCCAATAGTGATGATTTCCCAAGTGATCTTTCTTTTGCCATTGAAGGTAGAAAGTTTGTAATCCAAGGGGTGGGTTCATTTGACATCAACAAAAAATATCCATTGGACATGACTCTGGGGATCACCGGTAATGTGGAGCTTGCTTTGACAGGTTTAGAGAATTTTGAGGAGACAATTGATGTCTATGTGCATGATGCATTACTGGATACCTATACCAGAATCAACACGGTTGGTTTCCAAGCCAATTTGGAGGCGGGCAACTATAGCGGACGTTTCTCCATCGTGTTCCAACCTGATTCTACCTTGTCCACCATTGATCAGGATTTTAAGGATATTAGCGTGAAGTATCTGCAAAAGACGGATGAAATCTATGTGAAAACTCCGGCAAGTATTGAAGTCCACCAAGTGTACTTAGTTAATATGGCTGGACAGGCCGTCAGATCATGGAACATGACCAATATGAATTTTGCACAAGAGTTTAAGATTCCGGTGAAGAACATTTCTGAAGGCAATTATGTCCTCAAAGTAGAAACCAATACCAACAGTTATAACAAAAAAGTAATTATTAAATTTTAATCCAAAGGTTTAACCAATCAATGCAAATCGTCTATTCTTTAATAAAGGGTAGACGATTTTTTTTATGGAACGCAGATGACGCGGATATTTGCGGATTTGCACTGATTTTTTTTAGACACGTCCCGATATCGGGATCACGGATTATTCGGAACCAAACCTCTCAGTCCCGATAGCCATCGGGAGCAAAACCCGAGAGGTTTAAAAAAAAAACAAACAACTTTGCGCCTCGGTGTAACTCCGTGAAACAACTCTACTTATCCTTCAATAATCTCACCAAAGTCCCCAAGTCCACCGATTGCTGATCCCCAGTATCCATGTTTTTTAGCGTATAGGTGTCCGACTCCAATTCTGATGCCCCTACCAAAACCACATTCGGAATGTTACGCTTATTGGCATAATTAAACTGCCTTACGGTTTTTTTGCTATCAGGAAATAATTCGGCATTGATGCCATTTTTTCTAAGCTCTTTTATGGCTTTCATACTGGCCATAGCTTCTGCCTCGCCAAAATTGATGAATAGGGCCTTTACCGTATTGGTAATTGTTTCTGGAAACAAGTTCAAGGTTTCCAATACTAAATAAATACGGTCCAAACCAAAACTGATACCTACGCCACTTACATCTTTCAATCCAAAAATACCGGTAAGATCGTCATAGCGTCCGCCACCGCCAATGGAACCCATATCAACACCTTTTGGAGCCGATACTTCCAAAATGGCACCAGTGTAGTAGTTGAGTCCCCGAGCCAAAGTGACGTCCAACTGTAAGTTTGCCGATTGCAATTTCAATTCAGAAATAGCTTTGTCTATAAACTCCAGTTCTTCAATCCCTTTTTTGCCTTCTTCAGATGTTGATAAGATGGATTTTAATTGAGCAATCTGCGATTCAAAACTTCCCGACAAGGTGAACAAAGGTTGCAACTTGTCAATTCCAGACTCAGGAATCCCTTTGCCCAACATTTCTTCCTTGACTTTCTCCTCGCCAATTTTATCTAATTTATCGAGGGCCACAGTAAAGTCGATCAGCTTATCTTGCGCGCCAATCACCTCCGCTATTCCCGCCAAAATTTTACGATTGTTGATTTTAATGGTCACGCCTTCCAATTTCAAGGCTGTAAAGACGGCATCGTACAATTGGACAAATTCTACTTCTTGCCAAAGTGACTGTGACCCGACCACATCAGCATCACACTGGAAAAACTCTCTAAATCGGCCTTTCTGAGGACGGTCTGCCCTCCACACTGGTTGGATTTGGTAACGTTTAAAAGGAAATTCGATATCGTTTTGGTGTTGCACCACGTACCTGGCAAACGGAACGGTAAGATCGTAACGTAGTGCCTTTTCTGAGATAGAAGGTGTTATTTTAGTGGAGTCCTTGGCCTCATAAGCCTCCGGATCTGCCTTACTCAAAAAGTCTCCTGAATTCAGAATCTTAAAAATCAATCGGTCGCCTTCTTCGCCATATTTGCCCATCAGGGTTTCTGAATTTTCAAAACTTGGGGTTTCAATGGGTTGGAATCCGAAACGTTCAAAATTTTGACGGATGATGCTAATTATATAATTGCGCTTTGCAACCTCTTCAGGATTGAAATCGCGTGTGCCTTTTGGGATGCTTGGTTTTTTTGCCATGTCAATTTCCCGCGAAAGCGGGAATCTCTTTTATTCCTCGCGAAAGCGGGGGTCTTGTTAAAATTATTTTCGTAATTCCTGTCCTTCAACTTGTGTTATAGGGTACTTTCAATGAAAATATATTTTCAGTGAAAGTAATGCTCAAGATAAACTCCAGCGGGAATCTCTTATTTAATATTACTATTCCTGCAAAAATATTATAATTTGAAGAATATAAAACCAAAACCCCGTAGTAAATGACATTCTTGAAATTGTCTCCCGCAGATCGCGCAGATTTTCGTGGAGAGTTTTGGAATTTAGGGTTAAAATCCTCAAAAATTCCTTAATCTTGTGATTGTCTTAGACGTCAACTCTGGCAGGGTAGGTCATCCAGGATCACGTGGTTGTTACCTGCAAGACCCTGCGGCATCCGTACTGGCGAGAGGCGGGTCTGTGGGAAACGAAAAAAATCCACTGCTTATTTCAAAATTATAGTAACTTTATTCATTGTTTGTAGTCTTATAGTCATTCAACCATACAGAACAACCAGCATTTATGTTTTCATTATTTAGAGAGAATATTAGAATAGCCCTTAATTCCATTCGTACTCAATTGTTGCGCACCATATTGACTATTCTGATCATTGCCATCGGTATCACGGCTTTGGTAGGAATTTTGAGTGCAGTATCGGCCTTGGAAAATACTATTTCTAGTGACTTCTCTTCTATGGGTGCCAATACGTTTAATTTTCAACGTTACGAATTTACCACCCAGCGTCAAAGTGGAAAAGAGGTCCAGAAAATCAATCCCATTATTTCCTACAGAAATGTGAAGGATTTTGAAGATAAATACAACTATCCGTTTACTCAAGTCGGTATCTCGTTTGTTGGCACCCAATCTGCCGAGGTGAAGTACGAAAATAAAAAAACAGATCCTGAAGTCATGGTTTTGGGCGTTAACCAACACTATATCCAAAACTCTGGATTGGAAGTGAGCGAAGGTCGCGAATTCAATTATTTTGACATCGAAAACAGCACCAACTTTTGTGTGATAGGAAGCGATTTGGCGAAATCTATTTTAAGCGATGTCAATCCAATTGGCCAAACCATTAGCGTTAGAGGGGCTAAGTTTAAAGTGATTGGGGTTTTAAAGGCAAAAGGCTCGAGTTTTGGGAATAATCAGGATTTACGGATGATGATTCCCATCCAAAAAGCAAGAACCCTATTTACAGGACCAAATATCAATTACAGTTTGAGTGTTAAAACCGACAAAAAGGATATGTTGGAAGGCGCACAGGATGATGCCATTTTGACCTTTAGAAATATTAGAAACCTAAACCCTATTGAAGAGAATGACTTTGGAATAGAACGTAGTGACGATCTGATCAACCGCATCGGTTCCATTACTGGTTATCTATATGTGGCTGCATGGGTGATTAGCTTGATCACGATTTTAGGATCGTCAATTGCGTTAATGAACATTTTGTTTGTGTCGGTGACGGAACGGACGCGGGAGATTGGAGTACGGAAAGCTTTGGGTGCCAAGAGGAAAACCATTGCCACACAGTTCTTTATGGAAGCGATCATCATTGGGCAGTTGGGAGGTGTTTTAGGAATCATATTGGGCGTCCTTATTGGGTATGGGGTTTCCGCCGCTGCAGATTTCCAGTTCTCAACCCCATGGCTTGCCATGTTTAGTGCCTTTACTATAGCTTTTATTGTCGCAGTGGTTGCTGGATTGTTGCCGGCTGTGAAAGCCGCTAAATTGGATCCGGTTGAATCGCTGCGATATGAATAAGATAGAAAGCGTTGTTGAAATTGCTGTTGGAACCAGCTTTAGAATAGGACGGAAACTCTTAATTTGGTAATTGAATATCTTAAAGACTGAATTTATAAAACAAAAAACAGATATAATAAGAAGTGGGAAGTAAAAATAAACTCAAAAGATTTAAGGAAAATGAAACCTTTTCAAATGTTTATCAGCCAACACGAGCAGAATTGGTCGATAGCAATTTTGATTTGAAAGGGCGCTGGAATGCTGAAGTTTTTAAAAATGATCATCCTTTGGTGTTAGAGCTGGGTTGTGGAAAAGGAGAATATACGCTTGGATTGGCAGAAAGATACCCTAATAAAAACTTTATTGGTATTGATATAAAAGGTGCGCGATTTTGGAGAGGTGCAAAAACTGCCGTGGAAGATGGAGTTCCGAATGTCGCTTTTTTGCGGACTCAGATAGAACTCATTGACTACGCCTTTGGTAAAGAAGAGGTTGATGAAATCTGGATCACGTTCCCGGATCCTCAAATCAAATATAAACGTACCAAACACCGTATGACAAATGCTGTTTTTTTGGAGCGCTATAAATCCATCCTTAAACCTGAGGGTGTGGTCCATTTGAAAACGGATAGTGAATTTATGCATGGTTACACCTTGGGTTTATTGCATGGGGCGGGTCATGACGTGCTGTATGCCAACCATAATGTATACAAACAAGAAGGGAGTCCTGCTGAAGTGACAGAAATTCAGACCTATTATGAGGGTCAGTATTTGGAGAAAAACAAAGCAATTACCTATATTAGATTTAAAATTAAATAATCTTGAACATTACGGTCATATTTTTACTCGGAATGATCATTGCCCTAATTGGTGTCATTCCACCTGGGTTATTGAATATGACAGCGGCTAAAATAAGCCTAAAGGAAGGACATGTAAGAGGTATTATGTTTTCCATTGGTGTTTGCGTCATTGTGTTTTTGCAAACCTATATTGCGGCCATGTTTGCCAGGTATTTGACCAATCATCCAGATATCGTTGTAGTGTTGCAGCGTGTAGCATTTGTTATATTTGTACTGATAACTATTTATTATCTCCTTATCGCAAAAGCGACCTCAAAGACAGAAATTGATCCACAATCAAGAAGTAAGCACAGTCGGTTTTTTCATGGGATGTTTTTATCGGCCATCAATGTGTTCCCGATTCCTTATCAGGCTTATATGACCGTTACCCTGGCTTCATTTGGATGGTTGGAGTTTAACCGACCGATGATTATTTCATACGTTGGTGGTGCCGTAACGGGTACTTTTGTGATGTTGTATATGTATATTTTCTTTTTTGATAAGATCAAGAACAAACGACTCACCTCCCAAAAAAACATGAATTATATTATTGGTACGATAACAGGCGTAATTGCCATTGTCACATTATTCAATATTATAATGGATTTATGAAACCAGAAACTCTCAATTTCTTTGAAAAGGTATACGAAGTGGCCAAACAGATTCCTTATGGACGCGTGACGAGCTATGGAGCCATTGCCAACTTTTTGGGAGCTTCTCGAAGTGCGAGAATGGTTGGCTATGCACTAATTGGCTCAGTATCTAAAGACGTCCCAGCACACCGTGTTGTCAATAGAAACGGTTTGCTCACAGGAAAGCATCATTTTGAAGGTACCAACCTCATGCAGCAGCTCTTGGAAAGTGAGGGTATTATTGTAAAAGATAATCAAGTGCAGAATTTTGATGAAGTATTCTGGGAGCCGAGTAAAGAACTATAACTCTCAGTTACTACATACAAAGTCAAAACGATTGCACTTCCATTGATTTCACGTCATTTCCCTTCAGATTTTTGTAACAGGGCAGATGAGCCCATCTGAATTAATGTTGGCCCAGTATTATAGGTCTTTCAATTTCTTTGGTTGTGCATGATATTGCTGTAATGTTATGTTCGATAGCAATTTTTTGGCTTTGCACCTTCCAATTACAATAGGTTTTGTGTTTTTTGGGCTATTATCGATTATGGTGCATTGTCATTTCCTGATTTTTGAAAAAAATTACAAATAATGACATGAAAAAACCTTGATTGATCTGTTCAATCCTGTCATTAAAATCTTCATGCTTCCAGTTTCCTTCTTCCATCTATATTAATTATATTTGCACTTTAGAATGGTTCTTAATAAAATCAAGCAGAGCATAAAAAGATGGATTCGTATGATCATCTTTTTTCTTTGTCTTTTAGCATCTTATAACAATGAAATTACATAAACAAGACATCCTTAAAGCGCTCGAGAGCATTTCTGTTCCCGGCGAAGGCAAGAATATGATAGAAAGTGGTGCAGTGAAAAACGTGGTCACATTTGCTGACGAAGTCATTGTGGATATCACTATTTCTAATCCGACACTTCAGGCAAAAAAGAAGACGGAGGTGGAAATCATGAAGATCATCCATGATAAAGTTTACGAAAAAGCAAAAGTCACCGTCAATATAAAAGTGGATGCCCCACCAAAATCGTCTGCCAATAGTATCAAGGGAAAAGCCATTCCTGGGATTCAAAATATTATAGCGGTAGCTTCTGGAAAGGGTGGTGTTGGGAAGTCGACAGTTACGGCAAATATAGCGGTCACCTTGGCCAAAATGGGTTTTAAAGTTGGCATTTTGGATGCTGATATTTATGGGCCATCAATTCCGATCATGTTTGATGTGGAAATGGAAAAACCTATTGCTGTTAATATTGACGGCAAATCAAAAATGAAACCCATAGAGAATTATGGTGTTAAGATATTGTCCATTGGATTCTTTACCCAGCCAAACCAAGCTGTGGTCTGGCGTGGACCGATGGCGGCAAAGGCGTTAAATCAAATGATTTTTGATGCACATTGGGGCGAATTGGATTTTATGCTTATCGATTTACCTCCAGGAACGGGAGATATCCATTTAAGCATTATGCAGTCGCTGCCTATCACAGGTGCAGTTATTGTAAGCACTCCGCAAAATGTTGCTTTGGCCGATGCCAAGAAAGGAGTGTCCATGTTTCAACAAGAAAGCATTAATGTTCCGGTGTTAGGAATTATTGAAAATATGGCCTATTTTACGCCTGCTGAATTGCCTGAAAACAAGTACTATATTTTTGGAAAAGAAGGCGCCAGACATTTGTCCCAAGATTTGGACGTTCCATTTTTAGGTGAGATTCCATTGGTGCAAAGCATTCGCGAGGCTGGAGATGTGGGGCGTCCGGCTGCTCTTCAAACAGCAACACCTTTGGAGAAGGCCTTCGAAAAATTAACGCAAAACGTAGTGGAAGAAGTGGTGAGACGTAATGAGGATTTACCGCCTACTGAAGCTATTAAAATTACAACGATGGCTGGATGTTCAGCAGTTAAAAATAAATAATGATACCGTCTTATGGTATTATCAACACTCTTAAACAAGTAATATGACAACTGAAGAACTTAGATTAAATGTTGAGAAAGCACTTGATGAAATCCGTCCATTTTTGCAAAGTGATGGCGGAGATATTGCTTTATTGTCCATTGAAAATGACAATTTGGTAAGAGTACAGTTGGAAGGCGCCTGTGTAGGATGTTCGGTCAATCAAATGACTTTAAAGTCGGGAGTTGAAATGACCATTAAGAAATATGCACCACAAATTGAGCATGTCATCAATGTTGATGGCAAATAAAATAAATAGGAGATGGGAATTCTGATGGCTGTCGATTCGGTTTTGCCGGTTGTTTTCCAATAAAACTATGTGTTTGAAGTCTCAGAACCCTAATTTTCTTGCAAATGACAAATGTCATAAAAATAAAGTTTTTTTATTTGGAAATTTGCGAAACTAAATGAAGTTTAATTAAATGAAATACCACTTTGGTCTGTTGACAGACAGGTTAGTGGCCACTATATGATTAAAACAGATATACTTATCATTGGCGCAGGACCGACAGGACTTTTTGCCGTGTTCGAAGCCGGATTATTAAAAATGAAATGCCATCTTATTGACGCTTTGCCACAACCTGGCGGTCAATGTACAGAGCTTTACCCTAAAAAACCCATCTACGATATTCCAGGTTTTCCTGAAATATTGGCAGGCGATCTGACCAAAAATCTTTTGGAACAGTGTAAGCAATTTGAACCAGGATTTACATTGGGCGAGCGGGCAGATACCATTGAAAAACAAGAGGACGGTAGTTTTATTGTCACCACTAATAAAGGCACTAAACATCAGGCGCCAGTAGTTGCCATTGCTGGTGGTTTAGGTAGTTTTGAACCGCGTAAACCTTTGATTGCTAATATCTCTTACTTTGAAGATAAGGGCGTGGAGTACTTTATAAAGGATCCAGAAATTTATAGAAATAAACGAGTGGTCATTTCCGGTGGAGGTGACTCTGCGTTGGATTGGACTATTTACCTTGCCGATATTGCTTCAGAGGTTACTTTGATCCATAGACGAAATGAATTTAGGGGCGCTTTGGATTCTGTGGACAAAGTTCAAGAATTAAAAAATGCCGGAAAAATCAACCTGGTGACACCTGCTGAAGTTATCAATATTGTTGGTGACCATAAAGTTGAGGCAGTTGTAGTTGCCCAGGCTTTAAATATCGAAAAGGAATTTGAGATTGAGTGCGACCATTTTATCCCGTTGTTTGGATTATCGCCTAAACTCGGACCAATAGCAAAATGGGGACTCGAAATTGAGAAAAACGCCATAGTCGTGAATAATGCCTTGGACTATCAAACCAATATCCCGGGTATTTTTGCCATAGGCGACGTAAATACCTATCCTGGAAAGTTGAAGCTTATTCTCTGTGGTTTCCATGAAGCAACCTTGATGTGCCAAGCGGCTTATCAAATAATCAATCCTGGAAAGCGCTATGTTTTGAAATATACAACGGTCAGTGGTGTTGATGGCTTTGATGGTACACGCAAGGAAGCGCCAAAACAAGTTGTGAAGGCAATTGAATAAGTTGACAGTACGCAGTCGGCAGTATGCAATAAACCGAAGCTGCTCTTGGATGAACAGAATATCCTGCATGGTTTCAAAAACCTCCTGCAAGGTTTTTAAAACCTTGTAGGTCTAAAATATAAAAGCACCCGAATTAAAGATTACTTCATGGAACAAGATGTAAAAATCACAATAACAGATAGAGAAGGAGTCTCCCATGAGGTCATGGCACCAACAGATATGGCTATGAACCTCATGGAGGTGGTTAGAAGCTATGAGCTTGCCCCAGAAGGTACCATTGGTACCTGTGGTGGTATGGCCATGTGTGCTTCTTGTCAGTGTTATGTTATAAATGGTATTCAGCTTCCAGAAATGCAAGATGAAGAGGAGGCTATGCTATCTGAAGCGTTTTATGTGAAAGAAAACTCACGATTGAGCTGTCAAATTCCTATTACTCTTGAATTGGAGGGCTTAGAGGTGGAGTTGGCACCAGAGTCTTAATTAACGGGAGACTTCACAATTCCGATAGCTATCAGGATAAAACCTGTGGGGTCTTTCTCTTTTTAAATCGTTTTATATTCTGCTAATTTCTTTGGGCCTTCCAATAGGACTCTCACAATTTGCAACACCCCGTCATCATTTGAGGCAATTAGCCATTTGATCAGGGAGATTTCTCCGTTTTCAATTTCCAATCCGGTGATGCATCTCGGATGGACGCAGCTTCCGTCGTTGAAAAATGCAATATCGCCTGGTTCAGGAAACCGTGGTCGGTGCGTATGCCCCGCAATGGTAATGAGATTGTTGTTTGCCATGATCCAATTCTTTGTCCGACTTTCAACCTTAATCAGTTCTGTATAGTTTTTAGCTGGTGTCGTTGGATCGGCAATGCCCATAACATTTAAGGGTTTCCATAGCACTCTGACCAAGAGTCGACTCCATTTCCAAAAGGTATAATTCCACCAATCGGCTTGATGTCCGTGGACCAAGAAAATTTCCTGTTTGGTTTCAGTATGATTTAATCGGATGCCTTCATGGTATTCAATTCCCGGAAAGAGATCGACATCAGCTCCCAAGCGTTTATCGAAATAAGTAAAGAGGTTTTTTTTGACATAATCGGAGTTTTTGTAGGCCATGTCATGATTGCCCCAAATCATGTGAAGTCTATTCTCATCAAAAAATGACTTCATTAGGAGATAGACGTTTTTATGGGCTTCCAGAATGGGTTCTATGGATAAATTCTCCCATAGTTCATCGCCATCACCAAGTTCACAATAATGGAAACCTTTGGCATAATAATGTTTTAGGGCATGAAAATAAATATTGCGGTTGTTTGCGAAATCGTCAGCAAAGCTATTGTCTCCTCGATGGCAATCACTAAATAAAACAAATTTGCTGTGGTCATCAAAAGGGATGACTTTTGCGTTTTGGTAAGCACGATCGAACCTTTTTTTTGAGGACATTTGAATATTTTACTTAAATGTACAAAAAAATGCTTCTGGTTAGGGAAGCATTTTTTTTGTTTTGAAAAGCAATAGAGCTCAATATGTAAGCACTATTACAAGATAAAGTGGGTTGAACCTAAAGGATTCCGGTCTGCGCAGGAATTTTATTTAAAAGCGTTCAAGCCAGTGATGTCCAATCCTGTGATCAGTAGGTGAATGTCGTGGGTACCTTCGTAGGTGATGACACTCTCAAGGTTCATGGAGTGGCGCATGATGCTGTATTCGCCAGTAATACCCATACCTCCAAGCATCTGACGAGCTTCACGGGCGATAGTGATCGCCATGTCCACATTATTCCGTTTGGCCATGGATATTTGTGCTGAGGTAGCCGTTCCGTTTTCTCTCATGACCCCAAGTCGCCATGCCAAAAGTTGCGCTTTGGTAATTTCAGTAATCATTTCGGCCAATTTCTTTTGTTGTAATTGGAATTGTCCAATTGGTTTTCCAAACTGTATACGTTCTTTGCTATAACGTAAGGCGGTGTCGTAACAATCCATAGCGGCACCAATGGCACCCCAAGCAATTCCGTAACGTGCCGAATCCAAGCAACCGAGTGCTGCGCCAAGTCCAGATTTGTTAGGTAAGAGGTTTTCTTTAGGCACTTTAACATTGTCAAAAATGAGCTCTCCCGTAGCCGAAGCTCTCAATGACCATTTGTTATGGGTTTCAGGGGTTGAAAACCCTTCCATTCCGCGTTCTACGATCAATCCGTGGATACGGCCTTCTTCGTTTTTAGCCCAAACTACGGCCACTTGACAAAAAGGAGCGTTAGAAATCCACATCTTGGCACCATTTAAAAGATAATGATCGCCTTTGTCTTTATAATTTGTGGTCATACCTCCTGGATCACTGCCATGATCAGGTTCTGTAAGACCGAAACTTCCCATCCACTCGCCACTGGCAAGTTTTGGAAGATATTTTTTACGTTGTTCTTCGTTGCCGTATTTCCAGATGGGATACATGACTAGCGAGGATTGTACAGAGGCTGTACTTCTGACGCCAGAATCGCCACGCTCAATTTCCTGCATGATCAATCCGTAAGAGATTTGATCAAGACCTGCACCCCCATACTCTACAGGGATGTATGGTCCAAAGGCGCCAATTTCCGCAAGTCCGTTGATGATATGTGTAGGGAATTCTGCTCTCTGGGCATAGTCTTCAATGATCGGGGAAACTTCACGTTTTACCCATTCTCTTGCGGCATCACGTACCAAACGATGTTCGTCATTTAGCAACTCATCAATGTTATAATAATCTGGGGCTTGAAACAAATCTGGCTTCATTCTTTTGGATTTTAATTATTGAAACACAAAAGTAACGAAAACGTTATCAGGGAACAATTTAAAACTACATTTTGAGATAGAAATCTTTGGTCAGGGCAATATAGTCGTCAGTGTACTGATGCCGTGATGTCTCGATGATAAGTTGTATGGGCTTGACTGTGGTTTCCTGAAAAGAGAACTGTAGAAGGCTTCGCTTAATTTCTGACTGAGGTGAGCCTTTGACTCTTAAAATCCGGTTAGGATAAAGATGCTCTTTTGAAGCTAGCACGATAAATTCTTTTTCTTCCGAAAACGGAATGACCACAGAAAAACTTCCATGTGGCGAAAGCAATTTTGAAACACTTTCAATAAGCTGTCTGAACGGCATTGCATCAACAAATCGCGCCAAATCACGTTGCTCATTGTTGCTTTTGTAGGTGTTTAGATAAAATGGCGGATTCGATATAATCAAGTCGTATTTCTCCGATTCTGACTCGTCATTAGAATGGTCTTCAACAAACTCCTCTAAAGAAGCATGATAACAGAAAAGTCGATCTCCCCAAGGTGAGGCCTCAAAATTCTCAACACATTGTTCGAAGGCATCATCATCAATTTCAATGGCATCAATAATTTCGGCAGACATCGCGACTTGACCGCTGCGTTGGGCTATCATTAAGGCCAAAATGCCAGTGCCTGCGCCAATATCCAAAATAGAATATGGATTTGAATCTAACGAGGTCCATGCACCAAGTAATACCGAGTCCGTTCCAATTTTCATGGCGCATCGGTCTTGATTAATTGTGAATTGTTTGAAGTTAAATCGGTTTTTCATAAGAGTGAAAGTCTTTCTCTTTGGAAAGGATTTAGGATGGGATTAAAGGTAAAGATCAATCAATCCTTCCGGCGTGTCAACAATAATCAGTTTCTTCTTTTTATCTACTTTCTTGATAAATGCATCATTCATCGGAATCAGGATTTCAATCCCGTCACGATCAATCTCAAAAAGTGCTTGAGCTGTGGAATCATTCACTGCTTTTACAATGCCAACCTTACCAAAATTGACATCTTCAACCGTAAATCCGATGATCTCATGAAAATAAAATTTATCATCGTCAAGTTTAGGCAGAAACTCCAAAGGCAGATATAGATCGCATTTTATGAGTGCATCGGCATCTTCCTCGGTGTCGACGTCCTCGAATTTTACCCGCAACAATTCCGACTTATGAAATTGGGACGATTCAATAAAGAACGGTACCAAATTATTGCGTAGGTCAATAAAAACGGATTCCAAATCTTCATAAATCTCTGGTTCGTCAGTATCCAATTTAATTAATAATTCACCTTTAAAACTGTATTTTTTTACAATCTTACCAAGATAGAAGCAGTCTTTTTTTAGCATTGGTCCTTTATTTATTTAATCTAAAATTTAATAGATCCTACATAACAGAAAAAATGTGTCCAATTTATGTAAGATCTCGCCAAAGGTAAGTTTTATCATAATAATATGAGGCTCACTAAGGCAAGAGAATGTACAAAACTATTTATAGGATCCCAATATATGGTGGGATTTGTTCCATAATGTATTCTTTTCATGCCTACCAGCGGATTGTAATACCCGAAGTCCTCGATTTAAAGAATGCTTTTTTCAAAAAAAAAACTCCGATAGGTCATATCGGAGTTTAAAAGTATAAAAAATAAATTCTTTATTCTTCTGTTTTTGTTTCTGCATCTTCAGCAGGAGCTTCTTCGGTAGTTGCTTCAACTTCCGCAACTTCTTCAGCAGGAGCATTTGCAGCAGCCTCAGCAGCTTCAGCGTCGGCGATAAGCTTCGCAGCTTCAGCTTCACGCTTAGCATTTACTTCCTTTTCAGCTTCAATAGCTTTTGCTTTAGCATCAGCACCAGCTTTTGCTAAACCTTCTTTTTTGGCGTCAATTTTACCTGCTTTTTCTTCTAACCAAGCGGCGAATTTCTCTTCTGCCTGCTCTTCCGTTAAAGCACCTTTTCTAACACCACCTGCAAGATGATTTTTCAACATGGCCCCTTTGTAAGACAAAATTCCTCTTGCCGTATCCGTAGGTTGTGCACCATTTTGAAGCCAACTCACAGCCAAATCAACATCTAATTCAATAGTTGCAGGATTGGTTGTTGGATCGTAAGCACCGATTTTCTCTAAGTATTTACCATCTCTTTTTGATCGTGCATCAGCTGCAACAATCCAGAAATAAGGTTTCCCTTTTTTTCCACGTCTTTGTAATCTGATTTTAACTGACATAAATAATTAATTAGTGAGGTTCGCGACCCCTATTATTAATAAGTGCCTGCCCGATATAAACAATTTATATCATTAAGGCGGGCGCAAAGATACTATAAATATTTTTTTATTGCCCTAATTTTTATAATAAATAAAGCTATGTTAAATTCGCTGGACAGTCTAAGCTATAAATAGTTACCAAATTTTTTTACAATTCAAAAGTGTTTTCGTCCCTGTGATTGGAGTGGGGCGTTATATTTCTGTATTTGAATAGGTTGCGATTGGTTGTTCAGGCGAATTTCTGGGATTACTGTCCAAAAGGAAATACGATCGGTTGTCATGGATGGCTGTTTAAATATGCAAAACTTTTAAATACCTTCTCCTTTATACTATTCAAAAGCTTAT
The DNA here is from genome assembly GCF_010725055.1 of Gelidibacter japonicus. Taxonomy (GTDB): domain Bacteria; phylum Bacteroidota; class Bacteroidia; order Flavobacteriales; family Flavobacteriaceae; genus Gelidibacter; species Gelidibacter japonicus. The sequence goes on along the minus strand of NZ_BJKB01000011.1, from coordinate 72,922 downwards.
TTTTTGTTTATTTAGGCTCTAATAAGTTGTTTAAATTTGGTGATATGAGGAAAGTTGTCCTGCTTTTAATTGCAATTATGACGTTATTTGGGTGTGGTGATGAAGTGCAATTCAATACGCCTGCGCTTCAAGCAAATAAAAACTATCAACTGTGGCGCGCAACATATTTTGATGCGGTGCTTGCGGAAAATGGCAGGTTGACCATCAATGCCGGAAACAAAATTGAAAAATTGGACTTTATGTTGCCTTCGCTTCAGGAAAGGACCTATAGTTTGTCTGGAATAAGCGAATCAAAAGTTGTTTTCATAGATCATGAAAATAGGTCATACTCAACGGCTAATCCGCAAAATCCTGGAGACAATCTTGATTCGGAAAATGGGCAAGTGATCATCACCGAATTTGATGGAAGCACAATCACCGGAACGTTTAGATTTATGGCGTATTCAGCGGATAGTTTGCATTCTGTAGGATTCAATGAGGGTGTATTTTATAAAATTCCAGTACGATAGCTTAAACCGACATGGCGCAAGAAACACGGTGGAACCAAACGGAACGCGGATGAATCTGATTTTGGATGATTTTCGCTGATTTTTAAGCACAGATTGTATAGAACTACACAGGCCAGCATTTTGGAATTTTCAATCTTGTAATTGGTGCTTTTGCAACAGGTTAATTCTCACTGATTGTCATACACGGTTGACGCAGATCCCACAGATCGTCTTTTTGGATTTCTGAATTTTATATTTGGTGCTTCCCTAATTGTGTTAATCCTCTAATACCTTGCGTTTTTGCCTGCTTTGCAGTTAGAAGCAGGGTGGCAGCTTTTTTGAATTTGACGGTATTGCTGATAGAGCTTTAGTTGACTTCTATATTTGAATCTTTGTTGGCAACTGTTTATAACTTTCTCTTTAAAAAAGCGTTATTTATATGTAATTTTAAAAACTTTTATTTCAGAGAAAGAATCCAGCAATTTCAGCAATTTTAAGCTCAAACATTCAGGAATCCGTGGTCAAAATCACGGTCTAATAGAAATGTTTCAAACTTGGTTTGAAAATCGATCTTATTATTGTGGATTTGAAGGAAAGTCATTATAATAACCATAACATTTTTCCCTTTGGGGAAATTAAAAGGGGATTTTTTTATGTATTTAATATTCGATACCGAAACTACAGGATTGCCAAAACGATGGGATGCCCCCATCAGCGATACGGATAATTGGCCACGATGCATCCAAATTGCTTGGCAATTGCATGATGGTATGGGCAATTGCATTGAGCATCAAGACTATTTGGTACAGCCTGACGGTTTCAATATTCCTTATGACGCAGAAAAGATCCATGGGATATCTACTGATTTAGCCCAGCAACAAGGAGTTCCGTTGGCAGAAGTATTGGCAAAGTTCAATGCGGCTTTGGCAAAAACCAAATTTGTGGTGGGGCAGAATGTCGGCTTCGACCTGAATATTATGGGGGCTGAGTTCCATCGTGAGGGCGTGGCCAATAATTTGCAGGAGCTTCCGGTTTTGGATACCTGTACCGAGCATACGGCAAACTTATGTCAGCTTCCGGGAGGGCGTTATGGTAGATTTAAATTGCCAACCTTAACCGAGTTGCACGAATTCCTCTTTAACACGCCATTTGCGGAAGCACACAACGCTACCGCTGACGTTGAAGCCACCACGCGTTGTTTTTTGGAGTTGATAAGACGTGAGGAATATACACAGGAGCAATTGGATGTGCCTGCAGATTACTTTGAAAGTTTTAAAGAGGCAAATCCTGCCACCATTCAACTGATTGGCTTAAAGCATATCAACCTGAAGGCTGAAAGTGCGAAAATCAAAAAACAGATTGAGGCGCTTCAAGAATCGGACGAGCCTACAAAAAAGGAGATTGCCCAAAATATTGAAGAGCTTAAGGAGGTTGAATTTGTGCATTTGCACAACCACTCACAATTCTCTGTGTTGCAATCTACCATCAGCATCCCTCAGTTGGTGTCGGCAGCAGCGGAACATAACATGCCTGCCGTGGCCTTGACGGACCATGCCAATATGATGGGGGCCTTTCACTTTATAAGAGCTGTAGGCAATCATAATAGAACCGTTGAAGCTAAAAACAAAGCCGCTGAAGAGCGCGGCGAAACACCTACCGAAAAAATAATCAAACCCATCCTTGGCTGTGAGTTTTTTGTGTGTGAAGACCATACAGATAAATCACGAAAGGATAATGGGTATCAGATTGTCATTTTGGCCAAGAATAAAAACGGTTACCATAACCTGTCAAAATTATCATCACATGCCTTTGTGGATGGTTTTTATTATGTGCCACGGATTGATAAGAAGTTGATCCAACAGTACAAGGAAGATTTGATTGTATTAACGGGGAACCTCTATGGGGAAGTCCCAAGTAAAGTCTTGAACATTGGTGAAAACCAAGCGGAAGAAGCCTTGCTTTGGTGGAAGGAAGAATTTGGTGACGATCTTTATATCGAATTGATGCGTCATAATCAAGAAGATGAAAATCGTGTAAATCCGGTGTTGATTGATTTCGCCAGAAAACATGATATCAAGTTGGTGGCGACCAACAATACCTATTATTGCAAGAAGGAAGACGCCAATGCGCACGATATTTTGTTGTGTGTAAAAGATGGTGAGAAACAGGCCACCCCTATAGGACGGGGCCGAGGGTATCGCTACGGATTGCCAAACCAGGAATATTATTTTAAATCTTCCGAAGAGATGAAAAAGCTCTTTAAGGATATTCCTGAAGCCATTTCCAATATTCAGGAAGTCGTGGACAAGGTTGAGGCTTTTGAGTTGGCAAGGGATGTATTGTTGCCCGCCTTCGCAATTCCTGACGAATTCAAGCATGAAGAAGATCTTGTAGATAATGGGAAGCGTGGAGAGAATGCCTATTTGCGCCATATCACTTATGAAGGTGCCAAAAAAAGGTATCCGGAACTTACGGACGAGATCAAGGAACGAATCGACTTTGAGTTGAGTGTTATTGAAAATACGGGATATCCTGGCTATTTCCTGATTGTTGAAGATTTTATCCGGGAAGCGAGAAATATGGATGTTTCAGTAGGCCCAGGACGTGGCTCAGCGGCAGGTTCTGTGGTGGCATATTGCCTCAAGATTACCAATATTGATCCGCTTAAATATAACCTGCTTTTTGAGCGTTTTTTAAATCCGGATCGCATCAGTATGCCAGATATTGATATCGATTTTGATGATGAAGGCCGGAGTAAAGTCATGGATTATGTTATCAAAAAATACGGAAGCAACCAGGTGGCCCAAATTATTACCTATGGTACCATGGCGGCCAAATCGTCTATTAGAGATACGGCAAGAGTTTTGGATCTACCACTTTTTGATGCGGATAGGATTTCCAAACTCATCCCGACCATGTCCAAGTTGGGCAAAATTTTTGGTTATGACGAAAAGCAACTCAGTAAGGCCTTCAGATCTGAAGACTTGGAAAAAGTAAACGAACTTCTCAACATTGCCGAAGGTGGGGGCTTGGAATCAGAAACCGTTAATTTGGCACGAATTCTTGAAGGCTCCGTCAGAAACACTGGAATTCACGCTTGTGGGGTGATTATTACCCCTGATGATATTACCAAATTTGTTCCGGTGGCTACGGCAAAGGATTCTGATTTGTATGTGACCCAGTTTGATAACTCTGTTGTAGAAGATGCGGGATTGCTGAAAATGGATTTCTTGGGATTAAAAACCTTGACTTTAATCAAGGATACGGTGAAAATCGTGAAAGCAAAACACGATATATTACTTGATCCCGATAGTTTTCCTTTAGATGATGAACTCACTTATGAGTTGTTCCAAAAAGGTGAAACCGTTGGGGTGTTTCAGTATGAGTCGCCAGGAATGCAAAAACACCTGAAGGAATTAAAGCCAACTGTTTTTGAAGATTTGATTGCCATGAATGCCCTTTACAGACCGGGGCCAATGGAGTACATCCCGAGTTTTACCAGACGTAAGCATGGCGAAGAGGAAATAGACTACGACCTTCCTGCGATGGAAGAGTATCTAAAGGAAACCTACGGCATTACCGTTTACCAGGAGCAGGTGATGTTGCTATCCCAAAAACTAGCCGATTTTACGAAGGGTGAAGCCGATGTTCTGCGAAAGGCCATGGGTAAAAAGCAGATTGCGGTTTTGGATAAAATGAAACCAAAATTCATTTCCCAAGCGGAAGCAAATGGCCACGATGCCAAAAAGTTGGAGAAAATCTGGAAGGACTGGGAAGCCTTTGCGAGTTATGCGTTTAATAAGTCGCATTCAACCTGTTATGCGTGGATAGCCTATCAAACCGCCTATTTAAAAGCGCATTATCCGGCAGAATATATGGCCGCAGTGTTGAGTAACAATATGAACGACATCAAGCAGGTGACGTTCTTTATGGAAGAATGCAAGCGCATGAAATTGAAAGTGCTTGGGCCTGATGTCAATGAATCTTTCTATAAGTTTTCTGTAAACAAAGACTATGCAGTTCGATTTGGAATGGGTGCCATTAAGGGCGTCGGGCGAGGTGCGGTGATGACCATTGTGGAAAATCGTAAAAAGGATGGGCAATATAAATCTATTTTTGACTTTGCAAAACGTGTGGATTTAAGGGCAACCAATAAAAAAGCATTTGAGAATCTGGCCTTGGCAGGTGGATTTGATTGCTTTACAGATACACATAGGGCACAATATTTTCAGGATGAGGGTGATGGCATTACCTTTTTGGAAAAAGCAATCCGGTATGGCAGTAAGCACCAGGAAAATGAAAATTCGGCCCAAGTGAGTCTGTTTGGTGATGCGAGTGATGTGCAAATCGCAGAGCCTTTAGTGCCTCCATGTGAAGAATGGGGGACTATGGAAAAATTGGCCCAGGAGCGGGAAGTTGTTGGGATTTATATTTCAGGACATCCGCTTGACGATTTTAAGATAGAAATGAAAACCTTTTGTAATGCCACCTTGGCGCATTTTGCAAATTTGGAACCTTTTGTAAATAGAGAAATGACCTTTGGTGGCGTCGTGACCAATGTGGAACATCGTGTAAGCAAACAAGGTAAAGGGTGGGCGATGTTTACCATGGAGGATTATACCGATAGTTTTGAATTTCGAATTTTTGGAGAAGAGTATCTCAGATTTAGACACTTTTTAGTGAGAAGCTCATTCGTCTATGTCAGGGTCTATGTCAAAGAGGGCTGGATCAATAAAGAGACTGGCAAAAAAAGTGAACCAAGGTTGCAGTTTAGTAATTTTCAATTATTGCACGATGTGATGGACACTTACGCAAAAAAACTATCCATTCAACTTGAGATAAGAGATTTGAAAGAAAGTAAAATTAGGGCGCTCGAAGATATTTTGAGAATGCATGAAGGTAACCAAGCCCTGAATTTCTTGGTTTATGATACCGAAGAGAAGATGAAATTGCACATGCCAAGTAGGAAACAGAAAGTAAAAATCTCTCAAGAGCTACTTGATGAATTGAGCGGTCAGGATGTTTTTTTTAAGTTGAACTAAGCAATGCCTGCGAAGGCAGGCATCTCATAATATGAAGATGCGTCTTGATATAAATCAACATTGATGTCATCATAATGATTAAGTTCAAGGGTTATTGGATGAAGAGGATAGGTTGGTCATAATTGTACAAATTTATGCATCAGAATGTAACGGCATGCTGTTTATATGGTTAGTGAGTTCCACGAGGTCGCCACATAAAAGGCCCTCCTGACGTCGGGCAGGTTTAACTGAAAGGCTTGATTCATGCGCCGAAGGAGTTGTGATAACCATCGCAAATCCAGTTATAAGCAAAACAAATGTTAAGCGTATAAGGATTGGCAAATATTTTGATTAATTTTGTTCCTTTAAAATAAATAAAACAATTAAAGCATAGAAAATATGGCATTAGAAATAACAGATGCAAACTTTGAAGAAACGGTTTTGAAAAGTGATAAGCCGGTAGTCGTAGATTTTTGGGCCGCTTGGTGTGGACCTTGTAGAATGGTTGGACCAATCATTGATCAAATTAGCGAAGAGTACGAAGGTAAGGCTGTAGTTGGTAAAGTGGATGTTGATGCAAATCAAGAGTTTGCTGCCAAATATGGTGTGCGCAACATTCCGACGGTATTAGTATTCCAAAACGGAGAAGTCGTTGGAAGACAGGTTGGTGTGGCTCCTAAAAACGCCTATACCGATGCTATTGATGCGCTTCTATAGTCGTTAAACACAGAAAAGCAACTGCCGTCATAATCGATTCAAAGTAAAATAATTATGATGTGATGTGCTATCTGTCATCAAAAAAGCATAATATTAGGATAATATGATAAAAGGTTTGCTGTAATGGTAAACCTTTTTTTATTTTAGATAAAAATTTAAAAATATAAAATGAGCAATAAATTAAAAATACAAGATCTTATCGATAGTAAATTGATAGAAGAACGTAAAGTGTTCCTTTGGGGGCAGGTAGATGATAAATCTGCAAAACACGTGGTTGAACGTTTGATGTATTTGGACGCTTTGGAGACCAAAGACATACATTTTTACATCAATAGTCCTGGAGGCTATGTCACTTCTGGGTTTGCAATTTATGATTGCATGAAATCATTAAAAAGTGAGGTGTCAACCATCTGTACAGGATTTGCAGCATCTATGGGTTCTATTCTATTGTCGGCAGGAGCAAAAGGAAAGCGTTTTATTCAGCCACACGCCCGAGTCATGATTCACCAACCAAGCGGTGGAGCTCGTGGACCGGCGAGTGACATTGAAATTACAGCTCAGGAAATATTGAAGACCAAAGAGTTGAGCGCAAGGTTGCTGGCCGAAAATTGTGGACAGACTCTTGAAAAAGTGATGAAGGACTTCAACCGCGACCATTGGATGGGTGCAGAGGAATCTGTGGCTTATGGGATTGTGGATAAAATTGTAGAATAAGTACAAAGTATTAAGTACAAAGAATTAAGTACAAAGTATTAAGTACAAAGTATTAAGTATTAATTATTAATTATTAAGAATAAAGAATAAAGAATTAAGAATCAAGATTGATGGCTCTTTAAATAAATGGGTTTTAATTATAAATAATAACAATCTTGATTCTTGATTTTAAAAGCGAAGCGGTCTAAAACCCAAATTGATGAACTTACAAACAGAACTCAATAAAACTGGGGGATTTAAAAACCTCGAACTCCTCGCCAAACAAGTGGTTGAGGGATTTATTGCTGGGATGCACAAGAGTCCGTTTCACGGGTTTTCGGCTGAATTTGCCGAACATAAGATTTACAATCAAGGCGAGAGCACAAAACATATTGATTGGAAATTATACGCCAAAACCGATAAGTTGTTCACCAAGCGCTATGATGAGGAAACCAATTTGCGCTGTCATTTGATTATTGACAACAGTAGCTCCATGCATTATCCGGAAATGACCGAGTTCTCAATCAGCAATCTGAATAAGATAGCCTTTTCAGCATTGGCTTCAGCCAGTTTAATGCATATTCTCAAAAAACAGCGAGATGCTGTGGGGATGAGTATTTACAGTGATGCCTACGACTATTACGCGCCAGAAAAAGGCAGTGAACGACACCATCAAATGTTGTTGGGTGAGTTGAATAAGACGGTAGTGTCAAAGCCAATTAACAAACAGACGGAAACCTATACCTATCTTCATCAAATTGCAGAGAAGATTCATAGGAGATCGTTGATTTTCTTTTTTACCGATATGTTCCAGACCAGCACGGATCAAGAGAAATTATTCGAGGCCTTACGGCATTTAAAACATAAAAAGCACGAAGTGGTCTTATTTCATGTCTTTGATAAGGATAAGGAATTGACTTTTGACTTTGAAAATACCCCAAAACGCTTTATTGATGTAGAGACGGGAGAGTACATCAATCTTTATCCTGAAACCATAAAAGAGGCCTACGAAGATGCAGTAGGCTCCTATTTTGATGAACTTAGGCTTAAATGCGGCCAATATCAAATAAAATATGTAGAGGCGGACATTACAAAAGATTTCGATAAAATCCTGACAACCTATATGGTAGAGCGCGGAAAATTTAAGTAAGTAATAATTTTGCAAAAAATGATCCAAAATGTTTGCGATATTGAAAATGCAGTGTATATTTGCACCCGCCTGAGCGATGAAAACGATAAGTTTAATCGGGCAGGCTCGCATTAGCGCAACGGTCTGGTAGTTCAGCTGGTTAGAATGCCGCCCTGTCACGGCGGAGGTCGCGGGTTCGAGTCCCGTCCAGACCGCAGAAGAGGAAATCAAAAACCTTCAAAACCCTGTAAATCTTATGATTTACAGGGTTTTATGTTTTTGAGACAATCATAGGATTTGGTTCTATTTGATTCTGAAAGGTCACAAATCGTCAACATATTTTTTAATCGTCAACATTGTGGTTAAAAAGCTGTATATTGATTTCCGAAGTCTAGTTGATTTGACTTTCGTCTAAATAATGTTTAATCATTAAAGACGACAACTATGAGAGCTTCTTCAACATTTTCCATCTTGTTTTGGGTGTACGCCAAACGTGCAATTAATAATAAAGCAAATATCTACGTCCGAATTACTCTTGATGGTCAACGAGTGAACATCAGTTTAAAACGAAAAGTTGATATCACTTCTTGGGATGAAAAGCTTCAACGAGCTACCGGAAGGGGTAAAGATGCCCGAATTCTAAATCAGTATCTAAATGAGGTGCAGACTAAAATTCAAAGAATATATGAGCAATTTAAATCGGAAGACAGAGGTCTTAACCCCCAGATGATTAAAGCACGCTTTTTAGGTGAAGATAAAAACAATCTCTCCTTTCAGGGCCTAATTATTTATTATAACGAAAAAATGCAGCACAAGTTGCATAGAAATACGATGGCCCAGTATAAGACCAGTCAACGTTATATGTCAGAATTCATTTCTATGGAATTCAATATGAATGATATCCCTTTGGCAAAACTCAAATATAGTTTCATTGTTGGTTTTGAAAGTTTTCTCCGTTCTTATATTCCTAGAAGTGGGCAGGCTAAAATGGGAAATAATACCGCGATGAAACATATAAAACGTTTACGGAGGATGGTCACACTTGCTTACCGAATGGAATGGATCGACAGAGATCCATTTGTCAATTTTAAAATGAAGATCGAGAAGAAGGAACGAGGTTTCCTTACAATGACAGAATTACAAGCTGTTGAGGATTTAACTTCTGCAATTGAACGACTGGTCGTTGTTCGAGATTTATTTGTTTTCAGTTGCTACACGGGTATATCCTATAGCGATATCATAGAATTGACAAGCAAAAATATCGTAAGCGGTATAGATGGCAATCCTTGGATAATGGCAACGAGAACAAAGACGGGCACTCCGTTTAAAATTCCCTTACTGCCAAAGGCTGGACATTTGATTGGCAAATACAGTGAGCACGTAAGGACTTGTGACACTGATCACCTTTTACCCAAACTTTCAAATCAGAAATTAAACAGCTATCTGAAGGAAATAGCAGATCTCTGTGGTATCAAAAAAAATCTTACCTTCCATATGGCACGTCACACTTTTGCAACGACGGTTACCTTAAGTAATGGAGTTCCAATTGAGACAGTTTCTAAATTATTGGGTCACACGAAATTGTCAACAACTCAAATCTATGCGAGGGTTGTCGAGAGAAAAGTTAGTGATGATATGACGCTTCTCAAATCAAAGATTGGCTAATGAAATTTAAAAGCATTTGTAAACTGTTGAAATCTTCAATTGGGAATTTAACAATTTACATTTTGATTCCACTACCTTTACTGACTAAAATATTGTGTATGGTTCTAAAAGTAAAATGGGAAGATTTTAAAAGTGAAGTTGAAGACTTCAAGTCTAACCTGCTTAATTCATAAACCATAAATATAGGACAAAAAGAACACGAATATTTCGTTGAAAGGGTTCTGTTTTTGGTTTGGAGCATTACACTCAATCGAAATGTCAATAATTTATCAGAAACAGTTGTTTTTGGGCATAGGTTTCCTGCCCAGCTTTTGATTAAAAGCTGTTTTTTAATGGTTTTCAGTATGTGGATGAGCGTACAATGTTGATTGTTAAATAGCTATATCCTGAGAATGCCGAACATCAATAACAGGTTTTGGAAGAGTTGCTTTTCAGGGAATTGCTTGGGAAATTCAATTTTGACCTTGGTCTTGAGTATTTTTACCCTTGTGGCGATCTTGATGATCTTCAATTGAATGGTTTTCATGGTAGACCTGCAAAAATCCGTAGCGGCAAGGGCTTCCTTTTGTAGGGAATGAATCAGCACATAGGCCGCCGAATGCAGGAACAACCGGAATTGATTGGCCTTGAAGCTATTGCACGACATTCTGTCTGACTTTAAATACGTCTTATGGTCCTTGATGCGCAATTCAGCGGCACCCCTGGCGCAATAGGCATTTTCATATAAGGATTTGGTTCTTATGCACCTCATGTTGGTTACCACATAGCGGACATTGGTTCCCTTTTCGCTGACCTCGACTTTTGCCACCACGCGTTGGTGGTATTCCCAGCTACCGGCCCTATAGGAAAAGGAATGGTAGCGTTTTACCGGTTTTCCATAGGTTTTGAACTCCCGTTTTGCACTTTCTATGGTGGTGCAGGCCTTTTTATGGAGAAGCTGGTTGCCGGCAAGCCCGGTCACAAAACCTATTTTCTCTTCATTTTCTGCCCAGTCCATGAATTCTTTGGAACAGAAGTGCCCGTCCCCCCTGAGGATGATAAGCGTATCGGGCCAGCGTTTGCGCAGGTGATCGATCAGCCGCTTTAAAACATTGGACACATCAAGGCTCTTGCTCCTTCTGCCGGGCTTCAGGATAGAGGTGATCAGTCTTCCTGAAAAACCCTCGTAAATATGCAATGGCATAAAACAATAGCCTCCATAATACGTGTTGAACAAGCTCAGTTGTTGGTCCCCATAAGTTTGGGCGTTGGTGTCGTCGCAATCCAGAACAATCGCCTTGGGCGGCTTTTGGTAACTTGAAACGAACTGATCGACAAAGGCCCGGGAAATTCTATACAGTTCTTTATTGGAAATACTGTTCTCAAACCAGCTCATCGTGGGTTGGGCAGAAAGGCTGTCTTCTTTATCACAGCAGACTTTCAGAACTCCGTCACCACGCAGATCGTTGCAGTCATTGGCATCCTCGTAGCCTGCCGCAATCTGCATGACACGTTGATTGATGAGGCTTTTTAGGTCGTGCTTCACATAGCTCTGATGGCGGCCGTCTTCCAAACAGGAGACAATCCTATCCATCAATCCTATGTTTTTATCCACTTCCTTGAGGAAAAGAAGCCCGCCATCGGTGGAGATCTGCTCGGTGGTGAACTGGACTTCGACTCTCTTATTGCCAAAATTGGAAAGGTCAAAAAGAGAAGTCTGATGCACTTTTTGGTGCTTTGCGGTTTTTGTTTTAACTTTGGTCATAATGCAAGGGGTTCGTGACCATAAATATACTGATATTCAAACGGATAGAAGCGTGTTTGCCTTGCATTTTTATTTTTTGTGAATAATTCAGGTTATATGTTTATACATATAATTCATTATAATTGGTATTAATTATATTTAATTGCATATAATGAAAGAGTTGTCAGAATTTGTGAAAATGCGCAGGAAAGCCGTTGATTTAACTCAAGAAGAGTTTGCTGATAGGGCAGGAGTGGCGCTCACAGTCATCCGAAAAATAGAACAGAACAAAACAAATTTGAATCTTGACAAAGTGAATCAAGTTTTAAAAATGTTTGGGCATAAATTGTGCCCGTTAGCTTTAAAGATATAGAAGAAAATGAGACAAGCTAAAATCCTGTACGATAGCATCTTTTGCGGAACGTTTGCAGGTTTGATACCATCAGAAAACGAGTGTTTACAAGCCTACAAATTGATGGCAAAACTGATGATAGAAAATCAAAAAAGGATTTACATTTAATTATACATTTTGAAAGTAAAGGCTCTAGTTTAGCACTGCGTTGCTATTAATTTTTCATAATTGGGCTGGATTTCAGCGAAGCGTTTTAATGCCCCCACGCCCAGTGTCTGTTGTGCAAAGGCGGCAAGGGTGTCCTTGTCCGATTTTATCTTTTCTTTTAGCGCATGCCAATTTAGGTACTGTTGCAGGTATTTAGTGGATACGCCCCAGAACGTACTGCCGATCCACTTTTTTATCCTGTTGTGCGTCGAGTTCACATGCTGCACGTGGAATGCGCCCTTTACCCTTTGGCCCTTGGAAACATTAATGGGGTGGAACTCCACCTGGACGTCCTTGGCAAAGCCTTTGTAGCTGTGGTGGGAATCGCTGCACAGGATCGTGGCCCCCTTTTTTATACGTTTGCCAATGGCATTTGCAATATCCGCCTTCCCGATCCGTCCGAGCGTGGCCACGCTCAGGTCCAGCCCGGACTTCCTGTCCTGGGTCACGATGACCGCGACTTGATCATTGCTTATGCCCCTCCTGGTCGACTTTCCGCCCCTTTTTCTTGGTTTTCTGTCTTTGACCTCCATGCCCTTTTCAGACCTAAGGAAGAAAGCTTCGTCGCTTTCGGTAGTGCCCGTGAAATTATCCCCATCGTCACCGCCCAGTGAAGCCAATATCTTGTGGCGCCAGTCAAAGGCGGTCTTCTTGTTGATGCCCAAGGCCAAGACTATTTTGTCGAGGCTCTTTTCCTGGACCATTAGTCTCAGGTAATCGGAAATCTTGTCCTTCCTTTGCAGGCCGGCCATCCAAGTGCCCGTGTATTCGGTAAAGCTCCTTTGGCAGGACTTGCACTTGTAGCGCTGTGCGCCTTTATCCTTGCCAAAGCGGACATATTTGGCGTGGGAGCAGTGCGGGCATACACCCAACTTGTTGTTGAACTCGTGCCGACGCGATGCAATGGAGGACAGGTCGATGTTCTTGGTGGAATCTTCGATTTCCTTCAATAAGCGCTCGCGTTCCGCAACCGGCAGGGAGAGTAGTTTTTCTTTAAGCTTTTCTATTTCCATAAACTAAATATACAAATAATAGCTGAATTAAACTAGAGCCAAAGTAAATAAAGGAAATATGAATATTAAGAATCAAATTACTAAGTACATGACAAAAATTGCAATAAGTTAATATTTAGTTCATTATACCCTGTCAACAATACTCTCGAGAGGTAATCAAGTCCATATTTACAAACACTCACGGCCCTCCTTCCGTGTTTTTTGATCTTAATGGGTCTGATCTGGGTATCGATAAAATCCCCTATCTTGTAGCACCAGACAAAGGCGATCATAACCAACAACATCAATTTTTCCAGTCGCTCCAAAGCGATCACATGGGTGTCCTCGATGTTGAACCCACTGGATTTCAATCCTCGAAAGAGCGTTTCAACTTGCCAGCGCTTCCCATAGTATTCCAAAGCTTGGTCGGGTCGGTTAAAGGAGACCAAGATGAGGTACTCTATTCTACCATCCTTTATTGTTTTGGTACCCGAGAGATAACACAACTGCCCGTGCATCTTGACAATCCGCTGATAATGTCTCAGCTCACCAACTTTCAGGTTATTAAACAGGTGCCAGGCCTTGACTTGCGTTTGCTGTCTAAGGGAGAAGACCTTAAAATTGTTACGGATCCTGATATGATACCTGATATTTTCCTGATTTAAAAAACCCAACCAATCCTCTCCTACAAACTCCCGGTCGGCTAACAGACAGTCGATACGTTCCCGGCCAAACCACGCTATAAAATCCTTCACCAGTGCAATGCGCTCGCCCGTATTGGAGTTCCCTCGCTTATCCAGCATACGGAACATCAACGGGAAGGCTACATTCTTGTAACAGACACCCAGCATTAATATATTGATGTTGCTCTCTCCAAGTTTCCAGTTAGTGCGGTCCATCACCAAGATAAGAGGTCCTTTCTCGGGTAACAGGGCAACAATCAATTTGGCCACCAACTCCATGGGCAATCTTGCACCGGGCATAAAGCGCTGGATCCGTCTGTAATTACTTGCGGCTTTGACATTCGTGTCGAAACCAGCAGATAACTTGGAATAATTAACAGACTTTATCTTGCACAGGATCGTTATGAAATGACAAACCAGTCGGATCCTGGCCAGGTTCAGAAAGTCCCCGAAATGAGCTTTAAACAGTGTTAATAATTGCGTATCTTCGTTACTGAGACTGGTGTTCTTTTTTAAGGGTATCACGTAGTAGTTTTACCTTTAATATACTGAATATCAGTCTTTTATTATAATTTTTACTTGCTTATTTTATTGATTTTTTAGTAATTTATTTATTTTTTGTCATGTACTAAAAAGTATGGGATGTAGTTATGAATGCAAAAAGGGACATGAAATCATGTTCTTTTTACAAATAAAAGGATTTTTTTCTTTCCTTAAAACATCTTATAATTACAATTGATAAAAAGTGGTAATAAAATGCTATTAAGCCCGAAAAGAAAAAATGCTATTAATCCTTGATAATTTTGAAAGTTTGAACTGAATCACCTGACTTCAATTTTGCAAAATATATTCCTTTTGATAGAGAATGTGATTCAACAACTGCCTTATTAGTGAATAAATTTTCTGTTATTACAATTTTACCTAATATGTCAATAATTTGGACTGAGGAAATTTTGTTACTTTCATTTGAAACAAAGTTCCAAGAACTGTTAGTTGGATTGGGATATACTTTAGCAAATACGTTATTTCTCGCTTCGTTTAATCCGAGTATAGGTGTCTCACTATCATTCAAAAGAACATCATCAATATATATGAATGTATCATCCATTGATCCTAATTGATTTCCTACATCCGTCAAAAACAGTAGTTTAAAAGGAGATATCCCACTCTCTCCAACCTCTATTTTAAATACTAAATCCTCCCATAATCCCGAACCTGAATACTTAGTTATTGGATCTAGAAATGTACTTCCGTCACCAGTTTCAGTAGCATCCACATTGGCACGAATATCAGGAATTACATTACTTAAAACTTTAATGTGGGCATATTTGGTTGTATTGGCAGGAATACTAAAAGGTTTGGGAAATTCTATAAGCTCATACCAATTTCCTGTAGTACTCCCAATCTTGCCACAATTGTCAGAAGTGTTACCAACTTTCAATGGATTAGGAACATTCTGATACGTCGTTCCATATCGATACTGGATAGTTGCGGCGGGAGGTTCAAAATCGCTAAACATTATTGTCTGTCCGTAAGTTAGAGTCGTGATACCCATCATGATGGTTAAAAATGCTAAATTTTGTAAATTTGTTTTCATAATAATATAATTTTAGTGTTAATTTATTTTATAACATATATTACGACACATGTTATTAATTTTTTATAATTACAACAAATACTATGTTTCGCATTTAGTTCATATATGATAGATTTAATTATTCGATTCCAAATGAGTAAGTTATAGTTTCGTGATAAATATTTTCCGGCTTTAATACTGTATTAGGAAAATGAGCATGATTAGGGCTGTCAGGATAATATTGACACTCTAAACAGAGTCCATCAAAAGGTTGGTGCGATCGGTTGTTGTTTCCCGAATATTTGCTTTTTAATTGTTGTCCGGTATAAACCTGAATTCCTGGGTATGTCGTATGGATCTTCAAAGTTCTACCCGATACGCTATCAAACAAAATACATGCTGGTGATTCTTTCTTTACACTTTTATTCAAAATGTAGTATTTATTGTGCTCACCTCCCATTATCATTTTTGCTATTGTCATGTTTGTGATACTTCGTTTGCCAGTCGTAATAATATTTCCATTCGGAATATGATAATTGTCACATTCTAATGTTTGATCTGCTGCAATACTAAGGATGTGGTTATGTACAGTCTCTTTCCCGCCCGTAAGATTAAAATATGCATGATTAGTAAAATTTAGGTGTGTTGGCATATCAGTTGTTGCAAAATACTCGATTCTCAATTCGTTTCTATCGGTCCATTCGTAGGTTATTTTAACTTTGACATTCCCGGGAAAACCTCCGAGACCATCGGGACAAGTTAGGGTGAAGATTAAGGTGTCATCAACAATAGTGAAATCAAAAATTTTTGAATTAAACCCCGCACTTCCGCTATGGTTATTATTCAAACCATCATTTGTTTCCAACTTATAATTTTTATTTCCAATTTTAAATTGCGCATTTGCAATTCTATTTGAGAATGGTCCTATCGAACTTCCGATGTAGCAAGTATCATGCTCATATCCCTCAAACGTTGGGTATCCTAATATGATATTTTCTTTAATCCCGAATTTATCTGGTATTACTATGGATTTTAATGTGGCACCATAATTCGTGAGTTGAATATAGTTATCATGAACGTTAGTAAGTTTAAATTCGTAAATTTTACGATTATCTTTTTTTCCGAAAATGCTTGTTTCAATTCTGTCAAACACCTGATGTTCTTTGCTATAAAATTATGATTTAATAATTATTTTATCTTTAAAGTTAAAATATGACCTTTGATGAAATTGTAAAAAGGCATAACGATTAATCAAATTTAGTTGCATTTTATCATAATTAAATGGATTATTTTTTTATAAACATGGATTTAACTCTTATATTGGGAGATATATTATAAATTTTATTATCTCTTTACAAAATTCATGAAGCAGGAAAAAACATTGGTCGAGGAAGGATTTTTAGGACAACGGATGGTAGTATTGCCCAGGAAAATTATTTCTGTAATCCGGAGAAATCCGCTCATTAATACACTTTATTTTACGGACATTGGATTTTTTCCACGAGCTAGTCATCATTCAGTTGTTAGAGCGAAAGGCAGTAGGGAATTCATTTTAATATATTGCTGTACAGGGGAAGGTGTTATAAAAATCGCAAATCAAAGTAAAGTAGTTAAATCAAATTCTTTTTATATTTTACCCCCAAATACTTCCCACGAGTATTATGCTATAGAAAATAATCCATGGAGTATCTATTGGATACATTTTACTGGCGACATGGCTGTACATTTCTATGCAAAATTTATTTCTGAATACTTTGATAGTCCTGCTCAGTTAGGTTTAAAAGAGCGCAGGATAAACAGTTTTGAGAACTTAATTGATGTCATGGAGAACGGTTTTAGTACTATCAATTTAGAATATGTCAATTTATCCTTATGGCATTTATTAAATACATTTTTGTACAAACATTTATATGCAGAAGATCGAAAAAAATATTCAGAGAATAATACAGTAGAATCGGCTATTACTTATATGAAAGACAATATAAATCTTTCATTAAAAGTAAATGATATTGCTGCCATCTTTAACTATTCTTCATCCCATTTTTTTATATTGTTCAAGAAGCGGACTGGATATTCGCCCATTCATTATTTCAACTATTTAAAGATTCAAAAGGCGTGTCAATACTTGAGTTTTACTACTAAGAGCATTAAAGAAATAAGTTATAGTTTAGGGTTTAATGATCCTTTATATTTTTCTCGGTTGTTCAAAAAAATAATGAGTCTTTCTCCTCTGAAATATCGAAAAAAATATGGGCAATAACTGTTATATTCTGCAAAAGAATAATATTATAATATCGCATTATAATCCATAAATACAAAAAAAATATCCATATCCATACGTTAATAATGTGTTAAGTTTACAACTATATAACGCATTTTAATGAAAAACTTCAATTACACCTTCTTAATGTATATTACTCTTGTCGCCGCACTTGGAGGTTTACTCTTCGGCTATGATTGGGTAGTTATTGGAGGTGCAAAGCCTTTTTATGAGCTTTACTTTGGTATAGCTGATTCCCCGTCCTTTCAAGGTTGGGCAATGAGCAGCGCACTAGTAGGCTGTGTGGCGGGGGCTATGTTTTCTGGAAAATTATCAGACCTATACGGAAGACGCCTACTTCTAATTGTCGCCGCCATACTGTTTAATCTTTCAGCTATTGGTACGGGGTTTTCTGAATCGTTCTCTGTGTTTATATTGTGGCGAATTGTCGGAGGGGTCGGTATTGGCGTGGCTTCAACGATTTCACCTTTATATATTGCTGAAATTGCACCTCAAAAAACTCGTGGCTTTTTTGTATCTATAAATCAATTGACAGTTGTTATTGGCATTTTGGCAGCTCAGATTGCAAATATGTTAATATCACACGAAATTCCAGAGAGTTATTCTTCTGTTGAAATATTAAATTCATGGAATGGACAAGTTGGTTGGAGGTACATGTTTTGGGCAGAATTGATTCCTGCGATTTTGTTTTTTGGTCTTGTATTTTTTATACCAGAGAGCCCAAGATATCTTGCTAAACAGAATAAATATGGTTCTGTTGAAAAAATACTTATGAAAATAGGAGGTGTTCATTACGCCAAAGTCGCCGTTCAAAGGATCAAAGAATCTTTTAGTGATGATTCTTCAAAAACCAAAATAAATCTTCTTTTCAATAAAAAAGGGATGCATATTATTGCTATAGGTGTCGTACTTGCAATTTTACAACAATGGTGCGGAATAAATATTATTTTTAATTATGCCCAAGAAATATTTGTATCGGCTGGTTATGGTATTAATGATTTATTCATGAATATCGTAATTACAGGATCCATTAACCTAGTATTCACTATAGTGGCTATGAGTACTGTCGATAAACTTGGAAGAAAGAAGCTTATGCTGATAGGTTACGGATCATTAACCATGATTTATGCATTGGTAGGTTATTTTTACTATACTAATATCAGTGGCTTTCCATTATTACTCTTGGTAATGATAGCCATAGCTGTATATGCAATGACGATGGCTCCTATTACCTGGGTGATTCTATCTGAAATTTTCCCAAATCGGATTCGGGGGGTTGCAATGTCCATATCTACTTTTGCATTGTGGATGGCGTCGGCATTATTGGTCCAAACCTTTCCTTTGCTCAATGACTATTTTGGAACATCAGGAATTTTTTGGTTATATGGAAGTATCTGTGCGTTAGGTTTTATTTTCATATTTAAATTTCTTCCCGAAACAAAAAACAAAAGTCTTGAAGATATAGAACAACAATTTCTAAGTAAGTGAAATTATAATTAATACTTAAACTGATATGCGAAAAGTAAAAGTTTGGCAAGAAACAATAATATTGCCTACCTATGAAGCTGGAAAGCCAGAGAAGAACCCGGTATTTATTGAAAAAAGAGTTTACCAAGGGAGCACTGGTTCTGTTTATCCTTATCCTGTAATTGAAAAAATCGCGGATGAAAAGGTGGATAAAGAATATTTAGCTGTTTATCTTGAAAACGATTTTTTAAAAATTATGATTTTGCCGGAATTAGGAGGTAGGGTCCAAATGGCCTATGATAAAACAAAGGAGCGTCATTTTGTGTATTATAACCATGTCATTAAACCGGCTTTGGTTGGCCTTACAGGTCCATGGATTTCAGGCGGCATTGAATTTAACTGGCCCCAACATCATCGTCCCACTACCTTTGATGCTGTTGATTTTACCATTGAGGAACATTCCAACGGAAGTGCCACAGTTTGGTGTAGTGAGTTGGAGCGAATGTTCCGCACTAAAGGGATGGCAGGATTTACTTTACATCCGGAAAAGGCATATTTAGAAATAAAAGTTAAAATATATAACAGGACTTCTTTTCCTCAAACGTTTTTGTGGTGGGCTAATCCTGCGGTAAAAGTTAATGACGATTATCAGTCTGTATTTCCACCCGATGTCAATGCGGTATTTGATCATGGAAAGCGTGATGTGTCTTCTTTTCCAATCGCGAAAGGCACTTACTATAAAGTTGATTATTCACCCGGCACTGATATTTCCAATTATAAGAATATCCCAGTACCTACATCATATATGGCTATAAATTCTAAGTATAATTTTGTTGGGGGGTATGAGAATGATTCTAAAGCTGGTTTATTACATGTTGCCAATCATCATATTTCTCCTGGAAAAAAACAATGGACTTGGGGTAATGGAGATTTTGGTCGGGCATGGGATCGTAATTTAACAGATGAGGATGGACCATATATTGAGTTAATGTGTGGCGTCTATACAGACAATCAACCGGATTTTACTTGGTTAATGCCTGGCGAACAAAAAGATTTCGTACAGTATTTCATGCCCTATAGAGACGTTGGCCTAGTCAAGAACGCGACCCATAAAGCTATGGTTAATTTAGAGAGATTAGGAGATGATTTAGTGGTTAAGGTTTATACTACAGGAATATATCCAAATATGGTAATTGTCGTAAAAAAAGAGAATGTTACTTTGCTTGAGGATAGGGTAAATGCTTCACCAGAGAGTTCTTATGAAAATAAAATTAATTTCACTGAACAGACCTTGGAAAATGTTTCTATTTCTGTAAAGGATGGTTATAATAACTTATTAGTTGACTGGAAGTATGAAGGAGATAATGAAAGCGACATTCCCAACTCAGCGCAGGCTGCTATTGAACCCAAGGATATACAGTATAACGAGCAGTTGTTTCTTACCGGACAACATTTAGAGCAATATCGACATGCTACTTATAATCCCATTCCATATTATGAGGAAGCATTAAGGAGAGATCCAAGTGATGTCCGTTGCAATAATGCATTAGGCTTATGGTTAATGCGTAGAGCAAAATTTGCTGAAGCTGAAAATTACTTTAGAAAAGCAATTAGCACCTTAACCAGAAGAAATCCTAATCCTTATGACGGGGAACCATATTTTAATTTGGGTTTAAGTCTTAAATATCAAGAAAACAATGAAGAGGCTTATGACGCTTTTTATAAGTCAACGTGGAACGCCGCATGGCAAAATCAGGCCTACTTTTATTTGGCACAATTGGATGCTAAAAAAGGGGATTATAATCAAGCGTTGGTGCATATTAATAAATCGATTGCAAAAAACACTCAAGACCACAAGGCTTTGCACTTAAAATTGGTTTTGCTGCGATTGCTTAAAGAAAATCAAAACGCGCAACACCTTAATAGCGAATATCTTAATGAAGACCATTTTAATTTCGGTGTGATGTTCGAAAAATACCTTCTTAGCAAGGAGCAAGAAGATTTAAAAGCTATGCAATTACTGCTAAGAGGTAATATTCATAATTATATAGAATATTCTTTAGATTATGCGAATGCTGGTCTCTATGACGAAGCAATTGCTCTAATCATTTTAGGTATTGAGGAAAGAAATGACTATCCCATGGCCTGGTATTATTTGGGATGGTTTTATGAAAAAACGAACAATACTTCTAATGCTTTAGAGGCTTATAAAACAGCAAGTAGTGTCAGCTCTAATTATTGTTTTCCGAACCAAATAGAAGCCGTGGCAGGATTGAAGGCAGCTTTAAAATTAAATCCATCAGATGCTAAAGCACATTACTACTTAGGAAATTTTTGGTATGCGGCTAAACAATATGATGTGGCTATCTTTCATTGGGAAGCATCTATTGATTTAGATGGAACATTTCCAACTGTATATCGTAATTTATCGCTTGGTTATTATAATAAATTGAGAAAAAATCAAGAGGCTTTGGAGTGTTTGGAGAAAGCCTTTGCTTTAGATCCAAGTGATTCCCGAATCCTTATGGAACTGGATCAATTGTATAAGCGTTTGAATAAAGATTTAGAATTTAGACTCTCGTTTTTGGAAAATCATTTGGATTTGGTTATTGAACGCGATGATGTTTATTTGGAACGTGTCACTCTATATAATTTATTGGGTGAATCGGAAAAAGCCTACATGTTATTGATGGATCGACATTTTCATCCTTGGGAGGGTGCTGAAGGAAAAGTTCCGCAACAGTATGTTGTAAGTCTTATAAACCTCGCAAAAGATTTTATAACTCAGAAAAAATATGATCAGGCGATTGAATGCTTAATGCGAACAGATAAATTTCCGGATAATTTTGGTGAGGGAAAACTACATGGAGCGCAAGAAAATGATATTAATTATTGGTTAGGATTGGCTTATGAAAAAAAAGGTTTGACGACCAAATCAAAAAATTATTTTACAAAAGCAAGTGAGGGATTAAGTGAACCTGCCGCCGCGATTTTTTATAATGATCAACAACCGGATACTATTTTTTACCAAGGGCTAGCCTTATTGGAATTACAAAATTTAAAACAAGCAAATAGCCGTTTTGAAAAAATGATTGAGTACGGGAAACGTCATTTGAATGATCATGTTACTATTGATTATTTTGCTGTATCTCTTCCTGATTTAATGATTTGGGAAGATGATTTAGACATGCGTAATACTATTCACTGTTTATATATGCAAGGCCTGGGTTATTTGGGTTTAAACAGGTATTCGGAAGCCGAAACCGCTTTTTTAAAGGTTATGGATAAAGACAAAAGCCACTTAGGGGTAACATTGCATTTGCAAATGCTTAAGGAAAAGCAATTTAATGAAGTATAGAGGTTGTAAAATAGTTTTGTTTGACTATTTCTATAGCGATAATTTAGAACCTTATCTATGGATTATAGAGTAATAGTAGCAACTAATAAATTGGTGTTTAGAAGTTGTAAATAAAAGAATATGACCACTGGAATTATTAATATGTAATAGCCAAGGATAAATAAAGATAAATACAACTTTTTAATATCTATTAACATAAAACTAAAATTATGAAAAAAAGGATAAGCTACTTTTGCTTGTTAATTGCTATTACTTGTCTTGGAAATGTTTATTCCCAAACTATTTCTGGAAGGGTTACTGATGACCACAATTTACCACTACCTGGTTCTAGTATAATAATTAAAGGCACAAATAGAGGTACGGTTGCTGATTTTAATGGCACCTACACCTTAGAAAATGTTTCAGCTAACGCTGTGCTTGAGTTTAGCTACATTGGATTTATTACCCAAACAATTATTGTGGGTTCAGAAACCAAAATTGATATTAGTTTACAACCAGATTTAAATGAGTTAGACGAAATCGTGATAGTGGGTGCAGTGGTTAAAAGAAGTGATCTAACAGGAGCTGTGGGAAACGTTTCAGGAGAAAAACTTCGCGAAACACCGTCGTCCAACGTATTGACATCTTTACAGGGACGTCTTTCAGGAGTTCACATTCAGCAAAATCCGACACCTGGAGGAAGTTCTTCTATTCAAGTTCGCGGGAATAATTCGATTAAATTTGGCAATAATCCAATTTTTGTAGTGGATGGCTTAATTATGGATAATGCTTTGGAGGCAATAAATCCTAATGATGTGGCGAGTATCGATGTCTTGAAGGACGCATCTGCTACCGCCATATATGGATCTAAAGCTTCTAATGGCGTAATAGTTATAACTACAAAAAAGGGACTTAGAGGAACTTCCGGGACAATAGAATTTGATACGTGGACTGGTATTTCTGAATTCAGTAAAACGCTTCCTCTTCTGAATGCTAATCAGCTTTTTGATCTTAGGGTCGATGCTTTTGCCAATGCCTATATGAATGCTAATCCAGGAGCCGATCGTAATGCTTATGTCAACCAGATAACCACGGAAGGTTCCAATGTATTTGCTCAGTATGAGTTAGACGCCCACAGAAATGGGAAAAGCTACAATTGGTTGGATCAAGTTACTCGTAAAGGAATTCAAAGCAATCACAACTTGAGTTTTTCAGGCGGTGGAGATAAAGGCACTTATTATTTAAGTTTCAATTATACAGACCAAACCGGTTTACTCAAAAATTCATCTTTTAAAAGGTATAATGCAAAGATAAATTTAAGTCAAGATGTAAAATCCTGGCTTCAGATTGGGACTAACACAACATTTTCGAGAAACAAATCGACTTATATTGAAGGTAGTGCCTTTACGAATGCTCTTAATGCTAATCCTTTTTTGGAAATTGACTCTACTGCACCATATCTGAAATATGCGGACGTAGTTAATACCAACAGCTACAACCCGATTTTGAGTTTGACCATTGATAACAGAAGTACTAAAAACCACATTACCAGTAGTAACTTTATAAACATTAAACTTATGGACGGATTAGATTTAAGGACAACTGCTTCTATAGATGCCATAGATCAGGCGAATTTCGAATATATGCCATCCACCACTGGGCAATCTTTAAGAAATTCGAAGGATGGTCAAGCACATCATTACCGTTATGCTCAGTTTAATTATCAATTGGATAATACCATAAATTTTAGAACGACTTTAAATGGGATTCATGACCTGAACGTTTTGACTGGTTTTTCATTATCTCGGAATACAAATAATAACACGGATGTGTATGGTGTTGGATTTGAATCCGATGATTTAACCTATCACTATCTGCAGGGAAATGAGCAAAGAGAAAACGTATATCTTGGTTCAGATTTTAATATAAACACTCTCGCGTCTTTTATAGGTAGGGTTGTTTATACTTTCGATAGAAAGTATTCAGTCACCGCCACAACCCGTTTTGACGGATCTTCTAAATTCGGGCCAAAGAATAAGTGGGCCATTTTCCCATCGGTATCTGCGAGTTGGGATGTGGCAAAAGAAGAGTTTCTTGAAGACGCTGTTAATATCAATCAACTTAAACTACGCGCTGGTTACGGTATTGTTGGAAACCAGAACATTCCAAGTTATGGAAATCTATCTTTATATCGTCCATCCGTTTCTAACGGGACTTCTACTTATCAACCTTATGGATATTTTGCAAATCCTGACCTGCGCTGGGAAAAGCAAAAACAATTAAATGTTGGTATTGATATGTCGTTATTCAAAAACAATTTAGGTCTAACGGTGGACTATTTTAATATAGTAAATTCAGACTTGTTAATGGAAAAACTACTCTCTCCAATTGCTGGATTTGGGTTTCAGAAGATCATTTATAATGTTGGAGAAACTACTAACAAAGGTATTGAAATTGCGGTCAATACAAATATTGTTAACCGGGAGGATTTTACATGGGACATATCTGCTAACATTTCATCTTCGGTCAATAAAGTTACTAAGCTTTTCGATGGATTAGAAGCTATATATAATTATGGAGGAGCAACCGGAACGGACGTCCAAAGAACGGGTAACTTGTTTGTGGGTGAATCGATCAACTCCATTTATGTATATCAATTTGATAAAATAGCCCAAACCTCTGATGCGGATGCCATCAATGCTATCGATTTTGGGGGACGAAGCGTAAGCCCAGGAGATATTTTACCGGTCGATCGTGATAATAACGGTAAAATTGATAATGATGATAAGTATGTTGTTGGAAAAACTGATCCTGATTTTTATGGGGGTTTTAATACGAGCTTAAATTATAAAGGAATAGGTCTCACAGCAGTGTTTGCATATTCTATTGGAGGCAAAAAGATAAGTCCGATTTATGAAAGTTATATGAATTCTTATGGTATGAGTGCAGGTCATATAGATTTGCTTGATCGTTGGACCCCATCAAATACAAACTCAGACATACCAAGAGCCTTTAACGGCGGAAGTAGGTATGGATTGTATGAAACAGATAATGCTATACAAGATGCCTCTTTTCTGAGATTAAATGCATTAACGTTATCCTTCGATATTCCAAGTATGATTTCTAATAATTTGAATTTTAAAAAATTGCGCTTATATGTCACCGGCTCTAATTTGTTTACAATAACAAAATATAAAGGTTACGATCCTGAAGGTGGAGATTTCTATCCTACTTCGAGAATGTTTGTAATGGGAGCTCAAATTTCCATGTAAATAATATAAAGAGATAAAAGAAAAGATTATGAAAACAAAAATTTTAGCCATATTAACATTGATCGTTTTGTTAGTCTCATGTTCGGATTATTTGGATCTAAACCCTGAGACCGCATTAACAGATGAACAAATATTCGGTTCCCTAGAAAAAATGGAACCACTTGTATTAGGTGCGTTTAGCTCATGGAGAAATATTCAAAAGGACCGTGGGGGACTAATCACTCAGTTAGGTACTGATGAAACTCAACAGGGCACATATCAAGTAACTACTGTTCCCGAACAAGCAGGCCTCGATTACTATAACGGATACTTGTCGAAAGAGAATAGTGTCATTAATGCACAATGGAATTCTCGTTTTCAAATTATTGGTCCTGCGGCACAAGCAATTTATTTTCTCGGAATCAATAATGAAGAAGATGAAAACCGTCGGAAAATCCTATTAGGTGAGGCGAGTTTTATTAGAGCAACTTTAATGTTTGAACTTTCCATCTATTGGGGTGAAATTCCAATCGTGGACTATGGTCGTGTAGCAGAACTCGGATCCGGTCGAAAGTCACTAAAAGATGTATATACTTATATCACAAACGACCTTCTTGTAGCCGAGGCTAATCTTCCAGTCACCCAAGAAAACCCATCACTACCCACAAAAGGGGCTGCTCAGGCCATGCTCGGAAAAGTTTATATGTATGCACCTGAGACCTCTGAATTCCGTGACTATAATATAGCAAAAGAATGGTTTGGTAAAGTTATAAATTCTGGAACTTACAGTCTTTTACCATCTTATTCCAGTGTTTTTAGTCCTAATAATGCAAATTCTCAGGAATCGATTTATGAGTTTCAATTTAATAATACTTATCCAGACAATAATCAACTCCAATGGCAGACAGGATCTAGAGCTGTAGCTAACGTTGATCAATATGCTTATTTTGGTGGCTATGATTTACTTCTTCCAACGAAATATTGCTATACTGATGTAGTTGATGGTGGTCTATGGGAGCCAGGAGATTTACGTAAAAATGCCAGTATTCGTTATGACTTTACCTATAAAGGCTCAATTCCTCCAATACCGGCAGGGGCTGGGGGAGATGAACTTGATCCCCATATAAGAAAGTATGAAGACATACGCACTCAAGGTTCAATATCATTTTGGTATTCAGGGAAAAATAAAACATATTTGAGATATTCAGATGTACTATTATGTTATGCCGAATGCCTTAATGAATTAGGCAGTACTAATGAAGCAGAGACTTATGTCAACCTGGTTAGAAATAGGGCCTTTGGGGGCACTATGCCCGGAGACATGGCATGGAATGGTTTATCGCAGTCCGATTTCAGAAGGAATATATTGGATGAACGTATGCGCGAACTGGCATTTGAAGGCTGGAGAAGGATGGACCTTATACGCACCGGGAAATTAGTGGAGTTGGTAAAGGTTCGGAATAAATGGGCAAACGAAAACGGTACAATTGCGAATTTTCACAATAGATACCCAATTCCTTTAACTGAAATCCTAATCAATCCAGATATTGATGATGGGGATCAAAATGAAGGCTATTAAAAAGACTAATAAAAAGCATTTTTGCGTGTATTGTTTTTAAAAATTCCTTCTGAAAATGACATCTATGGTTCTATCAGTTTTAAATAATCCTTAATATCAGCCTCTTAAAATACTATATGATATGCTATTATTAATATGTAATAAACCAAATATAATGGGAAAATTTAAACCATATATTCTCGTAATTTTCTTGTCGCTCATAATTAATTTGACACCCATGATGGCCCAAGAAATTATTTTAATAAAAACGAAGAACACTACCTTGGCATTACAAGTAAATACGAGCAACGAGTTAAGTACAATATATTTTGGTGCTTCACTAGATAATGATAATGAGTATGGATTCATTCCGCCTGAATATAGCCAAGGAACAGATTATTCTGGAGTTTATAATGCCACATATACATCTTCTGGGTCCAAAAACCTTTTGGAGCCGGCAATTGCTGTAACACATGCCGATGGGAATACTTCATTAGATTTACATTATGTAAGCAAGACTATAACCTCGATTGGTGAAGGGATCACACAGACAGATATTTTATTAAGAGATCCGGTTTATCCTTTCGAAGTGCATTTATTTTATGTCACTTATTTTGAAAATGACATCATAGAACAATGGACAACAATTAAGCATTCGGAAAAAGGTGAGGTTATATTGAATAAATTTTCTTCAGCCAACTTGTATCTCAAAGGTTCTAAAGAATATTGGTTAAACCAATATCATGGAGATTGGGCACAAGAGATGCAGTCAGAGGAAACAAGATTGACCCATGGGATTAAAGTACTTGATTCTAAATTAGGAACCAGAGCTAATTTATTTCAGCCACCTGTTTTTATGGTGTCATTGGAGACACCTGCTACCGAAAATGAAGGTTTCGTATTGTTTGCTGGCTTAGAATGGTCGGGTAATTTTCGAACTGATTTAGAATTAGATCCGTTAAATAATTTAAGAATTATTTCAGGGATTAATAATGATGCATCCAATTATAGGTTGGCAAAGAATGTCATATTTAAAACCCCAAAGTTTTGGTTCACTTTATCGTCTCAGGGAAAAGGTTTTGCCAGTAGAAATTTGCATAATTGGGCAACAAAGTATAAAATATTGGACGGAGAAGGATCACGTTATACACTTTTAAATAACTGGGAGTCAACTTATTTCGATTTTGATGAAGCAAAACTTAAAGATTTGATTGTTGACAGTAGGAGGCTTGGCGTAGATCTTTTTTTACTTGATGATGGGTGGTTTGGGAATGATTATCCAAGAAATAATGACGATGCAGCATTGGGAGATTGGGATGTTAATAAAAAGAAGCTTCCCAATGGTATTGCCACGTTAGTGGAAACGGCGACAAATAACAATGTGGGATTTGGAATTTGGATAGAGCCCGAAATGGTAAGTCCTGAAAGTAATTTATATCAAAAGCATCCAGATTGGGTCATCAAACAACCTGATCGAGAAGAACATTATTTTAGAAACCAACTTGTTTTGGATTTATCTAATCCAAAAGTCCAGGATTTTGTATACGGAGTTGTGGATGATTTATTCATTGAAAATCCTGATTTAGCCTATATAAAATGGGATTGTAATGCGGTCATTTATAATTCGTACTCAAAGCACTTGGGTGCAAACCAGTCTCATCTGTATATTGATTATGTTAATGGACTCTATAAAGTATTGGAACGAGTTCGTGCGAAATATCCGAAAACACCGATGATGCTTTGTGCTGGTGGAGGTGGGAGAGTTGATTATGCCGTTCTTAAATATTTTACTGAATTTTGGCCAAGTGATAATACTGATCCCATAGAGCGCATTTTTATGCAATGGGAATACTCATATTTTTATCCCGCAATAGCCACCGTAAATCATGTCACCAATTGGGGTAAGCAACCAATAAAGTTTAAAACCGACGTTGCCATGATGGGTAAATTGGGATTTGACATTGTTGTAGAAGATTTAAATGAGGAAGACCTCGAATTTTGTCAGAACGCCATAAAAAATTATTCGGCATTAAGTAATTCCATTCTGCATGGAGCACTATACAGATTACAGAGTCCGTTGAAAAATGATGTTGCATCATTGATATTTGTAAACAAGAATGGAAATGAAGCTGTAATGTTTAATTATTTAGTGAATAACCGTTATGGGAGCGGGTCGCGAAATCCAATTATAATAAAAGGTTTAGATAAGGATGCACATTATCTAGTTGAAGAGATAAATGTCTATCCAAATAAAGAGCCAGTAGTTATTTCAAAAGCTTACAGTGGAGATTTTTTGATGAAGATAGGAATTAACCCTCATGTCAATTTAAATAACACTAGCGTCGTTTTAAAATTAACAAGAATATAAATTCGTAACTATTTTCTAATTATTTCAGTAATAAAATGAGAGATGTTATTTTTTTTCAAATACAAATCTTTTACTCGGAACGAGTAAAACCAATCGATAAATAATATAGTTAATAAATAATATAATCACCAAAATAGATCATTATGAAATTAATAATATCCGAAGATAGATTATTTTTAAATCTATTTTGTGCACTTATTTTAACCATGTGTCCAATTATAAGTATGGCACAAACTTATGAGTTTGAATCTGGGATACTTACAAACAATGCTTATGCCGATTATTGTGCATCTTGTTCAGGAAATAGTATGGTAAGTTATGTTGGAGTTGACAGTGATGCCACAATACCAGTCAATGTGTCAACTGCTGGCTGGTATAATCTAGAATTATTTTATTGTACTGCGGAAGAAAG
The DNA here is from genome assembly GCF_010725055.1 of Gelidibacter japonicus. GTDB lineage: Bacteria > Bacteroidota > Bacteroidia > Flavobacteriales > Flavobacteriaceae > Gelidibacter > Gelidibacter japonicus. Next base: position 43,002 of record NZ_BJKB01000011.1, on the reverse strand, counting down.
AACAATTCGCTTAAAAACAGGGTCAAGTGCTACAATAGCTATTCCTTGTGAACCGAGTGGAGGGTGGGATGTACCTGCTTCAATTGTTATACAAGTCTATTTAAATGCTGGAGTTACAAACCTTTTATGGGAAAACGCAAATAATTTTGCACCAAATCTTGACAAGTTCGAATTAACTCCCGTTGGTTCTTCCAATCAACAATCATTTACTTTTGGTTCAAACAATTCCTTGGTTTACAATTTGACAAATAAAACATATGATGTTGTATTTGATGGGAAAGTCGTCATTAAAAATGCTTCGGCTTATGCATCCAGCGATCAACAGTATATAAGTACAAATTTTGCAGCGAGTTCTTATTCGTCAGAACTTTTTACTGACAATATTGGTACTGGCACCAAGCATATTTTTACATTAACCGGTAATTTTACTTTAGGGATGCAACAAGTTTTTTACACCTATACGGATAAAGAGTATTTGGTCACCGAAGTAATTCTCACAGGTGCCGGGTCTAATAGTTATAAAATGTCTCCATTAACTAGTAATCAAGTAACTCCAAACTTTGGTGGAGGCGATACTCGGGCCTTGTTTGTACCATATGATAATGATGAATGGGTCCGCTATAATGCCAACGTGTTAGGATATTCCGATTTTACTTCATCCGAGGTTACAAGTATATATAATAACACGAATCGCAAAGGTTTAGTGATTGGATCTTTAGACCGGTCCAAATGGAAGACTGGTGTCAAGGTGTATGGAGGAGATGAAGGGTCAACTTATCTTTCTGTCATCGCTGGCTGGACGGATGACAATATTACTCATGATGGTCGTGGACATGGTTGGGTTAGCGTCGGAGAGACGAGTTGTTCATCTCCAAAAGTTATAATAAGTCAAGATGATGATTGGCGGACTGGACTTGAAAAATTTGGAAAGGCTTCTGCCGAAATACAACCAAAATACATTTATGACTGGACCGCTCCAAAACCTTTTGGTTGGAATAGTTGGGCGGCTTTTGGAACTACTATTAATTATTCAAAATCAACAGCTATAGTCGATTTTTTTCATGATGATTGTCCGGGATTTAGGAGTGAAGACAATACCCTGTTCATAGATCTTGATTCGTATTGGGATAATATGACAGATGTCCAGTTAACGGAATTTGTAACTTATGCGAAAAGCAAAGGATTTAAGGCAGGAATTTATTGGGCGCCTCTTGTCGATTGGGGAAAGTGGAATCGCCAAGTAGAAGGTAGTTCTTATAATTATGCATCCATTTGGACTAAGATCAATGGTGCTCCGTTTGAAAGATCAGGAGCTTATGCCATCGACCCTACTCATCCGGGAACAAAGGAAAGAATGAAATATTATATTGATCGCTTCAAAGCGGCAGGTTTCGAGATGTTAAAAATTGACTTTTTGACACATGCTAGTCTGGAAGCAGACAGCTTCTATAATCCTAATATTCATACAGGTATGGAAGCTTATCACGACGGAATGCGATTTTTAATAGATGAGATTGGAAGCACAATGTTAGTGGAAGCTGCGATATGTCCTAATTTGTCAACAGGTCCTTATGCCCATATGCGGCGCATTGCTTGTGATACATATCGACAAGGTAACATCCTGGATACTGAATACCAACTTAACAGTGCTACCTATGGCTGGTGGCAAAACCAAATTTATGATTACCTAGATTCGGATAGTGTTGTCTTTGGGAATACGTCGATTGGAGAAAACCGAGCTCGACTCTTAGCAAGTATAGTTATTGGTACAGTAACGGCGGGAGATGACTATTCTACTTCAGGAGTTTGGCATGAAAAATCAAAAGATATGCTTCAAAATCAGGAACTGATGGATGTTGCACGTTATGACGTTGAGTTTATTCCTGCCGAAGGCAATACCGATCTATCGGCATCAAATATATTTTATGGTGTAAAAAATGATATGATTTATATAGCTGTATTTAATTATAGCAATTCAACAGTTACAAATAACATTGATCTGAGTAGATTGGGTTTAGGGTCTGAAAATTATATAGTTAAGGATTTATTCACGGGAATCACTAGTGAAGCTCAAGAAACATTGAGTGTTGAGATAAAGAAAAAGGATGCCACGATATTTAAAATTTATTCAGAATCGTTAGAGCTTCCAGATGTTAATTCTATTCTAAAACAAGGAGCCGTATTTCCAAATCCTTCTTCGACAAACGTTAAAATCAAATTTTCCCAAGCTATAAATGACCATGTTAAATATACAATCTATGATATGAACGGAAAAGTGGTTTTAAATAATACTTTAGAGACTAAAGGCGTTTTGAGTCCAAATATTCCTGTAAGCTCCCTATCGGATGGGATTTATATTATAAGAGTATTAAGATCGAACGGGACGGTACAGAATTTTAAATACATCAAAAAATAAGGAAATAAAATCCAAGTTGGCTTTTAGATTCGTAATTCTGGAAATACCTAAATATGATTAGTGTCATTACGTAGGACAGATTTTAGTGGAATACCTACTAAATTTGGGACTAATTTTTTCAAGCCACTTTTTTAGAAAACCCTCTTAGTCTCATTTCCATTTCTAAAGGGGAGAGATACCCTAAACTAGAATGTAGTCTTTCGTTATTGTACCACGTTATGTATTGATTTATCGATTCGAACAAATGGTCGTGAGTGGTATATTTGAACCTATACAGCCATTCATGTTTTATCGTTTTAAAAAAACTCTCCGCAACAGCATTGTCCCAACAATTACCCTTTCTGCTCATGGATTGTGTTATTTTTTTTTATGCTTATCCGTAAAGACACCTAAAGTTCGTTCCATTGATGCTGAACGCCTGCTATCAGGAGTCTTTCCATTGTCCGTTCTCCAAAGTACCTTCTATTGAACTTATAACAGAACTCGTTAAGGTAATTTTGCAGGAAATCGTCGTCTATCCTATGGTGTACGTCGAGCAGCAGTCTCTTTGCGTTGCTTATTGCTTTGTGTACCCATGGCAGCAATTTGTTGACATTTGCAGTGTTGACCTTGTGGGCGGTATGCTCGACCGTACTGCTGATTTTCTTGTAGGATGAATAGTCGTCGGTCGTCATGTGCGTGCCCTTGTCAACCCCAATTTCTATCTTTTGGTTTATGGTCTCTGACCTCAGGTTATTGATCACTTTCATCTTAAGGTACTTTACCTTCTTGTCCGGTCTGTTCCTTTTTGTGTTGTCCGGATTGTCCTTGGATTCAACCATGACAAGGACGGTGGTCTGTCTCTGGCTCCCCCTGCCACGCTTGTTGGGCTCATCCTTGTCGCGATCACGGTCTACGGTCTCGAAGAAGCCCTCGTCCAGTTCGATGGCCTCAGTCAGCGTATGGGTATCATCGCGCAGCCCCATGACCGAACGTATCTTGTGCATCATCGCCCAGATGGGTTCGTAGCGGTTGTGGCCCAGCTGTCGCTGCATCTCCTTGGCGGAGAAGCTCTTCTTGGTCGCGGTCAGAAGGTGCATGGCGATGAACCAGTACTGGAAGGGCAGCTTGCTCGACTGCAATACCGTTCCCGAGCGTAATGAAGTTCGGAATCTGCACTGCTTGCACTCGTAGCTCCATTTGTCCCCTTTCCAATAATGATCGGTGCAGCCGCATTTCTTACAGATAACGCCCTGCTTGTCCCTGACTGCCTTGAATTTCAGCTTGCAGCTCTCTTCATCGGGATAGTGTTTGTAATAATCTATAATTGACATCTCTTTTTCTGGTTTAGATCCAAAGATAATAATTTAGGTGTTAAAACGGATAAGCATTTTTTTTTATTGAAATTAAAGAGATCGGTCAATTTATTGGAGGCATATTGTACCCCTCTGTCAGAATGAAAGATGAAGCCATTGCGGAGTGCTCTAGTCCGACATGCATCCAACCAGGCCTTCATTACGGTGTTGCCAGCGGTCATATCCTCGCTCAACGCCCAGCCCACAATTTTCCTGTCGGCAAGGTCCATGACCGTGGTCAAGTAGTTCCATTGGTCACCAACACGGATATATGTAATATCTGAGACCCATTTCTTCCCCAGTTGCACAGTGCCAAAGTCTCTGTCAAGTTTATTATCCGCCACAGGGAAGGTGTACTCGGAATCCGTTGTCACCACGAATTTTCTTCTTAGCACGAATCTCAAACGCATTTCCCTCATCAGCAATGCTATATAGGAACGGGAATAGAACAGGTTTGCTCGTTCCAGTTTTTGCTGGATACGATAGCTGCCATAGATTTCCATGCTCTGTCCAAAATGGAATCGAATTCTTTTTTTTAATGTCTCGGTTGCTGTTTCGACCCTTTCCAAATCTTTGTTCCTAAGCCAATGATAATAAGAGTTCTTGCCCACTTTCATGCACTTGCACATCTTCCCGACAGGATAATAATCTTTGTTCCTTAGAATAAAATGATATATTATGTGCCGCTCTTGGAGAAGATGCTCACCGCCTTTTTTAATATATCACGCTCCATCTTGACCTCTCTGAGCTCTTTCTGCAAAGACTTCAGTTCCTGCTCCTGCGGGGAAACCTCTCTTTTCTTGCTGAAATCCCCCGATTTAGCTTCATATTCCCTTTTCCATCGACGTATCATACCGCCGTTCAGACCATAGTCCTCACTAACCTGTTTTGCCATTAATCCAGATTTTAATAAATCTACTATCATAACCTTGAATTCGTTATCATACTGTTTTGCCATAATTCAAATATACTTATTATGGACTCAATAAATTAGTACCATCAAAGATAGACACTCCACTTTTGGATAATTGTTCTAACCGGACATCCAGGCGCTTGTCATTGGTAAGCTCAGTATAGTCAGGAATAAAATACTTCGGTGAGATTTCTGGAGATTTCATTTTTTTGCCAAATATATTAATAAAAACTTGTGTGTACTGGGTAGCTACCGGCAGGCAGGAAAGGAAAACTATATTTTGGCGCCATAAAAAGTAAATATTTATGGCTCACTTTGTTAAATATTTAAGCTGAACATTGCTCTCAAATATCCAATATTCATTTAATTGCTAAACATTATCAGGAAATTAGATTATTAGGCTCTTCAATCCCACTTGGCATTAACTATTAAAAAATTCATAAACTATGATTGGGAGCCTATCTTAATAAAATTATCATCAATAGAAATTTCAAGACATTTTAAAAAATGAAATCTCCTTTTTTTATTTTTCCTTCTTATTTATAAACTGGATTATAAAACCTCCTTTAGGCAACATTGAGTACGACCAATCCGCATCAACTGGATACGTATGGGTTGCAAACTCCATTAATGGATCTTCACCTTCAGTAATTATTTTAAAATCTGAAAAGTTTCCACAATATTTTTTAAGATTCAACTTAAGAGGCATTTGCTTATGGGTACCATTTATTCCAACAATATAAGATAATGAATCCTTTATTCGTAAAAGTACAATTGCTTCGCCTGGCTCGCATACAATACCTTCCGATTTATCCCAGGTAGCGGGCATATCTTTCAATAGGGTTTTTACATCGGTTGGTAATGATTCAAACACTTCTTTAGAATCAGCAAAATGAATAATCCCTGAAGTATAAATCATTGGAGTTGCCAATTCATGAACTGCAGTATTTAAACGAGGATATTTTCGCATGGTAAGCCCAACAGCTGTATAGTCTGAAGGGCCGGCAACATTTCTTGTAAAAGGCAATACGGTGTTCTGCTCTGCCGCTTTATCAGGGTATCTTTCTTCATAAAAATAACTTTCGAGCCCTAAAATGGCTTCGGCTGTTAGAAAATTAGGCCAAGTTCTATGCCAACCTCTTGGAACAGTAACACCATGCAGGTTTACCAATAAATGCTCCTTCGCTGCATCTTCAAAAACACCCTGTAAGGCGTTCATTACTTCCTGCCTATCAGAACACCAAAAGTCTATTTTAACTCCTTTAATACCCATTTTCGCGAATTTCTTTAAACGTGTTTTTCTTTTTTCTGAGTCAAAATAATCTCCCGAAAATCCCCATACCAATGGTTTTATGCCTTTGGACAAAGCTGTATTTATGATGGATTCCAATGAGTCTGCTTTTCCCATCCAGCATCAAATAGCGTGTATTCCCAGTCAAACGAGACGGCTAAATCGGTAAACTTGTTATATATTTCTGCGGACATGTCTTCAGGTTCAGACCACCAGGACCAGGATGCCTTTCCCGCTTCTATCCAGGAGGTATTCTCAATTTTTGAGGCTGGTGCCAAATCTGTAATTAAGCTTGAAAGCAATATATCTCCAGCCTGGTCTCCAACAATAATAACTCTCCAGGGCATTGTCCATGGGAGATTAGATTTTGGGTTCGAGGTCGACCGCAGAAGAGGAAATCAAAAACCTTCAAAACCCTGTAAATCTTATGATTTACAGGGTTTTATGTTTTTGAGACAATCATAGGATTTGGTTCTATTTGATTCTGAAAGGTCACAAATCGTCAACATATTTTTTAATCGTCAACATTGTGGTTAAAAAGCTGTATATTGATTTCCGAAGTCTAGTTGATTTGACTTTCGTCTAAATAATGTTTAATCATTAAAGACGACAACTATGAGAGCTTCTTCAACATTTTCCATCTTGTTTTGGGTGTACGCCAAACGTGCAATTAATAATAAAGCAAATATCTACGTCCGAATTACTCTTGATGGTCAACGAGTGAACATCAGTTTAAAACGAAAAGTTGATATCACTTCTTGGGATGAAAAGCTTCAACGAGCTACCGGAAGGGGTAAAGATGCCCGAATTCTAAATCAGTATCTAAATGAGGTGCAGACTAAAATTCAAAGAATATATGAGCAATTTAAATCGGAAGACAGAGGTCTTAACCCCCAGATGATTAAAGCACGCTTTTTAGGTGAAGATAAAAACAATCTCTCCTTTCAGGGCCTAATTATTTATTATAACGAAAAAATGCAGCACAAGTTGCATAGAAATACGATGGCCCAGTATAAGACCAGTCAACGTTATATGTCAGAATTCATTTCTATGGAATTCAATATGAATGATATCCCTTTGGCAAAACTCAAATATAGTTTCATTGTTGGTTTTGAAAGTTTTCTCCGTTCTTATATTCCTAGAAGTGGGCAGGCTAAAATGGGAAATAATACCGCGATGAAACATATAAAACGTTTACGGAGGATGGTCACACTTGCTTACCGAATGGAATGGATCGACAGAGATCCATTTGTCAATTTTAAAATGAAGATCGAGAAGAAGGAACGAGGTTTCCTTACAATGACAGAATTACAAGCTGTTGAGGATTTAACTTCTGCAATTGAACGACTGGTCGTTGTTCGAGATTTATTTGTTTTCAGTTGCTACACGGGTATATCCTATAGCGATATCATAGAATTGACAAGCAAAAATATCGTAAGCGGTATAGATGGCAATCCTTGGATAATGGCAACGAGAACAAAGACGGGCACTCCGTTTAAAATTCCCTTACTGCCAAAGGCTGGACATTTGATTGGCAAATACAGTGAGCACGTAAGGACTTGTGACACTGATCACCTTTTACCCAAACTTTCAAATCAGAAATTAAACAGCTATCTGAAGGAAATAGCAGATCTCTGTGGTATCAAAAAAAATCTTACCTTCCATATGGCACGTCACACTTTTGCAACGACGGTTACCTTAAGTAATGG
>NZ_BJKB01000011.1:0-35329 GCF_010725055.1 Gelidibacter japonicus | reverse complement strand
ACGGGCACTCCGTTTAAAATTCCCTTACTGCCAAAGGCTGGACATTTGATTGGCAAATACAGTGAGCACGTAAGGACTTGTGACACTGATCACCTTTTACCCAAACTTTCAAATCAGAAATTAAACAGCTATCTGAAGGAAATAGCAGATCTCTGTGGTATCAAAAAAAATCTTACCTTCCATATGGCACGTCACACTTTTGCAACGACGGTTACCTTAAGTAATGGGGTTCCGATTGAAACAGTGTCTAAATTATTAGGACATACGAAATTGACAACAACCCAAATTTATGCGAAAGTAGTGGAGAAAAAGGTAAGTCAAGATATGGAGAAATTGAAATTGATACTGGAGTGACCTTTAAAATGGATTATTTCATAGATTGAATTGAGGTGTTTAACTCGTGGGGATTCACGCAATGTATAGTTAATGGATTTGGTCGAAAAAAGCAAATATAATTTTTAATACTTTGGATTTATCCCAATATTAATGAAGCAATCATTAAAACTTAGCGGCAGCGGAATTGATGAATTTTTCTGAATAAATTCAAGATACGTTTGACTCAGGGCTTATCCTAACATAAGTATAGAGTTTTTTAAATTGCGTGAATGGCGGAATTAATACAAACGCTAGACTTAGGATTTATCCAAATAAAAGTTCTTAAAATATTGAAAAAGCGGGCGTGGTGGAATTGGTAGACACGTCAGACTTAGGATCTGATGCCGCGAGGTGTGGGAGTTCGAGTCTCCCCGCCCGCACTTTTTCAACTGTTAATTTACAGTCATAAAACCTCTCATTTTTGGGAGGTTTTTTTGTTTGGGTACAACATAGGTACAACATTTCTTCATTTTACACTAATAGATATTCCTTGATACAAATTAATATTCTTTGATGCTAAAACTTATTTGGATTTGGATTTTATACTGAGATGTTCTCTGTTTTTAGGTTATTTTCCTTAAATAAAGCTAGATCAAGCTTTAATTGGTCTAGACCATAACCTCGCAAACTGTAAACTTTTTTACGGCAACATTTCTTGTATTTTGAACCACCACATAGTGGACATTGCTTATTCGGTTGATATTTGATTCCTGAAACAGTTGTTTCAAGCAAAGCAATAATATTCCCATAATTGTTAAGGCCATATTCTTCCTGATAAAATTGGGCAATGCCTTTAAAGTGATGTTTGTACTCGCCATTAGCGTATTTGTCAGTTGCCACTTTGTAGTGATAATTGGCGAAAAAGGGATATATGACTTCTCTGTAAAACTCTTCAAGGACAATTCCCCGTTTTTTCATTTTTAGAAGCTTGTGGGGTATATCCAAACAGCATTCGCCTTCTTTTGAAATATGGAAATCCCAATCTCTTTTGATTATTTCTGTCTTTTCAATGACGATTGGTATGGTGTATGGGTAGTTTTTCTCATTGATTAAAATGAGTATTTCAAACTGCCCCCAAAGTTTATTTTTCCTGTCAAGTACACTTACTTTACCTTCAAGAGCACGATATCCGCTCTTGGGACTTTTAACTTCCTTAAATGCAAAGTAATTGTTCAGAAAACTAATGATATCCTTGTCAAGTTCATTTTTGCCCATAGTTAAAATAAGGTTTGCTCTTTGAGGCTATTGGGTATAAATCCCTGCTATTTCTATTGGGGTCAGGTGTAATGTTAATGGTAAGCACTAAAACACCCATATCGTTTTGAACGGCTAGGTTATTGTCAACTAGATATCTTTCCCAATCGAAATTGTACTGATGGTATTTTCTTCCATCTTCATAATCGTGTATTTCTTTACTTCGCTGCTCAAAATACTTGTCTTTTCTCAGCTGAGTAGTTATGTTGTGTCCAACTACGATTCCACTATTTTTAGCATTACTCTGCATTTTCGGCGCAAGGCTGGTATGTAAGCTGCACGTGGTAACTTCACCTGATTCGCCAATGCCGGAATAGAACCAATCCACCTGTTTTGAATGGCCTAAATCCAGTCCAGCTCTTGTGTGAATATCCTGAATACCATTTTCCTCAAAAAAGTCTTTTAGGTCATTTTTGACGAAGTAGGATATCATAGAGAAGGATTTTAGTGCATCTTCAACTGCTTTCAGTTTTTCGATATTCTTTCCGCCAAAATATACCATCAAACCATCACCTTGAATACGATGGACATAACCGCCGCAAAGATTTACCGCAAACATTGAGGCTCTGATGATACTTTCGGTAATCAATCTTACCGTTGCTTTAGTGAAATTGTTGAATAACTTGGTACTTTTCTTGACGTCTATAAAACCTGAAATAATCCAATGCTCTTCGACTAAATCGGTGCCTTTTAAGTATGCAAAATCTGGATGACTTCCTAAGGGTTGGTAATCGAAAGTTTCGGGCACACCCATTCCTTTGGCAAATAATTTCATCTCGGGCGATAGTTCCCTGCCTGGAAGCTCGTTCCTTAATGATTTAAGGTACTCACGATTGCTTTCTAGCGCAGACTCACTTAGCCCAAGAATTCTGTTTGATTTTGTAGGGTCGTTCTCGACCGCTTTTTTAATTACATTTTTGTAGTCTTCAAATAAGTTCATTTTATGAGGTAATTTTAATTAATATGTAGGTTAATGGTGCCAATAGCAAGAATTGTATAATCAACAGGCCACAAGCCCATTTTAGTTTCTTAAATTTTGCTTTCAGGCCTTTTGAAAGCACATAGACTTGGTTTCTCAAATCTTTTTTGTCCTCTTTTTTATCTTGTTCTTTTGATAAGTCAAAAAACTCTTGAGCACTTTTTTCCGCAATGCTTTCGAAATAGTACAATGATTCTATTTCTGACTTTGGTGATAAATAAGGCATACTGGCCAATGCCAAGAGTATTAGACTTCCCACGCCAAAGGCGATTATGCCAGCCAAAAAAATCAATAGCCAAATTTCCTTATCCAAAAGTTCTTGGATTTGGGTTAGCAACGTAATCGCACCGCCAGTAATAAAGGTGTTGATGGCGATGTAAACTGCCGTTTTATTATTGACACTATCGTAATAGTGGTCCAATCTGGTTATAGTATATTCTAATCTTTCCTTTTCCATATAAGTTTGATTTATTAACTAGGCTGATTTCCGAAGAGCCAGCCTAGTTGATTACCTGATAGCTTTTGCAATGGCCGAAACAGCCGCAACAAACGTTACCACAGTAAGAATTGTGGAAATAACTCTTGCGTTATCCCCTTTTAAATGAAGACAAGTGTCCTTTTTACAAAGACTCAACCTGTCGTTTTGATACGAATAATTCATAATCAAAAAATTAAATTAGCCCAAGTTCACAGCATTTGGGTTTCGCTGAAGTGCTACTTGCTTTTATCAGTAACGCCTTTGAATTTTCCGCCGCTGGTCTTTACGTCCATAAATCTTCCAGAGTTGGAATCTCGTTTAACGTAAAGCCCAGTTTTTGGGTTTAGTACTTGGGAACGGTTTTTAACTGCCCCTTTTCTTGCATTGTCGCCATACGGCTTGTTTTTTGCCATAACAAATTGATTTAAAAAATTATACAAATAGTGCGTGCCACCAGTTGGTAGCTGAATATTACTTGCTCTAAAATGAAAGGGGAGTTTGTATGCAGAAGACTTTTAAATACCGAAAAAAACGGTATATTTGTATCGCTAAAAACAAAGTCTTTACAGATAATATTCCAATCTTATCTTAAAGTAAATAATAGAGCTGGTATCAAATTGATGTCAGCTTTTTTTTATAGTGCTTTTATAAATTCCATATACTTTTTTTCTTTTACAATAGTGCTCAATATTTCATTGACCGATAGGGCATTTATCCCATTGTTCTCAGCGCACTCTTTTATAATGTCATTTCTTTCTACGAGAACACCATTTATAGTTTTACAATAATAAATAGCGGCGAAATCCATAATTTGTAATCCGCCGAACTTTATACTTTCCTTGCAGCAAAACTTAAAAAATTCGCCTTCGAGCGAATATGTATTTATTTTGCCTTCTTCAACCAACCGTTTTAAATGATTGCGTTGCACGTAATCGTAACAAGTTGATTCCAGAGCCATTTCAGTAACATAAAATGAATCGGTTGAACTGTCCAATATTCTTAGACTGTCCAACAGAAGCAATAATTCTATGTCGCTGAATATATACATCTAGTTTCTCATAAAATTCTTCCCGCCAAATCTGGCATTAATATCTTTTATAGTCATATTCGACAATTCTGCCGCTTTCGTTGGCGACAAAAGGGACTTGCCTTCTTGATTATCCATATTCAGTCCTTTAGCCAACAGGCTAAAAAACCGTTTTGGCTTTTCAACACCATTATACTCGCCAAATGAAGTATCATCATTTTCTCGCCATTGGTCATATTTATCTTTCCACGAGTGATAGGTGTCCCAATCAATTATTTTGAGGGTAAGCACGCGAATTATGATGGCCAAAATGGATATTCCGTATGCAGCTTTGATACTTTTTAATTCCTCAAGGGTAATTCCATTTCTTTCGTTATTAAAGTGGTCATAAAGCACGTCTTCAAAAAGAAGCATCGCACCTGCAAAATGGTCACAAAAGCGTTCGATTTTTTTATGGTCATCAATATCAAAATCAAGAATTAAATGAGCTAGTTCGTGTAATGTCGTAAAGCGCCTTCTGGCAACATCTGGATTTATTGCATTAAGTACAATGATAGGGACTTCACCTGCCCAACCCGAGAAAGCAACAAAACTATTTGGCTTTTCAACCTCAAAGATTTTAATACCCTTATTTTCCAATAGATGAATCACATCGTAAATTGGGTTTTTTCCAAGTTTCCATTTTTTACGAATTACTTTAACTGCATCTTCAACATCGGCGGCTTTGCTTATCACAATATTCTCTACTGGATTTTTGAACTTGATTTTATCGTCCATTATATTTTCCAGTTCTATAATGTTGAAGAAATCACTCGAAATACTTTCTATGATTTCATTTTCAAAGACCTTATGCGACTCTTGTTTTTCACGATACTCAATATTGGTCATTGAAAAGGCAGACTTATCGCCTGGGCGATACTCCAAATTGGTACTTTCGGTATTTATAATATCGAAAGGCTTTAATTTTAAAACCTTAGAAAAACGTATTAAATGGTTTGTTTTCATCTCTCGTTTTCCTTCTTCAAATTTTTGGATATAGGAAACTGAAAACCCCGTGTAATCAGCAAATTCCTGCTGGGATAGACCTGCATCTTGCCGTAACTGTTTTATTCTTTTTCCAAGTTCCATTTTTAAGCGTGTTAGTTCAACTTTTTACAAGGATACGAAATTTATTCATATACACACAAAAATATAATATTTTTTATTATTGTGTGTATTATTTGCTTATTTAATGATTTTATGAGGCTAATTGTCCCAAAAAAAGCATATATTTGGGACAAAATAAATTAATTGAAGTCGATAAAAGAAAAAATAAAGGACGAAATTAAAGCAGGGAACAGGGGTAAGATAGTGTTGCCATCAGACTTTGAAATAAAGTATGGTGTAGAAAACACCAAGAAATCTTTATTGCGGCTTACCAATGAGGGTTTTTTGGAACGCCTTGCACGAGGTATTTATTTATATCCCGAACGAGATGAGCTTTTAGGGGTGCTTTATCCCGATATTGAAACCATTGCAGAAGAGATTGCGTTACGTGACAATGCTCGTATTATTCCAACCGGAATCCAAGCCTTAAATCTACTTGGGCTTTCGACACAAGTTCCGTTGAATGCCGTTTTTCTAACTGATGGTTCGCCACGTACAATTAACATTGGTAAACGTAAAATAAAGTTTAAAAAAGCCAGCCCAAAAAATCTGTCAGCCAAGGGAAGGCTGAGTGGTCTTGCCATACAGGCATTAAAGGAAATCGGAAAAGAAAAAGTGTCGCAAGACGAAATTATCAAGATTAAAGAGCAACTAAAAAAAGAAGAACCAGAAAACCTATACCACGATATGAAACTTGCGCCATCGTGGATAGCCGATATTTTTGGGGATTTACTTCAATACTACTATGAGTGATTTTATAGACCTTACCGATGAACAAAAAACAATAATATTTACCCAAGCTGGTGTAAGGGCCAATCTTCCTGCATTTGCAGTTGAAAAAGATTGGTGGGTAACCAAAATGCTTCACATCGTTTTTTCCTTGCCGTATGCAGAAGCCTTTGTGTTTAAGGGTGGCACTTCATTAAGCAAAGGCTATGATTTGATAAATCGATTTTCAGAAGACATAGACTTGGCCATAGACCGTGCTTTTTTTGATATGGATGGGGAATTGTCCCGTTCGCAAATAAAGAAACTAAGAAAGAAAAGTGCCAAGTTTATAAGCACAGAGCTACTGGCCGATATATCAAAAGCGATTGAGAAAAGTGAGTTACCCATTTCTTCGATAGGTATTGAACCATTTGAGGATTCTGATACAGACCCATTGCGGATTTATGTGACTTATGACCCATTGACAAAACAAAGTGATTATCTAAGACCAAGGGTACTTTTGGAAATCAGTTGTAGGTCGCTTCGTGAACCCTGTGAGGATGTCCCTATACGTTCCATAATTGATAGGGAATTTGAATCGGCGGAATTTACAAATCCAACTTTCGATGTACGAACTGTTGAACCGCAAAGAACATTTTTAGAAAAAATCTTCCTACTGCACGAAGAATGGCAAAAAAACAATATCAGGGTAGATAGATTAAGCAGGCACCTTTACGATTTAGAACGTTTAATGGATACCGAACACGCAACAAAGGCCTTTAAAGACAAAGAATTATTTTATCACATCGTAGAGCACAGAAGCACTTTCTCTCCATTAAAAGGTATAGATTATGCCAATCACAAACCAAGCTTGATTCAAATAGTCCCGCCAGATGTAGTAATTAAAGATTATGAGAGTGACTATAATGTGATGCAAGAAAATATGTTTGTTGGCGAATCCCTAAGTTGGGATGCTATTTTAAAACACCTAACCCAATTACAAGAAAGAATTAGAGGTTTGGATTGGTAGCATTGTTAATGTTTTGCCCAATAAATTTTCTCTTACTTCGGTTTTCACTTCCCTATCAACCCTAAAGAAATGTAACATTCTCTAGCCAAAATTTTTGGATTATGTGTTTTAGAGAGAGGTTTATTATCATACAATATAACCGCAATTTAAACTCGTAAAATACTTGCATCAAAAGACTACGGCATAAAGCCGACGCTTCTTCCCTTGCTTATTTATTCCGTTTCCTTTTGAGCCAAGATTTTATCTTCCGTTTGGTTCACTGCTCAAATATTGTTTAATCTAAAATTTGAGTATTATGACAACAAAAGCGAGTACCTCAAGAAAACGCAGAAGCACAAATGCAGCTGCCAAAAATGAAGTAAATGGGAAGAAAGTACCAGCACTTCAAATCCAGTACCTGGACATTGGCAAAATCAAGCCAGACCCAGAACAGCCACGAAAAACCTTTGATGAAAAATTGCTGAGCCAACTTTCAGAAAGCATCAAATCGCACGGGGTATTACAGCCTATAACTGTAAGAAAATCTGGAAGGGATTTTATAATCGTAATGGGCGAACGTCGTTACAGAGCAACTATGCTGGCCAAAAAGAAAACTATTCCCTGTATCGTGAGGACCTATGAGAACAATGAGGTTCTCGAAGTTCAAATTATCGAAAACCTACAACGACAGGATGTTGAAACTACAGAAGAAGCTGATGCCATAGCCTATTTGAGCAATAAGTATTCCCCGCCAGAAATCGCAAAGCGTTTGGGAAGAACGGACAATTTTATTCGACAACGCTTGAAGCTTTCCGGATTGATTGATGGCTTCAAACATTTTGTTCGCAGTGGTGAAATGACCATTTCATTAGCTGTTGGCGTTGCGCTCTTTGAGCCAGAAGAGCAGCAGATGATGTTGGAAACGATGGGCGAAGAATTCAACGCACATCAGATAAACCGAATGATAAACAACCGAACCTATGATTTGGAAAAAGCCCCTTTTGATGTTTCAGACAAGATTTTGGTCCCGAAAGCTGGAGCTTGTATAGAATGCCCATTCAATGCCGCAAATCAAGGGAATCTTTTTGGCGAAGGTAAAATGGTCTGCACCAAATCGGCTTGTTTTGAAACGAAAAAGTCCAAATACTTTTTGAACCTCATTGAAAAATCCAAGAAAGAAAGCGTTCTGTTGATTCCTGAAATACGACAGTATTGGGCAGATGAAGAAAAAAAATCAACTGGTCATTTCCCATCTGGAAAACAACGGATTGAAAGTCTATTTGTTGGATGATGTTGAAATCATAGAATGTCCTACTGAACCAACAATGGATGCCATAAAGGTTGAATACCAGCATTATGATTATTCCGAGGATGAACTGAAAGCAGAATTGGACGAAGCTATACAGAGCTATAAAGATGACCTGGAAATGTACAATTCAGCCAAGGACAACGGCTTCGTGAATGGTATCGTTTTCAATCCTGAAACCTACCAACACAAAAATGCTTTCGTAAAAGTTATTGAGAAGACAGAGAAAGATTCCACTGAATATTCTACACCATTGGTCAACAAGAAAATGGCAGATTGTACACCCCAAGAACAAATCATCAAAATTAATGAGCGAGAAATCCGCAAAAAACAGATTGAGAACAACAAGCAGTTTGAAGAAGTGGTACAGATGATTCGTGAAACTGATTATATCAATACCAAAAAAGCACTTTCTGTGGATGAAATGGTCGCCTTTTCAATCTCACTTTTTGAAAACAATGTGGATTATGTTGGGCGCCAGAAGCACTTTTCTAAATTTTTGGTTGGGACTTCAAAGATGACAGATGTTGAAGTTGTTGAGCATTTCAAGAAAAATTTCAAGAAAGATGTTTTTCATAAGCTAATACGGTACCTGCTTACAAAGCAAGTTCATTTTGGTGAAAGCAATCACGTCAATAACCTGACGAACATTTCATTCTACAATGCCATTCAGGGATACTTCAAATCGAAGATTGCAGCAATTGAAAAGGAATATGCTGAAAAACGGGACAAGCGTGAAGCACGTTTGAAAGAGCGCATCGCTGTTCTTGAAAAGAAAATTCAAGAATTAAACGATTAGCTTTTGTTGTTCTGAAGAAGGGTCGGCATCCGTGTCAGCCCTTTTTCTTTTTATGATAACCCTATACCGGTTTACAGGAAAAGCATCAATCAATATCAGCGCAAAGGTAAACTCGTAAAATACACCCATTAAAAGACTACGGCATAAAGCGGCAGATGGGTTGTTAAGCTCTTTTAGTTGAAACCCGAGGCTGGTAAATGCCCCAGTTCCAATCATATTGGCCACAACAATGGCAATTCCTGTTAAGGTGGTTATTTTGTTATTATTAGAAAGGTTCATATTTTTTAGCAATCCCAATTGCTCATAATTTTTTGTTACGTCTTTTTGGCAATTAGGTTTAAAATGATGCCTTTGCCACTTCTGCCTCCATCTTTCATTTCAATTTCATTTTCTTCTACTTGTAGTATCTCATAATCTTTAAAAACAGTTTTTAGCTCATCAATGTCATAAAGCATATCCTCATTTTGAGGGCCAAAACGGTATCCGGCTTTGTGATGTTTAGTAGAAAAACCTCCAATAATTATCAAACCACCTGGTTGAAGTGATGCTTTGAGATGTTCAAAGCCTTTCAGCCGTATTTTTTTGGGAATATGTGTGTTTATTAAAGCAATGGCATTGTAACTGTTATCCTTTAGTTTTGGGTTGCCAAAATCTGCAATAAAATACTTTATACTTACATTTTCTTGTTGTGCCAAGTTTAATGCCTTTTTCTTTCCTTCCTCACTAATATCGAACGCATCCACATCCCAACCCAGTTTAGCAGCATATACGGCCTTGCGACCTTCACCTTCGGCAGGCAGTAAGATGCTGCTAATTTTCAATGTATCAATTACATTTTTAAAATAGGTGTTAGGCTCCGTGCCGTAAATGTATTTTTCCGACGAATATCTTTCGTTCCAAAATTCTTTTCCCAAGGTGTTTGTAGTTTGTTGCTTGGTGGAATGACAACCTAATGCCATCGATAAAAGACCCACGAATAAAATTTTTTGCATATCCTTTATAATTTTTTGTTTGATTGATAGGATTGTATATGCTTCACTATTTAATTTTCGTACCAAAGCCTCTAATTACTTTCCCTGTTCCATTATGAAAATCACCCTCATTGAGCTGAATTCCCACATCTTCCAAAATTTTAAAATCAAAATTTGGGAAATCCCTTTTTATTTCTTCGACCGAGAAAAGCATATCCAAGCTTTGCGGACCTCCAATCTTTGGGTTATTTTCTCTAAATGGCAAATGTGTTTTACTATACGCTTCAAAAATGATTGAGCCTTTTGGTTTTAGCCAATCATTCAATTTTTGATGGATTGTAGTGATTTTATCGGGCGAAAAATGAGCATAAATCAAACCAATACTGTCAAATGATTCTTTAGGGAAATTACACTGCTCAATGTCGCCAACAATGTATTCAAGAGATGTATCTTTTTCTATTGCCAATTGTAATGCCTTATTTTTACCCTCTACACTTAAATCCGTAGAAACCACTTTCCAACCCAAACTTGCTGCGTAAACTCCGTTTCTGCCTTCGCCGTCAGCAGGCAATAAAATGCTTTTTGGTGTCAGTTGGTCTATGCAGTTTTTGAAAAATGTATTGGGTTCCGTTCCGTAGGCAAATTGTTGGCTTTTGTACCTTTCATTCCAAAATTCTTGGTATTCTAAATCGTTAAAATTGCTCATTGTCTATTTTTTTGTTTTGATTGATTTTAAGAATTAATATTGATGTGAGATAAATTCCGATTCCGTAAACCAAATGAAGCATTATGGCTTTTGAAACAAGCGTGAATTGAATCGGTGTTTTTGAAAAAGCAAACCCAAATCCCATAATAGGCCAACCTATAAATAATGGGAAAACTACTGTAATGAGTCCGAACAATAAGGGTTTTGGCAATTTAGGGCTGTAAAACCAGTCGTTTTTAAAAATTGAAATAAATAAAAAGGCGAATGCAATACCTATTATGTAGTGCGTTGTCCAACCAATGACCCAAGCCTGTGCGGTACTTACATCTATACTTAAAAGATTGTTAGAAACCCAATTGCCAATAATGAGTAGTCCGCTCGATTTTATTCCTAAAATGCGAAGCAATATTGCCCAAATGTCTGTTAGAAATGTTGCTCCAACCCCTAAAATAAATGTCCTTTTCCAAGTATTCATAAATTGCCTAATGTTCTATGTTCGGCAAAATTAGATACTTGAACTTGTCGATTAGTAGGACAGAATTTTGGTTTTATGGTACTTATTCAAAGTTTTTTCGGAAAGCTTCAGGCGAATAATTGGTGTGTTTTCTAAAATATCGGACGAAATAGGAAACATCTTCATAGCCCAATAAATCGGCTATTTGTTGTATTTGGTTACTGGTTGCCAACAATAGTCTTTTTGCTTCTAAAATAACATATTCGTTGATAAGTGTTGAAGGTGTTTTGCCGAGAAGTTCCTTTGTAATGGTGTTTAATTGATAGGTGGTAAGGTTCATTTTTTCAGAGTAGAATGCAACGGTTTTCTGTTCTTTAAAATAGGTTTCTATCAATTCCAAAAGTTCTTCCAGACGTTGTTGGTTATAATAATTTTTTTTAGAAATGGAATTAGAGCTGTATCGGGAAAGTTCTATCAACAGTATTTCCAAGCAAGATAAAATTACAATTCTGTAATCCTTTGGTTTATTGTTGTATTCATTTTCGATTTTTGAAACAACGGGTTTGATTTCGTGGTATATTTTATCATTAAGTTTCTGATTGCTCGCTATTTTGAATTTTCGAGCTTGAAAAAAATCTTCTGTAAATTGAATGATGTAACCTTTACAGTCTGCCGAAAGATTTAACGAATGAACCTGTCCTGGTTTTAAGAAAAACACACTATATTTTGAAATAGTGTGAGTATTAAAGTCTATGCTGTGTTCGCCATTTCCACTTTCTATGAATAATAGAAAATAGAAGTTATACCTATGCGTTTTTTGGTGCATTATTTTTCCATCCAACAATTTTTCCAAATCGTAGATTTTGAAACCATCAATGGGATTTGATTTCGATTTTTCGTCCTTAATACATCTGACAGGAATTTTTTCCATTTTTCTATTTCACTTTTTCAAAGGTCAAATATTTTTCTCGCCAAGATTCTCGATTTTCTTCAACCATTTGTGGCGGAAATCTTCGGTTGATAGTCGAATTGGACCAATCGAAGTAATTTTTACTGACTTTACGCCAATAAAATTCATTGTCAATTTTTTCATTGCCTTGTTAGTAGGGCTTCCGTAAAACCATTTGTAATACCAAGCAGGTTGGTCTAAAGTACAAATCAATCTTGAGGTTTTTCCTGTAAAATATTTGTCCCACCACAAAGAGCCTTCCTTTTTCTTGAAAGCAAATCCGGGAAGTAAAACTCTGTCTAAAAATCCTTTCATAATGGCAGGCACAGAACCCCACCAAACGGGATACACCCAAACAATATGGTCTGCCCATTTTAGTTTTTCTTGTGCTTGTAATAAGTCAGGTTCAAGTTCGGTTCGTTTTCTATAACCAAATTGAAGATTGGGATTGAAATCCAACTCTCTAATGTTAATTTCCTTTATTTCGGCACCTGTTTTTTCCGCTCCTTTTCGGTAACCCTCGGAAAGCCCAAAGTTGAAACTTTCTTTATCTGGGTGTCCGTTTATGATTAGTATTTTCTTTTTTGTCATTCTTGTTTTTTTAAATTGGCTACATAGGTTTTGTCTATGGCTTATGGCGGAAAACCCACTAGGATTTTCCGTTAAAACGATACGACAGTACAATACCGTGGCTATTGCCCAACATACTATTTTTAAGTGCTACGTTATAGAAATACACAAACTTTAGGTTTTTTAAGGCATATATTCCACCCAAAAAGTTTATGGAAGCACTACTCCGGTAGCCGGTACCAATCTCAAACTTATTTTTATAATTCACGGCAAGGTTCACGTCCACCTGCATAGGGGCACCCCTTTCGTGCTTCAGCAAAACGCTGGGCTTGAGCATAATTTCTTCAAACCTGTTGGTAAAAAAACGATAGCCGAAATAACCGTAAAACGGATTCCTAAGGTTCAGGTCGTCGCGGGAGGCCAGTTGGTCGCCCAGAATATTGGGGGCCGAAACGCCCATATAAAAATGTTTCCGGTTATACAGAAATCCGACTCCGATGGTGGGGATGGTAGCGTTGATGTTCTCGTCGAATTCCGGGTCGCCCACGATGCCCAAATCCAACAAATTTTCACTGTACTGCCGTACTCCCGCAGTAATCCCGAATGACAGTACGTTTTGGTCGTAAATCTGCCAGTAGGGGCGGTTGCTCCTTTCGTCAAAGAATATTTTATAGGAATAGGCCGCAACCACATGGGTGCTGGTGGTCACACCTATTTTGTCGTGTAAAATGGCTCCGCCAAGGCCCATTTTTCCATCGGAAATCGGGGTATGGAAACTGAACGAAATCGTTGTGGGATTCCCTTCGATACCGTTTAAATAGCCGTAATGGCTCAAGGTCGCCTCGGCACCGTTCGCCATACCGGCATAAGCGGAATTGACGATAAACGGATTGTAATTGTACTCCGGAAATAAAGCAGTCTGTTGTGCATGGCCGACAAAACCGAAGACAAGCACCATAAGTGCGGGGATGTATATTTTGAATAATCTCATGGTTAACGTTTTAGGACTAAAAAGCCGGTTGTCTTTTTTAGGTGATGCTGCTCCGGAAGGTTCTCGATTTGAAAGAAATAGGTCCCCGAGGGCAATTGGTCGGCACCCAGGCTTCTCAAGCGGTTTGCGGTTCCCCGAAACACATTCGTGCCGTTGTTATAGCCCCGGATTTGGAACACCATATCGCCCCAACGGTTGTAAATGGAAACGATGTTTTCGGGATAATTTTCAATGCCGTGAATGACCCAAACATCGTTGATGCCGTCGCCATTGGGGGAAAAACCGTATTTGGTTTCATCGACCAAATCAGTGGTTCGGGTTTCCGTAGTAAAACTGATTCCCGAACAGCCCGTAGCATTGCCTGCCGAATTGTACGGAATCACCGAAACAAAAATCTCGGTGTCCTCGGGAAAATCCGTTGTGGGATTGTAGCTCGTTCCCGTTGTAACATCGGCATTATCCACGAGTTCCGTACCGCCCGAAGTCGTCCCGATGCTCACGTAATAGCCGTCCGCCCCGGAAACGGCGTTCCAAACAATATTGGCATTTACTGCCACGTCCGTTGCCCCATCAGTCGGACCGGTAATCACGGTACAGTTAGGAACGGTCGGTGCCGGAGTAGTGTCCTCCGTGGTAAAACTGATTTCCGAACAACCCGTGGCATTGCCTGCTGAATTATATGGAATCACCGAAACAAAAATCTCGGTGTCCTCGGGGAAGTCCGATGTGGGATTATAGCTTGTTCCCGATGTTACATCGGCATTGTCCACCAATTCCGTACCGCCCGAGGTCGTACCGATGTTGACGTAATAACCGTCCGCATCCGTAACGGCGTTCCAAACAATATTGGCATTTACTGCCACGTCCGTGGCTCCATTGGTCGGGGCGGCAATCGTGGCACAATCCGGAACGGTCGGTACAATGATTTCCTCCGTAGTAAAACTGATTCCCGAACAGCCCGTTGCTTCGCCCACTGAATTATACGGGATTACGGAAACAAAAATTTCCGTGTCCTCGGGGAAATCCGTTGTGGGGTTATAGCTCGTTCCCGTTGTAACATCGGCATTATCGACCAGTTCCGTGCCGCTGGAAGACGTACCGATACTGACGTAATACCCGTCCGCACCGGAAACGGCGTTCCAGGTGATATTTGTACTGATATTAACATCGGTTGCTCCATTGGTCGGACTGATAATAGTGGTACAGGTCGGTGCAGTGGCCAAGGTTTCCGTAGTAAAACTGATTCCCGAACAACCCGTAGCAGGGCCGACCGAATTGTACGGAATTACCGAAATAAAAATATTCGTATTCTCCGGAAAGTCCGTTGTGGGATTATAGCTTGTTCCCGTTGTAACATCGGCATTGTTTACGAGTTCCGTTCCGCCCGAAGTCGTCCCGATGTTGACGTAATAACCGTCCGCACCCGTAACGGCATTCCAAACAATATTGGCATCCACCGCAACGTCCGTAGCACCATCGGTCGGACCGGTAATAGTTGTACAACCCGGAACGGTCGCCAAGGTTTCCGTAGTAAAACTGATTCCCGAACAACCCGTGGTAGGGCCGACCGAATTGTACGGAATTACCGAAACAAAAATATCCGTATCCTCGGGAAAGTCCGATGTGGGATTGTAGCTTGTTCCCGTTGTAACATCGGCATTGTTTACGAGTTCCGTTCCGCCCGAAGTCGTCCCGATGTTGACGTAATAACCGTCCGCACCCGTAACGGCATTCCAAACAATATTGGCATCCACCGCAACGTCCGTAGCACCATCGGTCGGACCGGTAATAGTTGTACAACCCGGAACGGTCGCCAAGGTTTCCGTAGTAAAACTGATTCCCGAACAACCCGTGGTAGGGCCGACCGAATTGTACGGAATTACCGAAACAAAAATATCCGTATCCTCGGGAAAGTCCGATGTGGGATTGTAGCTTGTTCCCGTTGTAACATCGGCATTGTTTACGAGTTCCGTTCCGCCCGAAGTCGTCCCGATGTTGACGTAATAACCGTCCGCACCCGTAACGGCATTCCAAACAATATTGGCATCCACCGCAACGTCCGTAGCACCATCGGTCGGACCGGTAATAGTTGTACAACCCGGAACGGTCGCCAAGGTTTCCGTAGTAAAACTGATTCCCGAACAACCCGTGGTAGGGCCGACCGAATTGTACGGAATTACCGAAACAAAAATATCCGTATCCTCGGGAAAGTCCGATGTGGGATTGTAGCTTGTTCCCGTTGTAACATCGGCATTGTTTACGAGTTCCGTACCGCCGGAAGTGGTGCCGATATTGACATAATAACCGTCCGCACCCGTAACGGCATTCCAAGTGATATTTGTACTGATATTAACATCGGTTGCTCCATTGGTCGGACTGGTAATTGTCGCACAGTTTGGAACAGTGACCAAGGTTTCCGTGGTAAAACTGATTCCCGAACAGCCCGTAGCGTTGCCTGCAGCGTTGTACGGAATCACCGAAACAAAAATCTCGGTGTCCTCGGGGAAATCCGATGTGGGATTGTAGCTTGTTCCCGTTGTAACATCGGCATTATCCACCAATTCCGTACCGCCAGAGGTCGTTCCGATACTGATGTAATAGCCGTCAGCACCGGAAACGGCATTCCAAGTGATATTTGTACTGATATTAACATCGGTTGCTCCATTGGTCGGACTGGTAATCACGGTACAGTTAGGAACGGTGGCCAAGGTTTCCGTGGTAAAACTGATTCCCGAACAGCCCGTAGCGTTGCCTGCAGTGTTGTACGGAATCACCGAAACAAAAATCTCGGTGTCCTCGGGGAAGTCCGTTGTGGGATTATAGCTTGTTCCTGTTGTTACATCGGCATTATCGACCAATTCCGTACCGCCCAAAGTCGTCCCGATGCTGACGTAATACCCGTCCGCTCCCGTAACGGCATCCCAAACAATATTGGCATTTACTGCCACGTCCGTAGCACCATCGGTCGGACTGGTAATCACGGTACAGTTAGGAACGGTGGCCAAGGTTTCCGTGGTAAAACTGATTCCCGAACAGCCCGTAGCGTTGCCTGCCGAATTATAGGGAATTACCGAAACAAAAACCTCGGTGCCTTCGGGGAAGTCCGACGTGGGATTATAGCTTGTTCCCGTTGTAACATCGGCATTGTTTACGAGTTCCGTACCACCAGAAGTCGTTCCAATGCTCACGTAATAGCCGTCAGCACCGGAAACTGCGTTCCAAGTGATATTTGTACTGATATTAACATCGGTTGCCCCATCTGTCGGACTTGTAATGGTAGCACAACCGGGAATGGTGGCCAAGGTTTCCGTGGTAAAGCTGATTTCGGGACAGCCCGTGGCATTGCCGACCGAATTATAGGGAATCACAGAAACAAAAATCTCCGTATCCTCCGGAAAGTCCGTTGCGGGATTATAGCTTGTTCCCGTTGTAACATCGGCATTGTTTACGAGTTCCGTACCACCAGAAGTCGTTCCAATAGATATGCGGTAACCAATAGCCGTAGCAACGCTATTCCAGGTAATATTTGTATTTACTGCAACATTTGTGGCATTATTGGCTGGTGTGATTGTTGAAATACAACTGGGAGGAGTTAATGTTGAAGCCGATTGACGTTCGTAAGCACCTGCATCTACATAAGTACCAAACAATCTTGGGTCTCCACCCAAATCGGTATCAGTCCCTAAACCTGTTCCTCTAACGTTTGTATAAAGGATATTTCTACCATATTCAATAGCAGGACTATTAATTTGAAGCCTAAAATTGCCAGTTGCCGCATTTATAAAAAGTGGATTTACCCCCAGCACATTACCCACACCTAATGGGTTTTCTTGTAATAAGTTACGGCGGAAATCCTTATCGCTAATATCATTAGATGAATAAGGAGCAATGTCTGGATATTGTAAACCAGTGTGTTTTGTATTATTATAAAAAATAGAGTTGTTTACAGTAGTATTGTATGTATAGTAGGTTGAAGATTCACGAAAATGATGGACTAACGCTGTATTAGTGTTGTTAACAAAGGTGGAATTTGTTATACGTATATCCGAGCCATTATATATCGCACCACCATAAGAACTTGAACTATTATTATAAAACAAAATATTCGAAATACTTAAATAATCTCCGGTAAAAGGAGGATTTGAGTATATGGCACCCCCATTAACTTGGGCACTATTACTTATAAAGGCACTATTAAGTATAGTGCTAATATTTCCTCTTTCATAAATAGCACCTCCATTTTCTTGGGCGGTATTACCATTAAACTGAGAATTGTTAACACTAATGATGTGCTGATTGCTTATGGCACCACCGCTACCACCACTTTGGTTTCCTTGAAAATTACAGTTTGAAAAAGTAGTGTCAAAATAGTTTACATGAACTGCACCTCCATAACCATCAGTTCTGTTATTGTTAAATACACAATTGTTTAAAGTTAAGTTCTGTCCCCATGTATAAATAGCACCTCCAGACTGCCCAGAATAATTATTAATAAATCTGGAATTTTGAATGGTAACATTACCCGTCCAGTTATGTATGGCACCACCGCCATTTTGTCCGCTTGGGTAATTAACCGTTGGGTTTCTATTATTTTCAAAAGTACAGTTTTGTACTAAAAGCCCGGTACCACTTCTTATATACATAGCTCCGCCCCCTCTTGCTGAGGTTGATACGTTATTCCTAAAGGTGCAATTTCGAATGATATTATTTCCGGCACCAACATACATGGCACCACCCCCTGTATTGGTTGCTGTAACATCACCTGTGGTAAAGCCTCTTACAAAGGTAATGCCATCAAAAACACAGTCATTACCATTTATATGAATAATTTGGGTGGTCGTTAGGCCATCTAAAATAGTAACGTTGGCAGCCCAATCGCGTTGGCTTAATGCGGTTTCGGTGCCAACAAAACCTCCAAAAAAGCGTAATCCGTTTTGGGAAGAATCTATTTCCAGCATAGTACTTATAGCATAAGTGCCTCTTCGCAACCAAAGCGTTTGATTTGATGTAGCGTTTGCCAAAGCATCTTCAATACTGCTCGCCTGTGCCCACGAGCTTCCGTCTCCCGTTCCGTTGGGAGACACATAGATTTGAGCACTTAAAACCGTACTGAACAGTAGTAGGAAAAGTAAAGGGATTCGGGTTGTATTCATATTCAATAATATTGGTTCAATTATCAACGTATTTTTATCTTTTGTTTTGCCCTCTACCACCAATTTGCTCGGGGTAGGGCATAATAGGCCGTGTCCTGTTCTGTCTGCCACGGTGCTTGGTGGAATTTCCAGCTTTCCGGAATTTGATCGAGGGCCTTGCTGATATCTTGTTTGCCCCACGGATACCCCACTTTATAGGCTTTTCCGTTATGGTTTACAGTGCCGAACAATATAGGGTCAGAGCTTCCAGAAACGCCGTTTGTGTATTGGATGGCCTTTTCCAAAGCCAGTTGGGTTCCGGCTGGAAAGGAGGTAATCTTCACCACATCGCCCAATGCCTCCAAATCGTGTAGGTATTGCCAATTCGGATGCAGGCTGTCCAGCAGGGTATAGGGATATTTGGAGTTCAGAACCATATAGTCCCTTTCCTTGAACATCACGGTTTCCTTGTTTAGCGTAACTGTTTTTCCTAGCCATTCCTTATAGGGTTCATATTTGTTGAGACTAGTGGATTTTGTTTTTATGGTGGCATAGAGCATAAAAACAAACAGCCCGATGCCGCCAATAACGACCCCTGCGATAATGCCCATAATTTTCTTTGTTGTCATATACTGAACTTTTTATCCCGATAATTATCGGAGGCTGAAATTCAGAGTTTCCGGAGCTCTTTTTACCCTGCTTTTGTCCATCATTTTTTCTTGTCCGTGATATAGATTTCCGTTAGTCCGTCCTCCGATTTAAAGCGTATGTTATAGCCGGTCTGCTCTTTGAGTTTCACCGTCGGGAGGCTTTCCGTTTCAAAATTGGTACTATTGAGTTGTTCCTTGGGTTTATGGGTGTTGTTCATCTCGGTGGATTTCGAAAGGTGATATACATCGCCTTCAACTTTTGCTATTTTAAACCAACCGAAACGAATTTCGCCTCCCAAAACGCTGTTTTTTTCTTTCCGGAGTTCATAATGTCCGAAATATATGTCGCCCACTGCCGGGGCTTGTTCCATGGCCACCGTTTTTTCCGATTTGGGCAGGGGCGGCTTTACGGAATCGTATACCAAATAGCCGAAAAATCCTATAACGAAAAGCACGAACAGCCAGCCGACAAAGGTCATTTTAAATGTGAAGGGAGGCTTGGGGGCTTCCTCAACTTTTTGTTTTTCAAAGGCTTTCATTTCGGGTGTCCAATGGCGGCGGGAAATTTTTTTGCCTTCCACATCGTCCCAAAATTCACCGGCGGCCTTTTTGACATTTACGGTATAGATGATGGTCCGCATCTCATTTCTGTAAATTCCCAATACCATGGGGTTATTGGGGTTTTTCGGGTTTCGAAGCCCTTCGGCTGCATGGGCAGCCAGTTCCATTTTAGTGATTCTAAGAAACATACGCTTTAATATATTTTAGATATTGTTTGTTTTAAACCATTATGGGCTTAAGATGCACTAAGGTCTAACTATTCTATTCTTAGTTCTGTTTTCATCATAAATCAATCCATGTAAATATTGTGCTGTCGGGCATAAGGTTCCAAATATTTCCGAAGTTCGTTATGGGTGGCGTTGGTCCCAACGAAAGAAATTTCAACCGTGCCATTCAGGGACTTCAAGAACGTATCTCTCACGAGAAAATTCTTTATCCTTGCTGCATATTTTTCCGGTCTGGACACTTTGACCATCAAGGTTCTGGTAAAAAGTTGTATATATTCTACATCCCTCCATTCGAGCAATCCGGTAGATTTAGCCACTGGTGAAGTGGTGGCCCTAATGCCCGCATCGGAAATGACAACGGCGGTTTCGTTTTCCTTTTTGGGATGGATTATTAATTTCAGAAAGAAGAAAAGCCCTAAAAACGTCAAAAAAACGCCTCCTACCAGTACCGATAGGTTGACGGGGTCGGCCCAAAGCCACATATAAAGGGCGAGCATTGCTCCCAGAATGCCCAGTCCCAAAAAAAACAAGGCTCCTTTTTTTTGGTCGTTCTTGCTGTATGTAAAGGTTTTTGTCTGCATGGTCTTCAGGTGTTTTTTAATCTTTAAACTGTTTGTTGAACTGTACTATGGCGACTTCAAGGATATTATCGGCGACTCCCAATACGGTCGTATCCAATTGTTCTGGTCGGATATTAGGCCTTAGAACGCTTTGGGCAATTAAAAAAGCTTCAAAATTGGCATCGGGTAAGGGAGTGTTTTGGGCGCTTAATAGTGTGCCAAATAATAATTGTAAAAAAATGAGGCTTAAAATATTTTTCATGTGTTTATATCTATTGCTTTCCAGCGGTCATGCTTCCACTATGCTTAGGACAGGTATGTGACCTCCATATAATTATTTCGCTGTGTGACAATCCTGTTAGCTATCGGGATTAATTATGGGTGTTTCATTTATACAAAAACTTCAAAAAGGCATTAATTTAAATTGCTATTATTGGTCTTTGAAAATGTTCATTGACCTAATCCTTACATTTGGCGATTATATTGGTTGTAAAAATCAGCATTAAAAGTAACCCCATACCTATTAAACGCACTACATAGTATCTACTTCGTATTTTTTGCATATACAAGTTATCTACATATGTTTTTATCTATTGATAATCAGGTAGTTATTTTGGTCTTTATTCAGTGGTTTAATCATATTTTAATTCCAATAGACCTGATTCCTTTTTATTACTTTCTATTTTTGTAGATACCATTGAGCATATCATTAAATGAGAATTTTTACGTTTATAACCCTATTTTTACTTGGTACAGTTGCAAGGGCACAGAACATTTTAGAAACCACGAAGCGGGCACTTGATTCGGTGGAACAGCTTCAAATGCAAAATAAAACGCAGGATGCCATAGAAACTTTAAAGAGGGCTATCCGCGGGACCAGTTCATCTGATGACCTTGCCTATTTATATGCTTATCAAAGTGGACTTTATATTTCCATAGACAGCCTTTTAATAGGAAAAAACCTATTGGGCCGTAGTTTGGAAGCTGCTGAAAAGGCAAAAAACAACACCTCTAAAGCTGTTGCCTATAGGGCGAAAGCTTATTTGAACTACCATCTTAACCTGCCGGATGCCGTTGTAAAAGATGCACATACGGGGCTAAAGTATCTAGAAGGGAACAATACCGATCTAACAACAAAATACTTTCTAAACTATCTTTTGTACAGCACCTACAGTAGGTGGGGAGATGAGGAAAAGATGGAAAAATACATCTTAAAGTGTAAGCAATACGCTATTGAGGCCAACGATATCAATTTGCAGGTAAACGTAAACAATGGCGTGTCCAGCATGTACCTAGCACGCTATAGGAAAACCAAGCAAACAAGCATTTTGGACAGCACTTTCCTGTATCTCAACAAGTCTTTTGAACTTCACCAATCGCACCCTACAAAAGTAAGCGGCGATACTTTTGTGATTACCTGTATAAATATGGCGAATTACTATCTTGAATTTTCTTCGGAGCTTATGGAAATACGTAAGGAAAAGGCTTTTCATTACCTCCAACTGGCCGAAGGGAAACTTCAAAAAAAGGAGGCATCCTCAGAAAAGTGGATTAACGTATTTGGCATTAAAAGCGGCTTTGCCAGGGAGGAGGGGGATATCTCGCTTGCAGAACAGTATCTTTTACAGGGGTTAAGCCTGTTGATGAGCGACAAAGGAAATTATTTTAAACTGGAATACAAAGTAAACAAAGAACTTGCGGGCATTGCAGTGAAAAGAAATGACCTAAAATCGGCTCTGGACTATCAAGAAAGGGCAGAAGGGTTATTAAAAAAGTCTTTTGACGAACAGCAGTTGCTAAATGCCCAAAAATTGGAAATTCAATACGAAACCGAAAAGAAAGACCAGCAATTAAAATTGTTGAAGGAACGCGAGACATTTCGAAAAAAACAAAATTATCTCTATGGAGGTATTGCACTCGCATTGCTTTTTGGACTTGCTTTTATGTTTATATCATATCATTTTAAGCTGAAGTTTTCCATTGAACGGGAAGAAAAGCTCAAACAGGAAAAGGAAGAAGGCGAACATAGAGCCAATCTGAAACTGAAATTTGAAAGAGAAGAGCGGTCCCGATTGAAAGCGGAGCAGGAGCTCTTAAGTATTAAACAGCAACAGTTGGAAAAGGAATCTCTGGCCAACTCTTTACTTATTGAGTACAAGAACGATATGTTGCAACAAATAAAATCCAAGATTAAAGAAGGCGACACCGGAAAAATACAAAAGCTACTAAAAGAAGAAATGCTTTTGGCCGCGAATTTTGAAGATGTTAAGACGCAAATACAAAAAGTACGTCCTGATTTTTTTAACCAGTTGAATGCGCTCGCTAAACGTAAATTGACATCGTTGGACCTAAAGTATTGTACCTACCTGTATTTAAAAATGACTACAAAACAAATTTCCCAGGCATTACACGTAGAGCCGCAAAGCGTTAGGATGTTTAAATACCGTTTAAAGCAAAAATTTGATTTAAGCAAGGATGAGCACCTTGATGACTTTTTGGGCAATTTAAGTTAATGGATGATTTAAATAAAATTCAATTCTTGGCTCTTATTTGGATTTTTTTCAACGAGCTTATCTTTATCATTGTTGTTTTTTACTGTTCACAACCGTTTCACCGGTATTCCTTTTTTATACAACATCAGGAGACCAATGGGGGTCTAAGGATTTACTGTGCCCCTTGGGACATTTTCCATATCCGGAAGATGTAGTATACCAGTGTTTACTGCAATAAAATTTATTGCAAGTTGCACAATAACCAGCCATATCATAGAATTGTTCTCTAATAAGAATAGCGTTATAAGGTTTGGTAAATGCATCAATTAGTGCCGCCTTTCGCTTCAAATCAATAGGGTTCCCAATAAATCCATTACTTCCACCGGGACCCGAATATATCAAATAATTGGATTTGAAATCCCGAAATTTATTGTAATGGACATAATCCTTTGCATTCCACTTTATGGCATCATTAGGGTAGGCATTTGGTTCGACAATTTCAATTTTGGCAGCCAGATTGCCGCATTTTGAACACACAGGGTCCAAACAGATTGATTTAATGTCATCATTTTTGTTCATTGTAGCTTTTAAACTGACATAAAGTGTTTTAAACGTACTCCAGAATCCAAGAACCTTAATCTGCCTGCCAAGGAACCGCATTGGACAAAGTTATTTGGTCTGTTTTTATAACCATTTTGCTTCAATTCCCAATTGAATCAATTCGTCAAGTACATTTTCTTTTGCATAGCACAATGTGGCTTTTTTTAAATTGGGGAAGTGTTTTGCATCTTCGGTGCTTTCAATATCCCAATAGTCTTCGTAGCCTTCGCACTCTAAACAGGTATTTAAATATATTTCATTGCCGCCATCCTGATAAATATCGGTAATTTCATGGGTATACTTTACCAGAATGGGCAGTTGTTTTAAGTAGTCCATTACTTCGGGGATGGGCTCAAACCGCTCTTTTTCGGTATCGATTGTTCGTTTTTTGTACCATTTAATAAATTCGTAAATATCAAGTTTGGGTTGAAGCAGTTCTTTTTCGTACATCAAAATTTGAAGGATACAAAGCTTAAAATTAAAGTCGGTAAAATGGATTTCAGGTTCGTTAAGGGGCTTGATTTCATATTTGCTTTCCGGAATTTCAAAATGCTTATCATACCAAATGCTCACGCCAAAAGGGTGGTCGTCATCAGGCCGTTGTAATTTGCTAACATTCCAAAAACCCTGCAAATAGTCTTCTTTATTGTCTGTCTGTTCAAAAAAAGCAACCGCTTTATCATTTATAAACAATTTGCCCCCCAAACGGTTGCTTTGGTTTTACCTTTAACTTTTTATTGCTAGCAAACAGGCACTGTATGCCGTGAATGGAACCAATAGATTCTGTTACCTTTATCCCCAATGAATCCCAAACATGGGTTTTTTGAAAAGTATATTTTTCGTCGGTTATCAATCGGGTCGGGCTTCCAAAAAGTTCTTCCAACTGGTTTAGTTGAATGGGGTGCCCAACGGAAACGCCATTGATTTGCAGGTCTTGCTTTGTACATTGAATGGTTACGTTTCTTGCTTTTTTATTGAACAGGTTTATCATTTTAGTACCGTGTTTTTGGAACGCAGGTGATTGGCAGTGATGTGTTTACAGATATTTATTATACTTTGGGGCCTTTATAAGTTGCCCTAACCAAGGTATTGAATTCTTTTTTTAATTCATTAAACGGATAGTTTTGAACACTCGCCATTGCTTTAAGTTTATTTTTCACAAACTTTTTTTGCTTGATTATTCTAT
Source organism: Gelidibacter japonicus (assembly GCF_010725055.1). GTDB lineage: Bacteria > Bacteroidota > Bacteroidia > Flavobacteriales > Flavobacteriaceae > Gelidibacter > Gelidibacter japonicus. Next base: position 10,199 of record NZ_BJKB01000011.1, on the reverse strand, counting down.
AGGCAATGGCAACCAACCAAGCAAAAAATGCTAATAGTATAATTATGGCAATAATAACAAAAACGAATTGGTTTGAAGACATATTATGTTTCATTGAACGCATAATGCCCCCAACTACTAGCACAATAATAATGGGTATCCTTACAGAATTACTAAGTTTTATATACTGCTCGTATTCGATTAAGAGCCCTTCCACCTCTTCTTGTTTGAAATTGGCCAGGTAACTGAATTCTATTCTTTCATCTGTTCTCATTACCGGTTTTATTTTATGGCAAAGTGCACTGCAATCCGATAGGTGCGTTCTTCTTTAGTGTAGTATGCCGAACCTGGTCTGTCTTCATAATTATAATCGGAAATCACCAATACTTCACCAATTTTTTTTCCTATAACATCGGCTATTACTTCGGCATTTTTCTTTGCATCCTTCAAGGCTTTGCCAATTATGTCTGACTTGTTGGCAAACGGTCTGTAAACCACCTTTTCTTGTAGTTTATAACTCCACGAATCTATCTTCCCTAATGAAATGATTTTTTCTATGTCGTGTTCATCGGTCGTTTCTACCACATAATCAACGTGTTCTGTGGTTTTTTGAGTGGCGTTTTCATCGGTATCGGCAATACGGACCTGATTTTTATTTAAGCCCAGTTTGTTTACTTTTTCAAAAAAGAGTGCCTTCCGCTCTTCAAGCGTAAGTTGCGTTTCGTTTCTATAGGTATTTGTGTTGTTTATTCTTATGGTTGCTTCATAGTGCTTCACGTCCCTTTTATATGTTGTCTGCCCAACGGCTTGTATATAGCGGTTGTTTGTTTGGGCCGTAGCGATAAAGGCTGTAAACAATAGAATGGCTGTTAACTGTATGTACTTCATGTTGAATGGATTAAAAATTAAATTTTCCTTCAAAAAAAACCCCGATAATCGGTACGGGTTTTAGGGCTTCGTTATTTGCAGCGATTATTCCCAGAATGATAAATACAAGTGGAATTAATCCCAACAATGACAATACACTCCCCAAAGAAGGAATAATGTTTGCTACAACGGTAAGTACTATGTTCAGGATAACGGCAAAAATAAAGACGCCCAAACTTTGTCCAAGATGATACGAGGCGAGTTCACTTTTCGGGTCATTGTTTTTGTTTGAAAAATAAGCAATGGCCCAACCAATAATGGTAAGGTAAGATACAATTGAAATGGTTTTTGCGTTCATAATTATTTGAATTTAAATGTTATACTTTTTTAGGGCGAAATTAAATGTTTAATAGGGTTTTGCCCATTTTTGTTACCTACACAGCATCTACAAAAGCGTGCATCTTGTTTACAAAGCATCTACATGGCATTCTTTTAACAGATTCTTATTTGCTTTGGCCACGTTAGGAAACTCTGTATCTGTAATGGATTCGTCCACGTATTTTGAGCGGAAAAATAAAGTTGGTTTCCAATATTTGTTTCCAATAAATTTATGGATACTGCATCCTGCAAAATGCAAAAGCACCAATCCAACAAAAAGGGCTGTTTTTAAGTGCTCTTCTCATTCTTCTACCGGTTTATCCCCATAAAATGGGAATAGTAGCTTGTTATCGGCAAATGTCCCAACCATATCTTCACTATCGGGTGTTTTTATCAAAACAAAACTAAATATGTCCTTTACGCCGATATAGATTTGTTTTGTGCCTACCACGGGTACTTCGGGCAGTACATAATGTTTTAGGCAATCTTCAACAGCAAAAACGATTTGTTTTCTTGAAGTTACTTCGGTGAGAGACAGCCCCTTTTTAATGTTTAGCAATACCAATAGTTTCCCGGCATTTATTTTAGAATAATATTCAATTTCATTGGTGTCAATCCCGTCTATTTCATCAATAATGCAGTTTTTTAAATGGTAGGATATTGCGTCTGTGTCTTGATTTGGATTATTGGACAATTGCTCTATATCAGCAAGAAGCAAGGTTTCTCTTTCATCTTTATCGGTTTTGTAAAAAAGAAGTCCTACTACGGACAAAATGGTAAACAAGGCAAAAAAAGCGACAACGACCAAACACCCTAAACTATGCCAAATAGGCCGTTTGACGGGGTTTTGCCCATCGGTTTTATGAAGGGCCCGTTTAATGTTTTCGGGAAGCTCGTTTGTATGGTACGTTTTTTTGCAATGACTACATTCAACTAATGTGGTTTTCGAAAATGGCAGTATCGGTATCCAAAAAATATGAAAATATTTACCGAATGTTGTGGCAAAAAAGCTGTTTTGACTTTGGCAATACGGACACTCTGTTTGCCCCTGAAGTTTTCTGGTTTTTATTTTTGATGAGCGTGTTCCAAAAAATATAAACATAATTCTATTGCGTTTTCTGTTGCTTCAAAATTATGAAAGACGATTGTTTGCCCTATATTTTGGGCATTACTTAACGTCTACAAAAAGCGAAAACACATATACAAAGCGCCTACAAATTCATTTGTAAAATCATTATTATGAAAAGATAAGCGTTGAATTCAATATTGGTGTACTTATTTTTTGGGCACGAGAAGAAAATAAGTATTAAGCCATGGGTGGGATGATGCTATCTTTGCCCATTCTTCATAATTTGTGGTTTTTAGGTCTGAATGGCGATATAATTTTTGAAGCATTAATGGGTGAATGGAATCCCCAGCGATGTTGCCAAAAGAATGACGGGCGATATGCATCGTAACTTTTTTGTTTATGCCTGCTTTTTTGGTCAAGCTTTTTAAATGCTTGTTGAACTTGCTCGTAGCAGTTTTAATTTTTCTATAAATGTCCTTGGGGTCTGTGAAATCTGCTTTTTTCATTTCTGGAAAAACGAAGTCATCTTCATCGATTTTTTCTTTTTGATAAGACTTTAGAATAGCTAGAGCTTTTATTGGTATTTTTAACGAAACCACCTTGCCGTTTTTTCCCATTCGATAGTGCAATCTGTTATCGTAAATCATAGTCCAACGTGTAAGGAGCACATCCGAAACACGCATTCCTGCAAAATAGAAACTGTATAGCCATACATTTAGAGAATGCCTTTCAACTGGCGAAATATTTTGAACGGATTCGAGCGTTAGTATTTCGTTTTTATTCAATCCTACTTTGTGTGTATCTGGAAATTTAATTTTAAAACCACCTTTACCAAACGGATATAGGTCTTTACTTATAACCTTATCGGAAATTGCCCTGTTGAATATTAGCCTTATAAGCACCATTATATTCAATGCAGAAGTCTCGGTTAATTTTCGTTGGCCCATTAAATATGTTTTAAAGCGGTTTAAAAACCTTAAATCAATTTCTTGGAATCGAAGTTCTTTTGATTTATGAAAATCACGGATATATGTGGTTAGAGCTTTATCTGTTGTTAGTCGATTTAACTTTTTGTCAGCTTCAAGAGCTTCAAGATGTTCTTTGATATAATCAAAAAAAGTTAGGCTGGAGATAGGCTTGTAGATGTTTCTTTTTATCTGTTTTGCTGAAACATCGTTATTTTCGCTCTGCAAGTTCATTAAACCCTTATCAACTTCGGAAAGTTTTGACGACAACAAATTATTAAGACTATCGGCATTGGGATGAGATTTCTTTACTCTAAGGCTATTTTCGTCCCAATCTTCAATGTCGATATAATGACCGATGTGCTTGAATGTGGAACGGCGATTTTTTGTAATCCTAATCGCAAGGGGAAAAAGACCCTTTGAGTTAGGTTTTTTGCGTAGAACTATTTTTGCACTTGCTGACATACTTAACCTGATTTTGATTCCGAAAGTCAAATCAGGTACAACATTCTGCCAAAAATGTACCTTAAAGATACATAATTCCTAGTAAATTTGGGTACAACATAGGTACAACAAATGTTGATTTTAACTGAAATTAAATGACTTTAAATAAAATTGATAAAAACATAAATCATTGGTATTGAGGCGATTTGAGTTTTGTTGGTGCAATAGAAGCTAGACTTAGGACTTAACCGAGTTAAAGTATAAAAAATATTGAAAAAGCGGGCGTGGTGGAATTGGTAGACACGCCAGACTTAGGATTAAACCTAATCTTTAGTGTTAAAATATTAAAATGCGGGCGTGGTGGAATTGGTAGACACGCCAGACTTAGGATCTGGTGCCGCGAGGTGTGGGAGTTCGAGTCTCCCCGCCCGTACAAAAGTCGAAGAGAAATCTTCGGCTTTTTTTATTGAAAATTACTTCACTTTTTTTCTTGGGTACAACATAGGTACAACATTTTGCCTTTTTTGAGATTAAAATATGGTTTGATGGCAATCGATATTTTTTGAGGTTTAAGAATATTATAAGAGTTAATCACAATAGTATTTACCTTAATTTCATATGCACTCTGTCCCAAAAATAGAATGAATTTGGGACAGAAAAAATTTCGTTAGTAAAGTACATTTTTTAAATCAGAAACTGAGCCATCATATTTTGATGGATTGTTGTTTTTAAGTTTAATAAGGTTCTGTAGTTTCCATTGTATTGCAGGAAACCGTTCAAAATCATAGATGCTCCAATCTGGTGTTCCTTTGCCAAAATTCAGTATGAATTCCCTGTCTTTGTCCGTTAGGTTTTGATGGATTACATTTACCAACTCCTCCCGGGTTTTTTCAAAATCCACATAAGTAAAGGGTTCCGGGCTCATGCCTTCAAATTGGTTGACCATAGTTTCCCTTTGGTCGATAAAATTAGGATGTAGCATTTCGTGCAGGGGGCGGTTGCTGCTCAAAAGGAACAATATGAAACCTTTTTTGATTTCGTCGGTAAATCCTTCATTTTGTAACAGGTACTTTATATCGAACAAATCCCTGGGGTGTTGGCGGTCCAATGCGGCACAGATTTTTCCACCGTACAACTGTCCTAAAGGAACTACTGGAACGGCACAGAAAACATCAAATTCTTCTTGGGCCTTTTCACATAGTGGCAACGTTACCGTTTCATCCACCACGCCCCTGTTGATTTGGTTCACTTCTATTTTTATCTGTGCTTTTACTGCGGTGATCTGAAGTTTTAAAGTTTCCCTTTTTAAGGTTATTGTAGCCTCTGGCAGAATTTTTTCCAGCTTGGTTTTTATACGGTCGAGACCATCGATAATATTCTTAAAGGACGTTTTTCTGTCCTCTATGGGTATGTAAGTCAAGTCAATATCTACAGACAGCCTGATCAAGTCTCGTACAAATAGATTGATAGCAGTTCCCCCGTGCAGTGCAAAAACCGGTTCCTTTACCACTTCCGGCAACACCTGTAACAATAGCGAAACTTGTTGTTTGTAATTACTCATAATTTTCCAATGCTTTTGGGACAGTGATTTGATATTTCGATATATAAACACCATCTTTTACCAAGGAACGTTTTCCTTTCCCAAGGTCGATTTTTCCCAAATCGATGTATTTAACCCAATCGTGCCGTGCCTTTTCTGCCATATACAAGAAAAGCCGCTTTACTTTTATGGAGGTACATACTCCCAAAAGTTCCTGTACCTGTTTAGGTCGGAGGTTGTTCAACCCCTCCATGATTTCGTAGCACTCGACCAGCTCTTGCTTTTTGGGCGTTAGGTACAGGCATTCCATTAAGGCCCTTATAGGGTTGGACACTAACAAACTGAAAGCCCCCTGTTCCAAAGCTTGCAGTCCTATTTTGGGCGGAAGGAAAGAGGAACTGAAGTAGTTCACTTTTACCCCCCAGTCATATTTCGAAAACCAAGCGGGCAATTTCTCTTCACTTCCCCCGAACAACGTTATTTGTTTTGTGGACAGCTCCAGATAATGGGCCTTCCCCAATAATGATAAGGCGGTTTTTCCTCCAGGATGGATATTTAGGTCAGCTTGTCCTTGCAATGCGAACAATGCACCCTGGTAAGTAGGGGTATCACCCACCCGAATCCAAGCTCCCGTTCCTATGGAATATATCCAATTGCTGTTCCTATATCGATTTAGCAATTGCGTGGAGAACCCATTTTCCGTTAACCACGAACTTAAATATACAACTCCTAGAGGCTGTGAATTAAGAAGATGGTTTATTTTTTGCTCTTTTTCCAAACTAATAGTTTCTGTTTTCGACTTTTTTTAAACTTTAAAAATATTTTTAGTTTATTTTACTACAAATATACAAACTATTAGTTTGTGTATTTGTATATTTTTAAACTTTATTGTGTCAAAAAGATGGCATATTCATAAAAACATGGAATAGATAGTATTCATACAATATTCCCGAAAGTTAAGCTCGCAAAATGTTTCTCGGACAAGGGACGGCATAAAGCCGCTCCTTCCTCGCTATTTATATCCGTTTCCTTGCCGCTCCAAAATTTTGTTTTCCGTTTGGCAAATCCTTGAAAATATTGTTGAACCATAAAACAGTTATCATGGAACATCCAAACATGCACCAACTTGGTTTTGGCTTTGAGATGGAGCCAACCACCGAACCCAAAACCTTTAAGAATGCCGGACAGATGGATGCCATGATGGAGATTGCCCCAAAGCACTTGTCCGATTATGAACAGATCCTATTGAAGCGGATTAGGGTATGGATTTATGACAAACGGCGCAAAGCTCTTAAGCAGAAACTTAAGGAAGACAAACCTGCTGTCAAGGAAAGGGCCAACCAAAAAAAGCTGTCCCTTTAAAGGATAGCTTTTCAACTTTTACAGATTTGGTCACGACCCCTATTGGGTCAGGTCATCGACGGTTGCTCCGGGAGCATTTTTCTTGACCGATGCGATACCATTTTCCATGGCACTGAAAGAAGAGTACATCTCACTGGTCCCGATAACTTGACCGTTGGAGGCCTTTAAGTTAAAGTAGGGGCTTCCGCCCTGGGATTGCAAGCGTTCAAATTTGCTGTCATCCTGAGAATTGTTTCTGACGGATTCAATACCATTGGTACAACCGGTCTTAGCCTTGTAGCCTTCACTCGCGAGGATGTTCTGTCCGTTAGCGGCTTTTAGGCGGAACCTGAATTCACCGCCCCTGTCCTTGTAAATCTCAAATTTTTGCATAAGTATTGGTATTAAGATTAATAGCGAAAAGATACCAAAAAAAGTTGACTTATACCAACCGGGCATAATATATGGATGTCCTGAGGGACGGGCTTATTAAAAAGATGGATGGGCGAATAAAAAATAATTTACCATCTATGCCATTGCCTATATAATATTGCCGAACACTTCCGATTTACAGCATTTGGTTTTATTTGGGCGTGTCACCACTCGCATTCTGCCCACGCATAACAGCCTCCACAAAAATGCAAGCGGGCCGGGTCATCCGCTATATCTTTTGTGGTCAAAAAAGACCACAAAAGGATGCCGCTGCTACCCCTCACGCTCTATATACCGTTCAGAAATTGATAGTTTAATAGTACCCTCAGCCCATTTCCCTGCCTGCCCGTTCCGCAGGCGGGCATTCCGCAAGCCTGTCCTGAGCCCAGCCGAAGGGCTCCATTTCGGGAAAAGCGCTTCGGTAAGGGGTCTTGGACACAACTTCAAAGATTCCGATTTCCATTCCACTTGCCCACTTGTTTCCGAGAAAATTCGGGAAGTGAACAAACGCTACTTCGGCTCAGTACAGGCATTTCCAATCTCCATCTTTAAAGTCAAGTCCGCTTTAAATCTTACTTCAAAGGAATAATCCGTTTTATAAACCGGTCAGCACATTGTCGCTCCATTTCGCGAAAAGCTCCATTCCGGGCAAAGAGCTTCCCTACAAAGTCTTGGACACCATCCCCATTTCTACTTTCCATTCCGTTAACCCTTCCCGTCCCGATAGCTATCGGGACTGGAAGGAGCACTGCATTCCCAATCCGAAATCGAGAATTAAGTCCGCTTTAAATCCTACTCCAATAGTTTAATTCGATTTATAGACCGTTCAGCACATTGCCGCTACATTTCGCGAAAAGCTGCATTTCGGGCAAAGAGCTTCCCTAAAAAGGTCTTGGACACAATCCCCGTTTTTGGCTTTCCACTTCGCTAACCCTTCCCGTTTCTCTGGGATGGAACGCTGCGTTCCCAAGCCAAAATCGTGGATTAAGTCCACTTGTAATCGGAAGGTCAAAGCTTCCGTTTTCTTAACAGAATTAACGGCAAATCCTTCTTGGGTCTTTGCTCGATAATTCTTAAAAACAGAACCTTTGCCCCACACATTTTAAGGGGTTTATAATAGATGGAGCTTTTGTTGTTTTTCGGGGCATCGAAAAACAGGCAGGACATAACCAATTCTAATATAGCCCCATTTGCTTATCTCGCTTAACTGCCGGTACGCTCGAACGCAAATGCGCTTAAAAGAATTGCTAATGCCCTTATGGAACTTGTCAAGACTATACAAGTTTCAGGTAAAAATAAGGTTTCTACTTCCTTGAAAATCCAAGGATTTTCTACGTCGCAGACACTCCTGATTTGTTCCCTAAAAGTCTTGACAAAACCCACTCCATCCATTGTGACCTGCACGGAAGAAATCATACAAACACCCCTTAAAATTTAATTCAGTTTAAACCAATAGGGGAAATTATTAATCTTTTAAACCTTTTTATTATGAGTACCATTAAAAATCACGTACAGTTAATTGGAAATGTTGGACAGGAACCAACGATTACGAACCTTGAAAGTGGTAAAAAAGTAGCCCGATTTTCATTGGCAACCAATGAAAACTACAAAAACAGTAAGGGCGAGAAACAGACGGACACCAATTGGCACACCATTGTCGCTTGGGGCAAGACAGCCGACATCATCGAAAAGTATGCCGAAAAGGGCAAGGAAATCGCTGTGGTCGGGAAACTAAAGACCCGTACCTATACCACGAACGATGGCAACCAACGCTATGTTACCGAAGTGGTAGCCGATGAAATCCTGCTATTGGGCAGTAAGTAACAAAAATAAAGAGGGTGTTCCCTTGGAAAGTAGCACCCTCTTTTCATCATTAATCCTAAATAGAAAAACAATGAGTAAAGCACAAGTTAACGAAATAAAAGAGGGATTGCGACATTTTCATGGTTCAGAAATGTTCTATCAAATCCCATTGATACGCACCCGATTTACGAGCGGATTGAAATATCTGGCCAATGCAGCGGAATGTTTTTGGCTGATAACCGATGTTTCCGTAATCGCCAAAAGCCTGTTGAACCGAAGCCGTTTTATCACAATAGATTTTAAAAGGCTATCGGAAGAGAAACAGGATTTTTCAGGCTATGAGGCTGAAATAATTTACAGTGATGGAAATGGAAACATACTGGAAACGCATAGATACAATGCTACCGATTTTCCATTGGAAGAACTGCGGTTGTACTTTGTGGACAATACCCTGATGTTGCCTAATGAATATTGATATGGAAAGGACGGAATTTGAAATCTGGTTGGAAGATGGGCAAGACCTTAGGGATTATCCCGATGGTTTGACCCAGACCTGTACGACCTGTAAGCAACCTAAAATTTAAAATGATGGTCTATTTGAATTACAACAACCTCGACAACGAGACCCAACAACGTTTGCTTTCCATGTCCAAAAAGGAAGTGGAAAAGCGCTTTGGGGAACAGTTGCGCAACTATGCCGAGACCCAATATCTCGATTATGACGAACTTGTGGAACAGGAAGCCATACGCAACCTGTACACCTACGAATACGTGTTCAATATCTGAACACTACGGACACATAGAAAGACCCTTGCCATCAAGGGGTCTTTTTTTGGCGGTGTGTGATTTTTTCGGAGGATCGAACCCCGAAAAAATCAATAGGGGAGTTGACTTTTGTAAACAATATCCATAGCCCGAGGGAAACCTATCACTTATTTGACCGCAAGATAGCCCTTCAAAAATATTCCCATCAAAAGACTACGGCATAAAGCCGCTCGTACCTCGCTATTTATTCCGTTTCCTTTTGAGCTGAAATTTTTGGCAAGGACCGATACGCCGACAAATAATTAATAACCTTAAATCATGTCTTATGAAAACTACAGTAAAAAAATTGCTCGAAATCCCGGCAAGAAAGCACCAAGAGGAAAGCATTGCCAAAGAAGCACTTGCGGAAAAATCCTTCTTACTGATTATCAATCTTTGGATTTTCAGGTATGAGTACCGCAGGGAGCAATTGCCCACCGATGCACAAGCTGCAAAAAACGGGCATAGTATACCACCTCCAGCGGATTAAACTGAACATAGCGCAGCGGGCGAAAGTGAACCACCTTGAGCGGATGAAAGTGAACCACTAAAAATCGATTCTATTTGTACAGCTTTA
>NZ_BJKB01000010.1 GCF_010725055.1 Gelidibacter japonicus | reverse complement strand
TAAAGCTGTACAAATAGAATCGATTTTTAGTGGTTCACTTTCATCCGCTCAAGGTGGTTCACTTTCGCCCGCTGCGCTATGTTCAGTTTAATCCGCTGGAGGTGGTATACTATGCCCGTTTTTTGCAATCTTAGAAGTAAAAATACAGATTTATTAAACTGTGTGAAATGACCGATATCATCTACTTTGTCTTTTAGACTTAATCAATTTGCGCTCTAAAAGACATGGATGATCGACATTAAAGAGGGCATTTCAAAGCTGATGACCATGCGGTTATACTGACTTTTCTTTTACTTTTCGGTTTCGGAAATTAACCCAGAATGAACAAAGCAGTGCCAATAGTGCCAAGCTGACGGTAAGCGAATCCACCAATTCAGCATTGGGCAACCAGCCCGATATTTTTTCAATCAAAAATGCGATATAGCTCGATGGCAAATCCCTTTCTCCCAATAGCCGTAGCACCTGATAGTGCCAATCGGTCAAAAAACAATAACCCCATCCTTTCCAAAAACCCAATAGCAACCACGAGCCAAAAGTAACGAGCAAGGAAATAAGGTTGAGCTTTCGCATTCGTGGGTGAAGCCACCCGAACAGGTTAAAGAAAATCAATCCGGTATGAAAGGCATAAAAAACGAAGTTGGCTATATGTAGTCCAAAATCCATCATGTTGACATGAAAATCTCGACATATGCGCTATCGATATGGATGCATCCGCAAAACATGTGCAACATAGGCGAGGTCGTTTTTAATATGGAAGTTTACATTAATTTGTTACAATTTAAGAATTTACCCATCATCAATCGTACTTTTATCAAGCCTTTTGTTCGACAATCCTACCAGCTTCCTCAGTATTCCATGGATAATTGCAATTGGTAAAAGAAGAACTCCTGTTACCAGCATTCCCAATTCATAAAACAGCGAGCTGTCTTTGTATGGTTTTCCTTTAAGTCTGGATTGAAATGCACTATAGGGAATGCCATACATATTGCCCGCGATCATTGTTTGGACCGCAGACAGTATAATATGTGCTTCCTTTTCGCCATATTCTTTTACAATAGAATTGTAAGCATATTTTTTAGGATAGCCTCTTGAATCTGCAAAATGTTGGGCGAACATAATGGCTTTTGCTTCTTGTGGTTTAATGAATTGATCACCACCGCTTAAAAAACTGCTTATTTCTTCGCCACTCATGCCTTGTTGTAAGGCCATTTTAGTGTGTTGATAGGAGCAGGCAGGACAACCGCTTTCGGTTACTGCCAATTGTAAACGTCTGATAAAATCAGTGTCAACTAATTTGCTTTTGTTATTTCCGATCATCTTATTCATTGCCCGAGGCAGGAAAACAAAAGAGCGATACATTTCCCATAAACTGAATCTTCTTTTAAATTCGGTTCGTGAACCAATAAATTCTGATAGGTTGATGTCTGTTTTCATTTTTTATTTCGCCGTTAGAAAATCTGAAATATAAATTTCCTTTGTTTGGAGTTTTATCCAATAATTTGGTTCAATTGATTTCAGATTTGTCTTTCTTTATTTGTATGCTAAAAAATGAAGAGATTCCTAAAAGCTAAGGTTCCCCAACCTCATATCCTTTCAGGAATCTTCTTCTCTTCAAAATCAAGAACCTCGTGGCAAGCCTCGGGGTATTAAAACCCATTGGTGGGAATAAATTTGATAATTAGCGAATTAGTCTTTCAAAATACCTAAACCCACTTTTTTACTTACACAATACTCAATGACTTTGTTGTCTTCAGCCGTTTCCTGCATGTCTTTTACATAAACGGAGGTCATATGTTTTACTGTTTTTAGATGTTTTTTTAACTACATTTTTAAGGGCATCTTCAAAATTCACCTCAGAACTCACCAATATTTCAATCACTTAATACAGACAGGTCATACAGTTTTGGTTAATAATCAATAAACAAAATATCAGAATCACCAGCCATGCCAAATGACCCAGGTCAGCTATCGAAAAAATACGGCACTGACCGACATCATTTGAAAGCCTTTATTGCAATGGTATTTTTGGGATAGTAAACAGAAAGTTATAAAATAAGATGAATTTACGTGTTAAAAAGTTTAATGACATAAGCATTGTAGATGCAGACATTGTTGGAGGCAAAAATGCGGCCATAGGAGAATTGTATAACAAGCTCCAACCAAAAGGAGTTCCTAGTCCAAATGGTTTTGTAACGACATCGTTTGCTTTTTGGGAATTTCTGAAAGAAAATGAAATTCAAGTACCTATAGAAAATATTTTATCACAACTAGATCGAGAAACATATTCCAATCTCACAGAAATAGGAAAACAAGTTCGAAAACTTATTATGGGTGCAAGTTTTTCAAATTCTTTTTCCAATGAAATCTTTGACGAATACCTTACGCTATGTGGCAAGGACATAAAGGAGGTTGCAGTGAGGAGCAGCGCCATTGCCAAAGATCCTGATATGAGTTTTGCCGGGCAACACGAAACCTATTTGAATATAAAAGGGAAAGATGCACTGCTGGATGCTGTAAAAAAATGCTTTGTTTCTTTGTACACCAATCGCGCCATAAAATACAGAGAAGACAGAGGTTTGGAACACCATGACGTTGCGTTATCGGTGGCTGTACAACTGATGGTACGATCAGATAAGGGGTGTTCAGGGATTGGTTTTACCATCGATCCGGAATCTGGCTTCGAGAACGTTATGCTGATATCCGGTAGCTGGGGATTGGGAGAAAACATTGTTCAAGGCGCAGTAAATCCAGATGATTTTTATGTCTTTAAACCAAGTTTGGCACAAGATAAATATCCTATTATTCATAAAAAATTAGGCGACAAAAAACTGACCATGGTTTATGCCGACGCCCAACATGATAAAACAGTTATAAATATAGAGACACCAAAAGACAAGCAAAAACAATTTGTATTGTCCGATGATGAATTGATTACACTCTCAAAATGGGCTAAAATCATTGAAGATCATTTTCAAAAACCCATGGATATTGAATGGGCCAAAGATGGCCTAACCAATAGCTTGTTTATCACAGAAGCCCGTGCAGAAACAGTGCATTATCTAAAGGACAAGAACATTCATATGGCCTATGAGCTTTTAGAGAGAAATGAAATATTATGCCAAGGAAATGCCATTGGTTCTAAAATAGTAGTCGGAGAAGCTCGTTTAGTTCAATCTCCAAAAGACGCTGTTGAATTATCGCCAAAAAGCATTATAGTAACCGATACCATCTCACCCGATTGGAATCCGATATTAAAACAAGTAGCAGGTATTGTAACCAATAAAGGAGGACGAACAAGTCATGCCGCCATTGTGGCTCGTGAACTAGGAGTTCCAGCCATTGTGGGGTGTGAAAATGCAACCACGGCCATTGCGGATGGTGAAACCATTACTATTTCTTGCGCTGAGGGAAATACCGGATACGTTTATCATGGGGAAAGCACTTATAGTAAAAAGGAAATAGACTTCTCAAACATTAAAATGCCAAAAACCGAAGCTAAGTTGATTCTTGCGAATCCAGAAATGGCCTTCCAATTATCCAATTATCCAAACGACGGAGTAGGCTTGATGCGCATGGAGTTTATTATTACCCATCAAGTTAAAGTGCACCCGATGGCATTGGTGAAGTTTGACGAGCTAAAAGAGGTTTCAGTAAAGAATAAAATAGAAAAAATCACCGAAACATACTCTGATAAAAAGACGTATTTCGTGGATAAACTATCAGAAGGCATTGCTGTCATTGCCGCCGCATTTTATCCAAAAGAGGTTATAGTAAGATTGAGTGATTTTAAAACCAATGAATATGCAAACCTTATTGGCGGTAAAGATTTTGAGCCCAATGAAGAAAATCCAATGTTAGGTTTCAGAGGTGCAGCACGCTATTATAGCGACCTGTACAAAGATGGTTTTGCATTGGAATGTAAAGCCATTAAGCGGGTAAGAGATACGATGGGGCTTACAAACCTAAAAGTAATGGTGCCATTTTGCAGAACCATTGAAGAAGGCAAAAAAGTGCTCGCCATAATGGAAGAAAACGGATTGAAACGTGGCGACAATGCATTGGAGGTTTTTATAATGATAGAGGTCCCCAGCAATGTCATTTTAGCCGAACAATTTGCTGAAATTTTTGACGGTTTCTCTATTGGCTCCAATGATCTCACACAACTAACACTGGGCATTGACAGGGATTCGGAATTATTGATAGACCTGTTTGACGAAAATAACGAAGCACCTAAACAGATGATCAGAATGGCCATACAAGCAGCAAAAAAAACCAATACTAAAATTGGATTATGCGGACAAGCCCCAAGTGACTATCCTGAATTTGCCTCCTTTTTAGTTGAAGAAGGTATTGATAGCATTTCTTTTAATCCAGATGCGCTATTACAGGGAATTGAAAACATCAATAAAGCGGAAAAGGATCTTATGAAATCGGGTGAAACAAGTGACTTGATTTTTTATGAATAAAAACCTTGCTCCCAACTAATAAAATAAATTTCCATTCCACTAAGACAAATAGGAATTAACCATTATAACTTAATAAAAATGAAACAACTAAAATTTATTACCTTACTACTATCGGTAGTTTTCTTATCATCTTGTGTAAGTCAGAAAAGATACACAGAACTTCAGGAAAGAGCCGATTCGTGCGAAATTGAATTGAAAACGAGCAATAACAAGCGTTTAGTATTAGAAACCAATTTGGCCAATGAACAAAATAAGGCCAAAAGCCTCAACCAACAGATGGAGTATTTTAAAAGTACAAACACCAATTTATTAGATCGATTATCTGATCTTTCTGTGGTAAGTAAATCTGGAGCAGAAAGCATTAAAAAATCTTTAGAAGCTTTAAATGAACAGAATAAATACATAAAGGATTTAACAAGTTCTATGCAAAGAAAAGATTCTCTTAACCTCGCCTTGGTTATGAACCTAAAACGATCTTTAGACAACTTTGATGATGAAGACATTGCCATAGAAGTAAAAAAAGGTGTGGTTTATGTTTCCATTTCAGATAAAATGCTGTTTAGATCTGGAAGCTATAAAATTAGTGCCCAAGCAGAAGAGGTCATCGGAAAAATTGCAAAAATCATCAACGATCACAAAGAATTGGATATTCTCGTAGAAGGTCATACCGACACGGTTCCTATTGCTACAGAATGTATGGAAGACAATTGGGATTTAAGTACAAAAAGAGCAACCTCAATCGTGCGGTTAATGCAAAGCAAATTTGCAGTAGACCCAAGTAGAATGACTGCTGGAGGACGATCAGAATACATTCCAAAAACAACAAACGAAACAGCCCAAGGCCGTGCCATAAACCGTAGGACCGAAATAATCATTCTTCCAAAATTAGATCAGTTTTTTGAACTTTTAGAGCCACCAACAGCAAGCTACTAAAATCAAGAACCACGAGGCGCGCGTCCGACCGATATGGGCGGGCAAGCCTCGGAGAATCAAACCCTCAATGAGGGATTAAAACAGACGTTTCATCTAAAAAATAAACACCATGGCATTAAATTTTAATCAATACGCAGCAGAAGGCAATACTTTTATGAAGGCCTACGCCAAAGAGTTAGGTCTTACCAAAGACCTCGACAAAGCAGGCCGAATTTTAATCACCATCCTCCACGGAATACGCTCCATGATATCAACGGAAGAATCCCTGCAGTTAATTGCCCAACTTCCAATGTTTCTGAAAGCAATTTATGTAAATGGCTGGGCCATAAAAGCCAAGAAGGAAAAGATAAAAAGCATGGAGGATTTTATTGATCATTTAAGGACCATTAGCAAAAAGACTTCCTTAGTAGATTTTGACTCTAACGAAATTGCCGAGAAGGATGTCTACTCGACATTTTATATGTTACGAAATTATGTCAGTAGCGGACAAATGGATGACGTTATAGGTCAAATGCCAAAACAACTTAAAAGACTTTTTTATAACTATAGTTTTAAATAAGGTTTTAGTCGGAATTGGGTAAATTGATTCCAATTGTTATCATAAAACTGGGATAATTTAAATAAACAAATAGTATAGACCGATGAATCAATCCATAAAACATATTGGTGTATTTACATCTGGTGGCGACAGTCCTGGAATGAACGCTGCACTGTACGCCATTGCAAAAACTGCTGAAGTCAATGCAATAAAGGTAAGTGGCATCCGAAAAGGCTACGAAGGATTGATTGACAATGATTTGGTATTGTTAAAGTCAATCGAATTACAAAAACTGACTCAAAAAGGGGGTACCATCTTAAAAACCGCACGAAGTAAGCGTTTTATGGAATTGGACGGTCGTAAAAAAGCATTGCAAACTCTTAAAGCGAATAACATTGACGCGCTGATAGCCATTGGAGGCGATGGAACATTCAAGGGTCTCTTAACTTTTTCGGAGATATGCGATATCCCTTTTATGGGGATTCCAGGAACCATTGACAACGATCTCTCGGGAACAGATTATACCTTGGGATTTGATTCCGCAGTAAATACAGCAATTTCAAATCTCGATAAAATAAGGGATACCGCCGAATCGCATAACCGTGTTTTTATTGTTGAAGTCATGGGTAGGGATTCCGGTTACATCGCCATCCATTCAGGACTGACCGTTGGTGCAGATGCCATACTTATTCCTGAAAGCAGCAAGGATTTTATTTACTTGCTGGACAAAATAAAAAATTACGATAGTGAAGATGCTTTTCTGATCGTGGTCTCCGAAGGTGACGAAATAGGCGCTGATCTTGTTGCCTCAAATATAAAAAAAATCAATCCTCATGTCGATTTACGCATAACAAGGTTGGGCCATGTACAGCGCGGTGGCAATCCTTCCGCCTTTGATAGAATGTTGGGCATTAGGCTTGGAGTAGCATCTGTCAATGCTCTTCTAAAAGGAAAAAATAACATGATGACAGGTGTTTTATACAACCAAGTGCACTTAACGCCATTTCAGGAGGTGGTCAAACAACACCAGGTAAATGACGAGTTGATCTCACTTTTGGAACTATTTGGAATTTAGAAGACGATACCCAAATCGATCATAGGATTCATCCTGAAACCATGACCAATGCTCATCAATACGTGTCTTACGAAAATAATGACTGCCAAAGTGGTTATTGAACATCCTAAGAACCAATACGATTAACCATTTCGGGATGGAAATTTATGAGGCAACTACGGATTGTTCCTTAAAGTTCATTCTGATGCTGTTTTACAATATAAAGTGGACGTATGCATTATGGCCTCACAAACTGAATTGAAAAAGCCATAACATACGGAAATAAAGTCATGTAAAATAAATCTCCTGTCAGACTGATCCAGATCATTTTTAGCAATTACAAATGGCTATATCTTAAAGCTTTTATTAATTATTGATTTGTTCTTTGAAGGTATAATGACACTTATTAAACTACATTCTATTTTCTGCTTTGACAAATCATTATCACTTGAATATGAAGGTTAAAAGCACTACAGTTATCGAAATGTTATCCCGAATGCGCAAATATTTCCAAAAGCGCCATGCCTTTTTAAATTCTACCTTGTCAGACCCTATACGCTCAGAATTATACAATTTTGATCAAATGCGAAATCATGCCGGTATAGTGGCACGGTCTCATAAAGCACTAAAAGGCAAACGAAGGGATAAGCTTTTGGAACGATTGGATGACAATGAAAAAACGCTAGTTGAGGTACGCAATCTGTTGGTGGAAAGCATTCATTTAGGCCAAGTAATAACGCCTGCAGCAGAATGGCTCCTTGACAATTTCTATTTGATTGAAGAGCAAATTGGTACTGCCAAAAAACATCTACCTAAAAAATATAGCGAAGGCCTGCCCTACCTGGCCAATGGAAACTCGAGCGGAATGCCACGGGTCTATGATATAGCTCTCGAAATTATTGCGCACAGTGATTGTCGCGTCGACTCAAATGGATTAAAAGGTTTTATCTCGGCTTATCAATCAGAAAAAATTCTGACCCTAGGAGAATTATGGGCTATCCCGATCATGATGAAACTTGCTGTTATTGAAAATCTCAGAAGGATTGCAGAAAAAACAGCGCTTGATATGATTGACAATAATATTGCGGATTATTGGAGTGAGCAAATGATCGAAACCGTAAAAGAAGATCCCGTCAATTTGGTATTGACCATCGCAAATATGGCCAGATCCAATCCTATTTTAAATAGTCCTTTTGTTGCAGGATTTACCCGTAAACTCCAAGGAAAAGGCCCTGCTTTTGCTTTACCCCTAAGCTGGCTTGAGCAACAATTATCCAAGCAGGGAATAGCCGGTTCTGATCTGGTTTGGCAAGAAAACCAAAAACAGGCTACTGATCAGGTATCCGTTAAAAACAGCATTGGCACATTGCGATTTATTGGATCCACCGACTGGCGTAAATTTGTGGAATCTTCAAGTATCGTCGAACAAATATTACGGAAAGACCCTTCAGGCACTTATCCCCTATTGGATTTTTCTACACGGGACCGCTACAGGCATGTCATTGAAACCATTGCCAAAAGCAGCCCTCTTTCTGAAGCAGAAATTGCACAAAAGACTATTGAATTATCAAAAAGAACAAATATAGGGAACGAACCCTATGGCAGACAGACTTATATAGGCTATTACTTGATAGATGAAGGCTTTGATCAATTAAAAGAGGCTGCCCAGATGCGCTTTAATACAAAACAAGGCCTGACCAACTTTATGGAAAAAAGGCCAGTTTTCATCTACCTTTCTTTTATAACCATTCTTACATTGGCCATCGCTTTTGGAATGCTGTCGGTAGCTTGGATCTATGGCGATTTTAGTTGGCAATTTCTCATTCTGGTTGCAGTGATATGTATGGCCGGTGCTGCTCATTTGGCGATTTCCTTTACCAATTGGTTGGCAACTATATGGATCAAACCCAGAATATTACCCAAATTCGATTTCTCAAAAGGGATCCCTGTCAAATACCGTACCCTGGTCACCATTCCAACAATGCTATCTGGAAAAGATGATATTGAAGCAAATGTGGAAGCGCTCGAAATTCGATTTTTAGCCAACCGGGAAAGAAATTTATACTTCAGTCTATTGACTGATTTTACTGATGCCGACTCTGAACATATGCCTGATGACAGATTTCTTCTCAACCTGGTGAGTCAAAGGATTCAGCAATTGAATGAAAAATACAACCAACCCGGAAAGCCGGATATTTTTTATCTGTTTCACCGACCGAGAAAATGGAACCCCCAAGAAGGTAAATGGATGGGGTATGAACGAAAAAGGGGGAAGCTTTCTGCCTTAAATACCCTGTTAAGAGATGAAGGTGAAAATAATTTCAGTCAGATTATCGGAGATTACGCAAATCTGAAAAATATAAAATATATAATCACACTTGATTCAGACACTCAACTTCCAAGGGAGGCCGCATGGAAATTAATTGCAACCATGGCACACCCCTTAAATCGTGCTGTATACGACGAAAGTAAAAAACGGGTGGTACAGGGTTATGGAATTTTGCAGCCAAGAGTAGCCTCTAATTTCCCTAAAGGCAAAACCTCTCTTTATTTGCGCCTGCAAGGCGATATGAAAGGCCTAGACCCTTATACCAAGGCGTCTTCTGATGTTTATCAGGACATCTTTGAAGAAGGTTCCTTTATTGGAAAAGGTATCTACGATGTGGATATATTTGAAAAAGTGGTGGGCGAACGTTTTCCTGAAAATCGCATCCTTAGCCATGACTTATTGGAAGGTTGCTATACCCGCTCCGGTTTATTAAGCGATGTTATTGTATATGAAAACAATCCTTCCAGTTATGAAGCAGATATAAAACGCCAACATCGCTGGATCAGGGGCGATTGGCAAATAGCAGCGTGGATATTGCCCTATGTAAAAAATAAAAAAGGAAAAGTTGTCAGGAATAAACTTTCACTCTTATCCCGTTGGAAAATAGTTGACAATTTGCGTAGAAGCTTGTTGGCCCTTTCTCTTTTGTTAATATTAATGCTGGGCTGGTTCATTTTACCCAAGCCTTGGTTTTGGACCCTTGCTGTGACCATTATTATACTATTGCCCGTTATGGCAGCGGCTTTTTTACAGTTATTCCGCCGCCCGGAAGACTTAGAGTTTAATGCCCATATTTCGGAAGTGGGCAGTTCCGTCAAGGAAGTTTTATTGCGCTTTATATTTGGGATAGCAGTATTGCCCTATGAAGCTTACCGGTTTACAGATGCTATTATCCGAACCAATTGGAGAATGCTCGTTAGTGGTAAAAAACTTTTAGAATGGACTCCTTCTGCCACCGCTTCCCAGCACACTAAAAAAAACAGTTGGTTCATTTATCGTAAAATGTGGATTGGCCCAGCATTGTCTTTTCTGTGTCTTACTTTATTTCTTTATAATAATTTACCCGCGTTTTTTGTTTCTTCGCCCATCCTAATATTATGGTTTCTTTCTCCTGTTATTGCCTGGAGGTTAAGTTTACCACAAAGAGAAGAGGCGCCAGATCTTAATGAGACTCAGAAAATATTCCTTCATAAATCGGCCCGCAAAACATGGAGCTTTTTTGAAGAATTTGTGAATGAAGGAGAAAACTGGCTCCCACCGGACAATTTCCAACAACACCCTAATCCAGTAATCGCGCACCGTACCTCGCCTACAAATATTGGCCTCTCATTGCTGGCGGACCTTGCAGCATACGATTTTGGATATATTACCATGACAGAAATGCTTTTTAGATGCAGCAACACCCTAAAGACATTGCATAAAATGGAACGTTATAAAGGCCATTTTTACAACTGGTATGATACCCGCACCTTAGACATACTGAGACCCGCATACGTATCCACAGTTGATAGTGGAAATCTGGTCGGGCATCTTCTCATTTTACGACAAGGCATTTTGGCGTGTAAATCGAATCCTGTTTTCAATCCTGAAAGTTTTAACGGTCTTCGCTCTACACTAGGAATTATTCAGGATGTGCTGAAAGAGGAAAAAGACGACACTATTGAAAATATAGCGAGTTTTTTGAAAGAAATTAGCCGTAAGAAAAATAATTCTTTGTCTGAAATTAAAGGGCATTTAGATGATTTGATGGCTCTCTGTGATAAAATAAGCGAGGTAGATGAAAATAATGAAATTGGAAAATGGAAACTAAAATTAAAAAATCAAATAGCAAACACCCGGGAAGATTTATACAGGCAAATTCCTTGGCTCAATCTATTGCCAATTCCCAAATCGTTTGGCAGTTTGTCGCCATTAGATCTCAATCACTCTCTTCTTTCTCTCCACGAAATGAATGGAGAGTTGAGTCAACAGATTGACCAATACCAAAAAGAAACAAGTGACGAAAAAGATATTGACTGGCTGGCTAAAGTAAAAACTGCTTTAAAAAGCGCGAAAAATTCTATTCCGGAAAAATTCAACTATTATGAGGAATTAGCCGAACAATTAGAGCAATTGAGTATCGTGAATTACGAATTTCTGTTGGACAAAAACACCAAGCATCTTTCAATTGGTTATAATGTAGATGAATTGAGAAGAGATGATAGCTTTTATGATATGCTTGCTTCAGAAGCAAGAATGGGCGTTTTTGTTGGCATTGCGCAGGGAATGTTACCCCAGGAAAGTTGGTTCTCCTTAGGCCGATTGCTTACCGATTCGAAATATGGTGCTATCCTACTGTCATGGAGTGGTTCGATGTTTGAATATCTAATGCCTCAATTAGTAATGCCAACATATGAAAATACTTTATTGCATGCAACAAATATTGCCATGGTAAAAAGACAGATAGAATATGCTAAAAAACGTGATGTTCCTTGGGGCATTTCAGAATCTGGATACAACAGTGTGGATACCAATCTGAATTATCAATACCAAGCTTTCGGTGTGCCCGGGATAGGGTTAAAACGTGGACTAGAGGAAGACTTGGTCATAGCGCCTTACGCCACTATGCTGGCTTTAATGGTTGAGCCTAAAAAGGCAACATCCAATTTAAAGCGTTTATCGGAGGAAGGTTTTGAAGGCGAATATGGCTTTTTAGAAGCCATTGATTATACCAAATCACGTTTACCGCGTGGCGAAAAACATGTGGCCATCAATTCCTATATGGCCCACCACCAAGGGATGGGGTTTCTATCCTTTGCCTATGTTTTATTAAACAAACCCATGCAAAATCGATTTGCCTCAGAATTGCGCTTTCAGGCGACCGAACTTCTCCTACAGGAACGTATTCCAAAAAGATCCATTTTTTACGCACATACCGCTAAAATAACTGATATGCACACCAGTGCCGCAGATGCACAATTAAGAATTACAAATACGCCAAATACGCCAATCCCTGAATTACAATTGCTCAGTAATGGTGATTACCAAGTCATGGTGACCAATTCTGGAGGCGGTTACAGTCGCTGGAAAAACCTAGCTGTTACCAGATGGCGGGAAGATGCCATAAAGGATAATTACGGCATCTTTTGCTATATAAAAGATGTGGACAGTGGACATTTTTGGTCCAACACCTATAATCCTACCCTTCAACCTTACAAAATTTATGAGGCTATATTTTCTCAGGGCATGGTTGAGTTCCGCAGACAGGATTTTGATTTTGAAACCAAAACCCAAATTGTGATATCCCCTGAGGATAATGTAGAAATCAGAAAAATCAGGATTACAAACCGGTCGCAATCTCCAAAAACTATGGAAATTACCAGTTACGCAGAGATCGTTCTGGCCACTCATGCCTCCGATGAGTCACATCCGGCATTTAGCAACCTCTTTGTCCAAACAGAGATACAACCGGAATACAACGCCATATTTGGCACGAGAAGGCCCCGGTCTAAAAACGAAGTACCTCCTCATTTTTTTCATCTCATGGATGTATACGGAGCACACGTGGAAGAAGTTTCCTTTGAAACAGACCGGATGCAATTTATTGGAAGAGGGAAATCCTTAACCCATCCCCAGGCGTTGGATATCGGTAAATTGGCTGGCAATCAGGGAGCAGTTTTGGATCCTGTTATGGCTACCAAACAGCGTATAATCATTGAGCCACACACCACCGCAACAATCAATCTCGTATATGGTATTTGCGAAAGTCGTCAAGAGAGTGAGACGCTCATGCATAAATACAGAGATAAAAATCTTAGAAAACGAGCTCTGGACCTTTCATGGACACATAGCCAAGTATTATTAAGACAGATCAATGCAACAGAAGCAGAAGCGCAGATGTTTGGAAAGTTAGCTGCTTCGATTATTTATTCCAATCCGGCATTGCGCGCCAATGAGGCAGTGATCAAAAGCAATTTTAGAGGTCAATCTGGACTATGGAGCCATTCAATATCAGGCGACCTACCAATTGTATTATTACAAATATATAATTTGGAAAACCTGGATTTAGTTACTCAAATGATCAAGGCCCATAGTTATTGGCTATTAAAAGGATTGTCTGTAGATCTTGTGATCTGGAATGAGGACCATGGATCATACCGACATGAATTACAAGATCAGATTGTAGGAATGATTTCGGCTGGTGACACATTAACTAGCCATATCCCCGGAAAAATATATGTAAAATCAATCGATCAAATTACCTCAGAGGACCATATCCTATTTGAAAGTGTTGCCAAGGTAATTATCACTGACAATAATGGCCCCCTATCAAAGCAAATTTCAAAGTTGTATAGAGAAATAGGTTCTTCTCCATTATTAGATGTCAAACAAAAGACTTCCGAAAAAAATAATCTCGAAAATGTAGTGATGCCAACCGACCTTAAATTTTTTAATGGAACAGGAGGTTTTACTGCAGATGGAAAAGAATATAAGATTCTAATTGATAATGAAGCAACCACGCCGGCCCCTTGGGTTAATATCATTGCAAATCCGACCATTGGAACCGTGGTTTCAGAAAGTGGCTCGGCCTATACCTGGGCTGTGAATGCGCATGAATATCGCATAACTCCCTGGCATAACGATCCAGTATCGGACACCAGTGGTGAAGCTTTTTATCTTCGGGACGAAGAAACCGGATTATTTTGGTCACCAGCGCCATTTCCCGTAAAAGGAAAAACAAATTATATTGCTACACATGGCTTTGGCTATACCAACTATGATCATATAGAAAACGGGATATCTTCCGAAATGAAAGTGTTTGTGGACAAAGAGGCACCCATTAAATTTGTAATGCTTAGGATAAAAAATAATACCGACCAGCAAAGAAAACTTTCTGCTACAGGGTACTTGGAAATTATTTTAGGCAATGTCCGATCCAAAACCAATATGCATATTCTTTCAGAGTATGATGTTCAGAATGGTGCCTTGTTATTTCGAAACAGGTACAATGATGCTTTTGCCAATCGGGTGGCATTTTTTAAAATTATTGGAGTGAGTAAGTTTAGCAATACCACTGACCGGTCGAATTTTATTGGCAGAAACAGAAGCCTTTCCAATCCTCAGGCCTTGTACCGCCAGGATCTTAGAGGAAAAATTGGTGCCGGACGTGACACCTGCGCAGGTTTACAAGGAAAGTTTGATTTGCTGCCGGGGGAAGAAAGAGAGATTGCTTTTTTAATTGGCAGTGGTGATAACACATCTTCAGCGATTAAGCTCATTCAAACCTTTTCAGACCTGAATAGCGTCAATCAATCTTTTGATCAGATTAAGGATTACTGGAATGAGATCGTAAATACGGTCCAGGTTCAGACTCCAGATGATGCCTTAAATCTTCTGGCCAATGGATGGCTTACCTATCAAACTATTGCTTCCAGGTTATTTGCCCGCAGTGGATTCTATCAATCTGGAGGGGCCTTTGGTTTCAGAGACCAGATTCAAGATATACTATCTTTACTGCACAATAAACCCGAATTGGCACGGAAACAAATACTTTTAAATGCCTCACGACAATTTATAGAAGGAGATGTTCAGCATTGGTGGCATCCGCCAGAAGGAAGAGGTGTGCGTACAAATTGTTCTGACGATCTGTTATGGCTGCCATTTGCGGTTTATAGATATTTAAATGCTACGGGCGATTTGGGAATCCTGAAAGAGCACACTGGATTTTTAGAATCCAGACTGTTGCTTGACGGAGAAGATTCACTTTATGACCTACCGACGAGCGGAAGTTTAAGCACGGATTTATACCGACATTGTCGACTTGCCATAAAACATAGTCTCCGATTCGGAAAACATGGCTTACCGTTAATGGGTTCCGGAGATTGGAATGATGGTATGGATCAAGTAGGGAATAAAGGTAAAGGTGAAAGTGTGTGGTTGGCATTTTTCCTATATGACATTCTTTTAAACTTTGAGAAAGTAGCTAGTCAGTATGGTGATGCCGAATTTGCAGCCACCTGTAAAGACGAGGCTATTCAATTACAAGCCAATATTGAGAAATCTGCTTGGGATGGCGAATGGTATAGACGTGCCTGGTTTGATGACGGAACACCACTTGGATCAAAGATAAATGATGAATGTAGCATAGATGCCATTTCTCAAAGCTGGTCTGTATTGACTAATGCTGCTCCGGAGAAAAGAAGAATTCAAGCGATGGAGTCTTTAAATAAACACTTGGTTAGAAGAGATATAAAAATCATCCAGCTTCTCGATCCGCCGTTTGATAAATCTGATTTGAATCCCGGATATATAAAAGGATATGTGCCCGGTGTAAGAGAAAATGGAGGACAATATTCCCATGCCGCCATCTGGACCTTAATGGCTTTTGCTGCGCTTGGGGACCGAAAGACTGCCTATGAACTCTTTAGTATGATACAACCCATTAATCATGCTCTAAAACAAGATGATGTACAGGTTTATAAAGTAGAGCCCTATGTCATGGCTGCGGATGTTTACGCGAACGAAACCCATCGCGGCCGTGGCGGTTGGACCTGGTACACAGGTTCAGCAGGCTGGATGAATCAATTTATTATTAGCTCGATGCTAGGCATGGAACTATTGGTAGATCAACTTAAATTTACACCCTGCTATCCTGAAGAATGGCCTTCAGTCACAATCCATTACCGCTTCAAAACGACCACCTATAACATCACAATATATCAGAAAAAAGATATTGAAGGTTCGTGGTGGAAAATGGAAAATGAGCAAGGCAAAGGAGCTGTTGTTCCATTAAAAGATGATGGTATGCAACATGATCTTGAGGTTCATATTTTGATTTAAGAGATGTTTGAACACTTGCGAACTATTACATGTTAAATTCTTTCATTAATCGTAAGAAAACAGAAAGTTCAATAAAATAAATCGTCTCAACAGAAAACTGCGAGTTTCGGCTTCCAGTTTCTATTTTAAAAAAAAATTCTAAAAAATCGTACAACTGACCTGGGTCATTTCCTAAAACGATAAACCATTGTAAATTGGTATTATAATATATGTTATAGTTGTTCTTTGAAACAAAAGATATGGATTCCTTGCTGTAGATGTACAGGGGAATCCTGCGTGACAAAGGATTCTTAGAAGTTTGAGTTATTATATTGACTTTTTAGAAAGTGTATAATGCCTAAAGATTCCATAGACTCATTTGCACCAATAATCTGGGACGGTAAAGTGTCCCAGATTATTTTAAAACATTGGCTATCAACTACTGCAAAGAAAGTATAGCCGGTATGAGGCGATTGAATTTAGTTTATCAAGATCGGTGTTTTTCAAAATTTCCAGAAATGGAGGACTTGATCGGCTGTTTGTTGGTAGAGATAAAGTGAATCGCTTCAACAGGAAACTGGAAGTTTCCGCTTCCAGTTTCTTTTCTAAAAAAAGCTAAAAAATGCTGCAACTGACCTAGGTCATTTCCTAATACCATAAACCATTGTAAGTTAGCAGTATAATTACAGGTTAGACCGTTCATTGAAAACATATAATATAGGTTCTTGCTGTAGATGTACAGGGGAATCTTGGGTATCAAAGGTTTCTTAAAAATTTGAGTTATTATATTGACTTTTTCAAAGTGTATAATAGCATAAAATTTCATAGAATAATTTGTACCAGTAATCTGGGACGGTAAAGTGTCCCAGATTATTTTAAAACATTGGCTATCAACTACTGTAAAGCAAGTATAACTAAGATGGAACGATTGAGTTTATTTTATTAAGATTGGCTAGTTGAGTGTTTTAGAATTTTAGAAAATAAAATACAAAATGAATCGATTGAACCTACGAATAAAATGAATCGTTCCAAAAGGAAACTGGAAGTTTCGGCTTCCAGTTTTTATCTTGAACATTTATGATAGAATTATCGTGTCCAATTTTGGTGGTCATTTGTTCTTTTATTTTTCGTCTCGAAATTGTGAATAAGATTATCAAAATACCTTTTTTGAAAAACAATTACTTGATGTAGGATCGAACAACATCCCCATGGCAGCAATATTCTTGTAAAAGCTTTAAGTGTACTGTGTTGACTTTCTTAAAAAGTGTATGCAATGTCTAAAGATTCCAAAGAATAATTTGCTCCAAGAATCTGGGACAGTAAAATGTCCCAGATTATCCTAAAAGCTATGGTTACCAACAGCTGAAAAGCAAAGTGTAACTCATATGAGGTGGTAATCTATGTAACCAGCGCTTTATTTGTTTAATAGTCTGAGATAGGTTGGTTTAAACAATTAAACAGTGGTAAACATAATGATCACTTCATAAGAAACGAGAAGTTACGACTTCTCGTTTCTGTTTTAAAGCTATTTATAACACACAAAATATTTGTGGGTTCCTATAAACCCTAACACTCAACAGGGCTATTAAGAATCATATCCAATTTTTGTATTTCGTCTGAAAAACCTCTTAAAATTAATAAATATTGGCCGCTATCCAAGAGTCTCAGATAGGTTGTTGCCTCGGTTTCAGTTACTCCTATTCCCCTAAAAATTCCGTAAGGTCCAGAAGATAGGGTAGCTAAATACCTCCCGTTTATTTTTTGGAGAAATGTAGATACCAAAGGACCCACTATAAAAATAAATCCACTTTCCGGATTATAAAACTGTCCAAAGTTTACGGTTTTGCCCAACAAATCTTTCCAATATGCTTTTATATAAGAAGTATTCTCTGGAATTTCCATGTCTTTATCGCTATAAAATTGGATGACCTTTCCTAAAATAGTCATCTGAAATTCAGAAGCATTTTTTTCTTTAATCTGTTCCAAAACATTCTCTAGTTGTGGAAGTTCTTGAAAAGCTTTAAAATAAACCTGTTTCTGCCTTGTATTATAGTTATCTGATGTCATTATCAACAATAAAAATATGGTGTAAAACCAAATGTTAACCCAATATAGCGCGATCGTTGAGCATTAGAAATGATGTAGGTCAATTGGCATCAGAAGGACTGCTAGTATTATGAAGTATGAAAGTCATCATAAGAACAACAACTGAGCTACATCATTTTGTACACCACTTTCTCTTTATATTTTTACTGTATAGAAATAACTCAAATAATCAATATCATGAAAAACAATAATGTAAAACTAGTTCTCTCGTTTTTAACTGGTGCAGCAATTGGCACAGGACTCGGTATTTTATTTGCTCCAAATAAAGGAAGTGAAACCAGGGAAAAAATAAAACTGACAGTAACCGATGCGACACACGAAATTTCAGATCGGTTAAAACATGCCAAAGAAGAACTTACCAAAACTGCAAACGAAAAAAAGATAGCTTTCGAGAAAAAATTAGATGCTACCCTATCCAACATGAGCTATAAGGCTGAAGATATCATCACCTCTTTGGAGGCCAAATTGGAAGATCTAAAAAAGAAAAACGCGCGATTGCAAAAATAGAGATCAATGGCTTTGTCCAGGAATTATTGTTGCCATACATTCAAACTATAACAGAACAAAGCCAATCTAGTGAGAAAAAACTAAAACAAATGGGGCAACTAGCAATGTTATAAAATCGCACCCGTTGGGTTAAATCGATACTCTTGTTAGCCCCATTGGTTGAACATAGAGCAGTTGAGTATTGAAGTAGACCATATAATAAGTTTTACCTCATTGAGTCGTACTGTTCTTTTCCTACCCAAATATCACAATTTCCTCAAGGGCTTCTATATCTTCCAATACAATTCTTCTGCCAGACCCAATGGTTATTAAACCTTCATCCTTAAAGTCGGTGAGCATACGTATGGCTGTTTCTGTTGCCGTACCAATAAGACCTGCAAAATCCTCTCTAGCAATGCTAATACCCTTATCTTCACTATCGATTAAAATACGTTGGTTATGTATATCTAACAATGCCTTTGCTACACGTTGCCTTACAGTTCCATACGCCACATTTACCATTTGTTCTTGCGTCTCCACCAGATTGTTAGAAATTAAGCTTACAAACTTATTAGCAACTTCTTTGTTTCCATGCATGAGGGTTTTAAAATCCGATTTGGGAATTTCGTAAAGTTCAACATCTTCAAGCACCGTAGCAGTTTCAATGTATTTACCTGTATCCGTCAATAATGATAACTGGCCAAAAAAATGTCCAGCACTGCACAAGCCTGTTACAAACTCTTTTCCTTTTTCAGTAGATTTATAGGTCTTGACAACGCCGCTGTGTATGAAATACAGGGAGTTGGCCGCACTCCCTTCCATATAGATGACATCTCTCTTATTGAATTTTTGTGGCGAATAGTCTTTGGATAAATGATCTAAATCCATATAGGTTGAGGCCGCTTCAATAAATTCGGAAACGCCTTCAATGGTTTTAGAGTATTCCTTTTTCAAAAAGTCGTGTTTTTTCATTCGGCATTCTATAGCCTCTAATAATTCGTTTTCACTAAAAGGTTTGGTCAAATAATCGTCTGCACCTAAATTCATACCTTTCCGCATGTCTGTCCTTTCTGTTTTGGCGGTGAGAAAAACAAATGGAATACTTGCTGTTTTTGCATTTTTATTTAAGTCACGTAATACTTCATAGCCATCCATTTCTGGCATCATAATATCACAAACAATAACATCAGGAAGTAGCTGTTTTGCTTTTTCAAGTCCAATTTTTCCGTTTTCTGCGGTGGCAACTTTATAACCTGCAAGCTCTAGAATGTCGGCAGTATTTTCGCGAACATCCACATTGTCTTCAATTATTAGTACTTTTTTCATAGACATATTTATTAATCATCATCAAGTCTTTGGCAATCTCACGCCATTTCATTTATTTGCTTTTAGAGGAAATTCAACCCAAAACGTAGTGCCACTATTTAATTTACTTCTAAAACGAATCCTCCCATTCATCAATTCGGTGTAACTTTTTACAATATTTAAACCCAATCCTGTGCCTTCGATATTGGCAGCATTCTTTGCCCTAAAAAAGCGATCAAATAAAAACTGTTGCTCTTCTATTGGGATACCAATGCCCTGATCTGAAATTTCTATGATCACCTTGGCTTGGGTTTGGGAGATTTTAAAATCTATCGGTGTTGACTCCAATGCGTATTTTGATGCATTGGACAATAGGTTGTTTAGAATAAGACGTAATAATTTTTCGTCCAAATCCACATAGAGTACTTCACTATCACTCCTAAAATCAATTCCTTGCCCTGCTTTTAAGGTTGGATAGATTTCTTTAATTATCAATTTAGAAAAAGAAACTAAGTCGATTCGTTTTGGCGTTGGTACTACCTGTCCTTCTTCTAATTTGCTCAAGGAGAGAAAGTCATTAAGGATCAACACAAGATTATCCACATTCTTTTCAATTTGAGCCACATACTTTTCTCGTTTAATCTCATTCCCTTGATCATTTTGCTTACCAATTAAAATTGCAGATGTAAGTATGGCACTTAACGGAGTTCTAAATTCATGAGAGGCCATTGAAACAAAACGCGACTTCAATTCGTTTAATTCTTGCTCTTTTCTTAAGGCGCTTTGTATCTTAAATTCAATTTCCTTTTGGTTGGAAATGTCGTTATAAACGTGCAATGCATAACTTATTTGATTATTATCATCAAATAAAGGGGCAGTATTTGTAGCGAAATATCTGTTTTTATAAGAGATTTCAAAAGAGAGGTACTGTCCAGAAAGTGTTTTTTTGAAATTTTCTTTAATTCGTGCTTTTCGTTTTTCAGAAAAAACAGTAATATCTTTAAGAATTGTACCGTTGGTAATGAACTGTTTTAATCCTAATTGAGTTAAAGCCTCACCTTCGGCAAAGAGTACTTTAAAATCCTTGTTCACGACAACAACAAAGCCATTTGGGAAATTTTTAGCAATTGCTGAGGCCATGTTCTGACTTGCCACAACTTCACTTTCTATTTGTTTGGTGAGGAGTATTTGGTCTTCGAGATGGAGATTAGATGCCACCAATTCCTTTACAGTTGCCATAACTTCTTGGGTGCGCTCTTGAACTTTATCTTCCAATTCTTGAGCATATTTCTCTAACTGCTTTTTATTCTTTTCCAACATCATAGTGTGATTATGATTTTCAATGGCAATACTTGCCAGATAGGTCAAATCTAAAAGCATTTCTTTTTCGTTGGTTGAAGGTTGCTTTGTAAATGCGCTATAAACACTAAACGTACCCAACACTTGATTGGTAGATGACATAATAGGAAATGCCCAAGAAGATTTTAAACCATTCTTTTTGGCCATTTCTTTATAATCTCTCCATAGCACACTAGTTTCAATATTAGAAACAATAACATCTTTTCGCAAAAATGACGCAGTACCACTAGATCCCACATTTGGACCAACTACAGTGCCTTCAATACAATTGCAGAATGATTTTGGCAACTTTGGTGCTGCCAATACGTGCAATGATTTGTCTTCATTATTCAAAAGTAAAATAGAACCCATGCAATTTTTAAGATGTGCTTCTGCCGTTTCAATAATTTTTTCAGCAATGGTTTTTAAAGGTTTGTATTGCGCTATTAATTCTAATATTTCTTGGGTTCTATCCTTTAGGTCTTCTGCTTTAGCCTTATTTGTTACGTCGTTCTGAATACCAATAAAATGGGTTAATTTATTCTCCTTGTTATGTACAGGCGTTATGGTCACCTCATTCCAAAAGAGAGTCCCATCTTTTCTGTAGTTACGTAACACGACATTACAAGCTTGGCCATTTAAAATGGCATTTTTCATTATAGTGATCTCTTCTTGATCTCTTTCATCATTCTGTAAAAAATGGGTATTCTTACCTAAGATATCGTCTTTATTGTATCCTGTCAATTTCTCAAAAGCCTCGTTACAATAAACTATAGGTGTTCCTGGTTTTTGAGCATCTGAAATTACAATACTATTGCTAGCGGAAGCCAATGCCCTGTCCTTAATAAGCAGTTCTTCCTCTTGGGCTTTTTTATTTGTAATATCCCGGGCTATGGTCAACGTTCTGTTCTTGCCCAATGGCACCAAACGGGTCTCAAAGACCATCGGTCCGGATAGAGTGTCTATTTCTACCTCAAGAACTTCCATCGTCTTTGTTTTTCCGACTCTCCTAAAAGCTTGGATAAATTTTCTATACACCATTGAAGGTGCAATTTCCAGGATATTTTTGCCCAGCATTTGTTCCTTTGGCTTTGGTAACCACATAGGATTTTGGGCATACAATTCAATTATGTTTTGATGTTCATCCTGGACCGAAATCAAATCTGGAAGAGCAGCTAAAATAGCTTTACTTCTCACCTCCTCCTCCTCGATTCTCTCTTTTAGTTTTTGTTTCTCAGTGGTATCCCGAATGATGGTCAGAAGGCTATGGTCGCTCATAAGTACCACACGTGCCTCATAATGTTCTATTTCCTTTTCACCTTTATAGCTATATTCTACAATTTGCATTTCTCCGGTCTCTATGGCTTTTTGATGAGACACGATCATTTTTTTATAAAGATGGGATGGTAATACGTCTTTCATATTTAAGCCAATGAACTTTTCCGGTGGCATAAATAATTTTGTTGGATTGTTGGCATACCAATCTGTATAATTGCCCTTACGATCTTGGATGAAGGTCATATCCGGCATAGCAGATATCAAAGCTTTCATTTTGGCTTCGTTTGCTTTTATAGTAAGTTCCTGCTCCTTTTGCACGGTTATATCGGTTACAAAGCCTTCTAAGGCTATTGCCTCATTTTGGTTGTTATAAATGGCTTCGCCCTTTACCCAAACGTACTTTATACTACCATCTTTATGTTGGATGCCATGCTCAAAATCATAGGATGTTCTCTGTTTTATGGCCGTTTGTATATGTTCCCAGACACTTTCGCGATCTTCTTCCAAAATAAGGTCTCCATAAATTATAGTTCTGTTTTTAAAATCTTCATATGGATAACCTGTAATTTCTAAACACCCCTCGCTGATATAATGCATGGTATAATCTCTATTGTTTTCACAGCGAAATAAAATACCTTTCACATTATTAATCAAGGTATTAAATTTACGATTGCTCTCAATCAGCTTATCGTTTGTTTGTTTAAGTTTTTCAAAATTGCTTTTACGTATTGTGGCATCTCTTAAAAAAGCAATAGTCACATGTTCTCCTTCAAATAGCGTTGGACTTAAACTAATATCCAAACTAAATTCTGTTCCGTTTTTTTTAATTCCCCATAAATCAAGATGTTTATTTAATGCTCTGGGTTTGGGGTTCTCAGAATAGGATTTTATATGTTTCTCGTGTGGTTGTTTATATTTTTTAGGAATTAAAATATCAATATTATTACCCAGTAACTCTCCAGCGCCATAACCAAAAATATGTTCGCAAGCAGGATTGGCCATTAAAATATGCCCATCTTTTCTGACAACTAAAATACCTTCGACAGAAGCTTCAAAAACAGTTTGGAACAAGTCTTTATTTTTTGTTTTGTTATTCATCTGTATAAAATATATTAATAAATAAAAAGATGCTCCATTCAATCAGACAGGCATAATTGCGCCACGTGATTTATGAAATCTCATCGTAACGCTATCAACCACAAGTCTCTCAACTAAAGCGCCGAATGATGGCCAATTAGTCTTTCCTGTAAAGTTAAAAGGTTTGCCTTTCATTTAATATGATATTCATCATAATAGCAGACCTATGCCCCTGTTCTTGAGAAACACCAAAATTGATTATTCACGGACGCAAACTAGTACCGTAATTGGTAAATGCTATTGTTCAGAACAGCCTAACTGGGCTAAATCGAATTCCATGCGATTCAATAAAAGCGGTTATTGATCCAAATATCAAATAACCTCATTTTAAAGTTATAAATACTGAGCAAAGTCATGCTAACTCCTTGGGTTTATTCATAATTTTGCTTCATTTGGCATGAGAATGATCAACCAGGGCAAAAAGAATTGTCAAACACATTCAAAAATTACATTTCAGAAAGCTTGGCAAGGCAATATGATAACGAAATTGATGGATAATCCCATAAAACAGTATTTCAGAGCACAAAATGTCTTGATTTGAACATTCTGTGAAAGCTAAACATAATAATGGAATTTCAATTCCAGTTGATAGGTTTAATTATGCTTTGCACATATAGAAAATGCTGTAAAGATTTAAGGACGTGAAAACCTGTGGTATTCACATATCATTCTTATGCTAAATCAGAAACATATAGACGTCATTTGCCATCATTTATTTTCTAACAATCAGTAATAAACCCAATACTTTCCAATTATGCACTACCCAGAAAAGAAATTGCAAGTAATATCAGGAGTCATTGATTCGGTAATTGATAAAATTTTGGAATTTGAATCAAAATACAAAGTCCAATTGGACAATGTGCATCCAAATTACACCCAAAGTGCCAGGAATCTGATTCATTACCTTGCCCTGCGCTCTTTTGACATCAGCGACTTACAGGAAAAATTGGATGAAATTGGTTTGCCAATCTCTCCAGAATCCAAAAATAGCATTTATCACAGATTACTGAATTTCAAAACCATCCTTAATAGTTTATTGAACATTGATCCACCCGCTCATGAGGACATCCATCTCACGAACAAGGAAGCAAAGATCATTCAGCATCGCAATAGTCAAGTGATTTTCGGAACGATAAAGAACAAAAGGGAGACGGCCATTATGATAACCCAGCCAACTGAGGCCGCAACTGATAAAAACTTTGTTGAATCCTTGTTGAAACTGGGTATGGATTGTGCCAGAATCAATTGTGCACATGATGATGAGATTGTTTGGAAACAAATCATAAACAATATTAAAGAGGTTGAAAACGAATGTAAGATTGCGATGGATCTTGCAGGTCTAAAAATAAGAACGGGCAAAATAACGCCCGGAGCCAAGGTAATTCACATAAGACCGAAGCGGAACATGTTGGGCAAATTAGTAGCGCCTGCAAGGGTCTGGTTGGCTCCAAAAGGAATTGAACCACCAAAGGACAAGCAAGTAGATGCGGTCATTACTGTTAACGAGAAATGGATCAATAAAAGTGAAAAAGGCAGCACGATTGTCTTTAAGGATGCACGAGGAAAAAAACGTAAGATCATTATTGACGAGAAAGAAAACAACGGCATTTGGGGTTTATGCAACAAGTCGGCCTTTGTAACCATTGAAACCGTATTAAATGTGTTTTTTGAGAAAAACACCACCTTTGAGGTCCACAGTGTTCACGATTTGGAACCATTGGAAGCTATCATCTTCCTGTCCAATGGCGATCTGCTGAGACTCGATAAAGAGCCCATCTCAGGAAATCCAGCTGTCCTTGACGATGATGGCAATATTGTTGAAATAGCCCATATTTCAAGTACTTCACCCGAATTTCTGAACAATGTACAGGTTGGAGATCCCATCTTTTTTGATGATGGCAAGATTGGAGGCACGGTCATAGAGACCCATCCTAAATATCTGATTATTGAAATCACCAACGCAAAAAAGAAAGGTGGCAAACTCAGAGCCGATAAAGGGATAAACCTACCTTCCAGTAAAATCGATTTTAGCGGCCTGACCGATAAGGACAAAAAAGATTTAAAATTTATAGCGAAAAACGCTGATATCGTCAATTTTTCGTTTGTAAACAATAAAGAGGATGTCGCCGCTTTATTGGAAGAATTGAAAAAACTGAATGCCAATCTTGGCATAGTCTTAAAAATTGAGACATCAGAAGCCTTTAGGAATCTGCCAAGTATTCTGTTAAAAGCCATGGAAAACTATCCTATCGGAGTCATGATTGCCCGAGGCGATTTGGCCATTGAAACCGGTTGGAAAAATTTTGCCATCATCCAAGAAGAAATAATACAAATTTGCGATGCCGCACATTTACCAGATATTTGGGCTACGCAGGTTTTGGAGAATTTGACAAAAAAAGGGATTCCCACCAGGGCAGAAATCACCGATGCGGCAATGGCACAACGCGCCACCTGCGTCATGTTGAACAAAGGCCCGTATTTAGAACAAACCGTTAAAATGTTGGATCAGATTCTGTGCAAAATGCAGCGGATCCAAAACAAAAAAGGAGCCTTATTGCCACAGTTGGAATTCAATGAAAATCTATAAACCACCTATTAAATTTTAAGTAGGTATTATCAGGATTTGCGCATAAAAAATGATGTTCAATGGCATTAGAACCAGCATGACGTTTATCGAAATGTCTGACCCAAATCATTTGGCCTAATTTATTTTCAATATAACT
This sequence comes from Gelidibacter japonicus, assembly GCF_010725055.1. Lineage (GTDB taxonomy): Bacteria > Bacteroidota > Bacteroidia > Flavobacteriales > Flavobacteriaceae > Gelidibacter > Gelidibacter japonicus. The sequence goes on along the minus strand of NZ_BJKB01000010.1, from coordinate 158,086 downwards.
TAACCAATTAAAATTATTGAAAATAAAGAAGTTAATAAAGTTTATGGAGTTTTATTGTTGATCTCAGGATTGTCGATCAAAAGCACAAATCCCTCTGATAGATGTCAGCCATAAACCTTTCAGACCAATAAATAGGTCCACATATAATATCATCATTAAAGATATAACATCTCTATTTTCCAAACCAGGCAAGTCGCTATTCGTGACAAAATTAACCTACGATTGGTTTACAAACTATGTAAAAAATAAACGCAATGAAATTTAAAGATAGAATTGAAGCTGCCAATTTGTTAGCAGAAAAACTTGCAACCTATAAAAACAAGAACGCCATAATCTTGGCTATTCCACGAGGTGGAGTACCCATGGGAAATGTTGTTGCAAATCAACTTAAATTACCCTTAGAGGTGGTGCTTTCCAAAAAAATAGGGCATCCGCTTCACAAAGAATTCGCCATTGGCGCAGTGACCTTGGGAAGTCGGGTTTTAAGTGATTCTGCCTCTCAAGTCTCTGACGGTTATATTGAGAAAGAAACCAAAGAAATCAGAGCCTTACTTTCCGAACGTTATCAAGATTATTATGGCAAAAAAGCACCGCTTAAATTAAAAGATAAGATTTTAATTATTGTAGATGATGGCATTGCGACTGGCAACACCATCATGTCAACCATAGAAATGTTGCATGCAGAGCAACCTGAAAAAATAATCGTGGCCATTCCCGTGTCTCCTAAAAGCACGTTACAAAAGCTTCAAGACTCACTTTATATTGATGAAGTTATTTGTCTTTCGGCTCCGGCTAATTTTATGTCTGTTGGTCAGTTCTATGAAGACTTTGAACAGGTTGACGATGCAGAAGTAAAAGCCATATTAAAGTCAAGAATGTCCTAAGTTTGAATAATAAATTGTCTTATTCACTCTAATCAGCTTCAGCGCATTCATAGCGGCTGTAGGATATAAATTCATATTTTGCTTTTCTAAAAATTTTAATTGCGCATGATATCAAACTCAGGTTTCCAATCATTTGGTTGCCGTACAAGAACTCATGGTCAGGGTAGCCTATCCAACTGTGTGGCAGCACGTGGCAAAAGCACTAATTGGCGTAAAAAACCAACGTATTTTAATCTAAAGTGATATTAATGGAATTAATATTATAGAAAAAGACCTTAAAACATATTTCTATGTTTTAAGGTCTTTCTTTAGGGGTTTTTCCAAAACTTATCGTCTACTTAACATCTGCATTTTAGATAAGCGCGTCCTTGGCGTCTTTTACAAATTCCGAAACGTTCTGAGAAGCATCTGTAACTGACCTTTTTATTTTTCTTCTGGTTTTACTGCCTTTATATGGCGCAAAAAGAATTCCAAGTCCAGCACCGAGTGTTGCACCTGTTAAAAGTGCGAGCATTAATTTTCCATTACAATTTTTCATGATTTTTTATGTTTTAAGTTATTCTTTAAAATATCTAAGTTATGATGAAATCTCCTTATTTGAAATGACCCAGGTCACGTCCAATAAACGACCCCGGGGCCTTCCAAGCAACACGGACAGGTAGAGCCCACGAGGTATTCAAATTAAAAAAAACTAAACGAGAGAGTCTCGGGGAGTTAAGAAATCGATGGGTGTTTCTATATCACCCCTTGATAACAGCTAGGGGTTGTAATTTGATTTGCACCTCCACCAAAGCCTCTTGATTTGCCATGACCTCATCTATATCTTTGTATGAGCTCGGAGCTTCGTCTAAATCCCCTTTGTGGCGGATGGCATGTAGTATCCCTTGGTCCGTAAGGATTTTTCTTTCTTCTTTGAGGTCAAGGTTTCTACGCGCTGCTGCCCTACTCATGACTCGTCCTGCTCCGTGGGAACACGATTCAAACGAATTAACATTTCCCTTCCCCTTTACGAGAAAGGATTGGGTGCCCTGTGATCCAGGGATCATACCCCATTCACCTTTTCTGGCCCGGGTGGCCCCTTTTCGATGTACAATCACCTCTTCACCAAAGTGCTCTTCCAAAGCAGCAAAGTTGTGGGGTTTATTAATAAAATGGGAAAATTCCACCTCAGGGATAATCTCTTTAAAAGCCGATTTTGTCCGTTCCATCATCAACTTCCTATTGGCCAATGCAAATTCGACGCAGTAGTTCATTTCATTCCAATAAAGATCGAAATACTCAGAATCTTCTGGAATAAATGCCAAGTCTTTCGGAACTCGTAACTCCAAGGCTTTATTTTTCTCTTTGGCAATATTATTATAGTGGTTGGCCACGGTAAAACCGATGTTTCTCGAACCTGAGTGGATCATGATCCAAATGTATCCATCAGACCCTTTTTGTATTTCGATAAAGTGGTTTCCTCCACCTAAAGTACCAACCTGATGAAGGGCACTTTTATATTCCTGCTCCACTATGGGCAAATTACCTTTTTTCTCAGGCATCCAAGATTCATCTTGGGGACTCTCATGATGATTGAATCCCACTGGGACGGTCTCTCGAATAATGGACATGATTTCTTTTAAATCAGCTGTTTCAATATCTGTCAGATTTGTTCGTAAGGAACACATCCCGCAGCCAATATCTACTCCAACAGCATTCGGGACCACTGCTCCTTTGGTGGCCAAAATAGCACCAATAGGCATACCGTACCCTAAATGGGTATCGGGCATGATGGCAATATGCTTAAAGGCAAAAGGTAGATTTGCAAGATCACGGGCTTGGTCTAAGGCTCCTTCTTCCACCTGTTCTTCTTCCAACCATAGTTTTATAGGTATTTTTTCCGTTGTAATGACTGCTTTCATATCTTTTTATTCTTTTTAATGTGTTTGTGTATAGACTTAACTGATAAACCTATGGTTTTGTTTCCAATTTTGCAATGACCAAGGTCAGTCTGCTACCTGATTTTCGAAATATGCAAGGGTTGATCTGACCCATCATCACTTTGCTTTCAATGCCTCAGCCAAAAGATTTTATCAATTTAATCTTTTAATATCGTGTTTATTTCCATAAGGTATAACGCCGATATCGATTTTTAGGAGTATTTATGTGACACTCATAGTCGGTATTTTACCTAAGAAGGTGCTAATTGATAGCGCTTTGACCTTTGAGAGGAAGAGACATCCGGTCAAGCATATCTCATTTATGATTGAAAAAATAATAGAGTTATGAGTCCAAACTGGTTTTCTGATATTTGAATATTTTCAAACCCTTTTTGAGAATATTAGCACAACATCTTACACTTCAAGCGTCAACTGAATAGGACAATGGTCGGAGCCATAATAGTCGGATAAAATCTCAACGTTCTTAACTTTATCCAATAAGGAATTACTGACCAAAAAATAATCGATTCGCCATCCCGTGTTGCGTTCGCGAGCTTTAAATCGATAACTCCAATAGGTATAGGCCACTGTATCCGGATGAAAATGTCTCCACGAATCCACAAACCCAGAATCAAGAAGATGGTCCATTCCGTCAATTTCAACTTGGGTATACCCTGCAGTTTTATTGTAATTGGCTTTGTCGTTTTTAAGGTCGATGGCTTGATGCGCTACATTTAAGTCGCCACATAGAATCACCGGTTTAGTTTCTTTCAAACGCATCAGATAATTTCTAAAATCTGTATCCCATTGCTGCCTATAATCTAACCTGACCAATTCTTGTCCAGAATTGGGGACATAGACATTGACCAAATAAAAAGTATCAAACTCAGCACATATCACGCGACCTTCTTGATCATGCTCCTCTATCCCCATGTCATTGGTAACAGCTATAGGTTTTACTTTGGATAGCACAGCAACTCCGGAGTAACCTCTTCTATCGGCAGAATTATAATAGTGATGATAATCGGTCAATTGGGATAAAGCTTTTTCTACTTCCTCATCTTGCGCTTTTGTTTCTTGAAGACATAATACGTATGGATCCATTTCTGATAGATCCTCAAAAAAGTCCTTTTGTGTGATTGCACGTATACCGTTAATATTCCAAGAGATTATATTCATGTTTTTGTTTTTGGAACTATTGGAAAGCATTTTTAAAACACTTTCCTCAATTTATTTAGGGTCTTTATAAGTCTCATACATCGATCCGAAATGCGATTGTAGAAACATATCCAGCGGAATCTCTTCCTGTTTAATAAAACCTTTGCTTTTTAATTTCCCTTCAGAAACAAGGTCTACGACAGCTGAAATGCTGCAAGCCGTAGTCCAACTTATAGCCCGCCAATCCTTACCATCCAAAGTAATGTTTCGGTAAGATTCGCTAAATTCCTTTCTTCTCAAGTCGCCATTTATCTTTCCTTCCACAGCGGCATAAATCAAAACGATATCATCATCGACCAGCGGCAAGGCATTGTTCAAAATTTCCTTCGCCAATTTTCGGTCGTTTTTTAACTGTAGATCATAAAGCAACAATTTCATGGCATTTCGATGTCCGGGATATCTCATGGTTTTGTAGTTTAAGGTATCTACTTGGCCATCTAAAGTTTCACACATAGTCCCCAGCCCACCTGAAGTAGAAAAAGCCTCATACTGGCGTCCGTTGATATTGATGGATTCCACATCGTCGAGGGAGCTAACCATTTTTCGCTGACTGTTGTGAATGACTTCGGCGTCATTAAGATATTCATTGATCACTCCTTCTGCACTCCAAGTAAAACTATAGCCCAATTGCCCCATAGGATGAAGAGGCAATGCCCCCACTCTAAGTTTTACAGCTCGAATTTCAGAAAACTGAGCGTACAATCCAGCACCTAGTATTCCGATAAATCCTGGTGCCAAACCGCATTGAGGAGCTAATACAGCCTTGCTGTTTTTGGACATTTCGCGAATAGCATTCAGTGTGGGTACATCTTCAGTTAAATCGAAGTAATGTACACCCATGTCGGATGCTATTTGAGCTATGTTGACATTGAGAAAAAAAGGCAAACAAGATACTACGGCTTTTTTGTGTTTTAGAAATTCACGAATCGTTTCATCTTTGGAAACATCACCTATTATAATTTTAAAAGGGAGCGAATCATCAGGTTCTAGACGATCCATACCTTCTACTTCATATTTCGAACTTAACAAGGTAGCCACAAGACTACCCACTCTACCTAAGCCGAGAATACCTATTTTGTCAATCATAGTTATCTTATTTGGTTTTGAGACTAAAAGTCCATTGTTTCAGTTTGTTTTAATAAGAAAGATGGAATTTACTAGTAAAAAACGACAATAGGAAAACTTTGTACTTCCAATTTATAAAAAATAACACACCTGAAATTCAATGGCACTCTGAAAAAGAATTACAGTAGATTTTTGTGGACAGGCACGGAGGCATTTATCATAACATATACGCAATTCCAAAAAAAAATACATTTTACAATGGTTAAAACAGTTCAACTTCCAACAGTTTTCCTAAGTCTAAAAATTGTCAAGATGAAACGTTTCAAATAATTAACCATATTTAAAGAATTAATAGTCAAGATGATTGATATCATATCCTTTTGACGATTCGTTTCTTAAATTTGATTTTTAATTAAAACTAAAGTTAAAATGAAATCGATTTTATACGCCACTGATTATTCTGAAAACTCCGTCGCTGCCTTAAAATATGCTTATAATATGAGTTTGAGCCTAAAAGCCAAATTATGGGTAGTTCACGTTTTTGAAAGTCCCTCAACTATGCAATCCAGAGCAAGAATTCCATTCCCAAATCTTGAAAAGGATGTTTTTAAGAAGCATAATAACCAGCTTGAGGAGTTTTGCAATAAACATTTAGGAGGTGATATAGAAACATTAAATGTGGCTGTAGAAGCCATTCAGGACAAATCGGCAGTGGATGGCATTGTATCAAAAGCCGAAAAGATCCAATCGCTACTGATCGTCACCGGGATGAATAGTACAAGCAAATTACGAAGACTGATCATGGGCAGTACGGCAAGAGGTCTTGTCGAAAAAGCACCTTATCCCGTATTGACAATTCCAGGAGATACGACGTATAATCCAATCAAAACCATTGTATATGCTACCGATTTTCAACAAGAGGATCTCGACGCCATTTGTAAACTGGCAACAATAGCCAAGCCTCTTGATGCTATCATCAAAATAGTTCATATTTGCCCATTGGACAAAACCATATGTGACATAGAGAAGTCACAAAGAAAAGAAAAGATTGATAAACATGTGAAATATGCCAAGGTGGAATTGGATGTTTTATATTCGGATGATATTTTCAATGAACTGAAAGCATATTCCGACAAAACCAATGCAGATATCATCGGGATGCTTGAGCGCGAAAGTACAAGTTATGCCTCGGATCTATTTTACCGAAATCTCTTGAAAAAAATGAAGTCTTACGGTAAAATTCCTTTAATGAGTTTTAATGCCAAGAATTATGGCAAGTTCCATCTTTAGAATTATGACAACTTAACCATTCAATAAAAAGACATTCATATAAAACCAAGTAGGAAAAAGGAATCATAAGGTCTCCACTGATCTGACTTTTTTTATATTTTCAAACTTCCTTCTTAATGGCCCAGACATATCGCTCAGATTCTGCTCTCAACCTTCACTATCCTAAGTTTTATTAGGCAAATAAGTCTATTCAGGCCTTGTCACTGCATCCAGCCATAAGTCATCCCAATTGACATTGTAAAACAATACAACTGACCCAAGTCATTGCTAACCTTCTAATTATCAAGTATATTAAAAACAGATTGGAACATAATAGCCGAGATGTTTAGTCTGATTAGATGTGTTCCAAAAATTAATAACTTTAAAACTATTTAAATGAAACGTATTTTTATTTGCCTGTCAATTGCAGCTTTTTCTTTTATGGGAGTGTCTGCTCAAGAAAACTATAAACGGATAAGTTCAGAGGAAAACCAAAGGAATCTTAGAATTTATCAGCAACAGCAGGAACAAGAATTGAAAGCAACCATTCGCGAGCAAACCGAACAATATATTAAGGATGCAGCGAGAAGAATGGAAGCTCAGAAACTAGAGATTCAAAACGAACGGGAAGCCCGACGTGCACGATTAACACACCGACCAGCTGGAATGGTTCCTTATAGTGGCCCTGCATTAGACTTTTAGTTTAATTGAAACTTCGTGATCTCCAATAAAATAAAAGCGAGATGAAAAACATATTAAGCTTAACAATTATTATAAACTGAAAAGGTCTTTGAAAACTTCAAAGGCCTTTTCAGTTATATTTATGATTTGGTGGAAATGAGATAGGATTGCTCTAATTTCCAAATATATAACCATCATACATTAAGTAGATACGATCAATCATTTGTCTCACATCACTTTTCTCTCAGTGCCTCAAACCCCGCGATCACATCAAAAAGCTCTTCATCGATAGTGCTTTGTCTAAGGCGATTGTATCCTCGTTTCAGATCGTCTAACATCTCATCTATATTTTTTTCTGCCCGCTCCATGGCTTCCAATCTACTGGCATTTTCGGCGGCCAAAGACTCAGCGCTTGCCTTATACAAGGACACAAAAAGATATTCGCTTATCAGCGTCCTTAAAGTATTTTCAGTACCTCCAATAACTTGTGGTACATTTTGCGACGGCCATTCCATGCTCGCTATGTCTTCTTCCCATTTTTTATCAGGCGGAAACAATTGTTGGCTCTCTGGTCGGTAATGCGCCCCTTCCATTGGGGTATTGTGAAAAATATAAAAACTATAAAACTGGTCTCTCTGTCGGTATTCTTCACTTTTAATTAAAATCTCATTGACCAAAGGCGTGATCGCAGAAACAGAATTTGGAACTCCAAAACGTTTTGTGGGTGAAAAATTCCCATCCAAAAGCAAGGCATACACTCTGTCGCCAACGACCCAGATTTCCGTTTGGCCCGGAATCTCTTTTATGATATCTTGGGCGTAAGAACTTACTGTGTCGTTAAATCGTCCCACCAATCCCTGATCTGATCCAAAGATGATGGCCACGGATTTCGAGTTTTTTTTATCATGATGATCTGCAATCAACGAAATCCTTTCCTTTTTAAAACAGGCGTGTATCCCAAGGGAAATGGTGCGGTAATAATCTTGTAATGACTGTACTGACATTTCATATTGGGTAATATTGGAAGTGGCCATAGCCTTCATGGTGCGTACCACAGATGCCATATCGCCAGCACTTTTTTGTCGTCTTTGTAAGTTGATTAAAGTATCACTCATAACTATTGAGTTCAGGAATGTTTACAATTGCTTCCTTTGCCAGAGACACGATAACTCTTTCATCCACTTCGTTCAATGGTTCTGAGGCAAAGATCCGTCGTAAAACCTCATCGGGTAAATGGGAAGACTTCCTTTTAATCAGGGTTTCTGCCTTTGTCACTTTATCCAGTGGTACAGTGTCAAAAACACCATGGATAAGCGCTATCAAAACCAAGAGTTGCTCCGGCACCGAAACAGGTTCCATTTCGGGTTGTTTAAAAATCATCCGGATCCTTTTTCCACGCTCAATCATTTTTTGAGTATCGGCATCCAAACGGGTGCCAAAGCGTGAAAATGTTTCCAATTCCTCAGATTGGGCGTAGGCAAGTTTCAAATTCCCCGCTATTTTTCGATAGGCTCTTAACTGTGCCTTGCCTCCTACCCGAGATACGGACATTCCAATATCTACCGCTGGAAGTAGTCCTAATTCGAACAGTTTTGGAGATAAGTAAATCTGTCCGTCCGTAATTGAAATGATATTTGTGGGGATATAAGCCGAGATATCCTGTGCTTGCGTTTCTATAATGGGCAAAGCCGTCAAGGAACCATCACCATTGGCTTTATTTAGATGGGTGGACCTTTCCAGAAGTCTGGAATGGATGTAAAAAATATCACCAGGAAATGCTTCTCTACCTGGCGGTCGACGTAATAAAAGTGAAAGTTCACGATACGCTCGCGCATGCTTCGTAAGATCGTCATAAACAATCAAAACGTCGCGTCCCTGTTCCATAAAATATTCCGCAATACTTGTAGCAGCGTAAGGTGTTAAGTATTGAAGTCCAGGCGAACTGTTCCCTTCCGAAAATACGACCACGGTATACTCCATGGCGCCTTTTTCTTGAAGTTCTGAAATTACTGTGGCAACGGCCGCGGTACGTTGGCCAATAGCACAGTACACACACAACACATTTTTATCGTGCTGATTGAGAATGGTATCAATGGCAATAGAAGTTTTCCCCGTTTGCCGATCCCCAAAAATTAATTCACGTTGCCCACGACCAATAGGGATGATGGCATCGATAACCTTAATCCCTGTTTGTAAAGGCGCATTAACGGCTTCGCGACTCATAATAGGCGGTGCAGGTCTTTCAATGGGATACCGTTGTTGAAACGAAATAGGGCCTTTATCATCCATCGGATTTCCTAGCGAATCGACGACCCTACCAATAAGGCCTTCGCCTACAGGAATATCGGCAACCCGATGAGTTCTTAAAACAGGATCACCAGCTTGAAGTTGATCGTTCCTGCCCAAAAGTACCACGCCTATTTCATCTACATCAAGATTAAAAGCCATGCCATATAAATTGTTAGGGAACTCCAACAGCTCTTCAAAACCTGTTCCCGGCAAACCCGTTACAGTGGCAATCCCAGCAGAAACATTCTTCACGATACCCTTTTCACTAAATTGAATAGTAGGATCATAGTTTTGCTTGCTACTGCTTATTTCATGAAAGGCATCGTCTATTATTTGGTCCAAATCAGTTGATCGCATTTTATTTATCCTTTGAAATGATACTCTCCTTTTTTAAGGCATCGAGATAGGAATCTATAGTCCATGACAGTTGGTAACTTGCCGTCTCTATCTTAATGCCACTAACCAATTCCGGTTCCAATTGGTATTGAAAATCATTTTGTTTTTCCGTAATTTTTTCCATCGCTTTTTCGAGTTCCTGTTTTGAACCCATCGATAGCTCAAACACACTTTTTACGGTAACCGAACCTTCATTATTCTTGAGTGCATCTATAAATTTTGTCTTGGCTGCCCCATCCAAACTTCTGATTTTTTCGATAAAAACAGTAACGACTTGTTGCTCGAGATTGACATCGGCTAAATCTGAAAGTGTTTTTTTCGCAATCTCAAAAACGGCATCCTTTGTTTTTCTCTTAAGCCGATCCGTTATTTCTTGTTCTTGTTGCTTGAGCGACTCCTCGAATTTCGATCGCAAAACGGTTGACTCCTTTCTCACTTCTTCGAAAAGACGTTGCTTTTCAGAATCGATCTGTTCGTGGACTTCATTCATTTTTTCTGCACGTTCTTTATCAAAAGTTTCATTTTTTTGACGGAATAGATCTTTATCTCTTTTGGCTTCTGCTTTTTTTGTCGCAGCGTCCTCAAGTTGTGAAGCGATCTTCTTTTCCCTCGCATCAATAGCGTCTAATACCGGTTTGTATAAAAACCGTTTTAAAAGCCAGACCAAAATGAGAAAATTGACTATTTGTGCTATGACTGTAAACCAGTTGATTTCCATAAACTAATTATGCTATAAAATGATTCCAAAACGGATTCGCAAAAATGAGGATCATCGAAAGCACAAAACAATAAATAGCTGTCGATTCAATCATTGCCAATCCCACAAATAAGGTTCTGGTAATAGTTGGTGCGGCATCTGGCTGTTGCGCAATTGATTCCAATGCTTTTGAAACCGCTCTTCCCTCACCTATCGCAGGCATCATACTGCCAATTCCTGTTGTAATTCCTGCAGTGATTATTGATGCCACTGCGATGATTGTTACGTTATCCATGTTTTATAAATCTAAGTTTTTCTGTTGTCAGTTATCTGTTGTTGGTTGTCTGTTATCTGTCTTGTGTTTGAGCATGCCTGAAGAAAGTTGACTTATTTTTGACAATTTTATAACCGAAAACTGTCAAACTGATTCTATTTTCTATCTGAACATCCCTGATTAGAGTTGACCGTTGTTCAAAAATCAACAATCTTCAATCATTATCCGTTAATCACTCATTTCTCTACTGTCTATTCACTACCCTCTACCCACTAATCCCTCTATTTTCTATTCTCTATACTCTTGTTTCTTGTTCTTGTTTCTTGTTTAAAGTTTCTTGTCTCAGGTTTCTTGTCTCGGGTTTATAGTTTCTCTACTGTCTATTCACTACCCTCTACCCACTAATCCCTCTATTTTCTATTCTCTATACTCTTGTTTCTTGTTCTTGCTTCTTGTTTAAAGTTTCTTGTCTCAGGTTTCTTGTCTCGGGTTTATAGTTTCGATCAATCCCCTATCCTCTATCCTCTACCCACTAATCCCTAATTCCCTCTACCCTCTCATCTCTCACCCTCTTCTCCTCCTGCGTAGCCGCCGCTATATACACCGTCGCCAAAATGGCAAAAATATAAGCCTGTATCATTCCCGTCAACAAGCCTAATGCGCTCATGATCATGGGAAAGAAAAACGGAACTATAGAGATCAAAACTGTGGCAATCAAGCCGCCACTCATAATATTTCCAAACAACCTGACCGCCAATGCCAGTGTTCGTGAAATCTCGCTGATAATATTAAAAGGAAGCATAATGAAATTTGGTTGTAAATAGGAACGTAGATATCCCTTAAGTCCGCCGTCGGCAATTCCAAAAACGGGAACCGCAATAAAAACCGATATGGCCAGTGCCGCAGTGGTAGAAAGAGAGCCGGTTGGCGCCTCATACCATGGCACTATGGTCAACAGATTTGAAACCGCAATAAAAAGAAATAGGGTACCAATAAAGCCTATATATTTTTCAGGTTTTTTCAATCCCACTTCTTTAATTTGATCTCGAATCATAATGACCAGCATCTCCAAAACATTCTGCCAGCGAGAGGTCTTAATTTCCGATTTCAAATTGCGGGTGATAAGCCACGCACCGAGTGCGAGCAGAAGCATCAGCACCCAAGTGGTAACGATGGTGAGGTTAATATTAATAAACCCATACTCCCAAAAAACCATTTGATCAGGACTAATTCTCATCGCCTACTTTTTTTATGAAAACCGGATCTGTCTGCTTGATTTTTTTCGTGATGTTTGTAATCGCAATTCTTGCTACTAAAAAGCCCCCGAGGCACGCCAGCATTTTCTGCCAACTATCGCCACCCACGAAATAAAACCCGATCAGGATGATTCCCATTCTTAATATCAAACTGCCAAAAAATATCAGAGTCGCTCTTTTTGAACCCAATCCTTTATTCACGGTGAGCCAAAGTCCACCAAAAAATATAATGCCCAATAATATTCCCGCAAACACCGCAGGAAGTAGGCTTAATACATCATTCATCTCCATCTTTATTTTTTTTATGAATTTCCTTATTTTCCTTTTGAATCCAATTCCACGCAATCAAACATCCTAACATCAATCCTGCCACCAAAAGACTGAGCGTCCATGAAAAATCTTCTTTAAAGTTTTTATCGAGCCATATCCCCAGGGCCGCTCCCAATATGATCGGTACCGCGATGGACCAGCCGATCATTCCAAATAAACCCAATCCGGACCATACGCTTTTTGTTTCACGTTGTGCCTGCAATTTCCGTTCTTCCTTGTCGCCGACCACTTTCCCAAAAAGGCTGTTCTTATTTGGTTGTTCCTCTTTCACAATTATTTTCTCAAGTTTTGGAAGTTACGCAAAAAGCCAGTTTCCAACTTCGCCATCACATTGCGAGCGGTCATTTCCAGTTCATCAAGTTCTACCATTTCTTTTTCCACCATGGCCCTAAGCTTCCCTAATGGTGCATTTCCGATAGCATGCCGAACGGATATCGATACCTTAGGTCCCGCTTTTATCAAAATACCGTCATTCACCGCAATATATTTTTCATCTTCACCTTCAATTTCGTAGGTTAAGATTCCAGTCACCAATGCCGCTGTACAATCGAGTCTACGAGGTAAAATTCCATAAGACCCATCAGTTGTTTCCACGACAATGCGTTTCACGTTTTTTATATCAGCAAAAACGCCGGAGGGAAGTAGAATCTTAAGCTGCATTAGTTTAGTATCCATCTATCTATACGTTAACTGCTGTTTTCCTTTTCACCTCATCAATGGTTCCAATCATATAAAAATCACTTTCAGGGTAGTCATTGAATTCGTCATTCAGAATTCGTTCACATCCGTCTAAGGCATCCTTAAGGCTCACGGTTCTTCCTTTGTATTGGGTGAATTGTTCTGTTGTAAAAAAGGGTTGTGTCAGGAAGCGTTCAAGTCGTCGGGAGCGGTTGACTGTTTTTTGATCGTTTAATGATAGCTGCTCCAAGCCCAACATCGCAATAATATCCTTAAGCTCTTCATACTCTGCCAAGGTCTGTCTTATTTTTTGTGCAATGTTATAATGGCGTTCCCCAATAATGTGTGGCGTTGCCATTTTAGAACCCGATTGCAACAAATCGATGGCTGGATACATTCCTTCACTGGCTCTTTTTCGAGACAAGGTTATGGTAGCCGACAAATGTGAAAAGGTATGCACAGCAGCTGGATCCGTCAAATCATCTGCGGGAACATAGACGGCCTGAATAGACGTAATGGCGCCTGTTTTTGAATTCGCGATCCGTTCTTCCAATTGTGAAAGTTCGGTACTCATGGTGGGTTGATATCCAAGTCTGCTCGGCATTTGCCCCAATAGCCCGGATACTTCCATCCCTGCCTGGATGAACCTGAACACATTGTCTATCAACAATAGTACATCTTTATGTTCGTCGTCTCTAAAATATTCAGCCATGGTCAATGCCGCATGGCCAACTCGAAAGCGAGCACCGGGCAATTCGTTCATTTGCCCAAATATCATCACCATATCATCGAGCACTCCTGCTTCTTTCATCTCTTGATACAGTTCCAAACCTTCCCGACTTCGTTCGCCAATGCCACAAAACATACTGACACCTTGGTGGTTTTTTACCATATTATGGATGAGCTCGGTCAATAAAACCGTTTTGCCAACACCGGCACCTCCAAACAAACCCGCTTTTCCTCCACGCTCAAGAGGCAGTAAAACATCAATGGCCTTAATGCCAGTTTCAAAAACCTGTGAAGTGGTTGACCGCTCGGTCAACGGCGGTGGTTGATTCTGGATGCTACGTCGTTCCATATCGGGTGGTAACACGAAATTATCGAGTGTATTTCCAAAAACATCAAACATATGCCCCAATGTTTCAGTACCCACCGGTACTTTCAAAGGTGCATAGGTAGAAACGGCTTTCATTCCTCTTTCCAATCCCTGGGTTGGATTCAACGCAATGCATCGAATATGTTTGTCATCCAGTTGCATATGGACCTCAAGAATAATATCCATGTCCTTACCCGTTTTTACAACCATATTAATGGAAGGCAGATTTTTCTTAAATTCAATATCCACTACGCTACCGCGTACAGCAATTACACGACCAAAATTTTTAACTTGAAAGGTTCTTTCGTTTTGCATGGGAATACTGAAGATTAATAAAATGTAAAGATATCGTTCTTTAAATCCGATTGAAATGACCTTTATCATGTCGCATTACTTTTTCAATCGTTATTTTTGACTTTTCCAACGTAAAAACTACAAATTTGAAAAATATTCCACGGTTTTGATATTATTGGAAAAATCTGTGCATGGATAAATATGTCCTAAGACTTAGAAATGGGATCACCTAGAGATATACTAATAGAGATATACTAAATAATTTATTCGGATGCACAACCAGATTATTTTTCTGTCAATCATAAATTTAAGGCGAAGACCAAAGCAATCACCTAAGATTCCGAACTAACAAGGTGTTGCTATAATCAATATTATCGAAATTATGACCAAATTTTTAGAGACCCATCAATCCGATATTATCTATGCAGCATCTGTTGTCGCAATAGTGGTATTACTTTATTTATTGACCAGAGCTTTACGCAAATGGTTCACTAAAAAAATTCAAGAAAAACTTCCGGGAGCATCAGTAAGACCCATACATTTAATTCAACGCATCTTAACACTGCTATGGTTTCTTCTCGGTATAACGGCCTTGAGTTTTATCATCATCGATGATGAAAGAGAAGCCATTATAACAGAGTATTTCAAATTGTTCAGCTATGTAGGTGTCGTGGCAGTGCTGACCATAATTTCATTAATGATAAGCAATTTATGGTTCAAGTATAAAATTTCGCAAAAAATTGAAGGAAATGAAGACCCAACCAATTATAAGTTTTTCCGTTATGTTGCTTTATTTGTTATCGGAATTATGGGCGCCCTAATTGCTTCATTAGCGTTTCCATCGCTTAAGGGCGTTGCACAGACCACATTAGGAGGTGCCGGCATTATGGCGTTGATTGTTGGTTTCGCAGCACAAGAAGGCCTGTCAAACATAACCGGAGGCCTATTTATCATAGCCTTTAAACCGTTTAGAGTTGGCGATAGGATTAAGGTTTCAGACACTATGGTGGGGACGGTAACCGATGTCACATTGCGCCATACTATTATTAAAAACTTTGAAAACAAAATGATTGTCATTCCAAATGCCATTATCAATAAAGAAAAATTGATAAATTACGATTTCGAAGAACACATCTTATGTGAACATATAGAACTAGGGATTTCTTATGATAGTGATATCGATTTAGCAAAAAAAATCATACGGGAAGAATGCGAAAATCATCCATTAATTCTCGACACCCGTTCAGTAACAGATTTAGAAGAAGGAAAACCATTGGTAAGAACAGCATTGACTACGCTAAACGATTTTTCAATAACCATAAGGGCTTGGGCTTGGGTACGCAATCATTCAGACTCATTTTCGTTAAAATGTGATGTTTTGGAAAGCATTAAAAAACGTTTTGATAAAGAGGGCGTTGAAATTCCTTACCCATACAGAACCATTGTAATGAAGGATTTTAATGAAAAAAGCATAGAGGGTTCAGAGTAACTGTTTAGTACAAGCCACTCATGACTATAGCCAATAGGCTGCCTGCAGAAGGATATAAACCTAAGAAATAACAATCCGTCTATTCCATACTTTCTTCTGGCAGAAAAGCTGAATCAACGTTTCTGTATTGGAGTTTTCCTCAGGATGATAATGGATAAAAGGCCATAAATACTTTTCTAAACCTGAATACGTTTTTTTTAAGTTCGGCATAAATTTCTCTTTGGATTTCCATTCTGCTTCTAAAATCCTTATGTACTTTGACCAAATCTACATCTTGTTTGATCTTGCCCGAATCACTTTGTGCCATTATAAGCTCTTTCTGGCGTTCAAGAGCCTCTGACAACTCCTCTATAACACCACTATGAAAAATAAAAAATTTCTGGTAATCGCCCATCTGATCGAGAACTCTTTTACTTCCCCAACGGGTGATAAACTCACTCAATCTCATGGTAAACGTTTTCAATTCCTCTTTCCAAATAGTAATTTCCTTTTTCCATTGTTGGTATTCAAACTCCCAATTTGAGTTGTATAAAACTGATTTTTCCATGGTGTTATTTATTTAAGATTGACTATTCACAGATCCAATTCAATATCTAAATTTTAAATGATATTCATCTTTTTGAGCAAATTCTTAAAACCAATCG
Source organism: Gelidibacter japonicus (assembly GCF_010725055.1). GTDB lineage: Bacteria > Bacteroidota > Bacteroidia > Flavobacteriales > Flavobacteriaceae > Gelidibacter > Gelidibacter japonicus. The sequence continues at coordinate 141,607 of NZ_BJKB01000010.1, read as the reverse complement.
TTTGATGCTTCAATTCGTTAACCAAAGATAATCTGTCTTAAACCTGATCAAACAATTGCATTTCTTACCAAGTTGTCTGTGCTCCCAATCACCATATATTTGATTCAGCAATCGCGAAATACATCATTTTTAGATATAGATCTTAAACTTTCCATCAAACTATTGCTTCAGTCCAGGCAACACACTATTAACTTATAAGACAGCTTAAATTTACTTTAAGGAATTATAAAACTGCATTGTTTCTTACACTAGGAGATTTTTTGTTAAGCCCTACATTTAAGATTACAATTCAGCAAACTGTCGTAACGCTTCCATGGCTTCACATCCATACACTACCGCTGGTCCACCTCCCATCATTACGGAAACCCCAATGGTTTCCATTATTTCTTCTGATGTGGCTCCTGAACCTAAGGCATCCTTTACGTGAAAAGCAATACAGCCGTCGCACCTTACTGCTATTGCTATCCCCAAGGCAATAAGTTCCTTGGTTTTTGTGGTCAAAGCACCTTCCTCTGTGGCTGCTTTATGAAGATTATTAAATGCTTTCATTGTGCCAGGAATCTTAGTCCCCAATTCACCCATCAACTTGGCAAGTTCGTTGTAATTTTTTGGATAGTCCTTGATCATGTCATTAAATTTAAAAGGTTATGTGCTAAGATGATTTATTGAAATCATCATCTGAAACAATTTCAAATGTATCAGGAATAGCTAAAATATAAAATGACCCAGGTCACTCCCGGTCTAAACCTATGGTGTAAACCTATTTTTTAATCAATATTCAAAATCCGCGGGAAAATCACCCATAGGCCACTTTCCATAAACTGATCCAAATCATTTGTTACTGTGTATTTTAATGTTATATTATAAGATATACATAAAGAAGTATCCAAACTTCTGTAATCATTAAACAAAAAGAATATGCCATTACTAACTAAAAAAAGAAATTGCCGATTTACACGACGTAAATCAAGACCATTGTATTTCAATTTTCATTCCGACACATAGAGCAGGTGAATAGGTCTTACAGGAAGAAGATGCACTATTATTAAAAAACCAATTAAAAGAGACTAAAAATAAGTTGTCCCAAAAAGGGCTGAATACCGATAGCATCAATAAGTTAACCCAACCTATACAGGAACTCATCGATAATAGCTCATTTTGGCGAGAACAATCTGATGGTCTTGCTATTTTTGCTGCTGATGGTTTTTTTGAAACCTACACACTTCCAGTCCATTTTCAAGAGTATAGTTATGTATCAAATTCATTCTATTTAAAACCATTGATGCCCATGTTTGTTGGCGATGGCAGTTTTTATTTGTTAACCCTCAATAGGGATAATGTGAAATTATACGAATGTAGAAGACACAGTTTCACTGAAATTGTTATTGACGATTTGATCCCAGAAACCAAACAAGATCGTGTTGGTTTTGACTATGAAGAAAAGAATCTCCAATTTAGATCAGGAGCTACAGGGTCCGGTCAAACAATGTATCATGGGCAGGAAGCTGCTACCGGAAAAAGAAAGAACGAAATTAAAAAATATTTCAGGGCCATAAACGACGGGCTTGCCCCTATTTTTAGGGAGAAAACGACACCATTGCTAATTGCGGCTCAAAGTCCTCTTTTTGATATCTACAAAGAAGTCAATACCTATCCAAATCTCATGGAAGAAAATCTAACCATCGATTTCAGTGACACCGATATCTTCGAAATCCATGAATTGGCTTGGGAACGAATGGCTCCTGTATTTGACCAAAAACGAAAGGATGATATCGCACAGTTCTTGGATGAACAAGGTAAAGGCAAGACCTCTATTGGGATAGGTAAGATATTACCAGCAGCAATCCACGGCAAAATTGAAACCTTATTTTGTGAAAACCTAGAAGACATTTTTGGAACATATAAAGACGAGAACAATGTCATAACGGTTACCGAAGGGGAAGAAAACAACAATCATATTTCATTAATGAACATGGCTGCCATAAAAACCTTTTTAAAAGGTGGTACCGTTTATTTATTGGATAAAGAAGAAATGCCTAACCCAAATTCAAGGGTAAATGCTTTATACAGGTATTAAGTTTGAAAAATCATGTTGTAATGAAATCAAGTTTTTTGATCTTATAAAGCTGATTAACGCGATCCTTCATTATAAAAACTATTAAAGTACAAGGGCTAATTTTAAAAATTGGCATTTTTTTTTCGTCCTTTTTCAAAAAATTAAAAAGTAATTGGAGTCACTAAGTTTTTGAGCAGACCTATTACGCTATAGGCAGCCAGTGTACTCGATTTAGGATTGTCCTTTGACGGGGTTGTCTCAATAATAACCTCAACCTTTACTGTCTCTCCTGACAGTGCAATCTTATGTTTGTTGCTTTTTAAACCGGGAATACTTCTAATGGACACTTTAGTGTTTTCAACGCCAGTTGTAGCCAAGGCAGTAGCTACCGCAACATTGACATTTTCCGGAAAATGTTCTATTGCTTCCAATGCATCGCCGCTAAATATTTCTTATACATCTTCTTCAGAGAGTTTTCTACCGTTTAAAAATGGGGCTCCATTTAATGATTTTGGTGATTTTTCTGTTGTAATAGCAACATCAACATGTTCCATTGCCATTGATGCTCGTAACACATCAAAACCACCTACAGCCCCAGATGGGATATATAAACGACTTTTGTATTTACGCGCTATTGTTTGGACTTTATGGTAAAACTCTTTGTCCGCAAGAGCCCCTACGGACAGGGGAATTAGATCAATACCATTCGCAAGGATTTTAATGCCAATTTCTTTAAGTACGTCTGGAGACGCAGCCTCAATAATATAATCTGGTTTATCGTCAATTATTTCATCTAAGGTTTTATAAGCCTTCCCACCTATTTCATTGGATAATTTTATTGCATTTTCCAACTTACCGCTAAAGATACCTAAGATTTCAAAGTCCTCATTTAAATCCTTGGCAACGACCCTTGCAATAATGCTACCTAATGATCCACTGCCTATAATGGCTAATTTAAATCTTCTCACTTGACCTCCCATTTCTTTATAATTTTACAATTAATTTTATATTGCTAAGTATCGGTGACATAGTGATTATTGCAGGAATTACGAAGATCGAATTGAGGTTTTTAATTTTAAATGTACTTGGCAAGATTTTCTTTTTCTAATAACACCCAAATTTAAACCGTAATCATGAAATTCACTTTAAGTCGAATTTTTTCCATATTCCGAGTTTAGGAATTTAATGGTTTCTCTACTCAACTTTTTAAGCTCATCGCGGTTAATATCAGAAAGTTTGTTTATATAAATACAAGATTTACCCTTTCTAAAGTTGCCTAAATCTTTCAATAAATATTCGTGCTCTTCTTTTCCTGTAAATACATATAAGGAAATGGCATTTTTTCGCGGTGAAAAACCAATTAGCGGCATGTCTCCTTCGTGTCCGCTTTCGTATCTATAATGATAAGAGCCAAAACCTATAATGGAAGGCCCCCACATTTTAGGTTCAAATCCGGTGAGGTCTTGCATTATTTTAATCAATTCAAAGCTATCTTGCCGTTTTTGTTCTGTGTTTGCAAATGATGCAATAAAATCTTCAACATTTTCAGTCGTTTCATGTGTTTTGTTTTTTGCCATTTTTATTTTTAGAAGTTTTTTATACGTTAAAGTCAATCCTCCCTATTCCGAAGCATTGACTTCTTGGGCGAACGTTTAGGCAGGTTTTAAGTCAAAATAATCAATTCCCAACCAATTGATTATTAAACAGTTAAAAAAACGTTAGTCAGAATCCTCTAGAACACTAAATATGCGAAAAAAAATCCTATAATAAGCAGATGGAAGGTGTCGACTCAGGCATACTTATTTTGCCCCTGCTGATAGTTTTTCGAATTGCTTCTAAAAGCCAACTACATTTTATTTAATACAGTCCATAAAAATTATTGAGCCATTTCCTTCGATTCCTCATAGTTAGGTCCATACAAGGAAGGCACTTTATTTCCGGTAGCTCTTAAGTGTGAAATGAGCTCACCTCTGTGATGATACAAATGGTTGAATAAAAACCCTCTAATGACTTGAATTTTAGGCATAGCAGGAAATGCTAAATTTCCGTTCATGGTCATCGACCATTCATTCATATATTGAGATTCATCAGACTTCTCAATTGCAGCTCGGGCAACTTTTAAATTGGATTCAAATTTCCTTAAGATATTTGATGCCTTGCTGATGTCACCTTTATCGTATTTGTAATTGCTCATTTCAAAACGGTCTTTATTAAAAGTTACATCATACCAATTATACACCTGCGCAATGTGCGATGCTAATTCGGCAACAGACCAAAGATGCGGCTGTGGACGGTACTTTAACGCGCTATCTGGAATCATTGATAAAAGTGTTCTTGTGCTTTCGGCTTCATGTTCAAATTCCCCGATTAATGCTTGCTTGATCATGGTTTCCTATTTTTAAATTAGACTTAAAATTATCTGTGTTGGTCAATCAATATATTATTCCCGTCTGGATCTGTCAATGTAATGTATTCTGGCCCGGTGGTAGTTTCAGCTGCTTCTTTGATTAATGTTATCCCATCAGTTTTTAATCTCTTCTGAATACTTCTTACATCGTCAAAATCCTCCAAATTTTGAGCGTCTCCATCCCAACCTGGATTGAAAGTGATAATATTATCCTGAAACATGCCTTGAAAAAGACCAATTACGGCATTTTCATTTTTAAGAACGATCCAGTTTTCATCCAAATTTCCAGCTTTGTAAGTAAAACCCAATTTTTCATAAAATTCTTTTGATTTATGAATGTCCTTTACCGATAAACTAATTGAAAATGCACCTAATTTCATATTTTTAATCGTTTTTTAATCGTATTTATAACTTTTTAAAGCAGACTTAATAATCATGCCTATTCATTTCATCATCCCGAAATGACAATTTCAAGCATATTAATTAGATCATCATAATGTCAAATCTGCATTTCAACATCTTCTGATCCTCTCTCACAGTTATAGTTGTCAGAAATATTTCTGAGGATCCAATTATTATAACTTTATTCTTCTGTATTAAAACTATTTTGTTCTTCCTATAACAAGCTTTTCATATTCTAGGTCATTAGGTTCCCATAACTCAATTTTATTCCCTTCATTGTCTAGAATATGCACGAATTTCCCATATTCAAAAGTCTCTATTTCATTCAAAATTGTCACACCATTTTGTTTCAATTGATCAAGAAGTTTTTCAATATGAACGACCCTATAATTGATCATAAATTCCTTTTTCGAAGGTTCAAAGTGTGTTGTATCACCCTTAAATGGGCTCCATTGCGTAAACCCCTTTTTTGATGGGTCACCTCCTTGGTACCACTCAAAATTGGTTCCCCATTGGTCGGTATCAAGACCTAAATTTTCTTTGTACCAATCCTTCATCCCATCAGGGTTTTCAGTTTTAAAGAAAATTCCTCCAACCCCGGTTACTCTGGGTTTTTCATCACTCATAAATTTATTTGTTTAAATCGTTTTACTTTCAAGCCCGAGAAAACTTAATCTTCTGAAAAAAAATAGTGCTATCTTAAGATCTTTTCCATCTTACGACCTTTTGCCAATTCATCCACCAACTTGTCCAAATATCTCACTTGTTGCGTCAATGGCGTTTGGATTTCTTCAATGCGATAGCCGCATATGACACCTTTAATGAGATGAGCATTTGGATTCAAATTAGCTTCCTGAAAAAAAGTTTCAAAAGTAGCCTTCTCAACAATGAGCTCTTGCAGTTTATTTTCATCAAAACCGGTCAACCACTCAATCACTTGATGCAATTCATCTAATGTTCGATTTTTCTTTTCAATTTTTGTGATATAATGAGGATAAACTGAAGCAAAGGTCATTTTTGCCACTCTCTCATCGTGTTCTGGCGTTGTTTTCATCAATTCAGGATTTGATCGCTCTAATTTACTAATTTTCAGTTTTATTCTTCTATAATATACCTTGTTTCCAATTCATATCTGATTGCAGCGGGAGTTTATAGGGTCTGATTTTATTGATTTTCCTAACCTCGGTGTTTTGACATAAGATTTAATAAAACAGTTAATAAGCTTCACAATCAGCCAAATATCAACTCCATCCGAGAACTTCCGGGGATTAAATCCTCCGGTGAAAATTTAATAATCATATGAAATAAAAGTGTATTTATTTCTCTGGTTAAGCCTTGGATAATAGACAAAGGAACAATGAAGTCATCATGGCAATTGGACTGAGCAGGGCTTTTACACCTCAATTTTCAATACCCATTGCCGCATAATAAGCAGCACCCATCATTGGCGTTTTATCATTCAACACTATTTTTACCGGAATGGATTTTAATAAAGTCTCCATACGACCGACCTCAATAAACGTTTTATAAAACTCCTTTTTATCAATCAGACTGAGAATTTTCGGCACGATTCCGCCACCAATATAAATACCGCCAGTAGATTTGTTCTTTAGAGCAAGTTGTGCCGATTCAATACTAAGGTATTTCACAAAAAGCTGAAGTGTTTTGACACAAACCGGGTCACTTTTTTCTTTGGCAGCAGTAGAAATCACAACAGCGGGATCTCCATCAAGAAATTGTTTAGTAAGCCAATCCGGTTCCTTTTCACCGCCATGCTTTCGTAAAAACTGATAGATATTATGAATGCCTTGTCCGGAAATCACTCTCTCCCAACTGACATGTCCAAATTTTGCATTTAAAAATTTCCAAAGTTCAATATCTACTTGATCCCTGGGACTAAAACTGCAATGCCCACCTTCACTCGCATAGGGATGAAAATGTGAACCGTCCCAATACATGCCAGCTTCACCCAGCCCTGTACCGGGAGAAATAATTGAAGCATTGCCTTTGCTTATCTTGCCTTCGGTAAGAATTTCAAAATCAGATTCTTTAAGTCCTGCAAGTCCGTAGGCATTGGCATGAAGATCATTTATGAGCATGATGCGCTTGATATTCAGATCGGATTCTAATTTTTTTGCATCTATCTCCCAAGCAAAGTTGACGCCTCTAACCTTATCTCCATCCACTACACCAGCTACACCCAGACAGGCACAATCAATTATATAGGTCTCTTCACCTCGAAATTTACGGATGGACTCCACAAAAGAAGCGTGATCTTTGGTCGCATAACGTTGTTTTTTGACTGAAATCAATTTGCCTTTTTCAATTTTGAAAAGTGCCAGATCAGTTTTGGAACCTCCAACGTCAGCCGCCAGGACAATTCCCGAATCTGGCAGGTTTTTCTTCTTTGAAGGATAGGCCATTGGTATGTTGGCATCGGGAATATCGGGCAAGGAAATTGATTTCAATTTTTCCATAATTGATCAAGATTTGATTTGAGACTGTAAAATACTCTTATTATTAGAATCCACCAATCTACCTCCAATAAACTATAGGCACAATCTGAAATTATCGTTTTTTTTCAGTATTGCCCAAGAAAAGAAACCAACCGATTTGACAGAATTAAATCCTTCATCTTGCTAATAAACCCACTCGTTGTTTTAATTTTATTCGAGACCAATAATTTCAGCTAACTTTTAGTTTTTGATCTTTTGGTCTTTTCCAAATATGCGTTTAACTTTCCCTACTTATCGTAAGACTTTGATAATTCAATTTCCATTGTCAGGATAAAGCATCTTATGGCTGTTGTTTTTCATCAGCTGCTTTTAAAGAATCATATAGTATTTGCTGGATTTGTGTACGGGTGTTTAGTTGATACAAACGATGATTCTCACGGGTGGGTGTCACACGATTGGATAGGAAAATATACAATAAATCGGCCTCTGGATCCATCCAAACCATAGTCCCTGTAAATCCTGTGTGGCCAAAGCTCAGGTCGCTGGCATCGGGTGCAGTATTATTCACTATTCCATTCTTATCGGGACGACGACGACGTTTGTCAAAACCTAAACCTCTCTTATTATCTGAATCAGGAAATTGGGTTTTAGTAAAATTTCTCAGAGTTTCCTCTTCAATATATCTTTTCCCACCATATTCTCCCATATTGAGGTACATCTGCATCAATTTGGCAAGATCATTGGCATTTGCAAATAGTCCTGCGTGGCCGGAAACCCCGCCAAGCATGATCGCTGCTTCATCATGAACCGTCCCGTGAATAGGAATATGGCGGAAATAATAATCGTTTTCGGTAGGGACAATTTCTTTTAACATAAACTTATTCAATGGATTGTAAGTAATTGTAGTTGCGCCCAAAGGTTGGTAAAAATTGCTTTGTAAATAGTCTTCAAAATCCTCTTCAACCATACTTTCAACAACGCGCGGTGATAAAATGAAAAAGAAATCGGAATAGACATAGGCCTTCTTTTCCAACAAAGGGGTTTTTCTTATCTCCTTTACGATTTTATCAGAATAGTTACGGTGCAGGAACATATTTTCAGTAATCTTTATCGGGTATCTGGCAGAAGAATCTTTTTTCACGGTCCACCATTTAAAACCACCGTTTTTGCGGTACATGTCTTGGTAAAAAGGAATCCACGGTCGGAAACGTGCTTGATGGGTCAGTATATCACGAAACGTAATATCTGCTTTGTTGCTGTGCTTGAATTTTGGCAAATAATCGGCCAAAGTACCATTCAAATCGAACCTTCCTTCGTCATATAACTTCATTAAGGCTGCCATGGCAGAAGAAATTTTTGTGACTGACGCCAAATCGTATAAGTCGTCCTTTTTCACCTTTATAGTATCGCTGTAACTTTGAAGTCCGTAGGCTTTATAAAACACAACTTTTTGGTCTTTCGCCACCAAAACCTGTCCGCCGGGAATGGCTTTTATTTGCATGGCTTGCTGCATTAAAGAATCAATTCCGCCAATCAAAATCCGGGAATCCATCCCAGCGGCTTCGGGAATGGTGTAACTGAAACGTAGGCCGCCCTCAATATCCAAGCCATCTCCTGATTGAAATTTCTCCCCAATACTCACCGGTAATTTCCCGTTGGCTCCTATCCCACCGAAAATAAGCTGTGCGGTCAGCTCCTGAGTGTTTTTGCTGTCTTGATAGGCCACTATAAGTCCGGAAGTCTTTTCAATATTTTCGATATCATTCAGGACATAAGGATTTTTGAAAAAAGCGAACACTGTATTTTCCTTCTCGGTTAGTTCGCTGATAAATTCTTGGACCGAAGTTGAAAGCTCTAGTCTATTGCGAGGAAATTTACTCGTATCATGAATTCCCGTGATGATATAATCAAAATCATTAAGTTTTTTCTTCAATTCTAAAACCTGCTCAGGAGTGGCCTTAAGTGGTAATTGGAAATCTTCCACCTTGGTGTATAGTTTTAAACTCTTCTGAAATGGAGTTTCACTTTCAGCCCCAATCGAAACAGATGCAAACTTCACCAAATCCAATTGGCGAAAAGGAAGCAAATTGGTGTCATTTTTGAGTACTGTGAGAGACGCAGCAGTCAACATTCGGTTTAACAATCTGGCTTCGGGTGTATTTAACTCGGTCACAATATTTTTGGACGTGATGGGCTTATACTTATCTAATCCTACCCATTGTTTTACTGCCAATACTTTTCTGACTCTTCGATCTATTTCTTCCTGACTAATCAATCCTTGTTTTATGGCCTTTTTGATCTCTGAAATGGCCTTCGGAACATTTTCTGTGAATTCCAAAAGATCATTTCCTGCAAGAATAGCGTCCTTATCTACAATTCCAGGTGAATGCGTATTGGTAATGGCTTTCATGTTCATGGCATCGGTGACTATCAAGCCTTCAAAACCCATTTTATTTTTAAGCAAATCGGTTATAATTGGCTTGGATAATGTGGAAGGAATACCAGTGGAATCAAGCGCAGGAATATTCAAATGTGCTACCATAATACCGCCGATTCCCGCTTCAATTACTTTTCTAAATGGAAATAATTCGAGGGTATCCAATCGTTCTATTGAATGATTGATTTGTGGTAAGGCAAAATGCGAGTCTGTGTCCGTATCGCCGTGCCCTGGAAAATGCTTGGCCGTGGTCATTACAGAATTATCCTGCATCCCTTTCATATATGCCACCGATTTTTCCGCCACATTGTACTTATCTTCTCCAAAAGAACGGAAATTTATTACTGGATTTTTCGGATTGTTGTTGACATCCACTACGGGTGCGAAATTAACATGTAAACCCGTACGTTTTATCTGACGAGCGACCTCAGTCCCCATTTCATAAATAAGTGCATTATCCTTAATGGCGCCCAAAGCCATCTGGAATGGATAACTTATGGTGCTGTCCAATCGCATTCCCAAACCCCATTCGGCATCAATGGCCCCCAAAAGTGGAACCTTTGAGGTGTTTTGGTATTCATTCATCAGCCTGACCTGAGTTTCTGGATCACCCTGAAAGAAAATAAGTCCGCCAATGTTCTGTTCTTTTATCAGCTTTAAGATTTCCTGTTTATGATCATCACCCCTATTGGAATAGGCCGCCACCATAATGAGTTGCGCAATGCGTTCGTCGGGAGAGAGACTTTTCATTATGGAATCTACCCACGGACTGTTTTCATATTTTAAAAATGGTGGTTTTTCAATAGCGTTTTGTTGAGCCATAAGTACCTTTCCGGATATGAAAAGCATCAAATAGAAGATTATGGAAGTCGATTTTTTAGTCATTTTATGTTATTTTACTTTTATAGAAATTATCCCTGAAGGATTTTTATTTTTAAAATTCAACGATTCGAATTAAACTTTGATGTAAATTTTTCGTTTGTCCATCCAATAGCCCATCAACCACATTAGCAGTACAAAACTAATGGCAAATAGCAGCGAGGCATTATAATCTGTGAGCCAACTGAGGTACAATCTCTGATATAACCAGGTTTTCATGCCTATTCCATCAAATCTGACAATGTTCATCACCATTACAATAATACCCGACATGGCAAAAATAAACAATGGGTTTTTACCAAAAACCTCCATGGAATACGTCCATTTTCTAAAAGACAAAACTTCTATGATCCAAATTAGACCGCTAATGATAATCAAATCCCATCCTGTGGAAAAAACCACAAAAGAGCTTGTCCAAATGCCTTTATTAATAGGAAAAACCACATCCCAAAGCAAGCCAATTAAAAGTAGAATCAGCCCCGCAACCCCAAGCTTCCAAACGGTGGCCAAGGTGTTTCCAGATTTCTGTATAAATTTTCCAGCCACATAGCCAGCTATCACATTAACAACGGCCGGGATCGTGCTGAGCAAGCCTTCGGGATCAAAAGGAAAGCCGTGGCCCTTCCATAAATTTTCTGGAGAAAAGACAAGAAGATCAAATTTTAAAGCCGCATTTCCCTTCAAACTGTATGGGGCTGACGGATCGCCAAAATAATACATGATTGCCCAATAAACTAGAAGTAAAGCAATACTTAGGATGATACTGATATTTAATTTTAAATAGCGCAACATAAGTGAGGCAAAAAAATAACACAACGCGATACGCTGTAAAACACCCATGATCCGCATTTGAGAAAGATCTTTCAAAATCAGCTCGCCCTCAGACCATTGCACGAAAGGAAAAGCACTCAGAAATAATCCTATGGCAAAAATGAGAAGTGTCCTTTTGATTACTTTACCCCAAAAAACGGCATCTGTTTGCTTTTCAAATTTCTTCATACTAAAACTCATGGCATTTCCTACTACAAAGAGGAAAGTAGGGAAAACAAGATCAGTAACCGTAAACCCATGCCATTCTGCATGTTTAAAAGGCGCATAAATACTTCCCCAGCTTCCAGGATTATTTACCAAGACCATCAGCGCAATGGTAAGTCCGCGCAAAACATCAAGTGAAAGATAACGTGGTTTTTCAAGAATAGTAGTTGGATTTGCTGTTTTTGGCTTATTTGCAGGAAGGTCTGTGCTCATTTTATGTTGGCTCTCGCTATTTTAGTTTTAAGATGGAATAAATTGCGCATCAAAATAGAAAATTTTCGGATAGAAATCATCTTTTAAGGCTTTACTTTTTTGGACAGTTGAAGATTTGATGAACTCTATACCATATTCACTAAACATCAAATCCTTGTATTCCCATTTTGTTAAGCATTCATAGAATAAAAGTGTGCCATTGCTCTTATTGGAGTGTCCTGATGCAGACGAATGTATTAATTTAAAAATCGCTGCCCAATAACACCAACACCCTCATTATCAATGATCAGTACATTCCTTAAATTTCAATCTGAATTTTCGATAAAAACACCTTTATATTTAGTACTTTACAGCTAGAAATAAACGGATCAATAAAAATTCACATGAGTGCTATGTAAATGCTTAATATATAGCTGTGAGCCTAATAAAACTCTGTTATGCGTACTAACTTCTATATCATATCAACTGCTTCACTTTTGATAACCCTTGCCTTATCCATTTTTTTAAGTCCTAATTGGTATGTGCTATTTGCCATCGTACTTGTCCTAACTATTCTGGGATATTATGATGCGATTCAAACACGACATACTATTATGCGAAACTATCCCGTAGTAGGGAGGCTCCGCTATTTGTTGGAAGATTTACGACCTAAAATGTATCAATATTTTATTGAATCGGATATTGATGGCCGTCCTTTTAATCGCGTCGATCGCTCCACGGTGTATCAAAGGGCAAAAGGTGTACGAGACACTATTCCTTTTGGAACCCAGCTGGACCTCTATGCGGAGGGCTACGAATGGATTTGTCATTCCATCGCACCAAAACCTTTTGAGTCATTGGATCACGATCCTCGATTTATAATAGGGAATAAGGATTGTAAACAGCCCTATTCGGCCAGTATTTTAAATATTTCAGCCATGAGTTTTGGTGCCCTAAGTGCTAACGCCATTGAAGCTTTAAATGCTGGTGCCAAGATTGGGAATTTCGCCCATAATACCGGAGAAGGAGGCCTGAGCGATTATCATTTAAAACATGGAGGAGATTTAATTTGGCAAATTGGCACAGCTTATTTCGGTTGCCGATATGAAGATGGGAAATTCAATCCTGAACTTTTTGCTGAAAAGGCAAAGCACCCCAATGTAAAAATGATTGAACTCAAAATTTCCCAAGGTGCCAAACCAGGACATGGCGGTATTTTACCGGCCGAGAAAAACTCAGAGGAAATTGCTCGAATCCGACACATTACGCCACATACCAGAGTCAACTCTCCACCCTATCACTCCGCATTTAATTCACCCATTGAAATGGTGGAGTTTATTCAAAAACTTAGAGATCTTTCTGGCGGAAAACCAGTGGGATTTAAGTTGTGTATTGGTTATAAAAGTGAGTTTATATCCATTTGTCAAGCCATGTTGGATCTTGATATCTATCCTGATTATATTGCTGTAGATGGTGGCGAAGGAGGCACCGGTGCTGCACCACCGGAATTCAGTAATTATGTTGGTGCCCCATTGATTGACGGTCTCGATTTTGTCCATAATATTCTGAATGGATTGGACATACGGAAACATATCAAACTCATTGCCTCGGGCAAGATTACTTCTGCATTTCATGTGGCTAGAGCAATTGCTTTGGGGGCTGACGGATGCTATCAGGCTCGCGCCATGAAAATGGCCTTGGGCTGTATTCAAGCCTTGCTCTGCAATACCAATAAATGCCCTACCGGAATCACCACTCAGGATCCAAAACTGACCATTGGGTTGGTGCCTGAAGACAAGAAGGTACGTGTGGCAAATTATCACGAAAAAACAATAAAAAACTTTGTTGAACTTTTGGGCGCAACCGGCTTGGATGAAGCCAAAAACTTAACGCGTTCCCATATTTATCGTCGTGTTTCGCTAAATGCTATGATCACTTATGAAGAGCTTTTCCCGTCCATAAAAGTAGGATCTATGCTTGACCCAGAACTTATTCCAGCGAAATATAAATCGGATTTTGCCCAGGCCAACAAAAATCGCTGGGGCATCCATCCCATTGCAGTTTAAAATGGATTATTGCTGGTTTATCCACCAACGCCAATTGAGTCTTATTGAGTTCAACCTGATAAAAATATTCTGAAATCGGTTTGAGCTCGATAAGATCTAACTCTTATTCATTTTTCTTGGCCTCTTTCCGCTCCTGCCGTTCCTTTTTCTTAAAATAACCGCGGAAAAAGAAATTGTGCTGCAAGGCTTCCATATTTTCATTTAGCTTTTCTGATGCCTCTTTTATTTGAATCATGGTAGAATCTATATCCCTGACGAAATTTTCATCTTGAGTAATATAATTTACGGCTCCTTTACCTGATTTTAATTCGTTTAAATAGTTATCCAGATTTTTTGTGACCACATTAATATCCTCGCTTGACTTTTCGAGATTGGCAATGACGCTCCTAATTTGAGTCGCTGCAGCAGTATCGCTCAAAATTACGGCGGCGGCACTTTCGTCATAATTAATTTTTGAAATTATCTTGTTAATATTGTCAATAGCCAGGCCGGTACCTTCTGAAGTTTTTCTAAGTTCAACCATCGATTGACGAATATTTTGAGCTAAGATAGTGTCATTGATAAATGCTCCCAAAGTACCTTTGCCCTCCAAGATTTGATTGGTTATTTTCAATAAATCAGAAGTCAATAAAGCGGCATTTTCATTCGTGGTGTTCAAGGTTGAAAGCATATCATCCGCTCCAATTTTACTGTAAGACTGAATAGTATCTCCAGAGACAACCCCTAGAGCTTGACGGAGTTTTCCTGGGATGATATTAACGACCATACTACCTACCAAACCGTCCGAACCAATTGAGGCGACGGCATCTTTTTTAATATAATTTGCCGTTTTCTCTTCTACTGACATTTGGATTATAATCTTGCCAACTTCAGTCATTTCAATTTTACTGACCGTTCCAACATTGATACCAGAATAGCGCACATTATTGCCTATTTGCAGTCCATTCACATTACCAAAAACAGCATATATCTGAATGTTTTTACTGAAAATATGCTGTCTTTTCCCAATGGAATAAAGCGCAGCAATGAGAAGAATAGTGCCCACCACCACGAAGATTCCTACCTTTATTTTTTGTGAAGTCGATTTTGCCATAAGTCTAATTTTTAAAGAATGCACGAGTTTGCGGATCACTCGAATTTGAAAGCTCTTCATACGTACCCTCGGCATAATTGATACCATCCACCAGCAATATTATCCGGTTAGAAATAACACGTGCACAATCTACGTCGTGGGTAATTATAAGAGATGATGTGTTATATTCCTTTTGAATGCTTCGCATAAGTTGAATGATCTCGTTTGCCGTAATTGGATCCAAACCTGTAGTTGGTTCATCATACATAATGATTTTCGGTTTTAATATCAACGCCCGAGCCAATGCCACCCTACGTTGCATTCCACCAGATAGTTCTGCAGGCATCAAATCGATGGCGTGTAAAAGTCCAACACTTTCTAAAGCAGCCTTTACCGATTCTTCGGTTCCTTGAAAGTTCTCAACTTTGTCCTTATGTCGCCGAAGGGGAAATTCCAGATTCTCCCGAACGGTCATCGAATCATACAAGGCACTTCCCTGGAAAAGAAAACCGATTTCAGTTCGTAAAAAGTCCAATTCCTTTTGGCCCATAGTGATGATATTTTGATCTCTAATGGTAATGCTCCCGCTGTCGGGCTGAATTAAGCCAACAATGCACTTGACCATTACAGACTTCCCTGAACCAGATTTTCCCATAATTACGAGGTTTTCACCCTCATATAGCTGAAGATTAAAACCTTTGAGCACATGGTTATTGCCAAAGCTCTTTTGGAGATCTTTCAATTCAAGGACGGGTTTTCTGTTTTCTTTATTCATCTATAGTTCAAAAAATATATCAGAAACAAATACGGCAATAAAGTCGATTATAAAAAGCAACATAGAGGTATACACCACCGCAGAATTTGATGCTTCTCCTACTCCAACCGTTCCCTTGGCACAGTTATATCCCTTATAAGTTCCTACAAGTCCGATGGCAAACCCAAAGAAAACGGTTTTAACCGTCGCCGGAAGCACATCACTAAAACTCAAGGCATCAAAAACCTTATTAAAATATAAAGTATAAGACACATCACCCTTTAAATTCTCAACAATGGCAGAACCAATCAAGGCAATGGTATCACCAGCGATCACCAACAAAGGCAACATTAAGGTAACCGCCAATATTCTGGTTACTACCAAGTATTTAAACGGATTGGTGCCTGAGACTTCCATAGCGTCAATCTGCTCCGTTACGCGCATTGATCCGAGCTCAGCCCCTATTCCGGAGCCAATTCTTCCAGCACATATCAATGCTATAATTACTGGACCAATCTCTCTTACAATAGAAATACTGATCATAGAAGGCATCCAGGACTCTGCACCAAGGTCCATTAAAGTGGGACGGGATTGAAGCGTAAATACCAAGCCCAAAATAAATCCTGTCACGGTCACTAAAAACAAGGAACGAATACCCATATTGTAACATTGTCGAATCAGTTCCTTAAACTCAAAAGGCGCACTGAACAATTCCCTAAAAAAACGTCCGGCAAAAAAGGTCATATCGCCTATTTCAGCGAAAAACGATTTTGTACGGTCAGAAAATGAGTTTGGTTTGGACATGTAAAGGTGGTGAAGTTCAAATATAGAACAGATTTTTTTTAAAAAACATGATTTAGGTCACTATTAATGGGACATCATTCCTGACCTCACAGGTTTATAAAATCTATTGATGTGAATTTTCATGGGTTTTATTGATTTCAATTTTTATTCAATAGACCATTGGCAAAAATAAAAACTGCCAAAAGCAGTATATTTAATGGTTTGCTTGACAATAGATGACAAATTATTTATTTGAATTCCCACAACATTCATTAAACTTATGGACTACCTCGCTGACATCAAAGATCTGAAGTCAGAATCATGAAGCTATTTTAGGAATAATTGATCACCAATTTTAAAATCATAAATCAACATCCATTACGAGCATACAAACAGCTTTCCTACGAAAATTCTATATTTGTTAGGAGATATGTCTATATAATTTATTAGCTATATAAGCGAATTGAATTTAGAACTTAAGAATCCATGAACAAAATCTTACACCAGTTTTTCACCAAAGATCATCATCGCATTGAGAAGATATTGAATAACGCGACTGAAAACCCTGACAGAATTGATATGGCCTATTATCATCAATTCCGAACACAATTATTAAGACATATTAAAATGGAAGAAAAAATTCTATTTCCAGCCGTCAAAAAAGTAAATCCTGATGTGGCAAAGGCACTTCTTCCTCAGTACCGACTTGAACATGGTGCACTGACCGCGCTTATGGTGCCTCCACCTAACATGTCATTAATAAAAGTGATACGGTATCTGTTAGATAAACATGATCTGGCTGAGGAGGAACCAGGTGGTTTATACGATGTGTGTGAGCGCTTGACTCAGGGTCAAACCCAAGAGATTTTAGACCAACTTCTCGCTACCAAAGAAGTTCCAGTCCATCCACCCAACCCCGCACCAATTGCAATGGCATCCGCCAGGCGTGCCTTGGAAAGAGCTGGTTATGATTATGATAACATGCTCCGAAACGCTGAAAGCCAAAATAATAAACACATTTAAAAGGGAACATGAAAAAAGGGAACCTTCTCGGCTCCCTAAATAATCATTCTTTGGTTTTGATGACTCTGACCTTCCATTGGTCAGGACCTTTTTCAATGTATTCCCATCTAAAAGGGTCTTCGCTTTCTGCTTCCATCTGATAATAGAGAGGTATAGGATCGTGGTCGTTAATGAATTCAAACGCTTCTCCAAGTTTTGTATCAGCAAAGGCTTTGTAAAACATGTCATGGCGTTCTGTTGGTGGGAACGGACGCAAATCGAATTCATTTACTATGGCAAATCCATCATCACCTAATCCGCTTTTAACTTTTTTAGTGATATGAACCACATATTCATTTGGCTCTTGCTTTTTATAGGTCCAAGAATGTTGTCCTTCAAATTTCTGAGTAAAAATATCATGGATTTCCTTTGGATTTTCAGCAGCGATTATTTCCAAGATATCTCCTGGTTCCATCATGCCATAACGGTGAAAGACAATTTGTTTCCACTCTTTTTCGTCAGCGTTCCGAAGATCGAGCAAAGTCGATATTTCGGTAAACTCTCTACCTTGTGATGCTTCTGTTCGAGTAACTTTTACAGTCCATTCCCTACCTCCTCTATTAAGATATTCCCACCCAACCACATCGCCATAAATTGAGCGAAACTCATAATAAAGTGGAATCGGGTCGTGATCGTTGATAAAAACAAAACTATCCTCAACGGGTAATTCCTTGAAAAGCTGAAGTAATTGTCGATGTCTTTCAATGGGAATATGCACGCGCATATCCAATGCATCTATCTCTGTTTTAGTATTCAAAATGATTTAGTTTAAGATGTGAATTTTTAACGATTTTCTTATGATTTACACGCTCTATCCAAGAGCATATAATTCTTAACGGCGAAGATAAATAGTTTCATTTACACTACATAAATTATATCGGACAATTTTGTCCTAAATAAAGAATTTTGTTTAAATTTGTACCCAAAATCAGCAAAATTGTTTTTAGAGTTATGGAAGTAAGAAACAAAAAAACACCCTATTCTTTGATGCTTAATCGTTTTTAAGAAATCAGACAACATCCAAATAAAATTCTTTGACATACCCTGTCAATTCAACACAAATTTGATTAACAAAGGCAAAAATCTGAAAATTAAATCCCAAAATAGGGCCTGCAAAAAACAAGTGATGCAGGCTCAATTTATAATCATAAGAAATAAATACTATAATCTATTAAATCAAATAAAAATGGAAAATTCAAACATACTCAATGCAACCCTTCTTGAACCGAGAATTAAACACGCTACCATCTTTGCCCGATATGATGCGCTTCAACCGGGAGAGCATTTTATTTTACACAATGACCATGATCCAAAGCCGCCTTATTACCAACTGATTCAACTAAGAGGCGATGTGTTTATATGGGAATACTTAGAGCAAGGCCCTGAATGGTTTAAAATAAAAATCACTAAAAAATAAACAATCGGGCAACCCCGTATATTAAATAATTTTGGACAAAATGGAAACAACAATAGATAACATTCTTAATGTCACCTTGTTAGAGCCTAAGCATAAACATCCTACCATTTTTTTGCGCTACGATGCGCTAAACGAAGGAGAAAGCTTAATCATTCATAATGATCACGATCCTAAACCCCTGTACTATCAACTTCTTGGAGAGCGAGGAAATGTATTTACCTGGGAGTATTTGGAGGAAGGTCCTGTCTGGTGGAAAGTTAAAATAAGAAAGAATATTGCTGGAGAAATCGATGAAACCATGGGAGAACTTGCAGCCAAGGATTTACGCAAAGCGGAAGTCTTTAAAAAGTATGGTCTAGATTTTAGTTGCGGCGGGAAAAAAACGGTAAAAGAAGCTTGTGCCGAGAAAGGACTTGATGTGACTAAAGTAGAACAGGAATTACAGCAAACTGATAAGGTACCTGCCTCACACCCTATGCCTTATGATGAATGGGAATTAGACTTTCTTGTAGATTATATTGTAAACACTCATCACCGTTTTCTTCGAAAAAACCTTCCAGATATCACTACAAATGCGAATAAAGTAATGGAAGTCCACAGTGATCTCCACCCTGAGTTAGTGGAAATCAATCATCTTGTAAAAGCTTTAAACTCCGAATTAATAGAACATATAGGAAAAGAAGAAAAGATGCTGTTTCCTTATATCAAAGAATTGGCTCGTACAGATAAAAGTACGCCACGGCCCCAATCAGCTTATTTCAAATCTATAGAAGATGTTGTCGGAAATCATGAAAAGGAACACGAGACCGTTGGAAATAGTTTGAATAGAATCAAGACACTTACCCATAACTACGTCTTGCCCGAAGATGCTTGCGCGAGTTATTCCTTATTGTATCGAATGTTAAGGGAATTTGAAGAAGATACGCTACTGCACATTCATTTAGAAAATAACATTCTGTTTCCTAAGGCCATTCAATTAGAAAAATAATGATGAAACCAATTAACGCCAATACCAAAATCGCCCGTATCATAAAAGAACATCCGGATGCTCTGGAGGCGATTATCAACATCAGTTCAAAGTTTGAGACCTATAGAAATCCGCTATTGAGAAAAGTGTTTGTTGGCAGGACAACCTTAGCCATGGCAGCAGAAATGGCGGGATGCGAGATGACGGTTTTCTTTAATAAACTCAAACCGTTGGGATTTGAGATTGACCAGGCAATTTTGCCCGTAGAGGAGCAAACAAAAAAGCTACCCGCATTTATCTCCCAACTGTCTAAGGAGCAGATTATTGATTTTGATGTGCGTGAATTGTTGGCATCAGGCAAAGATCCGCTTAACTTAATTTTAAATAAAATTAAAACCGTCCAGTCGGGTCAAGCTTTAAAGATCATTAACACGTTTGAACCAGTTCCGCTGATTAAAATGCTTGAAAATCAAGGATTCGCTGTTTATTCAGATGTGATAAGTGATGATTTGGTGGAAACCTATTTTCATAAAAAAACGGAAACGGAAGCTATTTCAACAACACCTAAAGCAAGTGCCAGCAACGGTTGGGATGAGGTCATGGATAGATATAAGGACTATTTAGTCACGGTAGATGTACGTCAACTTGAAATGCCACTTCCCATGCACACCATTTTAACTGAGCTTGATAAACTACCAAGGGACAAAGCTTTGTTTGTATATCATAAACGTATTCCTGTTTTTTTACTGCCCGAATTGGCAGATCAGAAATTTGAATATCGCATCAATGAAATCAGCGATGGCAATGTACAGCTCTTAATATATAAAAATTAACATGTTTGTAGCTGGTGGCAACTTAGTTAAAAACACGTCATATAAAGTGGTCATTCCTTTTTATGGCTATGCAGCTTTATCGTTTTTACTATCAACCATTTTGATCATGCAAAATACTGTTGCATTTACCCAGCATTATTTTAACCCCTATACCTTGGCAATTACGCATACTTTAGCCTTGGGCTGGGGCACAATGATTATTCTTGGAGCGAGCCATCAGCTATTTCCAGTACTGATTGAAGGTAAATTACACAGCAATTTATTGGCACACTTATCCTTCTATTTTGCCGCCATTGGAATTCCTTTGTTAGTTTTCTCATTTTATAAATTTAATATGGGAATCGTAGCACAGACCGGAGCAATTCTTATAAACCTTTCCATCATCTGTTATATTGCCAATCTCATAATGAGTATCTCCAAAAGCAAAAAAGGAAATGTGCATGCCATATTTGCGATTACTGCTGCCTTTTGGCTAATACTGACTACCGGATTAGGGTTATTGTTGATTTATAATTTCACCTATAATATTCTTTCACAAGATTCTCTATATTACCTTTCTTTTCATGCGCATATGGGAATTATTGGTTGGTTTCTAGTTATGGTCTTAGGCGTGGGGTTCCGATTGATACCCATGTTCCTAATTTCAAAATATGAAAACAAAAAAATACTTTGGTTCGTATATGCGCTTATTAATGGAGGATTGCTGAGTTTCATTCCTATCATTTTTATGTCGCTGGAATTTGGTTTGTACCTCATCCCCATAGTATTAATTGGTATGGGCATTATACTTTTTGGATATTATATAAAGCAATCCTATAGCAAGCGTATTCGAAAAAAAGTAGATGGTCAAGTGAGAATATCTATGGTTTCTGTTGCTTTCATGGTCGTTCCAGTGCTCATTCTGGTTGGGATCATTACAGTGTTCACTTCAATGAATAACGTAAAATTTGTATTGTTATACGGCTTTACCATATTTTTTGGATGGATCACAGCCATCATTCTGGGCATGACGTTTAAAACACTTCCTTTCATTATCTGGAATAAAGTATATCACAATATTGCGGGCTTAGGCAAAACTCCAAATCCCAAAGAACTTTTCAGTACGCCAATTTTCATAGCTACCACGGCAGCTTATATCATAGGGTTTGTAGTATTTGGATACGGCATCGTTAGTACGGATTTGCTTATATTAAAAGTAGGGGCTGTTTTCTTACTTGCTACCGCACTATTATATAATTTAAATGTATTCAAAATTTTATTTCATAAAGCACAACTAAAATGAACATAAAAACAAATAACGAAAGTAAAAAAGCTATCGCCCTAGAGGGGTTATATCATGTCATGGATCCAGAAATTGATTTGAATATCGTCGATTTAGGTCTGGTATATCAGATCGATTTCAACGAGAAAGAAAAAGAAAATGTTGTCACGATGACCTTGACCACCCGCTTCTGTCCGATGGGTGAATCCATCGTGGATGCCACAACACAATCTATGCAACAATCGTTTCCCAATGATAAAATTAGGGTCAATCTCACTTTTAATCCACCTTGGGATGTCAGTATGATTTCTGAGGAAGGCAATAAATTTTTGAGTCTTTAGCATTTTAAAAATAGGACCTCATAATTGCAGGTCTCTGTGTGTTGGTCAAAAAGTATAAAATTTCTCGTGCAGATTTCGCTCAGCACAAATTTGATAGGAATCGACTAGAAACCTCCATATTAAACCATAGTTTGGGTAAAACAGGTTGACCATTGAAAATAGCCTCTCCTGAAAGAATCGAGAGAGGCCATCAAAAGCAAAAACCTAATTTTGAAAAATGTTATTTACCGTATCACCAATAATGGCATTTTTCTATTTCTAATCAATAAATCGTTGGTCACACTTCCTACAAACAAGGAAGTGATAGTGTTTCCACTTCGAGCTGAAACCACGACAATATCAAAATCCCCCTTTTCTGCGTGAAGCTCAATGGCTTCGACTACGGACAGATTTTCTCTATCGGTGTAGCGAAACGGAATTTCTTCCCGAAGTTTATATTTCTTTCGAAATTGTTTGACTTTTTCCTTTAGATGATGCTCCGTTTTATCAATCGCCTTTTCTGTGTTAATATAGGGGAAGAAAAATGAAGGAATATTATAAACATGTAAACCTTCTATTTTTCCGCCAGAACGTTCGACCAAACTTTCGGCAACTGAAAAACACTTTGCGGAGTCCGAGCTAAAATCGGTCGGGACCAAGACGTTTTCCATTCTGTGCTTGGCTTCCTCAGGGACCAATAAAACATGGGCATCAAGCATTCGCACCAATTTTTGGGTCAATGCACCAGTACCCTGCAGTTCATCCTTATTGCCGGTGACCATAATATCGATTTTATACTCTTTGGCGAGATGGGTCAAAATGCTCTCCGTATAATCATCGGAAGTGATCAATACGGTATGTGGTACGGCAGCTGTATAATGCCTTTGGATTGATCTTTCCAAGCCTCTATCTACAATATCCTCTACTGTAATGCCTTCTTCCAGGAACTCATCGTATAGATCGTATAACTTGTATTGTTTGATGTTATGCGTAAAATATAAATGCTCAATATTCCACACATTACAAAGAAAGCTGACGTAACTTAGCAAAATGGGATCCATTTCGGTAAGGTCTAAAGCGACCATCAGTTTTAAATCGTTATCTAATTTTATTTTCTTTGTCATTTTTATAGTTTAAGGGTTACTAGCTTTAATCGTAACATCGATTTGCAAATACTTATATATCAGTTATTTTAGGCTTCTTTTTAGGTTGGATTTCAGGGTCTATTTTTTTCAAGTTTCTCTCTTCTCGCTCCTTGTTTACCAATTCAATTATATTTTTTCTGTAAGATTCCCTTTCCAAAAGTTTTTCCTTTCGTTCTGACTTTTGATAATCTTCGTTAACTCCTCTGTATAGTGATAAACACATCATTACCAAAAGTATGGCAAAAGGCAATCCGGAAATGGTCACTACGGTTTGGAGTGCGTTCAGTCCCCCTCCATACATCAAGACCGCAGCAATCAACCCAGTGGCAACTGCCCAAATCACTCTTTGGTATCTTGGCGTCTTTAATTTTCCACCAGAGGTAATACTATCTACGACCAATGCTCCTGAGTCTGCCGAGGTAATAATAAAACTACAAATCAGGATCACGCCCAAAACCTTCAACAACATTGCTAATGGAAACTTGTCAAAAAACACATAAAGTGCCGTAGAAATATTATCATTTACCGCAGCAATCATGGCTGTATCTCCAAGGAGAATATCGCGCATGGTAGTTCCTCCAAAAGCACTAAACCATAGGAAAGTAACTAAGGCCGGAAGAATAAGAACGCACAGAACAAACTCTTTTATGGTTCGTCCCCGAGAAATCCGGGCGATAAAAGTTCCGACGAATGGCGACCAGGAAATCCACCAACCCCAATACATGATGGTCCTTGTTTTTTGCCAATCGGTACCTTGTAAAGATTCGGTCCAAGTGGACATATCTACAAAATGTACCAAATAACTTCCAATATTTTGGATATAAGACTTAAAAATAAAGGTTGTAGGGCCTAAAATAAGAACTAATAAAAAGATAGCAGATGCTACTCTAACGTTGAGTTTACTTAGCATTTGAACACCTCTGTTCACTCCGCTAAACGCTGAAATGGTGGCCGCTAACGTAACACCCAAAATTATAAGAACCTGATAGAACAAGGCATTCGGAACGCCAAACACATGGGTAAGCCCTGAGTTGATCTGCCCTACACCAAACCCGATGGTCGTTGCCAGACCAAAGAGCGTCGTAATTACCGCCATAATATCAATCAAATCTCCCATCCACCCGTGGATTCGGTTTCCTAGCAAAGGATAAAAAGCTGAACGTAAGGTAAGGGGCATTTTTCTATTAAACGTAAAGTAAGCTAATGAAAGACCAACAACTGAGTAAATAGCCCAGCCATGTATGCCGTGATGCAGAAAAGAAAAATTAATGGCCTCTTGGGCAATAAGCGCAGGTTCTTGACCCGCCAATCGCGGCGGATTTAAAAAATCCCTTACAGGATCTGCAATACTAAAAAGTACCAATCCAATTCCAATTCCAGCACTAAAGAGCATTGCAAACCAAGCCCATAGGCTAAACTCAGGTTTTGAATTCTTTCCTCCAATTCGTATGGCACCAAATTTACTAAAGGCCATATATAAACAAAAAACAATAAATAAGTTTACGGCTAGAGTGTAAATCCAACCGCCGTGGGCAGATACAAAAGTTTGGGCCATTCCAAAATAATAATCGGCTTCCTGCTCAAATATCAGAGTGAAGCCAATGCTAAAAATAATGACAGAAATTGCGCTTAAAAAAACAGTTTTATTTACAACGAGACCTAAGAATCTTGATGCACTTTCTTTTCTGGTAACTTTAATCGACATAAAAAAATGGTATATATATATATATATATATATATATAAAATGAATAGTTAGACTAGTTCTTCTCTATAGAAAAAATAGGAAATGTAATTTTTGAGATGTCTTTATTTAGTGCATCTTAAAATTACTAAAAATAATGAAAAGCGTCAGCGGTTTTTGCCTCGGATAGCATGAGGCCTCAATAATAAAGTATAAAAAATGTTATGAATTCTATGGATTACAGAAAAATGAAGTTTAATGATCTTCATAAAAATATTATAATTATTAGTGCCGCTCATAATAGCATATTATAATGTTCTTTACAAACTTTTAGCGTCTAATCTTCTAAGAACTTCCATTGAATACTGAGAATCATCATGAAACAGATAAGATTTAAGTAATTTTGCTCGAACTCAATGGATTTTGATCAACATTGGTCTGAACAAGTAAAACACTTGACGGCAAAACAAACCTCTGTTTTGGAAGCCATTTTAATATCGTTTCCAAAATAGTAACATTTTTTTAAGCCCACAAAATTCTAAAGTTCGCTGATCACACACCACAACTTAAAATTTCAATCGTGGTATTGAATTTTACAAAAGCTATATTGATGAAAACTAGATCTCTTATGATAGAATCAAGAACCTCGGGGTATTAAAACCCACTGGTGGGAATAAAAAACAAATCGTATACTCTCCCTAAAAAATAAAAGTAAAATCTCTACCTAACATAGTCACTTACTTTATTATCTTGAACCGGTATTTTTGAAATGGGATAAACTTGCAATTAGTTATTATAGCATCATTTCAAAACACCAATATATCATGTCGTTAAACATTAAGAAGAACAAACCCTGTACGATTGGGACCTGATCAATAACATGGATCTTATTTTAAATTAAAATCAATTTTAAATAACTAAACGCAATCTAAAAATGATCAATGAATTAAAAAAAAGTTACGGGCACTTATTTGAAGATGCTTTACTCAATGAAATAGTCCAGGCAGGGACTTTCAAAGAGATTCCTGAAGGTTTCAAAATGATGGAAATTGGAGAATATGTAAAATCCATGCCATTGTTAATTTCTGGAGTTATTAAAGTATTGCGCGAAGACAACGAGGGCGACGAACTTTTGCTTTATTATTTAGAAAAAGGTGAAACCTGTTCCATGACCATGACCTGTTGTCTGGGTCAAAAGCAAAGTGAAATCAGAGCCATAGCAGAAACGGATACCAAATTAATCATGGTGCCAGTTGGTAAAATGGAAGAATGGACTGCAAAATATAAATCGTGGCGCAATTTTGTTTTTGAAAGTTACCACAACCGTATCAATGAATTACTGATGACCTTGGACAGTATCGCCTTCTATCAAATGGATGAAAGGTTGACACAGTATTTACTCGAAAAGGTACGTGTCAATGAAAATGATATTATAAATAGCACGCATCAAGAAATAGCTTATGACCTGTACACTTCTCGCGTAGTCATCTCAAGATTATTAAAAAAGATGGAGCAACTTGGCAAGATAGAGCTTGGGAGAAACTATTTAAAAATAATAAAATTATAAGAATTATGTAACCCATGTTACCTCACTTGCAATGTAAACGGGGTATTTTTGTTGCATAAGTTACAACGTATGGAATTAATTGAGGTTTTTGGATATATAAGTGCATTGGCAATTGGTGTTTCATTAGGTATTATTGGTGGTGGGGGTTCAATTTTGGCAGTACCCGTTTTGGCCTATTTATTTTCAATTGATGAGAAAGCTGCAACAGCCTATTCCTTATTTATTGTAGGTGCCAGTGCACTGGTTGGTGGGGTAAAACAACATCGTAATGGTTACGTAGATTGGAGAACCGCATTTGTATTTGGCATTCCGTCAATACTCGGTGTTACGCTAGTTAGGTATTTTGTGATACCGGCATTACCTGAATTGTTATTTACAATTGGCGATTTCGAATTTACACGACGTATGGGAATGTTTGGTTTTTTCGCGTTATTGATGATTCCTGCCGCGTTTTCAATGCTTAAAGAAAACAACAAAATCGATATTAACAAAAACCAGAAAACCAAATACAACTATCCTTTAATTGTACTTGAAGGTTTACTTGTTGGTGGAATTACGGGGTTGATTGGTGCCGGTGGTGGATTTTTGATCATTCCAGCATTGGTGATATTAGCAAAAGTGGAAATGAAAGTTGCTGTTGGCACTTCGTTGATAATAATTGCATTCAAGTCACTATTGGGCTTCTTTTTGGGAGACGCCTTAACAATGAGCATAGATTGGGCATTTTTAGCACTTTTTACAGGTCTATCTTTTGTAGGTATCTTCATCGGAAGTTATTTAAGCAATTTCATAAATGGTGAAAAATTAAAGAAGGCTTTTGGTTATTTCATTTTTGTCATGGCAATCTTTATATTTTACATGGAATTTAAAGTAAAACATCAATTTGTAACCTAGGTTACTGCAAAAACTAATAAGAGTTTATACCTTTGAACAAATTTTACTCACCAAACCCAGGTCAAACCAATACTCAAACGATTATTGAAATTTCCTCAAAGAGCATCGTGGACAGAAATTTTTAAACTATGAAAATAGAACAAATTTATACAGGTTGTTTATCACAAGGCGCCTATTATATTGAAAGTAACGGAGAGGTCGCAGTCATAGATCCATTAAGAGAAATAAAACCATATGTCGATAGAGCAAGAAAAGACGCTGCCAAAATAAAATATATTTTTGAGACCCATTTTCATGCTGATTTTGTTAGTGGCCATGTTACTCTTGCCAAAGAAACTGGGGCAGAAATTGTTTATGGACCAAATGCCAATCCCTCCTTTGATGCCATTATTGCTAAAGACAATCAAGAATTCAAACTTGGGGATATTACCATAATTGCCTTGCACACTCCGGGGCATACCATGGAAAGCACAACCTTTCTTTTAAGGGATAAAAACGGGAAGGATCATGCGATATTCAGTGGAGACACCTTGTTTTTGGGTGATGTAGGCCGACCTGATTTAGCACAAAAAATGGGTGTTTTAACAGAAAGGGATTTAGCTGGTTTTTTATTCGAAAGTTTACGTACTAAGATTATGCCCCTAGCTGATGATGTCATCGTTTATCCAGCACATGGTGCAGGTTCTGCTTGTGGCAAAAATATGATGAAAGAGACCGTAGACACTCTGGGCAATCAAAAAAAGATGAACTATGCTTTGAGGGCCAATATGACCAAAGAAGAATTTATCGATGAAGTAATCGATGGATTGCTGCCTCCTCCATCCTATTTCCCACTTAATGTTCAAATGAACAGAGAAGGTTATGAACACATTGATGATATTTTAAGAAGAGGCACCCAAGCTTTATCAGCAGACGCATTTGATACTGCTGCCAATGAATCTGGTGCCATTATATTAGATGTCCGAAGTCAGGAAGAATTTGCAAAGGGACATGTTCCGAGATCCATTTTTATTGGGTTGGACGGCGGTTTTGCGCCTTGGGTCGGAGCTCTAATTGCGGATGTTAAGCAACCTATTTTATTGGTCACCCCAGAAGGAAGAGAAGAAGAAACCGTAACAAGATTGTCACGGGTTGGGTTTGATAATACGTTGGGCTATCTTAAAGGTGGTTTTACAACTTGGAAAAAAGAGGCATTCGAATATGATACCGTAACCTCAATCCAAGCCACGACATTCAAAGAAATTATCGCTACAGATAAAGTTTCCATTTTCGATGTCAGAAAAGAAGGGGAATATGAATCTGAACATGTATTAAACGCCAACAACACGCCTTTAGATTATATCAATGAGCATTTGGTAGAATTTCAACGCAACCAAACATTTTATGTGTATTGCGCGGGCGGTTATAGAAGCATGATCGCGGCATCTATTTTAAAAAGTAGAGGCATCCATAATATCATTGACGTGGCAGGTGGATTCAACCAGATAAAAGAAGCAGGCATTTCTGTATCAGAGTACACCTGTCCTTCAACATTGTAAACCAATCACAAAAAACAAAACCTAATTATGAATGTATTCTGAATAATTTTCGGAACGAAAACCCAAAAAAGGATACAACTTAAATTATAATTAAAAATTATGAACACTTCAATAGTTGTACAAAATCTAAAATGTGGTGGCTGTGCAAATACTATTACCACTAAGCTTTCAACCATAACAAACATTAATAATTTGCAAATAGATTTAGACCAGAGTAAACTATCCTTCAATTATTTGAATGAAGGCGATTTGCTCCAGGTCAAAGAAAAATTAAAACAGCTTGGTTATCCGACAGTTGAAGACAGCAACTCTTCAATCTCAAAAGCAAAATCCTTTGTAAGTTGTGCCACTGATAAACTTTCGAAGTAAAAACGTATAGAAATGAAAAAAATAATTGTCATCATCGTCCTATTGGTCTCTTTTTACAGCTGTAATGATGGTAAAAAAACGAAGAGCATTACCGTAGAAGATAAAGAGGAACTGCAAAGCAATCAGGAAATGACATCGTCATTATCTGACATCGATAGTAGCGATTATGCTGCACGGGGTTTGGAATACGCATTAAATGCACAAGCTGTTTTAGGCAAGAATTTAATGCAAGCCATCCAAAATGACGGAACACTTGGCGCTTTGTCATTTTGTAATGAAAAGGCTTATCCATTAACAGATAGTATGGCAGTAGTGCAACAAGTGCGACTCAAACGCGTTTCAGACAAACCTCGAAATCAGAATAATCAAGCAAGCGCTGAAGAATTGGAACATATTGAAATCTACAAAAATAGCATTGCAAACCAAGAACCTCCAATG
Organism: Gelidibacter japonicus; assembly: GCF_010725055.1. Taxonomy (GTDB): domain Bacteria; phylum Bacteroidota; class Bacteroidia; order Flavobacteriales; family Flavobacteriaceae; genus Gelidibacter; species Gelidibacter japonicus. Next base: position 111,575 of record NZ_BJKB01000010.1, on the reverse strand, counting down.
CCGTTGGTCACTCAAACAGCTGCTGAAGTAAACGTTTACTACCCTATCTTGACCAACGCTATGTGCTTGCAATGCCACGGACAGCCTAAAAACATTGAACCTTCCACACTCAAAAAACTGACCATCTTATATCCAAAAGATAAAGCATTGGAGTATGACGTCAATGAAGTGAGAGGTATTTGGAGGGTTATTTTTGATAAATAAAACCTTTTAGTTATGAGCAAATTTTCAGAATTAATAAATCAAGACACTCCTGTTTTAGTCGATTTTTTCGCAGAATGGTGTGGTCCATGTAAAATGTTGGCCCCAATTTTAAAACAAGTCAAGGACAGCTTAGGTGATGGTATTTCCATTATAAAAATAGATGTAGACAAAAATCAAGCATTAGCTGCTAAATATCAAGTTAGAGGTGTTCCTACTATGATACTTTTTAAGGACGGAAAACAAGTTTGGAGACAATCTGGTGTGCTTCAGAAAGACGAAATCATCAACGTCATTCAAACCAACGGTTAATGGAGCTATCTGAAAAGTATTGGGACACGCGTTATAAAAATAAGGATATGGGCTGGGATTTGGGAGAAATCTCACCGCCACTTAAAACATATTTCGATCAGTTGACCAATAAAGATCTAAAGATACTAATTCCTGGCGGAGGCAATTCATATGAAGCCGAATACCTACACAATCAAGGATTCAATAATGTATATGTTGTGGATCTGTCCAAAACAGCATTAAATAATATCAAACAGCGGGTGCCCTCATTCCCATCGGCACATCTGATCCATAAGAACTTTTTCGATTTAAAAATGTCTTTTGACTTAATCATCGAACAAACCTTTTTTTGCGCCCTAAATCCCAATTTAAGATCTTCATACACAGAAAAAGCGGCTGAATTACTCTTGGAAAACGGGAAAATTGTAGGCCTTCTGTTTAATGTCCCTTTAAATACTGATAAACCTCCGTTTGGTGGAAACAAAACAGAATATCTTAACTATTTCGAACCTCATTTCGAGATGTTATCAATGGAGCCTTGTTATAATTCACATTCCACTAGGACCGGAATGGAGTTGTTTTTAAAAACTCAGAAGAAAAAAGTCAAGATCCTCAACGAAAACGTTCGAAGCATGAATAATTCTTCATCAATGTAAGACTTTTAATTATCATTTCTGAATACGCTAACCCAAGGTCCGTTTAGTATTCTATAATCTATGATTGTCTTAATTCTGCCACAAAATTGTTATCTTTGGCCTTACTCAAAACGGACTACTTCTAAGAAGAAAACAGAAGCACACCTTTGGAATAACTTTAAAATTTAGTCACAAATCAGAGGTAGCTAAACCCGTTAATATGATTGGCCCAATTATAAATATATGACAATGAATACCAAAGAGCATTGGGAATCTGTGTATGAGAACAAAACTCCAAGCGAAGTTAGCTGGACTCAAGAAAAACCAGAGATTTCCTTGAAATTGATCGAGGAATCCCAGATTGCCAAAACTGCTAAAATCATTGATATTGGTGGCGGTGATAGCAAACTGGTCGATTTTCTCCTTGAAAAAGGCTATCAAAATATCACCGTGTTAGACATTTCTGCCAAAGCCCTTGAAAAAGCAAAGAAACGTTTGGGCATAAATGCCAAGAAGGTACAGTGGATTGTGAGCGATGTGACTTCATTTGAACCTACAGAAATTTACGACCTATGGCACGATCGGGCTGCTTTTCATTTTCTGACATCCACAGATCAGATTAAAAAGTACAGAGCCATTGTCAATAAATTTGTAGGCGGCAGATTAATTATCGGAACTTTTTCAAACTTAGGACCTACCAAATGTAGCGGTCTGGATATTTCTCGATATGACGAAAATGCATTGACATCGGTATTTGAACCCCACTTTATAAAAATAAAATGCCTCACCTCAGATCATATTACACCATTCAAAACAACCCAAAACTTTCAATTTTGCAGTTTTAAAAAGCTGACACAGCAAATTATCCAATAAGTAATCAATAATTAAAGAAAGTTGATATAACTTTTTAAATTTAAAAAAATTTGAACATTATGAATATCAAACAATTTGAATACGGACCCCTTTCCCATTATTCTTATGCCATAGTAAGTGAAGGTAAGATGGCGGTTATAGACCCAGAGCGTGATCCTCAACAGTATTATGATTTTGCAAAAGCCAATGACGCAAAAATAACGGCAATTATCCAGACCCATCCTCATGCCGATTTTGTGAGCTCGCACCTTGAAATCCATAACGAGACAGGAGCTACTATTTACAACAGCAAAAAGTTGGGTGCCGATTATCCTCACCAAACGTTTGATGACGGTGACAGCATCACCTTAGGCAAAATTACTTTGAAGGCCATCAATACACCTGGACACTCTCCAGACAGTATTACGATAGTTGCCACAGAAGGTGATAAAACCGTGATGTTTACAGGAGATACACTATTTATTGGTGATGTTGGTCGTCCAGATCTACGAGAAAATGTGGGTAACATGACTGCTAAACGTGAAGAATTGGCGGAAATGATGTACGAAACCGTTACAACTAAGTTCAATGAATTACCTGATGATACGATTGTGTATCCGGCACACGGTGCAGGTTCTCTGTGTGGAAAAAATTTGAGCGAAGCTGCCAGTAGTACTTTGGGTGACGAACGCATGGGCAATTGGGCGTTTAAAGACCAATCCAAGGAGCAATTCATGAATACCCTACTCGATGGTCAACCCTTTATTCCATCCTATTTCGGATTTAATGTGGACATCAATAAAGTGGGTGCAGATAGGTTAAATCCTAATATTGAAAAAATTCCTTTTATTGAAAATACGACGGCCACAGGTCTTATTGTTGACATGAGAAATGAAGCGATCTTCAAAAAAGGTCATTTAAAAGGCAGTATTAATATTCAAGCCGAATCAGAAATCGACAAATTTGAAACTTGGGTAGGATCCATTGTTGCACCTAATGAAAAATTCACCTTGGTTATTGACAAAAAGGAAAACAAGGACAAGATTTTAAATCGTTTAGCAAAAATAGGCTACGAAAAACAGGTCCTAAAAGTCATAACGCTTTCCAATGAAAACCTGGTCAAAACGGATCAATTGGACCTAGAGGATTTTAAAAAACATCCAGAAAACTACACTATTGTTGACATTAGAAATAAAAGTGAGATCAATGAATGTAAGTTTTTCGAAAATGCGCTTGAGCATCCTCTTAATGAGTTGCGTGACACCGCCAGTCAAATTCCGACCGACAAACCTGTTGTTGTACATTGTGCTGGTGGCTATCGGAGTACTGCAGGTAGTAGCATTTTAGAAAATGAACTTAAAAACGCTACAATTTATGATTTAAGCAAGGCCATTGAAGAGTTTAAAGATTGAACTTAAAATGGATTAAGGCCTTCAAATGAAGTGATTTCTGCCTTTGGTAAAATTTTATTCATCTTTATTTTTGTACAACATACAACTACCCTAATGGCTATGCTATTCGGGTTTGTTAATATGGACACCTTTTGTTCACTATATTTTACAAAGTAGAGCAACACCAAAGATATGTGGCCATGAGATGTTAAAATATAGCCAATTATAATTTATGCAACCTGTGTAATTGGTTAAAAAAGTAATAATTGCTTAAATTTATAAAAGATAAAAAACAATAGTTAAAATATAATTATGGAAACAAATTTAGAATTACAACAAGGAACTTCAATGCCTCGAATTGGTGATACTGCTCCAGATTTTGAAGCTCTTACAACCAAAGGGAAAATAAAATTTTCAGATTTTGCAAAAGATAAATGGGTGGTCATGTTTTCACATCCTGCCGATTTCACGCCAGTTTGTACCACAGAATTGAGCGGATTTGCGACTCGAAAAAGTGAGTTTGATGCACTGAACACTGAATTGTTAGGCTTAAGTATCGATAGTATCCACTCTCATATGGGTTGGGTTCAAAATGTTAGGGAAAACACTGGTGTTTACTTTGATTTTCCCATCATCGCAGATATCGATATGAAAGTAGCAAAACTATACGGAATGCTACAGCCCAATGAAAGTGAAACTGCCGCAGTTCGTGCCGTGTTTTTTATTGATCCAAGTAAAAAAATTCGCCTGATCATGTATTATCCTTTAAATATAGGAAGAAATATGGATGAGATTCTACGAGTTTTGGAAGCGCTACAAATTTCGGATGAACACAAGGTATCCATGCCATTAGATTGGAAAAAAGGAGATAAAGTCATCGTCGGTCCACCAAAAACCTTGGACGAACTTAACGCAAGATTAGCGGACGATTCACTCGAAAAAGTCGATTTTTATCTCGCCAAAAAACACCTTTAATTCTTCATTATCAGCCCTGATCTCTCTAAATTCAGGGCTAATAAAATGATATAGGTTTAGAAGAATTTTGAAAAGTGAAGCAAAATATATCTTTTAAGGATTATGCCTTTGTAGCGGTACAGGTATTGCTTTTTATAGCGTATTTTTTGCCCCTACGCATATCTGATATTCAACTACCCGAATGGCTATGCTATTCGGGTTTAGTTTTGTTGGGCTTTTCCATACTATTTGGTGCCATAGCCCTTTTACAACTAAATACTAAGCTTTCTCCCTTCCCATCGCCAGTGGCTTCTGGAAAACTTATTACCAATGGTGCGTTCCGCATCTCAAGACACCCCATTTATACTGCTTTGATTTTTTCTGGGTTTGGATATGCCATTTACGGGTCTTCACTCTATAAGATTTCGGTCACCCTTTCGCTTTTGATCCTGTTTTATTATAAATCGGTTTATGAAGAAAAATTATTGAGCCGAAGATTTCCAGAATATCAAGATTATAAAAAAAGAACACGACGCTTCATTTAGAGCCTATTAGGTTGTATTGGTCAATTACTAAAAAGCGTGAGGCCTTCTTGGAATGATTTTTCGCAACGGATAAGTAATTCATTTTCGTTTAAAAATAAAGAACATTCGAAAACTTAACTGTAAGGAACTCAAGGAATAATCGCAAGGAAATGCGAGGTTTTAAGAAGTAAATAGACTATATCATTATGGACTGAAGTCCATATTTATCCCTGATCAATAGGCAGCCAACCCTAAAAACATTTTATAGGTTTTTTTAAACGGACTGAAAGTCTGTTGCACCTGCAACACGGCAGTCAGGTTTGTAAAATAGATAGCGAACTATTTTTTTTCAGTAATTAGGAAGGAATCTTTGAAAATCCCTGTAACCCGCCCCCACTGTTCGGGCAAGTTAGTGTCAAAATTTACTAGTTTAAAATAGATAACCCTAAGTACATACCTTTCCGTCTAATCAGGCGTGGTTTTGGCTTTATTTAAAACTGGATAAGGATTGCGACCTTGGCGAAACGCTTAGCGATCTTTGCGGTAAAACAAAAACTTTTCAACTTTAGACCTTATCAGGGATTCTGATTTGTTACGATCATTAATTTGATTTCAAGCTTTGTGAAATCGGAAGTGCATTTCTCGGATTTGCTCAGCAAGCTCAGGTACAGGACCATTCACCTCGATATTAGGAACCACTTTATGGATTGGCAGCAAATTTACAGCAGATTCGGGAACCCCCAATTCCGCTAGCCAAGACAACAATTGTTCAGCAGAACTGACGTACACAATCCGGCCCAAGCCGACCCAACCGTGCGCAGCGGAACACATAGCACAATGCTCGCCCGAGGTGTAAACAATCGCCTTAGCACGTTCTTCTGGTGTCATATGGGTTGCTGCCCACCTAGCAATCTCAAATTCCGGATGGCGTGTTCGGTCGCCGGTGGTCACTATTTCGTTTCGACCTTCATATAAAACCTTACCTTCGGCAGATACAAGTACGGAGCCAAATGGCTGATTACCTAAGGAAAGTGCTTCTCGTGCCAATTCTACACAGCGACGCAAATGCTGCAGGTCTTTGTCATTTATTTTATCCATTTCTTTGTGTTTTAATGGGCTTTTGCTTCGATTAATATTTTAATGATTTTGTCCATACCTCTATTCTTGGCATGCTGAAGCGGTGTAACACCATCATGATCCGCAATATTGACGTCAGCCCCAGCATCGACAAGGACTTTAACAATAGCTACCTGAGTTTCTCCAGTTGCACCCAAAACAATCGCTTCCATTAAAGCTGTCCAACCGAGCCTATTGACGTGATCAATAGGATAACCTGGTATTTCAGAAAGTAGTTTTACAACCTCCAAATGCCTCTTCTCTGCTGCTGGTATCAGTGCAGTTCCACCATAGCGATTATAAACATCAAAATTGGCACCATTGGCCAGACTCATTTTTAAAATTGACATGTCGCCACTTGCACCAGCATATAAATGGGGAGTGTTCAGTAGATCGTCCTGTGCGTTCACATCGGCACCTGCAGAGATCAATAGTTCAGCTATTTTACTATCAGCATTGTAGGTAGCAATCATTAAAGGCGTTCTTCCTTTACTATCCTTAATTTCCAGATTTGGTTGTGTACCTAAAATTTTAGCCACAAGAGTTGCATTCTTTTCAGAAACAGCCTTCAATAAACTCGACGTCGAATCTTGAACTGAATTTTTCATATTTTTATTTCCGTTTGAATGGCCACAACTTTGTATGGGGAAAGAAGCAATAAACAATAAAATAATTGCTTTATAACAAAAGTTCATATCTATCCGATTTAAATTAACTTCAGAAGTAAAATACGAAAAGAAGAACAGACTGGTGTACTTATCATAAAAATTGTTTTTAGGCGAGTATAAATCTAAAGTATTTTGCAAATGCGACAGATAAGTTTAAAACCCTCCATCCCATTTGGAAATCAAGAACCTCGTGGAATGGCCCACGAGGTATGAATAGGAAATTGTTTCTTCGATAGAGGCAAGCCCCGTCGTATGAACACCTACTGATAAAATACTACTATTTTAAACTTCTTAGAAATTTCTTGAATCCTTCATCATTATAATCCGCCATTCCTTTATGTGTCAACGCCAAATTTCCTTTGGCATCAATAACATAGGTGGTCGGAATTGCTGACGACTGATACATTGGAGGTAAATTGCTCGCTGGCGCATAGATTGGCATATTATACCCTTTACGTTTATCAAAAGCCTTGGCCAGTTCAAAATCCTTATCTAATGAAAGCATGACAAACGCCACTTCATCGCCCATGTCTTTATGCAACTTATCAATACTCGGCATTTCTGCAATACACGGAGGACACCATGTGGCCCATAAATTCATAAAAATGACCTTCCCTTTCAATGCGTCCAATGAAGTAATATTACCATCTCTATCCATCAATTTTAAGCTAAAATCTGCCTTTTCAAATTCTGGAAGTGCACCAGTTTCATTATCCTTTGCTCGCACTTCCGTAATTTCTTTCACATTCGGATTCATCAAACCGGTGGCAAGTATCCCACGTTGAGCAAATCCAATCACTTCAGTATGCAATCCGGTGGCATAAAGCGTAATGGCTACAATGGCAAAAATCCCGTATTGTATCCATGTTTTCTTTTTGTTCTTTTCTGTTTTATCGTTTTTCATTTGCTTTTAATTTTTATTGAAATTCATAATTGGTTCCAGGTACTGTCGAAAAAGAATAGACCCCTAAATAATCGCAATACGCACGACCGTCCAATTTTGGAGATACTGGCGAATGCTTTTTAAGGTATTCTTCTACAGCCTCGTGAATTGTATAATCCATTTCTTTTACATCTTTAACATCCGACATTCTACATAAGTTATCAATTGGATCGCCTGGACGGACACACGCAGAAATTGTATAATATTTATCATCCTGCATTTCTTCGCCTTTTACGGTAATGTTGGCAATACGCTCACCTCTATCATTTTGGCTTTTAAAATCCACCTCCATTCCAGAAAATCTTACCAGCCACCCACCAAAACGTTCGGTCGGGTTTTGTGCAAAAGCGTTATGCATCTCTTTTTCCAACCAGTCTTTAATCTGCTTCCCGGTAGCTTTTCCTGTCTTGACATTCTCATTTACAGGAAGTAAGTTCCATAAATTAGCACGTGTGATTGGTGCTGGCGTTCCGTTTTCAGGAACAATAGGATTACCAAAACGGAATCCGTTTGAGATGGAAATATCTGCGCCTGTTTTCCAGCGGGCGGCATCTGTGAATAGATTATCCATCGGATTTTCTACAGTCAAGTACCTATAAATAGGCGCTTCTGTATACCCAATTACAGTTTCAAGATGCTCTTGATATGGTGCTTTCTCTTTGTCTACAAGTGCTTGCATCGCTTTATCGGCAGGATACACTTCTGGATCTACATCAATAAGTTGGTAATCATCACCCACCAACTTCCCATCCACAAAATGAAGGGTCAATTTCCCTACAAATGACCCAAAGGCACCTGGTTCAGTAACCTTAGCGTATTTACCCTGGATCATTTCTCTAACACGCTCATGGGTGTCATTCCCCAAAATATAATCGGCGTGCTCAGCAATTGGACTATTGGCCAATTCAACCTGTTTGAAAATGCCAATATGAGTGACCAAGAAAATAACATCGGCTTTTTCCTTGAACTTAATATCGTCCACTAATTGCTTCACACTATTATCCAAGCCACTAAATGCAATGCCTTTACTGAAAATCGGGTTTTGCCGCACTGGCACATCCGGATCATTGATACCAATAAACGCTAAACGCACGCCTTCAATCTCTTTTATGGTATAGGCCGGGAATAGAGGTTCTTTCCCATCTTCGTGGTACATATTTTGAACAATAATCTCCGTATCAAAATCCTGCATCACTTCCATCATGATGTCCTTACCATAAACCACTTCCCAGTTTCCTGGAATAATTACATCATACCCCATGTTCTTCACGATATTGGACATCACTCTACCCTCAGACAAAGCGGCGTATCCACTGCCTTGAATCAAATCACCACCATCAATAATTAAAGTGCGACTCGGATTTTTTTGGCGTTCCTGATCAAATAAAGTTTTGATATGGGCCATCCCACCACGTTCTTTAAAGATGATTTCGCCATTCTCCCAAAACAATTCGGGATGTGCATCCAATTGGCCATGAATGTCGGCGGTTTGAAGAATAGTAATACTCATGGTGTCCTTAGTGATGTCTTTGTTTTCTGTCACTGTATTCGTTTTTTCAGATTTACAGGAAACTGATAGTACCAGTAGTCCCAAAAAGCTAAAAGTTGTCAAAAATGTTGTTTTAAAATTTCTCATAATTATAGACTTAAGCTTTTATATCCTTTTTTTTGAAGTTGAAAATTGTATAAGATGCCGTTTTCCACGATGTCCATGCCCGTTGGAACTTTTGTTTTATCGACTTTAAATTTGTTGAGCGAGAAGCCACAAGCTATGATCTGGACCCCAGCTTTTTCGGCCTTAAGAATAAATTCATTTATTTTTTCAGAATCAGTAATTTGTCCAATGTCCTTCCCACAGATGATGACCTTAAAGTCGCCAAATGCGTCTCCTTCCTCTGCCTTTAACGCTTCTGCCGTTAGTATGATGGGTTGTAACTGCGGCACTTTTGTAGTGAGCACCACGTAATTGTTTTTGCTGTTGTCCACGTCTTGTGCTTGCAAATTAGCGTTGCTAAACAGGCTAAGCATTAAAAATAGTGAACTAAAAATATAAGTTTTCATAGTTATTTATTTTAAAGGTTGATCGGTGTCGTTCAGTATAAAAAAAAGAAGTCCACCTAATATTGCAATGTTTTTAAATAGTGGGCCAAGCGTTGTAATCTGTCCTACTTGGACCGTTAGTGTAATAGGAATTAGGACTGCCACCAAAATAATAGCTGCCCATTTGGTCTTATAACCAATTAGAAATAAAGAGCCGGCGCCCAGCATGACCATACCCGATAGGATGATGAGCCACTCTGGATTGCCAAATAAAAGTGCAATTCCCTTAAAGCTCGCCTGCTCGATGCGTTGGGCAGTTTTTTCGATATTGAGCAAGTGATTGAGACCCGCCACTAAAAATATGCCGCTTACCAAAATGCGCAATAGCTGTATGGAACGGCGACTGATTAAAATTTTGTTCGTCATTACAAAAAATGTGAATAAGGATTATTCGATTTTGTGCGGTATCATTGTGTAACAGACAATTATCAGCAAGCCTCAAAAATGGACTGCAATGAAATTACCGACTTTAAAATGTGAAAAAAAAAGAATTTATGCCATCCGAGGAGGCGGAGATATGCTATCTAAGTAACGATAACTTAATTTGGAAGTAAAATGGTCGTTAAAAACAAGAATAGGATCAAAAAAATCCACTTCCCAAGAGAATATCTCAAATTGAAACGGAGTGGTACAATTTCCACTTAAAGTTATGATCTGTGTTTCAATCTGATCTTGGGACGAATAACTATCCAGCCCATTTGTTTTTTGATCAGAAGTGTTTTTCTTACAGTATGGATTTACAAAAGTAGTCGAGGTTCCACTGAATATAATATTCAATGCATTCGCATCTATCGCAGCAAACTTTGCCAGAAAGATAACCATCAAAACTACTGCTATGTAAGATTTAATTTTCACGATAGGAACAAACATAAGCTAAAGAAAGTAGTTCTTATGTAACCTTTGTTACCTTATCGTGTTAAAGTCTTATTAAAAGTATCATGGCCTGGGGTGCTGCGGATTTATAACACCAAAACTCATCAAGCAATCATAATATTTGTAAAAATTTTAGACGTATGTAAGGTGCTGCCCGGTTACTGTGGATAGATCACCATTTTACTTAAATTTGGAAAGTGTCTTTCCAACTTTAATGGTATCCTATCCATATGTCCAAAATATGAAATATAGCCTTTTCGGGCAGATACTAAAATGATCAGATCAGTATCATCAATTTCTCTGGAAATAATTAGAAAATCATCCCAATCCCTGAATTCTTTATACTCCATGGTCATGGTGACCTTATTCTCTTTCGCAAACTTCAATACCGATTGATGGGTAGCCTCGTTGCAATTTAAATGGATTGGAATGGACAATTCTACTGACAGTTTTGCGATTTTATTGACCCAATGCGCAAAACCTTCTTCATATTCTGCGTTTGGTGGTACAATTACAAATAACCGTTTGTGGCTCACCAAAGGAATCTCAAAGTCACAAATGAAAAGTGTTTTTTCTGTATTTTGTAAAATACTTTCCATCTTGTCTCCAATCAATTTGTCTAAAAACCCGGTCTTTTGAGGCCAACCCAACAAAATGATATCGGCCATGATTTCCTTTGCGGTACGAGATATGCCACTTGCGGCATTATGGTCTATGGTAGCCATAACCGTTGCATTGGTATCAGATGCGGTTGTTTCCTTCAAATAGTTTTCCAGTCCTTCCTTTGCCTTATGGATGATTTTTTCTGCTTCAGCGGTGTTGGGAACCACAGTCAATATGGATAGCGGATTTCCCGATTTCTTGTCTTTTATTAAAACAGCAAAATCCAAAACCTTTTCAATTTTCACCAAATTGGCGATAGGAATTAAAATGGTTTCTTGAAACGATGGGCTCGTCAGTTGGATATTCTCTTCCTCGTCGGAAGTTCGGATGATCATTTTGGCAGCACCTTCGGTAACAAATGAGGCTATAATACAAGTGACCAGAATTAATACAACCGTTCCGTTAAGGATATTGTCATCCAAAATTCCTGCTTTGTATCCTACTAAAATTACAGCTAAAGTTGCCGCAGCATGCGCACTACTCAATCCAAAAATCAATTGCCGTTGTCCTTTTGTAAATTTAAAGACTATTTGGGTCAAAAATGCCGCCATCCATTTTCCAAAAATAGCCACCACAGTAAGTGTTCCTGCAATTATCAGTGCCATAGGTCCGCTCATAATAACGCTGATGTCCACGATCATCCCCACACTTATAAGGAAAAACGGGATAAAAAGCGAATTGCCTATAAATTCAATCCGGTTCATCAGCGCGGAAGAATGCGGAATGAGCTTATTAAGCGCCAAACCTGCAACGAAGGCTCCGATAATAGATTCCAAACCCGCTATCTCTGCTAAAAACGCCGAGAAGAAAACTACTGACAGAACAAAAATATAATGCGAATGCTTTTCACTCTCCAATTTTCTAAAAAACCATTTTGCAATTCTTGGAATTACCATAAACATAAACACCGAGAACAAAACCAGCGATATGCCCAAACGAATCCAGAATTCCTGAGTAAGTCCACCATCGTGTGATCCTAAAATCACCGCCAACATAATAAGAACTGCCGTATCGGTTAAAATTGTACCTCCAACCGTAATTGCGACAGCAGGATTTTTTGAAATACCAAGTTTACTTACAATAGGATAGGTCACCAAAGTATGGGTAGCAAACATGCTTGAGGTAAGCAGACTGGCATTAAAATCAAAACCCAAAATATAATGACAGACCGGAAATCCGATGGCAATGGGGATTGTAAAGGTAAAAAACCCGAATAATAAACTTTTATTTCTTGTCGCTTTAAATTCGTTCAAATCAAGCTCTAATCCTGCAATAAACATGATATATAAAAGCCCAATAGTGGAGAAAACATCCACAAATAGACTTTTCTCCAAGATGTTCAATCCAGCTGGCCCAATGATAATACCTGATACGATCAACCCGATAATCCCGGGAATCCGAATCCTGTGCAACACGACAGGTGCCAAGAGAATTATAAATAGAATCAAAGAAAAGATCAGTACGGGATTATGAAGTGGCAACTGAAACTCTTCTATAAGTTGATTGATAATGGCATCCATAGTTGGCGATAACGTAAAAGATTAAACTGATTAATTCAATAATTAAGCAGTAAAGCACGATACAATTATACAACAAACATAGGAAAAGAACAGCATCTATATATTACCTTTATGAAGCTTTCACAATAAAATTTTATAAAAATTTGAATTTCAAGGAATTTATAAGAGGTTAGAAACACGGTCTTAAAAAAAGGTTTTATTTTTATTGTAAAAAAAACGTTAGTTAAAAATTCTATAACCTACTGAAAAACCAAGGGACTACTGATACCCAAGTCAACCGCTTAAAATGGAGTGAGATCAAATTATAGAGAATAAATTTATGCTTAACGCTTTTCAATATGGAAGACATGCTCTTTTATGATCGGATGCAGTTCGCTTTCACGATCACTTTTCATTACCTATTTCCACAATTGACCATGGGATTATCCTTGATGATTGTTTATTTTAAATGGCGATTTTTAAGAACCAAGATTGATAAGTATAATGATGCCGCCAAATTTTGGATGAAAATATTTGCACTCAATTTTGCAATGGGTGTCGTCACCGGAATTCCCATGGAATTTCAATTCGGAACCAATTGGGCTAAGTTTTCAGAGCTTACGGGAGGCATTATTGGCCAAACCCTTGCTATGGAAGGAATGTTTTCTTTTTTCTTGGAATCGTCGTTTTTGGGTCTATTTCTGTTTGGAGAAAAATTAATGGGTCAGAAACTTCATTTCTTAACCGGTTTTCTGGTCTTTTTAGGATCTTGGGCAAGTGGCTATTTGATTATTGCCACACATTCATGGATGCAATACCCTGTAGGCTATGAAATCTTGGAAAATGGAAAATTCGTACTTAACAATTTTGGTGCACTGTTCTCTAATCCTTGGTTGATGCCTGCTTTCTTGCACAATCAAATGGGTTCTGTCATTACTTCTTCTTTTGTTGTGGCGTCTATTGGGGCTTTTTATTTATTAAATAACAAGCACAGTGAATCTGGAAAACTCTTCGTAAAAACCGGCGTTATTTTTGGATTGATCTCCAGTACTTTAGTCGCTTTTCCAACAGGAGATTGGGCTGCTAAAAATGTGGCCAAGCACCAACCGGTAACCTTCGCTGCCATGGAAGGTATTTTTGAAACCGAAGATGGTGGCGCTGAGATTATCTTAATCGGGCAACCCGATGTTGATAACAAAAAACTCGATAATAAGATTGCAGTGCCCAACGTATTGAGCTTTTTAACCTACCAAAGATGGGATGCACAGATAAAGGGACTCAATGAATTTGATGAAAGTGTCTATCCAACAAACATTTCTGGATTGTATTACTCCTACCATATTATGGTGGGTTTAGGTACCATTTTTATTGGATTATTGCTTATTGCAGGCATCCAATTGTATCGAAAAAAACTTTTTACCACCAAATGGGTACTCTGGGCATTAATGTTTATGCTGCCCTTCCCATATATCGCCAACACCGCGGGATGGTATACTGCCGAATTGGGAAGGCAACCCTGGCTGGTATATAACCTCTTGAGGACCGCAGATGGAATTTCACCGACTGTTTCATCAGGAAATACATTGTTCACCTTGCTCGGCTTTATTGGACTTTATGCATTATTGGGACTATTGTTTATCATGCTGGCCGTGAAAATCGTCCACAAAGGTCCAGAAACTTCAAAACACATCTAAATATGGAATTATACTGGTATATCATTCTAATGACTATGTTAACCATCTATGTTATATTGGATGGTTATGACTTTGGTGCAGGCATCATTCATTTGTTTTTTGCGAAAACCGAAAAAGACAAGAAAGCCATCACAAACGCTATTGGTCCATTTTGGGATGCCAATGAGGTCTGGCTCATAGCAGTCGGCGGCGTCTTATTCTTTGCGTTTCCAACCTTATATGCCTCATCATTCAGTGGCTTTTACTTGCCATTGATGATGATCTTATGGCTACTTATTTTCAGGGCAATTGGCCTTGAACTGCGTGGACAGATCAAGAACAGAATGTGGGAAGCTATTTGGGACAAAGCCTTTGGAATTGCAAGTTTATTGTTGGCCCTTTTCTTCGGAATCGCATTGGGGAATATCGTAAGAGGAGTAAATTTAGGTATGGTTACCGATGGTGTCCCTGCACATGAACCGCATTATTTCTTTTTGCCTTTGTGGAATTCAAGTTTTAGTCCACATTCGGAACATTTAGGAGTAATCGATTGGTTTACCTTAATGTTAGGCTTGGTTGGCGTGGTGTCCTTGGCAATTCATGGTGCCAATTGGATAATTTTCAAAACTAATTCCGACTTAAACCCAAAACTTAAAAAAGTAATTTTCAATCTGAATTTTGTACTGTTGGCACTGGTATTAACCTCCTTATTAACCTGGCACATCATTGATCCTAATCCATTTCGTAACTTTTTGGAGCATCCATGGCTCATTGTGTTTCCGATGATTACATTTACGGGACTCCTTGGATTGTTTAAGGTAAGATCATTTAATAAAGATGGTTTAGGTTTTTTATTTTCAACGCTGTTTTTGCTCGGGGGATTAGCCTCTACTGTAGTTTCGATATTCCCGAAAGTTTTGCCATCCACCAACAAGGTGAATCCCTCCTTAACCGTATATAATGTTGCAGCCCACGAATACGGCCTATCCGTTGGCGTGTATTGGTTTGTCATTGCAGCAGTTTTGGTTGGAATCTATATGTTTGTTCAATACCGGGTTTTTCGAGGCAAGCTGGATGATGTGGGTTATGGTGAACATTAATAGGACAGGAAATCCCAGGTTATGACAGACACTCTCATAGCAATCATCAGCATTTTCATGGGCATTATAGGGGCTCATGTCTTCGCAGCGATTAACAAAAAATATTCATTGGGAGTTATTGGAAACACCATGGCAGGTGTGTTTGGCAGTATTTTTTTCATCAAGGTTTTCGGGCGTCTTGGTTTTGATCCGATATCAATAATGGCCACTGGCGAGGCAAATCGTGCGTTATTCACGATGAACATGTTGGTTTCAATAATTGGTGGGTGCATTGGAGTGTTCGTAATTGAGCTGATAAAAAGGAAATTGAACCCGTAAATTCATAAAATACAGGTTAAAAATCATCGAATTATTTACCATTTGATTATTTTATGTATCTTTGCCAACCACTTGGTTAAACCCATTAGTTAAAATGAAAAAAGAGGAAACAACGGAACATCAAATATTGGACGCTGCCAAAGACGTATTTCAATCAAAAGGCATGGATGGTGCAAGAATGCAGGAAATAGCCGATAAGGCTGGCATTAATAAGGCGATGCTTCACTACTACTATAGAAGTAAGCAATTGCTTTTTGAAGCTGTTTTTAAAAATGCATTTTCGCTTTTAGCGCCACAGCTGAATGCTATATTAAACGATGATTCTTCCATTGAAGATAAAATAAGAAAATTCACAAGTGATTATACATCATTCATGATGAAACATCCGTATCTCCCAAATTTTATCATCAATGAGCTCAACAGAAATGAAGATTTCATTCTAAAACTTAAAGACAATACAGGCTTCCCAAATCTCGAAAAATTTAAGACAAAAGTCGATTCTGAAATTAGGGAAGGTATTTTAAAACCGATAGATGCCGACCAACTATTCGTGAATATCCTTGCCCTTAACATCTTTCCTTTTTTAGGAAAACCATTGGTTAAAGCGCTTACAAAAAAAGACGAAAAGTCGTATAAGGCCTTTGTAGAAAGCCGAAAAATTGAAGTTGCCAATTTTATTATCAATTCCATCAAAACATCAATAAAATGAAACGATTGCTAATTGTTTTCATAGGACTATTTACGAGCGTTATGTTTTCTCAACAAATCATGACGCTACAGGAATGCTATAATCTCGCTATCGTCAATTATCCTTTGGCCAAGCAATCTGAATTATTAGAAGTGCAAAACCGATTAGAAAAAGAAGTGGTTTCCAACACAAAACGACCACAATTAAGTTTTGATGCCCAAGCCACCTATCAATCTGACGTGATTGAAGTTCCCATCCCAAGTTCAAACATCGAACCGCTTAATAAAGACCAGTACCGTGCCACATTATCGGTCAACCAACTTATTTATAATGGTGGAGCTACAGACGCCTCATTAGCTGTAAAATCATCACAACTCAAAACCAAGCAGAAACAGGTTGAAGTCAACCTCTATCAGCTAAAACAAAAGATCAATCAGCTCTATTTTTCCATTTTGTTATCGCAGGAAACCCATTTGTTGTTAAAAGCAAAACAAGAACAATTACAGGCCAAATTGAGCGAAGTGACCTCAGGAATTAAATACGGTGTGATTTTACCATCATCTGATAAAGTTCTGGAAGCCGAATTATTAAAAATAAATCAGCAATTAACTGAAGTCGAGAGCAATAAACTATCCCTCATTGAAACTCTTGCTGACATTATTGGTCAACCGTTGAATGCATCGGTCCATTTTCAAAATACATTGGTAGAAACAGCGTCAACAACAGAATTGAACCGGCCTGAGTTGGAATTGTTCCAACTTAAAAAAGATGAAATTGAAAGCAACGAAGCATTGGTCACTAAACAAAATGCACCAAAATTGCTCGGTTTTGCAACGGGCGGGTATGGCAATCCGGGATTAAATATGCTCGATAATTCCTTCCAAGCCTTTTATACGGTTGGTGTCAAATTGAATTGGAATGTCTTCGACTGGAATTCCAACAAAAAGCTGCGCGAATCACTATCAATCAATAAAGACATTATAGATACTGAAACCGAAACGTTCAAACTAAATACCAACACCGAACTGAATCAACAACAAAAGGAAATCGAAAAGATTGAAGCGTTTATCGCCTCAGATTTAGAGATTATCGATCTTCGAAAAGAGGTTCTTAAATCGGCAGATTCCCAACTCAAAAACGGTGTCATCACCTCATCGGCATACATAACGGAACTCACCAATTTATATGAAGACGAAAACACCTTGATAAAACATAAAATTCAATTACAATTGGCAAAAGCAAATTACAATGTCATTAAAGGGCAGTAATAGTTGCCCCGCAGACCCACCCAACGAACGGGCAAGTTTCGCAGATCGACGCAGAAAGAATAACACCAAAAATCAACGGAAATCAGCGAGATCCGCAGGAAAGTAAAATCAGATTTTAAATAAAACCGAAAATAACTCAGACAGACACAGAAAATAAAAGCACAAAAAATCTGCGCTCATCAGCTAAATCTACGGAAAACAAAACAAGAAAAAATGTCCAGCGAGATCTGCCGGAAACCAAAAACATAAAGCATGAAGTATTACAATTATATAATAGGTTTAAGCATAGCGGCCACTACCCTATTTTCCTGTAGCGATTCCAACGGAAAAGCAGACGGTTACGGCAATTTTGAAGCCACTGAAATAACAGTATCCGCTGAAAATACCGGAAAACTGATGCAGTTAGAGGTTAGTGAAGGTGATCAGATTATGAAGGATAAATTCATAGGGTATATCGACACCATTCCGTTAGCGTTAAAACGAGAACAATTAGAAGTTTCAAAAGCAGTCATCAGCTCTAGATCAAAAGGTGTACTATCTCAAATCAATGTGTTGAATGCCCAGTTAAAAACCGCCAACACCAATAGAGAGCGAACAGAAAACTTGATAAAGGACAATGCTGGAACCCAAAAACAACTGGATGATGTTCAGGGCCAAATTGACGTTATCAAAAATCAAATCCGCAGTGTGGAAATCCAAAACGCACCTGTGGTCAATGAACTGAAAAGTATTGATGTCCAATTAAAACAAATTGATGATCAAGTGCATAAAAGTAAAATCATCAATCCGATAAATGGCACCGTTTTAACCAAATATGCCGAGCCAAATGAAATCACGGTATTTGGCAAACCGCTATATAAAATTGCCGATTTAAGCATCATGCAGTTGCGAGTTTATATCAGCGAAACACAATTGGCCAACATTAAAATTGGACAAGAGGTAACCGTCAAAATTGATGATGCAGATACGATGAAATCTTACAAAGGTAAAATTAGTTGGATTGCTTCGGAAGCGGAATTCACACCAAAGATCATCCAAACAAAAGAAGAACGCGTGGCATTGGTATATGCAGTAAAAGTGGATGTAGTCAATGATGGAAGTCTAAAAATTGGAATGCCTGCTGAAATGTGGGTCACTAACAATAATTAATAAACGGAAATACTGATGCTGAAATAAGTTTTTTAACAAAGGTTTATTTTCGAATTAATCTACAACACAAAATCATGACTAAGACAATCATTTTATTATTAAGTATTACAACGCTTATATCAGGTTGTAATTCATCAGGAGAAAAAGACGAATATACAGTAGTCTCAAATGATTTATATGGTGTTGATTTATCAATTGAAGGTCCGCAGGAAAATGATTCGTACATTCTTATGAAAACTAATTGTTATGCCTGCCATAATCCACATGCAAAATCCCACGATGATATTTTGGCACCACCATTTAAAGCCGTAAAAATGCATTACTTGAGAGCTTATGACAGTAAAGAAGAGTTTGTAGACGCCATGGTCAATTGGATTCAAAATCCGGATGAACAGAATTCCTTGATGCCTGGTGCTGTTAGACGCTTTAAAGTGATGCCCAAACTTCCATTACCGACTGAAGATTTAGAAAAAATCGCATCATATATCTATGACAATAATATAGAAGAACCTGTTTGGATGGAAGAACACATGAAAGGCAAAAAAGGCAGAATGTAAACAGGAATCGCCATAATTGAAATAATTAATTAATAAATAATAACCACTAAATTCAAAAACAATGAAACATTTAATTTTTACCATCGGTCTATTGGCATTAGTAAGCTGTAAGGACAACAAAAACCAAGAAACTATCACACATTCAGATGCGGTAGAACACCCAGTTGATGCCGTAAATGAACATCACGAAGAAGACGCTTCTGATGTTTATGGCAATGCTTGGACTGAAGAGATTGAATTGAACAATGGCGACAAATGGGAGTCAGACCTTACCACCAATGAAGGTGTTAAGAAACTTCAACACACCTTCAATACACAGGCCACAAGTTCATTGGCGGATTATCATAAATTGGCCGAATTACTCAATGAGGACAAAAATTATGTGGTAAAAAACTGTACAATGGAAGGTCCTGCACATGACAATTTACATGTTTGGTTACACCCATTGATCGAAAAAATTGCCGCACTTACACAAACTGAATCGGTAGAAGATGCTTCAAAAATTAAAAACAGCATCAAGGAAAACATCTATGGATATTACGATTATTTCAAATAAATGGGCATTTCAATTTCCAACATATCAAAATCCTATAAAAACGTAAAAACCTTACATGACATCTCATTTGACGTCAAACCAAATGAACTCTTTGGGCTTATTGGTCCTGATGGTGCTGGTAAAACAACATTATTCAGGATTCTAACCACGCTTTTATTTCCAGACGAGGGGACAGCAACTGTCGCCGGTTTTGATGTGGTTGGAGATTATAAGGAGATTCGTAAAAATGTGGGCTATATGCCGGGAAGATTCTCGCTTTATCAGGATTTAACGGTTGAGGAGAATTTAAACTTCTTCGCTACTATTTTTGGAACGACCATCGATGAAAACTACGATTTGATAAAGGATATTTATGTACAAATAGAGCCTTTTAAAGATCGTCGTGCCGGGAAACTTTCCGGAGGAATGAAACAAAAACTAGCCTTGAGTTGTGCATTAATCCACAAACCCAAAGTTTTGTTTTTGGACGAACCCACCACAGGCGTGGATCCCGTTTCAAGAAAGGAATTTTGGGAAATGCTAAAACGTTTACAACAAAAAGGGATTACCATTTTGGTGTCCACCCCCTATATGGATGAAGCCGCTCTATGTGATAGAGTGGCTTTAATTCAAGACGGAAACATTATGGAGATTGACACTCCAGAGGCTATTGTGAAGCATTATCCAAAGCCAATTTACAACGTCCGTGCACATAATATGTATCAATTGATTACGAGTCTAAAGGACTATGAATTTAACCATAGTGTCTATCCTTTTGGTGAGTTTGTGCATTATACCGATAGTAGAACAGATTTTAAACCGATGGAATTGCAGCACTATTTAGAATCTAAAAATCTGAAGAATATTGAAATTCATGAAACGGACGCCACTATTGAAGACACCTTTATGGAGCTGGCAAAATAACCTGCAAGGCACGAAAAATATCCTACAAGGTCTACCTGTCCGCCGAAGGAGGAAAACCGTGTAGGTTTAAACTAAAAATGAAGAACAATAAAGTCATACAAGTAGAAGGATTAACCAAAATGTTTGGTGATTTTACAGCTGTAGATGCCATCACTTTTGATGTTAAAAAGGGTGAGATTTTTGGGTTTTTGGGCGCCAATGGTGCAGGAAAAACTACAGCCATAAAAATGCTGATCGGGATTTCAAATCCAACGTCTGGAAAGGCTACTGTAGCAGGATTTGATGTATTGACCAATCCCAACGACATCAAAAGAAACATTGGCTATATGAGCCAAAGATTTGCATTGTATGACGATTTAACAGTTAAAGAAAATATTACCTTTTTTGGTGGAATATATGGTTTATCACGTAAAAGAATCAAAGAGAAATCAGAAGCTCTAATTGAGGAGTTGGGACTTGAAAATGTAGCCAGCCAATTAGTAGGTTCGCTACCCTTGGGTTGGAAACAAAAACTATCGTTTTCAGTATCCTTAATTCACGATCCAAAAATCGTGTTTTTAGATGAACCTACAGGAGGCGTAGACCCCATCACCAGGCGTCAATTTTGGGAAATGATCTATAAGGCAGCCAATCAAGGCACCACCGTTTTTGTGACCACCCATTATATGGATGAAGCAGAATATTGCGACCGGGTATCTATAATGGTCGATGGAAGAATTGAAGCCTTAGACACACCAAAGAAGCTTAAAGAACAGTTTCAGGCTGAAAGTATGAATGATGTGTTTTTGAAGCTGGCACGGGGGTGAGAAGGAGTTTTCAGTCGCAGTCGCGGTTTGCAGTTTAAAAGCTCTGTGTAACTCGGTGTAACTCTGTGTAACAACTAAAATTATTAACAAAAAGGGAGATTCCTGCCTTCGCAGGAATGAAAATAAAAGAGATCCCTGCCTTCGCAGGGAGTGAGATGAAAAGATTCATAGGTTTTATAAAAAAGGAATTCTACCATATTTTTAGGGATAGGCGCTCATTGTTTATTCTCTTCGGAATGCCTATTGCCCAAATTTTACTGTTTGGTTTTGCCATTACCAATGAAATCAACAATGTGGATATTGCCATTTTAGATCATTCAAAGGATAACACTACAGAAGAAATTATCAATAAGATTGCAGCCTCAAAGTATTTCAGCATTAAACAATTGATCACTCGTGAAGCTGATATCGCTTCGGTTTTCCAGAAAGGGCAAGTCAAGGCTGTTCTAAATTTTGAAAAAGATTTCAGTAAAAACCTGATCAAGGACCACAAAGCAACCATTCAAGTCATTACTGATGCCACAGACCCCAATACCGCCAATACGATTACCAATTACATCAACGCCATCCTTCAGCAGTATCAAAAAGAATTAAACAAAGACATCACCATTGCTTATCAAATAATTCCCCAAACCCGCATGGTTTATAATCCAGAACTAAAAAGTGTGTACATGTTTGTTCCTGGAGTAATGACCATCATTTTGATGCTGGTCTCAGCAATGATGACGTCCATTTCCATAACTAGGGAAAAAGAATTGGGCACAATGGAAATTCTTTTAGTATCTCCATTAAGACCATTTCAAGTGATTATTGGAAAGGTAGTGCCTTATATATTTCTATCGATTATCAATGCCATAGTCATTGTAATGTTGAGCATTTTCATTTTTAATATGCCTGTACAAGGTAGTCTTATATTATTAGGTTTAGAAAGTGTGTTATTCATCATTACCTCCTTGGCGTTGGGTATTTTAATTTCAACGATTTCAGCAACACAGCAAACCGCAATGATGATTTCCTTAATGGGATTGATGTTGCCCGTGATCTTGTTGTCCGGATTTATTTTTCCTATTTCGAGCATGCCAATGCCACTCCAGATTATAAGCAATATCATCCCTGCAAAATGGTTTATCATTATTCTAAAAGCCATTATGCTGAAAGGTGTAGGCATGCAATTTATATGGAAAGAAACCTTGATTTTATTGGGAATGACGGTGTTTTTTATCGCATTGAGTGTGAAGAAATATAAGATTAGGTTGGAGTGAGAATTAGATAATAGAAAATAGAGAAAAGAAAAAAGACAAATTAACATTAGAGGTCTTTATTCTATTTTCTATTCTCTTTGTTCTTTAAATAGTTGGCAGTGGGAAGTTGGTAATGGTTAGTTAACTGAACAATAGAAGAAATAGCCATCCTGCAAGGTTTTAAAAAGCTTGTAGGTAGGTATAAATTAAAAAAGAGATTCCCGCTTTCGCGGGAACTAAGATGAAAACAATACTTTACATCATACAAAAAGAGTTCAAGCAAATCTTTAGAAATAAAGGTATGCTTCCTATTATTTTTGTCCTACCACTACTCCAACTGGTCATTCTTTCCAATGCCGCCACTTTTGAGGTTAAGAATATCAAATTTGGCTATATTGATAACGATCATTCGTCAACATCAAGAGCATTGATAGAAAAATTCAACGCTTCAACATATTTTGATGTCTTGACTGATTTTACATCTGAGGCGAATGCAAGTTCGGCCATGTTAAACGGAGAAATCGATGTTGTTTTAGAAATTCCCCGTCATTTTGCGCGCAACTTACAAAAAGAGAAATATGTCAACCTAGGGGTTACCATTAATGCCATTGATGGTGCGGCAGCGGGTGTTGAAAATGTCTATATCACCCAAATCATACAAAGCTATAATAAGAATATAAGAACAGATTTGGTACAAATTTCGGATGCTCAAATTCAACCTGTATATATCGATACGATTCCTTTGTTTTGGTATAACGAAACCTTAAACTATAAAACTTTTATGGTGCCTGGTATTTTGGTATTACTAGTAACCATGATCACTCTTTTTCTTTCAGGAATGAATATTGTCAGAGAAAAAGAAATTGGCACTTTGGAACAAATTAATGTCACCCCCATTAAGAAAAGTCAATTCATCATCGGGAAACTCTTTCCGTTTTGGGTGATTGGAATGGCCTTGTTAAGTATCGGATTAATCATAGCAAAAATTATTTTTGATGTGCCCATGGTGGGAAGCTTATTACTCATGTATGTTTATACCTCCATTTACATTTTAGTTATTTTGGGTATCGGTTTGTTTATCTCAAATTTCACCGACACCCAGCAGCAAGCCATGTTTATTGCTTGGTTTTTTGTGGTCATTTTTATTTTAATGAGCGGACTGTTTACTCCTATAGAAAGCATGCCTAAATGGGCCCAAATAATTACCGAGTTCAACCCCATAAAATACTATGTCGAAGTGATGCGGATGGTCATGCTGAAAGGCTCCGGGTTTATGGATATTTTACCACAACTAATCAAAACTCTGGTTTATGCTATTGTTATGAATGGCTTAGCGGTTTGGAGCTATAAAAAAACAACCTAAAATACAATATATGGAGATGGATAAAAAAATAATGCTATCCAAAGATGAGTCCTTGTTTGTTAGAGGTCCACTATCGCGTTTTAAGGAATTTACCTTTGCCGTTAAAGTGTTCTTCAATTTTCTAAAGGCCTTTAGAAAAATGCATTTTATTGGACCATGTGTCACCGTTTTCGGATCTGCTCGATTCACAGAAGATTCAGAGCATTATAAAAATGCCGAAAAAATTGGCGCTGCTTTGGCAAAAACAGGGTTTACGGTGATGACGGGTGGTGGACCTGGAATTATGGAGGCCGCCAATAAAGGGGCCTTTGAAGCTGGAGGCAATTCTGTAGGCTGTAATATTATTCTACCCTTCGAGCAAAAACCAAATCCGTACCTTCATAAATGGATTGACATTCCGTATTTCTTTATACGAAAAGTGATTCTTGTAAAATACTCTTATGCTTTTGTAGTCATGCCAGGAGGCATTGGCACCTTAGATGAACTTTTTGAGGCCTTAACACTTATTCAAAACAAAGTGATCTACGATTTTCCAATAGTCATTTTCGATTCAAAATATCATAAGGAATTATGTGAACATATTCAATTGATGTCTGAAAATGAAAGTATCAGTCCAGAGGATATGGAATTGCTGTTTGTAACGGATTCTGTGGAAGATTTAATGACCCATATTGAATCGCATACCATTAAAAAATTTGGATTAGTCAGAAAACCAGTCAAACCAAAATGGTGGCTTGGGGAGCCAGCCGATAATTCGATATCAAATGAAACATAGAAAGATCATCACTACCATAAGTGCTATTATTCTATCAGTATTTGCATTACTTACCTTATTCTTAAGTAGTTCTGTAATTTTTGATTGGTTTGGGATTAGAGCCAAAGAAGGAAACTATGTGTTATTTATAGTGTGGGCGAACTTTATGTGCAGCATTTTATATTTAAGTGCTGTTTATGGTTTCTTAAAAAGAAAAAAATGGACTTTTAAGGTGTTAATTACTGCTTTAATTATCTTAATTATTGCTTTTATAGCCTTACAGTTTTATATTTATAATGGTGGAGTTCACGAAGAAAAAACCATAAAGGCCATGGTTTTTAGAATGTTGGTGACTTTAAGTTTTTCACTTGTAGCTTTTTCCTATATAAAAAAGGAAGGATTAAGTATTAAAACGAAAGCAGGGCTATAACACCGAGCGATGTTTCAACTTAAAAAACAAGCATCATGAAAAAAATACAATATTCTAAAACATACCGCATCATTCATTGGGCAATAGCCATTTCATTTCTGCTCTTATTAATTACAATTTTCTTGCGATTAACGTGGATGAATAAATTCAATATGGCAGCCATCATACAAGAGTACCTAAACGATACTGGCCAGGTGTTGTCAGAGGAACAAGGCATTGCCTTAGCTAAAAAGATAAGACAACCCATGTGGGATTGGCATATTTACATCGGCTATGTATTGGTAGGACTATTTAGTATCCGTTTTATTCTACCCGCATTTGGACAAATGAGGATCCAAAATCCGTTAGCTAAAAATATATCCACAAAAGCGAAATTTCAGAAATGGACCTATATCATTTTTTATGTCTGTGTGATTGTTTCGTTAGTTACCGGACTTATCATAGAATTGGGACCAAAAGAGTTGAAAAAGCCAATGGAAGACATTCATGTTCTTGGTGTTTATTATCTGGTCGCGTTTATTGTAATCCACTTGGCAGGTGTCTTGGTAGCCGAGTTTACAGAGCATAAAGGGATTATTTCAAGAATAGTAAGTGGTCCAAAAAAGAAAGCCAATAAAGCCCGAAAATAAGCGTCAAATACGCTGAATATGGATTCTTATCATATTGAGCAATCAATAATAAAGATAATATATTCTTGATAAGGTTTTGGTATGCTATATCTTTTACTCGGCGATCGCAATGATCTCGGTATTTTCGATTTAGATCGTGCAAATTTGAGTCTTACCATGTATTGACTTTTATATTTTAAGCAGCTTTTGAATGGTTTCTCTACTTTTATCATGGTTTCAAGGATTACCTACCTATTTCAAACACCAATTATTAATTGTTTATTTTGGGGATAGGACAACATTTTAAGATTTCAAGTTATTAACAGGATATGGAAAAGCAGGTTTACATTAAGAAAAGCAATGGAGAAACTGAACTTTTTTCTTTTAAAAAGTTGAGAAGATCACTTCAATCGGCAGGTGCCGATAACGACATGGCAGATACTATTGTCAGCAAAATCCAAGTTGATCTTTATGATGGGATGTCATCTAATGCGATATACAAAAAAGCGTTTAGTCTATTAAAACAGAAAAATAAAATTTCTGCATCGCGATACAGTCTAAAACGTGCTATTTTCGAATTAGGTCCGACGGGTTATCCTTTTGAACGTTTGATTGGAGCATTATTAAAAGAAAAAGGTTTTACAACCAAAGTAGGTGTGATATTAAAAGGAGAATGTGTCACTCATGAAATTGATGTACTAGCCGAAAAAGATGGATGTATATATGCCATCGAATGTAAATTTCACTCGGATGCAAGAGCTAAAAGCAATGTTAAAGTGCCATTGTATATTAACTCAAGGTTTTTGGATATTCAAAAAGAATGGAATACAAATCCAGAAAACAAAACTCATTTAAAACAAGGTTGGCTCGTTACCAATACAAGATTTACGGAAGATGCCGTAAACTACGCCAATTGTGTCGGATTAACCTTATTGAGTTGGGATTATCCTAAAAATAATGGCCTGAAAGCAAACATTGATTCGTTGGCATTATACCCAGTAACTACGTTGACCACTTTAAGCAAAAGAGAAAAACATCTTCTTATAGAAAACGATGTTATTTTGGTCAAGGAACTGTTCAATGCCTCCGACAAGTTAAACAATATCGGCTTATCAGATATAAGGATTCAACGTGTCTTGGATGAAGTCCAAAAACTGTGTCGCTATCAACCAAACTAATCAAGAACCTCAAACCGTGCCTTCGAGGCATGAACACGAAATTTTTATTATAAAGGATACAAACCTTAGGGTACTAAAATCCACTGATAAAAATAAATTTTCATCTACGCGCTAAGCCATTATATAATGAGACATTTTTGTTTTCAGGTGGCTCTCAAAGCGACAGATAAAACCTGTAAAATACATGGTTTGACGATTTGTAATTAGATATCCTCTTCTCCATTTGACTATGTAACTCAAGTTACTGTGTAGCTCGTTTAAAACAACAACCTTTAGCCTGATCTTAAATCAGTTAATGAAACTGATGCAGGTCATTTCAGAGATTTTATAATTAGGTTAATTTCACAGCAAATCATAAAAAAAATGGCTAAAATAGTTATTCTTGGTGCAGGCATTTCCGGGCATGTAGCCGCATCACATCTACGCAGAAAATTGCCAAAAGTGCATGAAGTAATGGTTGTTTCGCCAAACAGTAATTATCAATGGATTCCGTCCAATATATGGGTAGGAGTTGGTAGGATGAAATCTGAGAAAATATTATTTCCATTAGCGCCTTTATATAAAAGAAAGAACATTGGTTTTAAGCAAGCCAAAGCGGTTTCATTTTATCCTGAAGGCGATATGGTTGAACGAAACCCTTATGTTTTAGTGGAATATGTAGTTGGGGATGAGAAAGGGAAGCAAGAAAAAGTCACCTACGATTATTTAATTAATGCGACAGGGCCAAAACTGAATTTTGAAGGTACAGAAGGATTGATCCCTGGCCAGAACAAAGCCTATTCCGTGTGCACTTATACCCATGCAGATCATGCATGGGAAGGATTGAATGCCTTAATTCAAGAAATGAAGCAGGGTAAAAAAGCCAAGATTTTAATTGGAACGGGGCACGCAAAATCGACGTGTCAAGGTGCTGCCTTCGAGTATATTTTAAATGTCGAAGAAGAATTGCGCCGTCATAAAGTACGTGATATGGCAGAAGTAACCTGGATTTCCAACGAATATAAATTAGGTGATTTTGGGATGGATGGTATGCTTTTGAAATACGGAAGCATGACCATGAAATCTCATGAACTGATTGAAATGATCTTTGAAGATCGCGGTATCAAATGGATATTAGGGGCTGCAGTCAACAAAATTGAAGATGGCATTGCACATTACGAAAACCTTGAAGGAGAGTACAAGTCTGAAGCCTATGATTTTGCAATGCTCATTCCTGCGTTTTCAGGTCATGGTTTTAAGGCTTATGACAAACATGAAAACGACATTACCGAAAAACTGTTTAAAGGTTTTATGATTGTTGATGCCGATTATACACCAAGGCCTTACGACGAATGGTCGGTTAAAGATTGGCCAGAAACATATCAGAACCCAACGTATAAAAATATTTTTGCTCCAGGCATTGCTTTCGCTCCACCGCACAGCATTTCCAAACCTCGAAAAAGCAAAAACGGAACCGATATTACTCCAGCGCCCCCAAGAACAGGAATGCCTTCGGGAATCACCGCTAAATTGGTCGCGAATAATATTATAGATAGCATTAAAAAGGGTGAAGAATCTTTAAATCATAGAGGATCCATGGGAAATATGGGTGCTGCTTGCATTGCTTCGGCTGGCTTTGGCCTCATGACAGGAAGTGGCGTCAGCATCACTACTTTCCCAATTGTTCCAGATTATGAAAAACATCCAAGAACACAAGGCAGGGTACTTAGTAAAACCTTTGGTGAGATTGGTTTAGCAGGACATTGGTTGAAATTAACTTTACACCATGCCTTTATCTATAAAGCAAAAATGAAACCATTTTGGTGGTTGATTCCGGAATAGGAATCAAACTTGAAATGGTTGATTCCGGAATAGGAATCAAACTTGAAATGGTTGATTCCGGAATAGGAATCAAACTTGAAATGGTTGATTCCGGAATAGGAATCAAACTTGAAATGGTTGATTCCGGAATAGTGGGTAGCGGGTAGCGGGTAGTATAAAACTTAAAGCGTAATAAAATGACACAAAGAATTTCAAAATATCAAAGATTTAAAATGATGAATCCTATCATACAGTTTTTCAAATACATTTATTTAAGTATAAAAATAATGCTTATTGTGGCTGTAGGACATGGAGGCACGAGAAAAGTAAATTGATGTGGTTATCAATTTTTTGATTGGTTAAAAGTGGAAAAGCACCCTTGATAGAGGGTGTTTTTTTTAAGGTAACATAGGTTACTGACCAACATCCTTATTCAACCTATTTTTGCAGCATAAATGATCATAAACATGAAAACCAAATTATTCATACTAACTTTTTATTTCTTGGGTAGCATTTCAGTGATTCAGGCACAGGAAGTTATCCCAATTTCAAAATCCGAGGTTTTGAACAAGGTGAGTGAAGATAATACCTCAATAAAAATATCTGAACAGGAATTTATTGAGGCCAGAGCAGATTACCGGCAAACCAATGCGGTCTATTTGCCTAATATTACGGCAAGTCATACCGGAATTGCAACCACTAATCCGTTAATGGCATTTGGTTCTAAATTAAATCAGGGCATATTAACACAGAACGATTTCAATCCGGCTTTGTTAAACAATCCTCCTCAAGTTGAGAGTTTTGCAACCAAATTTGAAATTCAGCAGCCTCTCATCAATTTGGATGGCATGTACCAACGTAAAGCTGCCAAATCAAAAATGGAGGCCATGGCATTGAAAACTGAAAGAACTTCAGAGTATTTAGCTTTTGAAGTCGATAAAGCTTATATGCAACTGCAATTGGCATATAAAGGGGTGGACGTTTTACAACAAGCGTTAAATGCCGCCAATGCCAACAAAGAATTAGCCGACAATAGTTTCAAACAAGGTTACCTGCAACGTGCCGACGTGCTTAATGTTGAAGTCCGCGTCACCGAAGTCCTCAACCAATTACAGACGGCAAAAAGCAATGTACAAAATGCATCCAATTATTTATCATTTTTAATGAATGACGATGCTTACGTGGTTTACATTCCAACCGATAGTTTAACAATTTCTGTTTCAGCTATGGAAAACAAAACCATTTCAGAGAACCGTTCAGATATAAAAGCCATGCAATTGGCAACAAATGCCTACGAGGCTATGAACAAAGCCGATAAAATGGCATTCCTGCCACGATTAAACGCCTTTGGTAGTTATGAGTTGTACGATGATAAGATTTTTCAGGGTGATGCCAATGGTTATTTGTTTGGCGCACAGTTATCATGGGATCTTTTTCAGGGGTCCAAAAGGATTGGTAAAGCACAAAAGAGTAAAGCAGAATTTGAAAAATCGCAGTTGGAATACTCACAATATGTATCTCAGAGCAATTTGGAATTAAATAAAGCTAGACGGGCGTATTTAGATGCTGAAAACAAATTAAGGCTCACCAGTCTCTCATTAAAACAATCTGAAGAATCCTTGAGAATCAGAACCAATAGGTTTAAGGAAGGATTAGAAAAAACATCCGATTTACTAATGGCCGAAACGCAATTCGCCCAAAAGCAATTGGAATATTATCAGACCATTTTCGAATACAATTATGCACAAGCATATTTAGAATTCTTAACCAAAGATTAATAAAAATCTGCAGTAGACAGTCGTAGTTTTTAGTCAGAAACTAACTTATCCCGCAAGGTTCTAAACACTTTGCAGGTATCAAATAAAAACCAATAAAAAAATGAAAAAATATAGTTATCTCTTAGTCATCGTTACAGCCTCTCTATTTGTAACAAGTTGCGGTAGCAAAGACCAAAAAGCAGTTGCTGATACCACTCCAGCAATTCCAGTAGTTGTGAATCAAGTAGCAACTAATGGCAGTAATCCATTTTTATCGGTAAGTGGAAAGATCCAAGCCACCAACAGTGCCGATTTGAGCACGAGAATGATGGGTTATGTCAATAAAGTACACGTCAATGTTGGCGACAAGGTAACGAAAGGACAGTTATTGGTATCTATCAACAATGCCGATTTACAAGCTAAACAAGCACAGGTTAACGCTGGTATTACAGAAGCCACAGTTGCTTTCAACAATGCGAAAAAAGATTATAACCGTTTTCAGAACTTGTTTGCTAGCGCCAGTGTCTCACAAAAAGAAATGGATGATATGACGGCCAATTATGAAATGGCAAAAGCGCGCTTGGAATCTGCCAATCAAATGAAAAATGAAATCAATGCACAATTTGCCTACAGTAATATTACCGCTCCTTTCAGTGGAATTGTGACGAGTAAAAATATTGAAACAGGCGATATGGCCAACCCAGGAGTTCCATTAATTAGTCTTGAAACTCCAGGTGAATTTGAAGTCATTGCCAGTGTTCCTGAGACAGAAATTTCCCAAATTAAGAAGAATACTGAAGTGAGTGTCTTGGTGAAATCCATCAATGAAACGCTTAAAGGCACCGTTACTGAAGTGAGTTCTTCTGCAAAAAACACAGGAGGCCAATATTTAGTAAAGATCGCTTTAGATAAAACAAACGCCAACATTCTTTCAGGAATGTTTGTTACCGTGCAATTTCCAATTGAAAAACAAACGTCCACAGAACTGGTTTTAATCCCATCTGAAGCCATCATTACAAACGGACAACTATCCGGTGTTTATACGGTAAGCCAAAGCAATACCGCCATATTACGATGGTTACGTTTAGGTAGAACGTTTGGCAATCAAGTGGAGGTTTTGTCAGGATTATCGGCAGATGAATCCTATATCGTTTCGTCTGAAGGAAAATTGTTTAATGGCGCAAAAATCAGTGTTCAGTAAACAATCGCAGTTTTCAGTCTGACTCTACAACGTTTCAACCTTTGTAGTTATCATCAAAAAGAGAATTGCAACAACGGCTTAGTGCGTTAAGGATAGAAGTGAGAAATCCTTTTTTTTTCCATAAATGGTAAAAAAGATTGTAACGCATTGCCTGGCTTTTTACGTTCATAAAAGGTTCTATAAACCTAAAAAGTATGAGCAAAAAGTAGCGCAAAATAAAGAAAATAAAGAAAATAACATTGAGATTCCCACATTCGTGGGAATGAAAAAAACAATACAATGAAAGAAGGTATCGCAGGCAAAATTGCAAAAGTCTTTATACAATCAAAGCTCACAGTGCTTTTGATGATTGTATTTACCGTGGTTGGTGTGTACAGTTCGTTTTTGATTCCGCGTGAAGAAGAACCACAGATTGATGTGCCAATGGCAGATATTTTTGTGGGCTATCCAGGTGCGAGTCCAACGGAGGTCGAATCGCGAGTCATCAAGCCTTTAGAGCAATTAATTTCAAATATCAAAGGTGTTGAATATGTGTATTCTACATCAATGAAAGAGCAAGGAATGGTCATCGTTCAGTTTTATGTGGGTGAAGATATTGAGCGCTCGTTCGTGAAATTATACAACGAAATCAATAAGCATATGGATAAAATGCCGCCAGGTGTTACGTTTCCATTGGTTAAAAGCCGTGCTATTGACGATGTACCCATTTTAGGTTTAACCTTATGGAGTGAAAATTATGACGATTACCAATTAAGCCAGTTGGCACAAGAGTTGGAAGGTGAAATTAAGAAAGTGAACGACGTTGCCATCACCCATAAGATTGGTGGAAGAGAACGCCAATTGCGTGTCGTATTAGACAAAGATAAACTAGCGGCAAGCGGTTTGGATTTTCTTTCGGTTTCCGAAATGATCAAAGCGAACAACAGTCAATTGAGCTCTGGGAGTTTTGATAAGAGCGACACTGAATTCCTTGTAAACACCGGAAAATTTTTAGAAACAGTTACAGATGTTGAAAACCTCGTTGTTGGGGTGCAACAGAATCAGCCGATTTACTTAAAGCAAATAGCAGACGTTGTCGATGGTCCAGAAGTTCCAAAAAACTATGTGAGTTTAGGTTTTGGGCAAGGCAGTGAGAAAGCTTCGGATTTCAAATCAGACTATCCAGCAGTGACCATTTCCGTTGCCAAACGAAAAGGTGCAGATGCCATGAAAATTGCCGAAGTCATCATTGATAAAGTAGAGCATTTACGCAGCACTTTAATTCCAGATGATGTCCATGTTGAAATCACAAGAAACTACGGCGAAACAGCATCAGAAAAGGTTTCAGAACTACTGTGGCACCTGATAGGATCTATTTTTGCCGTCACACTTGTCGTGATGCTTGCCATGGGCTGGCGTGGTGGATTGGTCGTCTTTTTATCGGTGCCAATTACCTTTGCCCTGACTTTGCTGAGCTACTATATGATGGATTACACACTCAACCGAATTACGCTATTCGCTTTGGTGTTTGTAACGGGTATTGTGGTGGATGACTCCATTATTATTGCAGAAAATATGCACAGGCACTTTAAGTTGAAGCGTCTGCCATTTAAACAGGCCGCCTTATACGCCATTAACGAAGTAGGTAACCCAACCATTTTAGCAACGTTAACTGTTATTGCATCTGTTTTACCAATGGCCTTTGTATCCGGATTAATGGGTCCTTATATGGCACCTATGCCAATTGGAGCATCTATTGCCATGATCTTATCACTTTTTGTGGCATTGACCATTACGCCTTATTTGGGATATATTTTCTTAAGGGAAAAAGATCGGAAAGGAAAGGCTGAAAAAGTTGAAAAACCTTTGGAAGAAACCTTTATTTATAAAATTTACAACAAATTAGAGGGGCCCTTATTAGAAAGCACAGGAAAACGTTGGTTATTCTTAGTAGGAACATTTGCGGTTTTAATGGGAACAATGTTGCTGTTTTTCACCAATTCGGTGGCTGTAAAAATGCTGCCTTTTGATAACAAGAATGAATTCCAAGTAGTCATTGACATGCCAGCTGGCACCACCTTGGAACGTACCGGGGTTGTAGCTCAAGAAATTTCCCAATATTTATCGACACGACCAGAGGTAGTCAATTATCAAAATTACATTGGTACCTCTGCTCCAATCACATTTAATGGATTGGTACGTCACTACGATTTGCGAGGCGGCAGTAATATGGCCGATATCCAAGTGAATTTAATTGATAAAAGCAAACGTAAAGCGCAAAGTCATGATGTTGCGAAATTGTTACGTCCTGACATTCAAAAAATCGCAGCAAAATACAATGCGAATGTAAAATTGGTAGAAGTTCCACCAGGGCCTCCTGTACTGTCCACCATTGTCGCTGAAGTTTATGGTCCGGATTATGACGAGCAAATAAAGATTGCTGATCATATTCAAGAGATTCTGAGAAACACCGATGATGTCGTAGATATCGATTGGATGGTTGAAGATGATCAAATTGAATATCAGTTTGTTATTAACAAGGAGAAAGCCATGCTATACGGCGTAGCCCCACAGCAAATTACTTATACAATGAATATGGCCTTATCAAACAACGCCATTACCACCTTGTATGATGAAGATGCCAGCAATCAAGTGGGCTTGATATTGGCTTTGGATGAAAAGGAAAAATCAACTATTTCAGATATTTCACAGCTAAAAGTGAAATCCATCCAAGGAAATATGATCCCCATTGCAGATTTGGTGACTATAAATAAAACCATAGCAGCTAAGAGTATTTATCGTAAAAATCAAAAGCGCGTGGTCTATGTATTAGCCGATATGGCTGGCGATTTGGAAAGTCCTGCCTATGCCATCTTAGGCATGGAGGACAAATTAAAGGAAATCCCATTGCCAGAAGGTTATGAACTTAATGAAATGTATTTAGGTCAGCCAGACTTTGAAGATAATTATACGGTGAAATGGGATGGCGAATGGCAAATTACCTTAGAAGTATTTAGAGATTTAGGAATTGCCTTTTTAGGTGCCATTATTTTGATCTACATCTTAATCGTAGGTTGGTTCCAAAACTTTAAAGCACCGATTGTCATGATGGTGGCCATTCCGTTATCCTTAATAGGAATTATACTGGGCCACTGGATCATGGGCGCATTTTTCACGGCAACTTCATTTATTGGAATGATTGCTCTGGCTGGAATTATGGTACGGAACTCGGTCTTATTAATTGACTTCATCAATTTACGGACTGCGGATGGTGTCCCTTTGAAACAAGCCGTTATTGAAGCTGGTGCCGTAAGAACAACCCCTATCCTCCTAACAGCAGGAACGGTGGTTATAGGTGCTTTTGTGATCCTATTCGACCCGATTTTTCAGGGACTCGCAATTTCTTTAATGGGAGGAACCATTGTGTCCACGGTGTTGACCTTGTTGGTCGTGCCATTGGTGTATTATATGATAGAGAAGAAGAAATATAAATAAAAAAATCATGAAATTAGTAATCGTTACATCAGTCGAAGAGTTTAGAAAGGATGTTCTGAGGCTCTTCAAAAATGCGAATATTCACAACTTCAGTAGTTCTGATATTGACGGATACAAGAATGGATCATCCGTTGTAATGACTTCAAGTTGGTTTGCCAGCGAAAAGTTCAGTAATGAATCCCGTTTATTTTTCTCGTTTACAGAAGATGAAAACATTGACGAATTGTTCAATGCAATCGCAGATTTCAATTCGAGAGTAGAGACCAGCAATGCTGTAAGAGCAGTTGTGGTTCCAATAGAAAGACATATTTAAACTTAAAAAATCAAATAAAATGTTAAATACTTATTTTAGAGTTATCGTAGGTACAATGGTATTATTAAGTGTTGTACTCACTGTTTACGTCAATCCGAATTGGATGTGGTTTACAGTTTTTATAGGTGTGAATTTAATTCAATCGGCATTTACTAAATGGTGCTTATTGGAAACCATTTTACAAAAGTTAGGAGTCAAAAAGACTGGCCCTGGCTGTTCTATATAGTTTAATAGGAATTAAGCTATTGAGATGGCACAAACACTTTTCAATCTAAAAAAAGTAGTGCTTTATTAGGAAGAGAGGATGATATTTAAATCACGGATCTGTTTTTATAAGACAGTTTTTAAAGCTATGACTTAAACCTCATCCTTTTCCTTCTTTTCCATATCATTGTTTAAATAAACAGTCCTAGTAGGAAATGCCAGTTCAACACCTTCCCTATCGTAGCGCTTTTTCGTGCTTTCCAAAACATCGCATTTTAGGGAAAATGAATCACTATAATTGCGAGCCCAGGCCCATGCTCTTATGGTCAATGAAGAATCATTGATTTTTGTGAGCGCCGTTCGAATAATAGGTTTCGCGTCAATTTTATCCTTTTCAGAACGGTTATCCAAAATTAACGGATGGTTTTCACATTCTTCGGCTAAGATTTTCTTGGCCAAATCAATATCGCTGTCAAATGAAATCTCCATGTGAATATGTTCACAACACTTCAGCTCTCCCAAATCATAGTTGATCAACTTCTCCTTATTGATGACAGCATTTGGAATCACGATCATCTTATTCTCAAAATTTCGAATAATGGTATGCCGCAGTGTAATATCAGTGACTGTTCCAACCATGGTATCACTCAGTTTTATCACATCTCCAATCTTAAATGGCTTAAATGAAATGATAAATAGACCTCCCACCAAATTAGACAGGGCTTCTTGAGATGCCACTCCAGCAATAAGTGCGATAACTCCCGCACCGCCCAGTGCTGTTTGCGTTACGCCTCGCAATGAAGGAAACGCCATTAATCCGAAAAGCACACCTATAAAGCAGACTATAAAAACAACCACATAACGCAAGAATTTAAAACTTGTAGGATCATAGCCCAAAAGCGTCTTTTCCTGAATCTTATGTTTAAACCATAGGTTTAAAAGTGTTGCCAATACAATAGTAATCACTGCAACACCTCCCAAATAGCTAATTAATTGGAAGTAACCTACTAAAGTTTCGTGTTTTTCCTTTTCAACAAAAATAAAACTAAAAGCGATAAGCCCTAAAACAATCCAAAGGATGTTCAAGGTGCGTTTTAATATTTTAATTGGTTTTTCTGGGGCTCCAAGAAACTTTTGAGCTTCCTTCTTTATTAGCCACTTATTCAAGATATTGGTGATTAAATGAAGTATAATCACAACAGCAATAACACTGGCTCCATAAAAGATATGCAACTTGTATGTTTCGAAAAACTCAGTCATGAAAAGCTCGTTCTAAAATTTAGGAGACACTATAGAGTGAAATTAAAGTATTCTGATACAACCCTACAATGCATCTGTTTTTCACTGGTATAATAAAAATCAATATCAATTAAAAAGACTCGGAGTTATACTTTTCTCATGTGTAGATCGATATTTCTATACCAATTTAGCTGGTTTTTTGGTCGCAATCTTTAACAGCACATAACCAATAATAGCTGAAATAAAAGACCCTATGAGAATACCTATCTTAGCAGAATCAATATATTCTGGGTGGGTGACAAAAGCTAAACTCGCAATGAAAATTGCCATAGTAAATCCTATTCCTGCAAGAAATGAAACACCTACAATTTGCTTGAAGTTGATGTCTTTAGGTACTTCAATGATTTTAATCTTTTTCGCCAACAGGACAAATGATGTTACGCCAACACTTTTACCTATGATCAACGCGAGGATAATATTTAGGACTAATGCGGTATCCAATTCTACAGAACTATCAATCATTACACCCGCATTGGCAAGGGCAAAAATCGGAATGATAAAGTAGGCCACCCAGCCGTGTAAACTACGTTCCAGATTTTGTAAAGGCGACCGGAATTTAGCAGTCCAGTCTTGTAAATCATTGATATTCTCTAATTGTTCATTTGAAAGTATAGGTTCACGCAGTACAATTGAACTCTTAATATCTTTGAATACAATTTCCAAATGTTCCAAAAATGTCGATGTATCTATTTTTTGTCTGATAGGAACAGAAAAGGCCAACATAATACCGGCCACGGTAGGATGTATGCCAGCAAAGTAGAATAAGAACCAAACAGCCACTCCTAAAATAAGCATTGTGTATTTTGAATAATACCCTTTATATGAAATTAGGTATAAAACGCCCAACAAGATAAGGGCAATCAATAAAAGGGTGGTGTTGATATTACCGCTATAAAACACGGCAATGACCAAAACAGCACCAATATCATCTACAATGGCAAAGGCAGTAAGGAAAATCTTCAAACTCAAGGGCACACGCTTTCCTATAACGTTCAAAATAGCCAAGGAAAAAGCAATATCTGTAGCCATGGGAATCCCCCATCCTTTTACGGTTTCCGGATTTTGGTTCAACACCAAAAACAAAGTTACAGGAATCACCATGCCGCCCAAAGCTCCAACGAGTGGAAAGGCTATTTTTTTGGTCGTATTTAACTCGCCGATGACCAATTCCCGTTTAATTTCCAATCCGATCAGAAAGAAGAATATAGCCATCAATCCATCATTAACCCACAGAACAGCCGGAAGTGAAAACTCAAACGATTTGGTAATAATGCCAATATCATATTGCCAAAGTTCTCGATAGGATTCTCCAAAAGGTGAATTTGCCCAAATAAGGGCAATGACCGTGGCAAACATTAACAAGATGCCACTAAAACTTTCAATTTTAACAAATTTCTGAAGTGGCGTAACGATTAGTTTTTTTATCATCGACGTGAAATAGGCTTTGTAATGTGTATTGACATTCAAAGATACACTTTCAATGGAAAAAAGCTAAAGAAACGGGAATCGATTTTCGTAAAAAATTGAATTTTGAGAAATTATTATTAACAACGGCAAACTTTTGACACCATGTATAAGGCAAGTGCGAGTAAGAATTTTGAGAGCTATATGGCCAAAAGCAATTTTAACGCCATAGCGAACCTCATCGGACCAACTAACATCCAAAGAACCATTGAATTTTCAAATAGGACTTACTCTTCAAATTTATTTGACATAGGCGCACCTTTGGGGAATTTTCCAATCATAATGCCTTGAGATTGTCCTTTGCCCAAGTAGGCATTGAACCAATTCCAGAAGGTCCGAAACCGATTTCTATAGCTTACCAACAAAAATAAATGTACAAACAACCAAGAAAACCATGCCAACCACCCTGTAAGTGTGATTTTTGGAAAGGTCATATCCGCTACCGCCTTTTGATCGCCAATAATGGCCATAGCGCCTTTGTCTATGTACCTAAATGGTTTTAGATTTTTGTTTTTCGTCATGGCCACAAAATTATCCGCCAAGGCCTTTCCTTGTTGCTGTGCTACACTTCCCAATTGCGGGTGTCCGTCCGGAAAATTGGGATCGGTTGTTTGAATACAGGTATCGCCAATGGCATAGATATTTTCGCAATGCTCCATTTTATTAAAGGCGTCAACGTGAAGTCGGTTGGCCTTGCCATAGCAATCTTTAGGGAGACCCTTAAACTTCAATGCAGTTACACCTGCCGTCCAGATTAGGGTTTTGGTTTCAATGGCTTCACCATCCTTGAAAATCACTTTGTCGTCTGTAAAATCAGAAACCATGGTATTCAACTTTACAATGACGCCCAGTTTCTTTAGCATTTTCAAGGTATATTTTTGCGATGTCTCACTCATTGATGAAAGAACCGTTTGGGCACCATCTACCAAATAGATATTCAATCGTTCATTCTCCAACTCTGGATAAATTTCCCGAAGTTTTCGTTTACGCATTTCGGCTATCATCCCCGCAATTTCAACTCCAGACGGTCCGGCGCCAGAAATCACGATATTTCGCATTTTGCGCCTTTCAACCTCATCGGTACAAAAAGTGTACTTTTCACCCTCCATAAGAAGATAGTTTCTCAATTTAATGGCATCATTAACCGTTTTCATCGGCAAGGCATTTTTTTCGATGTTTTCCATCCCAAAATAATTGCTCTCCGTACCTGTGGCGAGAACCAAGGCATCGTAGCGAACTTCGCCTGTAGATAGTATGACTTTTTGCTCGTCCGGAACTATTTCTTCCAATTCGCCAATCCTAAAAAACAAATTTTTATTGCCAATAAAAAGTGTTCGAAATGGAATGGAAATACTCGAAATATCCAACATTCCC
Organism: Gelidibacter japonicus; assembly: GCF_010725055.1. Classification (GTDB taxonomy): domain Bacteria; phylum Bacteroidota; class Bacteroidia; order Flavobacteriales; family Flavobacteriaceae; genus Gelidibacter; species Gelidibacter japonicus. The sequence continues at coordinate 71,387 of NZ_BJKB01000010.1, read as the reverse complement.
GTAGATACCTGATACAATAGGGGTGGGAAAAAATTATAATTATTCCGATCGACCAAAGTGACTCTCAGCCCTCTCTCATTTCCCAAGTGCTTAGCCAAATTCACTCCCGCAAATCCACCTCCTATTATGACTATATGTTTTTCTTGCATGATTTCTTATTAATGTCTAAATATCATAGAACTGATAAGTTCTTAAGCGTAAGGAGAGGGCATAAAACCTCATTGTTTGCCAGCATGAGATTAGGTTAGTTTAATATCGCCACCATCTGCCATGAGCGTCTGTCCGGTCATATACTGACTGTCGTCACTTAAAAGAAATGCCACAACCGGTGCAATATCCTTTTCTGGATCGCCAAAGCGGTTCATCGGATTTTTCCCTGCTACTTCTTCATATTGTTTAGGATGGGCTTCTTTCCATTGAGCAACACCTTCTGTAAATGCTAGCGGGCATACAATATTAACTCTTATGCCATCCCCTGCCCACTCATTGGCTGCCACACGCGACAAGCCGCGGATAGCTTCTTTGGCTGCGGCATAACTTGCCTGATTTTTTTGTCCGAGCAATGCGGCACCTGATCCGAAATTGACAATGGCACCTTTTGTTTTTTTAAGTTCAGGATAGGCAGCTTTCATAAAATTCAACGTCCCGGTCAATCCTGTATTCATAGACAATGCCCAATCCTCTTCTGTCAGTTCCATCAAAGGTTTTTGTCTTGAAGCGTGTGCATTATTAACCAATCCAGTCAACTTCCCGAATTTGGCAATAGCCATTTTAACAGCCTCCTTAGCGACCGATTCTTTCGAGATATCACCTTTTAAAAAGGCAATCTGTTCTGGATTTGATGCTGCTTTTTCCTTGCCCGCTTCTTCGTTAAGATCTACCGCTACAATGCTTGCACCTCTTTCTGCCAAAACCGTCGTGATGGCTCCTCCTATTCCAGCCGCTCCACCTGTGACTATAACAACTTGATTTTTTAAATTTTTCATGTTTTCTATTTTAATTTATTCCCATCGGTGGGTTTTAATATTTTGATGCTTGTTTCGATTGACAACACAATTTCTTATTCGAACCTTATGGCTTTATCCACCCGTACCGACGGATCATGAATTTCTTGATTTATTCTTGAAAACTTCCCTTCATTCCAGATATCACAACACAGTAACAACCAAAGGAAGTCCCAAAACTCCTTTGATTTTCAGAGAAAAGGCGACAACAGGCGCACCATTCTTTCCCACAATTTCATGTATTTAGGACGGCTGAGCCATTGTTCCGCATCTATGAGTTCAGAATCGTTCAAATCTTTTTCAAATACCGCAGTGAGCTGCTTGGTGATTTCTTTACTATACACCATGGCATTGACTTCAAAATTGAGGTCAAAACTCCTGTAATCCATATTTGCCGACCCTATTATTGCAAGATTATCGTCAATAACCATAGTTTTAGCATGAATAAAGCCTTTGTTGTATTTGTAAATTTGGGCACCAAATTTAAGTAGTTCGGTATAATAGGCTCGTGCTGCAGCGTCGACCATTTTGGAATCTGATTTTCCAGGAATTACAATTTTGACATCCAACCCACTCTGAACGGCGATGATCAAGACGTCCATCAAACTTTCCCCAGGAATAAAATACGGACTTGCGATATAAATATTCTTCTTTGCAGAGCCAATAGCCTCCAATAATGAATAAAAAATAACGGGCTGTGGACTATCCGGTCCTGAAGCAGCTATCTGCACAACATCATCTTCTATAGTCTCATGTTTGGTCTGGTCAGGAAAATAAACCTTGTCATATTCGAAACGGTTTGGGCTACAAAAATTCCAATCGCACAGGAACAAATACTGTAAATAAGCTGTGGCTTGGCCTTCAATCATTAAATGAGTGTCACGCCAATATAAATGATTGTCCTTCTTCAAATCGTTTCGGTACCGATCACTCATATTGATGCCTCCAACGAATCCGATTGTACCGTCAATTATAATAATTTTCCGGTGATTTCGATAATTGAGGCGGTTGGCAAAAGCGTACCAGATAATTCTGTAAAAAGGTATCGTTTGAACCCCCGCATCTTCCAATTTTTTGATGAATGCCCTTCCGAGGCGACTGCCAAAATCATCATACATAAATCGGACCTCAACGCCTTCCTGTGCTTTTTTGATCAAGACATCTGCTACGGAATTACCCGTGAAATCGTCTTCATAAATATAGTACTCTAAATGAATATGCGATTTGGCACTTTCTAAGGCTCTTAATAATTCTGGAAACTTTTCTTCGCCATTGACAAGTAATTTTACGTTGTTGTTTGCTGTTAACGGGCTGAATCCTGAACGAAGAATAAACTCAGATAAGTTCTGATATTCTGATGCTACCAATCCTGAATTGCTTATGGATTCTGAATAGATGTTCATTCTCTCCTTAATACTTTTCCGGAAAGGCTCATCGTCAACAATTTTTTTAGAATAAAGTTTTCGTTTACGGTAATTGATTCCCACCGCAAAATAAAATATCATTCCAATAAACGGGACAAAGATGATAAAAAGGATATATGCTAAAGCTTTTGTACTGCTCCGCGTATCAAGCAGCACTCTCAAAATAACGAAAATCACCAAAAGTGCGTAGGCAATTTCTGCGAATATTATCCAATTCATAGAGTCAAGACAGCGTTTATTTGGTTAAATTAAGATATTTTTTCTATCCTATAGTGGATTTACCGTTAAAAAAAGGCCTCACAGTTCCGAAAGCATCGGCAATTGTGAGGCCTAAATATTATGTATTTGGCGATCTAAAGTTCAGCAAGCTTATACTGGCTGTTTTTCAACAACTTCCTCTAAAGCCTCTTCACTTTCTTCCTGATATAAATACCGTTCCTTGCTGTCATCCAACTCATCCATCCATTCGGTATGGTGTGTTTCTGCCATCGTACCGGTCACAACACTTCTAAAGGTTTTGTCGCGATAGGTTAAAATATTTTCATCTTTATCTTTAAGCCATTCCTTAAACATTACTCCTACCTCATCCACATTAAAGTCCGGATAATCGGAAAGATTCAACAAATCTTTGATATAAGCACCTTGAAAATCGACATGGTCAAAACTGGTCTCCAACTTATCGTTGGCTTCCAACCATCGGTCTATATCCACACGTCGCTCTCTTCTTGATGGCATCTCAAACCTGTCCATCATATAATCTCTTGCAAGCCAAGCTTGGGTATCGAACATATTAAAAGTATAATACTGGTCTTGCATTCCTAGATAAATCAATTTGGGTAGATTATTAAAGAAAACACCTTTATACAAATGATCCGGATAGAGATTGTTTTTGGTTTTTAAACGAAATTGATCTGGTAAGAACGGAAATTTATGTTGGTATCCCGTACACATAATAACCGCATCATATCTTTCGGTAGTACCATTTTTAAAGTGTGCGATATCATCTTCAAAATGTGTCAATAACGGCACTTCCTTGATTCCTTCTGGCCAATTGACACCAATCGGATTGCTTCTATAACTCAAAGTCACTGATTTTGCACCGTGTTTGTGGCACTGTACGCCAATATCTTCTGCCGAGTAGCTACTGCCTATAATTAAGATATCTTGATCCTTATATGGGTCGGCACCCCTAAAGTCGTGCGCATGCATCACTTGGCCTGGAAATTGTTCAATACCCTTAAAATAAGGCATATTTGGTGTCGAAAAATGTCCCGAAGCCACCACGAGATAATCAAACTCTTCGGTGTAAGTTTTATCAATTTTCAAATCGTCAAAAACCACCTCAAATTTCTCAGTTTCGTCATTGTAATTCACCCAACGTGCAGTGGTGTCAAATCGGATATAATCACGAATTTTATTCTTCTTGATCCGTCCTTGGATATAATCAAACAATACAGGTCTTGGAGGATAGGATGAGATTGGTTTTTTAAAGTGCTCATCAAATGAATAATCCGAAAACTCCAAACACTCTTTTGGACCGTTAGACCATAAATACTTGTACATACTGCCATGGATAGGTTCCCCATATTTTCCGACACCGGTACGCCAAGAATAGTTCCACATGCCGCCCCAATTACTCTGTTTCTCAAAGCATACCACTTCTGGCACTTCCAATCCTGCATGCTTTGCGGCTTCAAAAGCCCTCAGTTGTGCCAATCCACTCGGACCAGCACCAATGATTCCAACGCGCTTTCTGTTCGTTTTTCGCTTGATACTCATATATATTTATAGATTTTACGCCTGTAAACATCATACTTATCCAAGAATGATTCACAGACAATTAATAATTAAATTTTTTGCTGAAAGCTGCGGTATTGCAGCAAAAAAAAATAACGCAAGCCTCCTGAAAATCAAGGAGCAAAACCGAAGTTTTGGCGTCATTTTTCTGAAACGGATAATATAATGAAATTTGAATGTTCTCGCAAATTATCAACCATAAAGAAATCATAAAACTTGAGTTCTTTTTTAAAAGTGCGGCGAGAAACAGGATGTTAAACATTGTTTTCCAATACAGAAGTAAGATGCTTAGACAAACTCAGCAATCTCCGCTACACCTATACCACGCCGTTGAAGAAACAGGTAAGGCACAAAGACTTATGACATATGCTTACAACACGATTATTTGGGAGGCGCCAAATACGGTTCTTTTTTCTTTTCACGAATGAGGTAGATTCCTATTCCAATCAAAACAGCGCCAATGAGATACCAAAATGTAAATTTCTCTCCATCCAATACCCCCCAGATGATAGCTACAATAGGCAATACATAACTCACGGAACTTGCAAAAACAGGCGATGTATTTTGAATGAGTTTATAATATAAAGACATTGCTACTGCAGTGCCAAAAATGCTTAAAAATCCGAGATAACCCATGGCTTCAGTCCTTTCTGGAGTCCATTCAAAATTTTGGAACAGGTCCGTAAAAAACAATATGACAAAGGAAGGAATAGCCCAAAACGTAAACACGGCGGCAGTTAATTTGATGGAAGATAGATTGGGAATTTTCTCCTTTATCAACAAGGCATTGATTCCATAAGAAGCACCTGCCAAGACCACAATCATGGCGTACCAAAATTGAGAGCTGTCGGTATTGGCCTCAGAAAAATAAATAAGACTTGCTGCTCCCAAAAACCCTATGACCGCACCCAACACTTGAGACCATCTGCTTTTTATTCCAAAAAACAGAAACCCAAAGGCTAAAACGAACATAGGAAACAAGGCGTCTAGAATTCCCGCTAATGAGCTGCTCACTTTCTGTTGGGCTATAGGAAACAGAAACATGGGCAAAAAATTTCCGAAGAATCCTGCAGCAATCACCCAAAACAAGGTTTTACGAGGCATTTTAAAAATGGCCGGGAGACCAATAAAACTAAGTAACAATCCTGAAATAGCAACCCGAATGGCACCAATCTCATATGGAGAAAATCCGAGTAAAGACTTTTTAACCAAAATGAAGGAACTTCCCCAAGTGAGGGAAATTACGATGAATAAAAACCATCGATTATTTAATAATTTAGCCATTGGTTGCATAGTTTTATCGAGGTATAGCTTTTCTTTGTTTCTATGATAAAAATGCCTATCACTTGCGCACCAATCACCATAAAATTAGATCATCTCTAAAAATCACAGTCGAAAATCATAAAGCAGAACTCTCTACGATTTTCGACCGCGGCAAATATAAGTATGTTTTAAAATTTGCTGTGCCTCAATCGTATTTAAATTGATTATTCTAAGGTTTGCTCTCCACCGCCATTCACAAAAAGTGTTTGACCACTCACCCACTCCGAAATTGGCGCCGCAAAATACAACATCGCACCAGCAATATCTTCTGCAGTTCCCAAACGCTTGATTGGCGTATGCTTTAACATGGTGGCTTCAATTTCTGGGGTCAATACACTCTCTAAAGCCGCCGTTCGAGTTGCTCCTGGACCAACGGCATTGATGCGTACTTCAGGTCCAAAATCATGGGCCAAATTGGCAACGGTATGATTGACTGCTGCTTTTGAAATGCCATAACCACTCATGTTTGGACTTTTATTTATGCTTGACATTGAGGTTGTAAATACAATAGAGCCATAACCTTCCTTTTTCATGTGTGGCACTGCCAATTGACACAACCTCCAACCACTGAAAACATTGAGTTCATAATCGCGTTTGATATCGTCAACAGAGATTTTGAACGGATTTTCACGACCGCCACCACCACCGCCAGCGTTATTTATTAAAATGTGGATGCCACCCAATTCCTTTACCGTAGTGTTTATAAGATTGACTAAATCGTCGTCCTTTAAAACATTACAGGACACTGCAATTGCTTTGACCCCCAAGGCTTCAATTTCTTTAGCTGTTTTTTTGGCATCTTCCAAATTGAAATCGCCGATGGATATATTGGCACCGTGTTTTGCCAATAACAACGCTGTTGCCTTCCCTATTCCATTTGCACCGCCTGTGACTATGGCAGTTTTTCCTTTTAAGTCAAATAGTTTTGATATTTCCACTGTATGATTGATTATTTATTATTGTTATTATTTATTGGGATAACAATAATGGTTTCCGTCCTGCAAGGTTTAAATCCTGCAAGGTTTCCATCCTGCAAGGTTTTCAAAACCTTGTAGGTCTATCTTTAAATCATTATTGTTGTTGCTTACCGATGGTTGTAATGAAAAAACTAAGAACATTATTGAAACGCTACTTTGAAGCGATATCCAATTTCTTTTTAAACACCGTCTTTCCTTCTTTTATCGTTTCCAAAATCTGAATGTTTTTGATGTCCATAGGTTCCTCTTTTAGAGGATTTTTATCTAAAATCACGAAATCCGCCAATTTACCTTCAGATAAAGAGCCTTTTAAGTTCTCTTCAAAAAGCTCATAGGCGGCATTGCTGGTAATGGCCTGTATAGCTAGGTATGGCGTTGTTCTCTCACCTTCACCAATGATGGTTCCTGAACGTGACACGCGATTTACTGCAGACCAAATCGTGAAAATCGGATCGATTGGTGTTACCGTAGCATCGGAATGATTTGTGGGCTTTAAACCTAATTTCTTGGCGGAAACCATCGGACTTAAAAAATCTGCTCGTTCTTTTCCTAAATTTTCTACGTGGACATCACCCCAAAAGAACGCGTGATTGGTGAAAAATGACGGTTCCATCTTGTATTTCACAAATATTTCCAGCTGGTCTGGACGCGCAAACTGTGCATGAATGATTATAGTTCTCCGGTCTTTATCCAAAGCTTGGCCTAATTGCTTACAGGCATGTTCATGTGCTTCAACAATCATATCCACAGTGGCATCGCCATTGCAATGAATGAACAATTGATTTTCATTTTCATAAGCGGTAAGAAACAGGGCGTTTATAGTTTCTTGTGATAAACTTGGCAAGCCTCGACAATCATCTTGGCAACCTGGAACCTCAGTCAGATAAGGCTTCGTGAAATATGCCGTCTTTCCTTGAGGAGAGCCATCGGCTACGATTTTTGTGCCCTGAACTTTAAAACCGTTTTTATATTTTTTGAAATGCAGAGAACTGTCTTGAACATTGCTATCCAATTCGGCATAACCTGCCAATGAGACCAGATCAATGTTTAATTTTTCCGCATCGGCTTGCGATTGAAAAAATCGAATCGTATTTCTATCGGTCATTCCGTCTTGTGCGGTAGTAATGCCATTGGACGCATAATACTCTTGTGTTGTCCCAAAATAGGTTGCCTGATCCTTCGCCAAAATCTCAAGCATATTGCCTACAAAAGGATACATGGCGGTTTCTTGCACCAATCCAGTCGGTTCTTTTGAATTTGGAAAACGCTCGATGTTGCCACCTTCAGGACTTTTGCTTTCTGCATTGACATTCAATTTTTCAAGGGCCAAACTGTTCGCAACACCCATGTGTCCGCTGGTATGTTGTAAATACACTGGATTATTTGGCAATACTTTATCAATGTCTCTTTTGGTAGGATGGCATTTTTCAGCTAATTGACCATCATTATAACCCCAACCAAAAATCCATTCGTCGTCTGGAATGTTGCGCTCCTCTTTGAACGCTTCTAATTTCTTTAAAATATCGTCAATGTTGACCACCGTTCCTACTGGTTTTGGATTAAGATCAACTTGCCCCATCGTATTGGAAACCATCCCAAAGTGACTGTGCGGATCGATAAACCCTGGCAATAAGGTTTTTCCGTTAAGGTCTATTTTATTGGCATATCCATATTTTGATTCGGCATCTTTCTGACTTCCAACAAAAACAATCTTGCCATTCTCCTCAACTATTGCTTCTACATATTCTTCCTGATCGGAGGCCATTGTAATGATATCGCCGTTATAGAATAGTTGAGAACTTTCGGAGGACTTTTCTTCAGTAACATTCATTTTTTCGCTGTCTTTACAGTTAAAAAACAAGGTCAGCACTAAAACAATGCAAATGGAAGGTTTCATAGATGATGTTGCTTATGCGTTAAATCTTAAAGTGATGAGTTGCTTCTTCATTAATAACCGTGTTTCAAGATCATTATAATAATTATCGAAAGTTTTCACCGATTTAAATCCAAGATCCTCATATATTTTTTTCGCCGATGCATTATCGGGATGAACCGTCAAACAGATTTCGGTGCTTAAATCATTCTCAAGGAGGTCAACAAGTTTTTTTGTGAGGAGCTTTCCCAGTTTTTTACCTCGCGCTTCAGGGTGAACACCTAATGACAGCACCCATCCCTGATTTGTGTTTTTATTGATATTGCCCAGCACATAACCAATAACCTTTCCCTCCTCTTCAGCTACCAAAAAGTACTCAGCGGAAATATCAAACAACTGCCTTAAAACAAATGCTGGATAACTTCCATCGTTAAAACTTAAAGTTTCGATTTGGTGCACTGATTCAAGGTCTTCTAAAGTTGCTCTTCTTATGTTCATATCTGATTTTTTTAGGTTTACACTGGCAATTAAAGTCAGGAAATCAAATCTCCTGAAAGATAATTATTGATTTTTTCGTTAAGATTCTTTTGTAGCCACTGTGATAACGGCGCCTTTGATTCATTTATTTACAAAGGACACCAAGTATTATGAGTACCACTCCCTATCGATATCTTTCACTAAATCGTCGTAACGCTTTCTCAGTTCTGCAGATATCTTTTTAGACGATTTGTGCAATCTTTTAAGCTGAAACGCTAAAGCTATACTAAAGAGTCCTGCAAACATGAAGCTCAATGCTATCAGGACCACCATACTCATTCCTGCAAACACTGGATTCCAAATAAGGATAAAGGAAAAAATAGTTCCCAAAATTCCCAATACCAATAATACGCCCCAATTTTTATCGCCATATCGTTTGACGTCCATAGCAAATCCGATGGCAGAAACCGATCGAAAAAGGATGATAAAGCCGATATAGAATGCCATGACGCTGATAGAAAGTGCAGGATGGCTCATGAGGGAAATTCCTACAATAAAAGTAAGAATCCCGAATGCCAAAGACCAGCCCCAATTTTCCAACTGGTGTCTATTGACTATTGAAAAGACCGTCTCTGAAATGCCGCCAAATAAAAACGATAAGGCAAAAAGAAGGGACAAGGTGAGCAGTGAACTTCCTGGCGAAGTAAATGCCACAACACTGACAATGATAAAAAATATCCCTACAAGTAAAGGAATATACCAATGTTTGATGGCGCTTTTGATTGATTTTAAGAAAGTTGGTTCCATAATTTTAATTTTTAATGTATTAATTTAAACTTCTAAGTCGTTGATTATTAAAAGCTAAGTTAAATCGAATAACAGATCATATCAATGACGTGAATCAGCTTAGCGATAATAAAGGGATTACTTTGTGATTAGTGCCGTAATGCAATATCTAAGACCTTATTTTCTGCCAATGTAAACTTACAGTCCTCATAGGACGGCGCCGAAAACTTTGGTTTTACATTGTTTGAAAAGCCATAACCTTCCTTTGGAATTCCAAGGAAGTTACGGTTGCACTCCTTATCAGAATTTTCATCATGATATAAGGACACGGCATACTCACCTTTTGGCAAATCTTTGATCACAATAGTTTCAGTGGCTTTATCAACAGTGATTGTATAATTTTTGATAGCCACACCGTCTTTCAAAAAGTCCTTATCCGTATTAAAGACGCCAATAATTATTTCGCCTTTTAAGGATTTAATATTTTGAACGTGAATGGTCAACTGCGGATTGTCGTTACCGAAAAAGCTTGTTAAAAAGGATAGATATAGAATTAAGATATTCATGGTTTTGATTTTAGATTAAAATAATGGTGCATTTGTTTGGCATCTTTTGTTTTAAAAGCTTGATAAGGTTCTGACTTTTTTAGCAAAAACCATTTTATGGGCTTTTTAAAAAGTGTCGCAGCAGTTTTTTTAAGTGAGGATACTTTTTTAGCCTCCATTTCAAAATGATCCTCCAAACTATCCGTTCTAAACTGGACAATATTCTCTAAATCATCGCCATCAGCATAAAGCCCACAGTGAAAATTTTTATCTGCAAACGCATGTTTCGGAAAATCGACCGCTCCCAATCCGAAAACTGCGAAAGAACGTTCCAAAAAATGTTCATAACTGATCCTGCAACTTTCGCCTCCTCCCAAATTAAAAATCCTTTTGGACAGCTCCTGTTGCTTCTCAATGCCATTCACAAAGGCGCGGGCCGTATCTCGTGGCGTAGCAATTTCCAAAGCCGTATGTAAAGGCTGATGGAACATCAACTTGCTCATTTTATGATTGCCCATAATGGCGGCCAACCTGAAAATGGTCCAATCCAAATGGCTTTCTTCGACTAATTTTTCTGAGGCGATTTTTGTTTCGCCGTAAGCATCTCCTTCACTCGGAGTAAGGGTATCGCCAACATGTATATACGGATTTTCAATACGATCGCCATAGACTGAAATACTGGAACTGTACATAAAAAATGCCTTTGGGGAATGCGCTTCCAATTGTTTAATAAGATGATGGGTACCTTCCGTATTTACTTTTTTGGCATGCTCCGGATGCTCATCCGCCAATGGAGGAATGATAGCAGCTAAATGAATTACTACATCTATATTTTTAAAAGACTTTAAGTCCTTCGGATTTGAAATGTCCCCATAAATAAGATCAATTTGATTGGCAAATGGTTCTAATTTCTCTACTGAACGCTTTGTCTTTTTATCAAAAACCGAAATAGTGTATCTATCTTTTTCTATAAGCTGTTTCAAAGCTTCAAAACCCACCGTTCCGGAGGCACCTGTAAGTAAAATATTTTTCTTTGTCATGAGACGTTAATTGACATTATTATTTAATGATAGAACAGTTGCCCATCTTCTACTTTTGCCGGTTTTGTGTATGGGTGCTCTTGATGCTGATTTTCTCCCATAATATGAATGACGTTCCAACCATTTGCTTTTAATTGATCTGAAATCATTGAACGATGACAACGCCACCAAACGGCTTCAGAACACATGATGGCACATCTTTTTTCAGAAGCCAAGGACTCCAATGTTTTGAAAGCATCCTTAAATTCAGAAGTTTCCATATAATCGGCATAACCTCTGAAGGACGGGTGATTCCATACCGTGTTTTTAGAATCTTGGGAAGCCTTGCGTCGTCCACCCAAAGCTTCTATATGTCTGTAATCAATTCCATTTTCAAGTAAAGCGGACTCAAGAGTTTCTGTATTAAACTGTGGGAATTTTCGCGAACCAGGAAAGCGTCGTACATCGATGAGCAGTGCTATCTCGTCACTATTGAGCAAGGCCAAAAACTCTTCAAGAGTTCTGGTTGAATGCCCTACAGTCCATATGATCTTGTTATGCTCCATAACGATGTGTTTTAATCACAAAAAATCTATCCCATTTTTTTAATGTTTTGAATAACACCACCATCCACCAAAATATCGGTACCCGTAATAAAACTGGCGGCATCAGTGGTTAAAAAATGAACAACTCCTGCAATATCTTTCGGTTGACCATTTCGTTTTAAAGGTGTTGCCGCTTTTATCTTTTCCATTCGTTCAGGATGTTCTGCGGCGGCCTTCAAGGCCATTGGGGTTTCAATGACTCCAGGAGAAACAGTGACTATTCGCGCACCTTTTCCGCCCCACTTACTCACATTTTTATGGGTGAGCAAATGAACACCTCGTTTTGCAAAATTGTACATCGTGTCTGATGAACCGTCCACAAACTTACTTACAATATCAAAGGATTCTGTTGCTTGCGGATTGATAAGTGCCTCATCATATTCTGCGTTTGCAGGAACGGCGTGACCCATCATGGAAGAAAGCAATACTGCTACCGAATCTTTTTCGGCAAGCTCGTAAAAGGCATCAATCAAAAGTTCGGTGGCAACCAAATCGATGGTATACACTTTTTTCAGGTCCTTAACCGTACCACTGACACCAGCAGTGTGGACTAAAGCTTTTAGGCCACCTTTTTCAGAGACAAATTTGATAAGCTTATCTATATCATTTTTATCGGTTATATCACAAGAAATTCCAGACACATCAAAGCCGTCTTTTAACAAAGATGCGACTGTTTTATCAACTTGATCCTGTGAGTAATCGGTTATAATTATTGGTTGATCCTTAAAAGCTTGAGCACACGCCTGCCCTATTCCACCAGCTCCTCCGGTAATTACTATATATTTTTTCTGAACATCCATTTTTAAAGTATTTAAATATTAATCATTTTTTCGATATAGAATCAAGATCGCTATGCTAATACCTTCCTGCCGGTAGGCAGGGAACAAAGACTTGATTGTAAACGACTTACAGACAATTAGCTATTAAATTAAGTTGCCAAGCATTCTTCAATAAAAAGTGTCAACATCGACAACACTTCTCGAAAAACTCGAAAACAAAATAAATTGGCATTTGCTTAAGAACTCACTAAAACCAATGCCTATTTTAATTTGCAAAACTTTTAATAACGCGTAACAGCGCCAAATCCGTTAAATTTATCTAATTCTCCTTTGGGAAGGAATACAACATCACCGCCAAAATCCATATTCATCTCAATCATCTCATCATAAATATCATCGATGACATCTTTATCCGTTCTTTGGTCTTCTGACACATACACAATTTTGTCATTTTCTAAAATAGCGGGTTGAAACAAACCCTGTTCGATAAAAAGTGTTTGTATTTTCCCCTGGGAGATGGCTCTCCAAATGTCATTAGTGTCACTTAAGAATTTGTTTTCAGATACTGCTTTTAGCAATTCTGCCTTCCGATCATTGTTTCTTTTGATATTGTAGGTTTCAATGATTCTGTAAGCTTCAGAAACGATGGCATGATCTTTTTCGGCCATTCTGTTTTTGTTTAAATAGGTATCGTAAATACTCTGCTTTTCATCTGCGACTTTTAAATATTCAGAATAATTTTCTTCAACAGTGGAAATTAAAACTGGCAGCGGATTTTGTTTTCTTATACTATTCACTTCCTTGTCTACTCTGTTGAAAAATTCACCAATCAAACTTGACTGTCGTGATGCTGCAGCAGCTTGAGTTTTGTTTTTGGTAAAAGACTGTTCGTTTTCCATAGGAAATGGCGATCCAAATTCCTTTACGACCTTGTCATTTAATGCCTCAATCAACCGTGCTTTATCTTGGCTTAAAACCAATAAGTAATAGTTGGATTCAGCGTGGATAGACCGCACTAAATCTCTTGTAGCGAATGTATTATCAATGATTACCCGATCTACAACTTTTATTGGCAATCGTGTATACTCCGCTACATCATGGTTCACAAAAAGCAATAAGCTGTCCAAATTACGACTGTGATCAATGTCTTTGGCCAGCGCATGCAATTTGTCAATTAATTTCGTTGCATCCTTTTTGGTCGTATCTGCCAAAAGTCGTGTTTCAACTTCTTTGATATGGTTTTTAAGTATTAATTCGTCTTTGAGATAATCAGGCTTCGTCCTATGGGAATTCATGATGATGGTAATACAATTTTCCGAACTGATGTCTTTAAGTTTTTTTAAGGTTGTCTTCATTTTTCAAGTTTTAAATTGATTAATAATTTACATGATTTTAAATTGAACTCGATAAAACTTTATCGAAACTCCTTGGTCCTATCCCTTTAAATAGGTTAGTCAAAATAAACCGCTTCAAATACTGCTAAAGGCGCTCTTCTGCCTACGTTTAAACTCAACACATCATCTACGATGGTGTAATTGTCTGCAAGTTCAAAGACTTTAAGAAATGCTGATTCATCAACATCAACATCTGGGCAAGCTTTTAAAGTGGTCAACATGCCTTTGAACCGAATACGATTGCCTTCTTCCAAAGTATATTCTCCATTAATAGTGTTACAACCAGCAAATCCCGTCACTCTGTTATCTTGAGACTTTAATGTGAAATAAATCTCACGTTCTTGGTTGTCTGCCATTGTGATATTCTGGCCTTCCAAGGTTTTCAACTTCCAATATTTTCCAACAATGGGATCAATGTCCATTTCTCCTTTTTTAAATTCTGCCAATGGGGCCCTCTTTGCTTTATTAAGCGCCAACTTACCATCAGAAATAGTGAAATTATCGGCATTTTCAAAAATGCTCAATATTTGTGACTCATTGATTTTGGCGTCTGGGCAAGCCATTCGGGTAGACCCCAATTGCAAAAATGAAATCCGATTGCCTTCTTCCAAGGTATAAGTACCCATAAAGCTATTACATCCTGAAAACCCATTGACACTATTGTCTTCAGAGTTTAAGGTGAAATAAATAATCTGACCATTCTTTTCACGGTCTGACATGTCCCGACCGTCTAAAGTAGTGATGATCCATTTCGTATTTTCAATAGACATCTCTTGATTTGTACTTTTTGAGTCGGCTGTGTCGGTGTTATTTTCAGAAGTTTCTAAATTTGAATTTGTCTTCTTCCCAGTATTACAGCCCATGATAGTGAAAGCGATAAGGGCGATTGTGGCTATTTTAATTTTCATTGTTTATGTTGTTTTTAATTTAATTTCTATGTTTTTGATTCTTGTTCTTATTCTGAATAGTTTGATTGGTATTATTCTTAAGCAAAATCCAACTACTCAATAAGCAAACTTCCTGTAAATAAAGAGGAAATAGTATTATTTGATTAACCTCATTGAAAAACTCTGTGCCTCAAAAAACCCAGCACTTTAAGATTTCCATTAACATCAAGAGTTTTCTATAAATTTAGTGTTAGTTCATAACATCACGAACTATATAATTATAAACCAATGTTAAACTTTACTCTTGAAAGCGATCCCGTTAATGATATTTAATCATGTTTCGGAAGCTTGATGAGCTTTGATTTTCTCAATGGTAACAGCAACAAGTGCTTGCATCTTTTTCAAATAGTCTGTCGTAATATCCCCCAGGGATTTTTCATTTGTGAATTTCTCTGGAAAATGTATTTTATTGTATGAATTAATTTTCTCAACCAAATGGATTTCATTCTCCAATGATTGAAGATTTGCTTCTAATGTGGTCAATTGATAGTATTTAGAGATTCTAAAATAACGTTTTCTATCACCACTCTTTGTATAATATTCAATATGCTTTAATTGTATTAAAACATTCAAATTTACCGATGTCGAGCTTTTACTGGAGCCCACAATTTCACGAATCTCCTCAAAGGTCAATCCTTCATAGGAAGACAAGGTCAATAAAGCATAAATTCGAGCGGCAAGCGGTGCTATTTGCAATCTTGTTTCCAAACCAAGACCTATCTCTTCAATCAATTTTAGT
The DNA here is from genome assembly GCF_010725055.1 of Gelidibacter japonicus. GTDB lineage: Bacteria > Bacteroidota > Bacteroidia > Flavobacteriales > Flavobacteriaceae > Gelidibacter > Gelidibacter japonicus. The sequence goes on along the minus strand of NZ_BJKB01000010.1, from coordinate 55,698 downwards.
TTTTCTTCTGAAATGGCCATTTGTAACTTTTTCATAAAGATACGCTTAGTTCATAACATAGCGAACTAATATTTATTAAAGTTTTGTTATAATTTCCGAAACGATGATTTATCAAAGTTGCTAGAACATAGGCACAAAGCCTTCCATTTGATAAGTGGGCAGCGCCACGAGAGACGATGTCGTCATCTCAATATAAGGGTTGAGATCTTTAGTTGGGTCTATTCTATGTTTGCCCAAAGCTTGTCCGCAAACTAAAATTTTTACGTTATGTTGTTTCAACTTACTTAACAAGTCAAGATTTGGGTTGGTTCTTTGTTCTCTCCTTTGATGTTCATTGTCTGTTAACACAAACGGTGTTGCAGTTCCGCTGATAATGGCAACAATCTTTAAATTCTCTTGAGGCACCTTATAACTCCCCATAAGATTAATAAGTCTTGCTATTTTCCAAAGACCTTCGTTAACACCCTCACGCTCCTTCCCATCCTTGATATGAAACACTATTTTGTATTCTTTGGATGGGTCGGGTTGGTTCTGCGCCTCGTCATAATGGACAATTTTACCATAGCCTTCAATCATTGGAGTTTCCCAATCTTGTGCATTCAGTGTATTTTGGAAATTTAATATGATCAAAACGACGAGCAATTTAAGTGTAGTTTTCATGAGTTTTTGTATTGTTTTTTACTGTACGCAAGATGTACAATTAATATTAAAACCGATAGAAGTGTGCCGAGCCAACTTACCCCCTTCCATCCCAAGTGTTGCCAAGCTATCGCGCCCAGGGTGGTACCTATTGCTCCACCTATAAAAAATCCGACCATATATATAGTGTTGACCCGGTTACGAGCATCAGGGTTTTTCGAGAAAATAATATTCTGATTGGTAATGTGTAAGGCCTGTAATCCCAAATCCACCAAAACAACACCTAATATCAATCCTATAATGGACTGAGCTGACATCAAGAAAATGACCCATGAAATCACCAACAAAATCCCAGAATAAAAAATGATTTTGTTTTTACTGACTTTATCGCTTAATTTACCAACCACTATTGCACCAAGCGCTCCAACGATTCCAAAGATTCCAAAGGTTCCAGTAACTCCACTTCCATATCCAAAGGAATCTTCCATAAGAAAAACCAAAGTTGTCCAAAACGCACTTAAACCGGCAAAACCCAATGCCCCTCTTAAAGCCGCTAAACGTAATGACGGTTCTGTTTTAAAATAATGCCAAAGAGACATCATTAAAGCACCATAGCTTCCATTATAATTTGGTTTCAAATTAGGGAGCTTCCACTTCAAAATGACAAACAGGATGGCCATCAACACTGTGGCCGCGTAATACATGACCCGCCAACCAAACTCTTCACCAATAAAACCACTGATAATGCGACTGCCCAAAATACCAATCAACAATCCGCTCATGACGATACCAATGGCACGGCCCCTCCCCTGTTCATCAGACATTTGAGCTGCCATTGGAATAAACAATTGTGGGATTGCAGATGTAAATCCTATAAAAAAACTGCTGACTATCAAAGCCAATAGTGTTTGGGACATTCCTGCCGCAATAAGTGCAAGAATCATAAGGATAAAATCAAATTGAAGAATTTTATGATTAGAGAGTTTATCTCCCAACGGTACAATAAACAACAAGCCAAAGGCATAGCCCAGCTGTGTTGCTAATGCCACATTGCTCACCGCAGCTTCAGTAGCTCCAAAAGTTTCCGAAATAAGGTTTAAAAGAGGCTGGTTGTAATACAAATTGGCCACTACCAGACCTGCAGAAAAGCTCATGAGGTACAAGACCGAATTTGAAAGTTTTGGTGTCATCAATACGACGATAAAATTTATGGGCGATTTTTACTGATTGGGTCAAGTCCTATTGGTGCAAAATCTGGATATGAGTCCATATTTCGTTCCAAAAGAAATGATTCATATTAACATCCTGCAAAGATATAATCCAGGTTGGACAGACCATTGGATTTACCTCAAAGTTTTGTTAAATTAATGCATTATCATCCATCTTTTTTAGGATGTATTTGGGCTTCAAGACGTTCTTCCTCTTTTTTCACAAAGGCCTTGTGTTCTAGTTCTGCACTAAAATCCCGTTTTCGCTTAAACACACTGACAATCACTGCTGATTTACCATATACGGTTATCACATCCATCGGCAATATCATGACATCACCATTAGGTGACCCTAAGTAACCAGTACCACGTCTATCAACACCCAATATGATAAGACCTTCATGTTTTAAATTAAGGTCCCTTATGGTCTTGTTGACCATCCAAGAACCGTGATCAATCAACTTCTCACTAATTTTAAAATCATCCTTTAAATGCAAAATCGCTGCAAAATCCTGAATATCGATATCGGTGTAACGTTTCAGCACCCTAGTAATGAGTGCAGAAAGCGCAATGTCAATCCACTTACTTCTTATAGCCAACCAAATCACAGTCATCCCAACTACAACAGTCAACAAGCCGTATAGTTTTGACGCCAAGGTTTCGGGCAATATAAATGTTAATATCAGTGACGACATGACCGTCACAATACCCGCATTACCAATAATCATCAAATTGAAAATAATTCGTCTTCTTACAGGATGGTTCATTATGTTTTCAGATTCCGATGTGGTGAATCCAACGCCTGTATATGCTGAGCGCGACTGGAATTTCGCACTATCGGTGGAGAGACCGGTATGGACCAACGCAATAGTAGCGATTTTTGTAATCAAGGCTGAAATGGAAACCACTAAAAAAAGAGTGATGGCAGCAATCATATGTGACGGTATTAGAGATACAACTATAATGACATCCTATGGTAAGGCTAAAACACCCAAACAAAGCCACTATATCGCATTCAAAAGGTAACCAATTTCAAATAAAAAACTTAAAAAAATGAGCAAAATAATGGAACTTTTTTAAGTCTTTTGCGTCAATTGAATTAAATAATACAGAAATTTATTTAAACTATTTCGATTTAGTATGCAATCCAATTTTGTAATAGTATATTTGCATTTTAAATCCATTTAAGAGATGAAAGTTCGCGAAAAATTTATTTTAATTTCGATTATTGTAGTAGTGGCAATCGTTGGAATTGCTCTATTTTGGGGCCCAATTTTATGGGCTTTTGTTATCATACTCCCATTAATAATATTGGGTGTTTTTGACATCTTTCAAAAGAGTCATACCATCCGTAGAAATTTTCCTTTAATTGGTCGTGCCCGATATATGCTCGAGTCCATCCGTCCGGAAATCATGCAGTATTTTGTTGAGACCGATACCGAAGGAAGACCATTGAATCGTATCCTAAGATCATTAATTTATCGCCGGGCCAAAGGCCAAACCGACACCGAGCCTTTCGGAACCCAAATGGACATATACCATTCAGGTTACGAATGGCTGGAACACTCCATGTATGCAAAACAAAACCCAAAAGAAATCGGAGAGTTTCCAAGATTACTCATTGGAGGAAAAGAGTGCAAACAACCTTATTCTTCAAGCTTATTGAATATTTCGGCCATGAGTTTTGGTTCTTTGAGCAAGAATGCCGTCCTAGCCATGAATAAAGGTGCCAAAATGGGTAATTTTGCCCATAATACCGGTGAAGGAGGAATTAGTGATTATCATTTGGAGCATGGTGGCGACCTCATCTGGCAAATTGGAACAGGCTATTTTGGATGTCGCAATGATGACGGCTCTTTTAATGATGTTACTTTTAGGGAGAATGCGACGAGGCCTCAGGTAAAAATGATTGAGATAAAATTATCACAAGGAGCAAAACCAGGCCATGGTGGTATATTGCCCGCTGCAAAAAATACCGAAGAGATTGCCCGAATAAGACACGTAAAACCTGGTATTTCTGTTCATTCGCCACCTTCGCATACCGCGTTTTCAGATCCTATCCAGTTTATGCATTTCATCAAGCGCCTTAGAGATTTAAGTGACGGAAAGCCGATTGGATTCAAATTATGTTTAGGGAGAAAACAAGAATTTATGGATTTTTGTGAGGCAATGATTTATACAGGTATAACTCCCGATTTCATCACTATTGACGGTGGCGAAGGTGGTACAGGTGCTGCTCCGGTAGAATTCTCGAACTCAATGGGAATGCCGCTTCGTGAAGGTCTTATTTTTGTTCATGACACCTTGGTAGGTTTTGGATTAAGAGAGGAAATCAAACTTATTGTAGCCGGAAAAATCATTACAGGATTCCATATGGCCAGAGCCATCGCTCTGGGTGCGGACGGCTGCAATAGTGCAAGAGCAATGATGTTGGCCGTAGGATGTATCCAAGCTTTGCAATGTAACTTGAACACCTGTCCAACAGGCGTTGCAACGCAAAATCCATCCTTGGTAAAGGGATTGGTAGTTGAGGATAAATGGCCTAGAGCCAAAAGATATCATGAGGCGACAATACACAGCTTTTTAGAACTCGTTGCGGCGGCCGGTTTAAATGATCCGAGCGAATTGACCCGGAACCATATCAGTAAAAGAGTAGGTCTTTACGATGTCAAAACTTATGACGAGATCTATCCGTATATGGAACCTAATTCACTTTTGGATATCAATACAATCCCTGAGAGTTACAAGAAATTTTTCCATCTGACGCGGATCATGAAGTAATTCGATATAGCCTGTTCAGATTTAAAATTACCACACATAAAAAAAGGACTTCGATTGAAAGTCCTTTTTTTTATAATAAAGTTTGCACCAATTTTATATCTTACTTTTTTACAAAACTGTTGTACTCTTAAATTAATTAAAATCTATAAATCTGTTGACTTTAATTTTTAAAAGCATATCTCTGATTTTGTCCAAGAATACGACAATTACCGCGCAGCTTAGCCCTTTCTCATCTTACCAGTAATTTCTTCAATTTTTATGATGAAAATCATTGGGATGTTCTCGTTGATGGCCTTACTTGAAAACTCACTGATAAAACTCAACTCGATCAATTCCTTCTCGGCAATAAGCGTTTTGATTCCCAATGAAAAAACGTGAAGATAAGACTTTGCGTCACTACCAAAGAGTTGCTCAAATTTACCATGGACCATTACGGATTTCCACTTGGTGAGATGATCAACATCCACAATGTTTAGTGCTACTTCATTGTTTTTACGCATTGCGTTCATTTTGTGACCTTCAGCCGAATAACAAATGATAACATTCCTTTCGGCATCGTAGTAATAAGTAATGGGAACAACGAACGGTCTATTTTGATAGATATAGGATAAATGTCCTAAATACTCGTTTTTAAGAATCGATTTGCTGGCCTTTTGGTCTAATGTTATGTACATGATGATATTTGTTTTATTGACCAAGATACACTATACCTAAAACAGTAACTATGATATTGGTCATTTATTGGGTTTAAATAATCATGCTAAAAAGGTATCGTGATTGCTATGCCCTATTCGGAATGTTTTCATAAGGTATTTTAGTGCATTGTCAAACAAATCCGCCATCACTTGAACCTGATTTCGTCAAGCTAAAAATTGTCAACAAATTGTAACCGGCTTCCAAAAAATTCCGCACAAAACCCTATAAAATAGAAAAGTTCTCAAACAATAGGCTTGAGAACTTTTCTTTGAATCAATAATGGCATCCTACCAATTATCGATTTCCTTTTTTAATTCTTCTTTTGATTTACCGTAGCGTTCTTGCACTTTTCCGGCTAACTTATCGAAGTTTCCTTCGGCTTCGGTGTATTCATCATTGGTGATTTTTCCATATTTCTTTTTAAATTCACCTTTAATTTGTTTCCATTTACCTTCAAATTGATCTGAGTTCATAATATTGAAATTTTAAAGTTATTATTAGTTCTACCATAAAATTACATTTATTACTTCCCATTGGATATCTCAAAAGCACTAAACCTTAATGCGTATGCCACATTGGGATTTATTTAACAATTCCCATTACTGTTGGGCTATAGCATAAATTCGCTCAAAACCTTATTAATAAAACAGGATTTATTTATGATTATATAAATATCTTTAGCATCTAATTTTTAGACATGAAACAATTGCTTTTTATTATAGTTTTGAATTTCAGCCCAGTGTTATTTGCGCAAAACAATACCATTGCCGTGGGAGAAAAGTTAAGCTTTACAGCCTCTTATAACATGTCTGGATTAATGACTGAAATTGCACAAGTAAATATGGAAACTGGCCAGGTCAAAACATCCAATGCGACACTTTTACATTTAAAGTGTACAGCAGCCACCTATTCCAAATGGGATGGTTTTTTCAAGATTCGAGACCTTTACGAAAGTTATGTCAGTCCAACGAGTTTAACCCCATATTTATATAAAAGAGACATCAATGAAGGGAGCTACTATAAATTCATGCAATACACTTTCAGCCATAAAACCAATTCGGTCAAAAGCTTAATGCGTAAAAAAAATGACAAAGGTGAAATTTTTGATAAGACTGCTACGCTTAAAATTAATAGCGGTACCAAAGATATCGTATCAACCATCTATCATATCCGAAATTTGGACCTTCATAAAGCCAAGATTGGCGATGTTAAAAGTTTTAAGGTTATTTTTGATAACGAAGAAATGGTTATCAATGTTAAATATATAAGCAAGGAGACCATTGCCACTGCCATTGGCAAAAAGGAATGCTATAAACTGGCATTATCCCTTAACAACAAGGATATACTAAAAGGCGGTTCAAATGACAACCTATTATACCTTACAGCTGATGCCAACAAAGTCCCAGTATATGCAAAATTTAAAATCCCGGTGGGCAACGGCGAACTTAAAATTAAATCAGCAACCGGATTAAAAAATTAAACTATGAGACAACTTTTTATTGTTTTAGGACTTATCGCATCGATTTTAGCTTTGGTCATGGCCGTGACCCCTTTGTCACAATTTGCCTATCTACCTGCCCTATCCGCCTTAATTTTCGGCTTTGCGGCCTTTTATATTTCAAAACGAAAACAAATGCCAAAAAAGACCGTGCAATTGATCTTTTTATTGACGATTATATCGTTGGTTTTAACCACCTACAAATCGATTTTTAACACGGCCGAAGTAGGAAACCTTGAGGAATTGGAATTAAAGGAAGAGGCCTCTATTGAGGATTCGAAAGAAATTTTGGAACAGTTGGATATTGACAATGTGGATATTGATGATGGCACAACCGAACTGGAAACCGAAGACTTTCAAGATATTCAGGACTTGGAAGACCAATAAATTCACAAAAACAAACCATTGAAACACGTCATAAAAAAGGGAGAAGACTTCTATATTCCCTTTTTTTTTGTTTTATTTGGCTGCTAATTAATCTTTTATAAATGAAAGCTCTCCTCATCGCCTCTGCACTAACACTTGTTGGTTCTTGTGCGAATATCAGATACACCCAAAAAATTGAAAACCTAAAAGAAAGCATTGTTTTTGAGGATCCAGAAACCATCATAAAATACAGTCGTACCATTACACCACAAGAATTAAGCTCTCATGTATACACTTTATCTTCAGAAGATTTTGAAGGTAGGGAAGCAGGTAAAATAGGGTTTCACAGAGCTTCAAATTTCCTCAAGGACTTTTATGTGGACAATGATATCCCCTCCCCTCTGGGTTTTGATAATTACTATCAAAGAATTCCAAAATCGTATTTTTCAAAGAGCAGTCCAAGCACCCAAAATGTTGTTGCCTATATTGAAGGTTCAGAACATCCTGAAGAAGTCATAATAATCTCTGCACACTTAGACCATCTCGGTACCCTCACGGATAAGACCTATTTTGGCGCAGATGACAATGCCTCAGGTACAGCTGCCGTTATGGAAATGGCTCAGGCTTTTGCACTGGCCAAAAAAGATGGATATGGACCTAAACGAAGCATTCTTTTTTTGCATTTGACATCAGAAGAGTCTGGGCTTTTAGGCTCCAATTACTATGTAAAACACCCCATTTATGCCTTGGATAACACTGTAGCCAATTTGAACATTGACATGATTGGACGTGTTGACCGAATCCATGAAGAAAAGCAACAAGAAAATTACATTTATATTATTGGTGCGGATAGATTGAGCACAAAACTGCACTATATATCTGAAGCAGCAAACAACCAATTCTCAAAGTTAATATTGGACTACAAATATAATGCTGAAGATGACTCCAACCGTTATTATTACCGATCGGACCATTATAATTTTGCCCATAGAAATATTCCGGTCATATTTTATTTTAATGGTGAACACGAAGATTACCACCAGCCTTCAGATACGCCAGACAAAATCAACTATCCATTATTGCAAAAGCGAACACAACTTATTTTTTCAACCGCATGGTATCTTGCCAATTGCGATGAACGACTTGAAGTCGATAAAATCAAAAAATAATTGAGATCAGATCTAATAAAAATAAGTGCCTAAAAAACCATACTGGCAACATCTCTTCAAATTCAAAAATAATCCCATGGCACATTGTTAAAGTTTGTTAAATGAATTGAGGATTAAAACTTAAATTCTTGCGATTTTCGTATTATCGCATTTCACTTACATATAATCTACATTTTAATGAAAAAGTCATTTATTATTGCAAGTATTGCACTGAGCCTTTTTGCTTGCGGAACAAGCCAACAACAGGTCATAAAGACCGAAACAATTGTTTCAGTTGATCCTACGGTATATGGCAATACCATTACTTCTGATGAGCTAAAGGAATTATTATACACCTTTGCTTCAGATGAATTTGAAGGTCGTGATACGGGTTCAAAAGGTCAAAAAATGGCGGTCGAATTTCTAAAGGAACAATACGTTGCGCTAGGAATTCCTTCACCTATCTCGGAAGGTGATTACTTTCAGGAGGTGCCTTTGATCAATCAAAAGTCTCCAGAAACTGATATCACAGTCAACGGCGTCAAATTTGAAAACTATGCTGATTTTGTGACTGCCGGTGCCGCTTCCTCCCAGACCATAACCGCGTCTGATATTGTATATGCTGGCTATGGGATTGAATCTGAAAACTATTCAAGTTATACAGGTTTGGATGTAAAAGATAAAATTGTTTTGATCAAATCGGGGGAACCTAAAAATGAAGATGGCACTTATGTGACTACTGGTTCCAAGGAAGATACAAAATGGTCAGTAGGAAGACAGGCACTTTCATCAAAAAGAGAAGTGGCCAAAACCAAAGGGGCCAAGGTTTTATTGGTGATGGATGAAGCATACTTAAAGATGGTCTCTAACTTTATGCAGGCTGCTGCAAGATCTGGTCGTGATGGTCGTATTGCCCTAAAAGACAAGCAAGATGCAATGATTCAGATTTTAATCAGTGACAAGTTAGGAAAGGCACTCTTAAATGATATTGAAACAAATAAAACGTCAAAGAACATTGCAACCAATTTAGAAATTAAAGTGACCAGCCATTCTGAAGATGTGAATTCTGAAAATGTATTGGCATTTATAAAGGGATCTGAAAAACCAGACGAAGTTATAGTGCTTTCTGCTCATTTAGATCACGAAGGCATTAAAGATGGCGAAATATACAACGGTGCAGATGATGATGGCTCAGGAACCGTAGCTCTTTTGGAAATCGCAGAAGCGTTCAAGCTAGCCCAAAATGCGGGCCATGGACCAAAGCGGTCTATCCTGTTCTTACACGTTACGGGAGAAGAAAAAGGACTTTTAGGCTCAAGTTATTATACCGATGTGGATCCTGTTTTCCCATTGGAAAACACCGTTGCCAATCTTAACATCGATATGATTGGAAGAACGGATCCTAAACGTGAAGGTGATAGAAATTATGTGTATTTAATTGGTTCTGACAAATTGAGTACAGACCTTCACAACATTTCTGAGGAAGCCAATAATAAATACACAAACATCACTTTGGATTATACTTTCAATGATGATAACGACCCAAACCGTTTTTATTTCAGATCAGATCATTACAATTTTGCAAAGAACAATATTCCGGTTATATTCTACTTTAACGGTACGCATGATGACTACCATAGACCAACCGACACACCAGACAAAATTGAATATGATTTGTTGGAAAACAGAGCAAAATTAGTGTTTTACACCGCATGGAAACTGGCTAATCGAGAAGATCGAATTGTCGTTGACAAAGTGTCCCAATAATTAATTTACGATCCAGGCAACAGACCGGCAGTTTGAACCTGTTTGAGGTTTTGGAAGCCATGTCGTTCAAGCACTATCATCTTATTCATCGCAAAGGGCGGAACCATTCAGTTTCGCCCTTTTTCATTTCCCAAAACGACTTTTGAGTATGTCAAACAACTTGATATTTACATTTCATCTAAAAAAACTTCCCTAAATCGTTCAAATGATGGGATTTGAAAAATAAAATGTAGCTTTAATAAAATTAAATAAGATTTAGATGATTTAGTTAACCTTTTCAATTTATCGCCTTGAGAAATTATTTATATAATATTGTCCCAAACTTAGAGCCTTTTGATTACACATTGCATCACGACAATCAGTTTATCAACCAGGAATGGGTTTTGATCAATGGCATTGAAGATGCCAAGGCAATGTACGTTTTTAAACCAAATAATGAATTGGTCATTTCTGAGAATGATAAAGTCACGAAAACAAGATGGAGTTTTATAAATTCCAATTTCCTGTCCATTACCACTGAAGATGGGATTGTGTTGATCAAGGCGTTTTATAAAGATAAGGATGTACTGGTCTTGAACCAGAAGGCATCAGAGGATTATTCTTTTTTTATAAATGCCACCAATTATAAGGCTTCAATAAACAATAAAGACGACGTTCAAAAATATCTGAAAGAAAAGTACCTAAAAAAAGCATCAGAACTTATCGCGGAGCATGAATTCTACTATATTCAACATTCTAAGGAATATGGTCCTTGTACCACGAAAGAGCTCTTCAAAAAGGTAAAAGAAAGAGCAGTAAACGCCTATTGCCTGATCAGAGACGTCAATGAAACTGATTACACTAAAAAACTTCGGATTATAGATTTACTTCAAGAAGTATAAATAAAAAAAACGAATGCATCTGCATTCGCTTTCTCTTTATCATCCATTTGGTTATCCTATACTTAAATATGTAATGCCCTATCATCAGTAGCAGCCAATGCAGCCTCTTTAAGTGCTTCTGTATAAGTTGGATGTGCATGGGAAATACGTGAAATATCTTCGGCAGACGCTCTAAATTCCATCCCAACAACAGCCTCAGCAATCATATCGGCCGCACGGGCTCCAATCATATGAACTCCAAGAATTTCATCGGTTTCTTTATCAGCAAGGACCTTAACAAACCCGTCCAAGTCCATACTTGCTCTACTTCTACCCAAAGCGCGCATTGGAAACTGTCCTACTTTATATTCCACTCCCGCCTCTTTTAATTCTTCTTCTGTTTTTCCAACAGCGGCCACTTCTGGCCAAGTATAAACCACACCAGGAATTAAATTATAGTTGATATGTGGCTTTTGTCCAGCCAAGGTTTCCGCTACAAAAACGCCTTCCTCCTCAGCTTTGTGCGCGAGCATCGCTCCTTTTACTACGTCGCCAATAGCATAAATATTTTTAACGTTGGTTTGTAAATGCTCATTGACTTCAACTTGACCTCTATCCGTCAGTTTGACACCTGCTGCTTCAGCATTCAATCCATCCGTATAAGGACGACGACCTACTGAAACCAGGCAATAATCGCCCGTAAACTCAACTTCCTCTCCCTTTTTATTATCTGCCTTTACAATAACCTCATCACCTTTGCGTTCAACAGATTTTACCTTGTGCGATACATTGATACTGAATTTGGCTTTCTTTAATACCTTATTCAACTCTCTTGACAATCCAGCATCCATAGTAGGGATAATACGATCCATGTACTCAATGACAGTAACCTCCGCACCCAATCTTCTATATACTTGTCCAAGTTCTAAGCCAATTGCGCCGCCTCCAATGACAATCAAATGCTTTGGAATTTCTTTAAGCTTCAATGCTTCGGTAGAGGTTACGATGCGCTCCTTATCCAGATCAACAAAAGGCAGATTGGATGGCTTACTGCCTGTGGCAATAATAGTGTGCTTCGCTTCAATCTCTTCCGTTTTTTCTCCTTTAATAACAATATGGGTTGCATCCTTAAAAGATCCCAAACCTTGATAAACATCAATTTTGTTTTTCTTCATCAAGAAATCGATGCCGCCAGTGGTTTGATCAACCACCGCTTGTTTGCGGGAAATCATTTGTTCGAGGTTTACTTTTATATCGCCAGGAATATCAATACCATGTTCTTCAAAATGCTTAACGGCATCTTCATAATGATGAGAAGAATCTAATAGGGCTTTACTGGGAATACAACCAACGTTAAGGCAGGTGCCACCAAGAGTCGCATATTTTTCTATAATTGCAGTTTTCATGCCTAATTGTGCACAACGGATTGCTGCTACATATCCTCCAGGGCCAGAGCCGATAATGGCTACATCATATGAATTCATAAAATTGTTTTTTGATGTTTGTTAAAATTGAGTACAAAAATACGATTTTGATTGACCTTTTCCGAATTACGACCCGCGATTTTATCAATCTTGAATTTTAAGTTTTAAACCGTAACACTCAATCAGGAAATCCAAGCATTTGCCCCATTCCGACCGTAAACAGCCAACATCCATATATGGCATGCTCAATAGAGACTAAAAGTGTTGATTTCGTTTTGTAATAAGTCAGAGCGAATAGAATGCCTCCCAAAAAAGTCATTAAGATGACCAAAGAATTTCTGTAAAACAAATGTGCCAACGAAAACACTATGGCATTGACAAAAATAAAAAGTGACTTGCTTTTAAAAAGACAAGCATACCGTTGAAAATATAAGGTGCGGTAAATTAATTCTTGGGGATAAACTGAGAACATAGCATAGGCAAACAAAAAGAGAACCCAAAGATCGGGCTTTCGATAAAGCACATGAAACAGATCTGATTTAGCGGTGAGCAACATGTATCCAACCGTTAGAAAAGCAATAATCAACAGTTTAAAAAATACATGCTTCCAAAATAATTTCCATTGTAGATTTGGAGCAATTCTGAATTTGTTACCCTCCACCTTTAATAAGATATAAATCACATATGCAAATCCAATAACCGCAAGGAATGCTTTGATTATAAACGGATAATTTAAGGCAAAACTTACAGGCAAGATTATAAAAATCAAGAAAAATTCAGTGAGCTTGTAGGTAACTGAATGCATTTGAATCAAATAGTTATTGCAGTAGTATGTTTGACCTCATTGATCACAAACATACTGTGTGTACTACCAATATGGTTGATGGATGTTAACTTGCTGACCATAAACTCTCTAAAGTCTTCCATATCTGAAACAATGACCTTTAAGAGATAATCATAATCACCACTAATATGGTGACATTCCATCACTTCTGCAAGATTTGCAACCTCTTTTTCAAACTTAATGATATAATCTTGAGTGTGTTGAACAAGTTTGACGTGGCAAAATGCCACAAAATTTTTGTTCGCTTTTTCTTTTTGAACTAAAGCCACGTAATTTGAAATAACACCTTCCTTTTCCAGTTTTCTAATGCGTTCATATACCGCTGTTACTGACAGGTTAAGTATATTGGAGAGCTCTTTATTGGTCCGCTTGCTATTGGTCTGTAGAAGCTTGAGAAGTTTTTTATCAATGGCATCAAAATTCATAAAAGAAAATTTTTCAGTTGAAATAAAACAAATGTATAAAACGATTTATAAAAATCTACCAAACAAGAATTATTTAGATAGAAAATCTAAATATCATAATAAATATTGATAAATCTTCTAAAATTGAAGATATTTGAATCTATTAAAACTTTAAAAAAAATCATATAATGGCATTTAAACCGGCAAATAACATACAAGATTTACAATACTTTGGGGAATTTGGAGGGGTTAACCCTTCAATTTCCGACTCTTCAACCTACACATTCCTTTCCGCAAAGACCATGTTTGACACCTTTGAGGGTAATGCTGATGGTTGCTATTTATATTCACGTCACTCTACACCCTCCAATCTTTATTTAGGTCAAGCCCTAGCTGCGATGGAAGGTACCCAAACAGCTAATGTAACGGCTTCTGGTATGGGTGCCATTACGTCCGTTTTAATGCAGCTTTGTGGTGCGGGCGACCATATTGTTTCAAGTCGCACGATCTATGGTGGCACCTACGCGTTTTTAAAGAATTTCACACCTCGTTTCAACATAGAGACCTCATTTGTTGACATCACAAAATTAGATATGGTTGAAGCAGCCATCACACCAAAAACAAAAGTGCTGTATTGCGAATCGGTAAGCAATCCGTTATTGGAGGTTGCTGACATTGCCGGATTGGCAAAATTGGCTAAAAAACACAATTTAAAACTCGTGGTTGACAATACCTTTTCTCCTTTGTCCATTTCACCAGCGCAGTTGGGAGCGGATGTCGTCATCCATAGCTTGACCAAATTCATCAACGGCTCCAGTGACTCAGTTGGAGGTGTGATTTGTGGCACCCAAGAGTTTATCGATGATCTTAGGAATGTTAATGATGGTGCCTGCATGTTATTGGGGCCCACCATGGACAGTTTAAGAGCTGCCTCTATTTTGAAAAATATAAGGACGCTACACATCCGAATGCAACAACACAGCCTGAATGGCATGTTTTTGGCAGAAAATCTTGAAAAAGACGGTTTGAAAACGGTATACCCTGGCTTGGCATCACATCCATCCCACGACTTATTCAAAACTATGATGAATAAAAAATACGGCTTTGGAGGCATGTTCACTCTTGACGTGGGCTCGTTGGATAAGGCAAACGCATTAATGGAATTGATGCAGAAGCGAAACCTGGGCTATCTTGCGGTAAGTCTTGGATTTTATAAGACTTTATTCTCTGCTCCTGGAAGCTCGACCTCTTCTGAAATTCCTGAGAATGAACAAAAAGCGATGGGCCTTAGTGATGGCTTGATCCGTTTTTCGATTGGATTGGATGCCGATATTGAAAGAACTTATGCCATGATGAAGGAATGTATGAAGGAACTGAAGATTTTGGAATAAAGGGAAGCCACTGTTACTTAAAAGCGTCATATGATACATTCCAAAAACAGAATTTCGTTCAAACTAATGATCGCGAAATATCAGAGAGGCCCAAAAAATGAGTGTTACAGTCAGAACAGGAAGGCCAATCTGCGCAGTAGTGACATGAGAGATATGTAATTGAAAAACAAACCCTTTCGATTCGCTATCACCTAACCATATAAATCAGCCATCCAAATTGATTTGCATAGGTTTGTCGAAAATCGTAACATTACGTACTATAACATTTAACCGACATCTTCCTTATGCAGAGCCAAGACATCAAACCAAGTGACCCTCAGAATGATTCCATCGTTGAAAACAAAGAACTAAATATCTGGGAGGCTTTAATTCCTGTCTTTGCTCTGGTGGCTATGTTGGCTTATAACGTATACATGTATGGCGGAGATGCTTTGAGTGGCTCTAATCAATTTGTATTATTATTGGGAGGTGCCGTTGCAGCAATTGTTGGTATCTTTAATAAAGTTACCTTCGAACAAATGTTAGAAGAGGTCTCTGAAAACATTAAGTCTACAGCAACCGCTATTATCATTCTTCTCATGGTAGGAGCTCTTGCGGGTACATGGCTGATCAGTGGCATTATTCCAACGATGATCTACTACGGACTCCAAGTCTTGAACCCAACTATATTTTTGGCTGCTTGCGTAATCATTTGCGCCATCATTTCTGTTGCTACAGGAAGTAGTTGGACCACATCAGCAACTGTCGGCATCGCACTTATTGGCATTGCCCAAGCTTTAGATGTTTCACTTGGCATGACAGCTGGCGCAATCCTTTCCGGAGCATATTTTGGGGATAAAATCTCACCAATGAGCGATACCACTAACCTAGCTCCAGCCATGGCTGGAACAGATCTGTTTACGCACATCAGATATATGCTCTATACCACAATACCTACATTAGTCATAACTTTAATAGTCTTTGTTGTAATCGGTTTAAATATTGATACTACCGGGTCAGCGAATACCGAAGGAATATTAACGGCACTCAATTCGGCAATAAATGTAAGCCCCTGGCTATTTTTGGTTCCTGCCGTAGTCATTATTTTAATCATAAAAAAAACACCTCCATTGGTAGCTCTTTTGGCAGGAACACTATTGGGCGGACTAGCCGCGCTGCTATTTCAACCAAATATAGTTGCGGCCGTTGGCGGCGGTACTTCTTTAAATTTTACAACAGGTTATAAAGGCCTCATGGATGCCATTACTATTGATACTGCAATTCCGACAGAAAATGAAGCCTTGAAGGGCCTCTTCACATCTGGTGGCATGTCGAGCATGCTAAACACTGTTTGGCTGATTCTCTGTGCGATGGTATTTGGGGGTATTATGGATGCCATTGGCGCTCTCGCCGCAATTAGCAAGGCTCTTTTAAAATTATTCCACACCACATTCGGCCTTTTTGCAAGTACAGTGGCCAGTTGTTTAGCACTCAATCTTACCGCAAGTGACCAGTATTTGGCCATTGTCGTCCCTGGTAAAATGTATGCACAAGCCTATAAAGACAAAGGATTGGCCCCTGAAAATCTTTCTAGAACCCTTGAAGACAGTGGTACGGTTACCTCAGTTTTGGTACCTTGGAATACCTGTGGGGCGTATCACAGTGGCGTTTTGGGTGTTGACACCTTTCATTACGCTGGCTATGCTGTATTTAATTGGTTAAGTCCATTTATGACCTTATTGTTTGCGGCATTCCGAATAAAAATCAGACAACTTTCTACTGTAAACCCATAGTTTTGTTTGCCCTATGGCTTTTCTAACGGTATGATCAGTTTTAAAAATTGAAATTCCAAACCATTTTTAATCTATTCCCCACTCGCAAGTAGTTATTCATAAAATTTATGGTAATATAATTTAATATAATCAACAGCTATAGTTAATGCCCTAACTATTCTATAGTTTTGTAATTGAAAAATAATATTAATCTTAAATTATAGACTATGGCATTTGTAGGAAAAAAATTTCCAAATTTAACTGTAAACGCAATGAATGAAATGGGCGATACTTTCGGCCTAAACGTTTTAGAAGAAGCAACAAAAAACAATAAAAAAGTACTTTTATTCTGGTATCCAAAAGATTTCACTTTTGTTTGTCCAACGGAATTGCATGCATTCCAGGCTGATTTAGCCGAATTTGAAAAACGCAATACAATCGTTATTGGCGCTTCTTGTGATACTGCCGAAGTTCACTTCGCATGGTTAAACACATCAAAAGACAACGGTGGAATTGAAGGGGTGACCTACCCAATTTTAGCTGACTCTAACAGAAATCTAGCATCTACCTTAGGTATTCTCGATATTACTAATGAAACTTATAATGAAGATACTGGTGTTGTTACTGTTGAGGGTGACAATGTAACTTACAGGGCAACCTATATCATTGATGAGGAAGGAACGGTTGTTCATGAAAGTATCAATCATATGCCCTTAGGAAGAAACGTCAAGGAATATCTTCGATTGATTGATGCATACACGCACGTCCAAGAAAAAGGTGAAGTATGTCCAGCAAACTGGGAAGAAGGTAAAGACGCTATGCAAGCGACACCTAAAGCTACTGCTGAATACTTGAAAACCCTTTCAAATTAAGGGGGTGTCCAAGAGACAACATTTATAAAACAGATTACAGTCAATTGTAGTTAGAATTGACAAGGAACCGAACTTCCTGTCGATGGACAGGAAGTTTCATTAATTATAAAATTTAAAATCATGGTAAAAGAATTAGATCAAGATAATTTAAAACAACTCGTATCAGATAATGAGACCGTAGTTGTTCAATATTCGGCAAGTTGGTGTGGTAATTGTAGAATTATGAAACCTAAATTTAAAAAATTGGCGACGGAAAATGATAATATGACCTTCGTCATGGCTGATGCGGAAAAGTTTCCAGAGTCAAGAAAGCTAGCCACGGTAGATAACTTACCAACTTTTGCCATTTTCAAGGATGGAACTTTCGTCAACCAAGTTCAAACCAACAAATATGAAGTTTTAAAAGAATTAGTCAATGAAGTTACCAGTAATTAGACACCTTACTCAATTTATTGAGGACAATGACGAAGATTTTGTTATAGAAACCATTGAAACATTGGAAAGTCTTACTGAGGTACCTTCCTTAAAAGATGAAGAATTAGATGTTATTGGAGAACTCCTATCTAATATGTATGGAGCATTGGAGGTGAATAAAATGATCAAAGAGGGTACTCCCAACAAGGAAGCACTCAATAGTTTTATGTCTCGTGTAATGGGCTCGATAGACAATTAAACAAATAAAAAATAATAGTTAGATATAGAAAAAAGAGTGCTGTTTAGTACTCTTTTTTTATTTTTATAACTTAAATTGTTCGCTATAAATACAAAAACCAAATATTATGAACAGAACAATTACAATTTTATGTCTATTGCTATGCTTAAGCTTTAGTAACACCACCAACGCACAAGAACCGTTTTTAGGAGAAATAAGAATGTTTGCAGGAAATTTTGCCCCAAGAGGTTGGGCGAAATGTGAAGGGCAATTATTGCCAATCTCACAAAACACCGCTTTGTTTTCCTTATTAGGCACGATGTATGGTGGAGATGGTCGCACCACGTTCGCGCTTCCAGATTTAAGAGGCCGCGTTCCAATGTTTCATGGTAATGGACCAGGATTACCAACCTATACACAAGGTGAAAAAGGAGGTACAGTCACAAACAGTCTTACGGTCGCTAATTTACCAGCACATAATCATGCCGTAAATGCTGTGGATCTGGAAGGAGATAGTCCTTCTCCAACAAATAATTATCCCGCAAACACAAAACTATTGGACAAAGAGTATATTGGGGATGGCACAACCACCACGATGAATTCCAATATGATAGGCAATACTGGGAATAATCAGCCTGTAAACAATATGCAACCGTATCTAACAGTAACTTTTATTATTGCATTAGAAGGAATTTATCCTTCTCGAAACTAATCTGCAACTTGAATGTTAATTAAAAGCCTCATCATATGAATAAAAAATACATAGTACTACCTTTTTTGCTACTCTCCTACCTTGGGTTTTCTCAAATAACTTTTAATGGTTGTCATCCATTATTTGAAGATCAAGATTACACATTTAATAATGTTGGCACAGACGAAACCGGTAGGCACATCTTTGAAACAACACCTATAATTGGTGATAATAGTTGTGGCGCTTTAGGGTCATGCGAATTTAGATTATCCTGGAACGATAGTAATAACCGTTGGGAATTTATCGCTGACAGTGGTAATGGCGATTTTGTTGACCCTTATTTAATGTTTACTAACACTAGCGCATCTACGCCCAACCCACCTAGCTTAACATTAGGAACTTGGGTTGAAAACATAATCATTTCTGAAGGTGGTTGTGACGGAAATTTAACCACTTCCAATACAGTTCTTACAGGTGATGTCCAAGACACCGTCTTGTCGATAATAGACAACCAACTATCAAATGAAATTCAGTTGGCTCCAAACCCTGCCCATACACATCTCTCGATCATTGGATGGAAGGATAAAATCCAACACCTCAAAATCTATGATGTCAATGGAAAGTTGGTTTTGAGAACATCTGAACTATCGGGTCAGATCGACGTATCCTATTTACCAAATGGGATGTATTTCGTGAATTTATTTGGACCTGATACCACATTGATTAAAAAATTAATCAAACAGTAATAAAATGTTGACATTTAAAGCCACTTCAATTGAAGTGGTTTTTTATACTATAACCATTTCTTTTTAACTTTATCGATCATCTTCTCCTTAAGAATTCGAATATACAAGTTGGTTGCATGTGACAATGATGGTCTTGGCGCCCTACCCAATTGGGCTTACTGCCCGTTTCCCATTATCTAAATTTAAGCCCACATTCATTTAAAAACACCTTCATCGAAGAGGTCGTTTATGATGTTTTTTTTTGTATCTTAATTGCTAATATTAGAAATTATGATAGACAATGAATATGTGAGAATTTTCTCAGGGACCTTCATTATAGTTCAATTGGTGGTGGACCGATTAGACAGTGTTGGCATCACCGCCATTGTGAAGGATGAATCTGAATCTGCAAGGATGGCAGGTTTTGGCTCTTCTTTTCAAGGGTTTCAAGAACTTTATGTATCTAAAGAAGAATTAGATCATGCGATTCCCATCGTAGAAGCCGTAAAAGCTGAATTGGAAATATAGAAAAACCCTGAAGTGATTCAGGGTTTTTCTTATTGTGGTCCATTTATGCATTTACTGCATACATTTTATCTCTATGCTCTTTAATTTTCTTGTCGTCCATATACTCATCAAAGGTCATGTAACGGTCAATCACACCATTAGGAGTAAGCTCAATGATTCGATTTCCAACAGTTTGTGCAAACTCGTGATCATGGGTCGTAAATAAGACAGTGCCCTTAAAATTTGAGAGAGAGTTATTGAACGCTGTAATACTTTCGAGGTCCAAATGGTTAGTTGGCTCATCCAACATTAAAACGTTGGCCCTCATCATCATCATTCTACTGAGCATACATCGTACTTTCTCTCCACCAGAAAGCACATCTGCTGTTTTTAATGCCTCTTCGCCACTAAAAATCATTTTTCCCAAAAATCCTCTAATGTAAACTTCCTCGCGCTCTTCTTCCGTAGTTGCCCATTGGCGCAACCAATCTACAAGCGTTAATTTATTGTCAAAAAACTCACTATTATCTAAGGGTAAATAGGATTGTGTGGTTGTAATTCCCCAACTATAGGTCCCCTTATCAGCTTTTATCTTGCCATTGAGAATCTGATAAAATGCTGTTGTAGCCCGTGAATCTTTCGAATACACCACTACTTTATCTCCCTTTGCCAGATTGATGTCCACATTTTGGAACAATACTTCTCCATCCAATGATGCCGCAAGTCCGTTAACATTCAAAATTTGGTCGCCAGCCTCTCTATCACGTTCAAATATAATTGCCGGATACCGACGACTTGAAGGTTTGATATCGGATATGTTCAATTTCTCGATCATCTTTTTTCTACTTGTGGCTTGCTTGGATTTTGCAACGTTTGCAGAAAAACGACGTATAAATTCCTCAAGTTCCTTCTTTTTATCTTCAGCCTTTTTGTTTTGCTGCGAACGTTGTCTTGCCGCCAACTGGGAAGATTCATACCAAAATGTATAGTTCCCCGAATAATGGTTGATCTTGCCAAAATCAATATCAGAAATATGGGTACAAACAGAATCTAAAAAGTGTCTATCGTGGGATACTACAATCACACAATTCTCATAATTTGCCAAAAAGTTCTCCAACCAAGAGATGGTTTCGTAATCCAAGTCGTTGGTAGGCTCATCCATAATCAACACGTCAGGATTGCCGAATAAAGCCTGAGCCAACAAAACACGCACCTTTTGTTTTCCATCCAAGTCTTTCATTAGGGTATAATGAAATTCCTCCTTAATGCCCAAATTTGATAACATTGCCGCAGCATCACTATCAGCATTCCATCCGTTCATTTCTTCAAACTGAACTTGAAGCTCACCTATTTTATCTGCGTTTTCATCTGTGTAGTCAGCATAAAGGGCATCAATTTGGGATTTTAAACTATATAATGGCTTATTTCCCATGATGATAGTTTCCAAAACCGTATGCTCATCATACAAGTTATGATCCTGTTCTAAAACCGACATTCGTTTTCCAGGTTCCAAATGGACATGACCAGAAGTAGGATCCATTTTTCCTGCCAAGATTTTCAGGAACGTCGACTTTCCAGCGCCATTCGCACCTATAATACCGTAGCAATTGCCTTGATTAAAGCTGACATTTACTTCATCGAATAGGACACGTTTGCCAAATTGAACCGAAAGATTAGAAACTGATAACATTTTATGTGAATTAAATTTGCTGCAAAAGTAGATAAAACCTATCATTTTATGAAACTTAAACACCTATATTTAAATGGTCTGTTAGGTCCTCAGGTTTTATTAAAACACCAGTGTCCATGGTGCATATACGACATTGAAACCCATAGATGACTAAACATTTAACAGCGCCTTAACAGCTTGATGCACAAACAAGTTTTATTTTTGTTTATATTCCAACCAGCTCCAGTAATCCCTTAGTTTATGAGAATTTATACGATTTCATTGATACTTTTGTCAACACTTTTCAGTTGCAAAAAAGATGCTAATGAGGCTGATAGATCTGCTTATTTTGGAGGTGAGATTATCAATCCAACCAATGATTATGTCTTGTTATTCTCTCCAAATTCTCAAGTGGAAAACTCTGACACTCTTTTCCTAAATAAGGACAATCGATTTTTTACCAAACTAAACCCTTTAAAATCAGGTCTCTACACTTTTATTCACGGTGGCCAATATCAAATGGTGCTTTTAGAACCAAAAGATAGTGTGATGTTACGATTGAACACTATTGATTTTGATGAATCTTTGGTCTTCACAGGTGATGGAGCAAGAAAGAATAATTTTTTGATCAAAATTTTCCTCGAAAATGAAGCAGATCAAGCCAATTTTATCAATATCTCTCAAATGGAACCTGAGAAATTTGAAAATTATATTGATTCTTCGCGAACGGAGCGATTAAATGGACTCGCTGAGTTCTCAGAGAAAAGAAAATTATCTCCTCTTTTTGATAAAGTTGCCGAAACAAGCGTCAATTATAGCTACTATAGCGCCAAGGAAATGTATCCATTTGCCTATTATGGCTATAAAAATCTTAAAGACTACAAGAATTTACCTCCAGGTTTCTATGATTATAGAAAGGATATCGATTATAATATAGGTTCGTTGGGCGATTTTTTTATATACAATCGATTTTTGTACTCTCACTTCAACAACATGGCATTGGCTGAGTTTTATGCCAACGCTCCTGAAGATGCCGTCTTCAACAGAAATTCAGTAGTTTATAATTTAGAAAAGCTAAACTTAATGAACGAGCGGATCACTAATGATACCATTAAAAATAAATTATTGAAAAATACGGCACGTGATTTTATTTCAATGTGCGAAGATACCAGTGCGGTGAAACAAATCATTGCTTCCTATCTTCAAAAGACCACTAATGAAGACGATAAAGTTTATATAGAAAGACTGTACAGCGCCATTAACCAATTGAAGCCAGGAATGGTTATTCCTGATGTAAAATTGGTCAATTATAATAACGAGCTTCACACATTCAGTGATTTGATCACACAACCAACCGTCATTTATTTTTGGTCTTCAAACTTGAAAATACATTACAAAAACAGTCATTATAAAATACGAGATTTAAAGAAGAAATATCCCAATATCAATTTTATTGCGATAAATATCAATGATAACGATAAGAAATATTGGAAACGAACCTTAGATGAATTTAAGTTTCCTGTTGACAGCGAATACCAGTTCAAAGACCCGTTTAACGCTAAACAAACCTTGGTGCTCAACACGGTTTACAAAATCATTGTGGTGGATAAGGACATGCGTATAGTGGACACTTTTTACAATATGTTCCACAGTAAATTTGAGGACAAATTAAAAGACCTCAACGAATAAAAGGGAATAGACTCCATATTCTTTTTGACCTATCTTGGAGTTGAGAGTTTGACAGTCATTATCGAATAGCTGTCCAAAAGCAAAGCATAAAAAAAGCCGTTTCAATTAGTTTTGAGACGGCTTCTTTTTATTGCACTTTTAATATGTATGAGGCAATTAGTTTCCTTTTTTATAATCTGCCAAGAACTTCTCTAATCCAATATCGGTTAATGGATGGTTTAACAACCCAGTAATTGAACTCAAAGGCCCAGTCATGACATCAGCGCCTAATTTTGCACAGTCAATAACATGCATGGTATGACGTACTGATGCCGCTAAAATCTCAGTATCAAAATCGTAATTATCATAAATCATTCTAATTTCGGCTATGAGGTTCAGTCCGTCAGTTGAAATATCATCCAAACGACCAATAAAAGGCGACACATATGTTGCACCAGCTTTTGCGGCCAATAATGCCTGACCTGCAGAAAACACCAAAGTCATATTGGTTTTAATTCCTTTATCACTGAAGTATTTACAAGCCTTTACACCATCTTTGATCATCGGTAACTTGACCACAATCTGTTCGTGGAGATCAGCCAAAGCTTCTCCCTCTCTTACCATGCCTTCAAAATCTGTAGCAATAACTTCAGCACTCACATCACCATCTACCAAATTGCAAATGTTGACATAATGCTTCATGATATTGTCAGTACCTGTAATGCCTTCCTTGGCCATCAGCGACGGGTTGGTAGTGACACCATCCAAAATACCCATATCTTGGGCTTCCTTAATTTGCTCTAAATTAGCAGTATCAATAAAAAATTTCATAAATAATAATCTGTATAAAGTTGTGTTTTAAAGTGGTGCAAAGTTACGATTAATAACAAAGATGCAGCCGGTATTTTAATGAAAACATATCAACATCCCAACCTCAAAGGTTTCCTTATAGATTATAATGCTTCATTAACATTTTTTCATAGACCTTATCAGGCAAGATTCGCTTTAAAACAATGGAAAACTTTTGCATGAACTCACCTACCTTGTAATGTACTCTTGGATTTTTCGTGTTAATGATTTTAAAGATAGCATTGGCCATTAATTTTGGATCCTTTCCTTCACTTACATGGGCATTCATTAGGTTTAAAGTGTTCCCATAAGTTTTTTTGTACGGAGAATCCTCTAATACCGGTGCATGATAGCGTCCTGCCGCTATATTGGTAGCAAAATCGCCAGGAGCAACATTGGTCATCCGAATGTTGAAATCCTTGACCTCCATTCTGAAGGCTTCCGTCAGCAGTTCCAAGGCACCTTTACTCGCACTGTAAACCCCTCTATATGGTAAACCCATATATCCAGCAATAGACGTGATATTTATGATAAGACCAGATTTTTGGACTCTCATTTGTGGCAGAACGGCTTTTATAACCCGAATGGGACCGAAGAAATTAGTTTCAAAATTACGTTGGATTTCAGTATCGGGAATTTCCTCAATGGGCCCTGTAATGCCCGCCCCTGCATTATTGATAAGCACATCTATACGTCCATGTTGAGCTATGACCGTCTTAATGGCCTCCCTAATTGAATCAACATCAGCAACATCAAGTCTAACCAAATTGAATTTACTGTCTGAATACGTTTTAGGATTCCTGCTCGTACCGTAAACTATGAATCCTTTTTCGGTCAAGAATTCACCAACGGATTTGCCAATTCCTGATGAACCTCCCGTAATCAATACAACTTTAGACATGTTCGAGTATGAGTTAACGATGAAAAATTAAAAATGTATAATGGTTCAAAAATACGATATAATATAAAGTTAAAATGAATTTGAAATTGAAAAGAGAATTATGGGGAGTCAAGAAGTTGGGCTCTGAGATTCCTGCTTTCGCAAGAATAAACTTTGAGATTCCTACTTTCGCAGGAATAAAAAAAGGCAAGCTACCTACATCACACCGCTACGACCACTTACCTTTGCTGCGTTCCCGCCCTGGAGGATTCAGCAGGAGCTGGTTGTGTAGGACTTGCCAACTGCAAAGATACAATCTTTTACTACTTTTGCAATGATTTTATAAACTGAATTTATTTAAATAACTTGCCCAAAAATATATCATCTCTATGTCTTCAACTAAGCTTTTTATAATCACGGTTTTAAGCCTTATAATATTTACTTGTGGTGACACCCCAAACGGTAAAAAAAGTAGTTTTAACATCAAAACTGACGCCAAGAACAATACCGTTGCGCTTGGTGAAACCCTAAAATTGTCCATAGAAAACCCAAAAAACAAGACTATCAGTAATATAAGTTACAAAATTGACGCAACCCCGATTGAAGAAATCTTCAATGTTACTGATTTAACCCTCGGTGTGCATACGATCACGGCAACAGTCACTTATGGTGAAACCACTGAAGAGACCTCAACAAACGTGACAATATTAAATAATGTTGCGCCAAAAATTTATAGTTATAAAATCTTAAATGAATATCCTCATGATATCACGTCTTACACTCAAGGCTTGGAATTTCATGATGGTTTTTTATACGAAAGTACTGGACAATACGGCAAGTCCAAGCTTAGAAAAGTGGATTACAAAACAGGTGAAATTCTTAAAAACATCAATTTAGGCAATCAATACTTTGGAGAAGGTCTTACCATAATGAACAATAACATTTACCAACTCACTTGGAAAGAAAATATTGGATTTATATATGATATAGATACATTTGAAAAAACGGGCAGCTTCAATTATGGAAAAAGCAAAGAAGGATGGGGCTTGTGCAATGATGGAAAGGTAATCTATAAAACCGATGGCACCAACAAAATTTGGAAACTCAACCCAACTACACTTGCTGAGGATGATTATATTCAGATATACACCAATACTGGTAAAATTGACAGTTTGAATGAACTGGAATATATTGACGGGAAAATCTATGCCAATATTTACCAACGCAATGGTGTTTTGATCATCAATCCTGCAAACGGTGCCGTTGAGGGTGTAATCGACTTTTCACCGCTACAAAAACTGGTCAAGCAACATCCCACTTTAGATGTATTGAACGGCATAGCCTACAATCCGGAAACTAAGACTATTTTTGTGACTGGAAAAGATTGGGACAAATTGTTTGAGGTGGAAGTGTTTGTCAAGTAACTACTGCCTTTAAAAAAATGTTCAGAATCACAAATAGAATGTCCTAGAACAAGCCAATATAATAGATATGCAAAGCTTCGAAATACACATTACCGTAACCCAAGATGACTTAGACAACCTCAACCATGTCAACAACGTGCGGTATGTGCAATGGGTGCAAGATGTTGCAGAACAACATTGGCACGCCAAAGCTACAAAAAGTATGCTTTCTGATTATTTCTGGATTCTTCTCAAACATACCATTGAATATAAGAACCCTGCCGTTTTGGGTGATGTGCTCAAACTTAAAACTTACATTAAAGAATCAGGCGGTCTCACCTGTATTCGAATGGTTGAGATCTATAATGAGAACACCGACAAATTGTTGGCCTCTTCTGAAACCAAATGGTGTCTTGTTTCCCAAGAATACATGAAACCTACCAGAATTACCGAAGAAATCAGAACCCTATTTAGTTAAATTAAGATTAAAATGATTGTTAAAGTCTCTTAATACATCACTTTTAAAAAACTATAATGATTTAATTTGATGGTAATCAATCTCTTTGCTTAGTGAGTAAAATTACCATCCTTTTTTGTCTCTGTTCCACACTGATGCTTTCACAGAACATCACGGGAACACTTTATGACGCCGAAGCCCCTATTTCGGGAGCTAAAATCATGAATGTCACCTCCAAAAGCATTACTTCGACTGATGGCAACGGTAATTTTAAAATTTACGCACAAATCAATGATACGCTGATTTTTAGCTCATTATTTCATCATACCAAACAACTTGTGGTCACTGAAATGCACCTGGTGGACAATCAAGTATTTGAGCTCAAAAAAAATGTGAACGAACTGGACGAGGTAGAAGTGCAAGGCGCTATCACTCCAAAAGAAGTGGATGAGGAAAAATTAACAAATACACTTCAGCAACAATTCAAAAATGATATTGAAAAACAAGGTTATAAGTATAAAAAACTAAATACAGGTCCTTTGGATCTCATAGCTATTGGCGAAAGTATCATAAAGCTTTTCAAAAGAAAATCGCCAAAAGAACCTGAAACCGTCGAAACTACCATCACCTCAGATGATTTTGATGCGTTGTTCAAAACAGACAAATTCTTTAATGACAAGTTTTTAGTATTGAATTTGAACATCACCAAGGACTATAAACATCTCTTTTTTGCCTACTGCGAATCGAAGGAAATATCATCTTCTCTTTTGCGACCGGAAAATAGAATTTATCTTATTGATAAGTTTTTGGAGTATAGTGAAGAGTTTCGAGAGATTTTAAAGGAAAGTCAAAAACAATGAATCAAGAACCTTGAGAGTCCGTCCACTTGGCACGGGCAGGCAAGCACACGAGGTATTTAAATTCCAAAAACAAAATCAAATTCCCTATCTGCCGACGGGCAGGCAAATTCCAAATAAACCACTAAAGGTTGGAAATCCCTAGTTTTGTGATGCCAGACTGAAAGTCTGCGCGTGAAAGAGTTGGCAAAGAATATGTGAATGCAAATAACCATTCGCGTAACCGCCTGATCGGACGGTCATGTTCGTGTCTAAAACATTTATAAAAACTAAAGTAACTGCAATGAATCCGACAGCAATTGGAAGAAAGGGGCTTAACCTTTAACCCTATTGCAATATTGAAGCAAAGTTTCATGGTATTAAACTTGAGAAAAGGTTAAAAACCACTCTTGGGAATTAAATAAGTGGTTGTTATGGATTCATAATTCCAAAAGTCATATTTTTGAATCTCAATATGAATTGATTGCGATAATGAAAAGAAACTTTTATTTTATTCTTACTATTTCTACCTTGATTTTTTGGAGTTCATGCCGCAAGGATTTCGATTTCGAACCAAGTGATGGCTCCTTAACCTTTTCAAAGGATACAGTGTATTTAGATACCGTCTTTACCAATATTGGTTCAAGCACCTACAATTTGAAGGTTTATAACCGCAGCAATAAAGACATCTCCATCCCAAACTTGCGCTTAGGTCAAGGCCGAGCGTCCAACTACAGGCTAAATGTTGATGGCATTTCAGGTAAAGAATTTCAGAATGTAGAGCTTTTGGCAAAAGACAGCATGTATATCTTTATTGAGACCACTTTTGATATCCAAACTGTCGTAACTGCAAACAATCAATTTTTATATACCGATGTCATCGAGTTTGACAGCGGATCCAACTTTCAAAAAGTGGATTTAGTGACCTTGGTCAAGGATGCTGTTTTTATTTATCCCAATCGAGATGCCCAAGGCATTGTGGAAACATTGACTTTTGATGTAGATGGTGATGGTAATGTTGATGAGACCAACGTTCAAGGCCGGTTTTTAACCGATGCCGAATTGACCTTTACAAAAGATAAGCCTTATGTTATTTATGGCTATGCAGCTGTTGGCGAAAACAAAACCTTAACCATCGAAGCTGGCGCACGTGTCCATTTCCATGCGAATTCTGGCTTGTTGGTAACCAATAATGCGTCCTTAAAGATCAATGGACAATACAGTCCTGATCAAACCACAATGGCAAACGAGGTCATTTTTGAAAGCGACAGATTGGAACCCATGTTTGATAACATTCCAGGGCAATGGGGAACCATTTGGTTATTTCAAGGCAGCAAAGCAAATGATATCAATTTTGCAACGATAAAAAATGCCACCATCGGAATTTTAGCGGAAAACAATCCTACCGCTACCATTCCGAAATTAACAATCAAAAACTCCAAAATCTATAATTCCAGCAATTTTGGAATCTTAGGACGCGCCACATCCATTACCGCAGAAAATGTTGTGTTGAACAATGCTGGACAATCTGCTTTTGCTGGTACTTATGGCGGAACATATAACTTTACCCATTGTACCATTGCCAATTATTGGTCCAGTAGCTTTAGGCAATTCCCCTCATTATATCTCAATAATTTTTTGATTTTGGAAGACGACACTGTCCTCACCAATGCATTGACTGCAGCCAATTTCAACAACTGTATTATTTTTGGAAATGACAATCCGGAGTTTCTTTTGGAAGAAGAGGAAGGTGCCGCCTTCAACTTTAAATTCACCAATTGCCTAATCAGGTTTCACGACCCCAATAACAAGTTTGGATCTGATCCAAATTATGATTTTGACAACATGGCTTTATATGAGAACGTAATATTCAATCAAGAGCCTGACTTTATGGATGCGTCAAAAAACAAGTTGATCATTGGACAGGAATCCGCAGCGATCAATGTCATTGGAAATAATCCATTTTCAAATTCAGTGCCTTTGGATATTTTAAGTGTGTCTCGCACCGCTGCTCCTGATCTGGGTGCTTACCAACATGTCGTTTTTGAAGAAGAATAAAAAACCTGACAGTCCCGATAGCTATCGGGACTGTCAGGCTTGATTGACAATGGCATATCTTAACTACGAGAACAAAGGTTTCCCTTTCATCATCACATTCACTTTTTTGGCAACAGCATCCAATTTGGCCTCATCATCGTGGTTTCTTAGAACCTCATCTATCAGACCAACAATAGTTGACATATCAGCTTCTTTCAAACCTCTGGTAGTCACTGCTGCAGTTCCAATACGGATACCTGAAGTCACAAATGGCGATTTATCATCAAAAGGCACCATGTTTTTATTCACCGTAATATCTGCTTTTGTCAACGCTTCTTCAGCAGTTTTACCGGTTAGATTTTTATTTCTCAAATCGATCAACATCATGTGGTTGTCCGTTCCTCCCGAAATAATATGGTAATCCTTGGCGACAAAAGCTTGTGCCATGGCCGCAGCATTTTTCTTGATCTGCAACATGTATTGCATAAAATCATCGGTCAGAGCCTCGCCAAATGCAATGGCCTTAGCGGCAATAATGTGCTCCAAAGGTCCACCTTGGTTTCCTGGGAAAACTCCAGAATCCAATAAGGAAGACATCATTCTTAAATTGCCCTTGGGAGTTTTCATTCCGTATGGGTTTTCAAAATCTTCTCCCATCATGATCATCCCTCCTCTTGGCCCTCTTAATGTTTTGTGTGTTGTGGTAGTAACAATATGGCAATGTGGCATTGGATCGTTCAAAATGCCTTTGGCTATTAATCCTGCAGGATGGGCAATATCGGCCATCAACAAAGCACCAACTTTATCGGCAACCTGTCTAAAAGCTTTAAAATCCATATCACGGGAATAGGCTGAGGCACCGGCAATGATCAACTTGGGCTTTTCCCTTTTGGCCGTATCTTCCAAATGGTTATAATCGATCAACCCCGTTGCCTTATCTACACCGTAGAATACAGGGTCATAAAGTTTCCCTGAAAAATTCACGGGAGATCCGTGAGTCAAATGCCCACCATGCGATAGGTCAAAGCCAAGAATTTTATCTCCAGGTTTTAAACACATAGAATAAACAGCGGTATTTGCCTGACTTCCAGAATGCGGTTGCACATTGGCATATTCCGCTCCAAATAAGGCTTTGGCACGATCAACAGCAATTTGCTCCACTTCATCTACGACTTCACAACCGCCATAATAACGCTTTCCAGGATAGCCCTCAGCGTACTTATTGGTTAAAACCGATCCGGCGGCTTCCATCACCTGGTTGCTTACAAAGTTCTCTGAAGCAATAAGCTCTAAACCGTTTAATTGTCTCTCTTTTTCAGCTTCTATGAGCTCAAATATTTGTTGGTCACGTTGCATAAGTTAGATTTTTAGTCACTCCCGCAAAGGCAGGAATCTTATTCTTAATAATTTCTTTACAAATTTCACCAAAAATACTAAATACAATAGTTAACTAGGCCAAAAAAAGAATTATTCATCTGAATTTTATCGAATTGGAGTTTCCTTAAAAACAACATAACTTTAAGTGTTTTTTTGTTTTTAAATTAAAAAAAATATGTAGGTTTGAATAGATTTAATATAAAACAAATTAATAGCAACACTATGTCTATATCAGCAAATAACCCCGATCGCACGTCGTGGCTTCACGTGGGAAAGAACTCTGATTTTCCAATACAGAACATCCCTTTTGGGGTCTTTTTAACCCGGGACGATATCATTACCATTGGTACTCGAATTGGCGATACTGCCATCGATCTGGGCGCTCTTCATCAATTAGGTTATTTTGACGGGATCCCATTGACTGACGATATCTTTCTTCAGGATAGCTTAAATGATTTTATTGCCGATGGTCGGAAAACATGGCGTGCTGTAAGAAATAGAATTGCTGATATTTTTGACAGTAACAACACCACCTTAAAAAGCAATCTCAAACACAAGGAAATTGTCTGCTTTAGATTGGATGAAATAGAAATGCAGCTGCCTGTTCATGTAGGTGATTATACCGACTTTTACTCGAGTCTTGAACATGCTACCAATGTGGGAACGATGTTTAGAGGAGCTGAAAATGCGCTGATGCCAAATTGGTTACATATACCGGTAGGCTATCATGGGCGTAGCTCTTCAATTATTCCATCTGGAATTCCGGTGCACAGACCTCAAGGACAAACCTTACCTGACGGTGCCACTGAACCTGTTTTTGGCCCTTCGATGGCCATCGATTTTGAATTGGAAATGGCTTTTATCACCACAGACGCCAACGATTTGGGCGAATCCATACCAGTAAACGAAGCGGAGGAATACATTTTCGGACTGGTCCTTTTCAATGACTGGTCTGCGCGAGATATCCAGAAATGGGAGTATGTGCCTTTAGGCCCATTCTTAGCCAAAAACTTTGCGTCATCCATGTCGCCATGGATTGTCACTCTTGATGCCTTAGAGCCTTTTAAAGTAGAAGGTCCAAAACCGATCAAACCACTTTTACCGTACTTAAAATCGAAAGGAAAAAAAGGATACGACATCAATTTAGAGGTGGCAATACGACCTAAAAACGCCAAAGAGACAATTGTGAGCAAATCCAATTTTAAATATATGTATTGGAATATGTCTCAGCAATTGGCGCATCATACAATTAACGGTTGCCCTATAAACTCAGGTGATATGATGGGGAGTGGCACCATTTCCGGACCTACTGAAGACTCCTACGGCTCTATGCTGGAACTGACCTGGAGAGGTGAAAAACCTATTAAGATGAAGGACGGCACCGAAAGGAAATACATCAATGATTACGATACGGTCATCATGAGAGGCCATTGTGAAAAAGACGGCACCAGAATTGGATTTGGCGATGTGTCAACACAACTGCTGCCTGTTTACAATCAGAAGAAGAAAAAACAATAAGTTGGAAGCTGAAAGCACGAAGCACGAAGTTGGAAGCACGGAGATTGGTAGCGACTAATTTTCGTGCTTTTTATATTTAATCAATTACTTCAAGCTCTAAGCTTCCAACTTCTGACTTTTACATTTGGCATGTATTTTGGAATCCTTTAACTTCAACAAATTATTCACCAGATTTATGAAAGCAAAATTACTCTACACTATATTTATTTTATTAATTGTTTCTTGCAGCGGTAAAAAGCAGATCGAGAAAGCACTTCATTCTGGAAATTATGATTTTGCAATTGAAGACGCCTTAAGAAAACTGGAAAACAACAAAAACAAAGAGCGCAAACAAGATTTTGTGGTAATGCTCAAAAACGCATTCGAAAAAGCGGTTGAACGTGATTTAAATACCATCAAACACCTACGAAAAGATGGCAATCCTGAGCATTACAAAAACATTTACGAGATTTATCTCAAATTAAATGCTCGCCAAGAAAAGATCAAACCCATCTTACCTTTACAAATCGGCAACAAACCACTCCGTTTGGACTTTAAAGATTACTCACATGTTATTGCGCAGTCGCGCAACGAAGTTTCGGCTTATATGTATGAAACTGGATTGTCGCTAATTGATTCAAACAATAAACGGGACATTAAAGAAGCCTACGCGACATTTCAGTATATTGACCGTATCAACCCAAAATATAAAGATGTACGCAATTTAATGCAAGAGGCCCATAATCTTGGATCTGATTATGTTATCGTAACCATTGAAAACCAAACTGACCAAATCATCCCAAAGAGATTGGAAGACGATCTATTGAACTTTGACACCTATGGGTTGAATCAATTTTGGACCGTCTACCATGCCATTCCTGATAAGCGAATCGATTATGACTATGCCATGGCCCTACAGTTGAAGCGTATTAATATTTCTCCGGAAAGATTTAACGAAAAGCAGATGCTTAGAGAAAAGCAGATTGTGGACGGTTGGAAATATCAAAAGGACAGCAAAGGGAACGTAATGAAAGACAGCTTAGGAAATGATATCAAAATTGACAATGTCATCCATGTAAAAGCACGGTTTTTTGAATATCACCAATTCAAATCCACTCAAGTGCTTGCCGATGTTGTGTATGTCGATTTAAAAAACAACCAAACTTTGGATGTGTTTCCAATCAGCAGCGAATTTGTATTTGAAAATTTCTTCGCCACGGTAAAAGGTGATGAACGGGCACTGAACACCCAGGACCGGGAACTTTTGCGCAACAGGCGATTGCCTTTTCCTTCCAATGCCGATATGGTTTATGATACTGGAGAAGACCTAAAGCTAAGGTTAAAGCAGATTATCAATTCATATAAAATGCGGAACTAAAATGAAAAAACTCCCAGAAAATTATTTTGGGAGTTTTTTGTTCAGTGGCTTACAAGGCAAAATAATGTTGACTTTATATTTTGATTAAAGCTCTCTATATTCAAGCACAATGGATCGTCCTCATGAAATAAACTTCTCCATATCTATATTATTAATCCCACTATGACTCTCATGGGCCACGGCAACCCCATTTTTGATGATCACTAATTGTGGCGACTGGTGCATGACTTGAAATCTGTCCGCAATCGCATTAGAAATCGCTCTGTAGTCCAACAAATCCAAATAGTAAAGATCGGCTTCATTACCTGAAATTTGATAGTCATTCTTAAATCGGCTGATCACCATCCTGCTTATACCACAACGAGTGGAATGTTTGAAAATAAACTGTGGCTTAGTTTTAGATTTTTCGACAATGCCATCCAATTGCTCCATGGAGTTTAAATTAATCCAAGGTGTTTCGTTTTCCTGTTTCGATTGATCTGAGTTTGTTGCTGAGCTTGTTGAAGCGCCAAATAATTTATTAAATAGTCCCATATGAGTATTATATATTTCTTATTGTTTTTATTTATTTTTCAAATTGAACTTCCGATTGATTTCTGCCATGGATTGTTCTGATCTTCATTATCCGAAATTGGCTCCCCTGTGATGAAAAAACAAACCATGGTTAGCTATGTCACGAATGGCCATAAAACAAACACAAAACTACGTAAAGATTCAAAACTCCTAATTAAACGCGATTAGCCCCTATTCGTATTCAGTCGGCAGTTGATGTTGTTTATTGTAACGCATCATATTGTTCGCCATCTCTCACCTCTCATTTTTTCATATTAATACGTCTTGGTTCTTTGTTCTTTGTTCTTTGTTCTTTGTTCTTTGTTCGTTATTCAAAAACCACCATTTTCCTGTGCGTTAAAGATATTCTAAATAGCTCTCCATTCACCCAAATTTTAAATAACTTTATACTACAGTCGAACAACAACCGCATATGTTACAAACTGACGAAATGTCGCGTTTTTATTGACGTTAGGCGACATTTTGTCGTGCGCTTTAACTTGGTAAGGTAATTGAAATGACCATCGTGAACAATAACGATACAAAATTGTTTCCCCTCAAAATATATGGAGCGGAATAAATGAAATAAAAATACTAACATATAAATACCCCGAATTTGGGCGAAAAATTATGAACTTTAACAACTATACAATAAAATCACAAGAGGCCATCCAGCATGCTCAACAACTTGCGCAAGGTTTTGGCCATCAACAAATTGAAAACGAGCACATTTTTAAAGCTATTTCGGTAGTTGACGAAAACGTATTGCCATTCCTTCTTAAAAAATTGAATGTCAACATGAACCTTTTAGAACAGACCTTAGACAAACAATTAGAGAGTTTTCCTAAGGTGTCTGGTGGTGATATCATGCTCTCAAGAGAAGCAAATAAATCGCTCAACGAAGCTTCCATCATCGCCAAAAAGATGAAAGACGACTATGTTTCCATCGAGCATTTGCTTTTGGCTGTGTTTAAATCGGATAGTAAAATTGCTCAAATGCTCAAAGATCAAGGCGTAACTGAAAAAGCCCTGACTGCGGGTATTGAAGAATTGCGTCAAGGCGATCGTGTGACATCACAAAGCCAAGAGGACACTTACAATTCTTTGAACAAATACGCTAAGAACCTCAACCAAATGGCCAAAGACGGCAGATTGGATCCGGTGATTGGACGTGATGAAGAGATTAGAAGAATACTTCAGATTTTGTCGCGTCGTACCAAAAACAACCCTATTCTAGTTGGAGAGCCTGGTACCGGTAAAACCGCGATTGCTGAGGGCCTGGCCCATCGTATCATAGATGGTGACGTTCCGGAGAATTTAAAAGACAAGCAGGTTTTTGCCTTAGATATGGGGGCACTTATTGCAGGAGCAAAATATAAAGGCGAATTTGAAGAACGATTAAAAGCGGTCATCAAGGAAGTCACTTCAAGCGAAGGAGATATTGTGCTGTTTATTGACGAAATCCATACTTTAGTTGGTGCAGGAGGAGGACAAGGCGCCATGGACGCCGCCAATATTCTAAAACCAGCCTTGGCAAGAGGTGAATTGCGCGCCATTGGAGCAACAACACTTGATGAATATCAAAAGTATTTTGAAAAGGATAAAGCATTGGAGCGCCGATTCCAAAAAGTTATGGTTGACGAGCCGGATACGGAAAGCGCCATTTCAATTCTACGTGGAATTAAGGAAAAATATGAAACCCATCATAAAGTACGAATTAAAGATGAGGCCATTATTGGTGCCGTAGAATTATCGGAACGTTATATTACCAATAGGTTTCTACCGGACAAGGCCATTGACCTCATGGATGAAGCAGCCTCAAAGTTACGTATGGAAATCAATTCCAAGCCCGAAGAATTGGATGTTTTGGACAGAAAAGTCATGCAGTTGGAAATTGAAATCGAGGCCATCAAACGTGAAAAAGATGAAACCAAATTACAGAATCTACGTTCTGAACTTGCCAATTTAAAAGAAGAGCGCAATGAAATGAATGCTAAATGGATGAGCGAGAAGGAAGTTGTGGACAATATTCAAACTACAAAATCTGACATTGAGAACTTCAAAATAGAGGCTGAACGTGCTGAACGGGAGGGCGATTATGGTAAAGTAGCCGAGATTCGCTATGGAAAGATCAAGGAAGCCCAAGAGGAACTTGAAAAACTTCAGAAGGAGTTACAAGCCAACCAATCGGGAAGCTCCTTGATCAAGGAAGAGGTTACCTATGAGGACATCGCCGAGGTTGTGGCAAAATGGACAGGAATTCCTGTGACTAAAATGCTGCAGAGCGATAGAGAAAAACTTTTAAAACTTGAAGATGAATTGCATAAACGCGTCATTGGACAAGAAGAAGCCATCATTGCCGTAAGTGACGCCGTGAGAAGGAGCCGCGCGGGATTGCAAAATCCCCAAAAACCTATCGGAACTTTCCTGTTTTTAGGAACTACTGGTGTTGGAAAAACCGAATTGGCAAAAGCTTTGGCAGAATATCTTTTTGACGATGAATCCGCCATGACGCGAATTGATATGAGCGAATACCAAGAGCGTCACAGTGTCAGCCGTTTAATTGGTGCGCCTCCAGGATACGTAGGCTATGATGAAGGTGGGCAGTTAACAGAAGCTGTGAGAAGAAAACCGTATTCTGTGGTATTGCTCGACGAAATAGAGAAAGCACATTCCGACACTTTCAATATTTTGTTACAGGTTTTGGATGAAGGTCATTTGACAGACAACAAAGGTCGTCTTGCCGATTTCAAAAACACCATCATCATTATGACTTCCAATATGGGAAGTGATATCATCCAACAACGCTTTGAAGCGTCAAAGGATATTGATACTGCTGTTGAGTCTGCAAAAATTGAAGTATTGGGCCTTTTAAAACAAAGTGTGCGTCCGGAATTTTTAAATAGAATTGACGACATTATTATGTTTACACCATTAACAAGACAAAACATTATAGATATCGTCGAATTACAATTGAAGGGCTTAACAAGAATGTTGGATAGACAAGGGATCACCTTTGATGCTACCGATGAGGCCATTGCGTATCTTGCAGAGAAAGGCTATAATCCAGAATATGGAGCAAGACCTGTGAAACGAGTCATTCAGAAAGAGGTATTAAACGAACTGAGCAAAGAACTACTTGCAGGTAGAATTACTACTGACAGTATTGTCTTATTAGATTCATTCAATGACAAACTAGTCTTTAGAAACCAAGAACAATTGGTCGATGAAGTCTAGAAATCACAAACGTTGGCATATCAATGTCAGCGCTTAAAAGTCCGAGAGGATTTTTCATAATAGTTGGTTGGTTAGAAACAGCACAAGTCTTTTAAAAGATGAGTGCTGTTTTTTTTCATATGAGTTAAAAGTAGTAACAGTTATATTATAACTTGTAATAACAAGACAATGAGAGATTGAAAGAATGAAGGAGACATGAAAATTATGATAAAATTCAACTTAAAAGATGATGAAAGGTTTATTATTAATGAATT
This sequence comes from Gelidibacter japonicus, assembly GCF_010725055.1. GTDB lineage: Bacteria > Bacteroidota > Bacteroidia > Flavobacteriales > Flavobacteriaceae > Gelidibacter > Gelidibacter japonicus. Next base: position 17,380 of record NZ_BJKB01000010.1, on the reverse strand, counting down.
CTCCTTCAATATAGGTCTAAACAGATCAGTTTTCTGCTGCATCAGAGCAATCTAATAAAAGAGCTCATGTAAAACCATTTTTCACCGCTTTTATTCGTTCCCAATTAATTGTCACAGAACTGTCGAATATAAGTCATCTATAGACGTTAGAACAATTGATACATTCAGACTGAATAGAGATGCTCTCAATTCAATTTAGAGGACAATATAAAAATAAAGTATGTTAAACATAATATAAATGTAAGTCAGTTCTCAATTTGTGGTAGTCTTTTTAAACAACTGCAACGTAGCTATCTTATAGATATGCGTAAATCAAAAATGTCAAAAACCTATTAATCTCAGACCAAGCCGATTAATAGATTTAGCGTTTTATTTTTTAACCATTCGTCTAATAAACGATGAAATACTTTAAAGAAATAACCGTTTATCGTATTTTCGCGACACTTAACCCTATAAAAGAATTATGACCATCAATCATTTCATTGAACAAACACTTTTAAAGCCAAGCACTACGGAAAGGCAGATTATTGATTTATGCAATGATGCAAAGAAATATGAATTCTATGCAGTTTGTGTGAATAGTTGTTATGTTGCATTGGCCAAACAATTGCTTTCAAAATCTACTGTGAAGATTGTGAGCGTCGTTGGCTTTCCCCTGGGAGCAATGTCGACTGAGGCAAAAGTTTTTGAGGCTAAAACTGCAGTTAACGACGGCGCTGATGAAATTGACATGGTAATCAATATTGGATTGCTGAGGAGTAAAAACTACGTTGCTGTTTTTAAGGATATTTCTGATGTAAAAGCCGCAATTGGTAAGACTCCACTCAAAGTGATTCTTGAAATTAGTGAACTTTCTAAAAACGAAATCGTTAAAATCTGCGAAATTTGTTTGGACGCCAAGGTTGACTTTATAAAAACCTCAACTGGTTTTTCAAAAAGCGGGGCTACCTTGACCGCTGTGAAGATCATCAAGAAAATTGTTAAGGACCGAGCAAAAATAAAGGCCTCTGGGGGCATCAGGGATCGGGAAACTGCACTAAAATATATCGATGCCGGTGCTGACAGAATTGGAACTTCATCTGGAGTTGCAATGATGACTAATAAAACAGCCACAGCTAAATATTAATCTTTATCTTTAAGGATTAAACTAACCCCCGTCATGAGTGTACATATTGAAGCTAAAAAAGGAGAAATTGCTGATACCATTCTTCTTCCAGGAGATCCATTAAGAGCAAAATGGATTGCCGAGACGTTCTTTCAAAACCCTAAGCTTTTTAACAATATTAGAGGTATGCTTGGTTATACTGGCACTTACCAAGGAAAATCTATTTCCGCAATGGGCACAGGAATGGGAGTTCCCAGTATTTCTATCTACGCCCATGAATTAATCACAGAATATGATGTGAAAAATCTTATAAGAGTAGGTAGTGCTGGTTCTTATCAGGCGGATGTTAAGTTAAGAGACATTGTTTTGGCCATGGCCGCCTCCTCTACTTCTGGTATTAATGAATTGCGTTTTGGTGGCGCGGATTACGCACCTACAGCAGATTTTGACTTGTTCCAAAAAGCGGTTGAGGTAGCAAAAGCAAAAAATATCCCTTTAAAGGCTGGTAATGTTTTGACCAGTGACGAATTTTATGCCGATGATTTTGAATCTTACAGAAAATGGTCGAAATTTAGAATTCTTTGTGTTGAAATGGAAACTGCAGGTCTTTATACGGTGGCAGCCAAGCACAATGTAAATGCGTTAAGCATCCTAACCATATCCGATTCCTTGGTTACCGGAGAACGCACCACTTCATTGGAAAGGGAAACAACATTCAAGGAGATGATAGAAATCGCCTTGGAACTGGCATAATCATTCAACTAAACACGCTGTCCCATGATACGCTATCTCGTCATTATTTGCATTACATTTTTTTCAATAAATGCTTTAGCCCAAGAAAAACCACATACGGAGACCACGACCTATTATTTTATTCGGCACGCCGAGAAAGATCGTAGTAATCCGTCAGAAAAGGATGCCCATCTCACCCAGGAAGGTCATCAAAGAGCCCAAGATTGGAGTATCATCTTGCAGCACACTCCTTTTGATGCTGTGTATTCCACAGACTTCAATAGAACCAAGGAAACCGCACAACCAACCGCTGATAACAATCGCTTAGAGATTATTACTTATAGTGTCAATACTGGTTATGATGAAGCTTTTAAAGAAGCAACTAAAGGAAAAACGGTTCTGATTGTTGGCCATAGCAATACCATCCCAGATTTTGTGAATGCCGTGATTGGGCATGAAAAGTACAATGATATTGAAGATTCAAATAATGGGAATCTCTATATTGTTACGATCATCAACGGAATTGCATCTGACCAATTGCTGACTATCAATTAAGAACGTGTACCTGAATATTCTTAAGCTCAATTTTTGAAAGTAATTGCAGTTTGCCTGCAATAAACAAATCATCTAACTTTTCAAGATTGACATCGGCAGAAGCGGGTTTAAAATTATTATAATCAACGAAACGCAATTCGTTGATTATTCTTGGATTATAGGCTTCCCTGAACCGAAATCCCAAACTATCGTCAATTTCCTTGAATGAATAGGCCAAATAATCTACTGAAAATTGTTCTTTATCGATCCAATATATAAATTCATCATCAAAATCTTCGCCACCGCCATCTTCTGAAAAAGTGACTTTGATTTTGTGATAGTCTTTGCCATTGATTTCTTTTGACCCCAAATAGGTTTTATGCACCGCTTTCCCATCCAAACTATAAGGCAACACAGAAAAATAATGCACTGAATTAACCGAATTCCCGTACAAGTTAGCCAACGAATCCACTAGTTGCACTTTTTCACCCTCTCTAAAACGTTCAAATCCGGAATTACTCAAAACATCTTTTATTTCGGAAACCGAATCTCTAAAACGTCGCTCCAATTGGAATTTACCATGATCACGAATGGCTCTGTAATGTATATCCCGAAAATCGAAATTAATTTCGGAGCGGTCAAACAAATTCCCTCCAGCAACTTCTATTGATTTTTTAATGATATCATCCGCCGACTCAATTTTATTTACTTGAGGACCATTATCCTTACAATTGAATAATGATAGCAACACGAACCATAGCAAAACACTCCGTAACATAATAGTTTTTTTAAATGAATCTGTAAATTTAAAGATTACAGATGTCTCTTCTTCAAAAGTTATCTTAAATGTTTTACCTTTGGCTTCCTATGCAGAAACACATTAACATAAAAAATAGAAGAGCACGTTTTGAGTATGAACTGTTGGATAAATATGTAGCCGGAATTGTTTTGACCGGCACTGAAATAAAGTCCATTAGAAATAGCAAAGCGTCTATCGCTGAGAGTTTTTGTGAATTTAATGATAAAGGTGAACTCTTTGTCATCAATATGAACATTGATGAATATGCATTTGGCAATTATAACAACCATAAACCCAAAGCCGAACGCAAACTCCTATTGAACAAAAAAGAACTGAAAAAACTTCATAAAGACGTTCAGATAAAAGGATATTCTATTGTACCATTACGACTGTTTATTAATGACAGAGGCTTCGCGAAATTGGAAATTGCGTTAGGAAAAGGTAAAAAACTCTATGACAAACGCGACACTATTCGGGATCGTGATAATAAGAGAAACTTAGATCGGATTAAAAAAATCTACAGTTAAGAAGTTTTAGGGTATTTAAAATATGTAATTATTACACCCATCATATCAGATCCAAAAATCTTATGGATTTATTTAAGATTGCTATAACAGGCGCAAGCCATATTTATAACTAAGTTTGAAACACCTATTGGCAAGCTGCTTAATGCCGAATATGCCTATAGAACTGAACTCCAACTTTATGGCTAAAAATTTACTCGCTTGCTTAATAATGCTGTTATGTGCTCCATGCTTTTCTCAAATTAAAGGACGTATAACAAATCAAAAGAATCATGCTCTACCCTATGTGAACATTTATGTACAAAACACATTCACCGGAACCACCAGTAATAATGAGGGCTATTACGAACTCAATCTGAACACTCCCGGTACTTATACCATTGTATTTCAGTTCTTGGGCTATAAAACAGTGAAGAAAGAAGTCAAGATCGAACAATTTCCATATATTTTGGATGCGTCTCTTTCTGAAGAACAAATTTCATTAAATGAAGTAGTGATCAAAGCTGATGAAAACCCAGCAGATATCATCATGAGAAAAGCCATTGCTTCAAGAAAAGTAAATTTGGAAAAGATCAATGCTTTTAAGGCCAATTTTTACTCTCGCGGCTTAATCCGAATAAAAAATGCTCCTGAAAAGTTCTTTGGTCAAGAAATGGACGACTTTATGGTGGGATTGGATTCTACAAGAAGTGGTATTTTGTACCTATCCGAAACCATTTCCGAAATTGAATACATGCGTCCAGATAAATTGAAGGAGAAGATTATCGCCTCAAAAGTAAGTGGCGATAATAACGGTTTTAGTTTCAACACGGCCAGTGATGTCGATTTCAACTTTTACAACAACACCATTGAACTCGGCAATCAGATCATTTCTCCAATTTCCGATTACGCTTTTAACTATTACAGATATAAGCTGGAAGGTGTGTTTTATGATGATAAAGGCAATCTCATCAATAAAATCAAAGTGATTCCGAGACGTGAAAACGATCGGATCTTTTCTGGAAGTATCTATATCGTGGAAAATCAGTGGACGATTTACGCTTTAGAATTAGGCATCACTGGGATTCAAGCTCAAATCCCGCCGGCAGAAATCATTACCATCAAACAAAACTTCTCCTATTCTGACACTGACCAAATCTGGGTTATGATTTCCCAAGGCATTGAATTTAGTTATTCACTCTTCGGGTTTAAAGGCGATGGACGGTTTACGGCAGTTTACAGCAATTATGATTTCACTACGGAACTGACAAAAAAAACATTTGGAAAGGAAATTTTATCCTTTGAAAATGAAGCCAACAAAAAGGATTCTATCTATTGGAATAACTTCAGACCCGTTCCATTAACTGATGAAGAAATCAACGATTATTTGGTAAAGGACAGCATTCAAACCCTAAGGGAGTCAAAACCCTATTTAGACTCCATTGACAGCAAGAACAATAAATTCAAAATCCAAAACATTCTCTTTGGATATAATCATCGAAATTCATTTGAAGATTGGTCTGTTGGGTACAGCTCACCACTCTCCGACTTTCAATTTAACGCCGTCCAAGGCTACAATTCAAAATTAAGTTTTTACTACAGAAAAAACCAAGATAAATACCGTCGTTATTTTTCAGCAAACGCGTCATTACAGTACGGATTTTCCGATGAACGCCTAAGGGGAACGGCTTCTTTTATCTACAAATTCAACAATATCAAATCGCCATTTTTGATATTATCCGGAGGTGTTGAAACACCGCAGTTTAATAATGCCCAACCCATTTCGCCATTGATCAACTCAGTAAGCTCCTTGTTTTTTGAAAATAATTTCATGAAAATCTACGACAAAAGCTTTGCTCAAGTTGGGTTTACCCAAGAAGTTTTAAATGGCATCAATATATACAGTATCCTGGCTTACGAGCGCAGAAAAGCACTGATCAACACTACAGATCAAGTGTTTTTTAACGATAAGAACGACGTTTACTCAAGTAATGATCCGCAGAATCCAAATGTTTATGGCATTCCCTCTTTTGATACGCACCAACTTTTAAAATTCAACCTCAATACTCGTTTTAATTTTGGTCAGGAATATATGAGTTACCCAGATAGTAAGATCAATATCCCAAACAGCAAATATCCCACCTTGTATTTAGGATATGAAAAAGGATTTGCAGCTTCAGAAAAACAATATAATTTTGATCAGCTCAAAGCCAGATTGACCCAAAGCTTTAGCATTGGCAATAAGGGTGATTTTAAGTATAATCTTAAAGCGGGTGCTTTTTTTAATGCCGAGGATATCGGATTTATGGATTATTACCATCCCAATGGCAATCAAACGCACGTTGGCACCTCAAGCACCTATCTTAATGTATTCAACAATTTGCCATATTATGCGTTGAGCACCAACACTTCCTATGCAGAAATGCATGCCGAACATGATTTTAAAGGGTTGCTTTTAAGCCGCGTGCCTTTATTGAACAAGCTCAATTATAATTTCGTAATTGGAGCGCACGTCTTCTCTACAGAAAACATCAAACCTTACCAAGAGTATTCCATTGGGATTGACAATATCGGTTTTAAGAAATTCAGATTTTTACGTGTGGATTATGTGCGTTCCTATCAAAACGGCTATCAAGGCGACGCCGTGATTTTTGGGTTAAAATTTTTGAATATTATTGAATAAAGAACTTTTGACTTTGATAGCAATTGTGACAAAGTATAAAAATCATATTGTAGGTCACGATTTTCTTCGGTGTCAACACTAATCAATTCAAAAGAAAAGAATCTTATTTGAAATGACAATAATTCTTAAACGTAAGGAGGCTTGCGGTCATACAGAGTGAAAGGCCGTTCCATTGATACACTAAACAGAATTTACTTTTTTGGTTGATTGCAATTCAAACGGATTTGTGAAAACTCGTGCAAGATGTGCATTAACATACACAGGTCGATCAGTTTTTGTCCTCTAATAATGGTACAAACCGGAATTCACCGTACTCATGTTTTTCAAAATCCTTTGGTCCGTTTCTGATAAACAAAGTCATGGTTTGCACCTGATCTCCTACCGGAATTACCAATCGGCCTCCAATTTTAAGTTGACTCATCAAGGGTTTTGGAACAAACGGAGCTCCAGCTGTGACTATAATACTATCAAAAGGAGCCTCTTCTTTTAATCCTTTATATCCATCACCAAAAATGAGTTTTTTAGGACGGTAGCCAAGTTTGGGAAGAAACTTACTTGTACTTTTAAAAAGCTCCAGTTGTCGCTCTATGCTGTACACTCTTGCTCCCAATTCACATAACACGGCGGTTTGATAGCCACTCCCCGTTCCAATTTCAAGCACGGTATCTCCAGGCTTGATCTGCATGAGTTCAGTTTGGAATGCCACTGTATACGGCTGCGAAATAGTTTGGTCTGCCGCTATCGGAAATGCCTTATCCTGATACGCGTGATCCAAAAAGCTAGAGTCCATAAATAAATGCCTTGGCACCTTACCGATGGCCTTAAGCACTTTTTCATCAGTAATTCCTTTATCTCTAATAATCTCAACAAGTTGCTGTCTTAAGCCCTTATGTTTAAACGTATCTTTCAAAGCGGTGGTAAGTTTGTTGGCTAAACTACTTCAAAAAAAAGCAAAACCCAAATCAAAAATTTCAAAATCCCAATCCACCGACTGACAGAGAAATTTTAATTTTTTTGAAAATATATCCAAGGCAGATTAAAATTGTCGTGTTTAACACGGTAGTTTGTTTCAAATTCCTTAAAAAAGGTCTTACCATCTCAATTTTGACAATTTATTCGGATCTCGATTTCCGTCACAAACTTCTAACATTCAGCTTCATGCATCAAGCTTTTTTCTCTTTCCAATTTCCTTTTTTCTGCCTTAAAAAAAAGCTATTTTTGTATAAAACGTATAGTCTATGTTAAAAGCTGGAGTTCTTGGTGCTGGTCATCTGGGAAAGATTCATTTACGCCTTCTTAAGCAATCTGAAAAATTCGATTTGGTCGGGTTTTACGACGCTGATGAAGCCAATGCAAAAAAAATTGAAACCGAATTTGGATATAAGTATTTTGATACGATTGAAAGCCTTATCAATGCCGTTGATGTGGTTTCTATCGTAACGCCAACCCTGTCTCATTACGAATGTGCAAGATTGGCGATTTCTAAAGGCAAACACATTTTTATTGAAAAACCAATTACCAATACGGTAGAAGAGGCTGAAACCATCAGAGCTTTGGTTGCACAGAACAATGTAAAGGGGCAGGTAGGTCATGTAGAACGTTTCAACCCTGCATTTAAGGCCGTTAGAGACCAGATACACAAACCTATGTTTATAGAAAGCCATAGATTGGCCGAGTTTAATCCACGAGGAACCGATGTGCCAGTAGTATTGGATTTAATGATCCACGACATCGATATCATCTTAAGTGTGGTCAATTCTAAAGTCAAGAATATTTCAGCCAGTGGTGTTTCGGTTATTAGTGAAACACCCGACATCGCCAATGCACGGATTGAATTTGTAAATGGCTGTGTGGCTAATTTAACGGCGAGCAGAATTTCATTAAAAAATATGCGCAAGACACGGTTTTTCCAAAAGGATGCCTATATCTCGGTCGATTTCTTAGAGAAAAAATGTGAAGTCGTTAAAATGAAGGATGCACCAATAAATCCAGGGGATTTTGATATGATCCTTCAAAATGCTGAAGGTGTGAAGAAGCAAATTTATTTTGACAACCCTGAAATCTCGAATAATAACGCCATTTTGGATGAATTGGAATCTTTTGCAGATGCCATCAATAATAATACGAAACCAATTGTCACCCTTCATGATGGAACCGAAGCTCTGCGTGTTGCCACAATGATAATTGATCAGTTTTGATTCCGTAAGCCGTCTTCCATTAGCAGTTGGCAATACGTGATTCAATATATGAGATGACTACTACCTCCAGAGAACCAGTCGTATCTCGGCGTTTCTGGAGTGGCATAAAGCATAGATTCAACTAAAGTAAAAACATGATGTCCCTCACAGAGGAAATAAAAATTATATTTTAATGAAAAACATAGCCGTAATTGGAGCAGGTACCATGGGAAATGGCATTGCACACACCTTTGCTCAAACTGGTTTTAAAGTCCAGTTAATTGATATCAATGAAGATTCACTCAAAAAAGGAATAGAAACCATTACGAATAATTTAGATCGGATGGTCGCCAAGGATCGCATTACCGAAGATCAAAAACAACAGACCTTAAGTAATATTTCGACTTTTACCGATCTGACCGAAGGTGTCAAGTCTGCCGATTTAGTCGTGGAAGCCGCTACAGAAAATAGCGAATTAAAGCTTAAAATATTCAAGCAATTGGATGACATCTGTTCCAAAGACACCATTTTGGCGACCAACACGTCCTCTATTTCCATAACTCAGATTGCTGCCGCCACTATGCGACCAAAGCAAGTGATTGGAATGCATTTTATGAACCCTGTTCCTATTATGAAGTTGGTGGAAATTATTCGTGGTTATAACACCAGTGATGAAGTGACCAAAACCATTATGGAGCTTTCTAAAACTTTAGGCAAAGATCCCGTTGAAGTAAATGATTATCCTGGCTTTGTGGCCAACCGGATTTTAATGCCAATGCTCAATGAATCTATTGAAACCCTCTACAATGGGGTTGCAGGTGTAACAGAAATTGATACGGTTATGAAACTCGGAATGGCCCACCCGATGGGACCACTGCAATTGGCTGATTTTATTGGATTGGACGTTTGTCTTTCCATTCTAAATGTGATGTATGACGGATTCAAAAATCCAAAATATGCGCCATGCCCATTGTTGGTCAATATGGTAAGAGCGGGAAAACTCGGAATCAAGTCAGGCGAAGGTTTTTACGATTATTCTGAAAGTAGAAAGGCTGAGAAGGTCGCGGAGCAGTTTTTAAAGTAAACAGTCACAGTTTTCAGTCTCATACGTGACTAATAACTGAGACTTAAACAAAGAGCCCATTCATTGAAAACTGAGACCGAAAACTGAATCCTAAAAAAAATGGCCAACATCATCCCATTTAAAGCTGTACGTCCAACACGAGATAAAGTAAGTCTGGTGGCTGCTCGTGCCTATCAAAGCTATACTTTGGAACAACGTGAGTCACGGTTGAGAGACAATCCATTTTCATTTTTGCACATTGTCAATCCCGGCTACAAATACGATAAGCAAATTTCTGGTGAGGCACGTTATAATCTTGTCAGAAATAGATATTTGGAATTTAAAGAAGACGCCATCTTTGTTCAGGATGATAAACCTTGTTATTATGTCTATCAAATTACAGATAGAGATAAACAAGTCTTTAATGGAATTATTGCCGCAGCAAGCGCTGAGGATTATGAAAACGATGTCATCAAGAAGCACGAAGACACCATTGAATTTAGAGAAATAATTTTTAAGGACTATCTAAAAACTGTGGGGTTTAATGCCGAACCTGTGCTCCTAACCTACCCTGATAATGAGGTTATCGCACAAATTGTTGAAGAGGTGCAAAAAGATCGTGCCGAGTTTGAATTCACAACGACCTATAGAGACACTCATTTGCTTTGGAAAGTTGAGAATGACGAGCAATTAAAAAATATAGAATATGAATTTCAACAGATGGAAACTATATATATTGCCGATGGCCATCACAGGTCAGCATCTTCGTATTTGCTTTATAAAGACCTGAAAGCAAATAACCAGTCGCATAAGGGCAATGAATCCTATAACTTTTTCATGGCTTATCTTATCCCTGAGTCGGATTTGCGAATCCATGAATATCACCGGCTCATTAAAGACTTGAACGGTTTGACGAAAGAGGAGTTTTTAATACAATTAGATATGTTTTATCGGATTGAAAATCGAGGACAAACACCTTATAAGCCATTAAACACACATCATTTCAGCATGTACTTAGACGGTGAGTTCTATTCGCTTCACCTGCGGAAAACAGGTTATGAGATAGAGAGCTCTTTAGATGCTTTGGATACCCAAATCTTGTATAAAACAATTCTGGAGCCTATTTTAGGGATTAATGATTTAAGAAATGATGAGAGAATTGGCTATATCAATGGCAAAAAAGACATTGTTTCGATGAAAAATTCGATAGATAATGGTAATTTCAGGGTTGGATTTGGGATGCTTCCTGTCAGTATTGAAGAGATGAAAACCATTGCAGATGATGGACTTAAGATGCCACCCAAGAGCACTTTTATTGAACCCAAACTGAGAAGTGGCGTTACAATTTATGAATTTTAAAAATTAATTTGTTTGTTGTCAAATCGATGCATATAGCAACATCACAACAAATAATCCAATAACAAACACACAATGAGTATACAAGAAAATTTAATCCAAATTAAATCGACATTACCGAAACATGTCACCTTGGTAGCAGTTTCAAAAACAAAAACGGTCGATGAAATCTTGGAAGCTTATAATGCCGGGCAACGAATTTTTGGAGAAAATAAAATCCAGGAAATGGTCGAAAAAGAAGCCCAAATGCCAAAAGATATTGAATGGCATATGATTGGCAATGTTCAACGAAACAAGGTCAAACACATGGCCGAATTCGTAAAACTTATCCATGGCGTTGATAGTCTAAGATTATTAAGAGAGATTGACAAACAAGCCAAAAGACATGATAGGACGATTAATTGTTTGCTTCAGATAAAGATTGCAGAAGAAGACACGAAATTTGGAATGACTGTTGAAGAGGCTAAAGAAATTTTACAATCTCCAGATATTTCAGAACTTAATAATGTCTGTATTGTAGGTGTTATGGGGATGGCCACTTTTACCGGTGACCAAAAACAAATTGAACAAGAATTCAAAAAGCTAAAAACAACATTTGATGAGCTTAAGACACTTAACATTGGAAATTGCCAGCTGGAAATCATTAGCATGGGCATGAGTGGCGATTATGAATTGGCAATAGAATGTGGAAGTACGATGATTAGAGTTGGAAGCCATATTTTTGGCGAAAGGAATTATTAATCTTCAGTAGGATTTTATAATAGCAACAGACATCTTAATAGCATACCCTTAAACAGCAAGTATTATTTACGCAATATTAGACATAGAAACCACAGGTGGCAAATTCAATGAGGAAGGTATCACTGAAATAGCCATCTACAAATTTGATGGACAGACCATCATTGATCAGTTTATCAGTCTGGTCAACCCAGAACGGGAAATTCAACCTTTTGTAGTCAACTTAACAGGGATTAACAGTAGTATGTTACGTACAGCTCCCAAATTTTATGAGGTTGCAAAACGCATTGTAGAAATCACTGAGGATTGTATTATCGTAGCACATAATGCCGAATTTGACTACCGTATCCTACGCACAGAGTTCAGTAGATTAGGTTTTGATTTCAAGCGCAAGACCCTATGCACTGTTGAATTGGCACAAGAGATCATGCCAGAACAGGAATCTTATAGTTTGGGTAAACTTACACGAGCATTAGGTATCCCGGTTGGTGATAGACATAGGGCCTCAGGAGATGCTATTGCTACGGTCAAATTATTTAAACTGTTATTGGCCAAAGACCTCAACAAGCATATAATACAAGATGCTGTTAAGGCAGAGCCTAAATATCAAATGGCAACCAATCTCAAATCAATGATTGATGGCCTACCGTCCAGTACAGGAGTTTTTTATTTTCATGATACTTACGGCAAAATTATTTATATTGGCAAAAGCAAGAATATCCGAAATAGGGTCAATCAGCATTTTACAAGTACCAATCCAAAATCAAAAAAAATGCAAAAGCAAGTGGCTGCTGTGACCTATGAAGTAACTGGTAATGAATTAGTGGCTTTGCTCAAGGAAAGTGCTGAGATAAAATTAAACAAACCCTCTTTCAATAGAGCGATGAGAAGATCTAATTTCACCCATGCTCTCTATAGATTTACAGATGATAATGGATATATCAACTTGAAAATTGACCATATAGATGGTCGAAAAAAAGCCATTACTACCTTTTCAAATTACCAAAGCGGCAAGCAGTTTATGTTTAAGGCTATTGAAAATTATGAACTTTGTCCAAAATTGGTAGGGTTGGATACTTCCAAGACCAGCTGTTTCAAATATCATATAGATGAATGCAAAGGAGCTTGCATAAAAGAAGAAAGCCCCGCCGACTACAATTTACGAATACAGGAATTGATCTTAAATAACAGTTACGAAAATCGAGATCTGCTAATAATCGACAAGGGAAGAGCACTTGATGAGCGCAGTGTGTTACTCATAGAAAATGGTGTTTTTAAAGGTTTGGGGTACTACGACCTCAATTTTCAAATTATCAATAAAAAAGTATTGGAATCGATAATCACACCAATGGAAGATAATAAAGATGCTTGGCACATCATTAAAAGCTATCTTAGAAAAAACAAACAGGTCAAAATAATTGAGCTTAATAAATGAAACATCTCTATCCTATTATCCTCCTGTTTCTTACCACAGTCTCATTTGGACAATCCGGCTTCAATTCCGATTCGTTTATAGTCAGCAGAAGTGACATTTCAACCAATACTTTTGAAATAGACTCTACGGCCAACGCATTGGTGATTTATGAACATGGCAATAGTTATATCGATCAGAACACCTATTCACTTAAAACAGAAATTAAGAGAAAAATCAAAATTTTAAACAGACACGGTTTCGAATGGGCGACAGCAAAAATTTATCTTTTCAACAATAACAATCGTAAAGAAAAGGTAACTCAAGTCTTCGCTACCACTTACAATATCGAAAACGGCGAAGTCACAAAGACGGAGTTAAAAACCGATGATATATTTGAGGAAAAATATAATGATAAATATACTATTGTAAAATTCACATTGCCGAATATCCAGGAAGGATCAGTATTGACCTACAGTTACGTACTGGAGTCTCCTTTTATTTATAAGTATTATCCTTGGAATTTTCAGGATGAGATTCCTAAATTGTACAGTGAGTACAATACCAGTATTCCAGGAAATTATGAATACAACATAAAACTTGTTGGCAATCAAAAACTCGACAAAGAAGAATCGGTAGTGATCAAGAACTGTTTGAGTGGTCCAAGAAACTCTTCTGCAGACTGTGCCAAAACAATTTATGTCATGTCCAATATCCCAGCCTTTATTGCAGAGGACTTCATGACTACAAAGAACAACTACCTTTCCAGAATTGAGTATGAACTAAGGGTGTTTAAAGGATTTGATGGCACCGTCAACAATATTACAAAGACTTGGAAAGATGCCGACAATGAACTCAGATCGGATGCAAGTATCGGTAGGCAAATAAGCAAAAGCACATCGCTAAAACCATTGATGGGAGATTTTCTAACCGACAAAAACAACACTTTGAGCATTGCACAGGATATTTATAAGTATGTACAAGACACTTACGTATGGAATGGTGAATACAAAATATTTAATGATGTTTCCGTAAAAAACCTAATCAAATCAAAGTCTGGAAAAGTCTCTGAAATCAATCTTTTACTTCACAATCTTCTTGAAGAACATGGTATTTTCGTCAGACCAATACTATTGTCTACAAGAGATAATGGATTGCCCACCAAGTTATTCCCGGTAATCTCTGAATTCAACTATCTCATTGTTCAGGCCACCATTGATGGAAAAACGTATTTTTTGGACGCTACAGATCCCTATTTAAGCTTTGGCGAGTTGCCGTTTAGATGTTTAAATCAGTATGGTCGTTTACTCGATTTTAAATCAGGAAGTGAATGGATTACTATTGATCCGGCTACATTTTCAAGTATTCAGTATCAGGTAGATTTAAAAATCGCCAATGATCGCGTATCAGGAAAAGTAAAAGCAAAGTATATGGGTTATGATGCCTTGGACAAAAAGAAGGCATTTTTCAAAAATGAGAGCACATATATAGATCATATTGCAGATCTTCAATCTGATATCAATATGAGCAACCGTGAAGTTCAAGTCACAGCAAAAAACTCAGAAGTAATTTCTGAGACCTTTCATATTGAAAGAAAAAACAATGGTGCTGTCAATGACATGGTTTATTTGAACCCATTTATATATAAGTTTTTCGAGGAAAATCCCTTTAAATTGCAACAGCGCACCTATCCCATTGATTTTGGTTATAAAAAATCATATCTCTACAGTGTTCAATTAGATCTTGGAGATACTTATGAAATTGTAGAAATACCAGAAGAAATCCTTCAAAGATTACCAAACGACGGTGGGGATTTCATTTTAAAAACCACTGTTAATGATCAGAAATTGATGCTGTTCTTCAGGTTGAATTTCAAAGAAAGCTTTTATGGCCCAGAATTCTATCCAATATTAAAAGCTTATGTGGATAAAGTGTTGGACGTACAAGCAAATTCATTAGTGGTGTTAAAGAAAAAATAAGCAATCTTTTTAGTACTTTTGGACTTATGCACGATAAACATCCCAATACCAATTGGAAAGCCAAACTTCATAGAATTATCTATGAAGCCGACACCCCAAACGGGAGGTTGTTTGATGTTGTTCTTCTTATTGCCATTATTGCAAGTATTGTTTTTGTCATGCTGGAGAGCATTAAAAGTTTTGATGCCCGCTATCACACTTTTTTAAATGTGGCCGAATGGATCATTACCATCATTTTCACAATAGAGTATATTTTAAGAATTATATCTGTAAAGAAGCCTTTTAAATACATTTTTAGTTTCTATGGCATAGTTGATTTTTTATCAACGATTCCAAAATACATCTCATTAATCTTTTTTGGAACGCAAGTGTTTATTGCTCTTAGAGCCTTGAGACTTTTACGTGTATTCAGAATTCTAAAACTTGCCAGATATCTTGGGGCTTCCAATATGCTGGCCAATTCCATAAAGGCCAGTCGACCAAAAATTTTAGTGTTTTTATTTGTAGTATTTATAGTAAGTATCCTCTTTGGGACCTTGATGTACCTTGTTGAAGGAGAGGCCAGTGGTTTCACAAGTATTCCCGTAAGCGTCTATTGGTGTATCGTAACCTTGACCACGGTTGGATTTGGGGACATTACACCGGTGACACCCTTAGGACAATTTATAGCTTCCTTTATCATGATCTTAGGTTATGGTATTATTGCTGTGCCTACGGGAATTGTATCGGCCGAATATGTCTATCAAAACAAGGGTAAACACACAGGAATACCGACACCACCGGCAATTGATCTCAACACAGAAGCATGCCCAAATTGCTCAGCAGAAAGACATAAAGACAACGCAAAATACTGTTATAATTGTGGGCATTCATTGAGCGATTATTCTTAAACACCACCGTTAATCAAAACACATTTGCCTTGAATCAAAAATATATCATAAATATTATTGGACCAACAGCGATAGGTAAAACCACCTTAAGCATCGCCATTGCCCAACATTTTAAAACTGAAATCCTATCAGCAGATTCAAGACAGTTTTATAAAGAAATGCAAATTGGTACGGCTGCCCCAACAAAAGATGAACTCAAAGCCGTACCCCATCATTTTATCCATCACAAATCGGTTTTAGATGATTATAACGTTGGAGCTTTTGAAAAGGAGGCCCTTTATACTTTGGGTAAACTTTTCGAGAGTCACGACGTCGTCGTTATGGTTGGTGGTTCAGGGCTTTATATTGACGCCATTATAAGAGGACTGGATGATTTCCCAGCAGTAGATCCTTCAATCAGGAGCACACTTAACGAAACCTTTGAGAAGTATGGATTGGAACCTCTGCAAATCAAGCTCAAAGCTTTGGACCCACAAGCATTTGAAACCATGGCTATCGATAATCCGCATCGGGTGATAAGAGCCTTGGAAGTTTGCATTGGTAGCGGTAAAGCCTACTCCTCCTTTTTAAAAAAATCAAAAATCAAAAGAGATTTTAAGACCATAACCATTGGTTTGACCGCAGAAAGAGCCATAATTTACGAACGAATCAATACACGGGTTGATAAAATGATGGAGGAAGGCCTGTTGGAAGAAGTAAAATCATTGCAGCATTTACAGCATTTAAATGCACTTAACACGGTTGGATATAGCGAATTGTTTAAATTTTTGAACGGGGAATGGCCACTTGATTTTGCCGTTTCTGAAATCAAGAAAAATTCAAGAAGATACGCAAAAAGACAGATGACCTGGTTTAGAAAAAAAGAAGATATTACTTGGTTCGACTATCAAGCACCCGTACAAAAAATGTTGGAATCCATTGATAACGCCATGAGTTAAACGGCCCAACACCAATGCTAAAATTTAAAAATAAAAAAAATAAAAAATTAAATACCCTATTTATCAATAAATTAACTATACCTTTGCGGCTTAAATAACATTAATAAGTATTATGAATAAAGGTACCGTAAAATTCTTCAATGATGCCAAAGGTTTTGGTTTCATCACTGAAGACGACAACAACAAAGAGCATTTTGTACACATTTCTGGATTGATCGACGAAGTTCGTGAAGGTGATGCCGTAGAATTTGATTTAACAGAAGGAAAAAAAGGTTTGAACGCAGTAAACGTAAGAGTTATATAATTATCGTTTCAATTTTTTAAAGCAAAAGCCCATCATTATGAGAGGCCACTGAAAAAGTCCCCTTAAAAATATTGGGGTAAAAAGAGATAAAAAGGAGTGTAAACCGTAGTGTTTTCACTCCTTTTTTCGTATCTTTTTTACTGATTAACAAACACTTGGATATGTTAT
>NZ_BJKB01000009.1 GCF_010725055.1 Gelidibacter japonicus | reverse complement strand
TTTGCGATTATGCGATGGCTAACGAGGTTCCACTTTACAGTGCCCTGACCGATGTGCAGGCAGAGTGTTTGCAACTGTTCCAATTGTTGGACAGTTATCTTAAAAAGCGCACGGCAGCCAAAAACAAGTTGCACGGCGAAGAAACCCTCGGCATTCCCTCCAAGTTCGTTTACCGGTCCCTGAAACGGGACAGAAAACACTTGGACAAGGAGATTGCCGGTATCGAGGAGCGTCTGCTCTCGCTTGTTAGGAAAGAACAACAACAGCAGCTCACCCTTTTGACCACCGTTCCAGGGATAGGTATAAAGACTGCATTGTTTTTGATTGTGGTAACCGATGGATTTTCCAAGTTTGAGACCGCTGCACAGCTCTGCAGCTATGTTGGTATTACACCTACAATTCGAGAGTCGGGAAGCAGTGTACGCGGTCGTAGCAGGATCAGTAAGGTCGGCAACAAGAAACTTCGCAACCTGTTGTTCCTTTGTGCTTTCAATGCCTGTAAGTACAACAAAGCGTGCCGCGAGATATATGAGCGAATCGTAAACAAGGGTAAGAGTAAAAAATTGGCGCTTATTGCAGTAGCCAATAAGTTATTGAAACAGTGTTTTGCAATCGTGAAATCTGGTTTACCGTACGATGATGCCCATGTGTCAGTGTTAAAGATTAATTAATCGGACTCATCAACTTTGGTGCTGATTATTGATTGTTGGATTGGAAATAAAACGACGAAGGAGCTTTATTCCACTTCAACAATGCCAGTACCGCATTTGTCAATTTAATGGAGAAAAGCCTTGTTTTTTGCCTCAGTTCTTTGTTGTGCGGTCGTACTTTTTTTTCTTCCGTCTGTCAGCGTTGGCAAAAACATACTCTTTTGCAATTTTTGGTTGCAGCGTTGGCTGGTGCGAATTGCAAATGTGTATGGCTTTTAGCGTTGGCATTATTTCGTTATTTCTCTGTTTTTCTTAAAATTTTC
Organism: Gelidibacter japonicus; assembly: GCF_010725055.1. Classification (GTDB taxonomy): domain Bacteria; phylum Bacteroidota; class Bacteroidia; order Flavobacteriales; family Flavobacteriaceae; genus Gelidibacter; species Gelidibacter japonicus. The sequence goes on along the minus strand of NZ_BJKB01000009.1, from coordinate 185,865 downwards.
TGCTTGTTCAAAGATGTCTTTATATACTTCGTCTCTTTCTACTGGTGGATATCCGTGTTCGTCCAAGAGGATTATCAGTCCGACTTTTAAAGCGGATTTAATATCTTCTCTTTTGCTCCAATCTGGATATTTGGCTTGTGAGTCCACCAAGTCTTTAACTGCCTGAGCTAAAACAATTAGTTTGTCTTCTGGATATTTGAAGTCATACTTGATGCACAGCTCTTTCAATATGTCGTAGAAGGCTTTTTCTTCAAAGTCAATTCCTAATTCGTCTCCTGCGGAAAACTCCTTTTGAACTTCCCAAATCAAGTTAGTCAAATGCTCCGCCATTTCTTCGTACACTTCGCTTCGCAACACGTCATCTTCTTTTCGCTCGTTGTAGCGTTCTACCAAGGTTTGCATTTTCTTAGAGAAGTCAATTCCTTTTACTTTGTTGACTTTCTTAATCTCGCCAATAGCTTTGGCCAAAAGTTGTTGAAGCAATTTGATTTTGGTATGTGGCAATTTGATTTTATCAATCTTCGCCAAATAGTCCTCATCAAAAAGGTCTTGTTCGCTTTGGGTTTCATCTCCAAGTTTGAAGATTTCCTGAACACCATCACTTTCCAACGCGTCTTTTATCATTTCCCGAACTCTGGCATTCATCTGTGCCGTGTCGGGTGCACTGCCTTTGGTTAGTTTGAAAACGATTGACCGAACAGCCAAATAGAAATGCGTGTAATCTCTTTCTTTTTGCGTTAAATGTTCACTTCCTGCACAAATATCATAAGCGGCTTTCAGACGTTTTACCAAGCCCATAAATCGGGTTTCCAAGTCTTTGGTCAACTGAACGTATTCAGCAGCCATATTCAACGTGTTTAACTGCTCTAAAGCTGCACCATCGAAATATTTTGAACTGTCAAACTTATGGAACACTTTAGCCAAAAGGTCTAAATGGTTTCTTACCACAATGAGCGATTCTTGAATGTCTTCAAAGTTTTCTCTTTCGCCTTTGTTGTACTTAGCAAGAGCCATATTCATAGCCTTTTTGATGCCAATGTAGTCAACAACCAAGCCTTTGTTTTTGCCTTCAAATTTACGGTTAACTCTTGAAATGGTCTGAATTAAATTGTGTTGCTGAATAGGCTTGTCAATGTAGATAGAATCCAAAAATGGTACGTCAAATCCTGTGAGCCACATATCTACCACAATGGCAATTTTGAAATTGGATTTTTCATTTTTAAACTGTCTATCTAATTCCTTGCGGTATTCTTTTGTGCCGAGCAAATTGTACATTTCTTTTGGGTCGTCTTTTCCTCTGGTCATTATCATTTTGATACGCTCCATTGGTTTGATTTCCCTTTTGTCTTTGTCGGTCAAAACTGCTCCTTCTTCGGCAATCCGTTTTTCAGTCCATTCTGGTCTTAAAGCAATGACATTCTTGTAAAATTCATAACCAATTTCTCGGCTACTGCAAACAAACATTGCTTTGCCTTTTACGGTCGCACCTTCGTTTACTCTGTTTTCATAGTGCTGTACAAAGTCCTCTGCTAACTTCAACAAACGGTCTGGATTACCTAAAATTGAATTCATTGTAGCCGTTGCCTTTTTGCTTTCTTCTATTTGGTATTCATTGGCTCCTGCTTCGGCTGCTTCTTCGTAATATTTTTCAATCTTCTCCAATTCGCTATTATGCAACGCGACTTTGGCAGCTCGTCCCTCATACACTATTCGAACCGTGATTTCATCTCGTACCGATTCGGTCATTGTGTAGGCATCAACCACTTTTCCAAAAACATCTAACGTGGCATCAATAGGCGTTCCTGTAAATCCTACGAATGTGGCATTGGGCAACGAATCGTGAAGGTATTTTGCAAAACCGTAGGTTTTCTTTACGCCTTCGAAAGTCACTTTTACTTTTTGCTCAAGATTGGTTTGGCTTCTGTGGGCTTCATCCGAAATACAAATCACATTGGTTCTTTCGGTGAGCAGTTCGGTGTCTTCTGTAAACTTGTGAATGGTGGTTAAAAAAACGCCACCGCTGTTTCTGCCTTGCATTTTGGTTCGTAAATCGGCTCTGCTTTCTACACTTTCCACCGCATTGTCTCCAATGAATTGCTTGGCGTTGGTAAATTGCCCTGAAAGTTGGTCGTCCAAATCGGTTCTGTCGGTGATGAGTACAATGGTCGGACTTTCAAAATGCTTGCTTTTCATCAACAATCGAGTGAGATATAGCATTGTAAAACTCTTTCCGCTTCCTGTTGCACCAAAGTACGTTCCGCCTTTTCCGTCTCCTTCAGGTTTCTCCGCTTTTTTGATGTTTTCGTACAAACTGCGAGCAGCGTAATACTGCGGATAGCGACAAACAATTTTCTCGTCCTTTTTAGAAGAATCTGGAATGTAGATGAAGTTCTGAATAATGTCTCGTAAGCGGTTTTTATGCAGCATTCCTTGAACCAAAGTGAACATACTGTCTATGCCGTCCACATCTTTTGCCAAACCTGCAATTCTTCGCCAAGCGTAGTAAAACTCGTAAGGGGCAAAAAATGAACCTGCTTTGTTGTTCACACCATCGCTAATGATGCAAAAGGCATTGTACTTGAACAGTTCAGGAATGTCTCTTTTGTAACGAGTGGTCAGTTGAACATAAGCATTGTGAATGGTCGTGTTTTCCTGAATAGCCGTCTTAAATTCAAAAACCACCACAGGCAATCCATTGATGTATAAAATACCGTCTGGAATGCGTCTTTCTGTTCCAACAATTTCCAATTGGTTGACAAACTTGTAAATATTGGTGTCAGGCGGATATTGTTCTTGGGGTTCGGCCGTAATTATGTCTAAATTTTCACTTTGTCGCTGACGGTCTAACCCTGCATAATCAATGAGCGAAATATGAATGTCTTTTTGACTTCTGTCTTCTCGTTTCAGGATAAAACCATCTGCCAACCATTGCATTATTTTCTTGTTGGTTTCGTAAAGGTCTGCTGAAGAAAGTGTTTTGAGTTGCAGAATAATGGATTGGGCTTCTACTTCAGTAAGATTGGCATTTTGATAGCGTGTGAGCAAATAGGTTTTTAGGTCTTCTTCAATGATTACTTCGTTTTCATCTGCACGTACCAAACTACTGCCCACGAAATGCGGATAGCCTTCATTTCCTAAAAGCTCTATAAATGCTTGCTCTAATTTCGCTTCTGTAAATTTCATAGGCTAATTATGTGAGAAGTTGTATAAATAATCCATCATTTCACTTGCGAAACTTCTAATATCTTCTTCGTTGCTGCTTGTAAATAAATGCGAATCAGGATTAAGCATTGTTCTAAACTCGTGGAATTTCGCTTTGACTGTCTCATCTAAAAAAATTGCATCTATCTTTTCGCTTAATGTGCCAAATGGTGTATCGCTTTCTGTATATGCCTTAAATTCTCTTATGTAAAAGTGTGGTAAATACAAACTTTCAAGAAATGGTCTCAGGTCAGCCCTAATATCGACTTCACTTTCTCTGTTTATAAAAGATTGAATTTTTGAGAATACCTTATCATAAGTAGTCTCTGTAAAAAGATTGCTTTCAATTCTACGTAGAAAGCTAGTTGTATTATTTTGAGAAATTTCAATGAAAGAAATAGTAAAGTCATCATTCATCCCTCTTTCCATAAAATTACGGATGAAATGAGAGTAATGTGTCAAGACGATTACTTGCCGCATTTCTCTCAAAGTATCTTTAATGCGTGTAATTGATTTCAATATTCGATTGTCGTCAAAACTTGTTACTGGGTCGTCCAAAACAATAATCGCATTTTGTTTTTCTTCAGTCGTTAAAAAATCCATCTTCGCCCAAAATAGAGAGAGTGCCAAAGCTCGTTTATCCGATTCACTAAAGACTTTGGCAATATTAGTGTCGTTTATCTCGACATCTTTGAACTTCACTTTTAAAAAATAAACAGGTTGATGCCCGCGATTGTCTGTGCCTCTTTCAAGTGTGAAGTTTTCGCTTCCAAACTGTTTAAAGTGAAAATCAATTCGATTATAGAACCTATCAAGGTATTGGTTTTGATTTGCAGATAATGCCTGTTCGTTTGTAGTTATTCTACCTTCAATTACTGTTATTTCTTGTTGTTCTCTTTGATATGAAACGCAAGCACCATTTTGCTCAACTCTCGCAATTGCTCTTTTTTTAGTTTCAATTTCAGTCTGTAATTCAGAAATTCTAGTTCTTACTTGGGTTAAGTCACGATATGGCTCTTTAAATAATTGTATCGCCTCCCTAATGCTTTCAATGGTTTCGGAAATTGAAGATAAATTTCCTTGGTAGTTTGCGTGATTTTCTAATAAACTGGAAAAATCAATTGATTGAACAATTTCGTGAGGCTTTCTCTCCTTGGTGTTGAATGCTTGATTAACTTGTTGAGAAAATTGGGTTGATAAATCAACAAGACCCGTTTCGTTCGTTGAAGCTATTAACTCATTTAAATGAGTTACTAAAGCTGTGAAAGCATCTGTATTTATTAACTGAGAATATTGTAAAAGTAGAGCCTGTTTTGCTGTGACTGCATTCAATGAGTTAAAGTTCAATACTCTCCATTGTCTTCTTAAGCTTTCAATCGTATTTGATATGTCGGAAATATAGTTGCGGTATGCCTCATTAAAATAAGAGTGGTACGCATTAAGTAAATCGGCTGCGGTTTCTAAAGATTGACCACAAAATGAGCAATTTTCAGAATCGCTTTTTCGAGTATCTAAACCCTCTTTAATCCACTGTTCTGCATTTTCGGTTATTTCAAAATTATTTTGAATATGCTCTTGAAGTTTCGCAATTGCAGCAGTACTAATCTCATTAAATTCCCTCTCTAATAAATCGTTTGTTTGGGTTACTAACTCTTGAACATTTGTTGTAGTAACATTGAATTGGGAAACCTCTTCAATTGATAAAATTTCTGTAGGTCTTTGAAGCCTTTGTTGTTCTTGTCTAAGCCTTTGTTCTAAGTCAGCTAATTGCTGTTTTGTAGCTTGAAGGTTAATTGAACTCGGGTCGATAGATAAAAAAGGTAAATATTCCGCTTCTGCCATACCTCTTAAATATGGTGGCAAGATATTAGAAAGTGATCCTCTTTTCTGCCTTAATATTCTTTTATCCTCAGCAATTTGTGTTGCCAACTGAACTCCCTGCTGACCTAGAACAAACCTTGTAAAATTCTCCTTGTTCTGCCTTTCAATAGAGAGACCCGTAAATAAATTTTTGTGTATGAAATCAGAACCGAAAATGTGAAGATTATCATTTGAGTTCAATTCTGTCCAAGAATTATTTGAAAAAGTACAAGGCAGCTGGTTAGTAGCATTATGTGGTCTTACTGATATTCTTACACTCTGATTTGAATTAACAGCAGGAATCGACTTTCGAGATGTAATTAAGGTTGGTTCATTTTCCTTGAGTGAAGAAAGTATATCTGTTAATGTTGTTTTTCCTTTTGTGTTAAGCCCATAGATAAATGTCAGTTTTTCAAATTGAATTGAACCACCATTCGGGAATTCCCGAAATGCACCCACATTATTGATACTGTTAATTTGCTTTATCATTTTCCTAACTCTCTACTGTTTGCATTTCCATGCTTTCCACAACTCCTTTCATCAACACAGGGCAAAGCGGCTTAATGCTTTCCTTTAACTGCTCATTGATGCGTTTGCGCGTTTCTAAAGTGTGGTAAATGGTTACAATGGCTTTTTGCTTTTCTATGCTTGGAATAGGTAATTTGATAGCACACATATCCGGCCAATCAAAAGTGTCACGGGTGCTGCTCCAAGCGTGAAATGCTGCATATCTATCGAATTCATCTCTTTTCAAGAAAAGAAAGAGAAATTCTGGTAAAAGTATTTCGGGTTTGGTAACCTCGAAAGCAACATAAGAAGGTGAAACCACAACTGGATAATCAAAATGAGATAAAGCTACAGCCAACGGCTTAAATGGATTCATTCTTGGTATGTAAGCGAATTGGTCTTTTCTGACAATGAAATGTCTTGTAAGATTTTTTTTGTTGACTTTGCCACTAGGCTCTCTAAATTCTTTTCGCTCGCTAATTCCAATTACAGCGTCAATTGCATCATCTTCATTTCTTTCATCAATTTTGCCTATGTAATCGCCAAGCGTTTTGGGCTGTTCCTTTTTGATTAAATCTTCGATATAGGTATCGCAAATCAGCTGCAAATCAGCCAAGCTGTTTTCATACACTTTTTGGTTGGTGAGCAAGCCTTTGTAAAGGGCTACATATTTGCGTTGTTCGGTAATGTCTGGAATAGGGATTTCTATTTCACAGAATCGCTCCCAATCCAAACTAGCTCTTACGCTACTGTCACTAATAAACCATCCATACCTGTCCGATTCAGGGCGTTGAAACCACATCATCATATATTCGGGTATCAATTCATTTTCATCTTTACTTTCAATTACCAAATAGGCTGGTGAAATAATGGCAGGCTCGTCATCAGTGTACAAAGCAAGGCGGATGGTTTCATCTCTTCCCACTTGCATAGCAGAATAGGCAAATTGCCCTTTTTGAATGATTTTGTATTTAGACAAGTCTGTTCCCGAAACATTGGCAACAGAAGGCATAAAGTTCTTTGTAATATTGATGCCCAAGAGATTTGTAACTTTCAAATCCTTGTTGCGGTTATCCACCAATTGTATGTAATCGCCCAAGCGTTTATAATTCATCATCGGTATTTTTAGGGTTCAACAATTGGGTATGGCTTTGCAGTAAGATGCTCATTTGGCTAATGGCTATTTGATTTAGCTTTGTTAATCGTTCGCTTTGTGGCAAACCATCGTTGATAAACACTGCATTCAGGTTTTCTAAATTGGCTAAGCAAATCAGTTGTGAAGCATTGGCATCATCTCTCAGATTTCCATTTTTATCAGGATTTTCGTCTCGCCATTGTTTGGCTGTTTTTCCAAACAGAGCCATATTTAAGATGTCTGCTTCATTGGCATAGACATAAGAAATTTGCTTTTTGCTTAGGTGTTTTGGAATCAGGTTTTCTTTTATGGCATCGGTATGAATGCGGTAGTTGATTTTTGCCAACTCTCGCTTAGCAGACCAACCCAATTGCTTTTGTTCTTCTTCTTTAAGGCGTTGAAACTCTTTAACGATGTATAGCTCAAACTCTACAGAAATCCAACTGGCAAATTTGAAGGCAATATCTTTGTGGGCATAGGTGCCACCATACCTTCCTGCTTTTACAATGATTCCTGTTGCATTAGTCGTCTCCACCCATTTTTTAGGTGAAAGCGTAAAGGCGTTTAAACCGGACTGGTTTCTAAACCCCTCGAATTCGATGGGTTTAAAATTGGGGTTGTACAAGGTTTCCCAAATGCCAAGATATTCAATGGTGTTGCGGTTTCGCATCCAATTCCCAATGACCGCACTGCTGTCATCTGTTTTGTGTTTGGCAATATCTGTTAATGAAATATAGTCTTGTTCATTATTTCCAATAACGGTAATTTCATTTCCTTGGACTTCTATTTTTTTCTTCTTGCTCATAATTCGTAGCCCAAGGTTTTAAAAGCGTTTATCAATTGAGCTTGCGATTCTTTTTCTTCTTGCAGCAGAGTTCTAAAATCTTGCTGAATTCGTTTCATCTCGGTGTCAAAGTCAATACCGCTGTCTTTGTCCACAAACTCAATGTACTTACTAGGCACAAGCGAAAAATCATTGGCTTTCAAATCTTCAAAACTAGCAGATTTGCAAAACTCGGGTACGTCTTTGTAGGTAGTTTCATAATCGGCTTGCTGCCAATTGTGAAAGTTTAGTGCTACTTGCTGTATGTCGTCTTCGGTAAGTTCAATGTATTTTTTCTCGTACTCGCTGCCCCAACGTCTTAAATCCATAAACAGAATTTCGCCTGTGCGGTCTCGGTAGTTTTTGGGTCTTTCTTTGGTGTTGTCGATGCGTTGCTTTTTGTTTTTGTTCAAAATCCAAAGCGTTACGCTAATATCAGTCGTATAAAACGTATTTCGTGGAATGATGATAATAGCTTCCACCAAATCATTTTCAATCAACTTTCTACGGATTTTGTATTCTTCACCACCGCCCGAAAGAGCACCATTGGCAAGAATAAAACCTGCAACGCCATTTTCAGAAAGTTTGCTCACCATATTCAAAATCCAACCGTAGTTGGCGTTGCTTTTGGGTGGCACTTCATAGCCCATCCAACGTGGGTCGTCTAAGAGTTCATTTTCACCTCGCCAATCTTTCAAGTTAAATGGCGGATTCGCCATAATGTAATCGGCTTTCAGGTCTTTGTGTTGGTCGTTAGAAAAAGTATCTGCGTGTTTGTCGCCAAGGTTGGCAGCAATCCCACGAATGGCTAAGTTCATTTTCGCCAATTTGTAAGTGGTTGGCGTATTTTCTTGTCCGTAAATAGAAACTTCTTTTTTGCTTCCCTGGTGGGCTTCAATAAACTTGATAGACTGCACAAACATTCCGCCCGTTCCGCAACAAGGGTCATAAATGATGCCTTTGTAGGGTTCTATCAATTCCGCCATCAAATTCACAATGGTTTTGGGCGTATAAAATTCGCCTTTGCCTTTTCCGCTACTTTCTTTCAAGGCAAACTTGCCTAAGAAATATTCATATACACGTCCAATTACATCTTGTCCGTCATCTTTAAGTGTGTCAATGTCGTTGATGGTGTCGAGTAGGGAAGCGAGTTTGGTTTTGTCCAATGCCAAGCGAGAAAAGTAATTGTCGGGCAATGCACCTTTTAACGCAGGATTGTTTTTCTCAATGGTGTTGAGAGCCGTGTCAATTTTTAGGGAAATGTCATTTTGCTTGGCATTTTTGATGATGTAGCTCCACCGAGAAATTTCTTCCAAGTAGAATACATTTTTCATAGCGTAGAAATCTTTCATTTCCACGTACTTTTCTTTGCCTTCGGATATCAGTTCTTTTCTGCGTTGTTCAAATTTGTCACTGGCGAATTTCAGGAAAATCAGTCCGAGAACTACGTGTTTGTATTCGGCAGGTTCTACCGAACCTCTCAACTTGTCGCACGATTGCCACAAGGTTTCTTCAATTGCTTTTTCTTTTACTTGCTTTTTCTGTTTAGCCATTTATTTTCAGTTCTTTTTTATCGTTTTCCTGCCTGTGCGATGCACGCAGACAGGCAAATTTCGTTCATTTCGTCCGAGCGTTGGCAAAAACAGGCTCTTTTGGTTTTTCAGCGTTGGCATTGCGTGTCGGCAAAAAAATGTGCCTGTTTGCGCGTGGGCTTTCTTTGTATGCCGCACAACATGTGTATATATAACATATGACACTTGGAGTGACGTATATATCACCTATGTGCACCATGCTATTTTAGTTTATCTTTCTCAAATGTACCTGATTCATACAAAGAATCCAAGGGGCTTGTTAAAGTTTTGTTGTTTATTCCCACAACCCGAGTATAAATCTCAGTTGTTTTAGTGCTGGAATGCCCCAATGAGCTCTGGATATAACGGATATTTACACCTTGCTCCATAAGATGCGTTGCATAGCTATGACGTAAAGTATGGGGCGTACTCCATGGGTTGCTTTTAGTGTCTTTTACAGCCTTCCGATAAATACGTTGGATACTCTGTGCGGTATATTGACCCCCGTTCTGTCCTTCAAACAACCAATAGCTAGGCTTGTGCTCACGATAGTATTTCCGTAAAATATCCAATAGAACTGGGCTCAGTGTAGTATGCCTGTCCTTCTTGCCTTTAGAGTCTTTAATGAAAAGATAACCGTCTTGGCTACGAACGTCTGCTACCCGTAAACGCACCACTTCGCCCACTCTAAGGCCGGCACCATAAATAACATGAAGTATGGCTTTATGCTTTATATTGCTCGGGCAGTTTATAATGGCAGCCACCTCTTGCCTACTTAAAACATCTGGCAGATCCTTGCTCTTGGTGGGCCTTGTAATATTGTAATACTCACGAGGCATTCCCAAAGTGTGTTCATAATAGCATTTTATGGCATTTATAAGCTGGTTTTGCTTTTGCTCACTTATATTGTACTTATTGATAAGGCAATAAACAAAACCTTCTATCTGTTCCTTGGTTATCTCTCGGTATGCAACCGATTCAAAATACTGAAAGAACTGAATCAAATTACTCTGATAATTACGTATGGTAGCCTGGCTAAAACCTTTAAGAATCATTTTTTGGTGATTCCGGTCCAATTCTGCCTGAGTTGCTTCCGAAATCTCCGTTTGTGGAATGACAGTAGGAGCTTCTGTACTTTGTTTGAGTAGTTTATCGCCAAAAAGCGTTTCCAGACTTTTTACATTTTCTTCGGTATTGACAATGCTCCACAGCCTTTGATGGAAATGGTAAAAAGTGCCGTTGAGTTTCTTAAAAGCTTCACGTTCCTTAGTCATTTCATATGGAATCCTTAGCTTGACCCGACCAGCTTTGACCTGGGGGAGGTAAATGATAATCTGGGCTCTATCCTTCCTTTCCATTGTAGATTTTTTTGAGATGTATCCAAATTTAGAGAAATTGGATAACACAAATAGCATTGTAAACGATATTAAACGTATTTATCCGTTAGGAACGATTGCGTATATTTACCTATATAACAACAGATTATATGGATCATACATGTAAAATATGTGCAAAACCGATCAAAGGCCGATCAGATAAGATATATTGCTCAACACACTATAAAAACAGATATCACAAAAAGCTCCGATATGCCTCTAAGGTCGCCGCAATAGAAATCAATGGCTACTTAAAACGCAATTACGCGATTCTTTTGGAGGTGCTGGGCAAAAACAAAATACAGCTTAAAGTATATAGAAATGTATTGGAAAAGAAATGGTTCCGCTTTAAGTACCATACCCATTTCCATATAAATTCAAAGGGTAAAACCTTTTTCTATGTATATGACATCGCCTGGATGGAATTTTCTGATGATGAGATCCTGATTGTACGAAAGAGGTAATTAAAAAACTAATTTCGGGATCATAGTCGCTCAAAATATCCCGAAACAATTTCGTCTTCCGTAAAATAAAACCCTACTTAGGTCACATTCTGTCAGTTTGTCCTGTCCTATGTTTGTATAACTATAACAGGATTTAATTAATAATCTGTATAGCTATATTTTGACGGGTCAAAAAAATAGGTATAGCGTATATAAAGCATGGATAAAGCATAGATACTCCATGGATAGTGTAAGGATAGTGCATGAAGAATGTATGAGAAGAAAAAGGTATTTACATACTTCTACTACCCTATCTCAAACTTCAGAATCCCATAAAATAATAAAGGCTATATTATTTTCTTTGATCACCTCCCCACCACGTTCAACTTACTAAAGATTGCAGAAACTTAATGTCTCTGGTAGTCAGATGTCTTTAAGTTTATAAATTTTTAATCCAGCTTTACGGTTTTAAGTAAACTTCCTTCCTTCCAACCTTTTCTCCTGTCTTTACTAATTCATCTTGTTTCAAGTTTCTCATAACACCAGCAATGGCTGTTGATGTTACGAATTGATCAATTACATTAATTCTTAGTAATTCAGTTTTAATGTTCGCAACAGTTTTACCAACTTCAAGAAAGTTGGAGTTTACTATATGTTCTCTAATCTTTGCAGTTAACTTGGTCGCTTCCTTTCGGTCTTTCGGTAATTCTTTCTTGGGTTTTAATGGTATTTTAAAATCTATCAAGGTTTCTAAAGGGTATTGTACTGCTTTTGCATATTCAACGTACAAGTCGATATTTTTAGCTTCACCCTTTTCAATCTTTATTATGGAACTTTTAGAAATCTCAGTCATATAAATCACATCTTCAATTGAGAGATATTTTCCCAAGCGATAAGATTTTAGTTTAAAGCCTAATTTTTCCCTATAAAAAGAAATACTATTTGTATTGGATTTATTACTCATATTACTTTTATCATGCTTTTTGGTTTTTATTTAGAAACTTATTTGCATTTGATTAAATTTTGTTTATATTTGTCTTAGCGAATTGATAGTAAGCTTTTATAAGGCATATTAAAACGATGATTTCTCGAGTCAAAACGACCAATTTAACCTTCGAGAGAATCGTGAAATCGCTCCATGTCAAAAAGTTTTTTACTTTTGCACACGGCATGCGAGCGGTTCTCACGTTAACTTTAGAAGGTAACTTTATAATCGAAAGATTTAAAGTAGGGCTTGGTCGCCCTTGACTCTAAAGTGTGAGACCGCTCCTTGCTTTTTATGCAAGAAATTTTCATACTTCCGAAACATCGTTCCATAATTTCAATTGTGAGAACGATTTTTTGTTCTAGCCAGTAGTTCCCCACTACCTTCTGAAAAAGGAAAATGGCCTCAAAAAATCACACTTACAACAGGTAATGTAATGTTAGGTTTAAGGCCCAAACATTACAAAATCCAAAACCGCCTTAGGTTTCCTAATTTTTGGAAGAAACCTAGTTTGGTGCTCATTTTATAAATCGACAGTTTAAAAGTAGCATCAATCTTAACGTTTTCCAAATGTTTTGAGGCTTTACCTAAAATATAGGACAGTAAGGGCTTTTATAAAAACAGTAGTAACAATTTAAAACCAAAACACTCATGAAAAATCAATTGTGACCAAGCCTAAACCTCATCATTGAGATACGCTACAACTGGAGTTTGTAACAAAAACCTCGCTATCGCCAATTGCAAACTCTAAATCCCTAAGAACATGGCAGCACTACAAAAAACAGTGCCACATAGCGAACTGTTAGAATTAGTCTTTGGGAAAGGGCTGCTGCATCTGTTAGATTTGGTTTCTAAGCAGCGGCCCAACTTCCCTAAAAAAACTGCCTATGAGATGAACATAACGTAAAATGACACCGCCGTAAACCATAAGTCGGCACCAAAAGGCCCACTCCCAGTTTTCCACGACATCGGAGCAGGCCAAAAGTTAAAATAATTGTATCACTTTAACCAACACAAAACTATGACAAAAAATCATAAAATAGTAAGGTGGCGGCGTGTTTTTGTCTGCAGTCTCTTCTTCCTTAGCATTTCCCTGACCCTTTCCGCCCAGGTCGTCTTGGTCACTGGCAAAGTTACTGACGGAAACCTGCCCATATCTGGCGCAAGTATAATAATTAAAAATACCACTATTGGAGCTGTCCCTGACCAATGGGATAAGTATCTCCCACTGCAAAGTATTTTTTTAACCAACTCATTTAAATTTTAATTATGAAACAATTATTTATTGCCCTTTTATGGGTAGGTATAGTTATACCTTTTAATGTACAAGCACAAGAAATCGTAACTGTAACTGGAAAAATCACGGATGCCGAGACAGGTGAAATACCACAAGCACTGATCGCTATCAATGAAATAGGAAACTGGGAAGCTTTCGGGGCAAATCATCACACACTTATGGATAAAAAGGGAGGATTTTCAATTAAAATTAAAAAGGGAGGTGATATAATAGTAAATCCAGGAATTCCATATAAATCATTCGAATACAAAAACATAACAACGGACGTCTTTATAAATATAAAACTTAAAATTATTCCGGGACAAAAAAGACTTTCAACTTCTAACCCCGAAATCGAAAAAGTTGAAACACAAACATATACCATAAAAGGAAAAATAACAGATGGCCAAACTGGTAAGCCGCTACAAATGGTAACTGTCAGTGAAAGATGGGTATATAATGAAGAAGGTTTAAACCGCCATACGGTTACTGATAAAGATGGCAACTACACTTTTACAATTCACAAAGGAAACACTATAAACTTTGACGGATTGGGTTATCAATCTCAATCAGTAAATAATATAACCTCCAATTGTACTATTGATATAGTTTTTAATAAAAAAATTCCGTAAAACGGAAAATGTGCTTTCTCCTTTCGACACATCGTTTTACAATAGTATCATTCGATTAGTGAGAGCCTCACCTTGGATAGGCAACCTGCCTACATACAGGTTTTGAAGGAAAGATAAGATTGGTAGGTTGATACAGGGTCAGCATGATAGTAAAGATGTGTTGCTACAAATTCCGAATCAAGTTCAAAATAATAAAAGAAAAGCCCTTAAAGAGTTACAGCATTTTAAGGGCCCGAATAGAAAAACAAATGTTTAACCAATCATTTCATTTACAAATTTATGAAAAATTATTTTCACCAAAGGCAGTATCTCTGCATAACCTTCGGGTTACTATTATATATGATGCCTTATGGCAGTATTTATGCCCAGACCATTATTACCCTGACCGGAACGGTTAAAGACACAGAAGCCCCCTTACCTGGAGTGACTGTTTGGGAAAAAGACAGTAGCAACGGCACGATGACCGACGAAAATGGAAACTATTCGTTAGAAATCGCCAAGGGGAGAACCGTAACATTTAGCTTTATTGGATACAAAACCCAAGCCCATATAGTCAGAGAAACCATGCTAAATATCACCTTCCAATCTGACCAAACCGTATTGGAAGAAGTTGTAATTAACGCAGGATATTATAATGTTAAGGACAGAGAGCGCACCGGGAGCATTGCACGGGTTACGGCAAAGGACATAGAGTTCCAGCCGGTCATTAACCCTCTTCAAGCTATCCAAGGACGCATGGCAGGCGTAAATATTACGCAATATTCTGGTATACCAGGTGGCGGATTTGATGTTCAGATACGGGGACAAAACAGCTTACGAAATAAGAGAAATAGCCTTATTGATGGAAACAGACTTTTATTTATAGTTGATGGCATACCTTTTTTATCGGACAGAATGACCAATAGTGGTTTCTCCGCCTCTGTCTTGCCATTAGCTGACAGTAATCCTTTAAACGCTATTGACCCTAATAATATTGAAAGCATAGAAATACTTAAAGATGCAGACGCTACGGCAATCTACGGTTCTCGCGGAGCAAACGGAGTGGTTCTTATTACTACTAAAAGGAGCAAAGCAGGCAAAACCAAATTTACGCTCTCTTCCTCTACAGCATTTAGTAAAGTAGCGTCTAAAATGAAGCTCATGAATACCGAACAGTATAATCAAATGAGAGATGAGGCCTTCGCTAAAGACGGAATTGTCGCATACTTACCCTATTTTCACGATTTAAACGGAAATTGGGACAGAAACCGCTATACCGATTGGCAAGAGGAATTGATTGGCGGAACCGCTATAAGTAAAAATATTCAGCTAGGCATCAATGGTGGAAACGAGCGAACTCATTTTTATATCAGCACTGGACATAGCGAAGAAACTACTGTATTTCCTACAGATAATAGTTATAAAAGAAATAATGTTTTACTTAATCTTAATCATACAAGCAGTAATGAAAAATTAAAAATAAGGACCTCTCTTCTTTATTCCGATCAGCAAAACAATCTCATACAAAAGGACTTGACTGCTACCGCCCTCACCTTGATTCCAAATGCTCCAGCTCTGTACCATAAAAACAAAACACTCAACTGGCAGGACGATACTTTTGAGAATCCTATGGCATATAATGAAGCTCTATACCAAAACAAAAATAGAGCATTGGTTCTTAATGCCAATATCAACTATCAGATTTTTCCTAATACTTATCTCAGGCTCAATGCTGGATTGAACAATAATTCTTTTAACGAAATAACTCTTACTCCTCATACCGTTTACAATCCTAAATTAAATTATACCAGTGCTAATTCTTCTTCCGAAAATGCCTCCTATAATACTGATTCTTATTTAGTAGAACCTCAGCTCAATTGGTTAAAAAAATATGGACCACATTCTTTTAATGCACTTGTTGGAGGAACTTTTCAAATCAAAAATCATAACAGCTTAGCTCTATCTGGAACAAATTTTAGTTCTGATGCCCTAATAACTAATATAGCTGCTGCAAAAACTAAAAGCATAAATCAAATTGGCAATTCTCAGTATAAATATGCGGCTTTGTTTGCCCGTCTAAACTATATTTATGACTATAGATATATCCTGAACCTGACAGGAAGAAGGGATGGATCCAGTCGTTTTGGTACTGCCAATCGCTTTGGAAATTTTGGAGCAGTCGGAGCTGCGTGGCTAATTACCGAAGAAAACTTTCTGAAAAATAATTCGTGGTTGAGTTTTGGAAAACTAAGAGCAAGCTATGGAACCTCTGGGAGCGATAATATAGGTGATTACCAATATTTAGACACATACACAGTTTCGTCAGCCAGGTATGATGAAATTGCAGGAATGATGCCTTCTCGTCTGTATAACCCCAACTTTAGCTGGGAAAAAACCACAAAATTAGAGATCGCGGCTGATCTGGGATTGTTTGATGACCGTATTAAAACCAGTATTGCATGGTATAAAAATCGCTCATCCAACCAATTAGTAGGCTATCCTTTACCAAGTACAACAGGTTTTAATTCCGTTCAGGCTAATCTGAATGCAACGGTCGAGAATTCCGGTTGGGAGTTTACACTAAACACTATTAACATGCAAAACAGAGATTGGAACTGGACAACCAATTTCAACATCTCGTTTCCCTCGAACAAATTAGTGTCATTCCCTAATTTGGAAGGTTCAACTTATGCTAGCCAGTTCGTTGTAGGTAAATCCACCAATATCCGAAAAGTATATCATTACCAAGGAATTGATCCTGAAACAGGACTATATCGGTTCACAGATTACAACAATGACGGAAAATTTACGTCTTCCGAAGACAAACAAATGCTAAAAGAAGTTGGCACAAAGTACTACGGTGGATTACAAAATACCATAAATTATAAAAACATTAGTCTGGATTTTTTGTTTCAGTTTGACCAACAACAAAATTATAATTACGATTACAACCTAACATTACCAGGAACTTTAGGTAATCAACCTGTTGAGGTCCTAGATCACTGGTCTGCTTCCAATCAAAATGCAAAATACAGTTTTTACAGTATAGGAACAGACTACGTGTTATATAACCTCACTCAAATGATATCGGAGAGTGACCGAGCAATAAGCGATGCTTCTTATATACGACTGAAAAACATTTCTCTTTCTTGTACTCTTAAAGTTCCCCAGTCAAAAATGGAATCACTGCGACTCTATTTTCAGGGGCAAAACTTATTGACAATCACCAATTATTATGGATTGGATCCTGAATTTGGGATAATGGGCTATCTGCCCCCTTTAAAAACGTATGCTTTTGGCATTCAATTAACTTTTTAATTTCTGCATCATGAAAAATAAAATTACTTCAACTATTATAAAATTTTGTTTGGTAATGCTGATTTTGCTCAGCATACAATCTTGTGAATCCTTTATTGAAATTGATTTACCAGACAATCAAATCAATACAGAAGATGTATTTAAAGACATTAATACAGCAAAAGCAGCATTGGCTAATTTATACTCAAACGTTAGAAATAATTCTCCATTTTCCGGAAACAGTAATGGAATAGGCTTATTATTAGGACTATATACGGACGAACTCGAAAGTGTAGTAGACGCAGGCAGTAACACCGAAATATTTTTTGTTTATAACAACACCCTGCTTCCAAGCAATAAAAATACTGTAAACTTATGGAACAATTCCTACAAGCATATATATTCAATCAATGCATTTATTGAAGGTTTGACTACTTCAAACTATATCGATGATAATAAAAATATTCATTTTTTGGCAGAAGCCTACGTTTTACGTGCATTATATTATCAATACCTCACACAAATATTTGGCAATATTCCATACACGACAACAACAGACTATAGATATAATACAACAATAACTAAAACTAAAGTTGAAGACATCTTAATTTATATCGAACAGGATTTAAAAACTGCTTTGGAAATACTTCCGCTAGAATACCGGAGTCCCGAACGCATCTATCCAAATAAATCAGTAGCAGAATTGTTACTTGCCAAAAATTATTTACTTCAAAAACAATATGCACAGGCAGAATTTTTTGCTCGTAAAGTACTTGAGAACACCTCATATACATTGGAAACAGATTTAAATAAAGTATTTAAAAAGACCGCAAAAAGTACAATATGGCAATTAGGATTAAATGCTTCAGGAAACAGCACTTTGGAAGCCGCCACATATATTTTCAACAATTATCCTAACAACCAAATTATAAACAACACTTTAATAAACCATTTCAACCCCACTGATAAGAGAAGAGAAGCTTGGGTTAAAGAAGTTACACAGAACGATGAACATTGGTTTCATCCTTTTAAGTATAAAAATAATGAAAATAATACAGATGAATACTCTATTGTGTTTAGAATCGAAGACGCCTATTTTATATTAATAGAAGCACTTGCAAACCAAAATCGCACAATAGAAGCCACCAAATATTTAAATACCATAAGACAGAGAGCAGGTTTAATAGAGCTGCACGATACGCTTTCTCAAAGTGCACTTGTTGATGAAATGCTTAATGAAAGCCAAAAGGAGTTTTTTTGCGAACACGGACATCGTTTTTTCGATTTAAAGCGCAACAATAGGCTACATACACTTAAAACTATAAAACTCAACTGGAAAGACAAACACAACCTATTTCCTATACCTGAAAATGAGATATTACTAAATCCAAAACTGTTACCTCAAAATGAAGGATATTAGAAATATTTATATCGCGATTGGATTGATTTGGACAATTATCCCTGGAATCTGTGCTCAAACGGATAGGGACAGCCTTTCTGTTTCTTCAGAATGGCATACTTTGAAAAATTATAAACTTTCAGCTAATGGACAATGGAGTGCGATCATCAAGTCCTATGAAAATAATAATGACACTATTGAAGTAGTGCATACAGTAACTAAAGAAAAAATAACCTTAACAGATAAAGGAAACATTGAATTTGCTGATAATCAACTCATATATAAATCAAAAGAAAATATCTTAGAAATAATAGAGTTGCCAAGTAAAAAATCATTTACGATTGATAATATATCAAAGTTTAGTGTTTTGCAAAACCATTGTGCCATAGTCTATATCAAAGACAATAAGAGTTTTCATGTCGGAAACATTAAGAATCCAGCAAATAAAACACTGTTTAATACCAAAAACATTACTGATTACTACATTAGTGATGATGAAAACTTTGCTTTACTCATAAGTAAAAATGAGTCTACAAATGTTTATCTCCTTGATATAAAAAAACTAAAATTGTCATTTGTAACTAAATTAAGTAATGATATTGAAAAAATTATCTGGAACAATGCTCAAACCAAAGCATTATTACAAACGTTGGATAAGAAAATCCTATTGGTTGATTTACTCCAATCATCGACAAAAGCAATCGCATTCCCTAAAGGTAATGATAAAATAATTTCGATTCAATCCGATTTTACTGTGGATGATAACATCTTCTTTAATTATACGTTAGAAACAAATGACAATAATGACCATAAAGAATATTTAGATATATGGAATGGTAATGACAGAAATTTAGAACAGAAAAAATTCGGTGATAAAGGAAATAAAAGATTTAGAAAGTGTTTAATTTACTATACCAATTCTGATAAGTGTGTAACAATAAATATAAAAAAAGAACAATCTCCTATATTTATTAGGAACTCAGAAAACTTAATACTATTTGATATTTTCAAACACAAGGACTACTCTTTGAATCACCCCAAAACAGATATTTATTTATACAATATTAAAAGTCAAAATTCTCATTTAATTGCTGATGCTGTTGAAAACACTGCAATTAACTTTTCATATTCGCCAAATAGTGAATTCATCGCATTTAACAAAAACAGTCAGTGGTATATATATGACATCAATGACAAGAAGAGTCATCAAATCAACATTAATAATCAGAGTGAACTCTTTTGGAATAACCACGAAAAAGCAGTTTACATTATCGGAGACAACAACTTGTGGAAAGTTGACTTAACAACTTATAAAACAATAAATATCACAAATTTTAAAAAAGACAATCTCAAGATAGATATTTTAAATTATCATGCCCTTGATCAAAAAATTAATATGCTATATGTCGGAATCCCAAAAGTTATTGATACTAATGCTCCCTTATTATTACACAATATTGAAATCAGAAATAATTCGAACTCAATCTATTCAGTAAATAAAAAGCTTCAATTAAACTTAATAACGAGTTCAGAAAACAAGCTGTCCAGTTTTCAATGGACAGAAGATTGCAGCGTATTTACTTTTTCCGAAGAAAACTTTAATATTCCTAAAAGTGTAATAGGATGGAAAAATAGAAAGGAAACGACATTATTAAAAGGTGATTTATCTGATAAATTATACCAGTGGCGCAAACAAAAAATCGTTACTTTTAAAAATAAAGAAGGTATCATCCTGAAAGGATTGTTATACTATCCAAAAGACTTCTCTCCTCTAAAGAAATATCCTATGGTTGTACACATTTATCAAAGCCAGAATCATCTGGCCAATACTTTTTTTATACCGGATTTTACAAACTATATGGGATTAAATATTCCATTATTAAATGAACTTGGGTATTTTGTTTTTTTGCCCGACATTATTATTTCGGATGAAGGCCCTGGGTTTGCGGCATTAGATTGTGTAACACAGAGCATAGAAGAAGCAACAAAAGAAGAACTGTCGATTGATAATCAAAGATTAGGCTTAATAGGGCAGTCTTTTGGTGGATACGAAACTAATTTCATCATTACGCAAACCAATTTATTTGCAGCTGCCGTAAGCGGCGCAGCCATTAACGATATTATATGGGACTATTATTCTTACAATTACAACTTTGCGAATCCACCTTTTTGGCGGTATGAATCTCATGGACAGGTTGAAATGAGAGGTTCATTAAAAGATGAAAAAGAGAAATACTTACAAAATTCTCCTATCCTTTTTGCGCACCAGATAAAAACTCCCTTACTATCCTGGACGGGTTTAAAAGATTATAACGTACATTGGGAGCATACAAGGCATTTTTTTATTGCCTTAAAAAAATACCAAATTCCTCATATAGCTTTATTTTATAAAGAAGAAGGACATTCTATGACTACCGCAAAAACACAAAGAGACCTTACCCTAAAAGTGATCGATTGGTTTGATTATTTTCTTAAAGATAAAAAAGATATCAAATGGATTAATCAAGGTACAGATTATGCAAATTATTAAAAAATGAATGCCCTAAAAAGGGCATTCATAGTTAATCATTGTATTCTATACAATCTTTTAGTACAAACGGTTTGACCGTTATTTTCTTCCATGCCAAATAATTCATGTGATATATTGGTAACAGGATCTTTCCATGTACAAACAGGTCCCAGTATATCGGTACACTCAGCTCTCTTTATACAGGTTACGCCTTCAGTGTCTAATGGCTGATAACCATCTTCAACGGCAAAGTTACTGTTTTTCATCGCATTGGTAGCAAATGCGGCTCCGATAGCAAGTGCAAATACTCCGATTCGCAATCCTGCATTTTTTAAAAACTTTTTCATTTCTCAATAATTTTAAATTAGTAAATATGCCTCTACTCTGTCACAAGTTTTCGGCTATCTTCAGATAAATCATACTTATTCCTTATCGCGCCGGCTAACCGATAACGAACAAGTTCAGTGTCAAACAAACCATACAGATAATGGTCTGTAACAAGCAAATCCGAAAGCTTGTGTTCCCCGCGGTGGTGCACGTAAAAGCTACCGATATAAGCTTGCTTCTCAAAGTCGTAAACATCTACAATCACTGCCTGTTTCCACATGCTTTTGGATTCTAATTTTCCAATGCTATTAGAGATATTAAACAGGAGGTTGCGATGAATCACAACATTTTTATTTATAGTCTGTGGCGGCACACTCATTTTGTACTCACCGTTTTTTAACTTGGTGACTTTTATTTGGGCAACACTTGTGGTATCAATGGTATTTCCTCGATGAAGCAGATCCATGTTGGCATCTGCAACAATATACTGATTGCGGTAAAAGTAAGTGTAAACCATCTTTTTTTGTTGCGGACTGTAGCTCAATATACCATCAGTATCAAATACGCCATCTACCTGTTTTTCCAGCAATTCGTGATATAATCCAACTTCTCCTTTTACAGGAGAATTGAGCAATCCCAAAACGTTTTCTTTGTTAACCGCACTTTGTCCTCTAAAACCGATTCTAATGCTGTCAATCGGTTGAAAGTCTGAAAAATAGGCTTGACCAAAACTAAGAGTTACTGCTTTCCATTGGTTTAGTTTTCCTCTGAAAACTACGGGTACATAACCATCTGCCAGATAGAAATAAGGATATAAAATTTTTAGCCTAATCGACCGAAAAGGGAGATTTTTTTGGTCAATTGACAAAGCGTAATCCGTTCTTTGTTCCATTGTGGAGTCCACCATCGCAATTCGCAAAGGCGCTGTGTGATTGCCTAGATAAACTGTTTGTCCATGAGCGCCCGCAAAGTAAAATGAGTTCACGCCTAAACCTAAGACCTTGTCTTCCAGTACCCCGTGAGGCAAAAACCTCCGAACAAACGGATTTTCCTTTTTGATAATATACTCAGAATTTAAAAATAAAGTGATTACCATTCCTAAACTCAAAACCAAGACTAATGGACCTATGATGATAAGCATCCGCTTTTTTGAAATATCCGTAAAGAAGAGTGCTAAAATGGTAAGTCCACAAACAATGATGTTAAACCAAAGATGTTGTGTCCAACCCATTTTTTCGAGAATACCGCCACAGGAACAAGGCACAAAATCGCTATAATTAAGGATAATATAAATATAAGCTGTAAACATTACCATTAAAGAAAAAGCAATATAGAGTCCCAAATGCCTTGTTTTGTCAAACATTAATAAACTAGCGGTCAGTAATTCAATTAATATTACTCCCCATGAAACCCAAGCTGCAAATGCACTTAAAAGTGGACTCTGCCCCAACTGTATCTCGAATGTTTCAAAATCTAACAGCTTACTCACCGCCGCATACACAAATAACAGAACGATCAGTAAACTGACCATTCGCGGTATTTTTCGTAATATGTATTTAGGAACTCCCATAGCATTTGATTTGATATGGTAAAGTTCCAAACTTAAATTATACGAAAACGTGAAAGTATTTGCCTAATCGGGATTAATTTCCAATAACCCTATAATTTACCCCTGGAGATGGTGTTCTTTCTCAATTCTTTTGGGGTGTATCCAAACCTTTGCTTAAATAATCTTGAAAAATGGGATTGGCTCTTAAACCCCACCTTGTTCGCGATAGTTTTAAAGGGGAGGTCTGTATACTGTATCATTACCTGTGCTTTACGGAGTCGCTCTTGTATGATGAATTTATGGATTGTGGTGCCATAGAGCTCTTTAAAACCGTACTTCAACTTGAACTCATTCGTTCCCAACTGAAGGGCAAAATCCTTCTGTGATGGAAAATCGGTTTGGGGATTGTTGAAAATGATATTATGTGCAGCTCTAATCTTTTGGATGTCCCCATAGGTCAACACCATTTTATTTTTTTTGGATAGTAAACTTGTATCATTTAACACCCGTTGGTATTTTCCGTTAATGACCTTTTTCTTTAATTCCGATTTCAACTTTTTCTGATAATAGGAATGTTGAACCACGGTGATCAATAGTTTCCTGCTTTCATTTGCCCTATCCTTAAAGGTGGTAAAATGCACAACTTTGGGAACCTCAAAATTATTTTTGCGCTTAAAGACCAAATGGACAGAACCTTCAAGCTTTGGTTTCCTGGTTTTACTTATCCATTTATTTTTCCACAGGGTCTTGGAATCATCTGTCAGAAAGTCTTCGAACAACTTCCCAACGATATTATCCACTGGTAGAGAGAGCATTTTGCCTGCTTGACCGTTGACCATTTCAACGACTCCATTCTCATCCAATATGAAACTCATCTTTATAATATCCATGATGGTTGTATTGGCATTAGCAAAACCCTGATGGACCATGTTAGCCTCAATTTCTTCAGCTAACATATTCAACCCCACAATGATTGATTCAAGGTCATCATCCTTTGAAGAACGCTCTATCTGATAATGAAAATTACCTGAGGCCATTTCCAAAATCATATTATGAATGTTCCTTACCCGTTGTTTTTCAAATTCTCCCATAATTAACTATTTACTTTTTAGATGTTTATGCCCAATTATCACTTATATTTTTTCAAAAAAATCAAAGCCTCACTTATCGTTTCAAAGACCATGGTAGGTATTGGTGGCTTACTCGTGCGTAAATAAAACTTTGAAAACATGTCTGAAACAGGCGCCTCCACTATAAATGCCACGGCTTTAACAAACGACGAACCTTCTATTGACAAATAGATACGCGCTGTTTTGTTGATCCCTCTTACTTTACGTATATCGCACAGTACAGGAATGCTTTGTCCTTCCTGTACAACGAATCTGTCCTCAACAATGCTGATGGCCGCCGCTAAATCCAATTTGACGTCTTTATATTCAACATACAGGATACCCTCCTTTATAACATACGTCGCATATTCATTTTCAGCAAACATGATCTCAACAATTTGAAAACTAGTTTCTTAAATATAAAGTTAAAAAATTTAATTAAGGAAGGTTTGACCAAAACGGAGTAGGAATTGTCATATAGGGATTAATCTTAGCCTAAAACGGATTAAAATTTGACTAAAACGGATTATGGCGCTCTTCGACCCTCCAATATCACACAAAAGACACTAAATTCTATGCCTAATAAATTCAATAACATGGCAAAGATTAAACAAAACAACTTTTTGGACACAGTAAATGACGTTTTTACGGACGCTATTGATGAAGGGGTACTTCATTTATATGCAGACGGGGAAACATTTACAGGCAGAACTATTGGTGTCAACAATAGAAAACTATTTCATTTTGGAACTACAGGATATTTAGGTTTGGAACAGGACTCTCGATTAAAAGAAGCGGCCATAAGCGCCATTCGGAGATATGGCACTCAATACCCTCTATCAAAGTCCTACATTTCCAATCCCCTTTATAGACAATTGGAGGAAAAGGTATCTGAGATGTACGGAAATCCAGTAGTCATCACAAAAAATAGTACGTTAGGTCATTTGGGAGTCATCCCCAGCGCAGTAAAAGATGAAGACGCTATTATTTTGGACCATCAAGTACATTGGAGCGTACAGAGCGCTGCTAAGGTACTGAAAACAAGAAGTGTCCCTATTGACATGGTTCGCCATAATGACTTGAACATGTTAGAGGATAAAATAAAAGCATATTCCAATAGCAGAAAGAAAATTTGGTATATGGCAGACGGGATCTATTCTATGTATGGTGACTATGCACCCGTTAAAGAATTAAAAGCGTTGAGTCTAAAATATCCCCAGTTGCATCTCTATTTTGATGATGTGCATGGGATGAGTTGGATTGGAAAAAATGGTACAGGCTATGTCATGAGTGAAATTAACGAACTTTCTGAAAATATGCTATTGTTTGGCACCTTGAGCAAGACGTTTGGAGCAAGTGGATCTGTTCTCGTCTGTTCCAATAAAAAAATGTATAATGAAATAAAAACCTTTGGAGGCCCTCTCACCTTCTCCGCTCAACTTGAACCTGCCTCTGTTGCTGCTGCAACGGCTTCAGCGGAAATCCATTTAACTCCTGAGATCTACGAACTCCAAAATGACTTAAAAAAAAGAATACAATATTTTAATGAACTCGTCCATCAAACAGATTTACCACTGATAGATAAAAACAATTCGCCAGTATTTTTTATAGGCACGGGAACCCCTACGACTGGATATAATTTTGTCAATCGCTTGATGAAGGAGGGGTTTTATGTCAACCTTGGACTTTTCCCAGCTGTACCGGTTAAAAACACTGGAGTTCGAATTACTATATCCCGTCATAATCAAATGCAGGAAATTAAAGCATTGGTTGATGCCATGCAATATCATTTGCCAAAAGCCCTTGAAGAAACACATACTGATTTGAACCGTGTCTATCAAGCATTCAAACTAGAATCAAAGTTCAAACCAGAAAATTTGACACATGAAAATCTAACCATACGTTTAGAAAATTCCATTTCAAATATAGATAAGCTGACATGGAACACCTCAGTCGGAAAAAATGGCATTCAAGATTGGGACGGAATGAACTTTCTTGAGGATACATTTAGTGACAATGAATTGAAAGAAAATAATTGGTCTTTTTGGTATTTACTTATCCATGATCAAAAAAACCAGCTTGTATTGGCAGTCCTAATATCCTCATCTTTGTGGAAAGACGATATGCTCGCAAATACAATCGCATCGAAAACTATTGAGGAAAAACGTCTAACGGACCCTTACTATATGACTTCAAAGGTTCTTAGTTTAGGATGTCTTTTCACTGAGGGAAATCATCTTTATTTAGATAACAAGCATCCCCTGAAGAACGATGCCTTAAATAAACTGATGGCAACCCTGGAACAACTAGAGAAGGATTCAAATTCGAAAATGGTTACACTGCGTGATTTTAATGAGGACGACAGATTACATAGCTATTTTCAAGGTCAAGGCTACTTTAGGGTTCAGATGCCAAACTCATGTAGCATCAGTTTAAGACGCAATGATTCTATTGAACACTACATATCTGAACTTTCATCGCGGAGCAGAAAACATTTTAGAAAAGACATATTGGCTCATGAATCTTCATTGGAAATATCCGTAATATCTGAACTGGATAAAGCTCAAATAATTCAGGTAAAGAAACTCTATGATAACGTCCGAAAAAACAATTTGGGCCTGAACACTTTTTCATATCCCGCAAAGTTGTTTGAAAACATGTCCAAGAATCCAAATTGGGAGTTTATAATCATTAAAGCCGCCATAAACAGTAAAGATATTATTGGGGTCATGTTCTGTTATAAGAATAAAAACCACATTTACGTCCCTTCTTTGGTAGGCCTTGATTATGACAATCTCCTCACTTACCATATCTACCGACAATTACTTTATCAAACTATCAAAAGGGCAATCAATTTAAATTTTGAACACATTGATTTGGGAATGACCGCAGCATTTGAAAAAAGAAAACTTGGTGCCATTGTGGAAGAAAAACATGCCTACATCCAGACATCTGATAATTACACGTTAGAACTTATGGGTTTATTAGAATGTAAATAAGCAAGGACATCAGTTTGCAGGACATGAAATACCAAGAATTAATATCGGAATACCAGATGCACTTAGATGCCTTGGAGTCCCGCACGGAAGATATTTTATATAAAGCAGAGCATGGCATTTCAAGAACTGAAAAATTCATTAAGCTATTACGTAAAAAGGTACTGGAATTGGGGTTTACTAATACAGAAGAAGAAATTTCTTTTTTTAAACATGTTAAACCCCAAATTTTTAGCAAACTCATCTATTTTGTAAAACTGTTTAATATTGAAAGCAAACGCCCCAGGAGCAGCTCCAAATTCCAGATCAAATATCTCAATGCCCACATCAATAAACTGCAGGTCTATTTTAATGACAATTTGGATTTCTACCATTATTACCGCAGAGGGGCCACAACACTTGATGAGGAATATTTCATTCGGGGCAAGGCCGATCTTCGGTCGCCCACTGAGTCGTACCATTTTTTCATAGATGATCAGTTTACTACTTCTCAGGACACTACCGTTGCGATGATCATGGCCTATGATATGCTCATCGTGTATTTACAACAGGAAATTGAAAAATTAGAAACAACTAACAATGTTTACCAAAATGCAATGAAAAATTCATCTTCAAAACTTTTTTGGACTGGAAACAAAACGGAACTGATTGAGTTGATCTACGCTCTGCATAGCAGTGGGGCAATTAACAGCGGCACCGCTGACATTAAGGAACTGGCATCCGTGTTTGAGCAATCGTTTAACGTTGACCTTGGCAATTACTACCACACTTTCATGGAAATCAGAGCGAGAAAATCAAGCAAAACCAAATTCATGGACAAACTGACCGATTCCCTAAACAAAAGGATTGATGATTCCGATGAATGATCCATAGTTCATCCCAACTTGGATGTTTCCATTCCATACCTTTCTCCATATACTTTAGTGTAATTTGAAGACAAAACTATTGTCTTTTCAATCTTTCCCGTATCAAAACAACTCAAATTCTATTACAGTAAAAATCTCCCACCTCTGGATGGACTATTGATGCTTTGACAATAAAAACTATCAAATTTGCATAACGAAAGTCAAATCGAAGATTCACGAACTCATATTTATTGAAATATTTAAGGTCGTGAGCTAAATCAGGTCAGGGGCTATCAATTTTGTTGACATCAATGTGATAGTCCCTTTCTCTAAAACCCTTTTATTATGCCAACAAGTATTATTACCACAGACGATCTTCGGGAATTCAAAATGGAATTGCTCGATGATATTAAAAAATTGCTATCCAAACAAGCCACCGGAAAGCTGAAAAAATACCTCAAATCTTCTGAGGTTATGGATTTGCTTCAGGTAAGTCCAGGAACATTACAAAATCTTCGCATCAATGGCACGCTCCCCTATACAAAAGTAGGTGGCATTATCTACTACGATGCCCAAGAAATACAAAATGTAATGACCGCCAACCGTGTACAACACGGTTCAAACTCGTAGAAGATGAATTACATAAAGCTTCTCAATGCGGCATTTGAAAAATTCTTTTTGGATGACCACCTGAAGCCCACCCATATCAGTCTGTACATGGCACTGTTTCAAGAATGGAACTGCAACCGATTTGCAGAAGTCTTCAGTGTGAACCGAAGAGATCTGATGACAGCGTCAAAAATAGGCTCAAAATCCTCATATCACCGGTGCCTTAGAGATCTCGATGATTGGAAATACCTCTCCTATTATCCGTCCAATAGTCCCTACAAGGGCAGTAAAATAAAGATGTCAATTTTCTGGACCGAGGATGAATCTTTGCAGGATCAAAACAGTTCCAATACAGGACAAGTTGATGATTGGCATCGTCCCGAAAATGAACCTCTTTCGGGACAGTGCAGTCCCCTATTGGAACAGATTGCGGAACGATACCGTCCCAAGACTGAACCTGGTTTGGGACGGTATGGTCCCACCAGCGGACTTACAATGGGATCTACTATAAACAGTAATAAACAAGTAAACATTAATAAACAACCAAAGGGCTGGCAGGTTGTTATTGATTTTTTTGTTGAAAAAGGTTGTCATGCTGATGAAGGAAAAAAATTCTTCGAGCATTACCTAAACCGGAACTGGAAAACAAGTGACGGCAACACCATTCGGGATTGGCGCGCTCTTGCCAAGCATTGGATGGACAGGGCCGAGTTATTCAAAAAAGAAAGCAAGGCAAACACAAAGCCACCGTCCCAATTTAAGGACAACTTAAAAACCACTAAATACAAAGATTATGGACAACCCCTCTAAAATTATTGAAGATGATGTGGAATACTGCATCGGCACCTTTGATGGCAAAATGGTGGTCTATGATTTTGATCTCATACTGACCTACCTGGATGCCAAGGGAAAATCACTGTTTGGCAACCACTTTAAAATTTACAACGAAGATCTTGCCGTCATCCGAAAGCTGTGCCATTATTTCATCAAGGACAGAGACTATTGCCAAAAGAACGACATTGATCCTAACAAGGGCATTCTCCTTTCCGGACCTGTAGGTTGCGGAAAGACCACCCTGATGAAACTCCTACGCTATATCGTACCGATACAACGGCCTTACGAAGTCATTCCTTCCCGTAATGTCACTTTTAGCTTTAATCATCTTGGCTTCAAAACGATTGAAGATTATGGGAACAGCAAGTCCTATTGTTTTGATGATCTGGGCGTAGAGCCCATGGGCCGATTCTATGGAAAAGACCTCAATGTGATGGGCGAGGTCTTATTGTCCAGATATGAACTTTTTCTGGACACCAAACAGAAAATTAAAACCCACGCTACTACCAATCTTGGTGCTAATGAGCTGGAAGAACACTATGGCCATCGGGTGCGGAGCAGAATGCGGGAATTGTTTAATTTGATTGCGTTTGATGAAAGGGCTATAGATAAGAGAAAATGACTTATTTATGCCATGATTTGTAGATGGATACTAACTCCATCACAAATTGCACCACTATTTCCCTTAAACGTTTGGTAAGCAAAAAATAAATCGCTTTCATCATCAATATTTCATTATTGTCATCAAAATTACTTGTGCAATGGCAATCGAGCTTCGATTGTTAGACAGATAGGCATGCTCATCTAAATTACTCAAAAATCCCAATTCCAAAAGTACCACAGGACGCTGACCATTAGTCTCCCGTAACACCTGAAAATCCGCAAACTTCACACCCCTACTCTCAAATCCCAATTTTTCCTTGAACGTCGCTTGCCATTCAAAAGCCAACCAGATGGCATCTCTCGCATATTGTGAAGTCTCCTTGGGCACATACACTTCAATTCCCCTGGCCTCCGAATTATTGGCATGGTTACAATGCAAGGAAACAAACAGGTCTGCTTTTAAAGAGTTGGCTAATTTTGTCCGATCCGATAACGAAATAAGCGTATCACTAGATCTCGTCAAGTAGATCTCCAGTGGATGTTCCAAATGGTTATTTAATCTCAAAATCTCCATAGCCATATTAAGCACGACATCTTTTTCCTTTATACCATTTATTCCGATGGCACCGGAGTCTTTTCCACCGTGTCCAACATCTATAATTATTATTTTTTGAGTTGCCGATTCCTGTCCAAAAATGAAACACATTTTTAGAAGCAAAAAGATAAAACTGACGTTTTTGAGCACTTTTTTCATTTTCATTTTTCAGGTTATCAACAAGCAGTATACAAAATCCCATAAAATTTGATACCAAATAACAGCAAAGGAATTCAAACAATATCAAATAATATTTTATTCACAATTATTTGATTTACAGTGTTTTAAATGCAAATTTATGTAAATTTCAATAGCAAAAACAACACGAAACCTTAAAACTTTCTGTTATGAAAAAATCAATCTATGTCACAGGATTTCTCTCGCTCATCTCCACAACGCTTTTTGCACAAATTGGCGGCATTGAAGATTCCGTAAATGATGTATCCAATACCATCAGAACCGTATTCCCCATCATTTTGGGCGTCATTTTTCTCGTAGGCTTTCTTTTCAATGCCGGGCACTTCTTTGGAGAGAACGCAGATTTAAAGAAAGGCATCACTCGCGTTTTGGTCTTTGTCTTGATCGCGGGTGCCGTAGTCGGCATATTTACCTATCTCATTGGCATCGTCGTCTAAGTGGTTAAGAGGCTTTTCATAAAATATGCGTTATGAAGAAATTCGAGGTCTATAGGAACATCAGGAAACAGGCAGTCATTTTCGGACTGCCTATTTCGCTATTTGCACTCATGATGGTGGCCATATTGGCTTCACTATTGATCATTATATTTTCATTCAGCTTTGGAATCATTATCGGGGTTTTCATTTTGAATGCCGCGCTCTACGTAGCACTGATTCGAATTACGAACCATCCTCAACTCTTTCAGATGACCAGGGTCTTCCCCAAAATTATCAGCAACAAACAAAATACAGGCTTCAACTATGGACAAGATTGATCTTTCGGCATATCATCCCATTGCAGATATCCAGGACCATATCATATTGGCCACCAATGGCAATGTCATCCTTTGCTATGAAGGGGACTTACCTGAAATCTACTCCCTTTCTGAAAAAGACTTTGAAGATATCCATGGGGTATGGTTTCAGGCCCTAAAGTCACTACCTGTTGGGACGGTGGTCCACAAGCAGGATGTTTATCTCAAAACATACTATACATCCGAGCAACTTCCAAACAACACGTTTTTGGCAAAGGCAACCCACAACCATTTTAAAGGTCGTGAGCATATTGATCATCGATGCTATTTGTTTTTCATTTTGACCAAGAACAAAGCATTAAACAACGCTAAATACATCAATCCATTTCGAAAAGTGTCCAAGGGCATTGTAGGTGAACTGGATGACACCATCAAAAGTTTCAGCAATTCGGTCAGTGATTCCATTTCATTCATCAACAACAGTAGAAAAATGGACTTTAGGCCCCTTATGGAAAATGACATTCTAAAACTTACAAGCAACTATTTTAACGGGTTCAATGAAGGTTTTGACACGGATATTCAACTCGATAAAAAAAGTGTTACTATTGGCGACAACCAATTTAACGCCCTAGCCATCAATAGCGAACTGTGCTTTGGCGAAAGTGTACAGAGCAGCAAGACCAATGATAAATTCACTTCTGACGATTTTGTGTTTCATCAAGGGTTTATTGATGGTTTAGGGCTTACGCTCAATGAAAACCATATTGTCAATCAAATCATCTATTTGGATGACAAACAAAAGTGGCGCAAACTGCTGGATAAAAAAATAGAGGAGCTGAACAAAAGCTCCGGTTTTGGTTCACAGAACAAGGTCGTACTCGGAAAAATCCAACACATTCTCGACCAGATTAATACCGATGACAGTTCACGGATCATTCGAGGCCATCTCAATATTGTCTATTGGGCCAAAACGGCTAAAGAGCTCGACAAGATTACCTCCAAGATAAAGACCGAGTTCAAGGAACTGGATATCCTCCCCTATTATCCGCGAGGTGAAGCACGCAAGAATTACATTCTCAACAGTTACTGTTGCTTCTCTTCCAATTTCTCCAATTCCGATCTCTATGTGACCGACCTGAAGCATGCCCTTTGCCTGCTCATAAACCATACGAACTACAAATCGGATGACACTGGAATTATCTTCAACGACCGCGAACATAATATTCCGGTTTTAAAGGATGTATGGGACGAACGCAAAAAACGCATCAAGGCAAGGAACTTCGCCATTTTTGCACCCACCGGAGAGGGTAAATCCTTTTTGGCCAATAATATCCTGCGCCAATATTTTGAAAGTAGTGTCCGGTTGGTCATTATCGATCTGGGTGGTTCCTATACAAAGTTTGCCAAGTTATATCCTGAACAATACACGGTGCTGCGCTACGAGAGTGGAAAAAACTTAGGCATCAATCCGTTCTACATCAGCCATCAAAATGACCTCACACCGGAACGATTAGAAGATTTATCCATGTTTCTTTTTGAGTTGTTTGCCTCAGATTTGAAAGTAACTAAAGCACAATCGGTTTCGGTCAAAAAGATATTGCGCCATTACTACAACAGCACATCAGAAAACCACTCTTTGGATGGTTTTTACAGCTTTATAGAAAGGAATCAGAAAGACCTTCTGAGCACCTTAAAAATCCATCCCGACTACTTCAATGTCACGAGCTTCTTGCACGTAATGTCAGAGTATGTCGGCGATGGTCTATATAGTTTTCTGTTCGAGGTCAGCGAAGACCAGACCTATAAAATTGAGGATAAAAGATTGATCGTCTTTGAACTGGATGAAGTAAGGGACAACAAGGAAATCCTGTCCGTAATGTTGAAGCTGATTAAGTCCGCCATTCAACGAACGATTTGGAAAAACAAGGCTGAAAAAGGCATTATCCTTTTTGATGAATTTGCCAAGCAGCTGAAGTTCGATAATGTCCTTGAAAGTGTAGAATTCTACTATCAAGCCATCCGTAAACAAAATGGTGCCATTGGCATTATTCTGCAATCCATCAACCAACTTCCGAGCAACGCTACTTCTGCCAGCATTTTGGAAAACACACAGGTCATTTACAGTCTAAACAATGAGAAAGGCTACGCCGAGCTGGTCAAAAGGCTCAACCTATCCAGTCACGACCTGAACCAATTGAAATCCATCAAGAACAATTTCTCGGGACCACGAAAGTATACGGAGATGTTCATCAAGATCGGGAAGGAAAGCAACATTTTCAGACTTGAAGTTCCAAAGGAGGTATATGCAGCCTATTTAACGGATGGACAGGAAAATGAAGAGATAATGAGTCTCTATGAGCATCATCGCGATATGAAAAAAGCAATCATTGAATTCACCTCTAAATCAAAATAAAATGAAAATTAAATTTCTCATCACAGGAATCGTCTTGGTATTAAGCATTAAAACCCATGCACAAGGCATGCCCGTTTACGACAATACCAACTTTATAAGTCTGACAAAATCACTCGTGGAATCGGCCAAACAGACCTCACAGCTTTTAAAGACCGTTGAATTTCTAAAACAGCAAAAGGAAAATCTCGAGACCGTCAACAATGTGGTCCGACAGATGAATGCCGTCAGGGAGATTGGGCGGAACAACCAACGGTTGATCCAGGTCATGCAGAATGATTTAAGGGCCATTCTCAATTCTCCCTATATAAAGCCAGATGAAATGACACGCATCTCCGAATCGTTCAATGCCATTGTCCAAAATTCATTGGAGACCATGGACTTCATTGATCAGATCCTTTCGAGTGATTATCTCAAAATGAGCGATGCCGAACGTGCCAACATACTGAAACAAAAAGAGGAAGAATCCAAAGAAATGGTTTCGAATATAAGCATTAGAACTCGGCGCTACAAAGACATCATTTCCTTTAGAAAAATGCAGGACAAAATCAATAATCGAAACACCACATATTAAATAAGATCAGTATGATTATTTTAGGAATCGGACTGGAATATATCGATACGATTTTCCAGACCATACAGAACAGCAGTTTTTCACAATATACCATTGCGGGTATGAAGACGCTCGCCGTACTGTTTTTTCTGGTCAATATTCTAAAAAAATACAATGAAGGTATTGTGGACAAGGATGGGTACACTTGGGGATTGAGCCCAAGTGAACTCGCCAAGAATTTTGCCGTGGTCCTATTAGTCATCTTTTCGACTCAGGTATTGGGGTTCTTTGATGCCATTCTCGTGGCGATCGAATCACAATATCGCGGGACCGCTCCTGCCCTGCTGCCTCTGCATTTGCAGGACATTGACATAGAAGCGGATATCAATCTCATGGATGCGATGAAAAGTGCCATGACATTACTCTATGAGGCCTTGGTAACCCCGCTGTATGGATTCAAGATTTTAGCCTTTATCCTGAGTGTCATTCTTTGGATTCTTGACCTGTTCATCTATCCCCTTTTTCTGGCGGAACGCTTCTTTCTATTGGGGATCATGCAGGCATTTTTTCCGTTGGTCATCAGTTTGGCGGTATTCGAGAAATTCAGATCGCTTGCCTATTCATTCTTCAAACTATACGCTGCGGTTTATATGTTGGTACCTGCATTCTTTTTGGTCAACATCTTTATCAACGCCATCTACACCGAAATAAACACCAATTTTTGGACAACCCTGTTCGGTACCGATTTCGGACAGGGATTCTTCGCGCCGGTGGTACAGTTAGGTTCTGTAGGTTTTATCGTGTTCCTAA
This sequence comes from Gelidibacter japonicus, assembly GCF_010725055.1. Taxonomy (GTDB): domain Bacteria; phylum Bacteroidota; class Bacteroidia; order Flavobacteriales; family Flavobacteriaceae; genus Gelidibacter; species Gelidibacter japonicus. Next base: position 150,701 of record NZ_BJKB01000009.1, on the reverse strand, counting down.
AATTCAGACTATATGCGCGGGCCACCTCCTTCACTCTCAGATTATTCAACAATTAAAGTAGCATGTCATGAAAACACCTTATCAGAACATTTACAACCTCCTCAAATTGAATAGACTTATTGTTTTGGCAGTTGTTGTTTGTGCTTTTACGGCAAGTACATTCTCCGTTTGGATCGCCTTTACAACCCATAAAAATGCCCTCAACCATGCTTTCGCCATCAACACCGACGGCAGTGTTATTCCCCTAAAGCTCGTAACCCAAAAAGAGAACTTCATGGTAGAGGCCCTGGCACATTTGGAATTGTTCCATACCTATTTTTATAATATCGATGCGAGCAATTATGAGCGTCATCTACAAAAAGCACTGTGGTTGGGCGATAGTTCTGTGGACAATGTATACCGACAAAAAAAAGCCGATGGGGTGTACAATCGTTTACTGCAATATTCCTTGGTTCAAAAAGTGAAAAGCATCGATTCGAGAATTACCGAGTCCAACGGTAACCATAGATTTACGACCACCACCATTTTTGAAATCAACAGAGGGTCGATTACCGATTCCTATGAACTTGTGTCTACCGGCAGTTTGATTCTAGTTGATCGGAATTTCCCGAACAATCCGCACGGATTATTGATCACCGATTATTTTGAAAACACCTTAAAAAAAATCTCCAATGAAAATAGAAAAAAATAAAATGGTCTTCGCGACCGTAATGGCCGTGATTGTCTTATTCCTAGTGGCCTATACCCTGATGGTTATGGACGATGGCAAAAGTGAAAGTGAACATTTAAAGCAGACGTTGGTACCTCCCCTGGAAGAAACCCAGAAACAGTATAAATCCAAATTGGATGCCCTCAACGATCTGAAGGACGTTCGGGAATCCAATGCCCCAAGTATCTATGATGAAAAACTGATGGACTCCTTGGGCCATTATGATCGAGATTTACCCGAACGTGAAAAAGAGCGGATTGTGGATAGCATCTATTCCGCAGGGAAAATCAACTATTCTGAACGGTCCTATCAGGTTCTTGGAGAAAGAAAGCCAGAAACCAAAAAAGTACAAGAAATAGATTCTACAGAAATAAAAAGAGAACAGAAGATTGAAGCCAAGGAACTGGGCCTGGAACATCAATTGTTCTTTGCTGCGTCACCCAAACCTGATAACAATTCAGTGATTGGTACTACCGATGAAACCATCCATGTCGTTGTCGATGGCGATCAGGTCGTGAAAACCAATAGCCGATTGCGAATGCGGCTGACAAAAGCCGCGGTGATCAATAACCGGAAACTGCCAAAAAACACTCTGGTTTTTGGGTTCATTAGTTTCCAACCCAATCGCGCAATGATCAACATCGAAAATATCCAGCACCAACCCACCAAGCTCAAAGCCTACGATCTTCAGGATGGCAACGAGGGCATTTATATCGAAAATAATTTTCGTGCTGAAGCCACCGATGAAGTTGTGGACGACATTATCGGCGACATCAATATTCCAAGTATCCCCCAAGTTGGTGGCATCAGCAAAGTACTCAAACGCCATAACCGCAGTGTGAAAGTAACCGTGCTGAACAATTACCAACTTATTTTAAAACCTTAATCTTATGAAAACACATTCTTTAATTCCAATCATTTTTATGGCGTGCAGTTCAGTATCACTCTACTGTACAGCGCAAGCTAAAGACCAAAACATTACGGTCATGGACACGATTTATGCCAATGACACCATGAATGTCGCCCTCTTCTTCCCAGAACCCATTCGACAGGGCATTACCGGATCAGAAAATTTTGTTTTTACCTATAACCGAGAGAAGGAGCAATATTTTGGATTGCTGCAAGCGACTCCCGGAAAGGACAGCAATCTTCTGGTCATCAATAGAAACGGTTCAGTATTCTCATATATTGTTAGATATAAATCGGAGCTATCAAAATTGAATTATTTCATTCCAATGTCGAGCAGTATCGGAAACGAAAAACCAGTTACCAAAGACTCCATTCCAGCAACATCCAAAGAAATCAACAAGGAAAACAAGGAGTACTACCGCCAGGAACTAAGTTCCCATCTTCTTGAGCGGAAACCGCGCAGAGGCAAGACCAAAAAACGACGGCAGAACATTGTTTTAGGCGTGGAAGAAATTGTTTACAATCGAAATGAACTTTACTTTGTGATCAAGATCGATAACAAGTCAACACTCGATTACGATTTAAATTTCCTCACGTTATCTATAGAGACAAGACATAAAGGAAAACGGAAATCTGTACAACGCCTCCATAAAGAGGCTGTTTTCACAAAGAATTTACCCTCCAAAATTGTAAAAGGTGAATCGGTGCGGCTCGTATATGTGTTGCCAAAATTCTCACTCTCAAGGGACCGTAGAGCTATTTTAGAACTGAACGAAAAAGATGGTGAACGAAATATTGAGCTAAAAATATCTCACAGATATATCAATAATCCTAATTAGAATACCTTCAAATAGCCCAAATAGAGGTCGATTAAAGAAATGCCCAACTGGAGAACTTTTTTGCAAGAACACAAAAGTTTTTCATCCGATTTTTTTTATCTTCTCATAGTCACATCACTATATTCGGATCGCTTTTAATTATCCTAGCTTGTACAAAAATGATCTTATATTAAATCAACGAAGTAGATCTAACCAAACAACGACACCATTCCTGTAATTATATCAGTATTTAATCGGAAATAATCCGATCAAATACTCTCTAATTTACATATTGTTGCTATATTTGTATTAGTTAATCGGAAATTATCCGATTATCATTCATAAAAATCACATCATGGAGTTTAGAAAGAGAATAAAGAAATATGCAGAAACACCTATATCCAGGCACCTGATTTTGGATTTATTAAAAGATTATAAGCGTCCAAATGATAAAATCAGTGAGTTGCTTAAAAGTAAAAAGCTTATTTCTATCAGAAGAGGACTATATATAACAGGACCTAAATTGGACTTACCAACACCAGAGCCGTTTCTGATAGCCAATCACCTTAGGGGACCGAGTTACGTCTCCTTAGAATCCGCATTGTCCTATTGGAACATGATACCGGAAAGGGCCTATGAAATAAGTTCAGTAACTCTACAAACTTCAAAGATATATAAAACTGCTGTTGGACGATTTAGTTACCAACAATCAAAGGCTCCCTATTATTCCTATGGGATTAAAAACATAGAATATTCACCTAAACAAACCGTGTTAATTGCCTCCCCTGAAAAGGCATTGTGTGACAAAATAGTTCTAACACCCAAAATTCATCTTAGAAGCATCAAACAAACACGGGAATTTTTATCGGAAGATCTTCGAATGGACAATGATATATTAAGCACATTAAATACAAAAATCATGGACTTATGGATTGAGAGCGCCCCTAAAAAAAGTAGTCTAAAAATGCTTATTAAAACACTGATGGAATTATGATAAAAGAATGGATAGAGGAATATAACCCTCAGAATGAGGAAGAGATTTTATCTGCATTACGAGAAATAATGCAAGAAATTACTTTAGCAGGCTTATCAAGAACTGATTTTTTTGAGAAGGCAGCTTTTTATGGAGGAACCGCTCTCCGGATTTTCTATAGATTGGATAGATATTCAGAAGATCTGGATTTCTCATTACTTAAGCCCAATCCTAATTTTTCTATTGAGCCATATTTCAATGCCATTATAGATGAATTTAAGTCATTGGGCCTGACCATTAGTATCAAGGAAAAGAAAAAAACAAAACAAACGGCTATTGATTCTGCGTTTCTAAAAGCCGAAACCATATGGCAGGAAATTGTACTAGAAGACATCATCAAGGAAACTGGGGTGCGCTCCAACAAGACCTTAAAGATAAAAATAGAAGTTGATCGACAGCCTCCACTAGATTTCCAAACCGAAGAAAAGTTATTGCTCCGTCCATTTTCTTTTTACGTAAAATGCTTTACGAAACCTAGTTTATTTGCAGGAAAACTGCATGCTCTTCTATTTAGAAAGTGGCTAAATAGAGTTAAAGGAAGGGATTGGTATGATTTAGAATGGTATATCAAAAAGGGAATTCCTTTGGACCTAAATCATTTCTTAACGAGAGCGAAAGACACCAATGACTGGCCTGACGATACCATTTCCAAAGAACAGATCATCCAGCTATTGGACACCAAAATCGATTCTGTTTCATTCAGCAGGATCAAAGAGGACGTCGTTAAGTTTATCCCAAATGACGATGTTTTAAATATTTGGAGCCCGAAATATTTCAAGGATTTAATTCAAAAAATTAAATTTGAGACCACTTGATCCTAGTAAAAGGTCTATGTTTTAAGAATTCTTAGATATAAAACAAAAATATTTTCCCAACAACGTACAGGGTTAAGAACAAGACACCTCAAGCTGTACACTGTGATCATGCTATTCAAAAATTGACCTGGCTTCCTTATAAATCCTTTCAAAATTAGCTGCCAAATCCGCATCAGAAAATCCAATTGCTGATTCCGGCAATTGCCTCTTAATTGGCCGCAATTTAAACTGGACTCTTTTATCCTTACCATCCGCATACGTAATAAATTCACCTTGTTTCAATCTAAAGAAGACATCAGCCCTAATTTTAGGGATCTCTTTTTCACCTGTAGTGATGCGCGTATCAAAATCAAGACTGTAACCGCGGCTTACACTTTTGGTAGGGTCCTTAATGATCTCAAAGAAACGCTCATAATATTTGGCCGTATCTGGGTCGTTGACCTTTCCAAAGAACTGATAGGAAAGGTTGCTCAAAATCGCCTTGCTTGCCTTATCACCATACATCATGTCATTTTGAATCTTGTCCTGCATCACATAAATCGTAGAAATATTGTAACTCCGTAATGTTGCGGGAATGCGGTGCATATTCAATAAGCGAATGGTCGGTGCCTCCTCCATCAATAAAAATGAAGGTTCTTTGTTTCGAACACTCATTTGTTTAGTAATGGTATGGATGATCATAGCAATGACCGGTGAATACGACGTTTCAAATTTAGGATTGTTCACAATCGAAACCACAGAAGGATTTTCCGGACTATTGATATTGAGCGGCACCTCATCCGCTGATAAGGCCATGAAGATGCGCTGGGTACTGATTCGCTTCAACGCATTGGCCAAGGTGCTTTTTACGCCCGCCGTCTGCCGTTCCGAGTCCCTTCCGCTGATAAAGGCATCGGCCATGGCCCTTGAGGTGGCATTCGTCTCCAAAAACCTGATCAAGCTGTCCGTATCCAGATACTGGTAAACAGCAATCACATGCGGAAGCGTACACAACTCAGGATAGGTAGTTTTCAGTTTCCAGATCAGGCCACCGATCAAGCCTTCCGCAGCATCGTTAAAGAACTTGGTCGTTCCAGATGTAGCCGATTCCCGCTGTTCCAAAAGGTTCTCGACCAAGACCCTGGACACCTCATTGACACTCTCCTCGTTCTCCAAATAGCGGGGTGCGATGGGATTGACCCTATGGATGATCCTGTCGAAGGAAATTACCTTAAAGGGTACCGTACCTGTTCTGAAAAGCAGATAGGCCATTTCGGTCAATTCGAAATCCTTATAATCGTGGATGATGCCACAAAAGCCCTCTTTTCTAAAATGCTTCAAGAAGCCATAGACCACACTTTCGGTCTTTCCACTTCCCGCAGAGCCGATAACCGATGCCCCACGCTTGATGTTATCGAGTTTGAGGTTTCCTTTGGTGGTCTCAAAATTGACCTGGTACCTAAGGTCTCCCGTTTTGGATTCTTCCGTTTCATGTAAGAACACGTACATAACCACATTGATCAAGAGCAGAGGGCACACATAATAGAGCGCGATGATAACCCATGAAATCTCCGTAATGGAATAAACGACTAGAATACCAATCAAGAGCATATTAATGATGAATGCGCGCCTGGCGATCCGAAACAATCCATAGAAAACCGCACTGGCCAAACCAATTATTAAAAGCGTAGCTAAGAGATTTTCTGGTTGCATGCTTCCAAGTTATATTCCGATCGAACTTGATTTGATGGCCACTTCGGCGCCACGTCTTAACCTATTGAATAGCTTCAGGGCCAATTGGGTCTGGGTAATTGGAAGATTTGGCATCATGGGAACACCCGAATCCCCCATCATCCTGAATGCCAAGGCCCTTTCATTGGTAGGCAATTTCATAAGCGCTGCAAAATAGAGTTTTGGATTCTTGATGAAATCCTTTCGGGCCCTATAGGTCTCCGCAAAGTTTCTTTTATAACCGAATGTCCGATCGAACGTTTTCTCGGCATGTCCAAAGAATTTATCACGGTCAAAGCCACGCTTGACTGTCTTGCCGTGCATTTCAACCTCCGAAGCTTTGTGTTTGCTCCCGGGGGAAAGGCTGAAGCTATTTGACGCGTCTTTCCGGCTGACGATGATATGGATATGGCTTTGGTTTCCCGCTTTCGGCATCCCTTGCACGATTCGTTTACCATCCTGCTGATGCGGCGCCTCCTTTTCCAGTTTTTCAATTTCCAATCTCTTCTTTTCGACATCCCCTTCTGCCCTACCTTCACGTATATTTCGAATTTCCGTTTTTAACTGAAGGATCTTTGAGGCAAAAGGTTGGTTTTCCTTGATCTGTATATCTGTGCCTTTAAAGGTTCTTTGGTGTTCGATCTTTGCAAAGTATTTTATGTCATTGATGGTTATGGAGCGATCATTGATTTCCCGGTTAAAAGAGGCCACATAATCCTTCATCAGTTCACGGGTATATGTTTTTAGGTCACCGCTACAATTTTGCAATTGGCTCAGTTCATATTTGGAAGGACTTACCGTAATGGAATAAAATTTCGGTTCGTTCCTTTTTAATTTTGCCGTATTCCCATCAATCGCCTTAACGACTTCCTCCGCAGAAATTCCATCGTCATATTGATTGAAAAAATATTCGACACCTTTTGCTTGTTTGGTCTGGCCCGCTTCTTCCACACCCTGGTTTTCCTTCTCCAGATATTCTACAAAATCGGCAGCGCTTTGGGAGTAATTGCCTCCAAGCTTTTGGGGAGTGATTGTGATATACATGGTTCAACAGATTAAACTTTACTATTTTCATTTCATTTTTCCATAGGATCCAACTCGTCGCCAGTCGGGTGAACCTGTCTTCTTTCTTCCATAATTTTTTTTTCCAAAATCAGAGCTTTCTTAGGAGCCTCCTCAGTCTGGAAGAGCGATGCCAACATTGCAGCCGTCGGTTTGGTCTGGCTTTTTTCGACGTCCCTTAAAATAGCGATGACAGCATTGATCCGTTTCTTAATGGACGCTTCGATGGTCCTTCCCGTAGGGCCCAGTTTCTCTTTTGGAGAAATCTCGTTGTACAAGAAAAAGTCCAACATCGTGGCCATTGCCTCGGTGTGTGAGCTAAAGTGGGTTCTTGAGAATTCCTGAAAACGTTTGGCCGTTTCCTTTTTAAATCTAATTCCAATAAATGTGTCCATAAGTCGCCGTTTGTCGCAAATTCTTCCCTAAAAATGGGCGTTTAAAGGCCGTTTGTCGCAAATGACTAAAAGCTAAATACGCACAAAACCTTTAACTCATTGATTGTCAGGGTTTTGATGCCTAAAAGGAATTTTTAACATCGCGCAGCGTGTTACCCTCTTGCTATTCCTTTTCGTCCCGCGCAAGCGGGACAAAATTTCATACAATCTGGCTCATCACCGATAAATCGGGCGCCAATTGCCATTTAGGGAAATGAATTTCCGGTCTGTTATTTTTTGATATTACGGTTACCGGCGAAAGTAAACATAGGATAACCGCTTGAAACATCTGCATGTTGATTTGCAGCCCAATAAAGATACATTTTTTTATCGGTTTTTAAAATGGATTGCATAAAAAAGCACCCCTAAATTGGAGGTGCTTAAATAATGGATTTGAAATAAAATAACAATTGAGGTCGGTTTTGCGAATCTACAATTAGATCTCTAATATCTTGGTGATCCAAAACTTTAGTATTCGTTAGGCAACATAAGTGTCCCATGCACAAAGAACAGCCGTAGGTCATCGAGAGGAAAATCGGTTGCCCGGTAGCCCTGTCTTTCCAGAACAATATCGTTGCCATCGCTATACACTATTTCAGCTTCGTAACCTTCTACTTCCTGTTGTTCCTTGGACAATCTTTTAAAATCGATCGTTATAAATTCGCTTTTGGATCTTAGGCTTTTTGCAATTACCGAAGTATCGGTAATCAGCCAAAAGCACGCTGCCATATCGGCAAGATATTTTATGCCGTCCGTAAAATGCGTTCCCAATAACGGAATTTTATACAACATTTCCGTACCGTGAAAGTGTTGCAGTCCTTCTTTGATTTCGTCAATTTGTGTTTTACCCATTGGTTCATATTTGTTTTGGTGTTCGTGAATCTTCGATTTCATAATTTCCTAATTTAATTAATGAATACAATAAAAAAGGGGGCACCCTTCGAGAGAGACACCCTCTTTAACTTTTAATGATTAACTATCATTTTTACTTCCCAACAAAAGAATCTCCTTTGCTTCCACCTCCGTGGCAAAACGTTGACTGCCATCGTCCGTGGTATAGGTTCGAGTTGTGAGTTTACCGGTAACACCAACCATTTTTCCCTTATCGACATATTTTTCTATAAGGTCGGCAGTCTTACCCCAGGCCACGATCGTATGCCAATCTGTAGTTTGTGTTTTCTCACCTTTGTCATCCTTGTAATACTCGTTGGTGGCCAATGAAAATCGGGCTACTTTTTTTCCGCTTTCAAGAATTGCCATGATCGGTTCCTGACCAACATTTCCAATTAACTGTACATGATTTTTTAAAGTGCTCATAATAAAAGAATTATAGACCCGTCTGTTGACAGGTAGGTTAATAAAAATACCGTCTGAACCCTTCAGACCGTTTGTCTTAATATGTTTTTGAAATGATTTACTTATTATATCTTGAGCGTTTTCCTTCCTGCCTGCCGGCAGGCTGGTTGTTTTGTTTTGGTGCCGCTTTTCTTTTGATGTTTTTGTACGATTTCATAAGATTCATTTTAGATTTACTTCCCATAGCGCCCTCGCTGTTACCTTTTTTTGTTGCCAATACATTTTCAACATTTGGAATTGTAGAGGACTTATAAAAAAGTGCGAGGCACGAGCCTGGTTTATGCAGTCCGGTCAAGTTCCAAATGTTGGTATTTTGCCATCAAAAAAAAGAGAGGGACAGTGAGGGTGCGGATGTGAATCTAAAAGAGGTTTGGGAAGTGCCAAAACATGAAAAGCGGCACCAAATGAAAATTGGAAGTCCGATCTGGCGGACGCTATCCACAATTTCGGATGGGGAATGAAGTGTCCCGATCCTGCGCAGCGGACCGGGTTAGCGAAATGGAAAGTAGAAATTGGGGATAGGGTCCAAGATGTTAAGGGAAGCGCATTGCCCGTAATGGAGCTTTTGCGGAATGGAGTGGGAATGGGCTGAGCGATTATGACGTTAGATTACGGTTATGGAGCGGGATTGAAATGGTACAACAAGGCAAAAATTAAAATGGATGTAACCGTTATTTCCTTCGAGTAGAGTTTATTTCCGGGGTTTTTGTTACTATAAATATACAATAAAACCCTTGTAAATACAAGGGTTTTAAGGCTTTCTGAAAGTGCCTTTTAAGATTATCCATAAATTAATAGTTAGACCACAAGGCTTTCATGTGCCTTTATCCTGCCTTTATCCTGCCTTTATCCTGCCACTATCCTAATAGCACGTATGGAGCTATAATTGAAATAAATAAAAAAAGATCCATTCAAGATTTTGATAATATAAGCTAGTTAGAATTTATATTCGCATAATTTTAAAAAATGCCGCATTCAAGGACAGATTATTTAATTCGTTTATTTATTTTTATCACTTGTCCTGATAATTTAAGACATCTAGAGCGTTCTCTTTCTATAGTTTTAATTTTCAGATAGTCATCGACCGTATACATCATAGCCAACAACGATACTAATCTTATTCAACATATCCAGGGCCATGAACAACACGCCCCGGCATTTTTCCAGTATGCTCCCCATTTTTAAGAACTTCTGTACCGTTTACTATGACATGAACCATTCCGCTGGAGTATTGATGTGGGTCAGTAAATGTTGCATTGTCCTGAATCCTATCAAAATCGAAAATAGCAATATCCGCAAAATAGCCTTCTTGTAATTTGCCACGTTTTTTAATCCTCAGATTCGAGGCAGGTAAAGATGTTAATTTACGAACGGCCTCCTCCAAGGAAATCACATTTTCCTCTCTAACATACTTAGCAAAAACTCTTGCGAAGTTTCCGTAAGATCTTGGATGTGTACTACGTTTTATCCGATCACCTTCGGCAGCATACGATCCTCCATCAGATCCAAAGCTTACCCAGGGTAATGCTATTTGTTTTCTTACGTTTTCTTCATTCATTACAAAATATATAACCTGCACTCGACTACCGTCTTGAATAACTAAGTCTATTGCAGTCTCTTCCGGAGAGGACTTTCTCATGTCAGCCACTTCTTGTAGGGTTTTTCCAGACAGATATTTTAAACTGTCATTTTTAAATCCCACTAAAATCATGTTATCGGCAGAACCCGCGCCCTGCATTAAACTTTCCCAATCAAGAGCAGGTTCTCTCATGGCCTTCAATACTTCTTTACGTATTTTGGGATCTTGCAAACGTTTTGACCATTTCTTATAGCCTCCTTCTTGAACCCATGGTGGCATTGCGGCACTCAATCCCGTTGAAGCTGCAACATAGGTGTACATATTAGATGTTATAGATAACCCGGCATTTCGAGCAGAATCCACTTTCTTTATAAAAACCTCAAGCTTAGACCAATTGTCTTTTCCGCTTTGCTTTAAATGATGCACCTCCGCTCTAATACCAGCCTCATTTGCAATACGCATTAATTCATCTGTACTTTGTAAGAAATTTACTCCTTCGCTTCTCATGTGAGAGATATACAGACCGTCATACTCAGCTGCAACTTTACTTATTTCTATGAGCTCTTCAGTGGAAGAATAAAACGCTGGAGCATAGATGAGAGCAGATCCTATTCCTACCGCACCCTCTTCCATAGCTTGTTTAACCATAGCTTTCATAGAGTCTAACTCTTGTCCTGTAGCAGGTCGATCATCGTAGCCAACGGTGTTTTTACGTAGCGTTGTAGCCCCTATGAAAGAAGCGATATTAGTTGATACCCCTTTCTTAGCTAGAGCATCCATCTTCTGTTTTAATGTTGTTAGAGTTACTTGCCCAGTTTCCGGATCTTTATTTATTATGGGGCCCATTGAAGTACCTTCTCCAAAAACCTCAAGCGTCACGCCTTGCTTTATATCACTCATAGATCTGCCATCGGTCTCTAATGAAGAGGCTGCCCAGCTTAGCATATTAATAAATCCAGGAGCAACCACCAAGCCATTGGCATCAATTTCTACTTTCGCACTTTCGTCCTTGAGGTTACCTATAGCAACAATGGTATCTGCGTTTATGGCCACATCACCAACAAAAGAAGCTTCCCCACTCCCATTGACTATCCTACCATTTTTAATAAGAATATCATATTCAGGTTCGTTTTTACAACTGAAAGTCAGAATTGTGCACATAAAGATTAAAATGATATGATTTGCTTTCATACTATTGGTTTTGTGTTAAATATTAGTGTAATTATAATCCTTTTTAATTAAGGTTTGACAGACAGAATGAATTATAATATTTTTGATATTAAACGTCTAACTACTTTAACTATTGGGATGATCTCTTTAATAATATAACAGCGTTGAACTGACAGGCCCAACGCTGTTTTAGACTAACTCAAAAAAATATGGAGTCCTCAAAATAAAAAACCTACTGGATAGTCTAAATCAAGACCAACCGATTTATTAAATCCTACCTTTATTGATGGGCCGTATCCATTTGTGATAAGGTCATCCTTATATTTTTAGAATAGTATTCGATTGGTTAATGAATAATACTAATTTATGACAAAGTGGCTCATATTGAATATTATCGATGAAACGACCAAAACGTTTGATTCTCTAGTAGAAGTTTCGCAACTTTTTCTCTAAAAACTCCCCCGTTGATACTATTTGTAAGAACCACTAGACTTTCTTTCGTTTTAGGATAAGCAATAAATATTGCTAAATATCTTCCTGAATTACTTCCCGTATGAATTATCTGTTTGCCTAATTCGTTTTCTTGTAAAAGCACTCCCAACCCAAAAGATAAATGTTTGTTAGCTTCAATTGCAGTCGGGTTGTTTTTAGCCTTCATTTTGCTCGAGGTAGTAAGCATTAATTTAAGTGTTTTGGTATCCAAGCCCTTACCTTCAAGCAATCCTTTTTGAACGAACTTTGTATAGTCTGAAGCAGTGGTCAATAAAGTATATGCGGCATTTTCTCTAATAAACTTTCTTTTTTCTGATGGCTCTAAACCATCGGTGCCGTCATGACCATAGGCATATAATACATCCTTCTCATCATCGTACAAAAGACTGCTCTCTTTCATATCAAAAGGTATAAAGACCTCGTTTTTTACAATGTCTTCAAAAGACTTTCCGGTTAAGTGTTCCAATACCTGTTGTAGATAAAAAAATCCTTCGCCGGAATATTGATAGTCGGTTCCGGGTTTAAAACCGACTTTTAAAGGTTTGTTTCTTGCCCAATTGGGCAACCCGCTAGTGTGATTTAATACCATCCTAGCTGTTATTTCATTTAGATATGGGTCGTCCTTTAGTCTATCGTAAGTCCAATAATCTGATAAAGGCACGTCAAGTTCGAAAACACCTTGATCGAAGAGTCTTAACATTGCGAAAGCAGCAACAACTTTAGTCATGGACGCCGCTTGAAAAAGTGTTTCGGCAGTAACCATATCTCCCGAATTATATTTTTTTTCGCCTAAATTATAAGACGTAGACTTACCATTTTTAACGTGTACAATTTGGGTTCCAGGAACATTTTCCTCTTGCATTAACGTCCTTATCTTCTCTTCGGTAATTTCTTGCGCCTTTATCTCCAAAGTTGAAGATAACGCAAGAAAAATAATCAGACTTAATATACTATATGTTTTAAACGTTGTCATTTCAGTTATTTTAATCTTTCAAAAAGTTTTAGTAGATAAGAGAAGTCCCTTTCCTTCATAAAAACCTTAGTTACTAAATCTTCTTACCTATAAAGGAATTAATATCCCGGATTTTGAGTAACGTTAGGGTTAACATCTATCTCGGCTTGACCAATGGCCAACACAAACCTATCGCTGGGATAAGATACATCACATACACTTGATGTACAATCTGTTCTATGAACCCCTTTTTTATTACGTGTTAAATCATAAAGCCTATGTCCTTCAAAGGCCAACTCAACTCTTCTTTCCTTCAATATTTCATCTATGAGCTGCGAGCCAGTAGCTGTCACATCTGGAGCACTCGGCAATGCTCTTTGACGAATTTTATTTAAATCTTGTTGCGCCGCCATTTCAGCTCCAGGAATATGTGCATTGGCTTCAGCTCTATTTAGATAAACCTCAGACAATCTTATCACAGGAATATTATTCAATCCAAGTTTGCTATCGTATTTATTTACTCTTTTTGAGGCGTAATCGCCTGCAAGACCGGCGTCAGTGATATAGAGAGAATTTCTGACATCATTGGGAGGAAGCAGATTAAGAACATCTTTACTAGGTAAATAATCGCCATATCCAGTAGCCAGATACATACCCCCTAATGCATCCGTTCCCCTATTGTCAGTCTCATGCATATCAATCTCAAAAATGGTTTCTGAACTATGATCAGTATTGAATATAGCCTGGTAGTTTTCATTAGGTACTAAAGAAAATAGATTGCTATCAATTACTTGATCAGCGGCATCTACTGCATTAACCCAGTCTTCTTTGTAAAGATATACTCTCGACAATAATCCATATACTCCACTTTGAGTAAGAAAAAAAGAATTTTTCTTTTTATCTACCAGCTCTAATGCCGTTTGTAAATCAGATATTATTTGGTCATATACTTCTTTAACACTATTTCGAGCAGGTTTGGTAAAAGGATCAATTGATGTAACGATTGGAATACCCATATGAGATGCATCATTAGTATAAGTATAATGTTGTGCATAGAGACGTACCAAATCAAAGTGTGCTAATGCGCGTACAGCATAAGCCTGCCCTTTTATATTATCGAACTCGTCCTGTACAGATGGAGGAAGAGTCGTTTCACTCAAAATAATGCGATTACTCCGATCAATAACCGAATAGATGCGTGACCAGATATTATTTGCTAAATTATTATTATCAGTCGAGGATCCAGCGTAGGCCGCCCAATCAGAAGCTCTATTTGCGCTGGCGTTCTGCTTTACATCATCGCTCATAATGTCCGATACAAGAACAAAATATCGACCATAATAATTTGAACTTGATAAACCATCGTACATACCTACATTGGCAGCTTGAAAATCGCCAATTGATTGTAATGCCATATCTGTATCAATTGATTGATGGGGCTGTAAATCAAGAAAATCATTTGAACACGATGATGCGAAAATGCTAAGCATTACTACCGCAATACTCTTTCTTAAATTATCTAAATTTTTATATTTTATCATGACTGTTATTTTAAACATAATTACTATTTATTTTTAAAAACCAATATTTAAACCAACTGTAACTGTTTTTGCCATTGGAATAAAAGCATCAACCATACCATTAGTACCAGATTCTGGATCTAAACGCAAGTCTTTATTTCTTACCCAGGTTAATAAATTAGACCCCTTAAGATAGATTTTCATCGAAACTATGTTAATTTTTTCTGCAACTGAGTTATTCAAATCATATGAAAAGGTTACATCTCTTAACCTAACATAGGTTGCATCATATAAAGCTCTTGTCGAGTTTTTTGAATTACTTAAGGAGGTATTACCCCAAACCCACTTCGGATTTAATGCTTCTTGCCCAGGTGTAGTCCAGCGATTATCAAAATTCCATTGTGTCGTCGATCTCGGTGTATATCGGCCATCACTATCCATAACAAAAGCTGGATAATCATATAAATACTTGTTCCAAACAAAAGAGAATTGCCCGCTCAATTCAAAGTTTTTATAACGAACAGAAGTATTGAGTCCACCAAAGAAATCTGGTAATGCAGATTTTCCAACATATACTCTTTCCGCCTCGTTATAATCGGATGTTTTTACACTTTTCGTTTCGTCAGTATACCATAACCCTTGTCCCGTTTGAGGATCTACACCTGCCCATTGGGTCAAATAATAATCGTAAAAATTACGGCCTTCTTCCTTTCTGAAAAGATTCTCAGTAATTGGCTCATCGAGTTTGGTTATTTTATTATTAACAAATGACACGTTGGCCCCTAATTGCCAATTGAAGTCTTCAGAATCAATGATTCCAATATTCACATCTAACTCGAAACCAGTGTTCTGCATATCCCCAACATTTTGGAGGTTCGCTGAAAAGCCAGTAGTTCTTGAAAGAGGTCGTTCTAATAATAAGTCTTCGTTTTTTCTAATGAAATAAGTCATATTTGAAGTGATACGATTATTTAAAAACGCTAAACTCAGACCTATATCCATAGAATGTTGATTTTCCCAAGTAAGTAATGAGTTACCTACGTTTGATGGCGCGGAACCAGGCATAGTTGCATAATCATTACCAAAACCATAGAGGCTTAATGAATCATAATTGCCAATACCTGCATTTCCAGTTACCCCGTAAGAAGCTCTAAGTTTTAAATTGTTCAACCAAGTCAGATCAGTCATAAATTTTTCTTGAGTTAAGACCCACGATGCTCCCACTGACCAAAAATTTCCCCACCTGTTATCACTTCCAAATCTAGAGGACCCGTCGCGCCTGTAGCTAAGTGTGGCATAGTATTTTCTATCAAAATTATATGACAATCTTGAAAACATAGAAAGGAAACTATATTCCGACTTGGCACTCGTCGCCAAGGTCGGATTAGCCGCATTAGCTAAAGTTCGTAGATTTGGGTTAGGATATCCTTCTGCCCTAGCTCTTAGACTTCTTCTTTCGGATTTTTGAGCTTCATAACCTAAAAGCACATCGATTTGATGTCTGTCTTGGAACAACTTATTATAATTTAAGGTTTGGGTTCCGATCCAGCTAATATTTTCTATGGTTGCTTCATCAGCTCTACCCCCTACTCTACGACCATCTCCATATCTCCCATTATCGAATTCGAATTCATGAATGTTTAACAAATCAAAACTCCAAGCTGTTTTGAAATTTAAATTTTGAGTTATTTTATAATCAGCAGAAATGTTATCAATTATACGGGTTTGCTTCATCCATCTTTCATCTTCTGTATATTTACCTACAGGGTTTGCTCCGCCCATCATAAACCCAACATGACCATTGTAAAACTGTCCTTCCTCATTATAAATTGGAACTGCGGCGGGTACTAGATAAGCACCATACATTGGACTGTCAAATGAAGTACCTTCTGTTGCTCCGTGAGCAGTTGTTCTACCAACCGAAATATTATTTGTAATTGTTAATTTATCAGTCACTTTTGCAGTTAGATTTAAGCGTGATGATAACCGTTCAAAATCAGATCCAAGCATTATACCTTCTTGATCAAAATAAGAAGCTGAAGCAAAATAAGTGATTTTATCTCCCCCACCGCTAGCATCAATATTGTATTGCTTGGTGACTCCATTTCTCATAATAGCATCTAACCAATTAGTGTCTGCCGGGTCAGGATAATAATTGTCATATAAGTTTTGAGCATATTCAACGGTTTTCCCGTCGTTAACATACCCCTCAATAAATAAGGTGTGATAATCCTTTTCGTTTATGGGTTCATTCAGATTGTTGTATGCAGGACTGGAAAATCCAACCTGCGTACTAAAGTTTATCTTCATTTTTCCAGACCTACCGCTCTTAGTAGTAATTATTATCACACCATTCGCTCCACGAGATCCATAAATTGCAGTTGCCGAGGCATCTTTTAAAACTGAGACACTTTCAATATCATTAGGATTTATTGTGGACATGACATTAGAAGCATGTCCATCGTTTCCAAAATCGGTTTCTGATTGTGAGCCTGTGATCACTGGAATTCCATCAATAACATATAAAGGCGAACTATCCGCATTAAATGAACCAATACCACGTATTCTAATATCCACATTCGATCCTGGTTGACCTCCTGAGGAACTCATCTGAAGACCCGCAACATTTCCTTGGAGGGAATTTTCGAGCGAAGTAGATGTTGCCATTTCAAACTTATCACCGCTCAAAACTTCGACAGAACCAGTTAGTGACTCTTTACTGACAGAACCGTAACCAATTACTACTATTTCATCTAACTCAGAAAGATCTTCTTTCAAAACAACATTAATTTCAGTTTGATTTTTAACAGCAACCTCTTGAGTAACCATTCCTATGTAAGAGAAAACCAAAATATCTCCAACATTAGCAGTTATTGAATAATTGCCATCGAAATCTGAGGTCACACCTGTCGACGAATTTTTAATCATGATTGTGGCTGCCGGTAGAGGACCAATTCCGTCGGCAGCGCTAACGTTACCTTTAATGATCCTTTGTGGAAACACAAAACTGCTCACCAGCATAGTTAAAATACAAAAAATAATTTTTCTTTTCATAATGACTCGGTTAATTTTAGTTTCTATTGAAGTGAATTTATATATTATGTCTGTCAATAAATTATATTGAGCGAATTAATGACAGAGTTTAAAAGATTAAAGTAAGGATAAATATTTTAATAGTTAATATACCAATAGTTTTTTGTTTAGTGTACCAATGCTTATCAAGTATATTTTTTAAAAACCAAATAAAGAGCTTAATTTTTAAAATTAATTATAATAGCATTATGCTAAAATGTAATGTGAATCCACAACTTAAACTATTTTAAGTTATATAAATATTTAATAAATTGAATTTCAAAACACAGCCCAATTTAAAACTCAAAGCAGCTATTTCGAATATTAGTAAATATTATCTAACCCTCGTTAATGCAACTAACCTGTTAAGATATAAACTTATCTTCCTAAGCTTTTAGAAAATAACAAAAGAACATAACAATAGAAATGTAAAGAGTTTTAGAAGGTTAAGGATCTAACTGAGCTATTTTCAATTTTATTTTTACAGCCCGAATCAATAGACATTCTGAATTCTAAGACTTCTTTAGCTTATTCATTAATTTTCCAACGATCATAGCAACGGCAGAATCTCCTGTAACATTTACAACCGTTCTACACATATCCAACGGACGATCAACAGCAAATATCAATGCTAATCCAGCCTCAGGTATACCAGCTTGGTTCAAAACGATAACCAACATCACCATTCCTGCTCCTGGCACCGCTGCACTTCCTATTGATGCCAATGTGGCTGTAGCTATGATACCCAATTGTGCCGCTAAATCAAGGTTCATTCCAAAGGCTTGCGCAATGAAAACTGCCGCTATGGCTTGGTATAGGCTTGTGCCATCCATATTAATTGTAGCTCCAATCGGTAAAACAAAACTACTGACCTCCTCTTCAACCCCTAAATTATCTTCCACACACTCCATGGTAACAGGAAGAGTTGCTGCACTGGAACTAGTAGAAAATGCCAATAATTGTGCAGGTGATATACCTGAAATAAAGAATGAAGGACTGCGTTTAGTAAAAATCCAAACGAATAAAATATACACGCCTATCATTAAGAGGAGGCCAATAACGACACAAAAGCTGTACCAAGCCAGTGCCTTGAATAAATCTAAACTTGGGGACTCCGCAATTAATGCTGCTAAAAGAGCAAAAACCCCATAAGGTGCAGCCAACATGATTAAATCTATAAGCTTTAAGATAACCTCGTTAAAAGAATCAAAAAAATTCTTTACGGGGGCTGCCGTTTTCTCTGGAATTAAGATCAGACCTATGCCGAAGAAAATGGCAAAGAATATGACTTGCAACATATTGCCATTGCTACTTGCCGCATTAAATATATTGCTAGGAACCAAATCTTCCAATGCTTGCAAAGGTCCATCCTCCTTTTGTCTTTTGGCCTGCTGAATCTTGGAGTCGGTATCTGCTTTATAATTCTCCACCATTTCATTACGTGTTTCTTGACTTATAGAAGCACCCGGTTTTACAAAATTTACTATAGTAAGTCCTATAGAAACAGCTATTACAGTTGTTACTATATAAATTCCGATAGTCCTTCCGCCCATTTTGGAAAGTTTAGAAATATCCTTGAGGTCGGAAACTCCCTTAATCAAGGAGGCTAAAATTAAAGGAACAGCGATAAGTTTTAGTACATTAATAAAAATATTACCAAAAGGTTTAATCCAGTCAGAAACTACTTTAGGTCCCCCATCAAATTGTATCATCGCAATGGCAAAAAGCACTCCGCTGACCATTCCTATTAAAATTCGCCAATGTAATTTCATTTTACTCATTCCACATTTTATTTATAATGCTAATTTGTATTACAATTAAAAAATTAAAGTTTATATCTTTTTCAAGATAATTTGCACCCGTAAGAGGACTTTACCTGTGACCATCTTAGCTCACAACTTATTATCTTTATAAGATTAATTGGATATGACGGCATTACAAAGTGCAGCAAAGTAACTTGGATAGCTTTTCTAAAAAAATAATGAATTACCCACTTAATAGGTTCTGACCTTCAAATGGAATCGTTTTACCATTTAAAATTGCCAGAAGGGGCAATAATAGACCTATGATTTTTCGCTAAATTTTGTTTCAATATGAAAACTGAAGGGTCCGCCCTGTCTTATTTCTTCATTGGCATGAGCTTCAAATTTTTCAAAGTTCTCACGAAATGCTTCGGTCAACTTAAATGCCATTTTATAGTAGGCATCATCATCTTTCCATGTTGCCTTAGCACTAAGAACCTCATCAGGCACCCCTGGACATTTTTTGGGCTGGGCCACACCGAATACTGAATGGGTGCTATAATTATCAGAATTAGATGCCCCCAAATCACCATTGATGGCTGCCCGAATCATCGCTCGTGTATATTCTAATTTCATTCTCTCTCCGACACCGTAAGGACCACCAGTCCAACCTGTATTCACAAGCCAAACATTGACATCCGAGTCTTTAATCCTCTTACATAACATCTCTGCATATTTTGTAGGGTGTAGTGGCATAAATGGTGCCCCAAAACAAGCTGAAAACGATGGTACGGGCTCTTCAACACCTGCTTCAGTGCCCGCTACCTTTGCCGTGTACCCAGAAATAAAATGATAGGCTGCTTGACCAGGAGACAGTTTAGAAATGGGAGGAATGACTCCAAACGCATCAGCTGTTAAAAAGAAAACGTTTTTAGGGTTTTTGCCAATGGAAGGTTCCATATGATTGTCTATATGAAAAATGGGATAACTTACGCGCGTATTTTGGGTAATGGATGAATCACTAAAATCAACGTTGTTGTTCTTATCTAATATTACATTTTCCAAAAGCGCTCCTTTTTTAATCGCACCATAAATCTCAGGTTCATTATCTTCACAAAGGTCAATCACCTTAGCATAGCAGCCACCTTCAAAATTAAACACAGTATTTTCAGTGGTCCATCCATGTTCGTCATCACCAATGAGTTTGCGTCGAGCATCTGCTGACAAAGTCGTCTTACCAGTTCCTGAAAGACCAAAAAATATTGCAGTATCCCCAGCTTCTCCTACATTAGCAGAACAATGCATTGGTAAAGTTTTTTTGTAGACGGGAAGAATAAAATTAAGAGCGGAAAAAACGCTCTTTTTTATTTCCCCCGTGTAACCAGTTCCACCGATCAATACGATCTTTTTTGTAAAGTTAAGAATGGCAAAATTATGCTGTCGGGTCCCGTCCAGCTGGGGATCTGCCATAAAACCTGGTGCATTGATGATGGTCCATTCCGGATTAAAATTTACCAGCTCAGCTTCCGTAGGTCGAAGAAACATATTATGCGCAAATAGATTAGACCACGGAAATTCTGTTATCACTCGTAAATTAATCCGATAATCTTGATCTGCACAGACGTAAGAGTCTCGAACGTATAATTCTTTTTCATTGAGATAAGCAATCTCTTTATCATAAAGTCTATCAAACTTAACCGGCTCAAATGGCAGATTTATATCTCCCCACCAAACTTCGTGGCTGGTGATATCATCCTTTACTATATATCTATCTTGAGGTGCTCTTCCCGTAAATTCTCCGGTATTAATAGCTAAAGCACCAGAAACTGCTTCTTTGCCCATACCTTTTTTTAAGGTGATACTGTGTAGTTCGTCTGAAGTTAATTGATAGTGAGTAAGTACATTATCAATTCCATAATTAGTTAATAAAATTTTTTTCAACATCTGCTTTGATAAACTCATTATATATTTATTTTTAGTAACACAAAAAAATTATTTATTCGATAAAACATCTCTCATTATAAGCCATAGACAGGATAGATCCTGATTTGAATGATCAAAAAAGAATGGTATGTTTTGACATAACGCCTGTTAAGAAACATCCATCTATTAGAATTTTGTTTCCAAGAGCATCGCCATAAAGTCCTTGCAATTCAAACATAATTTGAGATGATAACAAGAGAAGTTCATTCATCCACCTGCTGCATTTTTGAAATGAAGAGGTGGGAGGGAATTCAAATCATTGAAGCTCAAGAGAATAGCGATTCCAAGACATGTAAGAAAGGAACGTTTTTCTAAGAATATTTGTCAACCTTCAAGGTTCTCACTATTGTTTCTCTGGGCATATATTTCGGATTCCAATCTCACAATCTTTTATTCACTAGCATCCTTCCTCAATTCAATTACCGATCACAATTGATTTATCCATCCTTGCCACAGAAGGAATAAAAATTAATTTGCGACGATTTACAGTTTCCAACTTCTGTGTCACAGCTAATCTATGTCACTGGGAGTGGCCGAAGAATGTTATATGGACTCATGAGTTAATTTTCGTTCACATTTGCAATCAAATTCCCAATTAAATCGAGGTCATCCTATTAGTTTCCATACATGCCAACATAAAGACCATTCTTCTTGTTCATGGAAGCTCTATACATGCCTTTTGTATTGAATTCCATGGACATATTCCCCTCATTATCTATGGCTATTACACCACCGGACCCTCCCATAGCGGCCAATTTATTTTGAACCACCTCATCGGTCGCCGCCTTTAAACTCAGTCCCTTATACTCCATTAAAGCTGAAATATCATAAGCTACTACGCCTCTGATAAAAAACTCTCCCCAACCAGTGGAGGATACTGCACAGGTTTTATTATTGGCATAGGTTCCAGCCCCAATAATTGGAGAATCTCCAATACGCCCCCATTTTTTATTGTTTCTTCCTCCTGTAGATGTACCGGCAGCCAAGTTTCCATTTTTATCTAAAGCAACACAGCCTACAGTACCAAACTTCTCATCAATGCTTGGAGGAGTATAAGTAGCCGCCTGTGGATTATCACCACCTGAGGCTTTTTCACGTTCCAAAATACGTTCGATCGCTTTCAATCTTCTTTCAGTTTGAAAATAGGATGGCGACACTAGTTCAAAACCTTGCTCAACCGCGAAAGTCTCGGCTCCTTTTCCAGCCAACATGACATGTTCTGATTTTTGCATCACAGCACTTGCTAAGGTAATTGGATTTTTAATGGTTGTAACGGAGGCTATAGCTCCTGAGTTTAATGTTTTACCATCCATAATTGAAGCATCTAACTCGTTCCTTTTATCATTGGTAAAAACAGCTCCCTTTCCAGCGTTGAACAATGGGGAATCCTCCAGTATGTTTATAGTTTTTTCTATCGCTTCTAAGCTACTCCCTCCTTTTTCAAGAATATCGTAACCCGTTTTTATTGCCTCACTTAATTTGGCGGTGTATTCTGCCTCAAGCTCCGGACTCATCTTACCTTTCTCCATACTACCAGATCCGCCGTGCAAAACAATACCGAAGTTTTGAGAGGGTGTGTTCAAATTCGCATCAGATGCACTATTTTGGAGATCATTGGTAGCATTGGGCGAGTTATCTTTACATCCAGTAGCTATAGTCAATATAAGAAATAAGATAAATAATTGTTCAATAATGTTATATTTTATGTTCATTTTAAAGAATATTTAATAGTTTTTACTGTTATCTACTTCTCGGGTTTTTCTCCCATTTTAAAAGTACTTTATCTATTTAATTTGAAAGCTCTCATAAACTTTAGGTTTAAATCAAAGGCTACTTTAAATTTTTCTTCTCCATCAATTGGCGAATTCAGCCTCTGACAACGTAATTAAAAATGCAAGTTTTATGGCTTCAGCTCCATTTTCATTAATAAACCATTCATCTAAAGAATGGGCGCCACCACCTTTACCTCCTCTTCCGATACATATCGCAGGAATATTTAAAGCTATTGGAATACTCGCATTTGTCGACCCAATTGTAAGTCTCGGTTTGGCTCCAAAAAATTCAGTTGCTGCCATCGCCCGTTGAATTAAGGGTGTACTCGGTGAGATTTCTCCTGAAGGTCTATCCCCGATTTTTTTAAATTCTATCGTAACTTTATCTTTGATGTCCGTAGCATTATAATCATTCACTGCTTTATTAATGGATGTTTTAAAAAGCAGTTCTATGCTGTCAAGCCGTTGAGCAGAAACAGAGCGCATATCAACTTCCATCCAGGATTCAAAAGGAATGGAGTTTACAGAAGTACCGCCACCAATAACACCAATGTTAAAACTTGTCCTTGCTCCTTTTTTGGTAAACTCAGAAGCTACTGCACTAAATTCATCAATTGCTTTTCCCAAAGCATGATGTGGGTTTGCCAAACCAAAACTACCCCAAGAGTGTCCTCCTTTACTTGTTAGAATAACTTTATATCTCTTAGAGCCTAATGCAGCATTATTGATTCGACCTAGACTTCCGCCATCTATGGATATCCAAGAGTCTATTTTCAGATCTGATTCGTTAAAAAGATATTTCATTCCTCGCAGATCTCCCAATCCTTCTTCCCCCACAGAACCCACAAAAAGAATATCGTTATTAGTGACAATTTCTGCCTTATTAAAAGCTTTCAATACTGCAATTACCATGGACAAACCTCTCGTATCGTCACCAATTCCAGGCGCTTTTAAGGTGTCACCCACTTTTCTGACATTTACATCCGTACCTTCAGGAAAAACAACATCCAGATGTGCATCTAAGCCTATTAGTTTCTTTCCTGTCTTCCCTTTTCTCAATGCCAATACATTCCCAATCTCATCAATCCAAACTTTATCAGCTCCAGCAGCCTCAATCATCTTTTTAAAAACCAAGGCTCTTTCTGCTTCTTTAAAGGGAGGTGCTATAACTTCAGTAAGCTCAATCATATCCTCTATAGTTTGATCATCAATGGCATCAATTATCTCAAAAGCACGTTTTACTTTTTTCTTATTCGCAATTTTCTTCAATTCTTTGGTATAAATTGGTGCGATATCATTTTTTCTGTCTTGCGCATAGCCTTGTAAATAAACAAACAGGCAAAGCATTGATAAAATAAATTTTGAATTTTTCATTTCTCCTATTTTTGTGGGTTATTGGATCCTTGATTGATATTAAGCTTATTCATCAAGACGTGCTTTATTTTTAGTCAATATTTCTAATGTTTCTTTAATTGGAAGAGCTTCCATTTTCCTCCCTTTTTGACCTACCATATCTTCCGCCATAAACAATGAATTATAAATAGCTTCTTATGTGGCTTCTAATGTTGCTAAAAATAAAGGAGACATAAAATCATTTAGAACTCGAGACGTCTTGTGTGTTATCGATTTAGATTTGCGAAGAACTCTGCTCTCCTTATAAGTGCTAAAAGCAATACTATAATCTCCACTCCCATTGGAGGAAAATGAGCCGACGGTTCCAAAAGTTAAAAAAGAGCGATTCGCCAAGCGTTGCAAATTTCTACTCGAAAGTGGTGCATCCGTCGCAATAATGATCATGCATGACCCATCAACCACATAGGGAACGTCATTTGCCATGTAATAATTATTCAGTTCTTTGCCAACTGGAGCACCGTTAATCCTTAATATTCCACCAAAATTGGTCTGCACCAAAACGCCAACTGTATATCCTCCTTTATTCTTGGGCAGAATACGTGAAGAAGTTCCTATACCACCTTTGAAGCCGAATGCTCTTGTTCCGGTGCCCGCACCAACGTTTCCTTCCAACACTTCTTTATAGGAGGCATTATTTATTGCCTCCAACACATCGGCGATACTTACGTGTTGACCTCTAATATCATTTAACCATCCATCATTTGTTTCTCCTACTACCGGGTTGACAGACCTTATTCCTGAATTTTCTGGAACACTTAATGTATAATCAATAAGGGCATTTGATACTGTAAAGGCACTTAGTGTGTTTGTCAATGCAATTGGGGTTTCAATCTTTCCCAACTCTTCTATTTGAGTGGTTCCTACGGATTTCCCAAAGCCGTTACCAACAAAGATTCCAGCAGGCACTTTTTTCTGAAATATATTTTCTTGATGAGGAAGTATCACTGTTACGCCAGTAAGAATGGAATCCCCAATGTTCAAAGTTTTATGCCCCACAGAAACCCCAACCACATCGGTTATAGCATTATATTTTCCAGGAGTCAAAATCCCGGGTTTAATACCTAGTTCACGAGCCCTGTATCGCTCTTGTGCCACACTTTGGAGAGACAGACCAAAGATTAAAGTCAAAATCAATATTCTTTT
Source organism: Gelidibacter japonicus (assembly GCF_010725055.1). Lineage (GTDB taxonomy): Bacteria > Bacteroidota > Bacteroidia > Flavobacteriales > Flavobacteriaceae > Gelidibacter > Gelidibacter japonicus. Next base: position 125,017 of record NZ_BJKB01000009.1, on the reverse strand, counting down.
TGTCATCTCATTTAAAGGGTTTTAATTTTTCAGGATTGAGGTATTGGATTAATCGTCTTGCCAAAACGTTTGTAGGATTTATAACGGTCAGACCTTTGATATTTTCTGTTGTAATAACTAGCGGTATTTCAGAACAGCCCAAAATAACTGCCTCAGCACCTTTATCTTTAAGATAACTAATGGCAAAATCCAAGTTTTCCTTTACTTTTTGGTGAAAAGGGTTAGTATTCATCTTTATCCCGTAATTAGGGTCATAAATGGCAGGGTGCACAAATTTCTCTTGTATCTCCAAACTTGGTTCAATAGCGATAAATCCATTATTCTCTAATTCTTTGGAATAAATTCCATATTTGTACGTTCCAGTTGTTGAAAGTACTCCTATTTTAGAAAAATGAGAATATTGAACCTTTATAAAGTCAATGGTTTCATAAATCATATTAAGTATTTTAATTTGACTTCTTCCCTTTTTAAGCTCGTTCAAAATCAAAGAGAAAATCTCATCCGAATGAGCAGTATTACAAGGAATCCCTGCAACCACCGCTCCTAAAGCCTCTAGTCTTAGAATAATCTTTGCGATACTATAACCAGGGTTTTTTGTAACTTCTCCCAAAAGAAATTCAGTTCTATCCTCAATACTTGAAGGTAATGACAATAATATGACACTGAGATAATCTTGATCCTTTTCGGCCAAGGTGTTACTATAAATTTTATTTAATAGGTCTATTCCCGCATAAGGCCCTATCCCTCCAACAATTCCAATCATAATATATTTTTTAACCTCAAAAAAGGTGTTCTTATTACAAGTAAGCTTCGTGATTGAATTCTAATTATTTTTTCTTATGAAAAATATTCTTCTACTCTTTACTGTAAGCCGCACCTCGAAGTACTTTCCCTGCTCTATTTGAAGTAAACTCACCTTTATCTATAGTTAAAACCCCATTTACCATGACGTATTCAATTCCTACTGAATATTGGTGCGGATTTAAAAATGTAGATTTATCCATAATTGTTTCAGGATTAAAAACTACTATATCTGCATAATTTCCAACCTTTAATCGTCCTCGTTTCGCTAGGTTTAATCTGTCGGCAGGCATAGAAGTCATTTTTTTGATTGCAGTAGGCAAATCTATAACTTTCAAGTCTCTAACATATCGTCCCAAAACTCTCGGAAAAGTGCCATACCAGCGTGGATGAGGCCAGGCTTCTCCTGGAGCAGTTAGACGTCCGTCAGACCCAATCATTGTTTGCGGATGTTTTAAAATTCGTTTCAAATCTTCTTCATTCATCGCATGAAAAATGGCCGACGCACCTCCGTTAACCTGTGCTGTTAAAACTAACTTTGCGCCATTACTCGGGGTAGGTTCCAAACCTTCTCTTTCAGCCCAAAACTTTAAGGTTTTACCTAATAAGGTTGTGTCCCACTCCACTTTTGCAAATTGCACCCGCTCAATATCTCCACCACCTCGGTCATTCAAAATATTATACTCGATGCCTTTTAATATGCTGTCTTTCAGCTTTTTATTACCGACTCTTTTAAGGAACTCGTTTTGTCCACCCGCACGACACCAAGCTGGAATCAATATAGAGATACTGGTATAGCTGGCGTCATAAGGATATTGGTCCAACATTACATCGATGCCATTTTCTCGAGCAGCATCAACCAACGCTAGTGTTTTAACGCTAGAACCCCACATGGGTTTTCCAACCACTTTATGATGGGTTAATACAATGGGAATATTTGCTTCCTTTCCAATTTTGATAGCCTCTTCCACCCCTTCGATCAAACCCAAGCCCTCCTCCCGTAAATGAGAAGTATAAATTCCACCATATTTACTTGCAGACTTAGACAAAGCAATTACCTCATCTACATTCGAAAATGCTCCAGGCAAGTATTTTAATCCAGTTGAAATTCCAAATGCGCCATCTTTCATAGCCTCTTCCACCATAGCTTTCATTTTGCCGAGCTCCTGTTGGGTAGGTGCACGATTGTCCATTCCCATAACATTTTTTCTAACAGTGTTATGTCCTACCAAATAAGCGACGTTAATTCCCAAATCTTCCTTCGAAATTGAATCTAAATATTTATCAAACGGCCAAAACCCACCACCATCAGGACCCCCAAGTGCTGTAGTTATTCCTTGGGTTATATTACTTTTTGCATCTGGATGTTTAAAAATTGGATCTAAATGGGCATGCATATCTATAAAACCAGGAGTAATCACAAGATCTTTAGCATCAATTATTTTATGAGAATTGCTTCCATTTATTTGGCCTATGTAAGCGATAGTATCTGCATTAATTCCTATGTCAGCTTGAATCGAAGGTGATCCGTCACCAATATTAACTAACCCTCCTTTGATAACAAGATCAAAACTTTGTCTTTTCCCCGAATTACATGAAATGAAACCTACTCCTATAAAAGTGATAATCAAATATTTTATTTTCATTCTTATCATTATGTTTATAAATTTAATTGTTATTTGGCCAGTAGAATAATATTTTTCTAAATAAATATTTAATTTAATTTTTTAAACCAAGCATGTTTTACTCGACCATTGCTGACTTTTAATCCAATAATAAGATTCTTGTCATTTCTCTGTATTTCAAGGAAACTAAAAGGATATTGCCCTTTAAGGACGTCTTCCTTAATCCATTCAACATAAGCATCCCCATGACGTGATTGATGGCTAAATAAACTACCCTCCTTATAATAGATATCATAAAAAGTCTCCAATTCATCACTGTAATATTTTCCTACAAATTCCTTTAACTCTTCTACAGTTGGTGTAATTTTGTTATACTTCTCAAATCTAATCGTATCCTTCAGCGGTTCTATAATTTGTACACTAGCGATTTCCTTACCGATTTTTTTAAACCTATATGAAATATTGGGCGATGTTTCATTTCTATAAACATTAGCATTTATAAAAATTAAACTCTCTTCTACTTTATTGTCTCGTACAACCTTTAGAGAATCATTCTTCATTTTTATATTTAAATTCGATAAATCTCTTGAGGACCAATAATTACCCTGAATAAGGTCAACATTCTCTTTTGTCCAATCTCTTTTTATCGGTATTGTTTGTAATGATTCTGGAGTAGACATACTCCTTTCCTGAAATGGCATAATTATTTCAGAAATAGCATCTCCAATTTTCTTTGGATTGGAGTTAGAGAAATTAGTTAAGATGGCAACACTCAGTTCAGATTTGGGATAAGTTGCTGAAAACGCTCTAAATCCACCAATAGAACCTCCGTGTTGTATCCTTTCATGATTTTGAAAACTATCAATGTTTACACCAAAAGCATAATTATTTGGTAAACCGTTGTTTAGAAAATCCACGGTTTGCATCATTTTAAAAGCATTTTCCCATCCAATTTGTGGTTTGCTGAAATTTGAAAGCCATTTGAGTAGGTCAACCGCTGTTGTATGAACATTTCCAGAGCCTACATATCCCCAATACTCAACGGCTTTTTCAAACGTGTCTTCATTTCTATAATAAGAAGTAGCATTGTTTAATACGACTCTATTGTATTTATCTTCCACATAGGTATCCACCATTCCCAGTGGGTCAAAAATGTTTTTTTTCATCCAAATAGAAAATTTTTCACCGGTAAGGCTCTCTATAATCTGAGACATCAACATATAACCAGTATTACAATACAAATACTCATCGTTTGGCTTAAAATTTAAATCATTTTGTTTTTCCATAAAACGATATAAATCTTCATTAGTCCTCAAATCATTCTTACGCCACCCTGCTAATTCCAGCATTGCATGCAGACTCCTCAAGCCACTGGTATGGTGCAACATTTGTCGGAGAGTAACAGGAAATTCAAATTCCGGCATATTTGGAAGATAAGTGTTAATATTTTCATCAATATCTATTTTTCCTTCAAGGCACAATAGGACAATCCCCATTGCCGTAAATTGTTTCGACACAGATGCCACGTTAAATAGGGTTGTGGAATTATTTGGAATCTGATATTCTAAACTAGCGAGGCCGTATGCTTTTAAATAAACTATTTGCTCATTTTGCATTATTCCTATTGATCCTCCAGGATGATTTGGCGCTTGCCAATCCTCAAAAAGCTTATCAATTTGAGCTATTTGATCTCGACTCAATTGACCCCAACAATTTGTACAAGTGTATAAGACAAGAAAAGTAGTAAATAAAAATATTCTCATCTTATCAATTTTTCACAGGTCCGATATAATAGCTTGGTACCCTGTTCACAATATCTATGCGAACTTGTCGTGAGTTTCTTCTTCTATAATCTGATTTGGTCTTAAAGGCAACAACGACATCGATTGCCGGAAAAACAGTGATGTTCTGACCCATTGCCCCTTTAGCGGAATACGCATCTTTGTAGCGACTGTCTTTTACATTTTGATATAACCACCACATATATCCATAGCCGTAATCCACGCCAGAATCCCTGTAAACAGGTACATTTGAATTTAACTCCTTATAACTGGTTCTTTCTTTCAACATTTCATCAACCCAACTTTCAGATATTATTTGTTTGCCATTCCACTTTCCTTTGTTTAACATTAACAGTCCCACTCTTGCCATATCCCTTGTAGAGAACCAAATTGGATATGCCAAATATTTCGAAATGGTGGTATCTCCCTGTTTTTTCTGCAGATCCCTGCTCCAATCTTGCATATTCAGTGGTTTTGCGAGTTGAGACTCTACTTCATCATATATATTTTTGCCAGTTTCAGTCTCAAAAATATATCCTGCCACGTTAAAATCCCAATTACTATACAACCAATAGCTGCCATGTTTAACGCTACCTCTTTTGGGCGCATACTGCTGCATCCCTCCAGGATAGCCTTCTTTGTGATAAACACCTGATCGCGCAGATATAATTTCCTGAACTGTGGCCTTTTTTTCTTCTGGTAAGAGACCATCAACATCATCAAGACCCAATTGTTCAATCGTCTTGTTAAGATCTATTGATCCATTCTCTACATATTTACCATAAAGCATAGCTAAAACACTTTTCCTACAAGATGCTATGTAGCTATTCTCTGTAATATCTCCGTACTGGAAAATGATTTCACCTTTGTGCACAACAACCAATCCAGTTACTTTTGTACTATCTATAATGTAATCCCTATATGTTTTGAGACCTTCTGAGTCCCAATTTTCATTTTTTGAATCATTATTGATTTTCCATGACGTCTCAGGAAAAGTCTGACAGTACATCGCGGTCGACACCATTAAATTTAAAACTATCAAAACAACTTTTAATTTCATGTCTCTTAATATTTAAGCTTCCAAACAAAGTAATCTAATATTTAACTATATTTGATGTTCCAATATTTATTTTTAACGTGTACCACTTATGCATTATAATTTTAAAAATCTTTTATTTAAAGGTAGTTTTTTACAAAAAGAAGGAAACGAGAGTGTCTATTACAAGCTTTTTGATTCATTAAAAAGTGTTATATTGGCTAAAGAAATACCGGATAATTTTAAACTACCACCTTCTCGAGTCTTAGCCAGTGATTTAAATTTGTCTCGAGGCACGGTGATTAAAGCCTATGAGTTATTATTAATTGAAAAACTTATCGTATCCAGACAGGGCTCGGGGTACTTTACAAACAAAATAGAGAACACCTCCAAAGTTCCTAATAAAGAGCTAGCTACAAAAAAACATCCTGGGATTTATCCGAAAATTTCAAAACTTGGAAAATCATTTATACAAAACTCAGAATATTATGTTGGGGAAAATTATTTAGGAACAGTTTGTTTTAGACCTGGCTTACCACCTTTGGATATTTTTCCCGCCGCAGTTTGGCAGAAACTCTCTAATCAATACTGGAAGTCTATAAAATACTCTGAGTTATCTTATTCGGATTCACTAGGCATCAAATTCCTAAGAAAAAATATTTCAAATTATTTAAAAATATATAGGAATATTGACTGTGACCCAGATCAAATTGTTGTTACTTCAGGCTCTCTACACTCTTTATCTTTGGTTGCTACAGCAATTTTAAATCCAAGGAACTCTGTTATTCTTGAAAATCCAACATACAAAAAAGCATATAATCTATTTAAAAGCCTTAAGGCGGAAATTCATATGGCTGACCTCAATGACGATGAGTTTAACATCGCTACTTTGGAGGATATTGAGACTAAATTACTGTATGTAATTCCGTCAAACCAATACCCTTCTGGGAAAAGAATGTCACTGAAAAGACGGCAAGAACTATTGGATTATGCTACAAGCAAGAACATTTTAATTGTAGAAGATGACTATGACCATGAGTTTAGCAATTGGGAAGAACCAATTTCATCGATGTTTAGTTTAGACATTAACGATAGCGTAGTTTATTTAGGCACCTTTAACAAGCTTTTACATCCATCTTTGAGATTGGGCTATATGATTATTCCAAAATTCATGATAAGTCCAATAACCGCGATCAGCAAACAAACCTTTAGATTTATTTCCCCAAATCTTCAGAGCATCATGGCCATGTTCATATCTCAGGATTACCTGAACAAGCACTTAAGACAAGTCATGAAAGTCTCCAACCTTCGAAAAGATGCTTTCATTGAACATTTTGAATCCCTATTTAAGGGTGAAATTGACTTGGAAATTAACAATTCAGGGTTACATATTATAGGAATTTTAAAAGATCATGTTAAAGATTTTCAACTCTGTAATTATCTTTTAGAAAACGATATCCATGTACATCCTTTAAGCAGTTATTATATCGAAGACAAGTCAAGAAATGGTCTGGTTATGGGGTATTGTTCCGTGAATAAAACTCTAATAAGGAAAAATCTAAACAGAATGCATAAACTTTATTTAAATTATTTGAAAGAGACTACGGCTATTGAAAGTTAAAAAATCAATTGCCTTTTTAAACAACAGATCTTTAGTATCAAATATACTCAATATAGATGATGAAACTCAAATTCTCCTACTTGAGACCTACGAAATAATGAACAGAATAACTTAAGCGACTCATTTAAATATGACGACTCTTAGAATTAAAGTTTGGTTTGTTTACTCATTTTTTAGAATCTTTGACTATGTGGCATTTCGAATAAAACCCTTTAAAATAGAGCCTATTTTAACAAGAGACAATAATTTCTACAACTCCTTCTTTCTTCATTTTTAGCAAGATTAATTTCAACTTTCATTATTGAATGAAATGTCTTCTCTTTTATAATTACAATACTTTATCTTTAAATAAAGTGAAAGATTCATCCTTAATCTTTTTGATTCAATAAAACTTAATTGTATTAGGATTCAACATTAACAGCCGAATACAGTTTGTCTTTTATTTAAAATTTAACGTTCGATTAATAAAAATGAAAGGAAGACTTTAGGACTGCCCATTACACCTTTTCTATCACATATTTCCTTCTGGAACCTTTCCAGTATCTTTGAAGGCCAGAGATTGGAAATAAAGATTGTTGGCATATTGATAAGTCCTAATGTAAGCTTAAGTGTAAAATGCTGAACCTGCTCAAGTTCTAACACCACAGTTTAATGGTAAGCATCGATCTTTTGGTATTTACTTACTTCTAAACATATCACTACAGTAGGTATCGATAGATGAGCGGTTACGCTTCAGTTTTTTCGTACATCCATTACTTGTTTGATGTTTTATTTTACTTAAAAGACTCCATAAAATATATTTCGTTTTGGAAAAACATACAAGATTTTAGGACTTTTTTTATTCTGAAATATGGATTGGTAATGAGTTGAAAATAAACTAATTAATTGCAGTTTGACTCCTTCAATTTATTACAAAACATATAATATTTATCTAATTGCAGTTGCTATACGTGCCATTGCTTCAATAATCTGTTCTTGCGAGGCCGCATACGATAGCCGAATACAATTAGGATTTCCAAAAGCATCGCCATCCACAGTAGCAACAAGTGCTTCTTCAAGTAAATATAATGAAAAATCAGAGGCGTTATTGATAGTTTTCCCTCTCAATGTCTTTCCAAAATAATAAGACACATTTGGAAATACATAAAACGCTCCTTCGGGGATGTTGGTTTTAAAGCCTTCAATATCTCTAAGGAGATCAAGAACCAAATCACGACGAATTTTAAATTCATCAATCATGAACTGGACCCTAGTAGGGGATTCATTCAGTGCTGTAATAACAGCACGCTGTGCGATGGAATTGGCACCACTCGTTATTTGTCCTTGCATTTTATTGCATGCTCTGGCAATTTTTTCAGGGCCACCAATGTAACCAATACGCCATCCGGTCATCGCGAAAGCCTTTGAAACACCATTAACTGTAATTACACGGTCGTACATGTCTTCGAATTGTGCCATGCTTGCATGGCCACCAGTAAAATTAATGTGTTCGTAAATTTCGTCTGAAACTACAATAATTCTGGGATATTTTTGTAATACATCTGCTAAGGCGCGCAATTCTTCTTTACTATAAACAGAGCCACTTGGGTTGCACGGAGAACTATACCAAAGCATTTTTGTTTTTGGCGTGATAGCTGCTTCCAGCTGTTCTGGGGTCATCTTAAAATCAGTAGCAATGGTAGTTGGCACTTCCACGGGAACTCCGTCGTTGAGCTTCACCAAATCGACGTAACTTACCCAATAAGGACATGGTATGATAACCTCATCACCTTTATTGATTAATACCGCAGCAAGATTGGCAAGTGACTGCTTGGCACCCGTAGATACAACAATTTGATTATGGTTAAAGGTCAATCCATTGTCGCGCTTAAATTTTGTGACAATGGCATCTTTTAGTTCGATATAACCATCTACTGGGGCATAGGAACTGTAGTTGTCATTGATGGCTTGTATGGCAGCATCTTTGATATATTCTGGCGTTTTAAAGTCTGGTTCTCCCAGACTTAATCCAATAATATCTTTTCCTTCGGCGCGTAATTCCCTGGCTTTTGCGGCCATAGCTAAAGTAACAGAGGTAGATATGTTTAAAATTCTCTTTGAAAGTAAGTCCATATTATAAATTTAATGTAAAGTTTAATCCATAATTTAATTTCGTTCCATTTCGTTTAAATAACTAAAATGGTATAGATTTTTCTTAATTATCATTGTAGATGATTTGGAAAGTCAAATCATATTGATGGATCCAATAATTTCCAAAACTGTATCTGCTTAATAGTATCAGAAAAACAATTAGTATTCCAAAATTTATAAACATGAATCCTCAATAATCTTTGTTTTACTCTCCACCATTACCAACTAAATCACACTCAGTCTTTATGGTACAGTCTGTCCGATCCACTAAGTGAAAGGAACTTTACCTTGCCAATAGTTTCTTAAGCAAAGGAAAGGTTTATCTTACCATCAATAATATACCAATAATTTTTTTTGGCATATACCATTTTTTTAATAACATCTAAATTTGAGTCGAACTCTCTCCTTACCTTAAAATGAAAAATCCGTTAGAGTTAACAATAGATGAGAACAACATATTAGACATGAACTGACTACCTTAGCAATCATGAGAGTGCTAAAATAAAACAGTCACATTCGAAGGTAATAAGTAAAGTAATTTAGAATCTAAATTCGACACCTTGTTCAGTCAAAGTAATAACATATATTCTATTCACTACTTATTCAAAAGAATCTTAAAATAGTTAACGACAATGATCAATTATTATTAAATTTAAGGCAATCACCTTATTGTCTTATATGAAGAGAAAATCCAAAATCATATAATATTTTGTACTCAAATAATTCAAGTAAATATCTAAAATTTTATATTTCTCAAAAAAGAAACGCATAAGCTCTTGTTTTTAACAGACTCACACACAGACTCACAACTATCGAAACACAGAACCAATTGTTAATCATTGTATTACATGAATTGGAGCAGTTCTTCTTTATCTAAATCAATTCTGGATGATTAAAATGCTTAGTAAACATAATTGAGCAGATTTCTCCTACTTAGATCTGATTCAAATTTTAGGTATCACCAAAAAAAGGACAGTTACAAAATAGAATCATTATATTTGTATCACGAAAGTTTTTGAACCTATTTTAAGTTATGAGTTCACAATTCGTCAACATTGACATTACGATATAGCAAGAACCCCTGCTCTACTGGCGTTCAGGATTTAGGTTCTGACCCCAGTCGGGTCACACGGTGGAAGCACCAAAACTGTAAAACCTTGCTAATTTATTTTAGCAAGGTTTTTTTGTTTTTTACTGATTCCATTGACATCATATTGGATCATCTAACGGATCAAGTCAAAAAGCTATCCATCCTAAATGTTGTTTTTAAGCAAGAATCGTAGTTAATCTATAAAAAAAAATCTGCCGGCGCGTTAATGCTTCTGTTGTCAGATTAGTTGGAGGACAAAACTGGATCAGATTGAAAATAGGCAAAAGCAGGCCTTAAAACAGATATTTGCGATAGTCCAATTAGAATTGCTATATGATAATTCACATCGTAACATTTCAATGAAAATGAAATTTCATTCATTTTCACTACAACATTCTGCCATCTTCGGCTAGGTGATCAAACATTTCAACTTGGAATAAATTATCTTTATTATAATCTTCTTCCATACTAATGAAGGCAAGGAAGTTTAAATAATACAAAAACTTCATTTTATAGCCGATTTGAATGCATTTCTTTTGTTTTTGTTACGATTTGCTCAAAGACGTCCATTTCATCCTCTAAATTTAAACGGGTATTATATCTTTTTTTTAGATCATAATCGGTCAAAATAATATGTTCGTTAGGCTCGATGTCTATGTTCTTCAGACACTCTTTGGCACATTGAAGAGGGCATCCGTCAATAACAATTATCGGTCTATTTGATTTTGCCGTTTTAACAAGCGATTTGACTTTACCTCCTACTCCAGCTATACAGGACATCTCGGCAATACCATCATAATTCATTTTCACGGCAATATCGTTCGCCAATTGCGCCACATTGCTGCAACCAGAACAGGAATATATTAATGGTAGATTTTTTTGCTTTTGTTTTTCCATGGTTAGAAATTTTAGAATTTTTGTAATGTTTAAATCCAATCGTTTATCACACTATCTTTTTCGGCCGCTGGCACATTGTCCACATTATAATAACCGCCTTTATTCAGCCTTCGTTCCAAGGATTGACTAATAATTAAGTGTGCTACATTCACCATGTTTCTTAATTCACATAGTGCAGTGTTAACTTTCATGTCTTTATAAAGTTCTTCAACCTCGTTATAAATCAGATCAAGATGCCGAACTGCCTTTCTTAAGCGATTATCGCTTCTTACAATTCCCACATAATCCCTCATTAGTGCCTGCAACTGGGTTAGATTGTGGTGTATCTGAACATATTCCTTGGGCGTTCTTGTTCCTGCATCATCCCATTCAGGAATAAAGGCATGAACCGGTTCAACCGGATGCGCTGCTTGGTATTCAAATATATTATGTGCGCAAACCAAAGCTTCCAGTAAAGAATTAGATGCCAATCTATTGGCCCCGTGCAAACCTGTTCTGGAACATTCACCACAGGCAAATAAATTGGTCACTGAAGTTTTGCCGTTCTTGTCCACAACTATGCCACCGCAAAGATAATGTGAGGCTGGAACAACGGGAATCCAATCTTTTTCAACATCAATATGGTTGGTCAAACATTCTTGATAAATATTTGGAAAATGATTTTTGAAAACGTCGATATCTAAGTGGGTGCAATCTAAAAAGACATGGGGGTCACCTGTTTTTTTCAACTCGTTGTCAATGCTTTGAGAAACGATATCCCTTGAAGCCAATTCTGCTCTTTTATCATAGTCTGGCATAAATCTATGTCCGTTTTTATTTCTTAAAACCGCGCCTAACCCTCTGACCGCTTCAGAGATCAAAAATGAGCGCCCATCCTTTTTGTCATATAAGGCGGTGGGATGAAATTGGACAAACTCCATATCTTTAATTTCAGCTTTAGCCCTATAGGCCATTGCAATACCATCGCCAGTTGCTATTGTTGGATTTGTGGTATGACCATATAAACGACCAATACCACCCGATGCCAGTAAGGTCCTATCTGCTTTTATCGTCATTATATCTCCTGTATTTTGATCCAATACATAAGCTCCATAGCATGATATGTTTTTAGATTCAGGAATATCAAGATGGTGTTCAGTTATAAGGTCCAATGCAAAATGATAGGGTAAAACTGTGACATTGGACAGTTTATGAACTTGTTGCAGCAATACACGCTCCAACTCGAATCCGGTAATATCCTTATGATGCACTACACGGTTTATAGAGTGTCCACCCTCAATTCCAAGGTCCAGTGTACCGGAATCATTAAGATCAAAATTGGCACCCCAGAGCATTAACTCCTTGAGTCGTTTTGGGCCTTCCTTAATTACCATTTCAACCACGGCCTCATCGCACAATCCATCTCCAGCCACCAAAGTGTCCTGAATATGCTTTTCAAAAGAATCTTCCTTTAAATCCAATACTACTGCCACCCCGCCTTGGGCATATTTGGTGTTGGATTCCTGCTCATCTGCTTTAGTGACAATAACTACGGTCTTATCGGGAAATCTCTGGGCAACCTTTACGGCATACGTCAATCCTGCCACCCCCGAGCCAATCACAAGAAAATTTGTGTTTACCATTTTATTTCGATAGTTCCAACATTCTTTGAATTGGTTGTAGTGCACGCAACCTTATGTCCTCTTGAATTTCAATTTGTGGTGTTTCATTTAAGAGACAATCATAAACTTTTTGAAGAGTATTTACTTTCATAAAAGCGCATTCACTACAGGCACAAGTGTTGTCTTCTTCTGCAGGAGCAGGAATAAGAAGCGTGTTCGGAACCTCCATCTGCATTTTGTGCAATATGCCGGCTTCGGTGGCAACAATAAACCGTTCTTTTGGATGGTTTTTTACGTAGTCAATCATACCTGCAGTAGAACCAATATAAGTTGCAAGATCCAAAATGTGCTCCTCCGATTCGGGATGGGCTATAATTTTTGATCCAGGATAGGCCTTATAAAGAGCCAAGAGCTTATCTAAAGAAAAAGCCTCATGAACCACACAGGATCCATCCCAAAGCAATAAATCCCGCCCCGTTTTTTTACTGATGTAGCGGCCCAAATTTTTGTCCGGCCCAAATATAATGGGCCTATCCTTAGGTGCTGACTCCACTATTTTCACGGCGTTGGAGGAGGTACATACAATGTCGCTCATCGCTTTAATTTCTGCAGAACAATTAATATAGGTAATCACCAAATGATCGGGGTGGGCTTTTACCAATTTTGAAAAGGCCTCTGGTGGACAAGAATCAGCCAATGAACAACCTGCATTTAAGTCTGGCAATAATACTTTTTTGGTTGGATTGAGAATTTTTGCCGTTTCTGCCATAAAATGAACCCCTGCAAACACAATAACAGATGCATCGGTTTCAGCGGCTCTTTGTGAAAGCCCCAAACTATCGCCAACATAGTCCGCAACTTCTTGAATTTCATCACACTGGTAGTAATGTGCGAGAATTACGGCATTCTTTTCTTCCCTCAACTCGTTGATTCTCATTTTTAAACTCATAAGATCAAAAATAATTTTTTAGCCGAAAAAGGTAGGTATTCCATTTTCTTCAAAAAATGACAATTGTCATAAAAAACATGAGGATAATTATGTAAATCTTGGAGCCCCTCAACTGGAGTAATACCTTACAAGACGCATTAATAATTGTTGGACTAAGTAATATGTACCTGTTCTGACCCCTCATATAAAAATGAATTTGAAAACAGTACTTATCCCCAATTCATTAGAAATTCGATAACTCCAACATCTAATTTCATTTGTGTAAAATAAAATGATAAAACTTAGAGATAATGAAATAAATTAGTGAATAAGTTTTTATATATTTAAGAAAACAAAAGAAATATGAAATTAACCTCAAGAGAAACAGAAAAACTCATGCTTTTTTTAGCGGGTGAACTTGCTGAAAAGCGAAAAGCAAGAGGCTTAAAGCTAAATTATCCAGAATCCATAGCATTAATAAGTGCACGGTTACATGAATTAGCTAGAGATGGCAAAAAAGTAGCAGATTTGATGCAATTAGGTGCCACATTTCTTACCAGAGAAGACGTCATGGAAGGTGTTCCAGAAATGATTACAGATGTGCAAATTGAGGCCACTTTCCCTGATGGGACAAAGTTGGTCACAGTAACCAACCCTATTCGTTAATGAAACTCAGAATACTATGATACCAGGAGAATATATTTTAAAAAAAGAACAAATAGTTTGTAATGCCAACCAAGAAAGCATCACATTAAAAGTAATCAATACTGGTGACCGACCTGTACAGGTGGGGTCTCATTTTCATTTTTTTGAAGTCAATAAGGAGATTTCCTTTGATCGTAAAAAGGCATTTGGAAAACGAATGGATATTTTATCAGGAACCGCAATTCGTTTAGAACCAGGCGAAGCCACCGAGGTACAATTAATAGATATCAGTGGGAACAGAAAATCATATGGTGCAAATAATCTCACACAAGGAGATACAACATCAAAAGAGAGTCTAGCAAAAGCGATGAAGAAAATGGAGTCTGAAAATTTTAAAAACACCAAAGCATGAGTTTCAAACTAGATAGAATAAAATACGCAAATATTTATGGGCCTACCGTAGGCGATAAAATACGCTTGGGAGACACTGAACTTTTTATTCAAATTGAAAAAGATTTCAATAGTGATAATTACGGAGAGGAAAGTACATTTGGAGGCGGCAAGAATGTAAGGGATGGAATGGCACAATCATCAACCAGAACAAGAGATGAGAATGTGCTCGATTTTGTCATCTTAAACGTCATCGTTTTAGATCATTGGGGTATTGTAAAAGGCGATTTAGGAATTAAAGACGGAAAAATTGTGGGTCTTGGTAAAGCAGGAAACCCTGATACCATGGATGGTATTACGGAAAATATGATTATAGGCGCATCTACAGAAGTTCATTCTGGTGCCGGTCATATTCTTACCGCAGGTGCAATAGATACACATGTCCATTTTATCAGTCCACAACAAATTGATCATGCTTTGTTTAGTGGTGTTACCACGATGATAGGTGGAGGATCCGGACCCGCAGATGGCACAAGTGCCACCTTGGTAACCTCTGGCGCTTGGCATTTAGAGAAAATGATGCAAGCTTCAGAGAATTTCCCAATGAACATAGGTTTTTTTGGTAAAGGAAACTGTAGCACAACAGCTCCTTTGATAGAACAAATCGAGGCTGGAGCACTAGGATTAAAAGTACATGAAGATTGGGGAGCCACACCAGCTGCACTTGATGCTTCGCTTAAAGTAGCAGATGAATATGATATTCAGGTTGCTCTACATGCCGATAGCTTGAACGAAGCAGGGTTTTTAGAGGACACCGTTAAGGCTATAAACGGCAGAACCATCCATACTTTCCATACTGAAGGCGCTGGTGGCGGACATGCTCCGGATATTATGAAAATTGCATCACATCCTTATGTACTCCCGAGCTCAACCAATCCAACAATGCCCTATACTGTCAATACTATTGATGAGCATTTAGACATGCTCATGGTTGCTCACCACTTAAAAAAATCCATCCCTGAAGATGTCGCTTTCGCAGATTCGAGAATCAGAAAAGAAACTATGGCCGCAGAGGATATTCTTCATGACATGGGCGTTATTAGTATGATGAGTTCAGACTCACAAGCAATGGGAAGGGTTGCTGAAGTTGTTATCAGAACATGGCAGACCGCTCACAAGAACAAGTTGCAACGTGGATTTTTAGAAGAAGATAAAGTCATTGAAGCAGACAACTTCAGAGCAAAAAGATACATAGCCAAGTACACTATAAATCCAGCACTCGTGCATGGTATTTCAAAATATGTGGGGTCTATTGAGCCCGGTAAAATGGCCGATCTGGTATTGTGGAAACCGGCATTTTTTGGTGCAAAGCCCGAAATGGTAATCAAAGGAGGGATGATTGCAGCCAGCAAAATGGGAGATCCAAACGCGGCTATTCCTACGCCACAACCCGTTTTAATGCGAAATATGTACGGGACTTTGGGTTCGGCTGTTCACAAAACATCTGTGACCTTTGTTTCTCAAGCTGGAATTGACAACAAAATCGCCGAAAAATACGGTGTTAAGAAAGAACTATTACCTGTGAAAGGTTGTAGAACAGTTGGTAAAAAAGATATGATTCACAACAGTGCATGTCCAAATATTGAGGTAAACCCAGAGAATTATGAGGTAACTGTAGACGGAAAAGTCATTTCCTGTGAGCCTCTTGAGGTTGTTCCATTAGGTCAACTATACTTTCTTTTTTAAGAGTGTTGATTCTTAAAATAAAGATATGATCTGTAAAGAAGTAATTGGAAATATAGAAACATACCCCATTGGCAATAAAACTAAAGATGTTCTAAACTTGCAATGGTTCGAGACTACTAAGCGTATTATGCGCAAACGGTCGGAAGAAAATCAAGAAATCGTCATTAAATTTCTAAAGGAAGGAACACGACTTAAAGAAGGTGATATTGTTTATGAAGACCCCGACAAGGTTGTGATTGTAAATATTTTGCCTTGTGATGCCATTCAAGTAACCCCAAGATCAATTTATGAAATGGGAACGGTTTGTTATGAAATAGGAAATAAACACTTGCCGCTTTTTATTCAAGATGACCACGTGCTTATTCCCTACGAAAAACCTTTGGAACGCCTCCTTATAGCTACCGGGTACGAGGTCACAAAAACCCATTGCAAATTGCTCAATATGTTGAAGGCTAACGTAGAACCTCATCAACACGGTAAATCTGGAAGTTCTCTATTTTCAAAAATTCTTGAATTAACAACTAAAGAGTAGCATACATATTAAATACTGCTGCCTGAGAAAACACATTTTTTGGGCAGCAGATTATTTATAAGAAAAAATCAAATGAATAAGAACACAACCAAACCTACAGAATTGGGTTCACTTATTGAAATACTCCATATTACGGATCCTACGTTGCCCATTGGCGGATTTTCGCATTCAAACGGCTTGGAAACCTACGTTCAGCAGAATCTGGTAAAGAACGCTTCCACCACCCAAGATTTTGTAGAAAGCATGTTGAAAAACAACTATAAGTATAATGATGGCTTAGCAGTAAAATTGGCTTTTGAATTCACCGAGCAAAACAACTTAGATGAAATCCTGAAATTAGACAATGAATGTCAAGCTTTGAAGGCCCCACTGGAAGTGCGCGAGGCAAGTCTGAAATTGGGCACGCGACTTATAAAAATTTATGCTGCATTATTAGATAATCCCTTTCTAAATGAAATCAACAATCTCATTGAAGAAAAAAAGATGCAGGGTCATTATTCAGTGGTTTATGGGATCATTACAGCACTTTTAAAAATAAATAAGGAGAAGGCTACCTGTGCATTTCTTTACAATGCTGCCGTGGCTATGGTTACAAATGCGGTAAAGCTTGTGCCGCTTGGCCAAACAGATGGTCAACAAATAATTTATAATGTACAAGGCCTAATCGAAGCCTTGACTTTAGAAATAATGGAAGTAGAAAGAGATTTGCATGGGGTGTGCAATACAGCTTTAGACATAAAGTGCATGCAGCACGAGCATCTCTATTCAAGATTATACATGTCTTAAAAGAACCAATAATAAAAACACTAATGGAAGAAAGAAAATATATAAAGATTGGCGTTGCGGGACCAGTAGGATCCGGAAAAACAGCTTTGATAGAAAAACTAACAAGAAGAATTTCAAAAGACTATAGCATCGGTGTCGTCACCAATGATATTTACACAAAGGAAGACGCTAAATATCTTGAAAGCAACTCGTCATTGGACCCAAATAGAATTATAGGTGTGGAAACGGGAGGATGCCCACATACCGCCATTCGAGAAGATGCCAGTATGAATCTTGAGGCCGTTGACGAAATCGTGAATAGACATCCTGATATAGAAATTGTATTTATTGAAAGTGGTGGTGATAATTTATCTGCCACCTTCAGTCCTGACCTTGCCGATGTCACCATTTTTGTGATTTCCGTAGCTGCAGGATCCGATATTCCACGTAAAGGCGGTCCTGGAATTACCCGTTCCGATTTATTGGTAATCAACAAAAAGGATTTGGCCCCTTATGTAAAGGCCGATTTGAAGCTAATGGAAGACGATGCACGCAGAATGCGAAATGGACAACCTTTTGTATTTACGAATCTTATGATTGATGACGGTTTAGACAGTGTGATCCAATGGATAAAGCGTTATGCTTTGGTGGAGGAGCAAACTGAAGAACCTCAACTACTAAGATAATGGAGAAATACAGCCTAAAAACAGGACTAAGGGAGCAAACGATACTGAAAGACGTCTATTTTACACCGCCCTTTAACTTAGTTGAAGTAAGGGAAAATAAAAAAAATCCCTTGTTGGAGATGATGGTCATGTCCTCATCACCTGGGATCCTAAATGATGATTTTTACGATATCAATATTGAAGTTATAGATGGGTCCTCATTGAATTTGCAGACCCAATCCTATCAGCGCATCTTTATTTCTGAAAAAGGCACCAACCAACATATGAATATTTCAGTTGGCGATAGTTCTTATTTTAGCCATGTACCCCACCCTGTCGTACCTCATAAAGGAGCACGTTATACCGCTAAGAGTACGATTCATCTCAAAAGCACTAGCACCCTATTATGGGGCGAAATTTTAACCTGTGGACGTAAATATATGGCTGAAGAAGAGATGTTCCAATTTAAAAAGCATCATGCCATTACAGAAATATATCAAGAGAACGTCTTAATTTTTAAAGACAATCTCTATATCGTTCCTGAGAAGATAGATTTGAGACAGTTTGGTCAATATGAAGAATACACCCATCAAGGAAGTTTATTTTTTATAACTCCCGAAACTGATGTCAAAGAACGCATGGACAACATATCCAACCGACTATCAACAGAAGAAGGCATCAGTTACGGAATATCCAAGTTGTTAGACAACGCCTATGTGCTTAGGGTTTTAGGAAATGAAGGTGAGCAGCTCTATAAGTTATTTACTGAAATACGGATAGCAGAAGACAAATTAATTAATCAGAAAGTAAGTATAAATTAACAAATGGAAACAGAATTAAGTATTTTATTGGTTACCGCCGTTTCAGTAAGTGTATTGCACACCGTTTCAGGTCCTGATCACTATATACCTTTTATAGCGATAGGAAAAACAAAGGGATGGAAACTTCCAAAAATCGTCATGTGGACGATCATTTGCGGTTCCGCGCATGTTATGGCCTCTGTATTAATAGCTTCAGGAGGAGCAGCATTAGGATTTTCCTTGAGTAAAATAGATGGATTGAACGAAATTAGAGGAGGTTTGGCAAGTTGGGCCATTCTCATCTTTGGACTTCTCTATTTTCTGTATGGCCTTTATGGGGTCTATAAAGAAAAAAGACATAAGCATTTTGATGTATATGACGATGGATCTGTTTATGTATTTGAGCACGATCACAAACAAATGACCTATCCGTCAAACAGAAAAAAAGTAACGCCATGGGTTCTCTTTTTAATTTTTCTATTAGGACCATGTGAAGTCTTATTTCCATTACTGACCTATCCTGCCGTGGAACAATCTACATTGAATATGTTCATATTGATTGCAACCTTTCTATTTACAACCGTTTCAACTATGGTTTTAGTCGTCGTCCTAATATATTATGGCTTCAATTTTATAAAAACCGAATGGTTAGAAAAATATGTGACACCAATCTCAGGACTTTCCATAGCATTATGTGGAGTAGGAATGGTTTTCTTAGGATGGTAAATTCATCTGTATAAGAGTAGATTCATACTCAATTTCAGAATCATTATATCAGATATACGGATAGAGCTATTGCCCAATTGGTCAATGGTTCGGATAATAATACAGAGAAATTAATAGAAAACATTTGACACTGCCGATAACGTCAGCCCAATTACAGAAATCCACATTATAAATCTACCATAGAAATGAGAATCAATTTTATACTATTTACATTATTCATCACTAAGATTATAACCGCCCAAAATATAACAGGTATCGTAACTGACTCCAATGAATATCCTCTTGAAGGCGTATATGTTTACAATAATAATAGTGCCAAACACGCGCATACAAAGGCTAACGGAATGTTTACTTTAGAGGAAAGTAAAGCAGGAGACTCAATAGAAGTAGGGATGTTAGGCTTTCATAAAAAAGTTTTTATACTCACACAAACAGATGTTGATGCCGGATTGACGATACAATTGGAAAGCAAAACGATGCAGCTAGACCAAGTTGTCATAACCAGAGGTTTAAATGCAATGCATCATATTGCAAAACTCGACTTGCACACAAGTCCAGTAAATTCTTCTCAAGAAGTTTTAAGAAAAATTCCGGGATTAATCATCGGACAGCATGCTGGTGGCGGTAAAGCAGAACAATTATTTTTAAGAGGTTTTGACATAGACCATGGTACGGACATTAATCTTTCAGTAGATGGCATGCCGGTAAATATGGTTTCCCACGCCCATGGCCAAGGATATAGCGATTTTCATTTTGTCATTCCTGAAACCATCGCAATCATCGATTTTGGTAAAGGTCCTTATAATGCTGAGCGTGGTGATTTTGCCACAGCAGGATATGCCGCATTTATCACTAAAGACAGACTGGAAAACAGTTCAGTGAACTTAGAAATAGGTAAATTCAACACACTTAGGACTTTAGGCATGTTTAATCTTATGGATAAGAGCAGCGACCAAAATGCTTATGTCGCATTTGAATATATTTCTACTGACGGACCATTTGAGTCGCCACAGAATTTTAACAGAATCAACCTAATGGCAAAATATTCTGCCTTTCTTAAAGGAAATGATAAATTAGCCATCACCGCTTCTCATCTTGATAGTAGATGGGATGCTTCCGGACAAATTCCAATGCGTGAAGTGCTGAATGGCAACATTACCAGATTTGGAGCCATTGACGATACCGAAGGTGGTACCACCTCAAGATCGAATTTGAATATAGAATACAGTCGCTTTATTGATGATAACACCAGCTTTAAATCGAATGTTTTTTATAGCCGTTACGGATTTGAACTCTATTCCAATTTCACATTCTTTCTGGAAGATCCTATCAATGGAGATCAAATAAAACAAAAAGAAGATAGAGATATTTTTGGATTTAATGCTTCAATAAAAAACAACTTTCAATGGAATTCTATTGAAACTACAGTCACATCGGGCATAGGGTTGAGACATGATATTATTGATGATGTTGAACTCTCACATACTTTGAACCGAAAAACGACGCTAGAATATTTACAATTGGGAGATATCAACCAATCTAACCTATTTGCCTATGTGAATGCCGATTTCGAATTGGGAAATTTCACCATTGCACCGGCATTGCGTTTGGATTATTTCAAGTTTATGTATGAAGATCAATTAACAGAAACTTACTCGCTGCAAGCCGAACAGAAGGCTATTGTAAGTCCTAAATTAAATTTCCTATACCATCCAACCCAAAATATTCAATGGTTTTTAAAAACCGGAATTGGGTTTCATTCCAATGACACTCGTGTAGTGGTAAAGAAAGAAGGCGAGAAAATTCTACCAAGAGCATATGGAGCCGATTTCGGATTTATTTATAAGCCTGCGCCTCAATTAGTGGTGAATTCGGCTCTGTGGTATTTATTTTCCGAACAAGAATTTGTGTATGTTGGTGATGCCGGAATTGTGGAGCCAAGTGGAAAATCTCAGCGATTTGGAGTGGATCTGGGCTTGCGTTATCAACTAAATAAATGGCTCTATGCCGATATCGACGCAACGTATTCACATGCGCGTTCAATTGATGAAATAAAAGGTGAGGATTATATTCCATTAGCACCAGATTTTACATTGGCTGGTGGATTTTCATTAAATGACTTCAAAGGATTTTCTGGAGGTATGAGATATCGTTTTATTGATGATAGACCTGCCAATGAAGATAATTCCATTGTTGCAGATGGCTATTTTGTAACCGATTTCAATGTCAATTACAAATTCAAAAGTATTACACTTGGTCTGTCAATTGAAAATCTTTTCGACACCGAATGGAACGAAGCTCAATTTGCTACCGAAACCCGATTATTTAATGAACCACTTCCTGTAGATGAAATTCATTTTACACCAGGTACTCCCTTCAATTTAAAAGTAGGTATTATCTATACTTTTTAAGGATAAAACGAAAGTGACCCTCGCAGAATCAAGCTTCAGAGATGTATATCAGATATAAGAAATGAGGCAATCCTTTGAAGATGGACATTAAGCAAGTAGTTTCCTTTTATAAAGTTTTATTGGAAACACTGCACAAAATATCAATTCATATCCGAATGATATCCGTCGGTGTTTCCACTAAAACAGTTCTGTTACCTCGTAATGCAATAGGCTGTTTCATGATTTCAGGATGGTTCTGAATGACCGTAATCCAATCTTCAGGATCGAAACATTGTGCGGTGAATTTTCTTCTGTATTTGTAATGCTCTTGATTGACCATTTCTTCGATATTAATGCCCAAGCGATTTGCCAATTCGGTAATTTGAGTTCCGGTCAATGGGGTTTTTAAAATATCAATTTCCTCTATAGGAAGACCATGTGTCCTGGCATACGCCAATGCCTGTTTTCCTCTTTGAGACCTTGAATTATAGAACAGGGTAATCTGTCCATCTGATGTGGATATAACCCCCATATTACTTTTAGATCCTTGCATTTTTTAGTGTTGTATTTGTGTTATTTAGATTATTCGGCTAAAAACTGAACTTATCAAGGGCCATAAAATCCCACTCTATTTCAGGAGTTTAATTAATTAGGTCAGTTTACAGCTAAAGTAATGAAATATTCTTAATCTCAAACTCGCCTGTACCATTACATTCAACATGAGTATGTCTGCATCCATCCTTGTTGTCATCCCAAAAGTGGCGCCACCCTTTTATCTATTAACCCATTCAAGGCCTTAAAACTTGGCTCCCAGATATCTTAGCCAATCAAAAGACTCAATTATTACATGAAACAAGAAAATTAGATAAGGTCTACAACCATTCCAGACATATACGATCGCATTCACTGACACAGGTCATTTCATATGACTTCTTAACCAAGTATCTTTGGGATAAGCTGTAAATCAGACAATTATAGCACATATCATATTAAAAGGATTCAAACTCCTATAAATTAACCTAAAAATAAAAATTATGAAAAGAACAGAAAACAAAGTTGTTGTCGTCACAGGTGGAGCATTGGGAATTGGTCGTGAAACGAGTTTATTATTGGCCAAACACGGAGCAAAAGTAGCCGTGACTGATATTCTTGACAAAGAAGGTCAGGCGTTGGTTGAAGAAA
The DNA here is from genome assembly GCF_010725055.1 of Gelidibacter japonicus. GTDB lineage: Bacteria > Bacteroidota > Bacteroidia > Flavobacteriales > Flavobacteriaceae > Gelidibacter > Gelidibacter japonicus. The sequence continues at coordinate 101,666 of NZ_BJKB01000009.1, read as the reverse complement.
TAAAAAAATCAGGCGGGAAGTCAAAATACTGGCATCTTGATGTGACAAAAGAAAAAGATGTTGAGAAAGTGTACGCTGAAGTCGTCAAAGAATTTGGCCGACTTGACGCAACCGTTAATAATGCTGGAATTGCCGGTGCGGACAAACCCTCTTCAGAAGTGACCGAAAAAGAATGGGATCTTGTTATGGATATTAATGTAAAAGGCGTTTTCTTTTGTACCAAACATGCTGTTCCACATATGAGAAAATCAGGTGGCGGAAGTATTGTAAATATTTCTTCTATTTATGGAATCGTAGGCGCTGCAGATTTACCTCCGTACCACGCTTCCAAAGGAGCTGTTCGGGTCATGTCGAAAACCGATGCCATTCAATATGCCAAAGATAAGATTAGAGTGAACTCTGTTCACCCAGGTTTTATTTGGACGCCATTAGTGGAAGAGCTAGCTAAAGACGACCCAGGATTCCGTAAGCATTTGGACAGTTTGCATCCAATCGGACATATTGGTGAAACTATAGATATCGCCTATGGAATACTATATCTGATATCGGATGAGTCGAAATTTACGACTGGAAGTGAATTGGTTATTGATGGTGGATATACAGCTATCTAAACTGATCTAACATACAGTAATTATTTCAGGTGGCAAGGACAATCCTTGCCACCTGAAATTTTTAATAGACTATTATAAAAAAGGAAGAAAGAAAGGACCATTTCAATAAAAAAATAATTGAGATATATCGATCTCAGAACGATATTGATGTTTTTAATGACTAAATTTAATAGAATAAAAAACATCAATAACAAGAACCAATTAACCACCAAAACTAATAACCAATATATGAGCAACAACATCATAAAAGTTTCAAGAAATGTTCAGAATGCACCAAAGAATCCAGTATCTACACATACAGTAGCTTTTTCTCATTACAATCATATTTCAGGTCTGCTGTATTTTTCTTAGGTCTAGAAGAAGTATTATAGCTGATTACCACCTCTCATTTTTAAGCAAAAAAAACCACTTCCTTCTTCCCGATATCGTATGATTGCTCATTTCGGTTAAACTGCTGTTAAAACCATTAAAAATCCTCGGACAAGTAGCGTAAATATTGTAACTTGATATGCTCAATAATTAATCTTAAAAACCAAGACCAATGGAAGATAAAAACTCAAAAAAAGAAAATAAAAGTTCAAAGCTCACAAGGCAAACCGGAGCTCCGGTAGGAGATAATCAAAACGTTCAAACAGCAGGCCCACGTGGGCCAATGTTAATGCAGGATGCTTGGTTTCTTGAGAAAATGGCAAACTTTGACCGAGAGGTGATTCCTGAAAGAAGAATGCACGCCAAAGGTTCAGGAGCTTTTGGAACGTTTACTGTTACTCACGATATAACACAATACACCAAAGCCAAAATTTTCAGCGAAGTAGGTAAAAAAACAGAAATGTTCAGCCGATTTTCGACTGTTGCCGGTGAACGAGGTGCCGCTGATGCCGAACGGGATATCAGAGGTTTTGCACTGAAGTTTTACACAGAGGAAGGAATTTGGGATTTGGTTGGAAACAATACGCCTGTATTTTTCTTTCGTGATCCGATGAAGTTTCCAGACTTAAACCGTGCTGTAAAACGTGACCCTAAAACTAACTTAAGAAGTGCCAATAATAACTGGGATTTTTGGACACTGCTTCCTGAATCACTGCACCAAGTGACTATTACAATGAGTGATAGAGGTATTCCGAAAGGCTACAGACACATGCATGGGTTTGGAAGTCATACCTTTAGTTTTATCAATAAAGACAATATTAGACACTGGGTGAAATTCCACTTTGTGACGCAACAAGGCATAAAGAACATGTCGGATGAAGAGGCTATGAAAGTAGTCGGAATGGATAGAGAATCATCACAAAGAGACTTGTTTGACGCTATTGAAAGAAACGATTTCCCAAGATGGAAAATGTTTGTTCAGATCATGACGGAAGAGCAGGCCAAAACCTACCGCTTCCACCCTTTCGACTTGACCAAAATCTGGTCTAAAAAAGATTTTCCACTTATTCCAGTCGGTGAATTTGAGTTGAACAGAAATCCAGAAAATTATTTCCAGGATGTAGAACAGGCGGCATTCAATCCACTAAATGTTGTTCCAGGAATTGGATTCTCACCAGATAAAATGCTCCAAGGAAGACTTTTTTCTTACGGAGACGCCCAACGTTATCGATTGGGAGTAAATCATTATCAAATCCCTGTAAACAAACCAACGTGTCCTTATCATTCCAATCATAGAGATGGAACCATGCGCGTAGATGGCAACCACGGTGGCACCTTGCATTACGAACCTAACAGCTACGGTGAGTGGCAAGAGCAACCAGATGCAAAAGAACCGCCTTTAGAGTTGGATGGCTCAGCTTATGCCCACAATTTCAGGGACGATGATGAAGATTATTTCACTCAGCCTGGCGATTTGTTCCGCATTATTAAAGCTGATGGAAAAGAACAATTATTATTCAGCAATACCGCAGCACAAGTGGGTGGCGCAGAAAAGTTTATTCAGATCCGCCATATCAGAAACTGTTTTAAAGCCGACCCAGAATATGGACAAGGTGTAGCAAAAGCACTTGGTTTGACCATGGACGAAGTCAATAGTTTTGATATGACACCTTATGATAGATGGGCACCACGGCCTACCAACAGATAAGTTTCAGGAAATAATAGAGCAATACAAATAACATTGTCATAAACATGTGATAATAACACCTCTTTATGATGATGTTATTTTTACTATTGCCGTGTCAAAAAAATCAAAAAGCTTCACTTTTAAGCAAAATTGAAAAAATATAAAATGTCAAAACAACCCACAAATAAAAGTATCAAACTGGCTGAAGGCCTATTGCTAAGAGCGGATCTTATGAAGAAAATAGAACATCTTCAAAATAGAATCAGACCCGTGCTTATTGTATCGGATGATAAACTTCCCCAAGAAGACCCAGATAAATTGCTTGCACAACTGAGAAAGGCAATCCAAGATTTAGAATCTATAATCATAAGAATAAATAAAACCAATAATGAAACCCAGGTTGAAGGGGAAGGTTCTCTTATGGAAGCACTTGCTAAAAGAGATTCCTTAAAAATGCTTTCTGAAAAACTTAGAAATATTAGGTATGCCGCGCAAGTAGATAATAGTGGCGATAATAATCTTAAAACGACTATTGACATTAAAAAATTACAAAGTGAAATGGATCAAGCAGGAAGAGCTTTCAGAGAAATTGACAGTAAGATTCAAGAAATTAATTGGCTCACAGAGCTAAAGGATTAAGCCGAAAGGCGGAATGATCGGGGCGAGTGCCAGCCCCTTTTTTTGGTGTGGGTTTTCGGGGCAAACTGAAAACTCTACCGCATAGAGCTGCTTGGGTTGCGGCAAAAACGTATTGTTTAGGACCCATTACTGCTTACATAGTACAATAGTATCGCGTAAAATTTACTACCAGGTACTGACCGATCATTTTTTTTTCAAGAACCTCAGGGTATTAAAACCCACTAGTAGAATCAATCATAAAAAATTAGAAAACCTCTTTTAAGCGATCATAAGAAAACATATCGTGCTTTTACGCTCTTTCTTTAACTTTCTTCCTTAAAAAAATTATTCCTTATTCACAGTTATGCCTTGCCTACGGATCATTTTCCATCGCATTTTTAATATCACACCTTGTCTTCGCAAAAAAAATAGGCGGTTTAAAAGGTGTAACACTACACTTAATACATATTAAGTGCCAAATCGATCCATATTTAATTGTCATTGGTTTATCTTTATCAACTCTTTTTTCCTGGTCAAAAGAAGGTGAAGTGAAAAAATCAGATCATGCAAATTAAATACAAGAATAGCTAAAACGTATGCCATTACTACAAGATATACTTATACTTCTCGGATTTTCAGTCGTTATCGTTTTTGTGCTTCAGCGTTTAAAACTTCCTTCTATAATCGGTTTTTTGCTGACAGGGGTCGTTATAGGGCCTTATGGGCTAAGTCTTATTAAAGCTGTAGAGCAAGTAGAAATTCTATCGGAGGTTGGTGTAATTCTATTACTCTTTGTTATTGGAATGGAATTATCCATTAAACAACTGGTCTCCATTAAAAAAACTGTTTTTATAGGTGGTTTTTTACAGGTAGGACTTACTGTAGGTGTTGCTGGCCTTGTTTACTATTTTTTAGGAAACTCTTGGAACGAGTCGGTATTTGTTGGCTTTCTTTTTTCTTTATCAAGTACTGCAATCGTTTTAAAAACATTACAAGATCGTCAAGAAATTTCGGCTCCACACGCAAGAAACGCTTTGGCAATTCTAATTTTTCAAGACATCATAGTAGTGCCAATGATGTTGGTTACCCCAATGATTGCTGGAGAATCGAGCAATGTAGTCACAGATATTCTACTGTTATTGGTCAAATCGGCCTTTGTGGTTGTGCTCACTTATATCAGTGCGCGGTATGTTGTACCTAGATTGATGCACGCTGTGGCAAAAACCAACAGCAAAGAACTTTTCCTTTTGGTCACGATCACCCTTTGTTTTGCTATTGCTTTTCTAACTGCAGAAATAGGCTTATCGTTGGCATTAGGTGCTTTTATTGCAGGCCTTATTATTTCTGAATCGGAATATAGCCATCAGGCTACCAGTATAATCCTTCCTTTTCGTGAGCTTTTTACAAGTTTCTTTTTCGTATCCGTTGGTATGTTGCTTGATCTTGGTTTTTTCCTAAGCAATATTCCTATCATCCTACTTTTGGTATTTATTGTCCTTCTATTAAAATCATCGGTTGCGGCCATTGCCGTCGCTATTCTTAAATATCCTACTAAACCGGCAATCTTAACCGGCCTGGCGCTTTTTCAAGTTGGTGAATTCGCTTTTATCCTTTCTAAGATCGGTATTAGGTACCATCTTTTAACGCCACAAACCAACCAATATTTTTTATCCGTGTCGATTGTGTCTATGATATTAACGCCATTTGTCATTATGTTTTCAGAGACTATTTCCGACAAAGTTTTGGGTGTTAAAAAAAGATTAGGACTTAAGAGGGAATTGGATTCAAGTGGCATCGAAGAAATGGTCGAACCCAATTTAGAAAATCATTTAGTGATCATTGGATATGGCATCAATGGCAGCAATTTAGCTAAAGCAGCCACTGCTAGCAATATACCTTTTATAGTCATAGAGACGAATCCCGAAATAGTCAAGCGGGAAAAGGCAAAAGGGTTGCCAATTATTTTTGGTGATGCCACAAATGACCATATTCTTGAAACGGTCCATCTTTCAAGAGCCAGAGCAGCTGTAATTGCCATTTCTGGAAATACGGACACTCAAAAAATCATTAAAAATATACGCGCTATTTCTGATTCATTATATTTAGTTGTAAGAACGAGATATGTTAAAGAGACTTCTGAATTATTGGCTCTAGGTGCTGATGAGGTAATTCCAGAAGAATTTGAAACATCCATACAGATATTCGAACATATATTGCACAATTTTCTCGTGCCTGAAGGCGATATTGTCCAGCTTATCCATAAGGTTAGGGCTGACAATTACCAATTATTTAAAGGTGAATTAAAAGGCCCGAAAACCTATAGAACCAATGAGCTGGCAGATTTCAATATCAAAAGCTTGCGCATGAGATCGGATAGCAATAAGTTTTTAGGCAAACCTTTAAGGGAATTGGATCTAAGAGCAAGATATGGCATCAATATACTAGCCATTAAAAGAAAGGATAAATTACTGGAAAGTGTACAGCCAGACGAAATAATAAAACAAGGTGACATCATTTATATTCAAGGAGATCAGAGTAAAGTAGAAGAGTTTTATAAACTTATCAACTAATACAACAACGGAAGATTGAACACCGATCATTGCGGCCTTAAGCTCCACATATAGTGAAGTCCGTACCAACTTTATAACGACATAAAATCTAAAAAATGAATAAACGGTTTATAGTACTTATTGACTTTTCTGAGTATTCGAGCAATCTGATAAAGTATGCCTGTGATTGGAGCCAAGAAGCTAATGCAAAAATTCTTTTGCATCATCAAACCCATCCGTTTTTACCGGCATTCGCAGAAAACGAAGCCAGAGAATATATCGTTCAGCAAGCTAATGACAACGCACTTGAGAAATTAAAAATCCTAGCGCATGACCTTATTCCTGAGACTATTGAAGTTGCTTATTATGTTTCTGAAATCGATTTTCATCTTACTTTACCTGAATTACTGATAGAACCGTTTGAAAATTTAATTTTCATCGGTTTAAAAGGTACGGGGATTTTGAAAAAAATATTTTTAGGGAGCGTCGCCCTTCGGATCATTGGAAATATAGAAAACACAGTGGTTGCCATGCCCAAGGGAATCGATTCATTTTCGCACGAAAAAATATTTGTGGCCGTAGGCGATAAGAAACCCCTGAACATACAGCAATTGGACAACTTTCTTAAGTTCATTGACCACCAGAACACGAGCATAACGTTTTTCCATTTGGCGAAACCAAATGAAGACACCACTCTTATCAAAGAAAAATTACAGACTCTATCAGAAACTTATGCCGACAGATTTACTACAAACTTTGCTATTTACGAAGCCAATAATCGATTAGACGGTATAAAGGGAGTCATCAACAACAAAATTAACGAGATATTGATTGTTCAAAAAGGGTCACGTATTTTAACCGACCAACTTTTTAGTCGATTTTTAATTAACGAATTAGTTTACGAAGGTCAAACCCCATTAATTATATTACCATAAAATTCGAAAACGTCGAAGTTGGGAAGGAAATATAGCTTTCAATCAAGATTATGACTTTCATTTGGACGACCATTATATAGGTAAAGCCTTACGGCCTGGTGAATAACACACAGACAGCCTCCAAACGATGCTTTACAATTGGTAGGCGCCCAGCTTTTCCAAAATATATTTTTTTTGAAGAATCAAGCCAAATGATGTAGGTCATTGTCATTGCGGGAGAAAGACCCTATATTAGAGGTATTATCTTTTGATTCTCAAACTTTAGTAGTGTTTGAAATGGGGCAGGAACCTCTGGGGTATAAGAATACACACTGGTGGAAATTATACGAAAACCTCAAATGTTAAACTACTTATAAACTATAATAAAACAAAGTTAGTGAATATTGAAATTCTTATCTTAGTGAGATAAGTGAAATCAATTTTATCAACATTAAAAATAATATCAAATTTATGAAAAAACACAACATCGCAGTTATCGTAGGAAGTCTTCGTAAGGAGTCCTTCAATTTAAAAACAGCCAAAGCTTTGATGGCAATGGCACCAGAATCATTTAATATGGAACTTTTAGACATAACAGGTCTTCCAATGTTTAATGAAGATCTGGAAGCAACATCTCCAAAGGAATGGGTAGCCTTACGTGAAAAAATTAGAGCTGCAGATGGACTTCTCTTTGCTACACCCGAATACAACCGCTCTGTGCCTGGGGTTTTGAAAAATGCGATAGATGTAGGTTCACGACCATATGGAGAAAATTCATGGAACGGAAAACCAGCGGCGATTGTCAGTGTTTCCATTGGTGCCATAAGCGGTTTTGGAGCAAATCATCATTTGAGACAATCTCTAACTTTCGTAAACGTTCCTACTATGGCCCAGCCAGAAGCATACATTGGAGATGCTGCAGCGCTTTTCGATGACAAAGGAAAACTAACCAACGATTCAACCAAGGAATTCCTAAAAAGTTTTATGAAGGCCTTCGAGAAATGGGTTGAGACTCATGTGAAGTAATTCCATTGTTAAAATTTCTGAAGATTAATGTTTTAAGTTTTATATCCATTAGTGGATTTTAGCGACCTGCCCTTATTGCAGATTAATAATACAGTCTGAAATCAAGCAATTTACAGAGACTATAGTGTTTTTGAAACATCAGTTCTACCACTTCTTTGAGATCATCATTTTCCTGATACAAGCTAAAAAAAACGCGGTCCAAAGTACTGACGCTCGAAATTTCGCTTAAGTCAGATCCGTAACCTGAAATGGCACGTGCCCCAGTAACATCAAGAAAATACTGCGATTCTTCATCGGTGAGATCCAATATTTTTTTGTTTGCAAAATGGATCACTTTCCCTTTCATCCTTCCTTCAAAGAGTTCAGCTATTTCCTCCATACTATAATAATAGTCGTTCAGGCAGATATTGTTGGGCTCGCCGGGCATAATAAGATAAATAATTTCGTAATCCTTAAAATTATGATCTTCATATAGCAACACACCCAAGCTTTCTTCAAATCCCTCAATGGTATCACAAGCCTTATAAATACTTTCAATACCCTGTTGTATCACAATATTTTCCAATACAGATACGACCTCTGTCATATTGGTACTATCTACATCAGGAATTGCTTCAAGACAGAAAATGAACTTTTCATGCTCCATAGAACCCAACTTTCATTTATTTTTAGAATTCACAAAACTCCTTCTTTTCATGGGGTTTAACAAATAAATTAAAGATGATTATCAGCTATTTTCAATTACACAACATCTCCTGTCATTCTGAATAAAGGTATTGAACCAAAATAGTGTCGGCAGCATTGATAAAATTGAAAATAGCGCATCTAAGTGTCCAAAAAAAATAAGGTAATCAATGTATATATGAATTCCTATCCATCTCTTGTTAATTGCAAAACTAACACGTTTTAGCATGGAGTTTGTCACTGCCAGGTGACTGAGTCCATTTAGTTTTATGATCATTTTTTAAATCTAGTAATTTGTATATTTACTTTCCAGACTCTATAGCAAAGCGATATCGTTCTTAATTATTCGACGGAATAATTTATTATGAATAAAACTTAAGGATATGGTCACTTTAACACCCGTCTTTTGAAAACAATGAGAATCCGAACCATAGATGTATTAAGGGCACTGACCATGTTTCTTATGATTTTTGTTAACGATATTTGGTCATTGACAGGCATACCTAAATGGTTGGGACATACGGCTGCCACAGAGGATGGGATGGGGTTTTCGGATGTTATTTTCCCATTGTTCCTATTTATAGTTGGTCTGTCCATTCCTTTGGCCATAAATGTCCGAATCAAAAAAAAGGATTCCAAGATCAGTATTCTTGCCCATATTTTTGCAAGAACAATCGCCCTGCTGATAATGGGGTTATATATGGTTAACTATGGTGCCATTAACGACCAAGCCATGCCTATAAACAAAAATATCTGGCAGATCTTAATGGCATTGGGGATTTTTCTTGTTTGGATGGATTATACACGCCTGCCCCGCATAAATAAAAAAATCGTCGGGACTTTAAAATCCGTTGGTGTACTTTTATTACTCTATCTCGCATGGATATACCAAGGTGGAAATTCTGAACAGATAACGAGCATGCAAGTAAGATGGTGGGGCATATTGGGACTCATAGGCTGGGCATATTTACTGAATAGCATTATCTACCTTTATTACGGCAAGAACAAGTGGCTCCTTGTACTTGTATTTTTAGGATTGCTTTTACTAAATATACAGGAGAATGGTTATTTCAAAGATATTCCAACTTTTAAATTAGTCATCAGCGCTTCCAATCATGCCCTGGTTATGGCAGGGGTACTCTGCACCGTATTCTATTTGAAACTCAGCAAGACCGTCCGCCAAGAGCATTGGTTCCTGGCCATCATTTTCCTATTGGGGGCAGGTTTTATAGGCTTCGGAATGTTTTTAAGAATTGAGTTTATTATTTCAAAAATCCTGGCTACTCCGTCCTGGACATCTATTTGCATCGGAATTAGTTTCATATCTTATGCTACTTTATATATACTCGTTGACCGATGGAACAAATACAATTGGATAAAACCTATAAAACCAGCGGGCACCAGTACTTTGACCTGTTATCTCATGCCATTTTTTATATATCCCATCATGGCATTAACAGGATTTCAGTGGCCAAGTATTTTTACCGCAGGCTTATTGGGAATACTAAAATCATTAGTTTTTTCATTCCTAGTCATTTTTATCGTAGGACTCATGGAAAAACAAAATATAAGACTAAAAATATAAGGATAATTCGCAATTCCTAGTTGGCACTATAATTATCGATTGAATCGATAAACCACTATGGCCACAAGAATTAAAACCTAAAATTTAACAATGAATTTATTGATTGTCTTGCGATATAAAATCTTTAATTTTTAAAACTTAATAGAGTAAGTTATTACTGTAACTTTCCGTATATTGAAGTATTAATACAATCTAAAACGTTAACAATTATGAGAAAAGCATTTATTTTATTGATTATGATGATTTTTAGTGTCAATGCATTTGCACAAACACAATGGAAGGTGGACCCCTACCATTCGTCATTAAATTTCAACATATCGCATTCGGGAATAAGTATTGTGAATGGAAAATTTTTGGAATACACTGGGAACTTAACTACAAATGGAGACGCACTGTCCGATGCTAGTTTCGATTTTACCGTCAAAGTAAACAGCATCAATACAAGCGTAGAGAACAGGGATAATCACTTGAGAAGTCCTGATTTCTTTGAGGTAGAAAAATACCCTAATATGACTTTTAAAAGTACCAAAATTTTAGCCACAGGTAAACCCAACGAATATTTATTATACGGGAAACTGACCATAAAAGATGTTACCAAAGATGTGATCTTTGATGTGCACTATGGTGGAACAGTGACAAGTGACCAAGGCCAAAAATTAGGCTTAAAAGCCACAACGACCATTAATCGATTTGACTATAATATCAATTACGACCCAGCTGCTGCCGGTGTTGGAAAAGATGTAAAGATTGTGGCGCACTTACAATTCGCAAAACAATAATATTATAGATGAAAAATCCAGCAAAATAAGTAGTCGATAAGATGTTTTCGGCATTTGGTAGTGGTGATGTGGAACAATTCGTGGCTACAGTTTCCGAAGATACCGTATGGATTTATCACGGCACCCATATTATTCCGGCAGGAACTTTTGAAAAAAAGGAAGGTGTCAGAACATTTTTCACCAATATTATGGAAAGAACTGAAATCATCAACTTTGAACCTCAACAATTTATCGTTGAAGGCAACATGGTAGTGGTTTTAGGCCGAGAACACCAAAGGGTTAAACGATCAGGAAGGGAACTAAAGCAGAAATGGGTTCAAATATACGCGGTTGAAAACAATTTGATTACAAAAATGGAAGAGTTTGCAGCCTCGGAAGAAGTAAATTAACAGAGATGATTTAAGACTTATGGCATTCGGCCCAAAGTCACTTTTGACTATAAATCTATGATTGACGGATAAATTTCCATTACCCATGGGCTAAATATCGTAAGTCTTAAGTCCTTTTGTTCTACATCAAATAATTGAGCCTATTTTTATTTCAATGAATCTCTCATTTTGAACCGTGAATTGACTGTCTATAGGCAAGGCCCCACTTTGTCAGCTCATCAATAAGTGGTGCGAGTGTTGCACCGTATTCGGTAACAGCATATTCAACAGTTATCGGTTTTGTATTCATAACTGTTCGGCTGACCAAGTGATTCATTTCCAAGTCCTGAAGTTCTTTGGAAAGCATTTTACTGCCAATGCCGTCAATTTCTCTCAACAAGTCCATAAATCCCAGTTTACGGCCTTCTATGAGCGTGCCCAAAATATGAAATTTCCATTTTCCAGATAAAATGCCCATCGTATCACTGATAGCTTGCATCCTAATTTGACAAGCGGGTGTGTCGTTTATTACAGATTTCTTTTTCATTGTTTCATTTTTTTTAAAGTACTAAACTAAATGCGAAATCCCCTGAAGTAGTTTCCTAATGGAAAGTACTTTCTAAAAGGAATTACATATCAAATATACACTTATTTTCGGTATATTTGTAATAATCAGTCAACAGCGAAGAAATAAGAAGGAAATATTGAATGAAATAAATTATTAAAACTTAAAATTATGAACAACGAGACCTTAAAAAATAATCCACTTATATGCGACATAGAAACTGGAATGTGTGAAACAACGGATAGTACATCTGAAAGCACCTCTGGAAACAAAGTTTCTTCAGATAAAAAATCCATCCGAATCATTTATTATACCGATCCAATTTGTTCTTCTTGTTGGGGAATTGAACCTCAACTACGAAAACTTAAGTTAGAGTATGGGGATGCCGTTGAAATCGACTACAGAATGGGTGGTTTATTACCGGATTGGAATTACAATAGCGGTGGCATAAGTTCTCCTGCAGATGTTGCTAGTCATTGGGATGAAGTGAGTATTCATTACGATATGCCTATAGATGGGGATCTTTGGTTAGAAGATCCAATGGATTCTTCTTACCCTTCATCTATTGCATTCAAAGCTGCACAATTACAAGATAACCAAAAGGCTATTTCATTCATGCGTGAAATGCGCGAAATGATGTTTTTAAAAAAGATAAACATGGCTAAATGGGAAAACTTGGCCATTGCAGCTAAAAAAGTTGGATTAAATGCAGAACAATTAAAAACGGATTTTGAGGGTAAAGCCAAGGGCTTATTCCAGGAAGATTTAAAGTTAGGACAAGAATTGGGAGTAAGAGGATTTCCAACCATGTTTTTTGTTGATGATGCTGGCAATCAAGAAATCGTTTATGGCACCAGGCCTTATGCTTTTTATGAAATGGCCATTTTAAAATTGAATCCAAACGCAACGAAAAGTGAATACAGTAAAAATTGGGAAACATTATTCTCAATATATCCTTCGCTCACCGCAAAAGAGTTTTCTGAATTATCAGGAACTCCAAGAAGCGAAAGCGAAAACCAGCTAAATGAACTTGTCGAAAAAGGCAAATTAAAAAAGTATACGACAAAAAATGGTTCAATTTGGACCATTAAGTAATCGATCAGCTAAATACTGATGAACTGAAATGGCGTCATTCAGGAATTTTATGACATGCTAAAATGTAAAAAATAAATAAAGTTATGAAGATGATGAAAGCAGCCCGCTGGCATAAAGCAAAAGACATTAGAGTGGAAGAAACAGCGATCCCCTCGCCCAACGACAATCAGGTAAAAATTGCAGTAAAGTTTACCGGAATATGCGGATCAGATTTGCACGAATACAACGACGGACCTCAACTAATCCCGGTTGATGAACCCTACGCTCTTAACGGGCACCAGGGAACTACAACCCTTGGACACGAGTTTTCGGGCGTCGTTGAAGAAGTAGGCAAAAACGTAAAAAACATAAAAAAAGGCGACCGAGTAACGGTAGAACCTATTTTTAAGAATCCCGAAAGTCCGTTTATTTCCACTGGCGAATATAATCTTTCCGAGCCTTTGGGGTTTATAGGTCTCACGGCTAACGGAGCGTTTGCAAAATATGTGGTGGTTGAGGATTATATGGTGCATAAAATGCCTGATTCCATGACCTTTGAACAAGGTGCCATTGTAGAGCCTGCGGCAGTGGCTGCATACGCAATCCAACGCAGTGGCATGAAATTGGGAGATACCGTATTGATTACCGGCGCAGGTCCCATTGGTTTACTCACCGTTCAAGTGGCATTGGCAGCCGGTGCGTCCCAAATTTTTGTATCAGACCTTTCAGAAAACAGATTGAAAAAAGCTAAAGAAATTGGAGCCACCCACACTTTTAACGCCAAGGACAAAGACATCACTCAAAAAATAAAAGAGATTACAGGTCACGGCGTTGATGTTTTTATCGATGCTGCAGGTGTTCAAGCTACGTTTGACACGGGTATCAACAGCTTACGCAATGGCGGCACGGCCATATTGGTTGCGCTCTTTGGTAAAAGTGTGACCCACGATGCCTTAAATCAAACGCTAAGGGAATTGACCATCATAGGGACCGCTGCCTACCGGAACATTTTCCCAGAAGTGATTGCTTTAATAAGTAGCGGAAGATTACCGGTAGAAAAATTAATTACCAGCGTGATTTCATTGGATGAGATCGTCGAAAAAGGGTTTGAGGCACTTACCAAAGATCCTTCAGAAGTAAAAATATTGGTTGATATCAACCGTTAATAATTAAATTATAATATAAATTTTAAAACTATAAAAATGGCAAAATTAAATTCAATTGGATTGGACATTCAAAAATCCAAAGTACTTGCAGAAAAACTCAATGAACTTTTGGCAGATTATTCAATCTTTTATCAAAACGTCAGAGGATACCATTGGAATATTAAAGGAGATAAATTCTTCGAATTACACGATAAGTTCCAAGAACTTTATGAAGATTTGTTTATAAAAATTGACGAAGTAGCAGAACGAATTCGAACCCTTGGTCACACACCAAACCACAAATTCTCTATCTATCAGAAAGAAGCAAAAATCAAGGAAAGTTCTGAAGTAGCCGATGGGATTCAGGATATGAAAGACACTCTTGAGTCCTTCAAGATCATTATTATCCTACAACGTGAAATATTGGAATTATCCGCAGATGCAGAAGACGAAGGTACTAATGCACTGATGAGCGATTACATTCGTGAACAAGAAAAATTGGTTTGGATGTATTCTGCATATTTAAAATAATTTAAGTGCTGTACAGTGAATTCAACTTTTGTTGAACGCACTAAAAATGGCAATCAAATTAAAGCAGAAAATACTCATCAGTTTATAGAAACTGAAAAGTGGACTTAAGATTGTGAGGCCGAGGATAAAATAATGTTGATACAACTCTTCTTTTAAGAAAAGTTAACTTTGTCTTTGGCCTTACAATCCTATATCCTATTTGAAAAGCTTTGCGGACGATCATTATATTAAATAATCATTAAAAAACATATTTATGAAATACACAGATAACATTTCCGGAATAAAAATTAACATTGAGGCGGTAGATATCTCCATAGGAGAAGACGTACAAAATACGATACGTAAAGTAATCTCACGTCTTAGTCGGTTTTATGACAGAATAGAGTGGGCAGATATCTACTTGGAAGATAAAAAAGACAAAAGCACCAAACAAAAACAGGTCAGCATCCGTTTAGGTATCCCAGGTAATGATCCTTTTGCTTCAGAATATGGTGACGATTTTCATGCGCTGTTGACCGAAGTAGAAGATAAATTACAAAAACAGTTGGAAAGGCGCTAAAATTCAATAACCATAATTCTATCTGCCTTGAAATCAAGTTTTATTTTTTAAAAAGGGATTAAAAGTGTTGTCTTCGGTTTGGAGTTGACCTATGAAGGTTTTAATAATGGCTTGGAGGCTCAGTGGCCGAATTTGGACATTGTATTTTATATGCCTTATTTGGTCCATCATGGTTTATTCAGTTTTATCATGTAGTTAGATTTGAATAATACGAGAACTTTTCGCTTTTGTAAATTAGCATCGTAACACTAAAACCAAATAAGTATTGGAATCTCTCAGAATTATTGAAATTGTCGGCACTGCGGCGTTTAGCATTGCGGGTGCCTTTGCCGCGATGGAAAAAAGACTCGATGTTTTTGGGGTTTTTATTATTGCATTTATCACCGCGTTGGGCGGAGGTACTTTGCGGGATGTCCTTATTGGCAAAGTTCCCGTCAATTGGATGCTCGACCTGAGCTCGGCGGTAGTTGTGCTGATCACGACCATAGCCGTCCTGTTTTTTAAAAGTGTGATAAAAAATTACCATAACGTTTTATTATTTTTCGATTCTATCGGACTCGGATTTTTTACTGTGGTTGGCATTCAGACAGGAATTGCACTTGACTTACATCCCATAATCAGTATCTCACTCGGAACCATTACAGCTTGTTTTGGTGGCGTGATAAGAGATGTTTCCTTAAGCAACATCCCGCTTATTTTCAAAAAAGAAATTTATGCGACCACTTGTATTCTCGGAGGCATTATTTTTTTCGTTTTGTTAAACCTGGGTGTCCCAAAACTGCCTGTTGAAATTATTTGTCTCGTAATTATAGTTTTATTCCGATTATTATCGGTGAAATATCATTGGCATTTACCTACAATCTACAAACCAGAGAAACCAGCATCATAGCGTATCTAAATACACTAGGAAAATGATAATTAGGTAAATATCCAACGGATAATAGAAGATAGAGCCGCCAATCTATCTCAATTTATGGTAGGGCAAAAATGGTCATATAGACATTAAAGAGTATAGGTTTACTTTATTTATAAAGATTTTTTTCAAATTGTAAATTTTGGTCACTGAATCAGTAAAAACTTAAAAACAGCAACATATAGCAGATGAAATATATTTTGTTTATAGCTTCTTTCAATGCATTCTTTTTCATGGTGCTTCTTCTTCAGAAAAAACCAAAATTTCTGCATGACCGCATCTTCAGTATTTGGCTTTTGTATCTCGGCAGTATCACAGGCATCTACGCTTTTTCCATGGAATCCTTCTTCGATACCCCTTTTTTATCTAGCATTATTGTTGCAATGTTCTTGTTAAACGGCCCTTTCTTATACTTATATGTTTCTACTCTTACTTTTAACCACGCCCGATTTAAAACCAAAAATCTATTGCACTTTTTACCATTCGTGGTATTTATCCTGTACTTGTTTATTGCGTCAGGTTTTCCCGCCTATTCAGAAAGAATTAGGATAGGTCACGATTCCGACGCTGTAGCCGAAACGCCCATCCTATATTTATTTTTTCTCGTAATTACCGCGCTCTCAGGGCCAGTATATTTTGTTCTGGCCCAAAGACAGTTTCACAAGACCAAAGAGTCCATCCTCAATTTTACTTCCAAGGATTTCGAATTGGATTGGTTAGGTAGATTGATCCCTGCCTTTGGAATAATATGGACATCCTTAGTCATTTCAGCCGTTATCCATCATGTTTTCCATCTATTTTCAATGAGTTTTTGCATTAATGGTCTCATGCTATCATTTTCGGCATTTATTATCTTAATTGGATATTTTGGTTTAAAACAAATAGGCGTTTTTGTCAACTTTAGTGATAAAGAAGCCAAAGATCCTATTATCGAAACCGAAAACCCACCTTCCAAATTAAAGGATGATGCTTTGGAGCAGTGTTTCTGTAAAATAGATGATTATTTTAAAACTGAAAGGCCCTATTTAGAACCCGATTTGACCTTGCCCAAGCTGGCCGAAAGCCTTAATGTCCCCCATCATCATCTTTCGCAGGTCATCAACGACGTATATGGACAAAACTTCTTCGATTTTATTAATAAATATAGAGTTGAAGAAGTCAAGAATAAAATTGTAGATCCTGAATTCGACAAATATTCCTTACTTGGCATCGCCTTCGAAAGTGGATTTAACTCTAAATCTGCTTTTAACCGTGTTTTCAAAAAGTTTACCAATACCACCCCTAGCGAATTTAGAGATTCCCAAAGATAATCTAAGAATCAGCCATTTCCACCTCCAAAGATTAGCCTTTCCACGTACTACTTTATAAAGTGGGACGTCTACTCCCCATGAAAACAGTGCCATCTTATAAGATAGGTCGCACACTCTTGATTTAGTCCATAGTTTTGTTTACAGAAAATCAAAATAGATTATTAATTCTAAAAACAGATATTATGAAAACTCAAACAAAAAAATTAACCGTTTCAAACCCCTTAAAGGTAGAACGGATATTTAAATTCAACATGCGATCAATTCTTTTGGCATTCGCGTTTATGTTGGTCAGTATTTCAGGATTTGCACATTGCGATTCCTATGACGGCCCGGTTATTAAGGATGCCTTAAAAGCATTGGATCAAAATAATGTGCAGCTGGTTTTAAAGTGGATTGAGCCACAACAAGAAAAGGAAATCATTCCTTTGTTCCATAAAACCTATAGTTTAAAAAACGAGGATAAAGAAGTATATGCTATAGTTGAAAAGCATTTCTTGGAAACCCTTGTAAGATTGCACAGAGAAATGGAAGGCGCGTCCTTTACAGGCTTGAAACCCGCAGGATCGATGACTCCTTTGGTTGAAATGGCAGACAACTCCATCGCAGAAAACGATGTTGAAAAAGTGATTAAAACCGTCACCAATCATTTGGAGCAAGTGCTAAGGGAGCGTTATGCAACCGTAGCAAAACTCAACAAGACCAAAGATAATTCTGTTGAGCAAGGGCGTGAGTATGTACATGCTTATGTCCAATACACCCATACTTTAGAAGCCTTGGAGCACATATTACACGGGGATATTTCCCACTAAGGAGGTGTATTAGTGATGAGTTCAGAGTTATGAGTAGTTAAATATGAATCGTAAATAAGAAAAAACATGAAAACTATAAAAGAAATAAAAACCGTAAGATTTCAATTGGAAACCCTAACCTGCCCAAGTTGTATTACTAGGATAGAAGGCGTTCTCAACAAAGAACCAGGGGTAGAAAAAGCAAAAGTGCTTTTTAATTCCAGCAAGGTGAAAATAGAATATGACGAAGAAAAAGTTTCTTCCGATCGCTTGGCCGAAGTGATAGAAAAAGTAGGCTTCCCGATAATAACCTCTTAATAAAAGGTATAGAAGATAATGAAAGCTAAACAAGTAAATAGAATAATGTATGCAGCAGGAATTTTACTTCTTGCTGCAATAGCAACCTATGTGTTCAAATGGAACAGCCTCTTATTGGATGCGCTTTTAATTACAGCTTCTATAGTCGCTGGGGTTCCAACTTTTATAAAAGCTTGGAAAGCGTCACGACTAAAAATGTTCAGTATCGAGCTTTTGGTGACTATAGCGGTTATTGGTGCGCTGATTATTGGAGAGTATGTTGAATCGGCAGCGGTGACTTTCCTGTTTCTTTTTGGGGCCTTTTTGGAAGGTCGTTCTTTAGAAAAAGCGCGTGCTTCACTTAAATCCTTGATGGACATGGCGCCGTTGGAAGCAACTGTAGTCCGCGATGGCTTACGCTCCACAATCATGGCAGAGGAGGTTATAAAAAATGATTTGGTCATCATTCAAACTGGAGAAAAGATTCCAATAGATGGTCGAGTTATCACAGGAAATGCCTCTGTGAATGAAGCAGCAATTACTGGTGAATCTATTCCGGTAAGTAAAGGTCTGGATGATCAAGTATTCAGCGGCAGTATTTTGGACAGTGGATATCTGGAGGTTATAGCAGAAAATGTTGGAGAGGATACCACCTTCGCCAAAATCATTGAATTGGTAGAAGAGGCTCAGGAAGGGAAAGCAAAGACCCAACGGTTTTTAGAGAAGTTTGCTACCATTTATACACCGGGAATTATGGTTCTTTCTGTCCTCGTCTGGGCGATTACACAGGACGTCCATTTAGCGCTAACCTTCCTGGTTATTGCTTGTCCTGGGGCCTTGGTGATTTCCGCTCCTGTATCGATTGTAGCAGGAATAGGAAACGCCGCCAGAAATGGAATTTTGATCAAAGGTGGAGAGGTCATGGAGAATCTGGCTAAATTAAACGCTTTTGTATTTGACAAAACAGGAACCTTAACAAAAGGAAAGCCGGAAGTTACCGCCATCAAAGGGTTTGGTATCACTGAAGAGGAATTACTCCTCATGGCTGCCGAAGCGGAAGTGATCTCGGAACATCATTTGGGAAGGGCCATTGTGAAAAAAGCGGAAAAAACTGGATTAAAACTCGTCAATAAACCTACAGAAGTGAATGTGCTTAAAGGTCGCGGAATTGAAGTCAACTTAGATGGAAGACCACTCTTTATCGGCAATCGAAAGGGACTTGTGCAAAATGAAATCACAATAGAAACTGAAGTGGAATCTTATGCCACTCAGCAGGAGAGAGCCGGAAATACAGCCGTCTTTATTGCCGATGACAAAAAGGTCTTGGGGATTATTTCAATTGCCGATACCATAAGAGACAAGGCTAAAGACACTATAGACAACCTCCGGGCTGCGGGCATTAAACACTTGGTAATGCTTACCGGAGACAATAAGCATACTGCCAATATAGTGGGCGAACAATTGGGCTTGGACCGCATATATGCCGAATTGCTCCCTGAAGACAAGGCTCTAAAAGTTAAAGCCTGTATGGGGAAAGGTATCAAACTCGCCATGTTGGGCGATGGCGTAAACGACGCCCCTGCCATTGCTTCTGCCGATGTTGGAATTGCAATGGGGGTAGCAGGAACCGATATCGCCATGGAGACAGCAGATGTGGTCCTGATGGCCGACAATCTTGATAAGTTAACCCACGCTGTGAAGCTTGCCAAAACCACGGTGCGAAACATGAAACAAAACATGTTTATTGCAGTAGGAACAGTCGCCCTGTTGTTGGCGGGGGTCTTGACAAAAAACGTGAATTTAGCCTCAGGAATGCTGATTCATGAATTGAGCGTGCTTTTAGTAATCCTTAACGCCATCCGTTTAGTCAGCTTTAACCCAATTAGCCGCTTTAAACGATCTACTCCTCCAAAAGAAGTGCCTTCTCTCGAGGAAATAAAGCTTATTCCTGAACGATAAATTGAAAGATAAGAGGCCGTTTAATGACTTATTAAATGGCCTCTTTTTTTTCATCCCAAATCTGGGTGACGAGTTTATCACCCATCAAACCCTGAACTGCTTCAGACCGGGTTGGGTAACCTTGATTCCCAATGGCATGGACAAAGCTCTACAAGCCGCAGCCTTATTTTAATTTCCACAAAATTCTTTGATGAAACGCAAAACTTCGGAAGAAGCCGAGGAATTTACCTCTGAAACCCAGACTTAGAATCTAGCTTCAGAAACTAGCTAATTTTCTGATGACCTTTTTGAAACCCTCCGTTATATCATTAAACAAAGTATAGATTCCTGCATACTTTTTATAAATTATTCAGGATTTGTATTATGATTGAACCTTAACATTGAGTGAAAAAAAATTGTATATTTCCATACAATTTTTATGGAAGAAACTCTAAATCTAGGTCAATTTACGCTCTTGGATGCTTTTTTAACGAATAAAGAAGTTGCCATAAGGGAATTTTATATTGCCCAATACCCGAAAACCAAATATTATATTCTTAAAAATGGAGGAACTTTAGAGAATACCAAAGATGTTTTTCAGGATGCTTTTTTCGCGTGTTGGAAGAAGTTGAGTACGGGAAAATTTAAGCCCAAGAACAAGACAGAGATAGAAGCCTATCTTTTTACTGCTGCGAAAAATAAATGGATAGACCAAACGAGGCATCTGACCAAAAGAAATACAATTGCAATAGATGAAAAATCATATCATCTGGCAGCAGATGAAACAATGCAAACCAGCGAAATGGAAAAAAGCGAGGAACAGATGTCCATAACCTTAATCGCATTTGAGAACTTAGGAAAAGCATGCAAAGACCTACTAACTCAGTTTTATTTCAATAAAATGTCTATGAAAACTATTGCCGAAAATCTAAATATAGAAGAGGCCTCGGCAAAAAATAAAAAATATAGGTGTATCCAAAAGTTGAAGGAATTGGCGCTTGGAGACGATAGTATGTAGTTGTGAGTTATGAGTTGTGAGTTATGAGTTATGAGTTATGAGTTATGAGTTATGAGTTATGAGTTAAAAATAAAATTTAAAAATGAAACCCCAAATTGAAATAACGCAATTGGAATGGGATCTAATTGAACGGTATCTGGATCATAACAAGGCGTCGGATAAAACACTTTTGTTAAATGAAGAGCTGACTCAAATTCCCAACGTTGACGCGAAAATCGCACACATAAAGAAAGTAAGAGAACAGATTGAGGATAGAATCAGGCAATCAAAAATAAAGGAATTTCATGAACATATTTCAGTGGATAAAAATGATACTAAGGTGAATATTTTGTCTCCCGAGAAAATGAACCCAAAGCTTATTTGGTATGCTATTGCCGTAGCGTTGGTTGTATCCTTTGGAGTTCTTTGGATGTTTCAAAGCCGTAATTCACCTGAAAAAATCTTTGCCTCACATTTTGAAGCAGACCCAGGTTTGCGAACTGTTATGGGTGCCTCAAACGAATATGATTTTTACGAAGGAATGGTTGTTTATAAACGTCAAGAATATAAAGAAGCCATTAACTGGTGGCAAAAACTGCTTCCCGAAAAAACAGAAAATGATACGTTGAATTACTTTTTAGGTGTCGCCTATTTAGCCGAAGGTAATGCTGAAAAATCATTGGAATATTTAGAGCCCGCAACTAAATTTAACGACGGTATCTTTATAGAAGACGCAGCCCATTATACGGCTTTGGCAAAAATAAAGTTAGGAAAAATTGAAGAAGCCAAAGACCTGTTAAACGCACATCCTTCTGAAAGAAACAACAAATTGTTAAACGCATTAAAAGAATAAACAAAGCCCTAAAATTAAACGTATTAAAATACAACCTCAGACTTTGGTCTGTGACAAAAAAATCAGCTGTAAAAATATAATCGTGCAGCAACGCGATTATAAATTGCAAGTGCTATTTCAGATTATATTAATTAAGATTGTATGGTATCCAAATACAACAATTTTTTACTTTTAATCCTGATTGCTTTTTTAGTTTTCTTCCAAAATAGCTTCGGTCAAGACGCGAATTTATCCGGCATTAAATTGATAGACTCTTACCTATTAAACAATCAATTGAAAGAGGCTGATGCTGCACTACAAACGCAAATTGAAAATTTTAAGCAAGCCAAACAAATAGATTCCTTGGCGCAATACACAGTATATGTAGGGAAGGTTGCACTCTTAAAAAGCAATCCAAAAGATGCGGCCAAAAAAGCCGATGCATTTTTTAAAAACCTAAAAACGCTCGGAGCATCCAAACGTGCTCTACATATAGCATTGTCGGGACTTTCTCAACTATATGAGGAATTGGGAAACATCACCGAATCTTTCAAAGCTGCTGAAGAATCACTAAATACAATTCGGTCCGTCCCCGATGCCACGCACAACGAAATTGGCGAAGCTTATTATGCGCTAACCTATTCCTATTACATATCCGGAAAATTTTTGGACGCTAACGAACAGGCTAAAAAAGCACTTTCAGAATTCAAAAAATCTGAAATAAAGAACTATAAAAAGATCGCTGACGTCTACAATTTTTTTGGCATAATGATGTGGCAGTCCCAAAAATTGGACAGTGCCCAAAACTTCTTTGAAAATGCTATCAAAACCTTACAAAAAATACAAGGGGATTCGGTGTATAAAGTATATTCCTCTTCGGGCATTAAATTGAATATGGCGCTGGTAATGGAGGCTCGCGGCAATATTTCAGAATCCCTACAAACGCTGGAAAAACTCATTCAGGATTGCAATTTTGTCATAAAAGAATCTCATGACGTTCGCATTGTTTCGCGCAGTAAACGCCTAAAATGGACAGGCGTTTCAAACCTTGGCTCGCTTTACTCTAACATTGGCCATGTAGATAGGGCCTATAAACTTATGGCGTACATTTACAATAATCGCGATCAACTGTACCTCCCGGGCGATCCCGAAATTCCACGTGCACTTATACTGTTGGCCCAATCGCAAATGGCTTTAAAAGAAACAGACAAAGCCATTATTTCCTTAGAGAAAGTGCTTGCGATGTACGATGCCGATTCCAGTCCTGATGTGTATTGGCAGGCCATTGCTACTGCTAATTTGGCGAATTGTTACGACCGAAAAGGCGAAATAGAAAAGGCGGAAAAAGCATACAACGATGCCGAAAAATTATACAAAATCGCCCTCGGCGAAAACTTAGACGATACCTACTTAAGTTTTGCACAGGATAAAAGCTCGTTTTTGGCGAAAAACGGTAAAAGTGAAGCCGCAGTAACCACTTCTTTAAATGCCTATAATTATTTAAAAATGAACGGAGGTGAAAACAATAGCGATCTCATCGCTCTTATGCTAAACCTTTCGGAAGTGTATTACACTATTGACGATTACCCAAAAGCCATCGAATGGAGCGAAAAAGGAATAGAGTATATTGATACCCGCACCCAAAATAAAAGCACGACACTCGATGCTTTAAAATTGGCCTACCGCAAGCCTTTGTTGATTTTAGCGAAATCGGAAGCACTTTACGCACAGAACACAACCAAAGATTCTGTTTTTCTAAAAAGTCTTTTGAAAACTATGTTCGATGCCTTCAAAATTCTTGAGGAACAGAAAACCCTGATTTCAAAAGACGACAATGTGAATGTGCTGTATTCAAATTTTTTGGGCCTTTACAGATTCACAAAACAGCTGTATTACGATTTATACACCCAAACCGAAAACAAAAAATACCTTACCAATCTTATAGAAACCCACGAAAACAGTGTTTATTATACCATTCGTTCTAAGCTGACGCTTCAAGATGAAATCAATATTGTAAATGTTCCGAAAGCGGTTATAAAAAGGGAAAGCGAGTTAAAAAAAGAAGCCGTTAACCTCAGCGCTTTAAGTGAAGATTCAACCACATCATTTCAAAATTATCTCGAGGCGAGTACTATTTATAATTCGTTTTTAGATTCTTTGAAAACAGCCTTTCCCAAATATTACAAAATGAAGTATGCCACTTTGGATGTTTCACTTAAAGATTTACAAAAATATATTCCTGCCAACACTACAGTAATTCGCTATTTGTTTATCGATAAAAGTTTGTACGGAATTGTATTGGACAGCAAAAACCGAAGTATTCTTCCCCTAAAATACGAATCTGTAAAAAATCACATTGAAAAATTAATCGATCCAAAGATAACTTTCGATGAAGAGTCCACCTTACTTTATGAGCTTTATCGGCAATTATGGGAACCTTTGAGCAGCCGCATTAGTAACGAAAAAGTTATTATTATTCCAGATGGGGCCCTCTTCAATCTAAGTTTTGAAACCCTAACCCCATCAAAAATAAAAAGCTATAAAGAACTTGCCACTCATAGTTTGCTGGCGAGCCATTCCATTTCGTACAACTTTAGTCTGTTGCTACTAAATGAAAACAAAAAGCCCAAAATGTTTTCTGAAAATTTTGTTGCCTTTGCGCCCGGTTTCACTAAAAAAATGAAAAGCGAATACAAAATTGCCATTACAGATTCCGTTAATAGTGATAATGCGTACCTCACTTTACTCTCGCAACCCAGTAGTGTGGAATTGGCTAAAAATTACTCTAAAATTTTTAATGGAAAATCGTTCTTAAATGAAAATTCAACGAAACAGATTTTTGAAGCCAATGCTGGTGAGCACAAAATAATCCACATTGGCACACATGCAGAAAGCAACAATATAAGTCCTGAATTTTCTCGTCTTATTTTTGCGAAAAAGTACGCGCGGGATGACAGCTACGACGAAAATTCACTGTACACTTTCGAGATCTACAACACCAATCTAAGTTCAAATCTTGCCATCTTAACGGCCTGCGAAACAGGGAAACCTACCTACCAGCCCGGTGAAGGAATGATTTCTTTGGCACATGCATTCAACTATGCCGGCAGCGAAAGCATCTTGACCAGTCTTTGGCAGATTGACGAAGAAAGCAGTGTGAAAATCATTCAAAATTTCTACGATAATCTCGCTGAAGGAATGGCAAAAGATGAAGCCCTGAGGAATGCAAAGCTAAACTTCATTACCAATGCCAAAGGCCGCACGGTATCGCCCCAATATTGGGCAGGCATGGTATTGATTGGCGACACCGCTCCCATTGAATTGCAAACAGGAATCCATCCAATTTGGTGGTGGGTTTTCGGGGTGCTATTAATAGGTTTCTTTATTATTTTTATTCTGAAAAGAAAAAAATCAGCGTCTTTATAGTCAGAACTTTATAAGACTCCGCTTTTTTTGTGATTGCCATTAAAACTTCAGATCGTGGTCAAGAATAGGTTTCAGAGCAAGCATTCCGTATCAGTCATCAACCTTCCGATACCAGTCTTTTCTCTTTATTCTTTCCTCTTTATTCTTTCTTCTTTTTTCTAAAAAACAGTGATGACCTTTTTCAACGCTTCCGTTAGTTGAATAGAAACCCACCACAGCAATGTTGCTGAGAGTTTCAAAATATATTCCATTAACGTAAAACCAAATATTATGAAAAGACTATTATTTTTTTCGGTATTGAGCATTTTTTGCTTGACTATTTCAGCACAGACCAAAACTTGGATAGGACCTTTGGGTGGTAGCTTTAATGTTGCCGAAAACTGGAATCCTTCTGGTATTCCGGGTTCTACCAATGATGTTATCATTCCTACCGGAAGCAATATTATAATTGATGGCGCCAATATTAAATCATTCGCACTTCAAGGAAATGCCCAAGCAACAGCGAGCAACATTACTTTTTCAGATGCCTCTTCCATAGACGCTGATGCAAGTTTAGACATGACTTATACCGAATTGATTGGTAGCGGTACTTTGACAAATAATGGAACCATTGTTTTTACTCACTTAAGATCGGTAAGAGGTTCCTTGACCATTATCAATAACGGGGTTATAAATTTAAATCAAAGCGGAACTATTTATGCGGGCTACGGAACTCCTACCTTAAACAATACGGCCTCTGGCATTATAAATTTAAACGCAGAAGATGGTGGTCTATATCAACAATCGGGAGAAATGACTATCATTAATTCTGGACTTATAAAAAGAGCCCATGGCTCAGGCGCGTATCGAATTGAAATACCCTTACAAAACAATAACGGTACTGTATCCGTAGAAAATGGATCTTTAACCTTATACAACCCTGCTACTGTACTTACTGACGGCACTTACAATGTTGCCAATGATGCAGTTTTAAATTTTAATCATACTTTCACTTTGAACGGAACCCTATCTGGGCAATTAGACGGACCTATAAACTGGGCTGGAAAACTCCTTGTAGCACCGAGTACAGAGGCAACTTTAAACTTTAATGGTTCTGGAGATTTTAATTGGATATCAGGTGAATTTAAAGGGGAAGGAACACTCACAAATAAAGGAGTATTGAATTTAGATGGGTCTGGGTCTATTAGAGGAAATTCTACTCTAAAGAATGAAGGTTCAATAAATATTAATTCTACTAGCACCTACTATTTTGGTTACGGAAGTCCAACCTTAACCAATACTGCGTCAGGTGTTATAAACATACTATCTGACGGGGCAATTTCAGGACAAGATGGATTTGTAACTCTGAATAATTCAGGAACAATAAAAAAGGAACCTAGTACAGGTAACTTTTTCATTGATGCCAACGTAACAAATTCGGCACCCGGAAAAATTATAGCCGAAACAGGACTTTTAAAATTTGGTTTTGGAACTTTTGAAGGTGACGGCATGTTGACAGGCAACGGAGCTGTGGCCATCCAAAACAATTTAGTTTATGATGGCACCATTTCTCCTGGAGGCATGCTTGGAACCTTGATCTATGCGGGCAACTATAGCTCTTCTGCAAACGCAATCTTGGCCACTGAAATATCTGGACCTACAGCTGGAACCGAATACGACGTTTTTGATGTAAACGGCACTGCCAGTCTGGACGGGGATATTCTTGTTTCACTAAACTATGAAGCAAATCAGAATGACGAATTTGTAATTCTTACCGCAAACAGCATTACCACTTGCAACCTTCCCGCTACCGTTACCGCCCATTACGACAATCACGATTATACTTTTGATGTCATCTGTAATCCTACCAACGTTACTCTAAAAATAACCAACATCGTTTTGGGGACCGAAGACAATACCTTGAGCAATCTTGCAATGTATCCAAATCCTTCAAGCGGTCATTTCACTATTGATCTTGGAAAGGATTATTCAGATGTAAACTTGCAAATTCACAATATGCTCGGGCAGCAAATTTCTTCAAATAAATACGCTTCAATCAAAACCATTGAGCAGGAAATAAATACTTCCGCAGGAATTTATTTTGTAAAAGTGTCTTCAAAAGGAGTTTCAAAAACGCTGAAACTTATAAAAAACTAAAAGGATGAAGAATTTTAAACTAATTGTCATTTTCATATTTGCTATAATCTTCCATTTCTGTCTTTCCTCTTCAAAAGCGAATAACGGTATAGCGACAAACAAATCAATTACAGCAACAAATGGCATTGAAAACCAAGAAGAGTCCAACCAGATGGAAAATTTAAAAAAAAGACTCCAATATTTTTATGTGAAAGACACTCGCAACGGCATGGTAGTAGAGCGGCTGCCATTCCCGGAAACATGGCAACAACACACCAATGGCGAATTTGCCTATACCGGCCCAAACGGCATAAAAGTGTATGGAGAAAAGGGAATGAACTATGTCTATTCAAATGACCCAACTACGCTTCAGCTATATCAGGCAACCGGAATGCAAGTGCAATATCCGCTAAGTATTGAACAGGTCATAGACCAAATATTTGTGCACTATGGCAATTCCATCAACAGAAAAATTACCAAAACCTATCCCTTGAATCAAATAGCGGATTTTTACAAAAATTTTGATGCCTTGCTATTTAAGGTAGACCAAAACCCAAAACAGATTAAAGCATTAGGTATTGAATGGATAGATCCGGACGGCACAAAGTGGCTCACCGTTTTGCATCATTACGTTGAACAGACTTCTGATCATATCTATTGGGGATATGCGGGAAGTGCCATTGGCGCTCCCTCGGCTTATTTTGAAGAAGCAAAAACAGATTACCTCAACGGATTGATAAATAGGCAAATCAACCCACAGTGGATTAGTACTATGAACCAACAAACGGAATACACCATCCGAAAAAGCAACGAGGCCCACGCACAAAGAGAAGCGGCATTCCTAAGAGGAAGGGAAGCACGCCAAAGACAATATGAGGCAAATTTGGCATCACGGGAACGGAACCACAAACAATGGGAAGCAAGCCAAGATGCAAATGCACAGCGCCAAGAACGCATCAGTGATTATATTCTCGGAAAAACCAACGTGAAAGACCCAAACACAGGCGAACGTTATAAGATAGACCCCACCAATGACCATTATTGGATTAACACACACGGAGAATATGTAGGCTCAGACAACTATAAATATGACCCTAACAAAGACGATTTTATCAATAACCGAACCTGGAACAAATTGGAAATGGACAATTGGGATTGATTGGTTTCTTTGAATCCTGATCGTTCATGGACCTGTAAAATTAAACAGCATTAAGGCAATTACAGAAAGTATCGACCATGATTTGGACGATGCCGGCAACATAAATATTCAACTTAAAAACATCGCAGACATAGTTGCTATAAACAACATTTACAGAACCTTCTTCAAAAGCGATCTTCCTGCAAGAATAATAATTGACGGGTTCAAAGGTCCCTATAAATGTTTTGATACAAATTGATACACTTGTTTTAAAACTCTGAAGGCACCTCGGTCTAACAACGGCATCCCTTCTTGTTCCTTATTTTATCCTTTAAATAATAGGATCGTATTAAAATTTGTAAGTGCAAAAACAGCTTGGAATTACCCAAGCTGTTTTTTTATGCCATTCAGGAAGTGACGAAACCAAGGCTTTGATAAGCAATTCCATTATTGATCAGGTATGATTACTCTTGAACTATTCCGCTTACTTAATCCCATCAACTGATTTTGCCAGTTACCGACTATTAATAGGTAAAATTTTGTTAAGAGTTGCTCCTCTATGACCAATGTCAGCTCAAGCAAGGAAATAAAGCCTTATCTTAAAAAAGTTGTCAAAGCCTCTCCATTTCGGAGCCAGTCTCCGATTTGTGGCTATAGTAGACACAGCAATTTTTATAACTAATATTAATTAAATTCAGATTTACAATGAAAAAAAAATTCTTTAATGCAAAGATATATCGCAACGATGTAGCGACAGAAATGATAGTTGAACACGGGAAAATTACCCAGATCGGGACTAATTTACCTAAATGTGAAGAAGAAATCGACCTCGGCGGCAAACTTGTTCTACCACCTTACGTAGATCCGCATTTGCATTTAGATTATGTCTATACCTTATCTGAACTTGGACAAGCGGGAGCTGGTTCAGGTACCCTCTTTGAAGCCATTGAACTATGGCCTAAATTCAAGGAAACGCTCACTGTAGAAAGTGTAAAGAGATTGGCGATGAAAGGAATTAAAGATGAAGTTTCCCAAGGTGTACAACATATCCGTACCCATATTGACGTTACAGATCCAAACTTTACAGCACTAAAAGCGATGTTAGAAATGAAGGAAGAGCTGAAGGACATCGTTGATATTCAGATTGTTTCTTTCCCACAGCAAGGTATGTACATGTATAAGGGCGGACTTGAATTAGTGGAAGAAGCGCTGAAAATGGGAGCTGATGTTGTGGGAGGAATTCCACATTACGAACCCGCACGAGAATTCGGAGAAAAATCCGTGCACGATATCGTCCGTCTTGCTTTAAAATACGACAAGATGATTGATGTGCATTGTGATGAAACTGATGATACCCATTCGCGCTTTGTGGAATTATTAAATGCGCTGGTCCTTATGGAGGATTATGGTACCAGAACCACAGCGAGTCACACCTGTTCGTTTGGTTCAGCTGATAATTCCTATGCCTTTAGGATGATGGATTTATTCCAAAAGAGTAAGATGAACTTCATTTCATGTCCTACTGAAAATGCCTATTTACAAGGACGTCAGGATACTTACCCAAAGCGTAGAGGATTGACAAGAGTGAAAGAATTTATCGAATCTGGAATTAATGTGGCGTTCGCCCAAGATTCCATCAACGATCCATGGTACCCCATGGGAAATGGGAATATGATGAATATTTTGGACAATGGCATCCACTTGGCGCAAACGATGTCTCCAAAAGAGATTGAGACAGTTTTTGATTTGATCACCTACAATGGTGCCCGTTGTTTAAACATTCATGACAGTTACGGTTTAGAAGTAGGTAAAGCTGCTAACTTTATCGTTCTTAATGAATCAACCGTTTATGAAGCGATTCGCAAAAGAGTAGATGTATTAGCATCGGTAAGAAATGGTGATTTCTTATTCCGTCGTAAAGAGATGGCTTATGATGTTCCGTTGAGCTTTTAGATTTGTTTTAAGTAATTAAATAAACATAAGAGTCAGATTACTAAAAGTTTAGTTGCATACAAGTGTATTCTGATCATAATTAACCGCAAAGAGATCGTAAAGAAAATGCGCAAGAAACGCAAAATTTTAAATAATAATTACATAAACATTGCGACCTTCGTAGAACGCTTAGCGTTGTCCTTTGCGGTTAAATAGTTGTCACGACGCCTTATCATCAAAGTTAAAAACCGATATGATACAGAATATATAAAAAGCTTCGGCAACTTTCATAACATCTAAATTAAAAACATGAGTAAACAACATATTACAGAACAGGCCAAAAATGCTTTTCCGTGGCTGATCATGATCTTGATGTCGTCAGTGACCTTCGTAGGAATACTGTCCGAGTTGATGCCTTCAGGCGTCCTCCCACTGATGATGGCCGATTTGAATATCAGCGAGGTACAAACAGGAAATCTAGTGGGTTATTATGCCATCGCATCGGCAATATTTGCGATTCCTCTCATATCTTTAACCATGCAAGTCAACCGTAAATATCTGTTGATGATTTTGCTTGGTGGATTCGCCATTTCCAATATTATTGCAGGACTTGTTCACGATTATACGATTATTATTATCCTTAGAGTAATTGGTGGAATTTGTGCAGGTGTCATGTGGCCAATGATTGCTGCGTACGGCATGCGTTTGGTAGATGAAAAAGACCACGGAAAAGCCATCGCCGTAATTATGGCAGGAACAACCTTGGGTATCAGTGTGGGCATGCCCATCATGACCTCCATAGGAAATGATTATGGCTGGCGAACCGAATTTATTGGACTTGGAGGCTTTATTATTGTAATTGCGTTAATCAGTTTTTTTGCATTGCCTTCCATTCCAGGAGAAAAATTGACCAAAAGCTCATCGCCTTTCGCACTATTAAAAATACCAGAAGTATTAATTGTTCTACTGCTTACCCTACTTGGGGTTATAGCGCACTATGGCGTTTATGTGTATATCACAAGTCTGGTTGATGAAATTCAGTTGGCAGGAGGAGTTGAAAGTGCCTTATTGTTTTTTGGTATAGGCTCTTTGATTTCTGTACTGTTGGCCATAAAATATACCGATAAGCATTTAAGATTGCTAACCATAGCCATGTTTGCCTTGCTGATCATCTCTATGGTTATTTTTCTAATGTTCGGGAGAACAACTGGCATGGGGCATTTTGCTTTCTTTTTGTGGGGAGTTTCCTTTGGACCATTGGTTACTCTGTTACAGGCAGCAGTGAGCAGACAGGTAGAAACGGCAAAAGACGTGGCCACCTCCGTTCAATCTTCCGTATTTAACCTTTCCATTATGATTGCATCTTCTGCTGCAGGTCTATTGCTCGGTATTTACTCTCCATTGAGTTTAATTTATCTCGCCATTGCACTGTCCGTACCAGGAATCATTATTTCATTTTTTGCTAAAAAGTCGTTGAGTTGATATTTGAGTTATGATACCTTATGATTATGTTTGTATCCGGGTTTTCGTGTTTAGAAATAAAATGGATGACATCGTCATATTCCTTTTATGACAACGGTTTTGAACAATAAATAAATAATTATATGAACGGATCTGTGGAGATAACCGAATACATTTTTCGCATTGGAGCTGCATTTTTGTTAGGTGGAATTATCGGATTTGAACGACAGTGGCAGCAAAAAGATGCCGGATTAAGAACCAATACATTGGTAGCCATCGGTGCGGCATCATATGTGCTGTTGTCTTTAGATCTTCATAGTCTTTCGGGAGGAGATCCAGGAAGAGTTACGGCCCAGATAGTCACAGGCATTGGTTTTATAGGTGCTGGCGTTATAATGAAAGATGGGTTTGGAGTGAGAGGTCTAAACACCGCAGCAACTATTTGGTGCTCTGCAGCGGTTGGAACATTAGCCGGGATGGGCTTTTTTGCAGGAGCAATAGTGACTACCACCGCCGTCGTTTTGTCCCATTTGATTCTCAGGCCTATAAGTGTTCGATTATCAAAACTTTCAGCATATCGTAAAACCAAAGTTAAAGAAACCTATTATCAGGTCTCCATTCAGTGTTCTTTAAATATTGAATCAAACGTCCGGTTTTGGGTTTTAAGTCATATTGAAACGAATGATCAATTACTTCTGCGTTCGATCAACAGAGATATTATAGAAACAAATCCTGAAGAGATCATTATTCAGGTTGAGGTAGCAACTATCGGCAATCAGGAAAACTTGTTGGAAAATTTGGTGACCAGCCTGATCATGAAACTGGAAGTTACCCGTGCAGGTTGGAAGTTGGTGGGCCAGGAAACGGAGTTTTAGGTCTAATCCTATTCCAATTGAAAACTTTTATTTTTAAGTCGATAGATTGGACACTAATCTCGTCCTGTTTGGATTAGTAACTCATTTTCATTTAAGTGTACAATTTCAATACAAAAACTTAACCGCAACGTAAGGTTTGAAAAAGCGAATAGAATCAACAAGCTCAGGGCCCATCCGACCAGCACGTGAGGGAAAGTTCACGAGGTATAAATAGGAAATTTCTTTTTCGATCAAGGTAAGCCACGGATATCAAAATCCACTAGTGAGATTAAAGTATTGCAACCTTTGTACAACCTTTTGCGACCCCTGTGATAAAACTGATGACCTATTAACTTTTAGAAATTTAATATTATAATTGATACTGATTAGTGATCAATTCCTTTTGTAGGAAGGTTACAACGGTCTTATCAATTAGAACGATTTAGAGGAAAACCTATGCCAATAAAAAATCTAACGTTATTGGTACTATTGACCCATGAGACGTCAAAATTTACAGGCCCAAGAAGTGACTTGTAAGAAACCATGGCTCCAACAGAAGCCAGAAAGCTTGGATCTTCATGATTTTCCCACCTTCCTTTAGCTGAAAAGACATTGGTTATATAATCTTCAAAGTTTCCATAACCTACAGAAGCCATTTCAATATGGGGAATAAAATACACGTTACGAACTGACTTTATTTGAAGTCCAAGACCCAACTTTAAAAATTGACTGACGGCCAATTCATTTTCCGTTAAACCAGAAAATGTATAATTGTCACTCCTTGGATCGATAATATTTCCGCCTAAAAAATACTTTGCACCATAACCAAAAGTAGAAAAGAGAAAATCGTCGTCTTGGGTACGATCTTCAAACAGAAAACCAGAGTTCAGACTTAAAATTCCAATTAAAGTTGGTTTAAAGGAAACTCTTTCTTGAAATCCGAAACTCAATTTTGTGTAGTTGTTACTTGGCACATCAACCTTCACGACATTAGGATCTATATAACTCACTTGGATATCATTAGACAACGCCCTTGATAAAACAGCTTGAATCTGACTACCTTTTGTAGGGTATAATACATCGTTCAAATTGCTATATTTAAAATGAGCATACACCTCATAAGTTGAGAACCTATACTTTTTTAGATTTAATATATTATTTTTAACTTCTGGATCGATGGTAGGTTTCAATTGAGTGGATTCACGTTTGACACCAAAGCCAGCATAGCTTTTTAATGAACTTAAGTTTCTATTGACTTGATTGTCAAATTCAAGATAATTTAATTTAACCTCATCGACATTTTTTCCTTCAAGAAATATTTTTTGCTCAAGAATTTGACCAAAAACTTCGGTTCGCCACCACCAGTCCCTATCTCCACCAAAATTTTTCTGGTATTGTAATCTTGCTTTTGGTTGCTTAGCAAAGTCTAAAGTAATTAGGGACCGTGAGGCCTGACCTATAATATTTCTACCGGTATAATTCGCAATCAGTCCTGCTCCACGATAACCGTCAAAGTGCAACGAACCTTTGATTTGATGCTTTGATTTTTCAACACCTTTTAAAATAAGGCCAAATTGACCATCATCTCTTAAACGTGTGAACTCAATGTCTTTAAAAATTGTAGTTCCCATGGCCCTACCTAAGCCGTCTTCAATATCTTGGATCGTATATTCTTCATTAGGCTGCATCGCCGTTCTGGCTTTTACAAGTGCCAAGTTTGATTGACTAATGTCCTGATAGACAATAGTATCAAACACGAATTCAGTGCGAGTAACAGGGAGTTCATGTTTCCGCTGCTTAAATTTTTTCAATCTATTTGATAAAGCAACCAAAGCATCAATTTGTTGGTTGGTAGCCATTTTACCCTCTTCATAAATAGCATTTGCCTTGAAAAAGTCTGATGTGGAATGTGTTAAATAAGGAGCATGATCAATGAGTATATCACAAAGTTCGCGGTTTGCTGGCCGCTTTTTATTACTATTCATCATAGTCCCTTGAAATAGTAAGGCACTAATACTGTTTAAGCTCTCAATCGTTTTGGGATCGTCTCCTACATCACTCCCAATGATGATGTCTGCACCTAAATTCTTAGCAATATCTGCAGGGAAATTATTCAGCAATCCACCATCTACCAAAAGCGTATTCTCGTGTCGAACTGGTGAAAAGACTCCTGGAATTGACATACTGGCACGCATCGCCATGGCAAGAGAACCTTGTTCTAAGATCACCTCCTCCCCATTTATAATATCTGTTGCAACCGCCCTAAAAGGTATGGGCAAATCGTCAAACTGCTCTATCTCATAACTTGGAACAGCAAGGAAAGCAATAAACTCTCTCAAATTTTGATCATTGAGAAGATAGAGGCCCGTATTAATATTGCCGTTTTTAAAATCCAATTCTATTAAATACCTATTGTACTCACTTTTTTCTTCTGCACCAACTTTATTAAGCGACACTCTTCCACCCAATAACCTTTCCCAATTCGCGTTTTTTGTAAGACTTGCAATACTATCGCCTGAATATCCCATGGCATAAAGTCCACCTACAATACTCCCCATACTGTTGCCGACTATTAAGTCTGGAACAATATTCAAGGAATCCAATACTTGAAGCGTGCGGATATGCGCAATCCCCTTTGCCCCTCCTCCACTTAAAACCAACGCCACTTTCGGTTTTTTTTCTTGAGCAAAAACCACTTGTGAAAATGCCATACAGAATAGCAATAGGAATAGATTCAGATTGATTTTTGATTGTAAGATTTTGGCCATTTGCAAGGTGTTACTATTTCAAAAATAACAGTTTAATACCGATACCAGCAAAAGTAGTTCGAAAATCATTATTCGCACACCACTACAACTTGATTTTAAGTGCACCAACACAAGTATTCATTAAATTGTAAATTAATAGAACTAAATTCCACCTGCTATTAATCCAGCTCCATGGATTCAGCCAATCTGAGCATTTTACAGCTAATAGAATGCAACCATTCCAATTGTTCCCAAACCAGATGGGCCTCCTGAAGTCCTCGTACAGTTTCTTTATTCTGTGATCCCAAATTACTAATTTCTAAAGAATTGAGATTGGGCAACTGTTCCCCAAAAAGAAGTTCATTTTCAGGCAACGCTGCCGTCCCTTGGCATGTTTTATCCTTTAGGCATTGTACGACACGCTCCAGGTTAAGCTCTATCCTTTTTGTTGCAGTTATAAAACGTTCGGAGGCCTCTGTAGTGTCGTAGTTCTTTATGTAGGTACTTAAGGAAGCCAATGAGGCTAAAAAATTATGGTTCAAGACGACAAGTTCATAAACTTTATCCATTTCCCTTTGTTTCGACTTAGGCTCCTGTGTCATGCGCTGAAATGCCGAACTTAGATTGGAGGTTTCCAAGAATGCCTGTTTTCTCGCAATATTGTAAGAAGTTGGAATGTTTCCTTTGAGTTGATAATATTCAGTAATTTTATTGAGAAAATCCTTGTTGGCGCTCACACTTTTTTGGATACTTTCCTTCATTTCAACAAATTCCCAAGCAGGCCAAAGCCACAGCATTGCTGCATATGATAGTCCCGCTCCAACAAGCGTGTCCAAGATGCGGAATTTTATCAAGTCTAGGACATCAGGAATAAGAATGGCATAAATAAAGACCACACTCAACGTAATAAAAGTCGCCGAAGCCTTATAGTTTTTTTGCACCAAGGAAATTGCAATTACCAAAGAAATAACGCCCATAATGCCGTACACATAAGGATCCTGAATCAGAAAAACCACACCAAATGCTATGGCCCCGCCAATAAGTGTACCGATCATACGATCCTTCGCTCGGTTTCTTGTGAGTCCGTAGCTGGGACGCATGATGACGATAATGATCAACAAGATAGAGTATGGATTCTGAAAGGCAAAGATCGAACCCAGTGCATAACCAATCATCACTGTAACCGCCAACCGCACCGAATGTCTGAAAATGGTAGACTTAAAACTAAAGCTCCTAAAGTACAGCATAGGATCATAATCTTGGGGTGCAATAAAGCGTTGGGCCTTTTTCCTATCTATAAAATCGGCTTCGGCAATATTATGGTCCCCTAAAAGCCTTTTTATTCTTTTAAGTTTATCAGACTGTTTTTCTTGATATTCAAGCAGATTTTGAAGCATAAGATATTCCTCATAATACTCGGTTTCACGAAGCAAAGCCACCTCCTGTCTTGCCTTTTCAAAACATTGAATCATTGTTGCGTTCTTTGGCAATTTTCTATAGTCATTTCCGGCTTCATAAATCATCCGCAATTGAGAAGACATCTCAAAAATCAAATCCTGAAATCTTTTGACGTATTGAGGATGTGCGTTAAAAAGCGCATCCATCCGATCATAGTTCACCGGATTTGCAATGGCCGTTTCCAACATTTCTATCAATTGGGCAAAAATCAACAAGCGTTTATTCTGATAATTGGACCAACCGGACGCCTTTCTTGAAAGTATTAAAATCTCCCTGAGGGTTTCATGATTTGTCGTTAGATCGCTTTGCAGTTTAAGTAATTGAGATTGTAATTTTTCGTGGTCCTCATTTGGGTCTATCAATTTCCCTCGTGTTTCTATAAATTCTGCGGTAAGCAAATAAGTTTCGGACAAAAACTCCTCGGTTTCTGCCTTTGGGTTAATGCGATACCAAAGCTTGGACAGGAGCAAATACCAAAGTCCGCCCGTCCCTAACAACAAAGCATACTGATAAATTTCCAGTTCGGATTCGAGTGAAAAACTCAATACAAAGGCCATAAGACCCGAAAAACTGATAAGCGAAGCACGAAAACCATATACCGAAATTAAAGCGATGGCAAAAGTGATCAATCCCAAAACCGGAAGTAACAGCCACAGTTCAAAATGTAGATAGCCCTTTATGAAACTGACAATCATAACCAATGTCGCCGACATTAGAATGCCAAACTTTTTATGACGGAAGCTGCCAATAACATCGCTGGGCGAACTCCAGAAGGCACCAAAACTGAGCGCCAATCCAATTTCAAGATATCCAAGCTCTATGCCTATGAGTACAGGTAAAGTAACCGCAATGCCCACTCGGATGGCTTTTGAAAAACTAATACTTTTTATAAACTGGAGCAGTTCCTTAAAATTCTCGGAAATAAAAACTCTTACAGTACTCAAGGTAAATTGGTTTATATGCTAATATAGGGTTTTATGCAAAACCGAATCTAACACAAAAATAAATATGCTAGGATAAGGTAAGAATTAGTTCAACCAGCAAAACCCAATGCGCTTCGCTTTTGCGTTTTGGGTTTGGATCCCGCCCAAAAGCGGGATTAGTTCAACCAACAAAACCCAATGCGCTCCGCTTCTGCGTTTTGGGTTTCACTAAAAAAAAACCGAAGACAAGGCTTCGGTTTCTTAAGACGTTTTCCAAAAATTTTATTTAGTGTTTAATTACCCTTTCTAATCAATAATAATAAATTCTGAACGTCTATTTTTTTGATGCTCTTCAGCGGAACATGGGACACCATTGCTACAATTGTTCACCAATCTGCTTTCTCCGAATCCGACCGCCTGTAATCGCGATTCCGGGATGCCATTTTCGACCAAATATTTTAAAGTTGAGGTCGCACGACGTTGGGAAAGTCCTTTATTATAGGCATCATTTCCTCTACTGTCAGTATGTGAACGGATCTCCAATCGTATGTTAGGGTACTGATCAAGTACAGCCAAAACCTTCTCCAATTCTACTTGGGCGTCTTGTCTAATATTCGATTTATCAAAATCAAAATAGATGATTGGAATGTTCAACACCTTGGCAAGGTCGGTTCCAGTGACCAACGGAACTTCGTTGGTTTGCAATTGGAAATCGATGCGCTGATGCTCCAAGTTTGCCTTGGACAGAAACTCATCGGAATCATATCTTTCTTTTGTTGCTTTTACAAAATAGGTTTCAAACTTATCAGTCTCGACCGTATAAAAGCCTTCTGCATTGGTGCGAACCTGCTTATGGATTTTGTTGTTGGAATCGGTCAATACGATATTGGCGCCTTCAATTGGCAGTCCGGTCTGTTTGTCGGTTACCAAGCCCTGAATCTGGGCAAAATAGACATCAATAATAGGTGTTGTTTCCAAAAACGTATAAATATTATCGTAAACAAACGTACCTTCCGTATCAGAACGGTTAGAGCTTATAAAGCCCCTGTGCGTGGACTGGTCGATCCCAAAGGCAAAGTCATCGGCATAGGTATTAATGGGAGCGCCAACGTTCAGCAGATTGCCAAATCCGTCTTCTTCAATTTTTATATAGAAAACATCTAACCCGCCCAATCCAAAATGGCCGTCAGATGAGAAGTAAAGCTCATGGTCGGCAGAAACAAAAGGAAAAGTCTCCTTACCTCTGGTATTGATTTCAGGTCCCAAATTGACAGGCTCCCCTATACTCCCATCGGTGTTGATAATGGACACATAGAGGTCTGATTCTCCATAGCCCCCAGGTCGGTCCGATGAAAAATAAAGTTTAGTCCCATTTGGACTCAATGCCGGATGGGCGGTAGAAAAATGGTCGCTGTTGATGGACAGTTCTTCCGCTTCTTGCCATTTATTGTTGATTTTTTTCGATCTATAGATCTTTAATTTTTGATCATCCTTTCTGTTTTTTGCTGTGATATTGCTTCGGGTAAAATACATCGTATTGTTATCTGCTGTAAATACAGGTGAAGACTCATGGAACCTACTGTTGAGGTTACCAGTGAGCTTTACTGAATTACCAAGCGCCTGGTTCAAAGAATCCAGTTCGATACTATACAATGATAAAAAGCTAAGCCCGTCCCAAGCACTTCTTTTGTTCAAAAAGGTTTTACTGTCACTGGTTGAAGCGTAATAAAGGGCATTCCCCGATTTGAAATAACCAAAGGAGATGACATTTTCATCGTAAAGTTTTGAAATGGGTTCCACCTCATATCTTCCAGAGTTCTGCTGAATGAGATCCGCATAGTTCCTTGCGCTTCTCCCGCTCTTCAGGCCACTTTTGGCTGCGAAAGCATCATAAACATCTGAAGATTTATCATTCCCGGTAGCTTTCAAGGCTTGGGAATAGCGAAGATAAACAATGTCATTCTCAGGCTCAGGGTTGAGCTCAAACAAACGCCCATACCATTTTACAGCCTGATCATATTGTGCATTAAAATAATAACTGTTGGCCAATTTCGTGAAAAGTTCTTCGGATTGATGACCTTTTTCTGCAACGGCCAAATAAATTTTTTGGGCATTGACATAATCCAATTGCTCATAATTCTCTGCTGCCTTTTCCAACTTTTTTTCCTGTCCGAAAACTAAGTTCAAACTTGACAGGCCAAGGAAAAGTAAAACGAAACTATATATGGTAAAATTATTTTTCATGATATCTTCTTTAAAATACGATTAAAAGAATCTTGGATTGACTTTCGCTTTCATTCTGGTTCCTAATTCAAAGCGCAAAAATATCTCGTGGGATCCACTATTGTAATTCCCCAGTTGAGTGGTATCGT
Organism: Gelidibacter japonicus; assembly: GCF_010725055.1. Taxonomy (GTDB): domain Bacteria; phylum Bacteroidota; class Bacteroidia; order Flavobacteriales; family Flavobacteriaceae; genus Gelidibacter; species Gelidibacter japonicus. The sequence continues at coordinate 61,101 of NZ_BJKB01000009.1, read as the reverse complement.
AATCATAGGAATAACCAATCATGAGATGATCTGAAATTTGGAACCCCGCCAATACACTAACCGCGGCATCCAATCGATAAGCAAGACCAAACGTTACACTATCGTATAATAGCGCATTGGCTGAAATATCTAAGGCCAATGGCGCTCCCACAACCGCTTTGGCCAAAACCGCCGGTTTTAATTTCAAATTCGAATTAATGTCAAACACATAGCCCCCAATCAGATAGACATGCGTCTTTTCTGTTGCGGTGGATACTTGGACATCATCATAATGATCGGTTTTCAACATATTTGGCGATGACAGGCCCACATACCACTTTTCGGTGTGCAGATAAAGACCGGTGCCAACTACGGGCGAACTGTTATTTTGCTGTCTCAGATTATAATCGTTGGGATCATAAATATTTAACTTATTTGGATCCAAATCCCATATCGATACGCCAGCCTTCATGCCAAACGACAGTTTTATATCGTTTGCCATGTTAATGGTGTAGGAGAAATCAGCGGTAACAATACTTTCTGAGGAAGGTCCAATCTGATCACTAGTAAATCCGAGCCCCAATCCAACGCCTTTAACACCTATAGGTGAATGCATTGAGAAATTGAGTGTTTTTGGAGCGCCATCCAAACCTACCCATTGATTTCTATAAATCCCAAGAATACTTAAAGAGCTACGTGAGCCTGCATAGGCCGGGTTGACACTTATGGTATTGTACATGTATTGCGTGTACTGGGAATCTTGCTGTGCTTGGGCGGAAGGGACCATGAACAGCAGACTTCCGAACAGCAAGAGCACAAGAAAATTTGATTTTTTAATAGTCATAAGAATTCGATTCAGATTATTCAGCACTTAAGTATAAATATCCAGCTTGTTTATGAAAATTATGCTCTGCCTGATCACCATACTGATATTCAAGAATATAAAAGTAGGTGCCAAAAGGTAATTTTTCAGAATTTTTCAAGGTCAATCGTCCCGAAGAGTGGCCATCAAAAACATTGCCGTTGACTCCATAATTATTGGTCTCAAAGACCTTGACCCCCCAACGATTGAATACCATGACCTTTAAGTTCTTGGCACAATCTATATTATTGGATTGATCGATCAGGAAATAATCGTTTTTGCCATCGTTATTGGGTGTTACAGAATTATAGACAACAATATTGCATGGCAAAATAAGATCCGATTTAACACGTGCAAAAGTAAAGACACCATAACCGTTGACTGCTGTGGTAACTGTTTGATTATCGAGATCGATGGCACCTCCTTCGTCTACCCACATGTTCATTGCGGCGTTCCAACGGACTATGGTCAGGTCACCTTGTACCGCACCAGCAATCATTGAAGCAGGTGTGGTCACATCTCTCCAAGAAAGAGCGATCAGGCCGTTATCCGTACCGCTACTATTTTTTTCTATGGTCCAGTATTCCCGGTTGTCAATTTCTTTTATCACACCAGCCTTAAGTGAATGTGGATAAAGCGCATTTGAATTCTCAAGGAAATATTTGCCTTCAAAAAAAGCGCCATTATTTTCAGGGTCAGAAATCCCTGCAAACCGATAATACCCACCGTCACCTATTGGGAAGGTGAATTCTCCCTCGCCCACTTTGTTCACAGGTCCATCCACATGACTATGATCCGATGTATTGATGTGGTAAGCATTGGTGTTGAATGTTATTTCACCACCAAAATTATCATTGTCCACAATACCATCATAAAAATCGGATTCCCCACTGATATGTAAGTTACCCAATAATTGGAATGGAGCGGCGTGGCTAGAGTTATTGAAATAGACATTATATAGGTAGCTGATTTTTGAACCGCTGAGCACCTGGTCGGAATTTCCTATAAATCGGGTAAGCCCCGTGTTCAGATGGAAATCCACAATGCCATCGTTATTAAAGTGGTCATAAATAAAAGTATCTCCATCATTGAAGAACGAACCCGTTGCCAGATTGTCAAAACGTTCAACCGTTGAGAATTGGGTAGCTTCACTGACGTATAACACACCTTGGTTGCTGGTCTGTGCCATCATATTGTTAGCAAGGAGCAGAAAAGCACTTATATGGAATAAAGATTTTTTCATCATTAATTTTTAAATTTTCCTTTACTATGTATCATAGGATTGGTAACTGCAGGAATCAATATAACCATCTTATGGTCTTCCACTTCTCCTGTATTTACAGTTTCCGTAGGTGAGATATTAGGAATTTCAGAAAGCCTAAGTCTTACAAAAGTACTATATGCTACACGTGAAGGTGGCACGATCCATTCCATGACTACACTTCCCATACCTCCTCCAGTTGAAGGAGCGAACACCTCAATTTTCTCGCTCGGATCAAAAGTGCCGCTCAAATCAAAATCAATCCATCCTGAAATATAACCATCATCATTACTTCTATAGGGGATGGTTGCCGTAATTAAAGAATTTGGAAGATAGACTTTATGAGAAAATATTTTATATTCCTCCGGCCATGCATCCTCTTCAAGAATTCCTGCAGGTCCGTGATTATTATCGCCTAAAGCATTACTTGAATACAATGGGGCCCTTTCTGTATCTGGAGCCGTGCTTCCCAAATGACTTAATTCTGTATTTGGAATTAAGCCCCCAGGCTGATATTCAGGAACATTTATATTTGTAGCATCAAAAAAAGGACCGCTTTGATTTGGAATATTATCCGTACTGAAGTTCAATCTTTGAATCAGATGCATTGGATAGCCATAAGTCAATGGTGCATCGCCACCATCCACATCAGGAGGCAGTAGACCTAATGCTATGGCTGTTAATCCACTTCCTTTTATAGTGGCATCAATGGTCACAGAAAGATCAGGATTGCTCCCTGTTTTTCGATAGGCAGATTCATTGAATTTTAAAAACGACACTGCCACGGTTTCTCTGTCATTTCCTTGGAGAAACTTCATGGTTCTCTTGGAAGTGGGAACTCCCCCTTCATTCACAATATCTTTTCGAACCCTATAAGGCCCCCGATTTAAATTTTTATTTACCTCCACTAAGGTCCATTCCCCATCGGCTGTGGTATGAATATGTTCGGTACTTGATAAGGACTCTGCATCGGCAACCACCAATCCTGCAAGCCGGATTGGTACACCGTCTATAGTAGCTTTACACACAATGGTTATTGTATTATTCTGACCACTAGTTGAGTTGATAATTCCCGATACCAATTGGTTATTAGACCCGACCCCGCCAATATTATAAAGATCATCAAGATAATCACCACTGTAATTTCCGGGCGCATAAGATCTTATGACGCCCCCGGTAATGGCAGTGATTTCTGCTTCAATACAGAGCCATTGGTTATTACCAAGCTCAATTGAAGCAAAGGATTTTGCTCCGACAGCCAATGTTCGACCATGTCTTCCATGAGGATGGGTAGTTTGATTATTAGATCCCCAGGTTAACCACAACACATCATCGATATAAGGACTTGAACCACCAGTTGCAAATGAGGCCGTCACTACTTCATTGGTGTAGCATTGTGCTTGCAACCTGGTAGAGGTTACAAGCATTGCTAATCCTATGCTCAATATGAAAGAATATGTTTTAAAGCACATAATTATTTAAGGTTTTACAGAGAATACTATGTTCATAAAGGAAGCCATTGTAACATCTGCGTTAGATTTGATTGAATAGGTTAGGATTCCAGCATTGGTCACCGCTACATTTTCAAAAACACTCTCATCAAACCAAGTGACAAAGTAATCCAACTCATTTGCTGGCAGTACTGGTAAACTAGTCGTAGCTCCAGGATTTACCGTAGCTGGAGAACCGAACTGAGCCTGATATTTGGCATATAGATCAATTGTTCCAAAAGTTTCCCCTGACGGCACTTGATCTGCCGCAGTATAAACAACAACAGAAGGCATATAGAAGAACGTAGGCATCGCAGCTTTTAACTGCTTTAAAACGCCAGATGTTCTATCTACAACAACAATGTTATCTGTATAATTGCCGGTTTGCAGTCCAGTAACTGCCAAAGTATTGGTAGCACCAGTATTGATTGTTGTTGGCCTGATTAAGCTCCCTCCTAATTGAATGGCATCTGCTGCAGAATCAACGTTTAAACCGTTATTGGCACGAACATCCAAAGCATTTGTACTTGTGTTCTTCACCAGGCCAAGACCCGCAACATCTGCATTAACTTTTATAGCTGTTACTGCCCCATTCGCTAATTTTGTGGTTGTGATTCCAGCATTCGTAACTCTTATATTGGCATCTACAAGGGTCGCACCCGTACCATTTGTGACTGTAATGGATGTGTCACCCGCTGTCAAATCTTTAGGATCAACAACCCCATGCGGTCCTTGAGGACCTACAGGTCCAGTTGGGCCTGCTACTCCTTGAGCTCCTCTTGGCCCTGCAGGTCCGATTGGTCCCTGGGCTCCATCTGCACCGTCTGCACCATCTGCTCCTGCTGGTCCTTGAGGTCCTGCTGGACCGGCTACTCCTTGAATACCCTGTGGACCAACATCCCCCTGATCTCCTTTCTCTCCTTGTAGACCCCGTGGTCCTATAGGGCCCTGTAAACCTTGTGGTCCCTGGGCACCATCGGCACCATCAGCACCATCAGCACCATCAGCACCATCGGCACCATCGGCTCCTGCTGGTCCTTGAAGTCCTTGAGGTCCTGCTGGACCGGTCTCTCCTTGAATACCTTGTGGACCAACATCTCCCTGATCTCCTTTCTCTCCTTGTAGACCCTGTGGTCCTATTGGGCCCTGCTCACCTTGTGGTCCCTGAGCACCATCGGCACCATCGGCACCATCAGCACCATCGGCTCCTGCTGGTCCTTGAAGTCCTTGAGGTCCTGCCGGACCGGTCTCTCCTTGAATACCTTGTGGACCAACATCTCCCTGATCTCCTTTTTCTCCTTGTAGACCCTGTGGTCCTATTGGGCCCGGTTCACCTTGTGGTCCTTGGACTCCATCGGCACCATCAGCACCATCAGCACCATCGGCTCCTGCTGGTCCTTGAAGTCCTTGAGGTCCTGCTGGACCGGTCTCTCCTTGAATACCTTGTGGACCAACATCACCCTGATCTCCTTTCTCTCCTTGTAGACCCTGTGGTCCTATTGGGCCCTGCTCACCTTGTGGTCCCTGAGCACCATCGGCACCATCAGCACCATCAGCACCATCAGCACCATCAGCACCATCGACTCCTGCTGGTCCTTGAAGTCCTTGAGGTCCTTGAGGTCCTGCCGGACCGGTCTCTCCTTGAATACCTTGTGGACCAACATCTCCCTGATCGCCTTTCTCTCCTTGTAGACCCTGTGGTCCTATTGGGCCCTGCTCACCTTGTGGTCCCTGAGCACCATCGGCACCATCAGCACCATCAGCACCATCAGCACCATCGGCTCCTGCTGGTCCTTGAAGTCCTTGAAGTCCTTGAGGTCCTGCTGGACCGGTCTCTCCTTGAATACCTTGTGGACCAACATCTCCCTGATCTCCTTTCTCTCCTTGTAGACCCTGTGGTCCTATTGGGCCCTGCTCACCTTGTGGTCCCTGAGCACCATCGGCACCATCAGCACCATCAGCACCATCGGCTCCTGCTGGTCCTTGAAGTCCTTGAGGTCCTGCTGGACCGGTCTCTCCTTGAATACCCTGTGGACCAACATCACCCTGATCGCCTTTCTCTCCTTGTAGACCCTGTGGTCCTATTGGGCCCTGTAAACCTTGTGGTCCTTGGGCTCCATCGGCACCATCAGTACCATCGGCTCCTGCTGGTCCTTGAGGTCCTTGAGGTCCTGCCGGACCGGTCTCTCCTTGAATACCTTGTGGACCAACATCACCCTGATCTCCTTTCTCTCCTTGTAGACCCTGTGGTCCTATTGGGCCCGGCTCACCTTGTGGTCCCTGAGCACCATCAGCACCGGCTGGTCCCTGAGGTCCTGCTGGTCCCTGTGCCGCGAGTCCTGTGTCTACCCCTCCAATTTCCCAATTTCCATTGGTTCCGATCGTCGGTGTATCGCCATCCGCACCATCAACACCCTTAGATATAATGACACTATTTGAACCATCACTAATTGTTACAGTATCGTCACCATTATCAGTGACAGTGACAGACGCGCCTGCATCACCGGTATCGCCTTTTGGACCTGTTAAATTAGGAGAAATATAAGTTGTGTTATCTGTATAAGTAATCGTAAAAACTCCATCTCCATTTTCGGTAATCGAAGCAATACCAACACCGTCATCACCTTTATCACCAGCAATTCCTTGTGCCGAGACTCCTGTATCAACTCCATCAATCTCCCAGTTACCGTTCGCGCCAATCAAAGGAGTATTTCCATCTACGCCATCATTACCTGCTGGACCCTGTGCCGCAATTCCGGTATCAACACCGCCGATTTCCCAATTTCCACCGGCTCCGATAACCGGAGTATTTCCGTCGGCTCCATCTGCTCCATCAGCACCTGCTGGACCGGCCTCTCCTTGAACACCTTGTGGACCTATAGGACCTGGTGCTCCCGGTGCTCCATCCTGTCCGTCAACACCGTCATTGCCAGGAATTCCCTGTGGGCCCTGAGGACCTACCGCGCCGTCTTCGCCTTTATCTCCCTTTTCGCCTTGGGGACCTGCTGGGCCAACCTCACCTTGTGGACCAGTTTCTCCCTGGATACCTTGTGGACCCTGCAAACCATCCTGTCCGTCAACGCCATCAGCACCTGCTGGACCTTGTGGACCCTGGGGTCCTTGTGGACCTTGTTCGCCCTGCGGACCTATAGGACCTGCTGCTCCCGGTGCCCCATCCTGTCCGTCAACACCGTCATTGCCAGGAATTCCCTGTGGGCCCTGAGGACCTACCGCTCCGTCATCGCCTTTATCTCCCTTTTCGCCTTGGGGACCTGCTGGACCTTGAGGTCCTGCTGGACCGGCCTCTCCTTGAACACCTTGTGGACCTATAGGACCTGCTGCTCCCGGTGCCCCATCCTGTCCGTCAACACCGTCATTGCCAGGAATTCCCTGTGGGCCTTGAGGACCTACCGCTCCGTCATCGCCTTTATCTCCCTTTTCGCCTTGGGGACCTGCTGGACCAACCTCACCTTGTGGACCAGTTTCTCCCTGGATACCTTGTGGACCTTGTAAACCATCCTGTCCGTCAACGCCATCAGCACCTGCTGGACCTTGTGGGCCTGGGGCACCATCTTGCCCATCTGCACCAGCTGGACCTGTCTCACCTTGAATGCCTTGTTCGCCTTTTAAAGAAGCAATAAAATCCAATTCGGTTCCAGTGTTTCCCTGACCCAACCAAACTTGATATGCAGAATCCCCATCGTCACCTTTTGGGCCATTAGCTAAATTAATTACGGTTTCAATATTGTTTTCATCGGTATAGGTCATTGTACCGTCACCATTATCAACAAGGGTAGTGATGGTTTCAAGGTTTCTTATATTTATAATTGTAGCATTACCAGCTTCATCGGTAAATGTGAACGTACCATCGTTATTTTCGACAATCGTTGTGAGGGTCTCCAAATTCTTGACGATCTGGGTCAGGTCCAATTGAGTGACTACACCCTCTTCATCCGTATAATCAATGTTCACATTGTCAGGATTGAGTGCGATTGTTGTCAAGGTCTCGAGATTGCTTATATCTACAATGGTCGCAACTCCGGCCTCATCCGTAAAGGTGAACGTACCATCGTTATTTTCAACAATTGTTGTAAGTGTCTCCAAATTCTTGACGATCTGGGTCAAGTCCAATTGGGTGACCACGCCGTTTTCATCAGTGTAATCGATATTCACGTTGTCCAGATTGAGTGAGATCGTAGTCAAGGTTTCAAGATTACTCACATTTATTGTAGTTGCAACTCCGGCCTCATCGGTGAAGGTAATCGTACCGTCGTTGTTTTCAACAATCGTTGTGAGGGTCTCCAAATTCTTGACGATCTGGGTCAGGTCCAATTGAGTGACTACACCCTCTTCATCCGTATAATCAATGTTCACATTGTCTGGATTGAGTGCGATTGTTGTCAAGGTCTCGAGATTGCTTATATCTACAATGGTCGCAACTCCGGCCTCATCCGTAAAGGTGAACGTACCATCGTTATTTTCAACAATCGTTGTGAGGGTTTCCAAATTCTTGACGATTTGGGTCAAGTCCAATTGGGTGACCACGCCGTTTTCATCTGTGTAATCGATATTCACGTTGTCCAGATTGAGTGCGATCGTAGTCAAGGTTTCAAGATTACTCACATTTATTGTAGTTGCAACTCCGGCCTCATCGGTGAAGGTAATCGTACCGTCGTTGTTTTCAACAATCGTTGTGAGGGTCTCCAAATTCTTGACGATCTGGGTCAGGTCCAATTGGGTGACTACACCCTCTTCATCCGTATAATCAATGTTCACATTGTCAGGATTGAGTGCGATTGTTGTCAAGGTTTCAAGATTGCTTATATCTACAATGGTCGCAACTCCGGCCTCATCCGTAAAGGTGAACGTACCATCGTTATTTTCAACAATCGTTGTGAGGGTCTCCAAATTCTTGACGATCTGGGTCAAGTCCAATTGGGTGACCACGCCGTTTTCATCTGTATAATCGATATTCACGTTGTCCAGATTGAGTGCGATTGTAGTCAAGGTTTCAAGATTACTCACATTTATTGTAGTTGCAACTCCGGCCTCATCCGTGAAGGTAATCGTACCGTCGTTGTTTTCAACAATCGTTGTGAGGGTCTCCAAATTCTTGACGATCTGGGTCAGGTCCAATTGGGTGACCACCCCGTTTTCAGCCGTATAATCAATATTGACATTATCTGGATTAAGAGCAATTGCAGTCAGCGTTTCAAGATTGCCCATATCTATAATGGTCGCTACTCCAACCTCATCCGTGAAAGTGAAGGTGCCATCGTTGTTCTCAACAATGGATGTCAATGTCTCCAAGTTCTTAACGATCTGTGTGAGATCCAATTGAGTGATGATGCCGTCTTCATCTGTATAATCAATGTTGACGTTATCTGGATTAAGAGCGATAGATGTTAGCGTTTCAAGATCTCCAATATCAACAATAGTAGTAACTCCAGCTTCATCCGTAAAGGTGAATGAGCCATCACTGTTTGCCACTATGCTAGTCAGTGTTTCAAAATTTTTGATAACCGTTTGAAGATCAATACTAGTATTATCTCCATTTTCGTCCACATAGTCCAAGGTATGCCCATCTGGATTGAGTCTAAGGGAAGTTAATGTTTGAAAATCTGTCGGATCAATGGCTTGGATGTCTCCATTTTGATCTATAAAAGTAAACTGATTGTTTACAAGATCCCACAACACAATATGTTCTGGCAGATCACTCTCCGTTGTCAGTCTATTCCAAACACCTTGGTGCCAATAGTAATATCCAGGACTCAAGGTAGCATTGGTATTGGTGTTGTAGACCAATAAACTTTCTATGTTTCCTGCGTTAATGGTATTTTGATCAGTAGTACCATTAAGAGGCACCTGAGGTATTAAAATACCTCTATTTGAGGATTTTATTTCCAATTGTGTAGAAGGGCTTGGCATATCCGTGCCAATCCCTACTTGTGCAAAAATGGAATTACCTACTATTAAGATAAGTAACAGTAATAATTTTTTCATAGTGATTGATTGTTGTTATGAAATTTTGAAATTGCATTTTTAGATTTTATATACTTGCCAGGTTTATATTTCATCCCTTAAAACCTAGTTAAGCCGTATTACCAATAATTAGTCAACTTGTCAATTTGTTAAATATTTTCACAATCTAAGGATGAAAAACACCATTCGATAAAAGGTCAATATTATCGACAAGATGCACAAATATAAAAATTATTTTTAAATATCATCGATAAAAAGCATATTTCTTCGACAATTAGTCTAAAATTGATATTTTTTTAAATGTGACTGCGGAAAAATAGATCTGAAAATCAAAAAATGTTGACCTTATTTTACATAATATTAACAAATTGCAAGGTCGTTTGAGAGATGTATGTATTAAGGTTTCTGAAACCCAGGATCACCATACATATTGATGTGATTAAGTAATAAGAATGGTAATGCCTTTGCACATCCATTGTACAAATGGCGACAAACCTTTAATGGTTCTTAAAAATGAAAGCCAATTTCAATTAGAGATTCCGGAACAATACGGAGGGTCAACTTCAACAGGTTCAGTTGTCTGCATGTGATTCGAAGAAATATTTGAAGTCATCTGGAAAAACAATTGGAAAGCAAGCCGATCCTAGTCCATTTTATTTCCATACACCACTAAAGAATGTTCATTTCGAAAATAAAATACTTTTGTTTTAACCTTTGGATGTATGAATTGTCATCAATTCCGAAATATAAATCAAGTGATCTCTCTTTCCACACGTTCATGGAATTTAAGATTCTCACGAGGAATTATTCCTTTAAAAAAATCCTATCCTAAAAACTCAATGCATATTGATTTTAATTTCGGGACTAACAAAAAACAACGTGATGCCATGGATTTAAGTGAATTTAAGTAACTTTATTACTGTTTAACAATCTTTTTTGTGAACGAACCATGCGATGTATCAACTTGCAGTAAATAAACCCCGGGACTCAAATTATCTGTCTCTACTATCTCATTCCTATATTGTACATGCAAATTCTTTCCCAACGCATCAAACATGTTCACATTAATTACTTCTAATCCCGAAGGAGCCTTTAACATAACTCTTGCACTAGTAGGATTCGGATAGATAGCAAATTTTTCAATTTGACTATTACTTAAAGAAAGTGTTTCGTCAACGACTACCAGATTAATCATATGTCGTGCATCAGGATATCCAATAGTAGCTACCGGCAGCGGTTCGCCTTCAATCCCGCAGTGGATGGAGCTTATAAATCCTCCTTTAGTTTCTCCAGGCGTTGCACCTAAAAACAATTGATTTCCAGATGAAGTTGGCTGCACCACACTAACCACAATACTTGAGCTTGCAGAAACTAAAGCTGGGCTATCGAAGTCAACTCTAATTATGGTATCAATATCATCCAAACCAACGGTTACCCTTCCAGATGCAATAGGAGTCGGTGGATTGGCAGCATTAAAACCAGCGGGAAAACCTTCAAAATTATAAGCATAAACTTCCAATACTTCGTCAGATTGAATGCCCTGTAATCCAAATTCGACACCCACAAGTTTGACGTCAGTTGTTATACCTTCATCCGAAAGCATATATTCTCGATACCATGAATTATCACCTCCGTCGCACGATACCCCATTAGCAATAAATATTTCACCGGTAGATTGGGTCAAAACAATCTCCGTGTTTTGAGCCTGAATATTAAAAGTTACCATTGCCATAAAAGCAATAGCCGATAAAGTAGTTTTAGTCATGGTTGGTTTTATATAAATGATTTACAAATTTAAAATAATCATTAACATAAGCAACTTCTATTGAAATTCATTACTCGTCGAAGCATTTAAAATTTCAAGTATATGATGATAACAGCGGGATGATTAACATAGATTAAGATCTCAACCACTAAACCAAAAACATGGCTCTTTACAAGGCCACAATCAGATCCAAAACCTTGATTTTCAAAGTATATAATAGAAAAAAAATAAAGAGGAAACCCACCATTGGTAAATTTCCTCTTTTCTAGGGAATATGATGCATTTTTCATCCCTCTTCACAAATTCGGAATTTATGACTCCTCATTTTCCTCTGCATTCGTCTGCACTATAGTTTGTTTCTCACTACTTCAAGCCATGCCATTCCATTTTTCAGAAATGTCTGTTTTTCTATAAACGTGCTCTTCATATGCGACGTTTATGTCAACATAATTTAGTTGTTAATGTAAATAGATACCAAGGTTCGAAATCATATCATTGACCAGAAAATGGCCACCACGACCATTTCACGAAAGTCAATATCCTATACAACGGGACCTCGTTCGAGCCAATGAATAGATATGTTACCATTAGAGAATTTAACAAATTGAGAGGTAATTAATTTGGGTCAAAGTCCTCACTTTACTTGTTCATCGCTTTTAGCACATCCCTACTCTTTTGTAAAAACTGAGTAATGTTATCCTGTTGTTTATCCATACTAATATAGCCATCCATCTCTGAAGTCACTTGTTTTAAATCTGCAATTTGCGACTGCAATTCAGGGTAACTCTTAATTTGGATATCTTCCAATACCTTTGCCACCTTATCACTGGCTGTTTTAAAGTTCTTAGCCGATTCCGCGCTACTCAGTGGACTGGAAACCTTAGTGATCAACATTGAAAAGTTTCTTAAATCAATTAAAGCCTGTGATTCTTCCACGTTGTGTTCATCAGCCTTTTTCGCTACCGCTTTGCTCAAATTGTAGTAGGCTTTTTTGGTGTAGGATGAATCTATTGCAATACGCGTAGAATCACGAATTGACCCCTCAAAAGCAGTGTATTGGTCATAAGCTGTTCCGGCCCTATAGGCGCCTGTTGTACCTGATTGTCCACCATCAGAATCTATCACATGTTCATTGGTAACATCATCATCAATGTCATCAATATGGTCATCACGTTCTGGACTGTCATAAACTAAATACGCAATGATTCCCAATACGACCAGAATTAAGAGAATCCAAGGCCAAACTGGTTTTTTCCTGTCAATTTTAATCTCTGCCATAATTATACTTTTTAGTTAATTGGAATTTGAATTAAAGCACACCGTAGTGCTCTCTAAAGTTAATATTAGTAATTCCTAAATTTAGGCTCTTTCAATCAAAATTTTAACCCGAAAAAGCTGTTTAAGAACGGTTTAATATTTATGAATTCCATTAAATTTAAGCATTTTTTGTTTAATTCCTTGAGATTTCAATCGATATACCAGAGGATGGCCTCTTATTTAATTTCCAAATTCTCATTTGGGTAAAGATTAATTCAAATATAGAATCTTTATGAATGGTCAGTCATTAACTACTTTTAGTTGGATAAAATGCCTCTGAGCTGTTCATAGTTTATAAAAAACAGAGAAATTTCGATTGAAGCACATGAAATTAAACAAGCTTCGGTATTGGCAAAAATTAGGATCTATAAAGATGTTCTATTTTCCCAAATGATAGTTCATAGACCATTCTTTGTAAAGCCTGTACTGCGAGTCATCCAGGATTGCTTTCAAAATGCGTTCTTCTTCTTTTATTTTAGCATTGGCAGAAAGCAAAATAAAAGCGTCGTCATTTTCAGATTCTTTCCATGCTTGTAAGGCATTTTCATAACTCTGAATCTGATCTTCCGTCATGTCAAAAGCTACAAACAAATTCTCCTTTCTTTTTGGATGGTCTAAATTCCAATGTTCACTCATTCCATCATCAACCCAATCAGTACGAACGGTAGTTCCAATTTCCCCATCAAGATTATTATTTTCTTCATAAACAGTTGCTTTGGATAGTTCTATTTTTTCAGGAATCAAAATCTCGGAATCATTATGAGCCGGAGAATTATTTTTGTCAAGATCACATGACAACATTGCAATGATTATAAAAATGGTCAAAAATTTATTAAAAGCTCCCATACCCATAGCAGTTCAATTTTACATTCATAAACTTACAGATAACCAATGCGATATCTTTTCTCATATAAGTAAAAGATTATCTGTAAAGAAATTTATCGATTTTCAATTTTGGACACCATTCGCAAGTTCTAATAAATTAAAAGCAAATGATTTATGGGTTAAATCGCCGATATGGCCAAAACGGATTGTCAACCTCCATTCAGCTCACTTTTTTGAACAGCCAAGCTTTATTCACATTATAATGATCTCATTCGAAAAGTAAATTGAAAATAACGTAATTAAATTATTTGATTTTTTATATTTGCACCGCTAAAGTTCATTTGGATTTAGTTTTGCATACCAAACAAAACACCGAAAGCAGAGCAGTTGCTCAACATTCAAATCCATTGATTATTATTTTTGCGCACGTGGCGGAATTGGTAGACGCGCCAGCTTGAGGGGCTGGTGATCGCTTAGATCGTGGAAGTTCGAGTCTTCTCGTGCGCACAATTTACCATCCATTCTAATAAAATCTTCCTTTAAAACACATTCCTTTTCCGTCATGTCATAATTTAGTTTAATTTTGTTCTATATTTTTCATAAAAGAATGAACAACATTAAAACAATCTTTAGCATTAAGGACTTAGAAAACCTTACAGGAATAAAGGCACATACCATCCGTATTTGGGAAAAACGTTATGAGCTACTCGAACCTGAACGCACGGATACCAATATTAGATTTTATAATTTAGGACATCTTCAAAAGCTACTAAATATTAGTTTTCTAAATAATAATGGACTGAAAATTTCAAAAATTGCATCTCTTAAAACGTCGGAAATACACGATCAAGTTAGAGAATTGGCGAGCGAAGGCCATGTGAAAAATCACGCTATCAATACGTTAAAGTTAGCAATGCTGGATTTTGATCAGGAACTTTTTTATGAAACCTATAATGGACTCATTAAAACCAAATCGTTTCGTCAACTCTTTTATGAAGTCTTTATTCCTTTCCTTTCAGAAATAGGCATGTTGTGGCAAACGGACACCATCACCCCAGCGCATGAGCATTTCATTTCATCACTTATTAAACAAAAGCTTTTGGTTAACACCGAGCTTTTACAATCCAAAATCAAAATAGAACACAACAATGCCTTCGTTCTTTTTCTCCCAGATCATGAGATCCATGAGATTGGCCTCATGTTTGTAAATTATGAACTTGTAGCGAAGGGACAACGATCCATCTTTTTAGGCTCTAGTGTTCCCATAGTGAGTTTAACAGATGTTCTGGCCTATTATGAAAACGTCACCTTTATTTCCTATTTTACGGTCAACCCACCAAAAGCGGAGCTCTCCAATTATCTCAACGAATTTTATACGCAACTTTTAAAAGATAACAACCATGAATTATGGATTCTTGGTCAGATGGCACAACATATTGATACTAAGGGTTTACCAAATCAGATCAAAACATTTAAAACAATTGACAGTTTAATTGCAAGAATTTAACGTTTTAGAATTGTTTTTTGTTTAACTTTTATTTACTTTTGTTAAACAATGAAATTAAATATTGCTATTATCGGTTCTGGGTTTTCTGCATTATCTGCAGCGTGCTATCTTGCAAAAGAAGGCCATAAAGTCACCATTTTTGAAAAAAACAAGACTATTGGGGGCAGAGCCAGACAGCTCCAGAAAAATGGTTTTACCTTTGATATTGGTCCAACCTGGTATTGGATGCCTGATGTGTTTGAACGATTTTTTGCCGATTTTGGAAAACACCCTTCTGATTTCTATCAACTGGAAAAACTAAATCCTGCCTACAGCGTTTATTTTGCGAAGGACGATTTCATTACTATTGAAGACAGCTTGGATAAAATTTGTGAGACTTTTGAAAAAGAAGAACCTGGGAGTTCCCAAAAATTGAAAAAATTCATTGCCAACGCCCAACACAATTATGAGGTTGCCATTAAGGACTTAGTATATCGACCAGGTATCACACCGTTTGAGCTCATGACCCCAGTGACCATCAAGAAATTAGATCAATTTTTTAGCACCATAAAAAAAGATGTTCGTAAAGAATTTAAAAACGATCGTCTGGCTAAAATTCTCGAATTTCCAGTGTTGTTTCTTGGTGCAAAACCTGATAATACACCATCCTTCTATAGTTTTATGAATTATGCCGATTTTGGAATCGGTACTTTTCATCCGAAAAAGGGCATGTATGAAGTCATTTTGGCCATGGAGCAGCTCGCTAAAAGTTTAGGGGTGACTATTGAAACAGAAAGTTCGGTCGATAAGATTATGGTTTCCGATGGTGAAGCAACCAACATTATATCCAATGGCGAAATCTATAATTGCGATGTTGTTTTGAGCGGAGCAGATTACCATCATGCGGAGACCTTACTGGAGAAAAAATACCGCCAATACTCCGAAGCCTATTGGGAGAAGAAGGTATTCGCGCCATCGTCTCTCCTATTTTACGTGGCATTTGATAAAAAAATTAAAAACGTTAATCATCATACTTTATTCTTTGATGTGGATTTTGAGGCACATGCCAAAGAGATCTATGACACCCCAAAATGGCCAGAAAACCCCCTGTTTTACGCAAGTTTCCCATCTTTAACGGATAGAAGCGTGGCTCCCGCAGGTCAGGAAGCGGGTATATTTTTAATTCCGTTGGCACCTGGTTTAGAGGACACAGCCGAATTAAGGTCGCTTTATTTCAGCAAAATCATGGAGCGTTTTGAAAATTTAACCTCGCAAAACGTCGTAAATAATATTATATTTAAGGAATCCTTTTGCGTTAAGGACTTTATAAACGATTATAACTCGTACAAAGGCAATGCCTATGGCATGGCAAACACGCTCATGCAAACGGCTTTTTTAAGACCAAAATTAAAGAGTAAAAAAGTGAACAACTTATACTTTACGGGGCAACTTACAGTTCCTGGTCCTGGAGTACCACCATCTTTGATTTCTGGAAAACTCGTATCAGAACTTATAAAAAAACATCATACTCTCAAAGCCCATGAAAGCGTTATTTGATACTGTCTCACATCAATGCAGTAAGGCCGTTACAAACTCGTACAGCACGTCATTTTCTTTGGCCACCAAAATGTTGGCCAAAAGTATCAGACAGGATATTTACAATATTTACGGCTTTGTACGCTTTGCTGATGAGATTGTAGATTCTTTTCACAATTATAATAAAGAAGCCCTTTTCAATCGTTTTGAAGAAGATCTGGAACTGGCACTCGAGCAAAGAATCAGTTTAAACCCCATTTTGAACGCCTTCCAAGAAACCTATTACAAATATAGTATTGACAAGCATTTGGTGATGTCTTTTATGAATAGCATGCGATTGGATCTACATAAAAACGATTATTTGACGGACGCGGAGTATAAAATGTACATTTATGGTTCTGCCGATGTGGTGGGATTGATGTGCCTGAAAGTCTTTGTGAAGGGTGACAGAGAAAAGTACAATCATCTAAAGGACAGTGCCATGAGTTTAGGTTCTGCATTTCAGAAAGTCAATTTCTTAAGGGATTTAAAAGCGGATTACGAGGACTTGAGTCGGACCTATTTTCCGAACACCAACTTGAATCACTTGGATGAAACCTCCAAACGACGTATTATCGAGGAAATTGAAAATGATTTTGCGATGGGTTTTGAAGGTATAAAAGAACTTCCAATCGAAGCGAAATTTGGAGTATTCATGGCCTATCGTTACTATAATCAACTCCTCAAAAAACTAAAAAGCACACCAGCACTTGATATTAAGTCAACTCGCATTCGGGTACCAAATTACAAGAAATTTGAACTTTTGACCCGAAGTTATGTCAAATATCAACTCAATTTAATGTAAGTTTGATCATGCAAATTTTTCTTTGGATACTTATATTTTTCGGCACTTTTGCCATTATGGAATTCAATGCCTGGTTTACCCATAAGTACATTATGCATGGTTTTTTATGGAGTCTTCATAAGGACCACCATAAAAAAGACCATAAAAGTTGGTTTGAACGGAATGATGCCTTCTTTCTCTTTTATGCCGTGGTCAGTATGACTTTGTTCTATCTCTGGAGCTATGAAGATCTATGGTACTGCCTTCCTATTGCCCTTGGAATTTTAGCCTACGGAATTGCCTATTTCACCGTCCATGATATTTTCATCCACCAACGTTTTAAAATCTTTAGAAATGCCAATAACAGGTATGCCAAAGGCCTGAGACGCGCCCATAAGATGCACCACAAGCATTTGGGAAAAGATGATGGAGAATGTTTTGGTATGCTCATCGTTCCTTTTAAATATTTCAAAAAATAATCGATAGGTCAGATATGCAGAGCGACACCCATTTTGATTATATCATCATTGGAAATGGACTTGCCGGTTTGCAATTAGCATTAGAAATATCCAAAGACTCCTATTTTGACACTTACCGCATTGGTCTGATTGATCCCTCCGATAAATCTGAAAATGATAAAACTTGGAGCTTTTGGGAACAGGGCCAAGGAAAATTTGACTCCATTGTTGAAAAAGTTTGGCATACTGCAAAATTTGAATCTTCCGAGGTGTCTCTTATACTTCCACTGAAGGAATATAACTACAAAACCATCAGATCCCTTGAGTTTTACAATTGGGCCAAAAAGAAGCTTTTATCAAAAGATAATTTCAAGTTCATTTTGGATACCGTTCAAGAAATTGAAGATTCGGTCGATTTAAAAGTCATTGGCAATACCCAAACCTATTCGGCAAAACATGTGTTCGACAGTAGAGTTCCTAGAGAGTTTTATCTAAAACAATCTCATTACACTTTAATCCATCAACATTTTCAAGGCTGGGTCATTGAAACCGAATCGCCTTGCTTTCAGCCTGGGGCCTTTACCATGATGGACTATAGGTTTCAATATAAAGATTCGACAAGTTTCATCTATGTCCTGCCTATCTCTGAAACCAAGGCATTGGTGGAATACACCTTTTTCACACCATTTCTGGTTGAAGCCGAGGTTTATGAAGAGGCACTGAAAAAGTATCTCGAAACCGAATACCATTTAACCAATTTTAAAATTCTGGAAACTGAAGTTGGCAATATTCCGATGACCGATTTCCCTTTTTGGAACGATCACACAGAAAACATCACTAAAATTGGTACCGGAGGTGGATGGGTCAAGGGCTCAACCGGCTATTCTTTTAAACATACAGAAAAGAATGTGTCCAAAGTGATCGAAAATATCAAAGCAGGAAAAAGACCCTCACACCAATTATTCAAAAAGAAATTTAAATTTTACGACAAGATTTTCCTAAAAGTACTTCACGATGAAAACGAAAAAGGCGTGTGGATTTTTGAAAGCTTTTATTCAAAAAATGACATAAAGACCATGTTTCGGTTTTTGGACGAAGAGACTACTTTCCCTGAAGACCTCGCTATTATGAAGTCTCTTTTTTCAATGGCTTTCATAAAGGCTTTTTTCAAAGTGTTATTCAAGTTGTAACAGATCATCCAATAATCTCCTAACCGTTTTACTGTTCCAATCTGCCGCACCCGTTTTGTCAATAACAATATTCCCATCTCTATCTAAAACGAAGGTCCGCGGAATGGAGGAAGTTTCCAATTGCACCGGATTTGGGGTTACAGAAGCATGTACCCTAAACTCATAGTCATGCTTCTTCTTGAACTTGGAAATGACCTCTTGGGTTTCATTAGAAACAAAAAGAAAATCGACATCCTCCTTATAGTCTTGATACAGTTTTTCCATACTTGGCATTTCGGCAATGCATGGTGGACACCAGGTTGCCCAGAAATTGATAAAGACTACTCTTCCTTTGGCGTCGTTAAAGTTATAGGTAAAGCCGTTCTCATCTACAAGTTGCCAGTCATAATCTGTTAAAACAACACGGTCCTCTTCGTCAATCACCGATGGACTGAACATGGCCAACCCTTTTTGTAAAAAAACTTGAATCGGCTGTCGCGTTTGCGGGATAATGATCAGCAAAATGATCACAAGAAAGATAATATTATTACGTTGGTTTTTTGAGATTTTCATGGTTATAAAAATAGATATTTTTGTGACAATCCCTTGCTGTAATGATAGATTAAAACTTAAATCGGCGAATCCTGATTCATTGAGAGAGGGTATCGCGACAGCAATCGAAACAGCAAAACCCAATGCGCTTCGCTTTTGAGTTTTGCCTGCCTGTCGGCAGATAGGGGTTTAGATCCCGCCCAAAAGCGGGATTAGTTCAACCATCAAAACCCAATGTACTTCGCTTTTGAGTTTTGGGTTTAGATCCCGCCCAAAAGCGGGATTAGTTCAGCCATCAAAACCCAATGCGCTTCGCTTTTGAGTTTTGGGTTTCACTAAAAAATAAAACTCCCAAGATTATTGGGAGTTTTATTAATATAAAAAGGCTAAATGCTTAAGAAAGGTTTTGCTTCTTAATCAAGTTTAAAGCCGAACCTTCATTATACCAATCAATTTGTTGTTGATTATAAGTATGGTTTACTTTGATAACATCTTTACTGCCATCGGCATGAACAAACTCTAAGTGAAGCGGTTTATCTGGTGCAAATTGATCTAAATCCAAGAAATTGATGGTATCATCTTCCTGAATCAAATCGTAATCATTTTCATTGGCGAAAGTCAAGCCTAACATGCCTTGTTTTTTAAGGTTTGTTTCGTGGATTCGTGCAAAAGATTTCACTAATACTGCAGCCACACCCAAGTGTCTTGGTTCCATGGCAGCATGTTCACGAGAAGAACCTTCACCGTAGTTGTGGTCGCCCACAACAATAGAGTGAACGTCTTTTGCTTTATAGTATCTTGCAACATCAGGAACGCCTCCATACTCACCAGTCAATTGATTTTTGACAAAATTTGTTTTCTTACCAAAAGCATTTACCGCACCAATAAGCATATTGTTGGAGATATTGTCCAGATGTCCTCTGTAACGCAGCCATGGTCCAGCCATTGAAATATGGTCTGTTGTACATTTTCCAAAAGCTTTAATCAATAGTTTTGCACCAACTATCTTATTTCCTATAGGTTTAAATGGTTCCAATAATTGTAAACGCTCAGAAGTTGGACTAACCGACACATCTACCTTGCTACCATCTTTAACTGGCTCAACGTATCCTGCATCTTCTACATCAAAACCTCTTGGTGGCAATTCAATACCTTGTGGCGGGTCCAATCTCACTTCTTCCCCATCTTCATTGATCAAGACGTCATTCATCGGATCGAAATCCAAACGTCCCGAAATAGCAATAGCAGCCACCATTTCTGGAGACCCTACAAAGGCATGTGTGTTTGGATTGCCATCTGCCCGTTTTGAGAAGTTACGATTAAACGAATGTACAATCGTATTTTTCTCATCACCTTTTAAATCACTTCTATCCCATTGACCAATACAAGGACCACAAGCATTAGTGAAAATGGTGGCATCCAAATCTTCAAATATTTTCAAAATACCGTCACGTTCTGCAGTGTAACGGATCTGCTCAGAACCTGGATTGATTCCGAAGTCTGATTTTGCTTTGATATTTTTATCCACGGCCTGTTTCGCAATGGAAGCCGCACGTGTTAAATCTTCATAAGATGAGTTGGTACATGATCCGATCAAGCCCCATTCTACTTTAATTGGCCATCCTTTTTCTTTGGCAAGTTTACCAAGTTGTCCAACTGGTGTTGCCAAGTCAGGTGTAAACGGACCATTAAGGTGTGGACGTAAGGTATCCAAATCAATTTCGATCACTTGATCAAAATATTTTTCAGGATCTTCGTAAACTTCCGGATCACCAGTCAAATACTCACGGATTTTATTAGCTTCATCAGCCACTTCATTTCGGTCGGTCGCTCTTAAAAAACGCTCCATTGAGTCGTCATAACCAAATGTAGAGGTTGTAGCTCCAATTTCAGCACCCATATTGCAAATAGTGCCTTTTCCTGTACAGGACAAGTTCTTTGCACCAGGTCCGAAATATTCAACAATGGCACCGGTACCACCTTTTACGGTCAATATACCGGCCACTTTTAGGATCACGTCTTTAGAGGCCGTCCAGCCGTTCAAGTTTCCTGTCAATTTTACTCCAATCAGCTTAGGAAATCTCAATTCCCACGCCATCCCGGCCATCACGTCAACAGCATCTGCACCACCAACACCAATAGCCACCATTCCCAATCCACCCGCGTTAACCGTATGCGAATCGGTACCTATCATCATTCCTCCTGGAAATGCATAATTCTCTAAAACGACTTGGTGAATAATACCTGCACCAGGTTTCCAAAAACCTATTCCATATTTATTAGATACTGACGCCAAAAATTCAAAAACCTCACTACTGGTTTCATTGGCACGTTTCAAGTCGGGAGCTGCGCCCTGTTTTGCTTGAATCAAGTGATCGCAATGGGTTGTAGTAGGTACTGCAACTTTCGGCTTTCCTGCTTGCATAAACTGTAACAGTGCCATTTGTGCTGTAGCATCCTGCAACGCAATGCGGTCAGGTGCAAAGTCTACATAATCTTTACCTCTTTTAAAAGCGGTTGTTGGATTGCCATCCCACAGGTGGGCGTATAAAATCTTCTCAGATAAAGTTAAAGGCTTACCAACAATCTGACGCGCTTTGTCCACACGTTCAGGCATAGTTTTGTAAACTTTTTTAATCATGTCAATATCAAATGCCATAGAGTATATTTTAAGGGTTGATGTTTATTTTTTTCCGAGGACTCGGAGTGCAAATTTACAAAATTAAAGAGACTTTTAAAAATCTCTAATGATATCTAAGATGTATTGAATTATATTTGACAAATAACACTTTTAAGTGTTTTATATCGCGATATTCATAATTTTTGAAGCGTTAAAATATCATATCCGAAATTTCTATTGTATGACATTTTTGTGAACGGGAAGTTTACTTCCATTGCCCATGATTGGTTTCTCATAAAAAGTATAGGATTGGTAAAATTAAATCAGTGGCAACAGAAACTAAACACTTTCCTGAAAAGTACTTCAAGCAGTCAGCAATCACAATTTAATCAGAGCTTATAAAGATAGTTAGCCATCGGAATAGGCTGAAGTATATTCAACAATAGATTTTTTATTTTGGGTGAAGATGAAAATATATTAATGTTAAACTGGTGCGCTGAAAAACTCAACTACTTTTTCAATCTATAAATCTTGATAAGCTTTAGTATGATCATAACCAAAGAAATAACTTCAAGAGCCATTCCGGCAATTAACAATTCTACCGCAAGCTGCCAGTGCATTATTTTGAACAGACTCCCCAAAAGGATCAACACAAAACCAGATAGCAGGAAAATAAGTGGTAAGATAAAAATTTTTAAATTCATTAAAACAAACTTTTTATAATTTGTTCATCTGTAATTCCCTCAGCTTCTGCCTTATAGTTTTTAATGATTCTATGTCTGAGAATCCCGTTGGCCACCGCTTGGACATTTTCGATATCTGGAGAAAACTTACCGTTAATAGCGGCATGTGTTTTGGCTGCCAAAATTAGATTCTGAGAAGCTCTTGGTCCCGCGCCCCAATCGACAAACTCTTTTACCAATCCTGTAGCTGAAGAATCCTTTGGACGAGTTTTAGCAACCATGGATACGGCATATTCAATAACATTGTCTGCTACTGGAATACGACGGATCAAATTTTGGAAATCACTGATTTCCTGGGCCGAATATAACGAATTGACCGTCGATTTTATATCAGTAGTTGTTGATTTGACGACTTGAACCTCTTCATCAAAAGAAGGATATTCTAAGTAGATAGCAAACATAAAACGATCCAACTGTGCCTCTGGCAAAGGATAGGTTCCCTCTTGTTCAATTGGATTTTGAGTTGCCAATACAAAATAAGGCAAACTTAGCTGGTAATGGTGACCCGCCACAGTAACCGAGCGTTCCTGCATAGCTTCCAGCAAGGCAGCTTGCGTTTTGGGTGGAGTTCTATTGATCTCATCCGCTAAAATAATATTGGCAAAGATGGGACCTTTGATAAACTTAAACTGTCTGTTCTCGTCTAAAATTTCACTACCAAGAATATCACTTGGCATTAAGTCTGGTGTAAATTGGATACGCTTGAAATCAAGCCCTAAAGCTTGGGCAATAGTATTGACCATTAATGTTTTTGCCAACCCCGGAACGCCAATCAGCAGGGCATGGCCGCCAGAAAATATTGAAATCAGGATTTGGTTGACCACCTCATCCTGCCCTACAATTACTTTGGCAATTTCAATCTTTAAAGCTTTATATTTTTTTACAAACTGTTCTACCGCAGCAACGTCAGACATACTATTCCTTTTTTAACCAATTACTTTCAAACTCACAATTTCTGTATTCGCCATTAATATTGATATAGGTGTCCATCACTTTCTCATTGACCCATTTTTCAATGGCCTTGAATTGTTTATCTTGCTCTGTCAAGTTTTTAATTTTCAGATAATCTTTGGCAAAATCGGCTTCATGGCCATCTACTCTGTCCGTAACGGTCAAAAGTTTAAATTTAATCGGATTGATTCGGTCTTCATCCTGAAGCACCAAACTGACTTCATTATCCTTCAGACTTTCAATTTGTGTATAAAGTTCTGGATCCATCTTGGTCAATTCAAAACTGTAATCCTGTGTACGAGGATTTATCAACTGTCCGCCGTCATTTCGAGTTTCTTCTTCGTCACTAAACTCTCTTGCCGCCTGTGCAAACGAAATTTCGCCATCCACTATACGCTTACGGATCAGATCGATCTTTTCCTTAGCTTCCTTTATGGCTGTCGGAGTGACCTCTGGACGCATTAAGATGTGCCGAACATCATACTCCTGTCCCCTTATTTTTTCCAAATAAATAATATGAAATCCAAAGTCTGTTTCAAATGGGTCAGAGACTTCACCTTCCTGCAGAGAAAATGCAACATCTCTAAATTCCTTCACCATTTGCGGGCGCTTTCTGTTCAGAGTATATAAACCTCCCGTTCTACGTGAGGCCACATCATCAGAATACAAAACAACTTTAGAGGTAAAACTCGCGCCTCTTTCAACCACATCTTCCTTAAACTCCTTCAGTTTATCAATAACCTTCTGCTTTTCAGCATCAGAAATTTTAGGAATGACTACAATTTGAGCGACTTTTAATTCCGTTCCAAAAAACGGACGCTCATCTTTAGGAATGTCGTTAAAGTACTGTCGTACTTCTTCTGGAGTTACCTCAATATCAGCAACGATTTTCTCTTTCATCCGACCTGCAAGTTGCTGGCTTTTGTTGATTTCAAACATCTCTTCACGCAAACTTTCTTCGGTATCTTTGTTATAGAATTTGAGCATTCTTGGCAAACTGCCATCCATTTGCTCCAATATATAATCAAACTGTTGATCAACCTGAGAACGAATCTCCAAATCATTGACCACAATACTATCTTGAACAGCATGGTGTGCATATAATTTGTCTTCGAGTAATTTTCCAAACAATTGGCAACGGGTAGGCATATCAGATTTAGATACTCCTGAAGCCTCCAACTGTGCAAATTGCTTATCAAGATCTGAATCCAAAACAATATAATCACCTACGACAGCGACTACACCATCTACTTTGATCCGCTTTTGTGCCGTCGTGTCTTTAACTATTTCCTTTTCTACAACACCTTCTTCAATGACTTCCTGTGCGGAAGCAAAGGCATAGGAGAATAGAACAATTAAGCTTAGTGAAAGCTTAAGATTAGTTGTAAATTTCAAATTGATTGTTTTTAATAGCATCTTTTGTAATATCTTTTTCAAATTGCTTGATGAGTTCCAGTTTTCTACGATTGAGTATGATCTGATTGACCGTAGGTCTTACATATTCTAACGGCGCGTAATCATTTTGCTGTAGGACGTCATTAATTTGGATCAAATATAGTCCTAATGAATCTTTGAGTTGTATATAATTAGATTTTTTTAACAGTTCTTTTTTGTTATCAGCATTCACAACTGGAATTTTCTGAGCGACTTGGGCAGCCCTGATCCAGATGGAGTCATTTAAAAAATATGACCTGAATTGAATCCCTAATGAGTCAAGGTATTGTTGATCGTCTTGCTCAAATCTCTTAAATCGTTTTTCAACCTCCTCCTTATTGAGCGCGTTTTGAGAGATGTTGATATATCTTAACTTCACCAGCTCTTCATTAAGTTTAAAGGACTCCTTGTTATTTTCGTAAACCTTTAGTGCCTCAGATAAGGAAACGGCAGTATCTATATTTCTTTTGACCAAGGTTTCCACGTAGGCTTTAGTGTACAAATCATTCCGATATTGATTGACCAATTTATTGTATTCGTTCTGTATGTTTTCAGGCAAGTTTCTTTTGGCACCATCAACCAACAATAACTGTGTCGCCCATCGGGTTATATAACCATTGACCAATAGCGTGCTGTCTTCCACTGAAGTTCCTTCAGCCACCAAATTTTCAATATCTTCTTTATAGAGATAAGATTCGCCAACTCTTGCAATAGGTGTCCGATCATCAGTCTGCTTGAAAAATTGGCAAGAGACCAAAAAACTACAATTGACCAGTATAAGGACTATTTTTTTAATCAATTTTGGGTTGGATTTGAGATTTTACTTTTTGTAAAATGTCAGCATTTACCTCAACTTCATAACGCTCATTGAGCGCCTCCAACCAATTGGCTTCCAGCGTGTTTTGATAATCACTAATAATTTTACCTTTCGCCTCGTCAAAGGTCTTATTTGTTTTTGGGAGCAAGGCATTGACTTTTACTACATGATACGCCCCGTTATGACGATAAACTCTAGAAACTCCTGTCCTTAAAATCCCATCTTGAGGCAAGCTTGGATCATTTGAAAGCCTGATTCCTGTGGTAAACATAACTTTTTGCTCCTTATCTGTGTTCATTTCTTTGCTGATATCTTCTGGCGATTGGCCTCTCCTCAAAAGTCTGGCCACGGTTTTGATATCATTTTCCTTAGCTCCGGAAGCGATGACCACATCGACCCGATCTTCCCAAAAATAATTGTCTTTATGCTTCGTATAATATTTCTGCAAACCGATAGTATCGGACGCCGCGGCATTCCACACTTCCTTTTCCATAAGATCGAACAAGAGCAGGCCGTCTCTGTATTCCTTTAATATTTGTGCAAAGTCTTCGTTAACAAATTCTAAATTATCTTTATGGTACTTTAAAATCTCATCCTCTTCAAAGTTTTTATATTCTTTATCAATAACTGTTCTAAAAGGCATCTTTTGGCCTGCATATACTTTTTGAATGTTCATTAAGCGCTTCCCAAAATCTTCGTATCTTAAAGTGTCCTCTTCAATGGTCAATATCACCTGATCTTTTTCAAAGTTTTTTGGCAAGGTCCAGGCAGATGAGAAAAAATCAGAATTCAAAATAGATTCAAAATAACCCCTAGCGTTAGGATTTACAACAATTCTATAATCTTCCTTTAAATCATTTGCCAGAGTGGCATTGATCAGACTGGAACGCGAATCGCGCAAAATTTTATTTTCAATATCGTACTTTACGTCTTCGAAAGGTGGCACACCTTTTTTATCCAATAGTTTGACAATATGCCAACCGTAGTTGGTTTTAAACGGTTCTGAAACATCACCAATAGCATTCATAGTAAAGGCCACCTTCTCAAATTCAGGAGCGCTTAATTGCCCGCCTGTAAACGGCGCTAATATCCCTCCATTGTTTGCCGAACTCTTATCGTCAGAGAATTGTTTGGCCAAGGACTCAAAGTCCTCTCCCTGTTTTAATTTCTTATAGATTTCATGAATTCGTTTTTCGGGATCAGATAAACTGTCCTTATCGTTGGCCGTAACCATAATGTGGGCTACAGTCACCTCACCTAGTGACCGTCTTTTATCTTCCACGTTGACAATATGGTAACCGAAACGTGTTCTAAATGGCATTGAAACATCGCCAGGCTTTGTCTTATATGCTGCATTCTCAAACTCATAGACCATTTTAAAAGCGGTAAAATAACCTAACTCTTCAGCAAAAACAGTTTTCCCATCGTGCACCTCAGTTTTGACCTTTTCAAAACCTTCCTTGATGATTCGATCACGTAATTTTAATAATTTTTCGTAAACCTTTAAGGTATCTATTTCGTTTTCATCAAGACGGACTAAAACATGAGAAGCCTTTACATCATAGCCCATGCGGTCATAAGCTTCCTTCACCAAGCCCTCTGTAACCTTTGAATCCGAGAGATAGTTTTTCACCAACTGATCCTTATAGGATGAAAACTCCCTGATATATTTAATGTCCTGATCCAATCCCATTCGCTTGGCTTCTTTGACCTTTAATTGATAATTCACAAAAAGATTGAGATAACCATCAATATCCTTCTGGCTTTCATCTTTTACCAAATCGAGGTTTTTATTATAAACCCTTATAAACTCCTCTGCCTTAATGGGTTCGTCATCAATGGTAAACAATACGTCTTCAGGAGACACTTGTGCATTTGCAAAGGCAGTTAGCCAAAGCAATAGTAAACTGATATTTAACTTCATTATGCTAATTTGATATCTTCATTTTAAAATACGGCTGTTCCATCGACTTTTGAAAGGGCAGCCACATCTTTTTGTTAAAAAACGGAATGACAATGTTGCAAAAATAATACAATTAGTGCATTAAACAAGTTGCTTTTTTCAAACGAAACACAACCTAGTTTAGTATAACCATAGGCATATAATAAAAATCAATTCAAGAATTGACAATACAGATTTATCATAAAAAAAAACTTTTAGAGCAAATAAATAACATCTCAGCAGTTTTTTTAACCGTTAAACATAAGGACACATATTTTTTTTAGAAACCAATGTATCTTTATTATAACTTTTTCATCCCTTTAATCAATGAAATATACGCTAAACATCCTAATTGAAGCTCCTTTAGAGGTTTGTGCCAAAAAGTTTAGCATAACAGAAAACATGATCCATTGGCATCGCGGTCTGGTTTCAGTAGAGCACTTATCTGGCACCCCAAGTCATCTTGGTGCAAAAATGAAATTGCATTACGAGATTGGAGAATTCAAGCTAGAACAGGTTGAAACCATCACTCATGTCAACTTCCCCAATGAGATCCATTGCTCCTACGCCACACAAGACATGGAGCATCTCCAAGACAACTTTTTTACGGCCACTTCACAAAACCAAACGCAATGGGTAAGTGTAAATGAGTGTATGCCACTAAATTTTAACATGCGCATGAAACTATGGTTAACACCCAAAATATTTAAGAAACAATCATTGCTGGCCATGAAAGATTTTAAGAACTTTGTGGAAAAGGGAATTTCCGTTGCAGATGCGTAAACTAAAATTAATATGGGACTTTAAAGGTCCAGAAGGTATTAAGATTGCAGAACACCATGCTATCCATTTAAATGAGTATATCGAAGCCGAAAACTACAAGAACCTTACTACCGGTTTTGAAGCGCTCAATGAGTTTCATGCGATAGCATTTATAATCACTCCAGAGGAACAGATGAGGCCACTAAGAGATGCCTTAAAACCGCATCGTGGACAGGTTGCAGAGTAAGGTTTTAGACTCCATAACCCTTAAATTAATGTTTATGGACAATTGAGTTTTAAAATTCCGTAACCTTAAATCAATTGATCAAAAACCAACATCGCAAACATCTATTCTTTTAGCTATGAGCTTATCTTATTGGGATTCAAATTAAGAGACTTTTAGCAAAAAGCATAAATTTTCAACCTAATCCTCAAGTCGATTGAGTGAAGACAAAACAAAAAAGTCCCATTAAAAAACGAGACTTTTTTATCTTAAACTTTGACTTAAGCGTTATTAATTATCGGCCATGTGATGTCTTAACTGTATTTTTTAGTTCCAAAATTAAATTCAAAACAAAAACATCTGTCGCTATTCAGTAATGAGCAGTATAAACGATTCACAGAAATTTTTGAGAAAAAAGCTGGTTCTTTGAGACACTTCGATCATAACTCAGTATAAGCGATTCACACAACTTTTAAAAAAAAGTTGGTTCTCTGAGATACTTCGACCAAAGCTCAGTATAAGCGATTCACACAACTTTTAAAAAAAAGTTGGTTCACTGCTTACTTTACATCCATTAACTCCACATCAAAAACCAAGATAGCATTTGGAGGAATCACGCCACCCGCACCTTGTGCTCCATAACCTAAATCACTTGGAATGACCAATCGTGCCTTATCACCTACCTGCAACAAGCAAATACCTTCATCCCATCCAGAAATCACCTGACCAACGCCCACTTGAAAATCTAAAGGTTGGTTCCGTTTGTATGAAGAGTCAAAAACGGTTCCATCGGCCAACTGCCCTTTGTAGTGAACAGAAACCATTTTGCCTTTTTTAGCTGCTTTTCCGTTGCCTTTGTTAATTATTTTATATCGCAATCCACTATTTGTCTGCTCAAACCCAGCGGCTAATTTATCAAGCTCAGCTGCTTTTGCTTTGCGTTCTTCTGCAATGCGTTTTTCTCTCGATCCTTCAAATGTTCTAAACGCTTCAACAGCGTTAAAATCTTGGGCATCTTTACCTTGTCTGACGATCTCCAATTTCTCAATGACATCACCTTGCACAATGGCATCAACCACATCCTGACCCTCAACAACGTTTCCAAAAACCGTATGCTTGTCATCCAACCAAGGGGTGGCAATATGCGTAATAAAGAATTGGCTTCCGTTAGACCCTGGTCCAGAATTGGCCATAGACAAAACACCTGGCGCATCATGTCTTAAATCCTGATGAAACTCATCGTCAAACTTGTAACCTGGATTTCCTGTTCCAGTACCTTGTGGACAACCGCCCTGAATCATAAAATCAGGAATCACACGATGAAATTTCAATCCATCATAAAAAGGTTGCCCTTGTGCCTTTACAGAATTTTCTAAATCTCCCTCTGCCAAGGCTACAAAATTACCTACCGTCCCTGGTGTTTTTTTGTATTCTAAATTCACTAAAATATCACCTTTGTTAGTGATGAACTTCGCATATAAACCGTCTTGCATTATTTCTTGTTTTTATTTAAGGCTGCAAAGATACAAATTGATTTGGAAATTTTGAGAAATGAGTTCGGAGTTCTAAGTTCTAAGTTCGGAGTTCGGAGTTCGGAGTTCTAAGTTTCGAAACAATAACCGAAGACATTCCAATTCACCCGTTTTTGACAATGCTTTTAAAAAAATGACTCGAATGATTTTGCTATCCTATAAATAGCAGTTAATTTTGCAATAAATAAATTTAAATTCTAAATAACAATGAAAAAGTTAATCTTAGTATTTTTAGTAGCCCTTGCATTTAGCTGTGGCGACAAGAAAAAAGAAACACCTGTTACAACAACTGATACAAAAGTTGAGAAGAAAGCACCAGCTGAAGATCCGAATGTTGCTGTTTTAACCATTGAGGGTAATGATCAAATGCAATTTAACAAAAAAGAACTTAAAGTTAAAGCAGGTCAAAAAGTGAAACTTACTTTAAAGCACGTTGGTAAAATGGATATACAAGTCATGGGGCATAACTGGGCATTACTTACCCAAGATGCTGATGTTGCTACTGTAGGAAACGCTGCTGCATTGGCAAAAGACAACGATTATATCCCAGCTGATATGACAGACAAATTTATTGTACACACAAAAATGATAGGTGGTGGTGAAAGCACTACTATAGAGTTTGACGCTCCAGCCCCAGGAACATACACTTATATGTGTACTTTCCCAGGCCACTACGCCTTGATGCAAGGAAAACTTATCGTGGAATAATAAAACACGAGCCAACCTAAGTGAGTATTTTATTATGAAGACTTAGGAATCATTTAAATTTAAAGTGCGCATATTGCACTTCTATGGAAAAGGCCGCAGACAATTGCGGCTTTTTTTATTCCTCTTCAATCCTCATAATTTTTGTAGAGCCTAATTGTGTCGGAAGCCACTCTTGGAAGAATCCCGTATTTACATGGTACGACTCATTTTTAAAATATTTGATATTTGATTATTTTAATAATACATTTACCACTCTTAAAAACTCATCCATAAAAATGTCTCAAACTGTTTTAGAATTAAAAGATGTCTCCATATTTCAGGGAGATAGCATGGTGTTGTCTGAAGTTAACGTTGAAATGAAAAAAGGCGATTTCGTATATCTCATTGGTAAAACAGGTAGTGGTAAAAGTAGTTTTATGAAAACGCTTTATGGAGACCTTGAACTGAGCAAAGGTGAAGGCCATGTTGTAGATTTCGATTTGCGCACTTTAAAAGAGAAAGACATTCCGTTTTTAAGACGAAAGTTGGGAATTGTTTTCCAGGATTTTAAATTGTTGCCGGACAGAACCGTGAATGGCAATTTGGAATTTGTATTGAAAGCTACCGGTTGGAAAGACAAAAACAAAATCAAGGAACGTGTTGAAAAAGTTCTCGATAAGGTAGCCATGAAAACCAAAGGCTTTAAATTTCCACATGAGCTTTCGGGCGGCGAACAACAGCGTATTGCCATTGCAAGAGCATTATTGAATGACCCCGAACTTATTTTGGCCGATGAACCTACCGGAAATCTAGATCCGCAAACCAGTATTGAAGTCATGGAGGTCCTACGTGAAATCAACAAAAATGGCAATACCATTTTAATGGCCACCCATGATTATGCACTTCTGTTACGTTACCCGAGCAAAACCCTGAAATGTGACGAAAATAAGGTTTTTGAAGTGGTCCAACGTAAAGGCAATTAAGATGTATCATGGTTTAAAAAAAATCGCAAAAGCCTTCATTCCTCAAAAATTTCTCTTTAAGTACGAATTTCTTTTCAGATGGTTTATTGCCATCAAATACTTGGGAAATAACCACCACTGCAACATCTGCAAAACAAAGCTCAACCGATTCATAAAACTGGAGTCCGATGATTTACTTTGTCCAGCCTGTGGAAGTAGAAGCAGGACGCGAAGATTATATAATTTACTTTTAAAGGACAACGCTTTTAAAGGCAATGTGCTACACTTTTCGCCATCGAGAAGCTTATACAGAGTTTTAAAAAAAATAAAATCCATGAACTATTTCAGCACGGATTTTGAAAATGAATTTTTGGCTGATTATTCCATCGACATTAGAAAAATCGACTTTGAGGATTCATATTTTAACACCATTATTTCCTATCATATCCTTGAACATATAGAAGAAGATATTGTAGCAATGGAAGAATTGATTCGAGTTTTGAAACCAAATGGAATCTGTTATATACAAACTCCATTTAAGGATGGCGCTATATACGAAGATGCATCAAAAACTTCAGAGTCACAGCGTATAGAAGCTTTTGGCCAGAAAGATCATGTTCGTATTTATTCCGTCAAAGGATTAAAAGAACGCTTGGAGCAGGTTGGTTTTGAAGTGTCGGTGACAACGTTTACACCACAAAAAGAGGACGTATTTGTAGGCTACCAATCTCCAGAAACAATTTTAATTGCCTCAAAACCCTAACCAACCAATCAAGCGTTTGAAAAAAGTCCGTGTGCCAGTAGAAGCTTCTCCACTTTGAAATTCAATAATAAACACCCCAAAATTCGTAGGAGTTTTTTGTGCAACGTCATTGTGCAAAGGATATTCCAACTCTGTCAATCCAAGTGGAAAGTTAATTTGACCAGACTCATTTAACGATCCTGAAAGTATAACTTTATTCGGATTTTCCGCATCATAAATTTTATAAGCCATTCCCTTTTTAAGTAAGTATCTCGAAAAATCAACAGCTACTTCAATCGTATTTTTATTCATCAAGACAACTTTATAGGTCCCTTGTCGATTGTCGTACGCAACAATATTTTCATAGGGCTTAAAGTCGGCATTTTTGATAAGGCTCCACGTACTGTTAGCATCCAACTGAAAGTTCTTTTGCCAATCGGCCATTCTGTAATCTTTATGCTTGAGGACTCTAAAACCATCCGAGCGTCGAGTGTAGTAAGTGTTGTAATCAAAGTTCCAGTTTTTATGGTTTTCCAAGGCGTAAGGATACAAATGCACATTCCCTGTGTATATGATATTATTTTTAAAAGTCAGAGATTCAGCAAACAAGATGTTCAACCCATTATTTTTGCCAACAATCAGATTATTTTCAATAACAACATTCTTTACTGGTGCATTTCTATTCCAACCCAAATTCAGAGACGTGCCATCTCCAAAATTATTTTTATCTTCAAAATCAATATTATGATAGAGCACATTATTTTTTAAGGTGATATTTTTTGCAACATTGATTCCCTCATTATCATCGGATGCAATGATCACATTCCCTTTAAACGTCTTAGACGGCGAGCCATTGTTAAAAACGGCATTATCTGCCATTTGCACGTTTTTTACAAATTCAAATTTGGATCCTGAGGTTGCCGACCAAATTTCGACCCCCTTGTAGTAGTTGTTAAAAATAATATTATTGGTGATCTCTCTAATCTTTTCAGTTTGATTTTGAACATACAAACCTACCCCACTACCCCTAGATTTAGACATATAACCATTGTTATAAATCATGCACCCTTCTATTTTTGATCCTCCGGTCAATTTCCACGAACCCATGCCGGAACCAGGCATGTTATGGATTTTAAGATTAATAAACTGGCAGTCTTCACCAGAAATATGGTTGATACCGGTAATTCCCTTAAAATTTCCATCAGTGCTATCCCTTGAAAAATCACCCAAGCAGGTCACCTCAAAATCCTTGAAAATCACTTGTTTCCCTCTAACCTCCAACACATAACCTTTATTATTTGGGATATTTCCATTTAAAACCACCTTATCTGAATTAAAAGCGGATACAGTCACAAAAGACTTGGTCACGGTGCTTTCCAATGTACTCACAAATTGCCCCGTATAAACACCTTCATGCAACCAAATTGTGTCGCCACCATTAACCTGATCGGCTTTTTGACTCAACGCAGTTTGCAAATCCCACGGATTGGAGACACTCCCATCGCCTGATGGTTTTCCATTTGGAAATACGTGAAATTCCCTTTGGGCATTGACAATTGAAACACAGAGAAGCCCGAAAAGTAAGAGGTAAATATTTTTCATAAAACAAAAAAATACAATTATTATACCATTTAAGAAGATTAGTATTTAATTTACCAATTACTTCGTTTTCTACTTATATATATTGAAGATTCTTACCTATGCCTTTCTTAAAATATTCTGAGCAACATTCGGAAATGCGCATCAAGGACTAAAATGACGTTTGCAACAGCATCTTCTGGCTGCGCCCTGAATTTGTTCGCATAAAACTTATAGCTATGTTTTAACGGCGAGTCACTAAAATAATAGGTATCCACAAAAAAACATGCAATTTTAGATCAGGCATTTTTATAAACGATTGTTTGTGCTTTTTACCCTTTTTTTATTTTTCTCATAGATATGTTATAAACTCCCATTTAACCCGAGAATTTTCATAGATTTACTCCAGCTAGGAATTGATACAATATTAAGTTTTGGTGCTAAAGACCTTCTCAAAGCCTTCAAAAAAATGTATTTTTAAATCTCTTATTCATTTTAAATGATTTCGGTATTAATTCCTGTATACAATTATAACATCATCCCTTTGGTTAAAGATCTCCATCGGCAACTTACAGAAGCTGGAATTGTCTTTGAGATTTTAGCTCATGATGATGGCTCTACCAACCAAGCCATTATTGAGTCCAACCAATCTATTAATAATTTAGAATACACCTCTTACCATATTTTAAATCAGAACATAGGCCGAAGTGCGGTTCGAAATCTATTGGCGAAGGATGCAAGTTTTGAGTGGTTGTTATTTCTAGATGCTGATGTCTTACCAAAAAACAGAAATTTCATCCCCAAATACCTACGATCAATTAAGGTAAACTCAGAAGTTATTTATGGTGGCATTTTATATTCTGAAGAAAAACCAGACCAAACTAATTTACTGCGCTGGATATATGGCAACAAACGTGAGGTGCTTTCTTCAGAAGAGCGAAATAAGAATACGTATATAGCGTTTTTAACCTTAAATTTTCTAATTCATAAAAGTGTGTTTTCCAAAGTATCTTTTAATGAGAACATACCCAATTTAAGACATGAGGACACCCTCTTTTCTTATAACTTGAAGTTAAAAAACATAAACGTAGAACATATTGAAAACCCAACATACCATTTAGGCCTGGAAGACAGCAAGCAATTTCTCAAGAAATCCATGGAGTCGGTTGATGCCTTGTTCTTGCTTTTAAAACAAGGGCTTATTCCAGAGGATTACACCAAAATATCACGAATCTTTTTCAAGCTCAAAAGACTCGGACTTCATTATGTATTAGCTATAATTTATAAGTTATTCAGAAACAATTTTAAGAGGAATTTACTTTCTAGCAAACCCTCATTATTCATTTTTGATTTCTGCAGATTAGGTTACCTTTGCACTCTTTACATACAATAAATGTCGTTTTTCTCCATAATCATTTCGCTTTACAATAAAGAAAAGCATATCAAGGCCACAATAGAAAGTGTGTTGGCACAAACTTTCGAGGACTTTGAAGTTATTGTAGTCAATGACGGTTCAACTGATGGAAGTGAGGCTGTGGTAAATTCAATTTCAGACCCTAGAATCAAGTATTTTAAACAAGACAATAGAGGCGCCTCCTCAGCTAGAAACGCGGCCATCTCAAAAGCAAGTGGACCGTATCTAGCACTTTTGGATGCCGACGACATTTGGCAAGAAAACTATCTTGAAACCATAAAGCAGCTTATTAAATCCCATCCTGACCATCATGTATTTGCCACCGCAGTAAATATAGAAACATCAAATGGTGTTATCCGTTCAGTTTACTCTATCAAAGATATCAGAGACAAAGACATCTATATCGTTGATTATTTTGAATCAAGTTATATCAATACAGTGTTGACTAGCTCTAGCACTGTTGTCCACCAGAGTGTTTTCGACAGAGTTGGCACTTACGATACTTCCCTAAAAAGTGGACAGGACACAGATTTGTGGATACGTATTGGATTAGACTACAAAATTGTTTTTATTAATAAAGTGCTTGTCACCTATCGCTATGCTAAAAGGAGTCTTTCCAATAGAACCAAGCGTGCGGATAAGCCTAGGTTTGATAATTATGTACAATTTGAATCCGTCAATCCAGGTTTGAAAAAATTTATAGACTTGAATCGATTTTCGATGGCCATTTTATCGAAATTGGAAAATGATCCCACTAGTTTTAAAAGATTTGAAAAAGAGATCGATTATAACAATTTGAATAAAAAACAGCAGTTTTTATTAAAACAACCAACCAGTGTGATTCGGTGTTTACATTTTTTCAAAAAACGAATGCAGCATTTAGGGATTCATTTAAGTGCTTTTAAATAGTTTGAATTCCTTATAATCCCTTATATAATCTGCTTCATCAAACGTATCAGAGGCCAATACCAAACAAACGGCCCCGGAGGAAAAGTTATCGAGTTCACGCCACATCATCGTAGGAACGAGCAAGCCCTTATTGGGCTGGTTCAACATGATTCTTCGAGTTTCAAAACCATCGTCCAAAACCACTTCAAAACTACCGCTCAAGGCAATCAATAACTCGCTCTGTTCTTTGTGGGCATGTGCTCCCCGATAGGCCCCGGTTGGCACATCGTATAAATAATACACTCTTTTTATTTCGAACGGAATACACTCTTTTTCTATAACGGCGAGATTCCCTCTTGTATCTTCAATTTTGGGGATGGTTATAAGTTCTACTCTTTTCATGACTTTAAGATATTTGACCATTGCTCTCCAATGATTTTTTGATTAAGATGGGCTACGCTTTGTTTGCTGTTTGACTTACATGTGTTGTAGATATCCGTATCCAACAAAAACCGGTCAAAAGCTTGGGCTAATGCTTTAGGGTTATGATTTTCCACTAATAGTCCGTTTTTTTCGTGATCAACGATTTCTGATGGTCCACTTTTACACTTTACTGAAATGACGGGGGTTCCCACAGAAAGCGCTTCTATCAAAACCATCGGAAATCCTTCATATCGACTGGTCAATACCAAAAATAAGCTGTCTTTTAACATGAAATAAATGTTGGCCGTAAAAGGAAGTATTTTGATCTGATTTTGGAGCTTATACGAATTGATTTTTTGCTGCACTAAATCCTTGTCATCCCCATCTCCTACTATATAAAGTCGAACCCCGTTATTAGGCAATTGTGATTGATTATACGCCGCAATCAACAACGACAAATTCTTCACCTTTTCATCTATTCGGCCCAAGAAAAGGATATAAGGCTGCTGAATTTCATTTCCATTTTGTTGTTTCTTGAAACTCTCAACTGAATTATAAATGGTCAGTGCATTTTGTGTCTTGAATTCTGAATTGATCCTTTCAGAAATGGCCTTAGATACTCCAATAATTTTATGGGATCTCTTAATCATTGATTTTGCCATCCAATTGTTCTTGGTTAGGTAATTTTCAAGTTTCCAACTGTGAACGATATAAATGAACTTTAGGTTTAGATATACATAATTCAAATAAATCCATTCTATCACTACTGAACGTCTCGCTCGGGTATCGATGATATAATCGAAATTTTCCTTTATTAGATATTTTCTTAATTTTTGGGTGCGACGAAGCCGTTTCCATGGCGTATCAGAACCTGTTTTATCCACTCCTAAATTAAAAAGTTTTCCTTTGAATTCATAGTCGATGACATCATTGAGCAACACAATATGCACGTCAAAACCCTCGTCATGGAGCATCTTGGTTAAAATAGCAGTCGAACGCTCAGCTCCTCCTTTAGCCAAAGAAATAGACACCAAACATATTTTTAATTTAGGTTCTGCCAAAGAATCCATTGCTATCAACTACTTTTATTTTGATTAAGTTTACAAAATCAAATATACAATTAATGAACATTCTTTTAATTGGTGAATACAGCCGTTTGCACAATTCCTTAAAAGAAGGATTGATCAAACTAGGACATAACGTTATACTAGTTGGTACAGAGGATGGATTCAAACAGTTTCCTGTGGATTACAATTACGGCGCATCAATTTTCTCTCGACCTAAATTAAAATTATTCTCAATACTGATCAACCGACTGACAGGTTTAAATTTACAACAAATTGAGTCCGCTATTAGGTTTTACAGACTCTTACCAAAACTAAAGGAATTTGACACCGTACAACTGATTAACGAAAACAGCATTAAAACAAATGCGACGCTCGAAATTTGGCTACTTAAAAAGATAATTAAAAACAATAAAAAAATGTTCTTGCTTTCGTGCGGAATAGATCATTTAAGTGTCAAATATGCCTATGATAAGAAGTTCAAATATTCAATCTTAACACCATATCATGAAAACCCAAATTTAAAAGAATACTATAAATTCATTTTTTTGAAACTTCAGAGACCTGCTATCAAACTACATGATTTTATTTTTAAACATGTAAACGGCGTTCTTGCTTCAGATATTGATTACCATTTACCCTTACTCAACCATCCAAAATACCTGGGACTCGTTCCAAATCCAATAAATTACAACAAAATAGAATTCATCCCTTTGTCTATGACCAATAAAATCATCATTTTTCATGGGGTCAATTCACAAAACTACATTAAAAAAGGAAATGTGTTCTTTGACGAGGCCATTGAGATAATTAAGAATAAATTCCCAGATAAAGTCAAAGTGATAAGAACCGAGGATATCCCATATAATGATTATATAAAGGTTTATGATGCTTGTCATATTCTCTTAGATCAGGTTTATGCTTACGACCAAGGTTATAATGCATTAGAGGCAATGGCAAAGGGCAAAGTGGTATTTACTGGTGCTGAACAAGAATGGTTAGACTATTACAATATAGAAGCTGATACTGTTGCAATCAATGCATTGCCAGACGCAAATAAAATTTCAGCAAAATTGGAGTGGCTGATTTTAAATCCTGAAAACATATTGAAAATATCAAAAAATGCTCGCGCATTTATCGAAAAGGAACATGATTATATTACTATTGCCCAAAAGTATCTTGAAGTTTGGAAACCTAATTAAAAATCAAAATGAAACATTTTTTAATAACACGTTTCAATCTTAAAAATGAACATTGGAAACACACCAAAAGTGGTCAACAGGTCATTACAGAAGAATGGCTCCATGAGCGGTTCAGATTATTTGAAACCTACTGCTTTCCCTCTGTAGAAAACCAAACCAATCAAAAATTTTATTGGTGCATTCTTTTCGATACTCAAACACCTTCCGTCTATAAAGAAAAAATTGAGCACATTGCGACTAAAGGCACTAATATATATCCTTTATTTATTGATGGATTTAAGTCTTTACAAAGCGCATTGATTGAATTTATAACCTCACAGCTAAACAAAAACGATAAGTACATCATTACCACACGATTGGACAATGACGACATCATCCTTAAGGATTTTATTGATACGATCCAATCCTTGTCAGTGGAAAAGGATAAAACTATTATCGATTTAATTGAAGGGTATCAAGTCAGTATTAACAATAAAGAGACAGATTTGAGAGCTTACAGGTCACAATATAATCCGTTTATAAGCTTAGTGGAATCCGTTCGAGATTTTAAAACTGTGATTTCAAAAGATCATAATGATTGGAAATCACTTGATAACATCATAACGTATGATTCTAAGCCTATGTGGATTCAATTAATCCATAAGGGGAATCTCACCAATGATAAAATAAAAGCTCTAAAAAAAGTTTCCAACCTACACATAGAAGAATTTGGATTAGATAAATTGACGTTTGACAACCCTAACAGCTCCATAGTACTTTACAATACCTTGATGATCCCTTATCGATTTTATTATCGAACTAAAATCTATTTAAAAGAGAGGTTGCTCGGTAAATAATTTTATACCATAAGTTATTTATCTCTTAGAGTCATATCTTCTTGTACAGAAAAAAATTACAATAATCACTTAACATAAGAGTTGACTACTAACCTGATCCAATAAGTGTTCATCATGGACATCAGACATAACAGCACTATAAACCAATTCCAACTTCACCCACCAACATCGCCATTGCATCTGAAAAACTATTTTTGTTGATTGAACATCCTGAAAAGATTTTATGATTTCCAAAAATACAAGAACGCTTTTTGGTCGGAATCATGAATATAAAAATATTGCAAAACAGTATCTTGACTCCTGGAGCAAAAACTAAGTGAGGTCTTTTAGTATTTTTGCAGGAGAACCACCAATGACCACATTGGCTGGAAAGCTTTGTAAGACCATTGCTCCTGCGGCTACCACACTATTTTCACCAATGGTGACTCCTTTTAAAATGGTCACGTTGTTACCAATAAAAACATTTCTCTCAATGATCACCTTTTCGGGATTTGGATCAGTGTTCTTCCGATTTGTTTGATCCAAGTCATGAAAATTACTGTCGTATATGGCACAGTTTAAGCCTATAAGAACGTCATCATGAATAGCAACTCCCAATTCAGAAACGACTGTAAATTGATTGTTGATACTCACATTATGACCAAAACTAATACTTGAATTTTCTGTACGAGCCTCAATATAAGCATAGGTGTTATAAAACATAGGTGAATTTACAACCCCAAATTGAACATTCTGACCGAAAACCACCTGTCCTTTACCTTTAATAACTACAGGTTGAACTGCCCTATATTTTCCGTTGATTTGCCCATTAGTAGAAGCCATTCTGTAATATATTCTTTTCAAATACATCACCAATTCAACATATTTTGATTTTAGACTCTGGCTCATATTTCAAAATTTTGTTTGCTAAACAACAGCTTCTTAAAAACAGTGGCAATAACAATCAGATGAAGAGCGAAGTTAACAAAATGCGCAATAACGGCTCCCTTTGCCCCATAAATATCAATAAAATAAATGCTGGCAAGATATAAAGTAATGAGAGAAAACAACTCAATTCCAATATAGTATGAGACCATTTTTTTAGCGATCAATTGATACGCAATAACAGAGGCAATCACTCTTAAGAAATCGCCCAATAACTGCCACATAAAAAGATCTTCAACCGGTTGGAATTCGTTGGTAAATAAGATGGTAACTATATATGATCTCAAAAAATAGATGACCACCAAAGCCGTTCCGAAAACGGGAAGCACGGTTTTATAAAAATGACCGATCTCTTTTCTGAAATCGAAGGCGTTTGTTATTTCTGAAAATCGGGGTAAAATATATAAGGCCAGTAAGGAGTTCACAAACATCAGATAATAATTGGAAATTCGTCGTATAGCTTCCCAAAATCCAGCATCTTTCATACTGACATGGTCAATCAAATAATTTCTGATAAATACAAAAACCAAAGGCATGACCGCTGCAGAAAACAGGGCCATTACAGAATAATGACTGAAGTTTTTAAGAACGTTCTGTTTGATTCCCGACAATTTGACGGGCTTTAAAAATTGTCTAATATCAAAAAAACTGAACAAAGTGACAAAAAACAACAATCCTGGAATCGCTACAGCTGCTATCAATGCACCATTCAATTGATGCTTCCAGATCAATAGCAAGGTCACTAAGAGCCCAAAAACCTGGCTGTAAATATTGATTTTAACGAAAGCTTTGTATCTAGAAAGTCCGTTGATTATTGCCAGCAATACTAAATTCATCCCATAAAAAGGGAGCATAAGGGCTAAAAGCTTTATTATAAAAACATACGATTCCTGGGAACCAAAAATCCAAACGTCTATAGTTTCAGCATTAAAATAGATGATCAAGGAAATGACGAGTACAGTTATCAGAAGTGTAGTCAAGACCGTACCCACAGCTTCATTAAGTTTGGCTTTATCTTCTTTGTACTCGGCAACATATTTAACGATGCCGTTTGTAAAGCCCAATGTGGAGAACGACTCGACTGTGGTGAGAAAATTTCTTAAATTTCCGATTAAAGCCAATCCCTCCGCTCCAATAAAAACAGCAATTGCCTTTGACGTAAGGAACCCAGCCACCACTTTTGTTAAAACAGCAACAGAGTTAAATGATGCTATTTTGAGAAGCAGGTTACTGTTGATATATTGGAATATTCTTTTCAATATCAATATATGTTTTGGTATGCGTTAGTCGTCGTTGGTATTGGCAATCACTCCAAAAAGCGAACTTCCAAATATCAATAAAATAATGCCATAATGCATCAAATAGCTCACAAAATGGCCCATGACTGCACCTTTGACACCAAAAATATCAATCAAATAAACACTGGACAAATACATGATGATCACCAAAAAGACTTCAATAATAATAAAATGCGTAAACATTTTTTTAGCGATAAACTGATAGGCAATCACTATGGATAATACTTTTACAAAATCGCCCAGCAGCTGCCATAAAAACAAATCCTCGGTCGGTTTAAAGGCTTCTGAAAACATGAGCGGCACCAAAAAAGAGCGCAACAAATAGATGATGACCAGCCCCATTCCAAATATAGGCATAGCGGTTTTATAGAAATTGAAGACTTCCATCCTAAATTCTTTTTTGCTCTCGATCTCACTAAATCTCGGTAAAAAATATAGGGTCATTAACGAATTGATAAACATGAGATAGTAATCCGAAATGCGCTGCATGGCTTCCCAATGCCCAGCTTCCTTTATCCCAACCTCATCAATTATATAGTTCCTGATGACAATGGATACCATCGGAATGGCAATGGCAGTCACCAAGGCCATCGTAGCAAATGGTGCAAATTTTTTCAACACCCCAAGCGTAACGTTCGATATTCTCACCGACGACACCAGGCTGCGCTGGTTGACAAAGCCGATAAAAGTAATCAGAAAAATAAGTGAAGGTGCAATGACCGCCGCAATCATGGCCCCATCAATATTATATTGATAGATTAAAATCAGGGTAATTGAAAGGCCTAAAATCTGACCAATTATATTGATGATCAGTAAAATTTTATACTTTGAGAAACCGTTCATTATAGCAAAGCTAAACATGTTCAGGGCGTAGAACGGTAGTGCCAGAGCCATGATCTTAATGATGTAGGCATAATTATAATGAGTCGCAAATAAGAAATCATTAATGGATTCTGCATTATAATAACTCAAAAAAGCAATCAGTAAGGTAGAGAAAAAACCTAAATAATATGCCGTTGATAAGGTCTGACTTAGTTTTAAAACATCATTTTTAACCTCTGATATCGATTTGACCAATCCATTATAAACTCCTAAAATGGAGAAGGAATGGATAGCCCCTAAGAAATTCCTGAGATTACCTATAAGCGCCATACCTTCCACCCCTATAAAAATAGCAATAGCCTTAGAGGTCAGAATACCGGCAACAATTTTTGTGATTATGGTTGCCGTATTGAGATTGGCCACCTTAAACAACACGTGTTCATTGATATAATTATTGAATTTACCCACTTAATAAGCGTTTAAAACGTTAACAACTGTGGATATTTCAGCATCCGTCATGACTGGACTCATAGGAATACTGACGATGGTTTTATGGATCTCTTCCGTAATAGGATATAAGTTTTTGCTAAACATTGACAAAGCATTTTGTTGGTGGGGCGGAATTGGATAATGGATCAAAAACCCAATATTACGGGATTGCAAATAGGTTTCAAAATCAACACGATCATCAACTCGTATAACAAACAGGTGAAACACATGATCCAACCCACCACTATAAAACGGCAGGGTCAACTTTCTATTTTCAATCTCTTGAAGATAGCGTTTTGCAATTGCTCGGCGTTTAGCATTGTCCTCATCAAGGTGTTTTAATTTGACATTCAAGAATGTTGCCTGGAGTTCATCCAACCGACTGTTAACGCCTATCATCTCATTCACGTACTTCTCTGAGCTGCCATAATTACGCATCGCTTTGATGGTTTCTGCCAAATCCCTGTCATTGGTGGTGACCGCTCCTGCATCTCCCAGAGCGCCTAGATTCTTCGTTGGATAAAAACTAAATGCAGCTGCGTCACCCAAGTTTCCAGCTTTCCTAAACTTTGAACTTTGAGCTTCAAACC
Organism: Gelidibacter japonicus; assembly: GCF_010725055.1. Taxonomy (GTDB): domain Bacteria; phylum Bacteroidota; class Bacteroidia; order Flavobacteriales; family Flavobacteriaceae; genus Gelidibacter; species Gelidibacter japonicus. The sequence goes on along the minus strand of NZ_BJKB01000009.1, from coordinate 16,653 downwards.
TTGAACCATCTATCGCACCATGCGCCTGTGCCGCATCTTCTATGACCAGCAACCTCTTAGACTTTGCAATGGCATTTATCGCATCCATATCTGCCAACTGACCATAGAGATGTACCACCAGTATGGCTTTTGTGCTTGGGTTAAGTCGTTCAATTAATTCTTCAGCAGAAATATTATAAGTATCAAGTTTAGGTTCAACCAAAATTGGTCTTAAACCAGCATTGATAATAGAAAGAATGGAAGCGATATAAGTATTGGCCGGGACGATGACTTCATCATCAACTTGCAGCCTTCCCAAGTGGATATAACTTTTAAAAACCAAGGTCAAGGCATCCAATCCGTTGGCTGTACCTATACAGAATTCAGTGCCACAATACGCTGCAAAATCGGCTTCAAACCGCTCCACCTCGCTTCCTAGAATATAATAACCTGAATCGAGAAAATTCTTAAACCGCTCTTGAAATTCCTTATCAAAACGTGCATTAATTTTATGGAGATCTAAAAATTTTATCATTTGAGAACCGTTTTCAATGCATTATAGTTTTTAGTTTCAATTTTAAAAAAATCTTGAGTCCTCGTTCTGGCACCAAAACCTTCTTTCCAGAATTGAAGTCCTGTGTTAATGTTTCTCCCTCCATTCTCATTGGACGCGCCAAAATCAAAATAACGCTTGTTGGCATAAACAGTAGTGATCAAATAGTTGTGTAAAGCATCCAAACTTCCTAAAGTATTTTTATCTTTATTTCCAGAAATATATTGACAATGAGCCACGTGTTTAGTCTCAAATATTGTGGCGCCAGCGACCACACTCTTTTCATGATACACGTTGAATTGCTTAATGTTTTTAGGAAATCTCTGCTTTAAATATAAGATCTCTTCTAATGAATGAACAGGATTTACCTTATGTTTTTCGTTCAAATTAGGTTTTAGAATCCGTTCCCAAAACGCTTCAAAATCATCATCATTTTCAATCCTTAACCCATGTTTTTCTGCGCGTTTGATACCCTCTACTCTACTGCCTGAGAATTTTAGCTTGTTTAGATTATCAATTACTGAAAGCGTGTCCCTTCGTATCAATTCGGCATTTAGGATAAAATTTAAATAATGAATTTCATCGGAGGGAATTTGATGATAAATGGACGGCATTTCCTTTATATATAGGGTACTGATGTTCTGTTCATGCAAAAATTTCAACAGCATTTCAAAACTGTGCAATACGTTTTTAAACCTGATATTTTTTGGCAATACCAATCCGCCATAAGTCAATCCTTGGTGCGAATGAAGTTCATTTCCTTTTCGGTTGGCAGGCAATAAAGCCACCAATTTCTCTTTCTGATACACCATCAAGGAAAAATCTTCAAACCGATCCTGATGATATTCCATAAAATCACGGTGGAATAAAAACGTTGCATTTTTAGAATTGGATACAAAAGCATTCCATGCCTTATTTTTTAATGGGCAATACCGAATGACTTTAAAATTGGAGTTGATATGTTGCTCTTTTTCTTTCAAGAAAAGTAATACTTTATGAACAAGGTAAAACTAAAATTATTTTTACTTTTAACTCCATTATTAAAGACAAAATATCAAATGACTGAAAAACGGTTTAAATATGTTCTTATTGCGATTTTATGTATCGTTTTTATTGCAGTCATCAACAAACCTATTGAAATATATCCAGATTCAGAAGGTTACTTGAATATGGAAATTTATAGATCTGCCGGATATCCCATTTTTCTCTGGATTTTAAAGCAAATTTCTGGCAGTTATTTGAACCTCGTTACCATAGTTGTTCAGGCCGCCATTGGATTAATTGCTATTTACCTTTTCATTTCACGATTGAAGAGGCTTTTAAATCTGCATTCCTTTTGGTATTTACTTTTAAGCATGGTTATGGCCGTCCCATATGTTTATAATCATCAAATTGCCAACAATTATCTTTCAGAAGCACTAACCTATCCTTTATATTTATTGGTAGTTATCTCTTTTTTGGAAAGCTTGATTACCGGAGAAGTCAAAAAACTTTGGATAGCTTGGCCAATTTTAATGGTTTTAATGATCACAAGAAGTCAGTTTCTGTTTATGGTTCCTGCGGCACTGCTCATTATACTATGGTTGGCCTATAATCAGAAAAAGACCAAGAACTACCTGTGGATAGGCTTGGCATTTTTCATCTTACCGGTGCTTACTTCGCTAATGGACAAGACTTATCACCAACTAAAACACGGACACTTTGTCAACACGCCCTGGACAGGAATCCATCTTATAGCTCCAGCATTCTATGTTGCTGACGAAGAGGACTATCAATTGTATGATTCGGAAGAAGAACGAGACTTCTTTAAATCGATTTTCACAAAGTTATATTCCAACCACTTAAATGTGAATCATCTAAATGAAGATGGCCAACGCGATGCGACAGAGTTTTATATCCGCCATTATTCAGCGATTGCGAACGCTACTATTTACGATTCAGGAAAGGAACTTGTTGGCATACAGTTGAGCGAAGACCAAAAGTTCATCGCACTCGACCAATTGACAAAGAAAATGGCCTTGCCACTTGTGCTCAATAATTTTAAATCTTGGTTTAAATTATATATCAAAAATTCGGTCAGTGCTTTTGGCAGTGCAAAACACGCTGCAATCTATATTATCTTATTATTGGTTGGTTTAGTCGGACTCTTTAAAAAAGGACAAAACGACTACAAAGTCATGAGCCTGTTGGTACTTTTAACGCTTGGCAATGTTGCTTTGGTGGCCATTGGCATGCATGCCATCAAACGCTTCACATTTTATAATGACTGGGTGCTGTTTTTAATTCTTTTTATTTTAATAGATGCCTATTCCAAACCTATAAAATCAAACTTATGACCATTGAACTTACCATCGTAATGCCTTGTCTCAATGAAGCGGAAACATTGGCAGACTGTATTCAAAAAGCACAGCGTTTTTTAAAATCCAATGATGTCACTGGCGAAATTATCATTGCGGATAATGGAAGTACGGATGGCTCCCAACAGATTGCAGAGCTTCATGGCGCTCGACTTGTCAATATTCCGAAAAAAGGATATGGCAATGCGTTGAAAGGCGGAATTGAAGTGGCTTCCGGAACCTATATCATTATGGGAGATGCGGATGACAGCTATGATTTTGAAGATTTAATGCCCTATGTCATAAAATTAAGAGAAGGTCATGACCTGGTCATGGGAAATCGCTTTAAGGGCGGCATCAAACCTGGTGCCATGCCTTTTCTGCACAAATATCTCGGCAATCCTGTGCTATCTTTTTTAGGACGTTTGTTTTATAGTATCAAAATCGGCGATTTTCATTGTGGATTGAGAGGTTTTTCAAAAGAGGCGTACCACAAAATGGATTTAAGGACCACCGGAATGGAGTTTGCATCCGAAATGATCGTCAAATCAAAATTGAATGGCTTGAAAATTGTCGAAGTTCCAACCGTTTTACATCCAGATGGCAGGTCTCGCAGGCCACACTTAAAAACTTGGAGCGATGGATGGCGCCATTTACGTTTTCTGGTGCTTTACAGTCCCCACTGGCTGTTCCTCATTCCTTCAATTGTCATTATGTGTATCGGATTGGTGATTTCAATCTTATTGATTTCACAACCGGTTATGGTGGAAGGTATTATTTTTGACATACACACCTTGATGTATTCCTCAGGTATGGTATTGATCGGATTTCAACTTTTGGTATTTTACGCCTTGACAAAAATCTTCGCCGTCGAAAACGGCTTACTTCCAAAAAGCGATCGCTATAACAGATTGTTCAAATATATCAATTTGGAAAAAGGGTTGATTATTGGGGTGATTTTTTTGATTGTTGGATTTATTCTGAGTTACAAAGGCTTATCCATTTGGAAATCCACTGATTATGGAATGTTGCAACCTACAGACACTTTTAGAGTCATTATTCCTGCCGTTTTCACTATTTTGCTTGGGGTTCAGGTGATTCTATTTAGTCTGTTTTTCAGTATCCTTGGGTTGAAAAATACCGCATAAAAAAAGGAACTCCGATTTGGAATTCCTTTTTCAATTATGTGTTTCATATCCTTTCCAACTGGTGCGGTTGGGCAAGTCAGCGAGGTAGGAATAATATAACTCAATGCTCTTAGATCGACTTATTTCTTTTACGTTCGACTTCCGTCAATAAAATTTTACGCAAACGGATATGATGTGGTGTCACCTCTACGTATTCATCCTTTTGAATGTATTCCAAGGCTTCTTCCAATGAAAATTTAATCGCTGGAACAATTCGCGCCTTATCATCAGCACCTGATGAACGAACGTTACTCATTTTCTTGGTCTTAGTAACGTTAACCGTCATATCGTCACCACGGGAATTTTCACCAATCACCTGACCTTCGTAAATATCTTCTCCCGGATCGATAAAAAACTTACCTCTATCCTGTAATTTGTCAATAGAATACGGAATGGCCTGACCTTTTTCCATAGAAACCAATGAACCGTTCTGACGTTCAGGAATACCGCCTTTAAGTGGCTGGTATTCTTTAAAACGGTGCGACATGATCGCTTCCCCCGCTGTAGCAGTCAACAATTGGTTACGCAAACCAATAATCCCACGTGAAGGAATTAAAAATTCACACACCATACGATCGCCTTTTGCTTCCATACTTAACATTTCACCTTTACGCATGGTCACCATTTCAATGGCCTTTCCAGAAACTGATTCCGGTAAGTCAATCGTCATCTCCTCAATAGGCTCACATTTAACGCCATCAATTTCTTTAATAATTACCTGAGGTTGGCCAATTTGAAGCTCATAGCCCTCACGACGCATCGTTTCAATCAACACCGATAAGTGCAAAACGCCACGTCCAAACACCATAAATTTATCAGCACTATCTGTCGCACTGACACGTAGTGCCAAGTTTTTTTCGAGTTCTCTTGTCAAACGGTCTTTGATGTGTCGAGAGGTCACATACTTTCCATCCTTACCAAAAAATGGCGAATCATTAATTGTGAACAACATGCTCATGGTTGGCTCATCAATTGAAATGGATTCCAATCCTTCTGGGTTTTCATAATCGGCAATAGTATCGCCAATGTCAAAACCTTCCAGCCCAACCAGGGCACAAATATCCCCAACCTGTACTTCTTCTACTTTTCTCCGACCTACACCTTCGAAAACATGAAGTTCTTTAATTTTGGATTTCACGATTTTTCCATCGCGCTTAACCAAAGAAATGTTCATTCCTGTTTTTAAAACGCCACGTTGTAAACGTCCGATAGCAATTCTACCCGTAAAGGATGAATAGTCCAAAGATGTGATCAACATTTGAGTCGTACCTTCTTCAACTTTCATCGAAGGAATGTGTTCGATCACCATGTCCAATAATGGTTCTAAAGAATCGGTTGGTTTTTTCCAATCGGTACTCATCCAGTTGTTTTTGGCAGATCCGTAAACTACCGGAAAGTCCAATTGCCACTCTTCAGCGCCCAGTTCAAACATCAAATCAAAAACAGCCTCATGTACCTCATCTGGGGTACAGTTCTCCTTATCCACTTTATTGACCACTACGCAAGGCTTTAAGCCCAGATCAAGAGCCTTCTGAAGCACAAAACGAGTTTGTGGCATTGGTCCCTCAAATGCATCGACTAAAAGCAAAACGCCGTCAGCCATGTTCAATACGCGCTCCACTTCACCACCAAAATCGGCGTGACCAGGAGTGTCAATAACATTAATTTTTGTGTCCTTGTAGATTACGGAAATATTCTTAGAGGTGATAGTGATCCCTCTTTCACGTTCCAAGTCGTTATTGTCAAGGATTAAATCACCCGTATTTTCCGATTCACGAAACGTGTGACAGTAGTACATAATTTTATCAACCAAGGTGGTTTTACCGTGGTCAACGTGTGCAATAATTGCAATATTTTTTATCTTCGCCATATATATGGTGCCATTTTTCGGCGTGCAAATGTACGCTATTTATTTTTTACAAGCTTTCTTGCCGCTTCTATATTTTTCAGATTTATTCATAAAACATTTATAATAATGATAATTACTCACATATACAAACGATTGAAGCCCATAAACATAGTGGTCCAAGCATAGAATGTTCTTCAATGGCAGAGAGTTAATAAAATGTTATTGCCTAAAGTATTTATACTATCAATTCGTATCTTTCGTTTAAGAATTGATTAATAGTAAAGCGCCATTCCCACTAATCCACATAACTCATTGGCAATTTACATCTGACCGTTTAGTATTTGAAATACCTGTTTATTGATAACAAGACCCTTCTTGATTTTTGATATTCACAATGATTAAATCACTTGAAATAACAGATGAAAACACTTAAAACATATTCAAAATTCATCCCTTACCTCTATTTTATTGCCGTAATTATCTATTGGTTTACTGATGTCAACAAAAGTGAAGGTCTTACAGCCTATCCTATATTGCTGTTTGGAATTCCTTTTTTATGGCAATTGATAAAACCAAATGAGAAACTTAACTTTTCTTTAGGGATCACATTTGTTTGTCTCTCTTCTTACATGATACTGGCCTACTTATCAGATCTCTTAAACATCATCAATATTTCATATGAAACCAAACCATTTTTGATCATGGGAGGCTTTTTCGTTGTCGGCAATTTTGTGATGGCACTTTGGATGGTCCGCAATAGCATCAAAAAGGTATTTTAGCCAAAATCAATGTTCTTTGTTCTGTCAGAAATTAAATTCTGCCGGCTGATCTAAAATTCATCCTTTAAAAGCTTGGACCTTTAAAGCTTGGCTTAAGCATTTGACTATCCTTTTGTTTCGCGGCCATAGGATTGACCTATAGCTGGCTAAACACTTCAGGAATGATGTTCAAATTGCTTTGATCAACACCCATCCAGAACCTTGGAAATTCAACTCAATTTTAGGAATTAAAAGCTTCTCCAGACATTAGAAATACAGCGGCAACCTTGTCAATAAAATTCCATGATCAACAAAAACAACTACACACATTATTTTCCGTAACTTTGCATTTTTAAATAAATATATAAATGACTCTTAACGACGTTCCAAGATTAAAATATACAACTGCCGATAATTTCTTTTTATTATGTGGGCCATGCGCCATTGAAGGAGAAGAAATGGCGTTACGTATTGCTGAAAAAGTATTGGCAATTACCGATAAATTACAAATCCCTTATGTTTTTAAGGGGAGTTTCAAAAAGGCCAACCGCAGTAGAATTGATAGTTTTACAGGAATTGGCGATGAAAAAGCTCTTAAAATTCTAGGTAAGGTTTCTGAAACTTTTGACATCCCAACGGTAACCGATATCCATGAAGTCTCTGATGCGGCGATGGCTGCCGAATATGTGGATGTATTGCAGATTCCGGCCTTTTTGGTTAGGCAAACAGACTTGGTTGTAGCTGCCGCGGAAACGGGAAAAGTGGTCAACCTCAAAAAGGGACAGTTTATGAGCCCGGAAGCCATGAAGCATGCCGTCCAAAAAGTAAAGGATGCGGGCAATGAAAAAGCGTGGATTACGGATAGAGGGACGATGTTTGGCTACCAGGATATGATTGTTGATTTTAGAGGTATTCCTACCATGCGCCAATATGCACCAACGATCCTAGATGTCACCCACTCTTTACAGCAACCCAACCAAAGCATAGGCATTACCGGCGGTAGGCCAGATATGATCGAAACTATTGCTAGAGCTGGTGTTGTCAATAATGTTGATGGCCTATTTATTGAGACCCATTTTGATCCTGCAAATGCCAAAAGTGATGGCGCCAATATGCTCCACTTGGATAACTTAGAAAAGCTTCTCACCAATCTGGTGGCCATCAGAAAAACAATTCTTACTTTATAATTCTATTTTAATGTTTATAATTCCTCGCGCACCATTTATTGGTGCCTTACTCTTTTTGTTTACATTCAACAGTTATTCACAAAACAGTACAGAACCGACAAAATACACTGCAAACAACAAAGGCAAATTCTTTGTGAGCTGGGGCGGCAACAGAGCAAGTTATTCAAAATCTGATATCACATTTAAAGGAGAAGATTATGAGTTTACCATCAAAGACGCCACCGCAAAGGACAAACCAAAAGGTTGGCATATCGATTACGTAAATCCAGCGCGTATTACCATTCCACAGACCAATTTTAAGATTGGTTATTTTATTTCAGATAAATATTCATTGGCTCTTGGCATGGACCATATGAAGTATGTGATGACAAGGAATAAAAACAGAGTGGTTAACGGCTATATTAATTTGCCTTCTAATGATGTAGGATCTGTTTTTAATGGCGTTTATGACCAACAAAACGTTATGGTTTCTGAAGAGTTCTTACAGTTTGAGCATACCGATGGATTAAACTATGTGTATCTGGAGTTTGCCCGACGTGATGATATATCCTCAATATTCAATATTCAAAATACCGATAAATTTCAGGTAAATGTAACGGAAGGCATAGGTGCAGGAATTCTTTATCCTAAAACCAACACGACGCTTTTTGATAGAGACCGATACGACGAATTTCATATTTCAGGTTATGGACTTTCAATTGGTGCAGGCTTGAACTTTACCTTCTTCAAACATTTCTTTATACAGGGTGATCTGAGAGGTGGTTATATCAATATGGGCAATATTAGAACAACCCGCAACCCAAGCGAAGGTGCCTCACAACATTTTTACTTTTCCGAGAGGATAATTAGCTTAGGCGGCATATTTAAAGTTTAATTATGATTCAAATTAGAAAAGCAAACTTAAAAGACATTCCTTTTATTACTACAATTTTCAGGGATACTATCATGCATGTCAATGCAAAGGATTATTCCGAAAAGCAAATTCGTGTTTGGGCATCAGGTGCATTAGACATTGACAAATGGGAAGACCGTATTGAGAATTCCTATTTTATTGTTGCCGAATTAAATGATTCCATTGTCGGTTTCGCTTACCTCAGCAACGGCAATTATTTTGACGGCCTCTTTATACATAAAGATCATTTACGAAAAGGATTTGGCATTAAATTGATGCGTATTATAGAATCTCAAGCTTTGGCAAAGGGCCATGAAGTTATCAAAGCCGATGTAAGTATTACGGCACTGCCGTTTTTTGAAGACCAATATTATATCGTCGAAAAGAAACAGAAGAAAAATTACAAAGGTCTGGCGTTTGAAATCTTTAAGGTATATAAGGAATTGTAAAAAACGCTCGTTTCTTGTTTCCCGCCTTCGCTTCGCTTCGGACGGGCAGGATTGTTTCTTGTTGCTTGTTTCTCGTTTCTCGTTTCTCGTTTCTAAGATAAAAATAATTAATTCGCATTAGCCTATTTCAACGCAAATAGCAATGGTTTTTCGATAAGGTCGCAAGGTGATTTTTAATCTCATAGCTACTTTTGATTAGGCTTGAGGTTTCTTGTTTTTTGTTTCAAATTATTCGTCTTAGCTCTGCTGCTCGGCTCTACAACAGTTTCGGCAAGCGGAAGAACAGGCCATTATGGCATTATTTATTTTTATTCGTTATTACAATTCTTTATCCCATCTGCGTAATATCTAATAAGTTACGTACACCTTCAATCAAAAATCATGAATCATCAATCGCTAATCGTTAATCCCTATTCCTCTCACTCCCCTTTTCCAAAAGAATAAATTATTTACTTGCACAGGTCAATAAAATCATTTTACTTTGTATTTCAAAGTACTTTACTATGGAGTCAAAAGACTATTTGAAAGATATCAGTGAGATTAAGAATATGATGCATAAGTCCTCTCGATTTATCTCATTGAGTGGATTGTCCGGCATACTTGCAGGAATATATGCGCTAGTGGGAGCAATTATAGCCCATAGAATTATTTTAGATATTAATGCCATAGAACATCCCATAAAAGGTTTTTTTGCAGCATTTGATGCTATAAGCACTCTTTTTGGTATTGCCGTATTGGTGGTATTACTTTCTATTGTCACAGGAATATTTCTTACGGTCAGAAAGGCCAAAAAGAATAATGCCCGTGTTTGGGATGGCTCTTCAAAACGTCTTGTGATCAATTTTTTAATACCCATTATTACCGGTGGTTTGTTTTGTTTGGTATTGATCGATCAACAATTGTTCGGATTGATTGCTCCCGCCACCCTCATTTTCTATGGATTGGGTTGTATCAACGCCAGTAAATATACTTTGGGCGATATTAGATATTTAGGACTCATTAATGTGGTTTTAGGGCTCATCTCGACCCAATTTGTGGGTTATGGTTTGTACTTTTGGGCTTTCGGTTTTGGGATTATGCATATTATATACGGCACGGTAATGTATTTTAAATATGACACGGATAGGAAATAGGCGTGGGTTTTCTCTCGCAGAGTCGCGGAGGCTCAGAGAAAGTTCTGTGGTGGAACCTGAAAAAGAGCCTGCCGGTCCGCTTGCCCGAAACTTTTGTAGAGGCGGGCAGTCATAGCGAAGGTTGGAAACCATAGAAACTTGTTTACCTGTCCATAAATTTTGTGGAGATTGAAAACATTATTAATCACATTTTAAATTGGAGATTCCTGCTTTCCTGTCTGCGGACAGGCAGGCGCAGGAATGGTTATGAGCATCATCGACAACATAAATAAAGTATTTGATCACAGAATCCGTTTAGGAATTATGTCTGTGTTGATGGTCAATGAATACGCGGATTTCAAGACCTTAAAAGAACTTTTGGATGTGACGGATGGCAATTTGGCAAGCCATACCAAAGCGCTTGAAACTGCGGAATATATTAAAGTAGAAAAACAGTTTATTGGAAGAAAACCAAACACACGTTACAGTACCACAAAATTAGGTGAAACTGAGTTTAAAAAACATATTGAAGCCCTTGAAAAACTTATAAACAAAACATAATCACCTTTTAATCAACATACAATTTTTTTTATCAACTAACTTTGTATTTCAAAGTACTTTTAAATTCTAAAAAATGAAAACAATTATTAGCATCATTGCAGCACTTCTATTTAGCACCTTATTTTATGGTCAGAACATTGGACTTAACCTTTCAGTTTTCAGTGTGATTACCATTGGCCTTCTCATCTTTCAACATCCAAAAATAGCCAGGTTAAAATCGGCGATAGTTTTTATAGTGGTTTATTTCACAACCGCCATTGTTGTCTATTTTAACCATTCGGCATTGGCAATATTTGCGAACTGCGTAGCCTTTTTTACTCTAATTGGGACGTTTTCAGAATCAAGATCTTCGATTTACATCCGATGGTTGAACGGTATCTACACAACCATTGCGGCCTATTTCCAAAGAAGGAGTGATTCCACTATCGATCAGGAACAGCAGAATTGGAAAAAAAACAGGGACTACCTTCAGCTCGCTAAACTGATCGGCATTCCGTTGATGGTCTCCATCGTATTCATCCTAATGTACAAAAACGGAAATCCGATATTTAATGGGTTTATTGAAAAGATAAATTTTGAATTCATCAATTTTCAATGGTTTCTCTTCAGTCTTTTGGGATTTTTCCTCTTTAATAATATTATCAATCCAGTACAAATACATCCAGCGACAACCAAAGATCTCCAAACGGACAATCAACTGCATCCAACTGGACCACTGCTCCTTGATCAACTCAAAAAAGAGCAGCAATTGGGCATCCTTCTGATGGCATTACTCAACATCCTTTTGATTTTTTATAGCATAACGGATATTTACTATCTTCTGAACAATGATATCACTTCAGCATCAGCTTTATCAAGCCAAGTCCATAGTGGCATCAACACTCTGATTGCCTCGATAATTGTCGCAATTTTGATTATTCTTTACTTTTTCAGAGGAAATCTCAACTTTTATCAAGACAATGTCCTACTTAAAAACCTCTCCTATACTTGGATATTTTTAAATATCGGATTAGTAGTCCTAATCGCAATAAAAAACACTGAATACGTTGTGGTATATGGGTTTACTTACAAACGGATCGGGGTTTTTACATATCTTTTTTTAACCTTAGCCGGACTCATCACCACCTTTTTAAAAGTGCGAAATGTCAGAAATCTGTGGTTTTTATTCCGAATCAACACCCAGGTGGCCTTTGCTATCCTGATGGTATCGAGCTGTATCGATTGGGATCACGCCATTACCAATTACAACTTAAAACATGCCGAGAATTTAGATCTTAATTATTTGATTGATTTAACAGACAACAATGCGATTTTATTACAAGACTATACAGCAGAACATCGGGTATCGTCCAATCAACAACAACGGATCCATGATAAGTACATCGGCTTTATTGACAAGGTATCAGAAAGAAATTGGCAGGAATGGACCTACGACAATATCCTAATCAACAAAAAATTTGACCGATGAATGTATTTCTAAATTTTTGTAAATCGACTGTTCTGGCCACACTCATTTTTTGGATGATCATCAGTCCTAAAAGTTTTGAGGTAGACACGTTCCTTTTTGTTCTCCTTTCAATGATCCCTGTATTTGTATGCTGTGTCGTTACCATCGCTTTAACCATATATCCATTTTTTAGCTTGTTTGAAACAGAAACTTTCGACAAAAAAGCGGTCTTTAATACCTTTTTCCCGTTTTACGCTATAGTTGCATTCAGTCTATGCGTTTACGGCATTTTTTTAAGCGATTTGGAATTTTATATGATCGCATTCTTTACGTCTGCCTTCATGACCACCTCATATTCATGGGTCTGGTTCTCAAAAGAACCCATGTGATGAAAACATGTCAACAATCTCCAATTTATAAACTATTTCATATTTTTCAATAATTTTTGTTAAAAGTGGCCGTTGATCATTTTCTAGAAGCTATCTTTTCATCAAAACAATTAAGGGGCATCGTTATGCCCGATATTTGAACTTACACTATGAAATATTTCAAAACACTTCTTGTTCATTCCAGCCTATGAAATTTCTAAAATTCATATTGCTTATGGTAGTCCTTGGAGTCGTTGCATTGGTATCAACCAACTATTGGGTGATTTATAAGGCAAAAGAGGATGTATATTCAAAAATCAATGATCTTCCAAAAAACAAAGTGGGTTTGCTTCTTGGCACTAGTAAATATATGGCCAAAGGAGGCATCAACCTCTATTACGCCTATCGTATTGATGCTGCAGTAGCCCTGTTTAAAGCAGGTAAAATTGACTATATTCTTGTGAGCGGTGATAACGGGAGTGAATACTATGACGAACCCACAACATTTAAGGACGACCTCATCAAAAGAGGGATTCCAGAAGACAGAATTGTTTTAGATTTTGCGGGATTTAGAACTTTGGATTCTGTGGTGAGAGCCAAGGAAGTTTTTGGACAAGATGCATTTACCATAATCTCCCAGAAATTCCATAATGAACGAGCCATCTATTTAGCGAAAAACTTTAAGATTGACGCCATTGCCTTTAATGCCAAAGATGTCGGTAATCTTTACGGACTAAGGACAAGAGGAAGAGAATATTTGGCAAGAGTAAAAGCTTCCATTGATGTGCTATTTAATGTCCAACCAAAGTTTTTAGGTGAAAAAATACAGATAGAATAACTATGAATATCATATTTAACAGCATTTACTTTCTATGGTTTTTGCTGCTATTGGCAACGGAAATCGCCATCGCCCTATTTTTGAAAACCGGTTTTATTCGACATACGTTCGGCGATTTTTTAGTGGTCATTCTTATATATTGCTTTATTAAAAGTTTTTGGAACACTAAGCCTCTCAATGCAGGTATCTTCGTACTGCTCATTGCTTATGCCATCGAGTTCTTACAGCTTTCTAATTTTCTGGAACATCTTAATCTGAGCAACAGTACCGCAGCAACGCTCATTTTTGGCAACACTTTTCAATTTGGTGATTTACTCGCATATACTCTCGGAATTTCAACGACCCTCTTTATCGAACACAAATTCAAATCCGATGGACTCTATAAAAACCACTCTCTTTAATCAGTTTAAGTTAGTGGGCTTTTGACAGTCATTATGCGTTTATGCGTTTTTAGCATATGTAATTTTCTTACACCTTCCCAATGTGAAACAACTTTCCGGTCAGATGATAAAAGACATGGGTTAATAGTAATACTCAGCGTTTTCATGTTCGGGATATCATTCCTTCGAAAGTCCAAAAACAGTCAACAACAAGATCTAATCGTTCTACAAGCAAAAACCAAATTTAACTTGATGGGAATTATTTGGCATCCGTTTGCATATCATGCCTCATTATTTTAACATCCAATGAAATTTCTCTATTTTTATTGTCTTATAAACTCAACAACATCACATGAAAAAAATCACACTGTATTCATTGCTAATGCTTTTGGCATTATTCTCCTGTAAGAAGGAATCAGAAAAAATAGCCCAACCACTGACCATGGGTCAATTGACTTTCTCCAATGGACAGCCTATGCCAGGAGACGATTTAGACATTATTTATGATAGCGATAAAGAAGTCGAAGCATTTTACATATACTTGGTAAACGATAAAAATTATCCGGTTGACATCGACTTTTCAGAATCGAATGGCGAACATCATGCGTCCATAAAAATTCCAGATTCTGCTGTCGCTTTGGCATTTCTTATTAAGGCAGATGACCAATTTGACCATAATGATAAAAAAGGGTATTTTCTGCCGCTTTATAATGAGAATAGCGAGAAAATGAAAGGAAGTAATTCTGCTATTGCTTTTTATGCTGTAAGACAAGGAAGTGATTACGGTATTAAAATGGATAAAAAAGCTGCTTTTGAGACTATCCATGCTGAAATGAGCGCCCATCCTGAACTTCAATCGGACTGGAGCAATTCATACTTGCAAATGGCTTATAGAAATGATAAAGTAAAAGGCAAGAAACTTATTGATGCCTACGCCGAGACCTTTAATTCACGGTCCGATATACCTGAAAAAGAATATTCAGCCTTAATGGAAGCTTATTCTTTAACTGGCGATAGATCAAAATACGATTCGATAAATAAAGTGGTGCTCGATAAATTTCCAAAAGGCAATACCGCCAATTATAAACTGGTAGATCAATTCCAACAGGCAAATGATTTGGATAAGAAAGCCGAGATTTTTAAAACCTTTGCCGATGCCAATCCCCAATTAGGATCTCTTGGAAACTATATGGCCGGCGCCTTATCAGGGGCCTATTACCAACAAGAGGACATGGCCAATTTTGAAAAATATAGTTCCCTGATTGATGATAAAAGTCGTAGAGCATCAACCATGAACAATTTGGCTTGGCCATTGGCCGAAAGTGGAGAAAATTTGGATCAGGCTGAGAAAATGTCAAAAACATCACTCGATTTGATCGCGTCCTTGCAAAAAAATCAAGAAGACAAACCTGATTACTTCAGTAAAAAACAATATCAGAGATATTTGGAATCACAATATCGCATGTATGCGGATACCTATGCATTGATATTATTCAAACAAGGCAACACGAAAGATGCTATTACTTATCAAGAAAAAGCCATAGATGCAAAGGCGAGCGACGTTGCTGTCAACCAACGCTATATCGATTACTTGGTGGCAGACAATCAATATGAAAAGATTAAAGAGAAGGCAGAACACTTTATAAAGTTGGGCCATGCCAATAACGACATAAAAGAGGCCTATAAAATGGCCTATCTAAAAGAGAATCCATCCGCTACCGATGTGGATGCCAAAATAGCTGCTTTTGATGAAGAAGCTTACAGAACACAGGTTGCTGAAATCAAAAAAACGATGCTTGATGAAGAAGCACCAAGTTTTAACTTAAAGGACATGGAGGGAAAAGAGGTCTCATTGGAAGCCTTGAAAGGAAAGACAGTGATCTTAGACTTCTGGGCAACTTGGTGTGGACCATGTATCGCCTCATTTCCCGGTATGCAGGAGGTCGTGACAAAGTACAAAGACGATGACAAGGTCGTGCTCCTTTTTGTAGACACGTTTGAAAGAGGTGCAAACCGGGAAAAAATGGTGGAAGATTTTATCAAAGAAAACACGTACACGTTTCATGTGGTTTATGACCCCATAATTGAAGGCAGTAATGATTTTGAGGTCGCTTCAAAATATGATATTACCGGTATCCCAACCAAAGTGATCATTGGACCTGATGGCCGAATGAAATTCAAATCGGTGGGCTATAGTGGTTCCAACGAAAGACTGATTAAGGAAATAGATATTATGATTGACATCTTGAAATCATAGTTGGTGGGAAGTGGGTAGATCTTAGAGGATAGAGGATAGAGGATAGAATATAGAACATAGACAAATAGACTCTGTCGTATACAATTTAGGAGAATGAACTAAGAAAGCAACTCTGGGAGAAACTATCGCTATAGGATGATTCCACTACTATATGATTTAATCGGATAACACCTTGAAATCCAAAAAAGCCTGAAATTTAATTTTTCAGGCTTTTTTATTTTGTTTAATACGGTTTTTAAAAAAAGACGTATGATAATAGGTATTAAATGTTCTAAAAATTATAGCGCTACTAATTCCTAATTCTGCTACCAAGTTAGATTAACGATTAACGATTGAAGAATGTTGATTTTTTGACAATGAAAATTAATTAATTAATTAATTACACTAGTGTCCCATTAAAATCGGGACGTTTTAAAAATTAAATAAATTTGGCCCATTAAGGCTATCTCGTTCTTTGTCATTTTGAAATTTAGTTTTGCTGAAAAGTTCTCTGAGATTCG
>NZ_BJKB01000008.1 GCF_010725055.1 Gelidibacter japonicus | reverse complement strand
TAAAGCTGTACAAATAGAATCGATTTTTAGTGGTTCACTTTCATCCGCTCAAGGTGGTTCACTTTCGCCCGCTGCGCTATGTTCAGTTTAATCCGCTGGAGGTGGTATACTATGCCCGTTTTTTGCACCATATCTTCAGGAGAATTTTTCAATTGATTCGATTCTATCTAACGATAATAAAAAACAGATTTTGCGTAATGCGATGAAATTCTATGCTGAGGAGACGAAAGTTAAACTTTCTTTTAATGATACTCACAATATTCTATCAGATTTAGGTGATATTCCGGGAGAAGATGATGAGGGAGAAGAATTTGAATTGGATATAACGGTGACGCAAGCTGATATTGAAAAAGCACTTTCACCAGTTTTTCAAAAGGCAATAGATGTAAGTAAAAGTCTCTTGGAGCGGAATAATTTAAATGGTTCTTCTTTAGATTCATTAATACTTGTTGGAGGGCCGACATTTTCACCTGTATTACGGAAAATGTTAGAAGCACAAATTTGCAAACCTGACACAAGTGCTGACCCAATGACGGTTGTTTCAACAGGAGCTGCATTATATGCTTCTACTATTGATGTATCAGATGAGGTTAGAGAGCAAACAAGAGATAAAACTAAAATTCAATTAGAAATTGCTAATGAATCATCGACTGTTGAAACCGAAGTGTATGTTCCGATTAAGATTTTAGCTGACAAAATGGAAGGTGAAATTCCTGAAAAAGTATATGTAGAAGTTACAAGAGGTGACAAAGCCTGGGCAAGTGGCAAAATTGAAATTAATACAATTGGTGAAGTGGTCGAAATTCAATTAAATGAAGGTAAAACTAATGTTTTTGAAGTAGCTCTTTATGACAATAAAGGAAATGTTTTAGAAGGCGAGCCATCGACTTTCAGTGTGATTCAGGGTTCTAAAATTGGATATGCAACTTTAGCTTACAATATAGGAATTGAAATAAAGAATAGATCTACAGGAAAAATCATTTTTACTACTATCAAAAATTTGGAGAAAAATCAATCTATTCCAACAGTTGGAACAAGAAACGGGCTAAAAACCCAAAAACAAATTCGACCAGGAATGGATTCTGATTTCATAAAGATTCCAGTATATGAAGGAGAGCATAATGCAGAAGGTACTAGGGCTATTTTCAATGAACACGTAACAGATATAATTATTAGTGGAGTAGATTTACCTTCACTTTTACCTGAAAACAGCGATGTTGATTTAACTGTTAATGTTGACAGGTCGGAACAGATTACTGTTACTGCTTATTTCCCCTATTTAGATTTTTCTTATGAGGCGAATGTTGAAAGAACAGTTTCATCTATTGATACATCTTGGTTAGAAAATGAAATCAGAAAAGCCAAAGGAAGTGTATCTGAATTAAAACGAGATGGAAACGCTCATGATACCAGAATTCAAGAGATTGAAAATGATTTAGAGGAATTGGAAAGGACCTTCGAGAATAACAGAAATGATGTTGATGGAAAACAGGAAGTCTTGAGAAATTTAAGAAAAACCTTAAAGACAATAGATGAAATCAACGAAACAACAGAATGGCCAAAATTGGAAGAAACTTTAAAAGAAGAGTTTTACAGATTAGAGAAAGCCAATAAAGATTTAGGAAATGATCAATCCACACAAGTTGTGACTCAGTTCCGTTCGCAGCTGGATGAGGTTATTCGAGCAAAGGATGTTAAACTTGGAAGTATTTTATTAGAAGAAATTGAAATGTTCTTTTTTAAGTTAACCGAGATCTATCAGTTTATTGGTATGATTAGAAACTTCAATAATAATTTTGGAGATTACTCTTGGAGTAATTCCACCAAGGCAAAACAATTGGTGAATTCAGGTATGGAAAAGATAGCCTATGGCCCTGACAAGGAAGAGTTAAGACAAATATTAATTTCATTATACGATATGATACCAATTACTGAAAGACCAGGTGATGATGATTCTGTATTAGTTGGATAATACTTACTTTTAGGCAAATGAATAATAAATTATTATTACCGCTCTTTTTGTTGGCAATGGTTGTTTCTTCCTGTGAAAGTGTTGCGGAAAGAAAGATACGTTTAGCCAAAGAAGAAAAACAAAAAAATGAATTGGCAGAACGACGCAAAGCCCAAAAAGCTGAATATGAATTAAAATTGGAGCAAGAAGTCATTCAGCGTAAAAAACGATTGGAAGAAGATCGTATTACTAGAAAAGTCCGTCTCGAAAAAGAAAAACAGGAAAAAGCCATCTACGCCAAATATATTAATAATTCTTTGAGTACTGGTGCAACACCATATTCGCTCAATTATGGAGGTAATTCAACCTGTATTGATTATGGCTGTTCAGAAATAAAAGTGAGAACAAGTAACTCCGACGTTGTAGTCATTATCAAAAAAAATGGTAGTGTGGTAACACATGCTTATATCACTTCAGATAGTAGTTATACCTTTTCATTTACAAATGGCACTTATCAGACATTCTTTTACTATGGAAAAGGTTGGAATCCTGAAAAGGAAATGAATGGTGGCAAATTGAAAGGTGGTTTTACAGCTAACGAAGATTTTGGGAAAGATAATCCACAAATTTTGAGCAATAATATTTTGGAATATCAATTGATTTTGCAAGAAAATGGGAATTTCAACACGCGCCCTAGTAACCCTGAAGAAGCTTTATAGATGAGTAAGAATAATCAAATACTATCCAAAGATCAAAGAATTGACAACAAGTATAAGGTCACTTTCTTCCTTAAAAAAGGGAGTTATGCAGAAACCTATCGTGTAAAAGACCAAAATGGGAAAACCAAATTATTAAAGTTGTTTCTCTACTCAAAATTGGATAGAACCCAATTTGATGATAATGATGATGTTTTAGAGATTGAAGTTCTAAAACAAATCAATCATCCTAATTTGGCTAATTACATAGAATGTGGAGAGCTGCTTATACAAAATCAAAAGTATGCCTACGTAATTCTAGACTTCATCAGTGGTGAGACGTTGGCTGATAAGCTAAAAAGAGAGGAGGTGCTAAACACATATGATGCAAAAGATATTATTTTAGGTGTTTTAAATGGGGTGAATTATTTGCACTCGCTTGATAACCCAATTATACACAATGACATTACGAATTTGAACGTAATGTTAGATCTTTCAGGTAAGGTTGTGATTCCTAAAATCATTGATTTTGGCTATGCCCGATTTTTAAGTCAGTCTAACAAGGACTTTTTAAAAGATGGATTAAATCCGTTTTACCAAGCTAATGAGGCTTTTAACAAAGTGTTTTCAACTCAAAGTGATATATTTTCGGTTGGTGCACTATACTACCATTTATTAGAAGGTCTGCCGCCTTGGTTTGTCGAAATCTCAAAATACAAAGTAGATTCGACAAAGTTGGAAGATGCTGTAATAGAAGAACGAAAAAAGACTTTAAAGTTTACCTCCGTTACAGACCATCAAATTCAAAATATAATTCGAAAGGCTTTACAACCAGATACTGAATATCGTTTCAAAAATGCCAAAGACTTTATTAAAGCAGTTAATGGAGAGGTGGAAATAAAACAACTTTCAACACCCCAAAAAGTGAATAATCCAAAACCTAATAAAATTAAAAAAGGGCAAGGATTTTCAGCAATTGCAGGAATGCAGGAATTGAAAGACACCATCAAATTGGATGTTATTGATGCCTTAAATGATAAAGAAAGATATGCTGAATATGGTATAACTATTCCAAACGGAATGTTGCTTTATGGTCCACCAGGTTGTGGTAAAACATTTTTTGCAGAACGAATGGGTGAGGAAATAGGTTTTAACTTTTATCAGCTAAAACCTTCCGACATACAAAGTAAATGGGTAAACGCTTCACAAGAAAATATTAAAAACATATTTGATGAAGCCCGTGAGAATGCCCCTAGCATCATTTTTATTGATGAATTAGATGCAGTTGCTCCAAATCGGGATAATTCAAACGTTAATCATATGAATACAAGTGCTGTAAATGAGTTTTTAGCACAGATGAATAATTGTGGTGACGACGGTGTGTTCATTATCGGAGCGACCAACAGACCCGACTCGATTGATCCGGCGATATTGAGAGCGGGACGGTTAGATAAACTTATATATTTACCACCTCCAGACCTTGAAGCTCGTGAGTTGATGTTTAAACTTTATTTAGAAAATCGACCTATAGAAATAGGGTTGAATTATTCTGTTTTGGCCAAAGAAACAGAAAATTATGTATCGAGTGATATAAAATTCTTATGTGATGAAGCTTCAAGAAAAGCGTTAAAATTAAGATCCAGAATCTCGAAGGAAATATTATTAGAAACAATTAAGAGTAAACGATCTTCAATCAAGATCAAAGATTTGAATAGTTATATTGCTATTAAGGCAAAAATGGATGGTTTAGCAGAAAATACTAACGAACGACCAAGAATTGGTTTTAAAAACAATTAATATGGAAACATTAAACTTTAATAAATTATTACTAAAGACTGCGTTTTCTTGTATGGCTTGTGATGGTAATATTGATAAGCGTGAAATTCAATTGATTAAGAAATTACACATGGAAAAAAGAACCTTTGGCGAAATTGATATTAATTCTGAATTGGATATGTTGTTACTTGCTATAAATAAAGATGGGCACCAATTTTTAAAAAGTTATTTCAATGAACTTAACTCATCTGAACTATCAGAAGCCAACGAATTGAAATTAATTGAAGTTGCGATTGAAACCATTAAAGCGGATGATGTAATTGAGTATAGTGAAATTAAGTTTTTCAAAGTTATTCGTTCGAAATTAAAAATTGACAATGATCCAATTCTTGAAAAACATCCTGACTTTGAGGATTATTTAGAGCAAGACATTATTAGTGATTCGTATTTATCACGACTTCAAGATGACTTTTTTGATACTCATATCTCGCATGAATTTCGATTGATAAGTGAATTAGATGATGATATATTGAATAGTCTTAAAGAATCAAATGAGTAAAAGTGAAACCTTGATAAAGCTCTTACTAGCAATATTGATGTTTTTATGCTTGTTGGATATGGCATACGGTTTTTACCAGTTTGTAAGGTTCGCGGGATTAATTGGCTTTTCAATTTTATCTTATCAAGCTAGTCAACATGGTAGGCAAGCGGAAATGATTCTTTACGGTTGTCTTTCTTATCCAATTGATATAACCATCAGTAATATCAATGTTGTTTCTTTCAATTTCTGAGCTTAGGTTTTCTATGATATCAATAGCATTATTTGAATTGACATCAATCTTATAATTTACTTTATGGTGCTTCTCAGGTGTTTCTTTAATTTCAGGCATATATAATTCTGCATATACATCCGAGAATGGATTACAATAGATGTTAGGATCATAGGATAATAACATACATCTCGCAATGTCTTTGCAAGCACTATCTATTTCTATATTATACTCATCCAAGTAATATTTTTCAAGCGAAAGAAACTGCTCTAAATGGGTGTCAATGGAGGGGTTTATTTTTACTACCAACTTAATGCCATTCCCACTTGGGCTTCTGAATGCTACAAACGTATAAACATCTAAAATTAAGGTATTGAAAACAGCATCATAATCTTCTAAGTCGTCGATGTCTATTTGAATTAATCCGGAATGCTCTTGTAAATGGTGCTTATTTCTTTTTTCGAAAGTGCCAGATAAGGTGACGCAAGGTAATTTCGATTGCTTTAGTCTGTTTTTTTCCTGTTTGTCATTTAAACCTCTCAAGGATTGAATTTCGTTTTTTATATAGCCGTACCTGATAACTTCAATCAATTGATTAATGTCAAATTCGTTGTCTGGTTCTTTGGCTGATAGTAGATTATTATAAAATGAAAAACTGTGTTCTGTATTTATTAATTGCATTCTGTTAATCTAATATTAGTATCTAACCCAATTATATTTACTGGGATAAGGTTTATTACTGTTTACTATTTTATGGATTAACTAATAAAAAATCTGGTTGTTTTTTGAGGGAGGGTTTAAATATAATAATTATATTGAATATGGTGGGTTTTTACTTACAAAATTAGGATGGTAATATGATACTATAAGTAAGATTAGGTATTATTGAAACGAATGTTTTGGATGCAGATGATAAATTGGATCAGGGAATAGAGGAGAAGATCTTAGGGAGTTTTGAGCAGAAGGGTTTCTTGGTAAAAATTTTTCGGTCTAATCACCCGTCATTGCGAGCGAGGCACGAGCGTGGCAATCTCATGTTGATCCCATTTCAGAAGGCTTCCAATACCCCATTACTTCCCCTCAATCAACCGCTCCAACCGCGCCCTCATCTCGTCCTTCTCTTTCAGCATTCGCTCGTAGAGGGCGATTTGCTCGTTATAAAATAGAGCTATTTTAGGAGGGTTCAATTGGTTTGTTTTTCCATGGCTACTGAAACTCGGGATTTTCAAGATTTTATAGGTAAGGCAATATATCTTCCTACCGGTTGCGGAAGTAGTACACCTTAGGAATTAGCCTTAGAAGTAGAATAATATTACATTTTAATTCATTCCTCCACATTTCGCGAAAAGATGCATTCCGAGGAAAGTATGTCGCTATCACAATCTTCAATCCAGTCGCTAAGGTTGTGATTCCAATTGCTTCATCATAACATGGACATCATCCAAAAATTCACCTTCTTCAAATGGTAATAATTTACTGGCCAGTTCCAGCGTTCTTCGAATGTCTCTGCCATGATCCTTAACATGGGGTGGAGAGTATGGATCACCCTGTGTGGCAAGGATACTAACATTGATTAAGGCTTCGATTGTAGAAAACAAATCGAGGTAGCCTTCAAACTGCAAATAAGAAGGTTTGAATTTGTCTTTTTGAATGTCCGATGGTCGCAACGTATCCAATTTATATTTTGCCGATTTTATTAATTTCTTGAGTTCTTTCTTTTTTATTCTCATAACGATTAAGGTTTGTTAAATTGTTGTTTGCGCTCTATAAAACTCGTTAATGTGATCCATTAAGGCCTCCTCGCCCCAAGGCAATAAACGATTGGCGATTTTCAAGGTTTGCTGAACGTATTCGTCCTCGTTTCTTTCCAAGATGTCATCCGTTTCGGATTCGGGATCGATAACTTTCATGGATAGATAAATTAAGGCGCGCACGGTCAGCAACAAATCAGTATGGTCATCCACATAAAAATATGAAGGTTGGTATTTGCCTTTAAAGTGTAGATGGGGAATTAGGATTGGGGTGTTGTCCGTCTTGTGATAATTTAGTTTTTCTATAAGTTTTTCTTCAGGGTGCTTCATGATCATTTATTTATGAGTTATATGTTTCTGTGTGGCTTAATCTCAACCATATCTAATGGAAAAATTCAATAAACTTTAAGAGTTCATCACCAGTATAAAAAGGGTTATTGAATACGCGACAACGTTCATCTACACGTCGTTTTTCATGGTTTTCATTTTAAAATGTTAACGCTATGGTTCCTTAACCGCTAACAACTCCTTAACCTTATCCAAGAAATCCATCTCCTCATAGGGTATCATTTGTAGAGCATACCCAAGAACTTCACTTATATTATTTTCTGGTTCCTTAATAAGATGATTTGGGCCATAATCTGCTTCCAAAGCCATAACGCAGACCTTTAATAAGTTGGCTATCATAAAGGACGTTTCAAGATAGCCATTAGCCAAAAGGTTTATGTGGAAAATATCTTTCCTATGAGGGTGCGGTTTTAAAATATAAAAATGTTCCTGAGTAAGTTTTTTTATCTTATCCAAAATCAATTCGCCATTGGTATCCGACATTTGTTTTTCAGAAGAATCTTGTTTATTTATAATCTTTTTACAAGCAGACATTTTCTCTGTAAATAAATTGGAAACTAGCGTTTCAATTAGTTTTGCCTTCTCTTGGATGTCGAGAACTTGTTCTAAGTTGATATGGTAATTGTTTTCATAACGTGTAGTGATATAAGCATCATCCAGCAACTTTAAAAGATTAAGTTCTTCTTCTATCTCGGTTTTGAAAAGTTTTCCGAGGTGTGGGGAATATGAACTGATGTACGTCTGGAGTTCTTTGATGCTATGGCTTTTGCGCTCCTTTCCCATAGTCAATAATGCACCGAATCGAAACCATAATTCGATATATTGATGGAACATGTAAGCGGCATGACAAAGATTGTTTTTCTCGACAAAAAAGAGAGCGCCATCCATAAAAGCTGTGATTTTATTTTGTTCTTTTTCAAATGCTGACTGTATATGGCTCAGTGTTTGTTCGGAACATCTATATTCGTAAAAGTTGTCTAATTTTTCATCAGGATGCTGATACATTAGTTTTTCCCATACACAACCATGCACAAAAAACAAGTTGTCTTCTTTTAGTTGTTGAAGTGCATATTCAAACGAAAATATCCTGTATAGATAATTTGTTTCTTCCTGAAATATTTTGGCGACCATTGCTGATAATTCTTTGGTCAAAGATGAGCAACTTCCTTTGAGGATTACAATTAACAGTGATTTGCCATCCTGTTGGAATTCAATTTCTGTCTTATAAATAGACCTTACTTCAAGACAGTTGATAAGCTTGTTTATTACCGATTCCATATTTGAGTTGTTTATTTCATACATAATCAAAAAAATGAATTTGCATATTCGGACAAATATTTCATATAATCGGAACTAATGTACATAATTTAAGACATAATAACAAATAAAAGTTTAGAAAATCGGAAAGCTTTATCTTATATACTAACTTTATATACTGAAAACAGGATATACATATGACAAATTTAGGGCTCTACTTTGCTAAAAAATCGATAAATAGATCGGATGTATCTCGTAAAACTGGCATTAGCAAAACAAGATTAAGTGAGCTTTCGAATAACCGAAAAACACAATTGAGAGTGAATGAGTTATACTTGATTTCTCTTGCTATTGACGAAGATCCATGTGAATTATTAAAAGAGGTATGTAAAGACCTAAAACTTCCTAAAGGTTAAATTACAGACCATTAATTTTGGGGCTAACCGCTTATTTTTTTTGCCCTATAAGAGTTTAAATCCTGACAGATTAATTATTATTTTGGGTTGGATGCGGTCATGGGTATTGTTGAATTAAACTATTTTCTTATTGGCAATATGGAAGAGCATCCATTTTACACGTTTCCCCAATATGTAGGCACTTAAGAAAGTATTATCAAGTTTAATATGACTTTGAAACCTCTAGCTTAGTTGGCAGCCATTAAAAAAACGAAACCAAATTGAGTCATCTAATTGAAATCCGTAAAATTCAACCATCATATCAGCTTACTTTTGGATTTTTAGAATTAGCAAGAGAAATAAATCAACATCATTTCATTCCCACCAGAAAACACATATGTTCAACGCTAATTATAAATTAAATTAGCGAATAGGAGAGCGGATCATGTCCTGCGCTGTTGCTAATAAACTGGACACCAAACGCATTGATTGTTCAGCGTTACCAATAAGATTCAAATGTGCTGATCTATTCGAAGAACAAAACAACCACCAACATAGATTGGGAACCCAATGACGTTCTGTGTTCTAAACAGTTAAACAACCTCTATAATCCGAACCCCACGCAAAGTTTCCAGGCCATAAACCTCATTGGCTATTATTTCATAATAGGAGAACCCTAAGATAGCTATTCCCGTATATGAAGGAGGCACAGCCACCTCAGGAATCAGGTCAAACGAAGTAGTTTCTGTATCAACGTCCAAGAAAGCAGTCGGCGAAACCACCAAACTATATTGAAGCGTATCAAAGTTAAAGTCTAAAATGCCAAGTGTAATTCCAAGGTGTGTGGCCGTTAATGGAGCTTTGAAATTGGAAGTATTAAAATTGGCAATATGTAATGTTTGTGTGTCCCAATCAAAAAAAGCGTTCCGGTACAGTGCATCTAAGATGGCGCTAGGGGGAGTCAATTCAAACCGCCTTAACAAGTGTTTGCCTTTGGCGGTTTGCAGACCCCGGTACACCCTGCGATTGCCACGCTCAGAAACCGTGTCCAAAGTTTTGAGTTGCAAGAACAGTTGCATCAACCTTGAATGAAATTTCTTGTCTTGAACCGCGCTCATAAAAGGCAGCAGCGCCAAACGAAATTGTTTTTTGACTCTACTGCAATGCCCAAATTCGCTGGCATTCTCACGTACCCGTTGCATACTAGCTTGGGTGCGAATGGCATGGCCATTAAATCCACCGCCTGCTTTTCTGGCATAGCCCACGCCCTTGGTGATATAAAAATTGATGTCGCCAATGGTCCCTGTAATTTTAAAAATTCCCTTTTGTCGTGCCATAGTGAGGCTAAAATAGTGTAAATCAGTCATATAAACAATAGGTATAGCGTATCTATAGCGTATATACTCCTGGTTTACTCCGTATATCATTGCGGTTAGCCTTTGGTAAGGCCCGTAACGCCCATGCCCAATCATTAGCAGTCTCTTGTTGGGATGGTTACTACTACTTTGAGAAATTTATTAATGACCCAGCGACTGTCTTTTGGCAAAATAGATGGACCAAATCTTAATCCACAATCGTCAAACTTCATCGGGTCTTAATAAATTGTGAACCACAAACTTTATAGCTCATTTTAAAATCGGATCAAAAACTAGGCTTGTGTTTAAGCAAAACTTATGCGAGAATCATATCCAATTCCTAAACTGTTTGCAAAAAAAACGGTTTAGAGTGAACTAAACCGTTAATTTTAATGCAATTACAATACGTAGCAGATCGGGACTTGAACCCGAGGCCTCCGGGTTATGAATCCGACGCTCCCCGCCCGAACGTACCTTTCCTGCCCGAATGAATCCGTTCAGGCGGGCGGGACGGGCGGGTAACCAGCTGAGCCTGTCCGAATGAATTCGTTCAGACGGACTACCTCGCCATTAATTTTACTCATCGAAGAGCATCAGACTTTGAACTCGATTAACTCTTTTATGTATTTCGCGTCGATTCCTTTTTTTAAATGTGCTATTTGTCGTTATAATCTTTCTTCAGTAATGCTTTTTAATCTTAAATCCTCTCTCCACGTAGCTTTGATCCGTAAATGGTAAACCTTGTCTTTAAATTTACCGTCAGACATAATTTTATATATCAATTGATAGGTACATGAATAATCATTACCTAGATCTTCAAATTCAAAAGTATCCCATCTTATATAAGTTGTAGAGAAAACCACAAATATTTTAGCAAATAAAAAAGTCAAGACTTTGACATCTTGACTTTTCCATCATTTACACTGTAGCGAGATCGGGACTTGAACCCGAGGCCTCCGGGTTATGAATCCGACGCTCTAACCAGCTGAGCTACCTCGCCATTAATTATATTTTTCGAACACCATCAGATCCTCAATTCCATCTTTTCCATTTCGGAGCAGACTCAGGTTTGGACTGACGCTGCGGTGCCATAATTTAAGGCTGCAAATATAAAAACATTATTAATCTCACCAAACAATAAAACCATAAAAATGCATTAAAATTATTTTTGCCAATTTGTCTTTAAACTAAACAATTAATTATATATTGAGCGGGTTAACATAATACACCTATGCAAGAAAAAATAAAATTTGAAATGGAGTTTCCCATTCAGTCATCTCCTCAACTATTGTATCAATATATATCAACACCTTCAGGATTGTCTGAATGGTTTGCAGATAACGTCAACTCTCGCGGGGAGTTGTTTACGTTTATATGGAATGATAGCGAAGAGAAGGCAAAGTTGCTTAGTAAAAAAAGTGGCGAACGCATCAAATTCAGATGGATGGTCGATGAAGATGAACCTTATTATTTTGAAATCAGAATCCAAGTAGATGAAATCACTAAGGACGTGTCCATTATAATCACAGATTTCATTGATGAAGATGAAGTGGAAGAAGCCAAAATGCTCTGGGAAAATCAAATCTCCGATTTAAAGCAGGTTTTAGGCTCTGCTTAGGCCGACTCTTTTGTATAAATAGTATATTTGTCTCGATTTTTTAAAACGTCGAGACTTTTTTATGGTTAATTTTAACGGTACCCTTCACGAATCTTCTTCAAATCTATTGTCCCTCGAAAACAGAGGTTACGCCTATGGCGATGCACTCTTTGAAACCATCAAGGTAGTGCACGGGAAAATCCTGTTTTGGGAAGATCATTATTTTAGATTGATGGCCTCCATGCGAATTCTGAGGATGGAAATTCCTATGGACTTTACCATGGAATTCATAGAAGGCGAAATCCTAAAGACGGTCGAAGCCAATCAATTGATGAAAGCCACCGCACGAGTGCGCATGAATGTCCACCGCGTGGAGGGCGGAAAATATACTCCAACCTCCAATGATATCAATTATAACATCATCGCAGAGCGATTGGAATCTGATTTTTACGCATTGAACACTGGGCCGTACACAATCGAGTTGTTCAAGGATTTTTATGTGGCTCCAGGCTTGTTGTCAACCTTAAAGACGACCGGTAAAAACATCAATATCCTGGGCAGCATTTTCGCCAAGGAAAATAATTTTGAGAATTGTTTGTTGCTGAATACCGAAAAGACAGTGGTAGAGGCCTTGAACGGTAACTTGTTTTTGGTCAAGGATAGGGTCATCAAAACGCCTCCATTATCGGAGGGATGTCTGAAGGGCATCATGAGAAAACAGATTATTGAGCTGGTCGAAAAGCTTGAAGGTTATATTTTTGAGGAAGCACCCATCTCTCCTTTTGAACTTCAAAAAGCGGATGAACTGTTTATAACCAATTGCATAGTGGGCATTCAGCCTGTCACCAATTACAGAAAAAAGGAATTTACAACAGAGGTTTCAAAACTGCTGATAGAAAGACTGAATATGAAAATTAGGCTGTCTTAATTGTAAGTAGGGTTTTCAGGGGCATTTGACCAAATACTGTAGTCGCCACCCAATTCCAACATCTTTTCTTTCCAAAAAGTGTCATCCTTTTTTTCAATAATGCCTTTTTTGTAGATGTTTTCAGTGACGATCCAGGAGTTGATTTCCAGTTCGCTTTCCAATTGGGAAGGTTCCCATCCGGAATAGCCAAGGAAAAACCGAATGTCACAAGGTTTGATGGCGCCTTTATTGATAAGGTTGAGCACCACATCAAAATCGCCACCCCAATAAATACCCAACGAAATCTCAATACTTTCAGGTATTAAATCTGGGATTTTATGTATAAAATAGAGATTGTCCTGTTCAACAGGACCACCATTATACACTTTGAACTCGGCATCAGTGTCCGGAACCAAATCTTTTAAGGTGTATTTCAAAGGTTTATTTAATATAAAACCTACAGACCCTTCAATGGTATGATCGGCTAATAAAATAACGGAACGGTTAAAAGAAGTGTCACCAATAATGGAGGGCTCAGCTATCAGAAGATGTCCCTTTTCGGGCTTAATTGTAATCATAAGTCATGATTTGGAATTAAATCTAAAACATATTTTCTGAAAATCCAATAAATTTGTTAAAAAAAACACATAAAAAAAGTCCACCCGAGTGGAGTGGACCTTATAATATATCTAATATGATCTTAGTTTACAGCGGCACTTAAATCAGAACCAGCCTTAAACTTTACTACGTTTTTGGCTTTGATTTGGATTGTTTTACCTGTTTGTGGGTTTCTTCCCTCTCTTGCTGATCTTTTAGAAACTGACCAAGACCCAAATCCTACTAAAGATACTCTATCACCTTTTTTTAAAGTACTTTCGATATCAGTTAATAAAGAATCTAATGCTTTTTTAGCTGCTGCTTTTGTAATTCCAGCGTTTTCAGCCATTCCATTGATTAAATCTGTTTTGTTCATAAAATTGAAATTTTAATTATTAAATAATAGTTGGGTTAACATTTTGTCAAAACCTCATACAAAATTATACGGAATATTCATTCACGCAAGTAATGACAAGGGAAATGCAAATTTTTGTTGATAACTTTGACCATTTGTTAATAAAGCTGAAGCGTTTTGGACGATTTCCTGTAATATCAGTGTCCATAAGGGTTTACAGCATTTTGTCATCTTTATTGAAATTAAATCCATTCAAAAGCGACTTGATATCCATTTTTCGCTTTCCTGGTAACTGCATTTCATCAACAAATAGATAACCACCTTTGACTGCGACTTTTAACTCGTTTTTACTCGAGATAATCGTTCCCGGTGCTTCTGAATGCGAAGTGTGTTCTTTGGATACCCCAAACAATTTGACCGTTAATTTTTCATCCTTCGTCTTAAGATAGCTCCAGGCTCCCGGAAATGGATTCAGACCTCTTATTTTGTTGTAAATGACATCCAAATCCTGGCCCCAATCAATTTTGCAATTGTCCTTATTGAGCTTGTAGGCCGTTTTTGGTTGATCAACCTTGGGCTGTACCGTGGTCTTGACCTTCCCGCTTTCTATCAGTTTAAGGGTGTCAATAACCAATTCGCTTCCCAGCTCTTGAAGCGTGTCATGTAAGGTTCCAACGGTTTCATCATCTTTTATCGAAACTTCTTTTTGTAGGATAATAGCACCCGTGTCAATTTTATCATCAATAAAAAATGTGGTCACTCCCGTTTTTTTCTCGCCGTTGATCACTGCCCAATGTATGGGGGCTGCACCTCGGTAATCGGGTAGAAGGGAAGCATGTAAATTAAAGGTGCCGTAGGCCGGCATGTTCCATACCACTTCGGGCAGCATTCTAAAGGCGACAACAACCTGTACATTGGCATTTAAGGATTGGAGTTCCTTTAAAAAAGCCTCATCCTTTAAATTGGTAGGCTGCAAAAGTTTTAAATTTTGGGAAAGGGCGTAGGTTTTTACATCAGACTGCTGCAGTTTTTGTCCGCGCCCCGCAGGTCGGTCTGGCGCCGTGATGACACCAACGATCTCATAGTCGTTTTCTACCAATAGTTTTAAAGTGGCCACCGCAAACTCTGGGGTGCCCATAAATACAATCCTTAAATCGTTCTTTTTCATGTGTGTTTTATTTTGTACAAATTGTCGGGAGTGATGGCCAGGATATTGTTGGCAAGCATCCGCTGGAGTGTTTCCAAAACTGCATCTTCTGGATGCTGCATCTGATCAACCAAGGCCCTTGAACTCAATGGTTGGTTTTCCAAAAGTAAAATGATCTCGTGAGATATGCTTTTTATGGACGCCGTTTTGGTTTTTGGCTTTTTTGAGATGCAAAACGAACAAATCCCACATGGTGTGCTGTTCTTCTCACCAAAATACTCTAAAAGCTGAATGCTCTTGCATTGACTTTCATCAGAAATATAAGTAATGACCGCATCAATTTGATTTTCTTTTAAGCGTTGCTGTTGTTCTATAATAGTGGCAATCCGGTTGATGGTCTTGTCATCTTCCCGCGGTTGAAGAAAGGTGAGTTCAGAATCGGTGTTGGAGTGTTGAAATGTCACCACCTCATCTTTATCCAATTGCTGAAGGATATTTAGCACTTGGTTTTCATCAACATTCGACTTTTCTGCAACCAAAGTGAGATTGATTTTTAGTTGATGCTCAAAAATACCACCATAAGTTCGCAAAATAGCCTTAATAACGGGTTCAAAATTTTTATGGGTGTTCAGGTAACCAAATAACGCCGGACTGCTAATGAGGAACTGGAGCTTGGTTTGATGGTTGAATTGCTGCGATAGACTAATGATGCTGTTGCGATCCAGTATTTGAAGGGCATTATAAGTTGTGCCCGTAGGAAACCCATAGGTTTTACAGAACACGTTAAAGTTGAACTGATGCTGTGTCAAGTGGCCTTCGCCATAAGAAATCTGAAAATAGTTGCACAGCTTGCGGTACACTTGTTTAATAAAATCGACGGTAGGAAGGCTGCTTAAAAATTGATGTTTCAGCTGTTGTTCGTCCGATGCATTCTTTAGGATGACCGCAAAGGCCTTCTCGCCATTCCGCCCCGCACGTCCTGCTTCCTGGTAATAACTTTCGAGACTTTCGGGCAAATTGATATGGATGACGGTTTTGACATCCGCTTTATCGATTCCCATTCCGAAGGCCGTTGTGGCCACCATGACCGTTTTTTGGTTAGTGGTCCATTGTTCCAAATGTGCATTCTTTTCTTTGCTACTTATACCGCCGTGATAGTAAGTAGCGGATATGCCCTTCGATTCCAAGAATGCATGAATCTCCAAAGTGGCACGGCGTGTCCTGACGTAAATAATGGAGGTCCCTGGATATTTGTTTAGAATCTGTTCAATTTTGTAATGCTTATCATTGGTATCCAGGACCATATAGGCAAGGTTTGGCCTTCTAAATGACGCCTGAAATACCTTAGGCGCCATAAAGTCCAATTCGATCATGATTTCTTGAACCACCTTGGGTTTTGCCGTTGCCGTAAGGGCAATCACGTTGACTGACGGGTGCAGTTGGCGTAAAATGGCAATATTCTTATAGGCAGGCCTGAAATCATTTCCCCATTGGCTGATGCAATGCGCCTCATCTACAGCAATCAAATTGACCGGCATTTGCTGGATCCTGTCCTGGACCAAAGTCTGTTGCAACCGTTCTGGAGAAAGGTACAGAAACTTGTAATTCCCATAAATGCAATTGTCCAAGAGAGTATCTAAGGTATTGTAGGGGATGCCACTGGTAATGGCCATGGCTTTAATGCCCTTGGCTTTGAGTTGATCCACCTGATCTTTCATTAGGGCGATCAATGGAGAGACCACAATGCAAATCCCGTCCCTTACCAAGGCGGGAATCTGAAAGCAAATGGATTTTCCCCCACCTGTTGGCAGCAATACAAACGTATCCTCGTTGTTTAGGACCGCATTGATGATCTCCTCTTGCAATGGTCGGAAGGAGGTGTGTTGCCAATAGCGCTCTAAAATGATTATAGGATGTGACATCGCTATAAATTTAAGGAATCTAATATGAAGTCTGCGCGATTTTTGACAGTATCAAAGGGAATAGGGATCAAATGATACCCAAATTTTTTATAGATGTTTAAAAGCTGCTCATGGATCTCCTCTGACTGCTCAAAAGTTTCATAGCGCACATTGTCACTTTGGAAAATAGCTTTCCATGGAGTGACGATAAAAACAGTATCATAGCTGCTGTTTTGGCAGATGTTCACGAAGCTTTCAGGATACTCACTGCCATAAAAATCCATATATGCCAAAACATCAGGAAGGCCCCGATCAAGGAATATGGTGCTGTTTTTGTAGGAATCGGCTTCAATAAATTGTTTTGCCCGTCCTTCTAAAAGCAATTTACTGAAGAGTAGGGGCTGGGTTAAAAAAAGCTGTTCTATCCCATTTTTCCTCGCATCGAGCGTGACTTGTCTCGAAATTTCTTCGAAGCAAATATGCCCTCTTTTCTTTAATTCTTCTATTATGGATGATTTTCCAGTTCCTGGGCCACCCGTAATAACAATCTTCTTTGTGCTCAATTTGGCAAGGTTTTGGCTGCAAAAATCGTAATTTTAATAGAAATTAAAAAATGTAAAGTAAAATGTATCTTTGCAGATGAACACGAAACATTATGAGTACAGAAAAAAATCAAGAGGAATTTTACGTTAAATTAAGAGCACAGCTTTACGCAACGGCAAGCTGGCCATCTGAATATCTTTATAAGTTTATTGTCGTAACAGAGGGCGATAAAGTGCAACAAATAGAATCTGTTTTTGATAATATGGGGGCGGTGATAAAAACCAAACCTTCAAAAAATGGAAAATATACCAGTGTGTCCATTAATTTACAGATGTCAACTCCAGAAAATGTCATTGAAAAATACAAGGAAGTGACCGAGAATGTGGAAGGGGTGATTTCGTTGTAGGGTTTAGTGCGGAGTAGGTAGTGGGTAGTGGGTAGTGGGTAGTGGTGAGAGAGGGTGGTGGTGAGTTTTGACTGATGACGGGAGACGGATGACTGGTGACGGATGACTGAAGATTACTTCGTACTTTTTAGAGTGATGAGTGATGAGTTATGAGTGATGAGTGATGAGTGATGAGTTATGAGTTATGAGTTATGAGTTATGAGTGATGAGTGATGAGTGATGAGTGATGAGTTTTTGAGTGATGACGGACGACCGGATCACTGAAGACTGTCGACTGAATATTATTTCTTATTGTTCAGAGTTATGAGTGATGACGGATGAGCTCTGACGGAAGACCGATAACTGACTTACCATCGCACACTGTCTGCGGCACTCTGCACAATCTGCGGGAAATTTCAGTCCTTTTATAAGATCTGAGGCCTGAAGACTGATTTTTTCGAAACTTTTAGGGCACAATTAAGCTTTCTTTGTTTTTTTTCGTATTTTGCAGGCATGCACAAATTACTACGATGCATAACATTTAATACTACACTTAATTATTTTGATAGACAATTTAGAATACAATACAGAGCGTGAACATTTGATTATTCCTGAATACGGAAGGCATTTGCAGAAGATGATCAACTACGCTAAATCGCGTGAAACAAAAGAAGAGCGCAACAAGGTTTCGAAGGCCATTATTTCGGTAATGGGCAACTTACAACCTCATTTAAGAGATGTTCCCGATTTTCAGCACAAGCTTTGGGATCAGCTATTCATCATGGCCGATTTTGATCTGGATGTGGATTCTCCTTATCCAAAACCGATAAAAGAGGAATTACAGGCACATCCTGAACCTTTAAAATATCCGCAAAACTTTCCGAAATACCGTTTCTATGGCAACAACATCAAAACGATGATTGATGTGGCCAATACTTGGGAGGACGGCGAATTAAAAGAGGCTTTGATCTATACCATTGCCAACCACATGAAAAAATGCTTCCTCAACTGGAACAAGGATACTGTGGAAGATGATGTTATTTTCAGTCACTTATATGAGCTGTCTGGAGGAAAAATCAATTTGAAGGAAGAAGATGAAGACTTGTCTGATGTTACTACATTGATGAGAAACAAAAAGAAATATTCTTCGGGCACCAAGAAATCGCACTCTAAAAAAGGCGGTTCTAGCCGTAATAGAAAACGCTACTAAACATACATGACAACATTTATAATTGAAGGAGGTCATCAATTAAAGGGAAGTATCCAACCTCAAGGCGCAAAAAATGAAGCACTACAAATTTTATGTGCTGTTTTGCTCACCCCGGAAATCGTCACTATCCATAATATTCCAGACATCATTGATGTCAATAAACTCATTTCGCTTTTACAAAAGTTAGGTGTCAAAACCAATAAAATGGGTTCTGGATCCTATACGTTTCAAGCGGATGAAGTGAATATGAAATACCTTGAATCTGCTGAATTTAAAGAAGATGGAAAAGGGCTTCGCGGTTCCATAATGATTGTAGGTCCACTATTGGCACGTTTTGGTAAAGGCTATATCCCGAAACCTGGAGGTGACAAAATTGGACGTCGAAGACTGGATACCCACTTTGAGGGCTTTATAAATCTGGGTGCAAAATTCCGTTACAACCGTGAGGACCATTTTTACGGCGTGGAAGCGGACCGATTACAAGGCACCTATATGCTATTGGATGAAGCTTCTGTAACCGGAACGGCCAATATTGTCATGGCAGCTGTTCTGGCCGAAGGTACCACCACAATTTACAATGCCGCTTGTGAGCCCTATTTGCAACAATTGTGTAAAATGTTGAACCGAATGGGCGCTAAGATCAGCGGTGTGGGTTCCAATATGCTAATTATTGAAGGTGTTGATTCGTTAAAAGGAACAGAACATAGGATGCTTCCTGACATGATTGAAATTGGAAGCTGGATAGGATTGGCGGCCATGACCAAAAGTGAACTGACCATCAAAAATGTCAGCTGGGACGATTTGGGACAGATCCCGAATGTCTTTAGAAAACTTGGAATCACCATTGAGAAAGATGGAGACGATATCCATATTCCTGCCCATAAGGACGGTTACGAAATCCAGAGTTATATCGATGGTTCCATTTTGACGGTTGCCGATGCGCCATGGCCTGGATTTACACCAGATCTTTTGAGTATCGTATTGGTGGTTGCCACTCAAGCCAGAGGTGCCGTTTTAGTACATCAAAAAATGTTTGAAAGCCGTTTGTTCTTTGTGGATAAATTGATTGATATGGGCGCGAAGATCATTCTGTGCGATCCGCATCGCGCTACGGTTATAGGTCACGACTTCAAATCGACTTTAAAAGCGACCACAATGACGTCGCCCGATATTAGAGCTGGAATCTCACTATTGATTGCTGCCTTATCGGCAAAAGGTACGTCCACCATTCATAATATTGAGCAGATCGATCGTGGGTACGAGCGCATTGATGAGCGTTTACGGGCGATAGGAGCCAAGATTACGAGGGTGGGTTAATCACCTTTGACTATAAAATATACTATTAAACAATGCCTCGAATTTTTCGAGGCATTGTTTTATGCATTTAATTCATCCAGCTCATCCAACTGCCGATTGATCATTTCAAACTTTTTGATCAAGATGTCCAATTTTTTCTCTTGTTTTTTTATGGTTTTTGGTCGGAGATAAAACCAGTTGAATGCCAACCACGCAAGGGTTAGCGCATAGACCAAAAGCCCTACAACTGTGGGCATCAATTTGACATATTCATATAGATATAGACAGACTCCAAGGGAGAGTAAAATAAAATAGAGCTGCAGCATCGTGGTCTGCATAAATTTTTGTTTACGTTTAATGGTAATTAAATTCTTCAAATAGGCGCTATTGCTTTCAAATTCAGAAGCAGATTTGTAATATTTAAATAGCGTATTGTAGGCAAGAACAAAAATAAGCATAGCTAATATGGTAGTTATAAGCCCGATCTTTGTGGTGATCAATTGGGGTTGAAAATAATACCAGATCAACACTAAACCCACCGTCGTGATAACTAATAGAACATTGGTCAATACCAGGCGCTTTAGGCCTTTGTTTTTGTAACTTCTCAGTAGTAGCATTAAATCCGAAAGTTCAGGTTGCTCAGCTTCCTGTTGTTTCCAAAGATTTTTAAAATCGATATTAGCGCTCATAGACTTTGAATTTTTCTGTTAAGATTGCTTTGATACGGTGAATCCTGACTCGGATATTGCCTTCCGATAGCCCAACAATTTTAGCGATTTCTGCCTGTTTGATATCCTCCAATTCCAGCGAAATGATGATCCGATCGGTTTCCGGAAGTTCAGAAATACAGGTGTATAAAAATTGGATTTGTGGTTCTATCGATAAAGGGGCCTCTTCTTTTATTTGAAAGGGCAATTCCGATTTTTGAATTCTTTTGTCGGTTTCAAGTTGCCTTAGGCATCTGTTCGAGGCAATTCGGTAAATCCACGTTCCAATGTTGGATTCATTTCTGAAATTTGGTAATTGTTGCCAAACGATGATAAAGGTCTCCTGGGCCAGATCTTGTGCCAAAGCATGGTCGTTCACATAGCCCATGCAGAGACGAAAGATTTTTGACCAGTAGTTATTGTAAATCTCTTCAAAAGGCATTAGTGGGCTGTCATAAATTGATGTAACTCTTTTAAATACCAATCGACATCATCATACATTATAAAATGTAGACCCTTATTGGCATAGCGCAACTGCGCCGTCTTTAGGTCCTGGTATTGCGCTTCAATTGCGGATTTGAAATTTACAAAATAAGATTCCAAAAGAACGAGTGTTGGGCACTCAATCCGACTAAGTAGTGGTCTTAAATCGGTATTGGAAAAGTCGCAGTACATTTTAGCAAAGGTTTCTCTATCTGATGCCATACTCCATCCTAGAACGGTGTCGTGCATTTCGGTATTCTGCATCAACATCGGCAAGCTCGATTTTTGCATCTCGTAAAAGCTTTCATCGCTCATCTCCTGAAACTGCTTGACCATGTCGGTGCAGTCTACATTATCAGTGGATTTGAAATTGGGATTGGTCAATGCCATTAAGGCTGGAAGAGCATCTACGATAACCATTTTTTCAATAAGCTCTGGAAAATCGGCGGCAATGGCCATAGCCAGCCCACCACCCATACTGTGGCCAATTAGGATAGGCTTTTCAATGTTTTCGTTTTTGATGTAATTGGCAATTTCTGATTTCCAATGGTCAAAAGTGATCGGTGATTGTGGAGCTACCCCTGCAAATCCTGCCATGGTAAAGGTATAACATGTATAGTTGGGCTCAAATTGTTTTACAGTGTCCTCCCAGACCTCACCGGAACTGGCAAATCCTGGAATAAAGAGGATCGCCTTATCGCCTTGACCAGATATTTCAACAGTAAAAGGGTAGCTTTCGGGAGAGTCAACTGTAGATAAGGAAAAATGAATAAAGTAAAGGATAATGGCAATGCTGATTTTGATGTTCATAATAGTCACAAAAGATTAAATTAATATTCGATGATTTTTCTTTTGGATACGAGCATCTTAAAAATGTTACAGTATTTTTTGAAGTATTTTTATTGCATAGCCATAATCAATCCTAAAAAAAAAATTGAAATTGCTCATTTAAAATCCGAATAATCCTTGATCCTCCCGATAGTTATCGATACTAAAGGATGGCTTATGCTCAAATCAATTATTCATTGAGATTTTTTGCTCCCTTTTGACCCGATAGCTCCTATGTTTGCTTTGGAAATAAATTTTTAGTTTTACAAATATAAGTGAATGAGGATAAGAGTCAACCGATGGATAGATAATCATAAGATATATCGACCGATAGATATGACCTTATCCTTTTATATCCCGTAGAGTTTGAACAGAATGTAAGGAACTTTAACGGTATCCAGAATATCCAACCAGGAGAAAAGACGAACAGAGATTTTTCACTTTTAATCTTAAAAATTGACATGTGAAAAAAGTTTTAAAAGAGGTTGCAGGTATTGATGTAGCTCAAAAGGAATTAGTTGTATCTCTGGGAAGACTCTATGAGAGTCTTGACGTAGAGATCATAGCGTACAAAGTGTTTAAAAACACCGACAATGGTATAAAATCTTTGATCGATTGGGTTGCTGATCACGGTCATAATGCAGATAGCGTTAGATATGTCATGGAGGCTACTGGAGTCTATCACGAAAAACTTGCCTATGTCCTTGATGAAAGTGGTTTTGATCTAAGTGTTGTATTGCCCAATAAGATCAGTAATTTTTTTAGGACATTGGACATAAATACGATTACTGATAAAACAGCGTCACAGGCTATTATGAGGTTTGGTCTTGAACGTAAACTAGAGAACTGGAGCCTCCCAAAGAAGCTTATAGACAGCTCAAGCAATTAACCCGGGAGCGTGATCAAATAGTGGATCAGAGATCAATGGTCAAAAATCAGCTACACCTAGAGAAAACAGAGGCTACGCCAAATGAAAGAAGCCTAAAACGCATTGCAGAGCGCATCAAGTTTCTCAACGGACAAGAGAAAGAAATCAAGATGGACATAGCAGTGTTGCTAAAGGACCATCCAGATATCATGGAGCGAATAAAGAATATTTGCACTATACCCGGGCGTGGGAGAACTGACGGCGGTTATAGTATTAGCTGAGACCAATGGGTTCGAGCTGATAAGAAACAAAAAACAGTTGACCGGTTATGCAGGTTTAGATGTTAGGGAAAAACAATCAGGTACATCAGTGAAGGGCAAACCTCGAATATCAAGAAAAGGGAACAGGCATCTTAGAAAATCATTGCATCTACCTTCTCTGTCATCCGTCAAGTACAATGAATCCCATAAAAATCTATGCGAGAATCGTTGCCAAAAGCGGGGTTAAAATGAAAGCACTGATAGCTGTGCAGAGAAAAATGCTGGAACTTA
Source organism: Gelidibacter japonicus (assembly GCF_010725055.1). Lineage (GTDB taxonomy): Bacteria > Bacteroidota > Bacteroidia > Flavobacteriales > Flavobacteriaceae > Gelidibacter > Gelidibacter japonicus. Next base: position 166,674 of record NZ_BJKB01000008.1, on the reverse strand, counting down.
TATTTGTTATAGATAAGAATAAAACTAGGTTTGAGAATAATTATCAACAAAAAAGGACACCAAATGCAAATGCAGAAAGTATCCTTTTACAGACATTTATGTATATGAGCTGTGGCGTGTCTCGGCACGAACCTCTCCAAATAAAAACTGGTTTTGGAAAATCTGCAGGATTTTCCAAGTGTGGACTGACCAAGCCATAGCTTATACTTTCTTGGCAACTGGCTTTATTTCGTCCGTTTCATTTTCGGCGGATTTTGTCGAGTGTCAAAAACATCAGCAATTTTTATAAATCCGTTTTGTTCGTCGACCGAATATATTAATTTGTATTTTTTAAAAACCAGATAGTGATATTTGATTTTTCTATCCTTGAGCAATTCTTCTTCTTGTCCGATGAAAGGAGATTTAATCAATTTTTTTGGTTCGTTGATAATGCCCTTTACGAGTTTTGTAGCAACTCTTGAACTTGCTTTCTTTTCGTAATAATCATAAATTTCGTCAAGTTGAGATTCAGCAAATGCAGACCAAATTATCTTTAATCCCATTATTCGTATTTGGATAAAAGTTCCGAACTGCTTTTGAATCGGTTATTGCGGAAATCCGATTCCGATTGGTCAATTCTTTTATTCAATTCCTCTTCAGTCATTGGCTCAAATTTGTTTTCGTCTGAAGTGTTATTTTCCTTTCTCAAAATTTTTTCAAGACGAGAAATGACGTCCTCACTTTGAACTTTTAAAAATTCTTGAATAAATTCTATTTTTCGAGCATCTATATTCATTTTGAATTGCATTTTATCAAAGATACTAAATTATAAAATTCAGTTCGAATATTTCTTGATTTTACGGATTTTGGCTTGTTGCCAACTAGCTTATAGCCGTCTTGAATAACAAAAATAATAAAACAAAAAAAGAAAATCTCTTGTTAGTTAACACAGAATCTATCAGAAGGGCAAACAAAAAATCGGCATTGTATTTTCAAGTTTTAATTCCTTTGACCAAAAGCGGATAAACAATTATTTTTTAATTTTCAATTGAGTTCAAAAGATAGCGATCAATTTGTTAGCTCATAAGTGACAAATGCGGTCAACAATTCCATCCATTGAAATGACCACCAAAAGGGTTTTGAAGTTATTTGGAAAGTAGAGACCTTAATCTAAGGCGCGTTTATACCTCTCCAAACAACGCTGTCGGGCTTCTTTATGGTCCACCATTTTTTCGGGATAGGTCAATTCTTGGAATTCAGGGACCCATTTGCGGATGTATTTTAAATCTTTGTCAAATTTTTCAATCTGAGTGGTCGGATTGAAAATGCGAAAGTAAGGCGCGGCATCTACACCACTTCCTGCAACCCATTGCCAATTCCCAACATTGCTTGACATCTCGTAATCGTGCAATTTCTCAGCGAAGTAGGCTTCGCCCCAACGCCAGTCAATCAAGAGGTGCTTACATAGAAAACTGCCGACCAACATCCGCACCCGATTATGCATAAATCCAGTAGCATTCAATTGACGCATCCCCGCATCAACCAGCGGATATCCGGTCATGCCTTCGCACCAACGTTTGAATTCTGCTTCATTGTTTCGCCATTCAATGCGGTCATATTTCGGTTTGAAACTTTCATTGACCGTATGTGGAAAATGCCATAGAATTTGCATAAAGAATTCACGCCAAATAAGTTCTTGCCAAAATACTTCATTTTTTTCGGCAATGGCTTTTGCCATTATTTTTCGAATGCTGACGGTTCCAAAACGCAAATGTGGGCCCAATCGGGAGGTGCTGTCCTGGGCAGGGAAATTTCGGGTTTTTTCGTAGTCTTGAATCATGGATGGGGTCACCTCATAATCGGCAATGGTTTGCGATGCTTTTTTAAACCCAATTTCGGACAAGCTTAAGTTTGGAAGTCTAGTGTTTTTGACGAGGTTGTGAACATAGGACTTGGTATCGTAAATTTTCAAATTAAGGGTCTTGAATTTTTCCTTCCAAACCTTCATATAAGGCGTATAGACAACATAAGGCTCGCCATCTTTTTTCACAACTTCGTTTTTTTCAAAAATCACCTGATCCTTATAAGTGAGGAAGTCGATGTTCTTTGGTGCTAGAAACTCCTTGATTTCCGAATCGCGCTTTTGGGCGTAGGGTTCGTAATCGTGATTGGTGTAAACTGTGGCAATATCAAAATCCTTGACAAGGTGTTTGAAAATCTCCAAAGGTTTTCCGTGGTATATGGCCAGACTGCTATCGTGCTCCTCCTGCAATCTAGTTCGCATGTTTTGCAGCGTATCAAATATGAAGCTCACACGTGCATCATCTTCAGGAAGACCTTCCAAGATCTCCGTATCAAAAATAAAGAGGGGAAGCACAGGGTGTTTCGAAGTCAAGGCCTCATAGAAACCGATATTGTCATCCAATCTCAAATCGCGGCGGAACCAGAAGATGTTGATGGGGTTTTTCATTTGTTTCATTTTTTTGAGTTCAGAGTTCAGAGTTCAGAGTTTTTGCGATGTTCTATTTCGTCATTCGTTATTCAAAATTCGCTATTCGGTGTTCAAAAATTAAAGGTTCAAATTTTCAGCTCTTTGCATCTATTTAGGGTTCAAAGCTTAAAGTTCGGAGTTCAGAGTTCAGAGTTCAAAGTTTTTGCGATGTTCTATTTCATCATTCGCTATTCAAAATTCGCTATTCGGTGTTCAAAAATTAAATATTCAAAGTTCCACGTCTTCGCATCTATAGCATTGAATGTTAATCGTACGATGCGCTTCAACTTCCTGCCTACGCTTCGCTGTGGACGGGCAAGCAATTTCAACTACTTGAAATTCGATCTTTATAAACCCCAAAAAGTGTTTCCAGCTTTTTTCTTCTAAAATTAAAAATTTCGTCCAATTTCGGTTTGACAATAATAGGGTGGACCCATTGACCTAAAATGCCAAAGGGTAATTTATAATCGATAATATCTTCCATTTCGACACCACCGTCAATTTCTTTAATAAAATGTTTGTGGTGCCACAACGCATACGGTCCAAACCGCTGTTCATCCACAAAATATTCATTTTTGACACTGTGGGTGATTTCAGTGACCCATTTGGTTTTAATGCCCATGACAGGCGTAACGATATATTGGATGATTTGTCCCGCAAACATCGGTCTGTCGGCTCCAGACAGAATATTAAAACCCATGTACTCTGGTGTTATCGTTTTTAAATTTCTTGGGTCAGAAAGGAAATCCCATGCGGTTTCAATGCTAATGGGCAAGTTCTGCTTTTGGTGAAGGGTGTATATTTTCATAGTAATGGTGCGGAAGCGGTGGTGGGTTTAGGTAATTCTAAATGGGATTTACGTTTCCAGAATGCCAGCAACATTTCAGGAGAACCTCGTGAAGAGATTCAAAATGGTCAATAAGCCAATCCCGTTAAAAGCCAAATCGTCTTTAATTGTTTATTAATATATACAGGTTTAGAGTGGTTGCAATATAGATCCATATAAAATACGGGACAATAAGCAGGGAATACGCTTTCAACAATCTGAAATATGTAACTAAAAATGCGGTAATGACGAACGTCAATGCGATGAGGGTCAGCAATCCAAAGGCAATCAAATGCTGATTGAAAAAGATGAAGTTCCAGGCTACATTCAAAACAAATTGAAAGATAAAAAGGGCGATGACTTTATTGGTGGGATGCTTGAGATAAAGAAAGGTCATATAAAATGAAAAGCAGAGCATGATGAATGTCCACGCTATGCCAAAAAGCCAATTTGGAGGCGTCCAAGGTGCTTGGTTCATAGAGGTGTACCAATCGCTTGTAGGACCATTGCCCATAAGCAAGATGCCAAGTCCCAGGGCACCAAAGTTTAGGATCAGAAATACGAAAAGTGGTTTTAAAAACTTCATATCTTACTTTTAATTTTTTCGTTGCTCCTTGATAAAAACCATCCTAAGAGTAGGTTCGGGATTCTGCTGATGACTGGGTAAGGCTATTAAAAAGTAAAAATTCTATCTTAGTTTCGTTCCATTTTGTGACGATTCTCCTATAGAATATTATAAATAAAAACCCTGACCTTTGACCGCAGAATTGAAGAACACTTTATGTTTTAATTTTGGAACTATTGGGTTATTTCAGCCATTTGCCCAAATAACCCAATAGGTTTCCGGTGATTATTTTATGTTCAACCTAAGCAGTAAGTGGTTTACCTTTCAATCGTTTTTCCACTCTCTGTTTGATGACCGTCAATCGTTTCATAATGTCCATGATCTGTTCATCTTTCTTGCGTTTATAAATCTCATTCAGCCCTAAAATAAGGCTTTTTGCTTTTCTGGAAATTTCTATTCTGTCACTAGTAGAGAGTGATCTTAATTTTTGCTTCTCAAATTCGAGTGCTTCATTAATAATGTCCATAATGTCAATCTTTTAAATAGTTTTGTAATTCGGCGATTTTTTCCGGTGCGCCAAATTTTCCACCGTAATATGAGGTAATGGTTGTTGAGGATTCATCCTTGATGCCTCGAGAGGAAACGCATAGATGTTTTGCGTCAATAATGACCGCGACATCTTCAGTTCCCAAAATATGTTTTAATTCTTCTGCAATCTGATTGGTCAAGCGCTCTTGAACTTGCGGCCGACTTGCATAATAGTGAACAATGCGGTTTAATTTTGACAGGCCAATGACTTTTCCTGCAGAAATATAAGCGACATGAGCTTTGCCAAAAATGGGTACAAAATGATGTTCGCAGTTGGAATGGAAACTGATGTTTTTTTCCACCAACATTTGGTTGTACTGGTAGTTGTTGTCGAATAAAGTGATTTTAGGTTTGTTGGCAGGATTCAGACCAGAAAAAATCTCATCCACATACATTTTGGCTACCCGATTTGGTGTGCCTTTTAATGAGTCGTTGGTGAGATCCAATCCTAACACTTCCATGATTTCTTCAAACAAAACGGAGATCCGCTTTTTCTTTTCCTTGTCAGAAAGCTTAAAAGCATCTTTCTTCATAGGAGTTTCCAATCCCGTGTATAAATGATCGTCGCCAACCTGTGTGTTGAAATCGTTGATCATTTGGTTGACTTTAAATATTTTTAAATCTTTTTCCGGAATCATAGTGTCTTTTTTGAGTGCTGTCCTTGGAATTTGCTATCCAAAGCAAAGCAACATTTAGTGTTAAAAATTAAAATGGCGAATCGATTGTTTCATTGAAATGACGGGAGGGTATGGTATTGTGACTCATATTTTACTTTCTCGTTCAGGAGCTTGTCAAAAAAAGCCTTGTTTTCCCTGTAATTCGAATTCGGTCTAAAATTGATGAATTTCCCCTCTGCATGAATGCTGCATCCATTGCTTCTGTGAATGGCCAGTTTGTAATAAGGAATGACCCAAGTATAATTATTTAGGCCTTTATTGATTCTAACGAGTATGCCTACAGGACGTAATTCCAAGTTGGCATAATTGACGTCTGCCACCGTATTGAGATATGGCGTCATATTTGGGCTCGTCTCTTCAATGATCATCCGTTTGGAGCCGATACCTTTCATCATTATGGACTGCCACAAACTAAACGGTTTGCCGAGCAGGTCATTGATGAGTTCATCGTGTTTTTTATTGGAATATGTGGTGTTCAAAATCATGGCCTAAAGATAGTTAAATTAAATTGGCGTTTACAGTTATGGCCAAAACATTAAACAATAATTAACACATTCTTCAGTGATTTTGGAATTTATAGATTTTATTAGGAATAAATGATCAATTTTGAGCCATAATTTACCAATCTCCGATTGTAGTAAAATTGCCTTTAGACTTTATTTTCAACTAATTTATTGATCATTCCCCTAAAAATAAACCCGTGAAAAGGCAACACGCTATACCAATATAACCTGCCTGCCAGTCCGTGAGGTCTAAATGTGGCAGTTTGCTTTAATAATCCGTCCTCTATCTTGAATTCCAGCCATGCTTCGCCAGGAAGTTTCATTTCGGCGTAGAGCAATAGTTTCCGTTCTTTTTTATCGCTAAAAATCACGCGCCAGAAATCCAACGCATCTCCAGCATTCAATTCGGAAGCATGCGTCCTCCCTCGTCGCAAGCCAATTCCTCCAAATAGTTTGTCGAGATGGCCTCTAATCTGCCACAAATAATTCCCATAATACCAACCCGTAGAGCCACCGATGGACCAGATGCGATTAATAGTGGTGTCCATGTCCAAGACCTCACGTTCCTTATAATCTGTGAAGCAACCATAGGTGGGTACATTGACATATTTATGAAGACTCTTTTTGAGTCGGCCACTACTGACCAGAGAATCCTTCCAACTGGAAACAATGCTGTTTTGCTCAATCTTTTCAAAGGCCAATTCCACGGCCTCTCGATAACTAATGGGATGCACATCTAAAAGCTCATTGATATTACTTTCTTTACCAATAATTTGCACACCCATACTATCCACTAAGGACGACGCTAGTTTATACGACGTGGAAGTCACAAAATAGAGCCAGTAGGAAGATAGTTTCGGGGTCATGATCGGCACGGTAAGAATGTAGCGTTTCAAATTTCGGATTTCAGCGAAGTTGAGCAGCATCTCTTTGTAGGTCATGGTTTCTGGACCAAAGACATCATAGCTTTTGTTATAAAGTTCCTCTTTGCCTTTTGCTCTTGATAAAAATGACAGTATGTCTCTGACTGCCAGTGGTTGTGTCTTTGTGTTTAACCATTTGGGAGCAATCATCACCGGTAATTTTTCAACCAAATCCCGAATGATTTCAAAGGAAGAACTCCCTGAACCTACAATAATGCCTGCTTTGAATATGGTAAGTGCATAGTGTTCGGAAGCCAGTAAATCTTCCACATTTTTTCGTGATTGCAGATGCTTTGACAAACTCTCTTCATTGGTAATACCACTCAAATAAATCACCTGTTTGACCCTTGTTGTGTCAAAATAGGTTTTAAAGTTTGTTGCACATGCTGCTTCCAATTTTTCAAAATCATCGGAGCTGCTTGACATGGAGTGAATTAGATAGTAAACAACATCAATGTCCTTCGGGATAGTCTCAAGAGTTTCCGGTTTTAAAAAGTCGGCCTCAACAAAGGAAATATGCGGTTCTTCAAGAAGATTATTGTCCACTCTTAGCTTGTCCCTGACGGCACACACCACTTCGTGGCCTTCATTGAGAAGAATGGGAATGAGTCTTTTTCCGATATAACCAGTGGAACCTGTAACAAGAATTTTCAAGAGAGTGCGAATTTTAGGTAAAGATACGATATGTTTAACTAAAAATAATAAATGTTAAACAAAAATAAAGCTAAGGAGGGTCAATATCTTTTAGAATGAATGGCCTTTCTCTACTTGCAAGTGAAGTTAAAGCGTTATAGGGCGGACGTAAACGGAATTAAAAAACGATTAATCCTGGTTTTCCAATTCTTCAATGAGTTCCTTGATTTTGGGAATTGAAAATGGTTTTATGATATATTTATTGACCATTTTATAGGTTTTTGCCTTTTTAATATCCCGATTATCCACAGATGAGCTGACAATGTAAATTGGGATGTTTTCAGCGATAGGAATTTTGGCCAGTTCGTCCAAAAATTGCCAACCGTCCATTACTGGCATATTGAGGTCTAATAAAATGGCATCTGGCAAGTTGGTATTAAGTTGAAGTTTAGGCAATAATTGATCATAGGCGTCTTTTCCATTTTTATAAACCAAAAAATTGAGTGACAATTGTACGTTCTCCATCATTTTTATGGTTCCAAATCTAAAGATAGGGTCGTCGTCTATGATACATATGGTTTTAATTTTTTTCATCATTAAAATATAAAGTGAAGGTACTTCCAATATTAGGTTGGCTTTCAACATCTATCCGTCCTCCCATGGCCTCAATTTGATTTTTGCTGATAAATAGCCCAATACCTCTGGCATTTTTGTGCTCATGAAAGGTTTTGTACATACCAAATATCTTTAAGCCATTTTTTTCGAGATCGATTCCCAATCCATTGTCTGAAATGCTCAGGTAAGTATAACCATTCCTTTTTCCAGCTTTTATCTCGATTTTTAAAAGTCGGTGGGGAGATCTGTATTTTATCGCATTGGTGAGTAGGTTGAGTACAATGCTGTCCAAATAGGACGGAACAGCATAAACCATATAATCTTCTCTAACCTTAACGATCATTTCGCCGTTGATTTGATTTATAGACGTCTGAACGTTTTCTATCGATTTATCAACCCGTTTTCTTAGATTTTGTGGTTCAAGTGTGTCTTTAATGAGATTGTTGATTTCGACGATCTCGCTTAAATGTTGCACCGTTTCATTCATATTGTTGGAAGCTGACTTGATATGGCTAAAGAGCTCATTATTACAGCCTTGATGATTGCTTAATTCAATCAATTCCAACAACATAGACAGATTTCCGGTATGCGATCGCAAATTGTGGGATACAATATGAGCGTAATTTTGAAGTCGGTTATTGTGTTCTTTTAAACTTTCGGTCAATAGCTTTTTATCGGTAATATTACTGATCTGTAGCACATAGTGTGTTGTTTCTCCCTTGTCGTTCCTAACGGCTGAAACGGAAAGGATGCCCCAGATCAATTTTCGATTTTTATGAAAATAGCGTTTCTCCTGCTGGAAACTTTCGCGCTTTCCACTTAAAACTTCATCAAGTAACTTGTTTGTAAGTTCCATATCATCCGGATGTGAAATGGCACTTTTCTCAATATTGATCAATTCCTGTTCGGTATAACCGAAAGTTTCACAAATTACCGGATTGACTTTGATGATTTTACCGTTTAAATCCAAGAGGGCCATCCCAATTGGAGCATGCCAGAAAGTTTGTCTAAATTCCTCTTCCCTGAGTACAATTTCCAATTCCGCTTTTTTGAAATCGTCAATATCCTGTATCAGTCCATGTAGCATTTTACAGGATCCATTCTCAAAATCGGAAACCCCCAACATCCGCATCCAACGAAGGCCCATACTTGTTTTTAACTGAATTTCTAAATCGAAATTAATACCTTTTTCTATGGCATCGTTAATCAAGCTGACCAATTGGTCCTGGTCTTCATCAAGCACATATTTTTTAATTGAATCACTAAAAATACGGGGAGTGTAAGTGGTCGCGCCGAGCAATCGACCAAGGTTGGAGCTCCAATATAAGCTCTTTGTTTCAGGATCTATTTCCCACGAGCCAATCTTAGCAACCGTATTTGAGCGCTCTAAACTGTCTTTATATTTCTTTAAAAGAATTTGATTCGTCTTTGATTCCGTAATATCAACCACTTGAGCTACCATATGTGTAAATTGGTTGAAGTCATTTTTTACGGCCGAAACCGAAACATTGGCCCAAATTACATGTCCGTTTTTATGAACAAAACGCAGATCGTCGGTAAAGTTTTCAGCCTCTCCGTTGATCAAATTGTCCATTAATTGGATATTTCTGTCAAGATCTTCACTCAAAGAAATATCCTTAATGCCAATTTCTAGCATTTCATTCATGCTATAACCAAAAATATCACAGAGACTTTTGTTGACATTATCGGCCTTACCGTTAAAATTGATGATGGCCATTCCTGCTTTGGCATGACTGAAAGTCGTACGCCACTGCTCTTCTTTGACAGCGATTGCAAGTTGCGCTTTTTTAATATCATTGATGTCCTGGATAAGACCATATAATCTTTTGCATTTCCCGTCCACAAACTCTGATATGCCTATCATTCTTATCCATTTTCGCCTTTTACCATCCGCTTTGACCAGAACTTCAAGATCAAAACTTACCCCTTCCTTTAAGGCCTTGTGTAAGGCGGATTGTAGCACTTCTTTATGAGGTGTGTTGCCGGCGAAAAATTCAATAGACTCAAGAAAATTGGGAACTAAATTATCTCTGGTTTTTATGATCTTACGTAAGGACTTGCTCCAGGTGACGGTATAATCATCAACGTTAATTTCCCATGAACCAATTTTCGCGAGATAATTGGAGCGTTCAAGTAAGTCTTGATAATTGATCAAAAGAAGTTCATTTTTCTTTCGTTCCGTAATATCTTGAACCTGAACCACAAAATGGGTGATTTTGTTTAGGTCGTTTTTAACGGATGCAACAGATATATGTGCCCAAATGGTCGAACCATCCTTATGGATATAGCGCTTATCCATTTTGAAGCTCTCTCTGGTTTTTTGTACAAGCTCATCGATAAACTCATTGGAAATGTCCTTGTCCTCAGGATGTGTGAACTTGTTAAAGTTGTTTTGTAAAAGGTCTTTTTCACTGTGGCCGAGACATTCACATAAAACCTTATTGACTCGAGAAATATTTCCATTTAAATCTATAATGGCCATGCCAACGGGCGCGTGTGAAAATGTTTTCCGAAATAGTTCTTCTTTTAGGGCTAGCTTTTTTGTGGCTACCGTTTTCTTATGGATGTTTTGGAAAAAACCAAATAAGCGGGTACATTTTCCATTCTTGTATTCTGAAACACCAATGGATCTGGTCCAGATGGCTTTGTTTTTTGAGTTGACGCCCTGTACTTCAATGTCGTAATTCTCTCCCTTTTCAATGGCGTTCTGTACAGCATCAATAACTTTTTGGCGACTTTCACCTGCCTTAAAAAAGCCGATAGCATCTTCAAGGCTCGGTTCGTAAGACATTGAAACTCCAAACATCTTTTTAATTTCACTGCTCCAATAAACCTTATTGGTTTCTAAATCCACTTCCCAAACACCAATTTCTGCAGCTTTATTGACACCTTCCAATAGCTCTTTGTATTTTTGTATCTGAAGCTCGTTGTTCTTTCTATCGGTGATCTCGTATAATATGCCTTCTAAACGTTTCGGTTGGTGGTCTTTAGTGTAATTGATAACTTTTCCTATGGATGTTACCCAAACCCAATGGCCTTTCTTGTGCTTGATCCGATATTCATTGTTAAAACAAGATGACTTTGACCGGAAATGTTCCTTCAATATTTGATTTGACTCCAAAACATCATCTGGATGGGTGAGAGCTGTCCATGTGTCAATAGTAAACTCTTTCATCTCATCGGCCGTATAACCGATAATAGCGGCCAAGCTTTTATTACTGTAAGACTCTCCCGTAATTAAATCGCACTCCCAAGTCCCAATGGAACTGTCGGTAAGGATTTCATGGGCCCTTTCTTGCTGGTGGATTAACTCTAATTCTGAAGCTCTTTTTTTAGAGATGTTTTTAAAAGCTATAAAAATAAATTCTGACGCGTTGTCAGTATTTGGTTTGAAGTAAATATGACATTGTACCCAGAGATTGGCTCCGGACTTATGGATCAATCTTAGATCTTCATTAATGCCAATTTCGTGTTTGCCGCAGATGGAATTGAGATGTCCTTGAAATTTACCCAGGTCATCAGGATGAAGAAGGCGGTCCCATAACAGTTGGTGATTGGGTTCATAGCCCAATAACACCTTGAAGCTTTTACTTATGACAAAACTATGGGGATGTGATTTCTCAGAATACCAGACACCGTCATAAAGAGATGAACTGAATAATTCATAAATAGTAGAATCAACAATTGAAAATTGTGCCGTTTGGGGATTTATATTGATCAAATTATACGTTAATTTGGTAGGTTTCAAGGGAGTAAAGATATCCATTATTAGCCTGAAAACAATAAAAATATAAAAAATAAACCAAAAAGCATAAGTAGCACTTTATAAGCTACAATATCAATCAGGTAAATACATGTCTATCCAAATCAACTTCTGGAACGTCTATAGACAAGAAGGATGGTGTCAAGATTTTTAAAAAAGGAAAAGAGGTTTATATCTTATAGGGTCGTAAAATTGTTGATTTTGATGTCTTTAGCCTTTAGGTCGAACATGAGGTTGTAGAGTCCAAAAAACGTTCGGTTCATATAGATAAAATGTTTGGACCCTCGGTTGCCGTTCATTTTCCGAAGTTCGGTGTTCTTTGAATACCGTTGTCCCAATTCAGTAATCTTACCGAAAAAATCGGCATCTGAAAAATCAAAGGTTTCAGAGTGGAATGGCTGTGTGAACAAACTCAATAACTCATGGAACATGGTAGTGAAAAACGCAATTTCTTCCTCTGAATCATCTTCCCGCAAAATTTCCAACTGATAGAGTTTTGAAGTAAACAAAGTTTGATCTGATATGTTCTCAGGCTTTGCCAGCTCAAAATAAGGTTCGTAAAAGTCGTCCGGAATGGTTTTCATACAGCCAAAATCCAACGCCACTAAATTGTGTTCCTTGGACACTAAGAAATTCCCGGGATGCGGATCGGCATGTACCTTTTTAAGGACGTGGATTTGGTACATATAAAAATCCCAAAGCGCCTGACCCAATTTGTTGGCCACTTCCTGATTGGTGTTGTGAGCCGTAAATTCCGAAAGATGCTCACCATCCATATAGTCCATGGTGATAATTCTTTCGGAGGATAGGTCTTCATAATATTGAGGAAACAAAAGATGTGGAATATGCGAACATGCCGCAGCAATTTCCTTGCTGTGCTGCATTTCCAGAATATAGTTTGTTTCCTCAATAAGCTTTCCTTCAACTTCCTTAAAATATTTGTCTGAATCCTTGCCCTTTATATTGAACATTTTCATGGCAATAGGCTTTACAAGGGCCAAATCAGACGAAATACTTTCAGCAACTCCAGGGTATTGGATTTTCACAGCAAGTTTCTTCCCGTTTTTTTCTGCCATATGGACTTGGCCGATACTGGCAGCATTTACAGAAGTTGTGTTGAAGGAGTCATAAAGCTCATTGGGCATTTTGCCAAAATAGGTTTTAAAAGTTTTGATTACCAGGGGTGGCGACAATGGCGGTACCGAAAATTGAGCCAAGGAGAATTTCTCGACATAGGCCTGAGGCATGATGCTTTTTTCCATACTCAGCATTTGCGCAACTTTTAGGGCGCTGCCCTTGAGTTGTTTTAAACTGTCGTAAATGTCTTCAGCATTGTTTTCATTTAGTTTTAAACGTGCCTCATCTTCGGATTTGGTCAATTTATCACCATAATATTTGAGGTAATTGACGCCAACCTTGGCGCCAGTTGAAACCAATTTTGAAGCTCTTTGGATTTTTGAGGTGGGGATTCTGTCGATTGTTTTCATTTATTTCATTTGAATTTTTTCCTTAAAGAGGAATTTCCCTAGGTCGATCACGCTTTTCAACGGAGTAATATTCAGAATGTCAAAACTGGTGTTGACCGACTTTTCAATGAAAACATCCGTTTTCTCAAAGGAAGTGGAGGTGTCGTCCATCCAGAACTTCATGGTCAACAACAGCTGTATCCATGCCGATTCTTGCAAGGCACGACGTTGTATTTTATCTATCCGTTCTTCTTTCAAATCTAAAGTTTCAATGTCTAAACTTGCAATATAATTTGTAAAGCCTGTTTTCAATTCGGTCAGGACCGATAGGTTTTTTAAAGCATTTTTATGTTGTTGCAGCGCAAATAACACATAGCTTCTGTTGGCCGTTAAATTCTCAAAAAAGGTAAAGTAAAAACTTAACAATTTATTGCGGGCATCAAACAGCTGGTAGTCGTCACTTTTATTCAAAAGCTTTAATGTATCCTCAAAAAGCACTCTGAAAATACGCTTTTCGACGGCTTCAAAGGTTCCAAAATGTTCGTAAAACTTAGATTCCTCAAAGTTGTTGGTCTTAGCGAACATATAAACTGATTTTGGTGGTGCGCCGTGTTCTAAAACATAATCCATATAAAAAGAAAGGATGTTTTGATCTGATATGTTTTTCTTTTTTGCCATGATGGTAATTTTGATGTAAAGATACAATATGTTTAACCTTTAATGTATTCTATTAAACAAAATTTAACAAGGGTTTATGATTGGCACATATTGACGTATATATTGATTTAACGGAGTGCATTTCAATAATTTAGCTTTAGCCCGGTTTTTAATTTAAGATTTCGTTAACAATTGAGGGTTTTAAAAACTGTAATTTTACCTTTTGAATAAAAAAATCAATTAAAAATAAAATATTATGAAAAAAATTATGCTGCTTTTTGGTGTTATAGGAATGACTTTTTCCGTAAACGCCCAAATTCAAACGCCACAGCCAAGCCTGTTTTCTAAAGTTGAGCAAACGGTTGGATTGACAGAGGTGTCTTTGGAATATTCACGTCCAAATATGAGAGGTCGTACTATTTTTGGCGATTTGGTGCCTTACGGACGAGTATGGCGTTTAGGTGCCAATGCGAATACCAAAATCACGTTTAGCACCAACGTCACCGTAGGAGGAAAAGAATTAAAGGCCGGAACTTATGCGCTATTTGCCATCCCTAATGAAAATAATTGGGATGTTGTATTTTATTCGAGCGCGGAAAATTGGGGTGCACCTCAAGAATTGGATGAATCTAAGATTGCTGCTAAGGTAAAAGTAGAAACTTATAAATTGCCAATGGATATTGAAACCTTCACCATGAGTTTTGACGACCTTTCTAGTACGGGTGCTACTCTTGGGATGATGTGGGCCAATGTTTATGCTGGTGTAAAATTTGAAGTGCCAACCGATAAGATTGTAGCGGCGTCTATTGATAAAGTGATGAACGGTCCTGGAGCTGGCGATTATTATGCTGCGGCTGTGTACTATTTTCAAGAAGACAAGGATATTAACCAAGCCAAAACATGGATGGACAAAGCGATGTCCATGATTCCAAAACCAGCTTTTTATCAATTAAGACAACAGTCGTTAATTTATGCAAAGGCAGGTGACAAAAAAGGAGCGATTGAACTTGCCAAAAAATCCTTGAAGGCCTCAGAAGAAGCTGGTAATCTTGACTATATCAAAATGAATAAGGATTCCTTGAAAGAATGGGGAGCTAAATAAATAAGAGCTAAATAAGAATCAGATAATAGTAGCCTCACAAAATTTTGTGGGGCTACTTTGTTTTCAATCGTATTTAAGGTTGATAAGATGTCTTACATCATCCAAAATAAACATTAAATCCCTACTGAAATCATGGGTCATGATTGGGCTTTCTGTTTTGTTGTTTCGTAACAGCTCATTAAAATGTTCCGTTTCGTAATTATAACCAAGGGTGCGACAGTCGAAAGTATGGGTGGTCTGTTTACCGTCATGGGTGATGGTTACTGTTGAAGGACGATGAAACTGTCCATTGATTTTAATGATGCCCTTTTCACAATAAAAGATGGCCTCTGTTGGTGTTTTTTCTAAAAATGAACTCTTTAAAAATGCTTTGACGCCGTTATAATAGTTAAAGATGATCTTACAGGACGCATCTACACCATTATCAAAAAACCTCGCTTTTGCTTCCACGTCAACGGGTCTGCCCAAGGTGGACAAAGCTGCAAAAATAGGGTAGATGCCAATATCCAATAAACTACCGCCACCAAGCGATTTATTGAAAACACGAGAATGCATATCCATTTTGGGTTGAAATCCAAAATCGGCTTCTAGTTTTGTGATGGCGCCATATCGGCCAGTGGCCAATTCCTTTAAAACAAATTGGTAGTGCGGCAGAAAATAGGTCCATAGGGCTTCCATCAATAAGACGTTATTGGCGTTGGCCGCAGCAATCATCTCTTCGACTTCCTGAAGATTCATGGCCAAGGGTTTTTCGCATAACACAGCTTTTTTATGGTTCAGGCATAAAATGGTGTATTCCTTATGAAAACTATGTGGTGTTGCAATATAGATGGCGTCGATGTTGGGATCGGCAGCCAGGCTTTCATAATTGCCATAAGCCTTGGTAGCGTTGTGTTGTTTTGCAAATGAATTGGCCTTTTCCTGCTGTCTGGAGGCCACTGCATAAAGCTCGCTATGCTGAACAGTTTGAAGGTCTGTTGCGAATTTATTGGCAATCTTACCGAGTCCGATAATGCCCCAACGTATGGTTCTAGGCGTTTTCATTTTGTGGTGAATTAATGGTTTGAAGTACAAAAGCGATTCCAATGACTAGGGCACATCCAAATAAATTGAGCCATAAATAAGGCATCCAATCATACCACCAACCCGTAATGACGATGGCTTGTGTAATTAAAGCGGCTACAAATACGGCATTGCCTTTTACATATTTAAAGAAGAATGCCAGCAAGAATATCCCCAATACGTTACCGTAAAAAACGGAGCCTATAATATTGACCAGTTGAATTAGATTGTCAGCCAAATAAGCTACACTGGCAATCAATATGGCCAAACTACCCCAACCAAAGGTAAACCATTTTGATATTTTTAAATAATGGCTTTCATCTTTGTCCTTTACGAAACTTCGTTTGTATAGATCCATCGTGGTGGTTGATGCCAAGGCATTAAGTTCGCTGGCCGTACTGGACATGGCTGCACTCAATATAACTGCCAATAACAAGCCGATTAAACCTCGCGGTAGATTGTTTAAAATAAAATGGATAAACACATAATCTTTGTCATTGGTTTCAACCGAAAGTGTCTGTTCTTTATTTGCTTTGACGATCAATTCTTTGGCAGCCTCCCTGTTTGCTCTATCACCCAAATTATAGGAGGCAATCTGTCGGGCAATGGCATCGCTTTTGGTATTGGCATAAGCGGTCATCAAATCCTTTTTCTTCGTAAAAATTTCGTCTTGTTCGTTTTGCAATTGGATGTATTCTTTAGCATAGGAAGAATTCATAACGGTTTCCGTAGCGGCGGGATTGAAATTAATGGGAGAGGTGTTGAATTGATAGAATACGAAAACCATGACACCAACCAATAGGATGAAAAATTGCATCGGTACTTTTAACAATCCGTTGAAAATCAGTCCCATTTGCATCTCTTTTACTGATTTTCCTGAAAGATAACGTTGCACCTGACTCTGATCCGTCCCAAAATAGGAAAGGGCCAGAAACGTTCCACCAATAAGGCCGCTCCAAAATGTATAGCGATTGTTGAAATCGAATGAAAAATCGAGGATATCCATTTTCCCGCTGGCACTGGCAATCTCCAATGCGTTCGTGAACGTGATATTCTCAGGAAGGTAACTCACAATGAGAAAAAATGCGATAAACATGCCTGTGAAAATAACGGCCATTTGTTGTTTTTGCGTGATACTCACCGCTTTTGTGCCTCCAGAAACCGTATAGATAATAACCAAAATTCCGATGATGATGATGAGTATATTCAAGTTCCAACCTAAGACAGCGGATAGAATAATGGCAGGTGCATAAATGGTGATGCCAGCCGCCAATCCGCGTTGGATCAAAAACAGGATAGCGGTCAGACTTCTGGTTTTGAGATCAAACCGATTTTCTAAAAATTCATAGGCCGTATAAACCTTGAGTCGATAATACAACGGAATAAACACCAAACAGATGATGATCATGGCAATAGGTAATCCAAAATAGAATTGGACAAAGCCCATTCCATCATGAAACGCTTGACCGGGGGTTGAAAGAAATGTAATAGCACTGGCTTGTGTTGCCATTACACTCAAACCAATGGTCCACCATTTGGCCTCGTTGCCACCCTTTATATAATCCTGAACATTTTTGCTGCCCCTAGTTTTCCAAGTGCCATAGGCTACGATAAACACCAGAGTTCCAATAAGTACAATCCAATCCAATGTCTGCATCTTAGAAGGATTTCATGATAAAATAGAATAATACAATATAAATGGCATTGGCAATCAGCACTAAAGTGTATGATTTTTTCCAACGCTCTTTTGGTGGTTGTGTCTGCATAGTTCTTATTTTTAAAACATCCTTTTTGTCTTGACCTATTGGGTATGAAATCGGGGAAATTTGCTATGGAAGCATTAATTTTTCAGTTGTTGACTTGTTTTAAGGCTCTCTTTCCCCACAGAAAGCATATTGGCAAATAAACGGTAAGCGCCGGCTACGCCTTCAGGAAATTCCCTGAAAAAGCTCAGGCCGGTATAAATATAATGGCCTTTGCCGTATTTGGCCACTAATAAACTGCCCTCTTTAGGGGATTCATTTTTGTCGTGCATGGATAAAACTGGGGTAAATTCCTTTGACCATTGATTAGGAAAGTAGAGGCCTCGTTCCTGAACCCAACCTTCAAAATCCTTTGTGGTGATCTTGTTGGGATAGTTGAGCAGATCATTGGTTGTATTTAATAATACCACCTCGGAGTTTTCATCGGTTACACGATCTCTTGACAATTTTAACGGATATGGTGCCAATTGATCAACAACAAGTCCTCCGTTGGTATTGTACTGGACAATTAAATTTCCACCTTGCTCTACAAAATCGAATAAATGTTGCTGTTTAAACTTTAGGGCATCCACAGTATTGTAGGCTCTGATTCCGACGACAATCGCATCAAAACGGCTCAGGGTTTCGGCATTGATTTCTTCAGGCTTGATGATGGCCACATTATAGCCAATTTGTCGCAGGCTTTCGGGAACAACATCTCCGGCTCCTTCAATATAGCCTATGTTTTCTCCTTTTTTCCTGATGTCCAATCGGACCACTCTACTATCATTTGGCAACAGTACCATTTGAAACGGAATATGATCATAGTTGATTTCTACCAATTTTTTACTGTAAACCTCGCCGCCAACGTAAACCATTGGCGTCAATAGGCCTTCACTCTGATTTTTTGGAGGAATGACTGTAAAGATTAGGCTTTGTTCCTCGCCTTTATTTGTAATGGTGATATGTTGTTTTTCCGGATACACCTGCCAACCTTGTGGATGTGATAATTGCACATAGCCTTCTATAGTATTCCGATTGGCCTTTACGATCACCTGAATCTCCTTTTGTTGGTCATCGGCAAAAATGATAACGGGTTCTGCAATATGGGCGGCAACTACTGGGACAATTTCAAATGGCTTATAAACCTCACCTTTTACAGGATCGTTGGTTTTATAGACAATTGGTTTGGTGTACGATAATGGTTCCCCTTCAACGGAAACATGGAAAGTGGCGGTAATTTCTTTTGGCGTTTCAGGCAGGCCAATCAAGCTTTGGTCATCAACTTTATACATGCCCAAGCTGCCCTTGGTTTCCAACCAATAGGGGGTGGAGTAGGAGGCCGAAGAGGGAATGTATATTTGTGATTCAAATCGATGGGAATCGTTGAATTTTAAATCTGTATTTTTTTCAATCGTTGTGCCGTCAGATAAGCTTATGGAATTTAATCTCATGTTTTGGGGGCTGCGGTTGATGGCCTCCAATTCTAATGTCATCTTGCTATTAGGAGTGGCCAGATTGGACTCTGCCACAGCTTCCAAAAACAGGCCAGCGCAGGCAGCAATGACGTTTTTAAGATCTTTGGACTTCACGGTTTTCCAATGGGAGTTTTCGAGTTTTTGAACCAACCTATAGGCCTCCACCAATTTAGGAATAGATGCTGACGGATTTTTGAAATCGTAATTGTCCTGTACCTCTTTCAATAATTCTCCAATGCGTTGACCATTTTTGACTCGGTTCCAACTGGTATCAATGCCTTCAAAAATATTGTTTTTATCTTTTGGAGCATCGCCTTTTATGAGTTCCAAATATTCGAAATCACTTCCCCGAGTTCCTGTATTCCCAAAACCTTGCGATTTATGTGCACTTCTGCTCAGTGCCGCAATTTCAGGATTTGATAAGCCGAGAGCAGGATAGAAGTCGCCTACTTCCACGGCATACTGATTCGTTTTATCGGCAGCCTCAAATTTTTCTTTACTGCCATAAAACCACCAGGACGTATTGAAAAACTCGCGTTTGGCTTGCCAAACGTCAACTGATTTCAATTGATTAGGGAATTTTGATTTATCGGCGGCATAATCAAATGCTTTCAGGCTCAACAGGGCCGAACTGGTATGATGGCCATGGGTTGTTCCAGGGCTTCTATGATCAAATCGATTGATAATTATGTCCGGTTGGAAGTTTCGGATGGCCCAAACAACATCGCTCAACACCTCGTTTTCATTCCAAATAGCCAAGGTCTCATCAGGATGTTTGGAGTAGCCAAAGTCATCGGCTCTAGTAAACAATTGCTCACCACCATCAATTCGGCGTGCGGCCAACAATTCTTGGGTTCTGATCACCCCCAAAAGCTCTTTAAGTTCCGGTCCAATGAGATTTTGTCCACCATCACCTCGGGTTAGGGAAAGATACGCTGTTCTTGCCTTCACACCGTTGGCCATATGCGAAATAAGTCGCGTGTTTTCATCATCAGGGTGTGCTGCAACATAGAGCACAGATCCAAGAAAACTGAGTTTTTCTATGGCTTGGTAAATCTCTGAACTTGTAGGCTTTGTAGGATGTTGTGCTTGAGTGGGAAAACAGTATAATAAGACAATTAAAAAGAAAAAATAGGGTTTGAACATGTTTTGGACTTTAGCGTATGCCTCAAATATAAAAAAGAAGCACCGTAATTTCCGATTTTAGTTTTTATTTAACTCAAAATCTGAACGATTCGATTCTTTTTGAGAGGACATAAGAAAAAATGAAATAAGATTAACGGAGAATGAATCCTATTTATCGACTTTTATCAAATCGTTATCATCGTCAAGCACATCATAAATGGCGTCCTTTTTGATTAAAGTCACTGGTTTTTGAAGCATTAGGTTGTTTGGGTAAGTGATCAAATCGCCATTTTCAATTCGCAAATGCAATTGAAAGGCCCTAATGTCCTCAATGATCCCTTCCAAAGGGAAATCGTGGTCGTGTATTTTTATTTTATCACCTACTTTATAAGGAAACGAAAGGAACATGATGATGCCCGATGTGATGTTGCTCAGAATTGACCAGATAGCGAAAAGACCAATTCCAATGACAGCAAATACAGATGAAAAAAGTACCACCAGATCATTCGCCTGCGTTCCAAAAATAAAAGGAATGATTAAAAGAGCGAGCATTAACAGTGCTACGCTCACGTAACGTTGCATTAACTGGGTTCGTGCTATATTAATACCGTTTTTTCTCGATATTTTACCAATTAGCGCATTGACAAAATACCTGGTAACCAATAAAAAAAGTAGCACAATGCCCGTATAAATGAACTCTTGCTGATAGTTTTGAAAAAACATAAATTTATGATATAAAATTATTTGCAAAGATACACAGAAAAGATAGAGTTCTATTGTAAACCGAGGCTTTCTCTCAATGGGAGATCGTCATTTGTGGTCCTGTTCCAATAGTCCGATTTTATCGTTTTTAATTTAGTCGCTTTCGTGGTCAAGGGCTTGGCCTTATCACCAAATCCGCTTATAAAGGTCTCTTCCCAGGACGTAATGTCAAAAGGAAATTGCGGGTTGAATTGGATGCTGAGACTTCGGTTTAAATCGGGATAAGTGATGGTGTAGGTGCCTGATGTCAATTCTGCGGAAGCCGGATAAGCTCTAAAAGGAATGTGTCGGAGGCGTAAAAATTCGAAAGACGGAACGACTTCCAAATTGCCAATTGGCAAGCTTTCTGGATGGATACGCAATTGTGTCCATAATTCGTTTTCGAGAATGGCTTTGCCCATGCTAAAATCTTCATCAGCTTCACCCTCAAAATAAGAATGGGAGACCACTTCAAATTCTGAACGGTTATTGAGTTGGGTATAGACATGCCCACACCATTCTTGTACAGAGCACGATATCTTTAACGCGTGTTGATTGTTTGCCAACGGATAAAAAACGCTTTGCATGATGCTATACGGATAAATGCCGGTATGGAAGTTTTTTGTGGCATTTAACTTTAGGACAGGGATATTTGTGGGTGATGATTGGTCTGCTTTTACTTGCTCTTCCTTTAAAAATGGTTCGGTAACAAAAACCAATACGGCACTGCCTTCTCGGATTTCACCATAGCGTCCTTGTTCTAAGGCATAGGATGTAATTTCGGCCTCATTGGCAAACCAATAGGCTTTGAATTCGTCTGTTAATGGCTGGGCACTTTTCAACGTTTCTTCTGTAGCAAAGGATGTTATATCTTTTTCCTTTTGAATTTCCTGCGGGTCTTCCTTGCATGAAAACAGTGTTAGGAATATAAAAGTAAGACCAATTAGTGGGAATGATAGTTTCATATAATATCGTTTTGACTAAAAATACAATGTTAAATCTTTTGGACCATCTCATTTAACGTTTCATAAACAAGATGTGTTGGAAGGCCCATGACATTAAAATAAGAACCTTCTATTTTGGTGACTCCAATCTGACCGATCCATTCTTGAATACCATAAGCGCCCGCTTTATCAAAAGGTTTGCAGGTTTTGATATAATAGTCAATTTCTTCATCAGTAAATCGCTTAAAGGTCACTTTTGTCACTGCATTGACCGTTTTTTCGAAGGAAGTCGAGGTGAAACAGACCGAGGTAATGACCTCATGGGTGACATTGCTCAATGATTTGATGATCTCAAAAGCTTCAGCAGCGTTTCTTGGTTTGCCCAGGGCTTTATTCTTGAGCCACACAATCGTATCACTGGTGATGAGGATATCATTCGGTTTTAGATCTTTTTTAAAGGGCAAAGCTTTTAATTGCGCTAAATAATCACTGATTTCGAAATGGGCAAGTCGCAGTGGATATTCTTCAATGACAGGTTTTAAACGGATCTCAAAATCCAATCCCAGATCCTTAAAAAACTGTTGTCGCCTTGGTGAAGCCGAGGCTAAGATGATGTTGTAATCCTTTAGTTTTTCGTTGAGCATTTTTTTAGTCTTCAATGTTCAGTTGGCAGTCTTCCCGCCTTCGCTAAAGCTGCGGACGGGCAGGCAATGTTCAGTAGGCAGTCAACAGTTTGTCAATGCCCAAATTGTGTTGACCAACTATACTTCTTACTTCTACTTTCCAGCGTCCAATTTCCTTCTTCCATCCCCACACCCCTCCGCGCCTTCGCGCATCTGCGAGAGATTAATTTCAAGAAAATCGCCTATTTCAAAACAATGGGATAAAGCAGTAAGGACAGCATCCCAAATAGCATGACTAATTTAAGCATATTGCTAATATGATGAAAATGCTTTTTTGTTTTTGCATGATATGATTTACCCGCGATATAAATTAATGGCACGACAATCAATACAATAAAATATCCGATAAACAATTCATAGTTTAGAAGATAAGTGGCAACATAGTACATGGAACCAAATAGGGGCAATAGTGATACTCCAAACGCTAATTTTGAAGCCCTTTCACGTCCGATGGCTATAGGCAAGGTGTTCATTCCAGATTTATAATCGCCGTCTATATCCTCAAGGTCCTTGATCATTTCACGCACAAGGTTAATTAGAAAGGCAAATAGGGCATAATCAAAAAGGATCTTAAAAAAGGTCAATTGGGTGGTTTGATTTTGATCTGTAATTGCTGGCATTAATTCAAAAACACCAACAATTAGAATACTCAATCCCACCAAGATGGAGATCACGATATTTCCTAATAAAACCATCTGTTTTAAATAGGATGCATAGATATAAAGCATGGCTGAAATGATGACAAAAATGGCAAAAAAGCCACTTCTCCCTACCAAATGTGAGAGGTAAAATCCAATAAGGACTCCAATCACATTGAGTGTGATAAATAGGGTATAGGCAGTTTTTTCAGAAATCTTTTTACCGATAATTACTTTCGCTGGTCTATTGACCAAATCCGTTTCAACATCATAAATATCGTTGATGATATTTCCTGCAGCTGCAATGCACAAGGTAGATAGTACTAAAAGCCCAAACCCAAAGCCATTGAGCGTAATGGTTAGTTCTGTGGTTTCCAAAAAAGGTTGAAATAAGGCGTATTTAATGAGCAATTGTACAAAAGCAATCATCAATAGGTTTTTCCAGCGGATTAAATTTAGAATGTTCAATTGGTTGGTGGTGTTAGTTCAAAATTAAAGGTTCGTAGTTATGAGTTATGAGTTCAGAGTTATGAGTTATGAGTTCAAAATCCAAAATTAATCACCTCTTTTCAAAAGGTTTCCCGCAGATATTCGCAAATTTGAGGGATTTAGTTAACAAATAGTAGGTGTATTAAGTTTAAATTCCAAATCAATAATGCCTAATCCCTCATTACTTGGTCTTCCAATTTCATGCTTCGTGCTTCAAGCGCCATCAGTCATATTTCGCATCAAAATTCCCATTCCATTTTTCCTGTACTTTTAATACCTGCTCAATTACATCTCTCACACAACCTTTTCCGCCGTTTTTATGGGAGATGTATTTTGAAATGGCCTTGATTTCTGGAACTGCATCTTGCGGACAGGTGGGTAATCCGACAAGTTTCATAACGGGATAATCAGGAATGTCATCACCCATATAGAGCACGTTTTCAAGTTTGATATTGTTTTTTTTCAAATAATCATTCAACTGGTCGATTTTATTGTGGGCACCCAAATAGACATCGGTGATTCCCAAACCATTTAAACGTTTGCGAACGCCTTCATTACTACCTCCAGAAATGACGCAAAGATTATATCCAGCGTCTATTGCGGTCTTCATGGCAAACCCATCTTTGATGTGCATGGTTCGCAGCATGTCGCCATTGGTTGTCAATAAAATAGTGCCATCGGTCAAGACCCCATCCACGTCAAGAACAAATGTCGTGATGTGCGCGAGGTATTCTTTATAACTTTTTTCTTCCATGTACTTTATTTTTTTTCGAATGGGTCCTTGGGTCTGTCAAAACGCCATGTGTCTGTTGGATACTTGCGGTCAAGAGTTCATAAATAGCTTTGTGCTGCTCTTTTTTCAACAAATCTAAATGTTTCTTTATGGTTTTCTTGTCTTTGCGTTTTGCAGGACCAGTTTGTGCCATATATGGTGACAGGTTTTGGACTTTTTTTGCAGTTTCTAAGATAAGAGGTTTTAAAATATCAAATTCTACACCTTCTGCTTCAGTAATTTCATGTGCCACCCGGTAGAGTTGATTTGTAAAGTTATTGACAAACACCGCCGCCAAATGTAAGGCTTTACGTTGATTGGTACTGACTTTATGGTATGGACTGCCTATGGCTTTTGACAAGACTTTTAAGGTTGAAAGATCCGATTTATCTATAGCCTCAATACAAATGGGCACATCAGCAAAATCTAAGGTGGCATTTTTACTAAATGTTTGTAGAGGATAAAACACGCCACGTCGGTTTTTTTTGTCAAGGTCGTGAATATTGACCGTGCCAGAAGTATGGACCACCAACCTGTTTTCAAATAGAAATTGTGATGATAAACTCGAAATCGCATCATCGCTGACGGCAATAATATAAAGATCAGCTTCTTTTAATTGCGATAAATCGTCGGTAATTTCAACCCCGTTCTTATAAGATTTCAGACTGCTGATATTTCTGTTAAACCATTGGATGACAGAAACAGAATCTGAATTGTTAAAAGCGTTGAATAAATGCGTTGCGACATTGCCTGCCCCAAGAATAACCACTGAAATCATGTTGCTAAATTAATGAAGAAATAGGAATTAAGAATTAAGAATCCGGAATTTTTGGATTTCAATTAAAATTATGCTTGCAATCGGTCCTGATGCATTTAAAATTGGATCGCTTTTTATATAAATACCTTTCGGTCAATAATTGCTAAAGCTTCTGATTTTTCGAGTTTTTTAATGGCCCTGATCACTGTTTCTACTCGCAATCCGGTTAATTCAGAAATTTGTTGACGGGTTAAAGGCACTTCAAAAGAATTATCACTTTCTGTGCTTCCTTTAAGGTGGTGCAACAGGGTTAAAATACGGTGTTCAGGAGGATAAATGGATACTTCCCGAGCCATTTTTGCTTTGTAAACCATGCGTTTACAAATCAATTTTGTAAATTTTAAATGGATGTCCGGGTGTGTTTTCAACAGGTTGAAAAACGAAACTTTCGGAAGTACAAATATTTCAGAAAAATCAAGGGTCAATGCCGTGGCTGGATATTTGAAAGCTCCAAACAGTGGTGGTTCTCCAAAAGAGTCGCCGTTATCAAAATACCCCTGCACAAATTCCTTTCCTTCTTCAGTCATATTGAACATTTTGACATGACCTATTTTGATCTGAAAATAGAAATCGGCACGGTCACCCTCATTAAAGATGGTTTGGTCCTTGGAATAGCTTTTTAAATGGCCTCCATAGGTGTACATTAAATCTTCAGGAATCATGATCTTATGATTAGAATCATAAAAGTACGAATAAACGTTTAAGAACTTTGTAATTAAACAAAATATTAGAATTATGACACTTTATAAGAAAGGACTCGAAGATTTTAAAGAACATTTGACTTTATATGTTCCGTTGACCATTATTTTTCAAAGTTGCTTAGGTTCTATTGCAGCAATGTTTATCCTGATGAACAGCACTCATACATTTCGTTTTTTAGATTTGATATTAGTTGTTAGCTTTGCAATGGCATATAATGGTTCGTTGTATGCACTATTGAAACCGAAAATCATCTACAATTTATTGATAGCGACAGTTTTAGTGCATTCTACGTTCCTTATTATTAATCTGGTACGTTTGGCATAATATATAATGGAAAAAAAAGATATTCAGAATAGGGACGATGTGTTTTTACTCGTCTCTGAATTTTATAAAAAAGTTAGAAAAGACGAGATTTTAGGACCCTTTTTCAATCGAGTTATCACAGATTGGGATGCTCATATTGAACGTTTGACCACGTTTTGGGAAACCAGCCTGTTTATGACAAGAAAATTGGAAAACCGTTATTACGGAAATCCTTTACAAGTCCACATCAAAGTTGATAATGAAAATGACAACAGCATTACAGAATTGCACTTTGGTCTCTGGATGAATTTATGGTTTGCAACTATCGACGAATTTTTTGAAGGAGAATACGCCCAAAATGCCAAAAATAGGGCACGCAAAATGGGAACCTTCATGTATTTGAATATTTTTCAGGCAAGACAGGAAGTTTAAAAGAATTCAATAGTCCATATTAGAAACTTTTCCATGAGGTTGGTCAGTCCGATTTTTTGGGTTTTAATAGGCCTTAGGTTTTTGTTTGTCTGAAAAACAATTTTTTATACCTCTTAGGGTTTAATTTCATCAGATCATTCTGCGCATCGTTTTTTCAATCTGTTAAAATGGAATGGTATCTATTTTGGTGAAAAACGGCTGCTATTTTCATTTTAATCTAACGAGTCTTCTGACCCTATTTTGAAATTGTTTTCCACAAAAACCAACCCACTTCAAATATCTCAACTTTAACATATAATATACCCTCAAACACCAACAAAAAAGGCTAAATTTGCACTGCTTAAATGAACACGCAAAAATTAGTTTTTCTATCATGCAAAAAAGACTCGCTAATATTCTATTTTCCACACGTTTAACCGCAATTTTATTTGTTGTTTTTGCCCTGGCTATGGCAATTGGTACATTTTTGGATGCCAATCAGGAAACTTCACCAACGCCATATACACGACATTTGATCTATAATGCATGGTGGTTTGAAGCTATTATGGGATTTTTTATGATCAATTTTTTCGGTAATATGTTTCGCTACAGATTATTGAGAAAGGAGAAATGGGCCACTTTGATGCTGCATTTATCCTTTGTATTGATCATTTTTGGAGCATTTATCACGAGGTATATTGGATATGAAGGGATGATGCATATACGGGAAGGCGCCTCTGAAAATCAATTTTTATCGCAAAAAACTTATGTCACTGCCTATATAGACGGTGATTATATGGTGAATGGCGTAGCACAACGCAAAATCATTGAACGTGAAGTGGATTTTTCATACCGTTTGGACAATAAATTCCATGTAGAAACTGATTATGATAATATTCCAATCACTTTTGAGTTGGAGAAATATATAAAAAGTGCGGAAATAGATATCATTCCCGACGAGTCTGGTGAATCGTATCTTAAATTGGTAGAAGCTGGAGATGGACAGCCGCATAATCATTTTTTGAAGGTTGGGGAGGTTGCTAATCTCCATAACGTTTTGGTGGCTTTAGACAAACCAACACCCGGTGCCATCAATATAACATCAACTCCAGATGGTTTAACCATTGAGTCCCCTTATGAAGGGACTTATATGACCATGGCAACCATGGAAACGGGAACCGTGGTAAAAGACAGTGTACAACCGTTAGTTTTACGTTCCCGTTATCTTATAGCGAATATGTCCATAGTCTTTCCAAAACCTATAGTCAAGGGGGTATTTGATGTGGTCAAAAAGTCTGAAATGATGGCCGGCGATGAAGACGGTGTTGTGTTGAAGGTTACCGTTGATGGCGAAACAAAACGCGCGAATTTGCTGGGAGGTCCGTTTAAAAATAACCCATTCGAACAACTGAAATTCGGGAATTTGGAAATTGCCCTTAAATACGGTTCCAAATTGATGGAGCTGCCTTTTGAGGTGAAGCTCAACGAATTTATCGCTAAGAAATATCCAGGTACTGAGAAAAGCTATTCGTCCTATGAAAGTAAAGTAACCGTTCTGGATAAAGAAGAAGGTGATTTTGACTACCATATCTATATGAACAATATTCTTGATCATAGAGGTTATCGTTTTTTCCAGGCGAGTTTTGATTCTGATGAGAAAGGAACAATTCTTTCCGTCAACCATGATTTTTGGGGTACTTGGGTTACTTATATTGGATATATCCTATTGTATATCGGACTTATGGCCATCTGGTTTGACAAAAACACGCGATTTGCAGATTTGAATCGTATGCTTGAAAAAGTCAAAAAGCAAAAACGAAAGCTTGCCACCATTTTGCTTATAGGATGTTCTACCTTAGGCTTTTCTCAATCACATTCTCCTGATGATGGGCATAACCATAATAGCAGCAGGCCAACCAAAGCACAAATAGATTCGGTACTCAGGGCCAATATCACTCCTAAAGAACATGCTGATAAATTTGGGCATATGGTTGTTCAGGATTATAGTGGGCGAATGATGCCTATGGACACGTACGCTTCTGAAATGTTGCGGAAACTGAGCAAGCATGATTCTTATGAGGAGTTTGATGCCAATCAGGTGATGTTGTCCATACAGGAAAGTCCATTATTATGGTATAATGTGCCAGTCATTTATTTGGCTCCAAAGAAGGCAGATACCATCAGAAAAATTATTGGAACGCCCATGGATCAAAAATATGTGGCGTTTATCGATTTCTTTACAGAAGAAGGTATCTACAAATTACAACCCTATCTTGAAAGTGCCTATCGTGCAGCAATACCTAACGGGTCGCAAAAGGAATTTAAAGAAGCTGATCAACGCGTCAACTTATTACATAATGCGTTGGAGGGACGCGCCATGAAAATTTTCCCGGTTCCAGAGGATGATAACAATAAGTGGATATCTTCGAGGGAGTTTAGAGATGAGGGATATCGTGAGAAAATAAGTGATTCGCTTTTAGGGAATTTTATCAATAACGGATTTAGTGCCTATTTATTGACGCTTAACCAGGCAAAGCAAGATGGCGATTTTTCAAAAGCTGAAGCGGTATTGAATGGGATTAAGAAAACCCAAGAGAAATATGGCAGTGAGGTCATGTTGTCTGATAAAAAAGTAAAAACCGAAATTGCTTATAATAAATATGATATTTTCAAAAATTTGTTCAGTTGGTATATGTATGCCGGAACGCTCATGTTCGTTCTTTTGATTATACAAATTTTCAACGGTAGAAATAAATTCATCAATGTCAGCATTAAGGTCTTCGGATTTATACTTTTAGGTTTGTTTATCCTTCATACCTTAGGATTGGGTGTGCGCTGGTATCTGTCAGGACATGCGCCGTGGAGTGATGCTTACGAATCGATGATTTACGTGGCCTGGGCAACCATGTTCTTTGGATTGGCTTTCGGACGAAAAAGCGACTTGACCATCGCTGCAACGGCTTTTGTGACCGCTATTATTCTGATGGTCGCACATTGGAACTGGATGGATCCTGCCATTTCAACCTTAGAGCCTGTATTGGACAGTTATTGGTTGATGATCCACGTTGCGGTAATTGTGATGAGTTATGGGCCTTTTACACTTGGGATGATTTTAGGAGCCGTCTCATTAATCTTGATGATTTTCACCAACGAAAAGAATAAACAAAAGATGTTGCTCAACATCAAAGAACTTACCATCATCAACGAATTGGCACTGACCACTGGATTGGTGCTTTTGACCATTGGAAACTTTTTAGGAGGGATGTGGGCCAATGAAAGTTGGGGGCGTTATTGGGGATGGGATCCAAAGGAAACTTGGGCTTTAATCAGTATCATGGTCTATGCCTTTGTCATCCACATGAGATTGGTTCCGGGACTACGCGGCCGATTTGGGTTTAACTTGGCTTCTATAATTGCTTTTGCAAGTATTATGATGACCTATTTTGGTGTGAACTT
Source organism: Gelidibacter japonicus (assembly GCF_010725055.1). Lineage (GTDB taxonomy): Bacteria > Bacteroidota > Bacteroidia > Flavobacteriales > Flavobacteriaceae > Gelidibacter > Gelidibacter japonicus. The sequence goes on along the minus strand of NZ_BJKB01000008.1, from coordinate 136,502 downwards.
TTACCTCTCAGGGCTCCATGCCTATGCGAGTGGTGATCAAATTGTCAGTTTGAAATTTATTGCGATTACCGTAGTGGCTGTCGCTGTTCTGGCCTTTTTCGCTTACCGGAAATATGCTATATATTATAAAAAATAAGATCTAATTCAGTTCAATTATTTTTCAGCCACAAACACTTTGTTTGTGGCTGTTGCAATTAACATTAAAACCAAAACTATAAAGAGATGGGATTTTTTAAACAATTTAAAGAATTTGCCGTAAAAGGAAATATGATGGATATGGCCATCGGCATCATTATTGGCGCATCGTTTAACAAAGTTATTGATGTCTTAGTAAAAAAAGTGTTGATGCCTCCTTTGTCGTTAATGACCGACGGCATAAAATTTCAAGATAAACGCCTTGTTTTGAGAGAAAAAATAATGGATCCAGCTGGCCAACTCGTCTCTGATGAAGTGGCTATTGGCTATGGAGCCCTTTTTGAGGCTTTTATCGACTTCTTGATCATTGGGTTAACCGTTTTTATCGTGGTGAAATTTATGAACAGCTTAAAGAGCAAAGCCGATGATGTCAAAGATAAAACAATCAAAACACCGAAGGATATTGAATTGCTATCTCATTTAAAAGAGTTGATGGAAGAGCAAAATAAATTGCTGAAGAAGCAAAAGTAAGCTCTCGGGGATATTTTATAGTAGAGACTTTCGAGATTGTTTCAAGGAAGTTTTAATAACCTATAAGGTTTCGAGTTTTTTTTAAAAATCAGGAGAGCTTTACGACAGCCTTATTTTTCTGCAAGAACGGCATTGAAATGGGCAGTAATATTCTTGTAAGAAATATCTTTAAAGTCGCTTACGACCAAATCGGCAAGTGAAAAGTCCTGATCATTGGAATGTAAGCCATCATATCCTACGCAAAATATACCGGCATCCTTGGCCGCTCTAATACCGTTGGTTGAATCTTCTATCACAATGCATTCATCGCGTTTAAACCCAGCTGCTTTTGCAGCATTTTCAAAGATTTCAGGATGTGGCTTGGACGCCTTTAAATCAGCACCGCTTAATTTGGCCACGAAATAAGGGTTCAAATGAAAACGTTCAAAAATATTATTGATGTTTTCCATGGTGGCGGAAGACGCTAGGACCAAGGTTAATCCGTTGGAATGATAGTCCTTGATCAGGTCTAAGACCCCGGGTAAAAGATCCAATTCATCATCGTTCTCAAATAAATATTTGAAATGATCGCGTTTGATTCCCTGTAAAGTCTCAGCTCCTAACGGCAATTTAAAATGGTCTACCAAAAACTCGCAAATTGCACGAGTGGACTGTCCTGTAAAAGATGCATAGAGTGAGTCAGGCACGTCAATATTGACATCGTTAAACATGAGGGAATAAGATTTTTGATGTAAGGGTTCAGTGTTCACAATAACACCGTCCATATCAAATAATACGGCTTTAAGCATTTGGAAAGTAATTTATTAATAGCATGACGAATATAAGTGAAATGACTTACAATGCCTAAAAAACGGTTTTGAAGTTTGGGATTTTTTTAGATTTGTGTTTCTTGTCGGTTTAATGCACCGTTGAAGAGCACTTTTTGGAACAGAAACCAAAAAAAGCGTTGCAATTATCCATCAATGTATAACCAATTATTCGTAATTTTAAAGCTTATTAAATATGAGAACTCATGTCAAAATCAAAATACGGATTAAACACCATTTGCACACACGTTGGCGAAATCAAGGATGAACAGTTTAAAGGAGCGGTGTCGCCTATTTATATGTCCACATCATATCAATTTGACGATGTTGATGTAAAACGTTATCCACGGTATTTTAACACGCCAAACCAAGAACATTTGTCCAAAAAGATAGCAGCCTTGGAGCATGCCGAAGCAGGAATGATTTTTGGAAGCGGAATGGCAGCCATTAGTACCGTATTTTTGGCTTTTTTAAAACAAGGCGACCATATTGTGGTCCAAAACACCTTGTATGGTGGTACCAGTAATTTCATTAGGGAAGAGTTTCCTAAATACGGTATCGAATTTACGTTTACGGATGGATACGAGGTTGCCGATTTTGAAGCGGCCATCCAACCGAATACAAAGCTAATTCATATAGAAACCCCATCCAACCCCTTGTTGACCATAACGGATATTAAAGGTGTGGCCGATTTGGCAAAATCAAAAAACATTGTCACGACTATTGATAATACCTTTGCAAGTCCTGTCAATCAAACACCAATCGATTTTGGAATCGACATTATCATGCATTCCGCCACAAAATATTTGGGAGGCCATTCTGATATATTGGCAGGTGCGGTTGCCTGTAGTGAATCGCATATGGAAGTCATTTTCAATGTGGCCAAGAACTTGGGTGGCAGTTTGAGTGATATGACCGTTTGGATGTTGGAGCGCAGTATGAAGACTTTGGCCTTACGGGTCAAGGCCCAAAATAAAAATGCTCAAAAATTAGCTCAATTTTTATCGAATCATGAAGACGTCAAACAGGTGTTTTATCCTGGACTTAAAACCCATCCACAGTATGCTTTGGCAAAATCGCAAATGAAAGGATTTGGGGGCATGCTCTCCTTTGAGTTGGTTGACGGATTGGACGCCACGGCATTTCAAAAGGAATTGAAATTGATCAAATCGTCGATGAGTTTGGCAGGTGTTGAAAGTACGATGCTATCGCCGCATAAAACCTCACATGCTTTACTGACCCAGGAAGAGCGAGATAAAATAGGTGTAAGTGATAATTTGATTCGCTTCTCGGTGGGGATAGAATCGAAAAAAGATCTGATAGCAGATATTGAGCAAGCCATCAAGGCGGTTAAAAGTTCAAAACTTCAGACCCAAAATTAGAACTTGCTACCGAAACAATTAGAATCAAAGAAACTTAAATAAATTGCATAAAAACTCCCTTCACACTAATTCATACGATTTTGAGCTGCTTACAAAAAACCATGAGGCTTTAAAATCACATGTTTTTGTTAATGACTATCAAAATCAAACGATCGACTTTTCAAACCCTGAGGCTGTAAAGGCCCTGAATACGGCGTTGTTGTATACACATTATGATGTGAAATTCTGGGAATTTCCCGACAAGAACTTGTGTCCACCAATTCCCAGTCGCGCGGATTACATACACCATTTGGCCGATTTATTGAGACGAAGCCATTTGGAATCGGATGTCAAAGTTTTGGATATTGGCGTGGGTGCCAGCTGTATTTACCCTTTATTGGGGAATTCTATTTACAACTGGAGTTTTGTAGGCTCAGATATTGATGAAAAATCTCTCCAAATTGCCCAAAAAATTATAGATAAAAACAATCTTGAAAATGTCATTGAATTGCGTCATCAAAGGGATTATCAGCATATTTTGAAGGGAATTCTTAGACCGTCAGATAAATTTACTGCTTCTGTTTGCAATCCGCCATTTTTTAAAAGTCAGGCAGATGCCCTTGATGCCACCAAAACGAAATTGAAAGGATTGGGCAACAAAAGCGATAAAGTAATTAGAAACTTTAGTGGGACACCAAAAGAGTTGTGTTACGCAGGCGGAGAGAAGGCCTTTTTGCACAATTATTTGTATGAAAGTTCCCAATTCCCTAAACAGTGCTACTGGTTTACAAGTCTGGTATCAAATGTCAGCCATGTCAGATCAATGGAAGCCTCATTAAAAAAATTGGGGGCAACAGAGTTTCGGGTGTTGGATATGATCCAAGGTAATAAGGTAAGTAGAGTAGTGACGTGGTCATTTTTGACCGAAAAAGAACAAAACGATTGGATTAAAAATTAAACTGCAACTATGGAATTGAAGTCAGTAATGTTTGAAAACAGACGGAACCCCTGTTTCATTTCAGAAATTTAAAAACATAAGAATTGTCAATTTATGATCCACGTATGAATTCGTATTAATTTGTGTCATTCGTGGTTATAATTCGACAACTATCGGAAACCATAAAGCAGTAAGGTTTTTAACCTTTAATAAAATAATAAACAGATGAAATTAGACATTTTAGCCATCGGTTCTCACCCTGACGACGTTGAGTTGGGTTGTGGTGCTACGATCGCGAAGGAAGTCCACCATGGTAAAAAGGTGGGAATTATTGATCTTACACGAGGTGAGCTGGGGACGCGTGGCACTGCAGAAACCAGAAAATCAGAAGCCGCAGAAGGTGCAAAAATCCTAGGTGTTGTGGTGAGAGAGAATATGGGTTTTGCTGATGGTTTTTTCGTAAATGACAAAGCCCATCAACTGGAAGTCATTAGGATGATCAGAAAATACCAACCTGAAATGGTGTTGTGCAATGCCATCAATGATCGGCATATTGACCATGCCAAGGGCAGTCAATTGGTAAGTGATGCCTGTTTTTTAAGTGGCTTGATGAAAATTGAGACCGAATTGGATGGAAAAAAACAACAACATTGGCGACCAAAATACGTGTACCATTATATTCAATGGAAAAATATTGAGCCGGATATTGTGGTTGATGTGTCGGGATTTATGGATAAAAAAATGGAAGCAGTTGCGGCATATAAAACGCAATTCTTTGATCCCGAAAGCAAAGCGCCCCAAACACCAATCAGCAGTAAAAACTTTACAGATAGTATTGACTACAGAGCGAGAGATTTGGGTAGATTGATAGGAACGGAACACGCTGAAGGTTTTACCGTAGAACGGTATGCTGCAGTTAAAAGTTTATTCGACTTAGTTTAATTTTTTTTACCAAAAGGCTTTGTAAACATTAGTAAATAAATTACATTTGCAGTCGCATTTAAGAATGCGGCTACATGGTGGTTGTAGCTCAGTTGGTTAGAGCATCGGTTTGTGGTACCGAGGGTCGCCGGTTCGAGCCCGGTCTTCCACCCAAAATATAAGCCTTCAAAGAAATTTGAGGGCTTTTTTTGTACACTGATTTTTTAAATGTGGCTGGTTAGTTGTTAAGTCAATAAGTTAGGGAGAGAAAAAACCAATAATAGCCCTAATATCGATAAATGATTTGTTGGTTCCAACCTTCAATATTTAATGGTATCTCACTTTGAGTTTTTATTTGAAATGGAGTGAGGTCAAAAGAAATTGATTTTTGAAAAATAGCTTCACATAACTCTTCATTTATCACTTCCATTTTGACATATCTCTGTAATGGAAAAACGGCATAAAAAGCATCTACACTATATAAATTCTCTTCCCAAAATTCTGTTCCGCATCCACTGGCTCTATATGTTATTTCCAGACAATCCCTATTTAATTCAACTTCTGTTATTTCATAATTTGAAGTAATGATTGAATTAAATTCATCTTCGGAAACTATTTCAGAAATGAGACCGCAATTCTGATTGACAGTAGAATTATCATCATCGGAGCTGCAACTGAAAATTAGGATATATAGACAAATAATAAGAATGTTTTTTGTCATAATAAATTGTTCGTTTTCTATTAGATGTAAAAAGGTTGAAATGGTTGTGCCAAAATCCCAACTAATATTAAATTTAATAGTATTCTACCGAAATAATCTTACTTGAATGTTCTATGGATTGACAGGATTTCAATCTGAAGAATGGCTACAATTTTTAGAACAAATCGTTTAAAACTTTCGCTAATCTAATCCCTGCAATCTGCAATTGGGTTCTTGCAATGTCCAAATATTCATAGGAATAGGCGTAACGCAAATTTTCTCCTTCCTCGACCGAGCTGTAGATGGTTTTGGTTAAGTTTTGTGTAGAATTCACCCAATCAATAACAGAGCCTTGTTGAAGAAACTTGATTTGCTTTTTTGATATAAATTCAGCATTTGCGGCCAATTCACTATAACTCATATTATAGGATTCAATCATTTGACTGTCCCAAACTCTATGGAGGTTAGTGTCTTTAAATTGCCATTGTACTTTAATATCGTTGCCGCCACGGTCTTCTTCTCGCCCAATATGTAAAGGTTGGTGTAAATCGCCTACCAAATGGATCAGCATTTTCAAATAGAAGGTTTTATCAGCATCTGAAGACTTATCATCTTTAATGACTTTTTTGCAAAAAGCGATACCGGTTACCAAGTCGCCTTTTGGATTCTTTTTGGACGACTCATAATCCTCATCAAGTGACATATTCACATAATGCCAAGATTCAAATTCGTTATAACGTGGATCTGCCTTAATTTCATCAGCAAAAGTTGATACGAAGGCTAAGGATTGGTGATTTAATAGTTTTTTGAGATGACGTTTTGTTTTATTGCTCGTGTATTGATCTGCAATGGCCCCTACAACACGATGTCCTGTAGCGCCCCATTTTTTGTTGGCGTAACTATTGGAGTTAAAAAGGAAAACTGCAGTAATAATAAATATTGATATTGATTTCATAATGGTATAAAACTATTTTCTCTTATTTCTTTTATTGTAGTTTTTATCGCCTCTTGTTTTAGGTTTTTTATATTTTTTGACGATCTCCCTTTTATATGAACCTCCTTGATTTACTTTTTTATTCTTCTCCTTTTTTTCATGAAAGGCAGGTCCAGGTTGATCTGTATCCCGTCTTTTTATGGGATTATAATGCTCTTTGTTCTGTGGACGTTCCTCTTCAATGAGTTCCGTTGAAAGTGTAACGGTATCAGGAATCTCATTTAGCGGTATTTCCATTTGCATCAAATCTTCAATCGCCATAACCCATTCTTGTTCAGCCTCTGTAGAAAATAACAAGGCATGACCTTTTCGCTCTGCACGACCAGTCCGTCCAATACGATGCATATAGTTTTCACGGAAGTGAGGGGTGTCAAAATTGATGACATGACTGATATGATCAATATCGAGTCCACGTGCCATCACATCGGTAGCAATCAAGATGCGATTTTCTCCTTCTCGGAATTGCTCAATACTCCGCAATCGGTAATTTTGTGTTTTATTGGAATGGATCACACAGCTCTCGTTTGGGAAAAGAACTTCGATCTTGTCAAATAATAAATCGGCCATTTTTTTATAGGCCACAAAAATTAAAACCTTATTGAAAGTTTCCTTATCCTTCAGCAAGTGCTCCAAGAGATTTACCTTAGAATAGAAGTTGGGCACATTATAACGCGCTTGAACGATATTTTCCAGGGGTGTCCCTGAAACTGCAACGGTAATTTTCTCTGGATTGGTAAAAAAATCAGTAATCAATTCATCTACATCATCAGTCATGGTTGCAGAAAACATGATATTCTGTCGGCGTTCAGGTAAAATATCGAAAATATTTAGAAGTTGATATCTAAAACCCAAATCGAGCATGACATCCACTTCGTCAATCACCATTTTTTGAATGGATTTCAATGGTAAAACATGGCTCACCGCCAAATCAAATAAACGGCCTGGGGTAGCTACAATAATATCCAAACCCTGTGCCACGGCCTGTCTTTGGGTGTTGATGTTGACGCCACCATAAATACCTAGCACTCTCACATTGATGTACTTGGTCAGTTTTTCAATATCCTCAACCACCTGAACGACCAATTCGCGTGTGGGCACTAAAACCATCACTCGAGGAGTATCTTGTTTGGAAAAAGGTAGGTTTTTAAGAATGGGTAGTATATAGGCGTAAGTTTTACCTGTACCAGTTTGTGCAATACCCACCACATCCTTGCCTGAAGCCACAACGTTAAATGCTTGTTCCTGAATAGGAGTAGGCGTGGTAAAACCTAAATCGTCTAAGGCGTTATATAACGGGGTGTTTAAATTAAGGTTTTTAAAGCTCAAGGTGTTTGATGTTTTTTTTATGTTAAATTATTGATGGGTTATAACTTTTAATTTGATAGAGCGTATGATTTTATTTCAAACCGACAACCGACAACCGACAACGGACAACCGACAACGGACAACCGACAACCGACAACCCACCTTTATTCTGGCCAAAGTTAAAACTAATAATCAACTTACACTAAATGCTTTTCGTGTATTTCAATGATGTAAGTGGCATTGTAGGTTGTGTTTTTTTCTAAGGCCACGATGCCTTCTTTATCTTTTATGAGTTGATTGCTGTCTTCAGAATCGGCCAAACCTTGCCAAGGCTCGATGCAGACAAAATTGGAATTTGGTTTCGCCCAAATGCCTAAAAAAGGAAAATCACCAAACTTGAAATTTAGGATTTCCCCATGATTTTTACTGATCAATGCCACACTCTTTGATATTAAATCCTTGAAGACGAGTGCATCTTTATCAAATAAATGGGCGTGTAGTGGAATTGTATCTGGTGTATTAAAAACTGCTTCAGTTTCTGATGTGAAAAGTCCTGTGCTTACATTCAACAAATGTGTTGGTGAAGTTTCTGGATGTTCAAATTTCAAACTATAATCCTCATAAGTTTCCTCAGGATATAGAGGGCATTTAAAGGCAGGATGTCCACCTACTGAAAAATAAATGGTTTTGTCATCTAAATTCTTAACAGTATAGGTGATTTTAATCTGATTTTGCACTAAGGAATAATTCACCAAAAACTCAAATTTAAAAGGATAATTGAGCAGTGTGGCTTCGGAATATGTCAACTTAAGACTTAGATTATTTTCACTTTGTTCAGCTACCACGAAATCGTCGCTACGTCTTGCAAATCCATGTCTGGATAAGTGATAGATTTTCTTTTCATAAGTAAATCTACCATCCTTCAATTCGCCCACAACTGGAAACAAATTGGGCGCATGCCCACTCCAAATTTCAGGATTGCCATCCCACATAAATTCTAAGCCATTTTTCACAGCTGAAATTTTTTGTAATTCTGCGCCTACAGGATGGATGGCGATTTCCAGGAGCGAATTTTTTAAGGTAAACATGGTTTTGATATTTTTAACGAAAGTACAAAGTTCTTAATTAGTTTTGTAGAATCTCATTAACTTTACCACCGAAAATTGAGCCTTGAGAACACAACACACCTATATCATTCAATCCCCTGATTTTACGACCCGGCTTTTGCAATGGAGCCAGCAATTCCAGGAAGTGGTTTGGTTGGACTCCAATAAACATTCTCAAAAATACACTAGCTATGACGCGGTTTTGGCAGTTGATGCGTTTACAAGTATCACTACAGATAGCTATCAGGCATTTGATAAACTACATGAATATCAAAGCGTGACCAAGGATTGGATTTTTGGCTACTTGAGTTACGATTTAAAAAATGATCTCGAAGATCTAAGCTCCAATAACTTTGATGGATTGAACTTTCCGGAACTATTCTTTTTTCAACCAAAGAAAATTTTTCTGATAAAAGAGGGCGTTGTTGAAATGCACTATCTAAAAATTGTGGATGACGAATTTATGTCTGATCTTATGGAAATAGAGCAGTATACGGGAAATGAAAGTAGACGTATTTCAGAAAAAATCAATATAAAATTGCGATTGACCAAGGATCATTATTTTGAAAAGGTCAAGAGGATGTTGGCGCATATCCATAGAGGCGATATTTACGAAGCTAATTTTTGTCAGGAGTTTTATACTGAAAACACCCCAATTGATCCGTTGGAGACCTATCAAAAACTGAACACCATCTCGAAAGCCCCCTTTACGACTTTTTTTAAAAATCAGCATTGTTACGCCTTATCTGCATCTCCTGAACGCTATTTGAAAAAGGACGGAACTGCAGTGATTTCGCAACCTATTAAAGGAACCGCCCAACGTTCATCAGATCCTGGAGTGGATGAACAACTAAAAGAGGAGCTCAAAAGCAATCTAAAGGAACGTAGTGAAAACATCATGATTGTAGATTTGGTGCGCAATGATCTTTCACAAACCGCTCTTAAAGGCAGTGTCAAGGTTGAGGAATTATGTGAAGTCTATTCTTTTGAACAGGTACATCAATTAATTTCCACCATCACATCCGTTGTTGCAAAGGAAACATCTCCAGTTACTATATTACGGACTACTTTTCCTATGGGAAGTATGACAGGAGCACCTAAAATTTCTGCCATGAAAATTATTGAGGATCTTGAAGAAACCAAACGCGGACTTTATTCTGGAGCCATCGGTTATTTTAGTCCGACGGGTGATTTTGATTTTAACGTCGTTATTAGAAGTATCTTGTATAATGCGAAAAATCACTATGTTTCTTATTCGGTAGGTGGTGCGATTACTGCAAAAAGTGATCCCCAAAAGGAATATGAGGAATGTTTGATAAAGGCGAAGGCAATGAAGCAAGTACTTGAAAATTAGCTATATTAATACAATTAATTTTTTAGTTTGAAGATCGGAATAAGAATGCGCAATAAAAATCGACAGACACCATAAAACTCAAAATAATGTTACAGGCTTTTCAGAAACATCTTGATATGCATTTAGATATGCTTCACGGCAGCCGACTGCTCTTGGCTATTTCTGGAGGCTTGGATAGTGTTGTTTTAACGCATTTATGTCATCAGTCAAAGTTAAAGGTGTCATTGGCACACTGCAATTTTAATTTAAGGGCTGCTGAAAGTGATGCCGATGAGGAATTTGTAATGGAGTTGGCAGATGATTTGGACATGGATGTTTATATCGAAAGTTTCGATACGGAGACCTATGCCAAAGAACATCATATTTCCATTCAGATGGCGGCCCGGGAACTCCGTTATACTTGGTTTTTTGAGTTGGCAGAGCAATTGGACTTTGACTATATCCTTACCGCGCACCATGCCGATGACAATCTCGAAACTTTTTTGATCAATCTGACCCGGGGCACTGGATTGGAAGGGTTAACCGGAATTCCTGAAATATCCGATAAAATCGTGAGGCCTTTATTGCCGTTTTCAAGAGAAGCACTGGAAGCCTTTGCCAAGAAGGAATACATTGAATGGCGAGAGGATGCTAGCAATGCCTCCACAAAATATCTGAGAAATAAGTTAAGACATGATGTTATTCCGATCTTGAAACAGATGAACCCCCAGTTGCTCCAAAACTTTCAAACGACGATTTCCAATCTGCAGGACAGTCAGGATCTCATAGACGATGCCGTCGTAAAAATCCAGAAGAAATTGGTTGCGGTAGACGGCGATCAGATCAAACTAGATATTAATAAATTAAAAAAACTGTCCAATCCCAAAGCGTATCTTTATCAACTTTTGAAGGATTTTAATTTTACCGCTTGGGATGATGTGGTCAATTTGCTTAATGCCCAATCAGGAAAGTACGTGTTTTCTCCAACCCACAGATTGCTAAAGGATCGCGAGTTTTTGGTGCTGAGCGAATTGGATTCGGTATCTGACGAACATCCAATTTCTGTTCAAAAAGAAGGTAAAGAAATCACAACAGCTTTTGGCAGGTTGACTTTTGATGAAGTTAATGCCATTTCAGAAACCTCAAAAAATAAGATATTTGTTGATGCCGATCAACTCAAATATCCCTTATCCATAAGGAAGTGGAGCGAGGGCGATTTGTTCTATCCGCTTGGAATGAAGGGCAAAAAGAAATTGAGCAAGTTTTTCAAGGATGAAAAGCTCTCCTTGGTTGATAAAGAGAAGGTTTGGATCCTGTTTTCTGGCGATGATGTGGTTTGGGTCATTGGAAGGCGTCCCGATGAGCGTTTTAAAGTCACAGATAACACCACAACTATTCTAAAAATTGAAGTACATTAAATGAAGCTACAAGGACAAATAGTCGATATCCCTAACAGACGAATATTCAAAGGAGAAGTCACTCTACAAAATGGAAAGATCCTCAACATTAAAGAAAAGCAGCATGAGGTCAACCATTATATTCTTCCTGGATTTATAGATGCACACATTCATATAGAAAGTTCCATGTTGGTACCCAGTGAATTTGCACGTTTAGCAGTGAAACATGGTACCGTGGCAACCGTTTCAGATCCGCATGAAATAGCCAATGTGCTTGGTGTTGAAGGTGTCGAATTTATGATTGATAATGGAAAGAAAGTACCCTTTAAATTCAATTTTGGAGCGCCTTCATGTGTTCCGGCGACAGAGTTTGAGTCGGCTGGAGCCACTATCGATTCCGAAGGGATTAGAAAGCTTCTTGAAAATCCGGACATCAAATACTTGGCGGAAATGATGAATTACCCCGGTGTTCTTTTTGATGATCCTGAAGTAATGAAAAAGATTCAATGGGCGAAACATTTTAACAAACCCGTTGATGGGCACGCGCCAGGAGTTTTGGGTGACGACATTACAAAATATATCAATGCAGGCATTACTACTGATCACGAGTGCGTTACTTATGAAGAAGGTTTTGAAAAGCTTCAAAAAGGTATGAAAATTTTGATTAGAGAGGGTAGTGCGGCCAAAAACTTTGAAGCCTTGATTGATTTACTGCCCGAGCATTTTGAGAATATGATGTTTTGCAGTGATGACAAACATCCTGACGATTTGCTATTGCATCATATTAATCATCTTTGTACGAGAGCGGTCGCAAAAGATATGGACATCTTCAAAGTTTTACAAGTGGCCTGTATCAATCCCGTAAAACATTATGGTTTGGATGTTGGTACATTAAACGTTGGAGATGCCGCAGACTTCATTTTGGTTGAAGATTTAAAAACATTTAAAACCATACAAACCTATAGTGACGGTCAATTGGTTTTTGATGAGGGTGCCTCTTTGATTGGAAGAGTATCTTTTAAAAACCTTAATAATTTCAACACGTCTAAAAAGGACGTGAGCGATTTTAGGTTTGAATCCACCTCTAAGTATATCCGTGTGATTGAAGCCATGGAAGGCCAATTGGTGACCAATGAGATTATAACTGCCGGTTTGATTAATGACGGTAATTTGGTTTCCAATATAGAAGACGATGTTTTGAAAATGACGGTGGTCAATCGCTATCAAGATCAACCGCCGGCCATCGCATTTATTAAAAATTTCGGATTGAAAACTGGGGCGATTGCTAGTTCTGTTGGTCATGACTCGCACAATATAATTGCTGTGGGAGCTTCCGACGAGGCCATTTGTAAAGCCGTCAATTTGCTCATCGAAAACAAAGGCGGTATTTGCGCCGTTTCTGATTCTGAGGAACACATCTTACCATTGCCAGTTGCCGGAATTATGAGCGATCAAGATGGTAAAACCGTAGGAAAGCAATATGCTGCACTCGATCAGATAGCGAAAGAATTGGGCAGTACTTTAAAAGCACCCTATATGACCTTATCATTTATGGCGCTCTTGGTAATCCCAGCATTAAAACTCAGCGATAAAGGTTTATTCAATGGAAAAGATTTCAAATTTACCGACCTCGAAATTGATTAAAAACTCGGTGTATCTCTGTGTTTTCTCCGTGTAACTCTGTGTAATACTCAACAACATACAACTAAAAAATGCCCATCCTCGATTCCACATTCAAAGCACCTTTCTTTTTCCGTAAAAGTTTTATCGCCACCGTATATTCCGGATTGTTCAGAAAAGTAAATTTAGAACAAACGCGCGAACGGTTGGAGTTGGCAGACGGCGATTTCATCGATTTAGATTGGAGCTACGCTCCGGAAAAATCCAATAAGGTCATTATATTATTAAGTGGTTTGGAAGGTCACGCCCAGCGCCCTTATCTCACGGGAACAGCAAAACTATTCAACAAGAATGGTATTGACGCCATCAGTGTTAACTTCAGGGGATGTAGTGGCGAACCCAACCGGAAATACTATGCCTACCATTCTGGAGCAACCGAAGATCTTCATACCATTATAATGCACGCCATTGGGAATAAAATCTATGATGAAGTTTATATTTATGGCATCAGTTTGGGTGGAAATTTAGCTTTGAAATACTTAGGTGAGGGCAATGATGTGCCAATTCAAGTAAAAGCCTGTATTGGAATTTCGGTGCCTTGTAGTTTACAGCATTCTGCGAAACAATTGCACAGTTTTATAAATAGACCTTTCCACGACCGATTTAAAAGGAGATTGGTCAATAGTTTAAGATTAAAGCAAAGCCAATTTCCAGAGCAAATATCAGAGGAGGAAGTGAATTCTATAAAAACCCTGAACGATTTTGACGAAGTTTATACTTCAAGAGCCCATGGCTTCAAGAACGCTTTGGACTATTATGAGAAAAGCAGTTGCCTCCAATTTCTACCGAACATAAAAGTGCCATCCTTAATTATAAACGCACTCAACGACTCGTTTTTAACACCCGAATGTTTCCCGGTAAAAGCCGCCAAAAACAATCCCAATCTCTATTTGGAAATGCCAAAACATGGAGGACACGTTGGGTTTATACAGCGTGGTGGCGTGTATTATAATGAGAAAAGGGCTTTGGAGTTTGTAACGGAAAACACAAAATGAGTAAAGAATAACTTAAATTCTCTATTGAAAAATGGATGTATAGGTTGTTGTACAGAGATTTTGGGAATTAGGCATTAGGTATGAGGCATTGGGGATTAGGCATTAGGGATTTGTAGATTAACGATTGAAGATTGTTGGTTTTTGAAGAAGGAATAATGAATAACAGTCAACTCAATTCAGGGAAGTACAGATGTGGTAAGGAAAAAGTGTTATAGGTTGTTTTAAGGAGAATTGAGGGAATTAGCGTTCTGCGAGATCTGCGGAAACTGCGGAATCTGCTGGAAATAATGGGTGTTACGAGTACAAAGTAAGGACTTTCAGTTTTAAGAAAAAGAATCAGTGATAATCAGTTACATCTGTGTTTCCCGCCTGAACGTTCGGGCAGGTCAGCGTTCTATTCTCGCAGAGACCCAAAAGCTTAAAGTCGCAAATTTATTTTTAGAGAATATTGTTAAGGTTCTATCCACAAAAAAATCAGTGATGATCAGTTATATCAGCGTCCTCAGCGTTCCATTCTACCGCTTCAAAGCCTCGGGAAAACCTTCCACCGTCAAATCCCAAAGCATCGGTAACAAAAAATACACAAATAAGGTCAAGATCACAATGGATATCACATTCATCACAAAACCTTTGCTGACCATATCTGGAATCCGCAAATACCCAGACCCAAAAACCACCGCATTGGGAGGTGTCGCCACAGGTAACATAAACGCACATGATGCTGCTACTGCAGCACCAACCATTAAAATAAAAGGGTGAACATCTACGATCACGGCCATGGGTGCCAAAACTGGTAATAACATGGCGGTCGTTGCCGTATTGGAGGTGATCTCCGTTAAAAAGTTGATGGCAGCAATCAGTAATAGAATAAGAACGATGGTGGTTAATCCAGCAAAAGTAGTCATCTGATTTCCTATCCAAACCGCTAAGCCACTCGATTCGAATCCGCTGGCAATAGCCAATCCTCCACCAAACAAAAGAAGGATTCCCCAAGGCAGTTTCACGGCGTCCTCCCAAGTCATCAATTTGCGTTTTTTGTCCTTAGAAGGAATAAGAAACAGAACAATTGCAAAAATTATCGCAATGATCGTGTCATCCAATCTTGGAATTAACTTATTAAATAAGAATGAACGGGTGATCCAAAAGAAGGCTGTTGTACCAAAAACAAAAGCTATCATTTTTTCTTCATAACTAATTTTGCCAAGCAATTTCATCAAACGTTTGATTTCTGCTTTGCCTCCTGGGAATTCCTTTTGTTGAAAGCTAAAGGCATAAGTGGTCAAATATTTCCAACAGATGAAAAGCAATACGACAGAAATAGGAAAGCCAAACATGAACCATTGTAAAAAGGTAATTTCATAATCATAGATATTCGAGACTACCCCAGCCAAAACCAAGTTGGGAGGTGTGCCAATCAATGTGGCAATCCCGCCAATGGACGCACTGTAGGCTATGGCAAGCATCAAGGCCTTTCCAAATAAATTCGTTTCGTTTTCGATAGTATTTGGGTTGTCTTTAAGTTGAGTAATAATGGCAATCCCAATAGGCAACATCATCACAGCGGTCGCCGTATTGGAAATCCACATGCTCAAAAATGCCGTGGCCACCATAAATCCGAGAATAATTTTTTTAATGTCAGAACCAATAAAATTGATGATGTTTAGGGCGATTCGTCTATGGAGGTTCCATTTTTCAATGGCAATGGCTATGATAAATCCACCTATATACAAGAAAATGTATTTATGTCCGAAGGATGCCGTTGTAGTCCCCAGATCCAATCCGCCAGATAAAGGAAAAAGGACAATGGGCAACAAGGATGTCACGGCAATTGGAATGGCTTCTGTAATCCACCAAATGGCCACCCATGCTGTAGATGCCAATATGGCCCTGCCTTCTTCCGAAAGACCTTCAGGTTTAAAAAATGATAAAATTAGGATAAAAGCCAATGGGCCTAAGAGGAAACCGATGCGTTTGGTAGGGTTCATTTGTATGTTGATTAGGACAACTAAGATATAAATTTATAGCAGTCTCAAAATTGTTTTGTTCGTCTTTTAATTTTTTAGTGCTATAGAAATATATGAACTACTTCTTGTACTATCATTTTGAATATCACATATATAAAAGAATAATAATTAGAAAAATAAATAATTTTAAACTGTTTTTTTCGTAGATTAGAGTTATGACTTCCCTAATGATGAATTAAAATTAATTCTTGATCCCCGCACGAGTAATAATTTTAAACGCCAATGATGTTTCTAAATAATATAGGAAAATTAGCACTTCGCTTCCTTAATTTTGTCGACAATATTATTTCTGCCTTTGGGAAATTTGGTAAGTCTTCATATCTGAGTCTTCTGTTTCTTGGCATCATCTTGCTCTTGGTTCAGGCCATGGAACAGGCCAATACATTATTGGTGGACATGATAGAGCATGATAAGGTGTCATTGATCTGTTGTTTTATCCTGATTTCTGTTTTTGCCTCTGTACTGTCTCACTATCCTCGCTATATCTATTATGCCGAAAATATTAACGATAGTCGTGACGACCACCAATGGTACGCCTATAAATGGTTGGGCTATCCTATTTTTATTTTCTCAAAAATAGATAGAAGTTATAAACAGGATTATAAGGCAAAGTTTTTCAGACATTCCCTGGGCTTGGTCATTTTTATTATTTGGCACTATTATATTTACCAAACCTTTTATCCAAAGCTGGTTTTTAGTGACTATAATATTGGGTTTATTAAGGGTATGTCACTTTTGTTTATCATTATTCCGGCAATTCTTTTAATTGTATTGTTGGACAAATTTGATGATTATCAAGATAAAATAGTTGATGTTGAAGATGACGAGGAAGAGGTAAAGAAAGCAAAAATCGAAAAAAAGAAATTCACAACTTTAGGTGTCACCGCACTCTTGTTGAGTATTTGTATTGTGATTGTTTATGCCTTTGTATTGGTCATCACTTTAAAATTCAGCTATTCAGGTTATTGGCTTCTTCAGGTATTTACATTTTTATTGGCAGTGATGTATATTTTATTCAGGGTGTTTAGGGTGCAGGTCATCACGGTATATTATAAGTTAAATGCCTTGAGCAGTAGTGTTGGTTATTTGAGGTATTATTTTGTTTTCGCAATTGTAACATTACTGTTTTTAATATACAGCAATCTTGCTGTCTATTTTGCATGGAAACAAGCCAACGCTATGTTGATATTGTTAAGTTATCTCTTTGTTTTCTATTATGGATTGGCATGTTTGGTGAAATACTATTTTATGTTGTCAATTTTCAATACGCAGAAAGAAGACCTGGAAAAAATCCCCTATGTTACAGATAAAAGTTACTTATACAATTCAGGTGTAAAGCAGAAAAACAGACACCATTTGGTGCCTCTTACAAAGCAAAAGGAATTTTCCCAACGTCGGCGATTGGTTGCGTCAGTACTTACAATGCTGGTCATTGTTTTAGGCATTATTTCATTAAACTCAGAAAGTGCCATCCATGAACTTCAAGTGTACCAAAATGTTAAGAACGAGAAACTCATGGATATGGACGCGTTTAAATTAAAACTCAGGGAACGCACCCAAAAACCTTTGTTTTTTGTTGCCGCACATGGGGGTGGGTTAAAGGCAAACATCTGGACGATGAAGATCTTAAACGAAATTCAGACTAAAACGGAAGGCGAATTTCTCAATCAGACCATCTCGTTTTCTGGAGCTTCGGGAGGTATGATGGGTTTGTCTCTATATTCGGTTTTGGCAGGTGAATACACTGGCGATTTTGAAGCCATAGAAGCGAAAATAAATGAAGTGGCCACAGAAAATTTTGCCTCTAAGGATTTAGCTTTGACCTTTGGTTTTGATGGTTTTAGAAAATTGTATCCTTTTAATAAATTGGGAAAATATAGGGACCGGTCATATTACTCAATGGTGACCTACCGCAATATTTTGGAGAACAAAACAGGCAGAACCTTGGATTCCTTGTCGTTCAATGCTTATTGGAAAACCAATATTTTCGATAATAAAAATCAATACTTTCCCTCGTTAATTATCAATACTGCCAAAACCAATGGTAGGCGAGGGGTCTTCTATTCGGTGAAATACCCAAAGGATTCCACCTTGTTTTATAATTCAGACAACTTATCGCAACTGCATAATGGCGCTATTGCCTTTTATGAAGCCGTATCGTCCACCAATAGGTTTCCTGCGCTCAGTCCTGCGGCGAAAATCAAGAATTACGGGCACTATATCGATGCGGGTGCCATTGACAATAGTGGACTGTTGAGTTCTATCGACTTGCATAATTACTTGCTAAAGGATTCTACTTTGAATACTAGCAAGAAAGTTTTTGTAGAAATAATAAACGGACGCAACAATTATATCTGGCACCTCATACAGAAATTTAAAAAAGAGAAGGATGTTGATCATTTCTTTATTGAAGAAAAGGAACAGGATAATATTGTGGCCGATCTTAAAACAGGTTTGAACTTAGATAAAATCCCAAATTATTTAAGTGATTTCTTAAATGATTGGAGTAAAAATCCACTGGTGAGTTACATTCCTATCTATCTGCCTTTTCAAATCGAATTAAAGGAGGTGGAAGCCTTTTTGGGAGGCAAACTGATCGATTCAGATCAAATCATTGAACTCAATTATTTTTTAGATCGGCAAAATGCAAAGGTGAAAAAACAAATTAATGATAATGGAATAGTTTGGCAGACTTACGAACCCACTTTGGCCAGGCATTTAAGTAAAAGTACTATCGCCTATTATGACCGTGTCATCCAAAGCGAATTGATTACTGATTAGATCGAGGAAATAATAGCTGAATTAAAAACTAAATCCAGTCGCCCATGAAATCAATTAATTCCATTAATGGTATTCCGTTGCATTACGCTCGATTAACCAATCATCCTTATGGAACCAAAGGTGAACAGCGCTACTTTTCGATTGATGATGATTTTTTAAAGATTCTGGAAAAGGCATTTGATGAAGTCTTTAAACGATGTCCGTTGGGCCCTCCTGTAGCTATAACTACTGCAGGGATATTTGTTGCCAAATCTGGACAGCATGGCCATGGCAGCGCTTTCGATTTGGATGCTATATTTTGGAAAGATACGACATTGGTTACCTTAAACTTTGTTCACCAAAAGCAGCTCTATCTGGGTATCGAATCCATTCTTCGGAAGCACTTCGGAATTGTCCTGAACCACTTTTATCCAAGTCACGCAGACCACTGGCATTTAGATACGAGCGTTCCTGTGGATTACCAAGAATCTTCAAAATCAGAAACGCTTTACCTTCAGATGGTACTAAAGTATATCTATGGAAAATCAGTAATTATCGACGGTATTTCCGGTCCACAGACCAGAGGATTTACAAGAGAAGTCTTTAAACGGCTCAAAATTTCCGAGCCCATCACTACCATAGTCAACTATTTGAAGTTTTTGGACTTGACCGCTGAAATTGCATTTAAACTTAGTGAAGACAAAGTAAGCCCAATTGAATTAATAAATAACTTGGAAGCTATTATAGATACCTTGCCAACGGCCCAAAAACAAGAGGTAAGACAAGCATTGAATTCATTTTTAGATCATATTGAAACCTCAAAATGGATCAATAGTATAAAGTACGATCTTGATGTGGAGTCAGTAATAGATGATGTGCTTGAGGCTTAAAATAATAAAGAATAAACTATAGAACTTATGGAAAGCTATAAAGTTGGGGACAATGCGCCCATCAAACTAAAAGTGGCCATAGAAACGGAGGCCATACCAATGACTTATGCGTTTTTGTATCACCGCATCAATGACCAAACGCCATATTCATATATGACACCTTTTGATCCTACCCAAAAAACAGGATGGAAGCAATTGGACAACGGCAACACTGTGAATGGAAAATTTTTTAGAGTCCTTACTTTTTTGAGATTTTTTATTGATTTTCCTGATGAGAAAACGTTTAATCTGGCCATTAAACAAGTGGAAGACACGTATGAAACGAGTATCAATGGTGGAGATGATGGCCCTTACACCATACCATTTAAAATAGAAGCAGTTTACGCTACAAAAACCTGTGTTTTAGAGGGTGCCATAAAGCTAACTTAAAACGAATATTATGAAATATTTAAAATATTTGGGTGTTTTGTTAACGTCAATACTCGTTGCCCAATCGGATACTAATCCGACGGCGGGACTGAAAAACTTGGCGTCTCCAAATTCTCCAGCTTTTGTATTGATGGATATTGCGCCTTCCAATATTATTGTACCCGATAATATTCAGGCATTTTCCATTCAGACCATTAGTGCGTTTTCAGGAAATAGCAAGGACGGATTGGGAAACAACAATTACGCGGTGGAGTTTCAGCCCTACTGGTATGTGAAACGAGAAAAGATGAACTTCTTTAAATATAATAACCTCATAAGTGATAAACCTGAAGGGGAAAATGTAAGTATCAATGATTATACGCGTTACAATGTGTTTGGCGATGCTTGGAAAAAGGCATCTGTTTCTTTAGCCTTGATGGATGGAACCTTCAACGTTTTTGAAGTGCCACAATCTTACGTTTCTGTTGGTGCGAGAACACGGCTGTTGTCGGTTAAGACCAGAAATCAAATTGACGAGATCAAATCACAGTACACATCGTATGAGCAGTTTATGTCAAGTCCTGAAGTCATTGCGATCTTTGCAAACCCAAGTTTAAGTCTGTCGGAGATAAACACCGCCATCACCAGCTTGGAAGGTTACCAAGCCATAGTTCAAAATTTTGAGCAATCCCTGCAGCGAAAACCATTTTTTGCGTTGGATGTGGCCGTTGCTTACAGTCATTTTATGGGCGATAAAAGTCAGGATATGGATGATGCCTTTGGCCGTCTTGGATTTTGGGCCACGGGCGATCTGGCATTTTATACCCCAACCATTGGAAAACAAAGCCATGTTCATGTTTATGGCGTATTCAGATACCTTAGGGATGGCTTAAATCTCAATCCGGATTCTGGCGATTTAAGGATTGAAAATGCCACCGACTACGGGGCTAAAATTGCTTTGGAATTGGATAAGCTGTCTTTTGGCTATGAATACATTACCAGAGATTCAGAAAACAATAACGAAGAACGCTCCATAGGTAGCATCAGATATAAAATCAGTGAGGCCTTTACGATAAACGGCGGCTTCGGAAAAAACTTTAGGAACGAAGGGTCAACCGTAGCGCTTTTTGGGATCCAATGGGGATTGGATTTTGATAGCTCGGTGGTTTTGGATCCGAATAAGTAGATTTAGGGATAATTGGGAACTTCGTAATTAATCAGTAGCAATTATAATCCTAAAAAGCTAAAGCTAACAATCTATAATTTTTAACGTAGTAGGAGCGAGGGGTTAAGTCAAGCACCTATTACTGTATTCTATTTGCTTTAAAACCTTGCGCACCTTACGATTTTACTTACCTTCCTTGCGGTTAAGTTGTGTATTTGACATGTACTATTAAACGAAAATGGGTGACTGGGCCGTTACGGATCCTTTGTTTTGCTATTACTGCATATAAGTGTCGGTCATTGATGGTTTCACCAACAGAAACCCCACTTCAAACTTTCCACTTTGAAGTTAGAGGCATTCTTCATACATTTAACCAAACCAATCCTGCTATGCTCAAAAAAGTTTTCGGAAGTGCCGTTTTTGGCGTTGAGGCAACAACCATAACCGTTGAGGTCAATGTGGATAACGGCGTTGGTTACCACCTTGTAGGTTTACCCGACAATGCCATAAAGGAAAGCAATTTCCGGATTGCCGCGGCCCTTCAAAATAACGGGTATAAAATCCCTGGGAAAAAGATCATCATTAACATGTCTCCCGCCGATTTACGCAAAGAAGGCTCCAGTTACGATTTGACCTTGGCCATTGGAATTTTGGCCGCCACTGGACAGATTCAGGCTGAGAATTTGGAGGAATATTTGATTATGGGCGAATTGTCTTTGGATGGCAATTTGCAGCCTATTAAAGGTGCATTGCCCATAGCCATTAAAGCACAAGAGGAAGGCTACAAAGGTTTTATCCTGCCGATGCAAAATGCGAAAGAAGCGGCTATTGTTTCCGACTTGGAAGTTTATGGCGTAGAAAACATTAAACAGGTCATCGATTTTTTTGATAAAAATGTGCCATTGGAGCGCACCATCATTAATGTTGATGAAGAGTTTTATAAAAGTTTAGATTTCCCGGAATTTGATTTTTCAGATGTAAAAGGTCAGGAATCCATCAAACGGTGTATGGAAATTGCGGCGGCTGGCGGTCATAATATCATTTTGATCGGCCCACCAGGGGCAGGAAAAACCATGTTGGCCAAGCGCTTGCCGAGTATTTTGCCACCCATGACCATCCGCGAAGCATTGGAAACCACTAAAATCCACTCGGTAGCTGGACGTGTCAAGGATAATACGGGATTAATGTCGCAGCGACCGTTTAGAAGTCCCCATCACACAATTTCTAACGTCGCCCTAGTTGGCGGTGGAAGTTATCCGCAACCCGGAGAGATTTCATTATCCCATAATGGTGTTTTGTTTTTGGACGAACTGCCAGAATTCAAACGCGATGTTTTGGAAGTTATGCGCCAGCCTTTGGAAGATCGGGAGGTGACCATTTCACGCGCAAAATTTACGGTGACCTATCCCTCGTCGTTTATGTTGGTAGCGAGCATGAATCCGAGTCCTGGAGGCTATTTCAACGACCCGAATGCGCCGGTGACTTCTTCTCCCGCAGAAATGCAACGCTATTTAAGTAAGATTTCGGGGCCGCTTTTAGACCGTATCGACATTCATATAGAAGTCACCCCAGTGCCTTTTGAGAAACTGTCAGATGAACGTAAAGGCGAATCGTCCATAGATATCAGAAAACGTGTGACCTCGGCAAGAGAGCGTCAAACCAAACGGTTCGAAGAACATGAAAACGTCCATTATAATGCACAGATGAGCAGCAAGCAAATCCGTCAGTACTGTATGATGGACGAGGCCTCAAAGAACTTGTTAAAAACGGCTATGGAACGCTTAAATCTCTCGGCTCGAGCCTACGACCGGATCTTAAAAGTGGCAAGAACCATCGCCGATTTAGAGGGCGTTGAAGATTTAAATGGCGCCCACATCAGTGAGGCCATTCAATACAGAAGTTTGGACAGGGAAGGGTGGTTAGGCTAACGCATTCCTGCGAAAGCAGGAATCTCATGACAAAAGAGATAATTCAAATTTATTTAGTGAAAAGTATTTTTTTAATACGATTGAAATAAATCTAAATCAAACATTATTCTCATTCTTCCGCTTTTTTTCTACAATTTACTCATTTTATCCAAAATTTAAATTTGTTAACAACTATTTTTCGTTAAAAATAAAAGGCATAAAATTAATTTAAACTTCTTGTTTTTATTTTTAGCTCATCAATTTAATATACTGGTTATCAGTATGTTGTCGATAACATTTTTTATGTTTCTTAATGGAATGCTCTATATTTGATAATTATGAAAGCAACCTATTTGGTGCGCTTTTAAAATTAAATAATTACAAAGACTCAAGTAGTTGAAAGGTAAAACCCTGTCTGATTTGCAGAGTATAAATCCCAGGTAATTATTTAAATTGTAAAACGTCAATATTTCGATATTGGCGTTTTTTTTATTATAAAGATGAATGATATTTAATTAACATAAATCTATTATTTTTCATGTAGTCAAGATTGTTTTAGTTAAATTTAAAATCATTTTAACAAGTTTTAGATTTATTATTTCAGTGAAACCATTCAATACCGAAGTCTCGAGAGGGGAGGTTGGCTGGGTTAACTAATTCCTGCCTGCCTGTCCGGCAGACATGCGAAGGCAGGAAACCTTTAGGTTCAACAAAGTTAATCTCATGATCAAAAAGACAACTTTAATTACATAAAAATCAATACGCTCATTATGATCCACTCATTAAGATACTTAATTCCAATCCTACTTCTTTTTGCCTGCAACAATTCCAAAGAAAAAGAACAATCCATACCCGAGCCACTATCAGAAATCGTACAAGTTGAAGTTCCAACACTACATTTGGAAGAAGCCAATCGCTTAGCAGAATTACCCATTAATTGTGTGCAAGTTGAATACCCTAACAAACTCAATCAAACCATAGGCAGTGCCGACGATTTAAAGTCTCCTAAAACGCTTCACCCCGCATTTTATGGTTGTTTTGACTGGCATTCCTCAGTCCATGGCCATTGGAGTTTGGTGAGTTTGTTAAAGCAGTTTCCAGAGCTCGATAAAAAGGCAGATATTGAGCAGATGTTGTTGCAAAACATGTCCAAAGACAATATTCAAATTGAAGTGGATTATTTTTTTGGCAAACACAACGCGACTTACGAACGCACTTATGGTTGGGCTTGGCTATTGAAACTCGCTGAAGAACTTCATACCTGGGATGCACCGTTGGCAAGAGAGTTGGAATCTAATTTGCAGCCCTTAACCGATTTGATGGTCGAAAAATACATCGAATTTTTACCAAAGCTCAATTATCCCATTCGGGTTGGGGAACATCCCAATACGGCTTTCGGATTGTCATTTGCCTATGATTATGCGAATACTGTAGGGAACGAAACACTAAAATCCTTAATCGTTCTGCGATCAAAAGATTTTTATTTAAAAGATGCGAATTGTCCTTTGACCTGGGAGCCAAGTGGTTTTGACTTCTTGTCTCCTTGTTTGGAAGAAGCTGCCTTGATGAAACGTGTGCTTCCTACAGAAGAATTTAAAACTTGGTTATCCGATTTTCTTCCCCAATTAAAAGACAAAAACTTTGCTTTGGAAACGGGAAAGGTGAGCGACAGAACCGATGGGAAATTGGTGCATCTCGACGGTGTCAATTTTTCGAGAGCATGGAGTTTATATGAGATTTCTAAAGACTTGCCGGAATATGCACATCTGAAAAATATTGCCAACGCTCACATTCTTTATTCCCTGCCAAGTATTGTGGGAGATAGTTATGAAGGAGGTCACTGGTTAGGTAGTTTTGCCATCTATGCGCTAAATACTGTAGCGCGTGATTAAAAACTGGTTTAAAAATATTGGTCCTGGTCCTTTAGTTGCCGCAGCTTTTATAGGGCCAGGAACAGTAACCGTCTGCACTTTAGCTGGTGTCAATTTCGGGTTTGCCTTACTTTGGGCCATGGGCTTGTCCATCATGGCAACCGTTGTTCTCCAGGAAATGTCCGCACGCTTGGGCCTTATTTCACAAAAGGGACTTTCGGAAATTATTCGATCAGAAATTAAAAATTCGATACTTAGAGGACTTACAATTCTTTTGATTCTCTCAGCAATTGTTATTGGCAATGCAGCGTATGAAGCTGGAAATATCAGTGGCGGCGTTTTGGGAATGGAAACAATTTTCGGAAATCCTACAGTGATTTTTTCCGGTTTTAATTTGAATGTATTGAGTGTTATCGTTGGAATTATAGCCTTTTCAGTGCTTTATGTGGGGAATTATAAAGTTCTGGAGCGAGTTTTAGTATCGTTGGTCATTTTGATGAGTATGTCTTTTCTAGTGACTGCAATAATCACACAACCAAATCTTTCAAATATTCTCAGCGGACTTTTTGTCCCCCAAGTTTCGGAGGAAAATTTACTGACGATTATTGGATTGATTGGAACCACGGTAGTGCCTTATAATTTGTTTTTACATGCCACGTTGGTAAAAGAAAAATGGCATCAGGCATCCGACTTAAAATATGCAAGAAAGGACACCATAATCGCTGTCGTTTTGGGCGGCACTGTTTCCATGAGTATCATCATTTCGGCTGCTGCTATTGACACTCAGAACATTTCTAGTGCTGCCGATTTGGCCAAAGGCTTGGAACCCTTATTCGGTCGTTTTGCTAAGTACTTTTTAGCGCTTGGTCTGTTTGCTGCAGGAATCACTAGTGCCATTACCGCACCATTGGCCGCGGCGTATGTAGCTACTGGATGTATGGGCTGGTCAACAAGTATGAAATCAAAACAATTTAAAGCGGTTTGGATGTTTATTTTGGGTTTGGGTGTTTTGTTTTCGTCCATCGGATTTAAGTCTATTGAAATTATCAAATTTGCTCAAATTACCAATGGATTGCTGTTGCCCATTATCGCGGGATTTTTATTGTGGGTGATGAATAAATCAAGTATTTTAGGGAAGTATAAGAATACTATAATTCAGAATGTCATTGGTTACGTTATTGTAGGTGTGGCTGTGTTTTTGGGAGCAAAGAGTATTTTAATGGTGTTTGGGGTGATATAAATATTCTTGCAGACCTGCCTGTCGGCAGACAGGGACGCGGAGGTGGAGAGGCATAATGTTGCAATGAATTGTAAGAAGATAAACTTTATGTTTAAACAAATCATTAGAAAATTTATAGCTTAGAATACAAGTACCAAATTTCATTTAAATAATTAGTGACAATTCGTGATCCTGATAGCTATCGGAAAATGTATAAAAAAAATCAGCGTAAATTGGCAGTATCATTGTTACCCGCCTGAACGGACGGGTGGGTCTGCGTTCTATTAAAAATCAATGTCTGAAGAAAACCTCATAACATTTATAGATCTTAATGCCGATGTCGGCGAAGGCCTTGATAACGAAGGCCAACTCATGCCGTTTCTATCCTCGTGCAATATTGCCTGTGGCGGACATGCAGGAAACGAGATGACGATGACCTCCGTTGTGAAATTAGCAAAACAACATCAGGTTAAGATTGGTGCACATCCATCTTTTCCTGATAAAGCAAATTTTGGACGACTTCCAATGGACATCTCTCCAGCAAATTTATTGGCATCCCTAAAAGCTCAAGTAAACGATCTGGTGACGATTCTAAAAGCTGAAAATGAACCCCTACATCATATCAAACCACATGGTGCACTCTATAATCTTGCCAATACCGAGAACACTTATGCTGAGGTTGTCATCTCGCTGATGAAACATTATGATAAATCAGTCAAGCTTTATGCTCCATTTGGATCGATGGTGTCCAAAATGGCAGAAAAGAACGGTATTACGGTTGTATATGAGGTTTTTGCCGATAGGAATTATAATGACGATTTGACCTTGGTATCAAGATCACATCCAAATGCACTCATTGAGGATGCGGCCGAATTAAGCGCCCACGTTCTTTTTATGTTACAACATCACAAAGTAAAGACTATCAATAGTGCCGAGAAAGACATCAAAGCAGATACGATTTGTATTCATGGTGATCATCCTAAGGCCGAGCAGCATTTGCAGATTCTGACAGCAGAATTAAATAGAAAAGGGATACAGATTAAATAGAATTTTGAACAAATTTAAATTGACATATTCGCGATATTCTGAAACTTCTATTTTGGTGGAATGGCCCCAATACATTGCACCGGAAATCCTTAATGACGTACTACTGTTCAAAAATTATTTATTAAAAGAGAATAGTGAATCAATCATCCAAATAACCAATGCATATTGCTCTATTTTAATTACTTATGGATTTAATAGTGTCGATATAGATGCACAAATTGCATCATTGAAATCTAAATATGATTCAAGACAGGATTTAGAAATACGAGCTCAAAAATTATGGAAAATTCCTGCCTGTTATGATCTCTGTTTTGGTTTGGATTTAGAAGAATTATCAAAAGCAAAAAAACTATCAATTCCAGAAATTGTCCGCATACATTCTGAAGCCATTTATACGGTCTATTTCATTGGGTTTCTTCCGGGTTTTTTATACTTGGGAGGTTTGGACCAACGTTTGTTCATGCCACGAAAGAAAAGTCCAAGACCCTATATTGAGCGGGGAGCGGTAGGTATTGGTGGGGAACAAACTGGAGTTTACCCCATTGAGAGTCCCGGAGGTTGGAATATTATCGGGAATTCACCCATAGCGTTTTTCAATCCCAAAGCAGAACAACCTTGTTTTGCCAGAACTGGAGATTGTATTCGGTTTGTTCCTGTCGATCTTGAAACTCATCAGGAAATTTCATCACATGTTAAAAACAGAACTTATAAAATGGAAAGCGAGGTAATTGATGGTTGAAATCTTAAAAGCGGGGTTATATGACAGTATCCAAGATTTAGGACGTCTGGGGTATCAGCAATTTGGGGTTCCTATTTCCGGAACTATGGATCACTATTCGAGACAACTTGCCAATGCTATTTTAGGAAATCAAGAGGACGCCGCTGTGTTGGAGTTTACTTTAAAAGCGCCACGCCTGAAATTTCATAGGACCACTGCTATTTGCATCACAGGAATGGAAAGTCAAGCTAAAATCAATGAAAAACCTATTGAAAACAATACCTATGTCATCGTAAGAAAGAACGACATACTTTCTTTTGGCACACGAAAACTGGGTTGTAGAGGGTATTTGGCGGTACTTGGCGGATTCCAATCAGAAAAAATCATGCAAAGCAGAAGTTTTTATAAATCCATAACCGAACAACAACGCTTAAAAACTGGCGATTTTATAAATCTATCCCAGATACCGATACCATTTAAAAGATCAAATGCTGTATTAAAAACCCCTAAAGCACATTTTGAGTCTGTAAGAATTAAGGTGTTTAAAGGGATTGAATTTGAGATGCTTGGTCCTGATCATCAAAACAAAATATTTACTACAGAATTTACCGTTTCCACGGATAGCAATCGCATGGCTTATCAATTGGATGAGCGTTTTGAGAACTCATTGGAACCCATCATCACATCACCGGTTTTACCTGGGACTGTGCAATTAACGCCTTCTGGGCAATTGATGGTTCTGATGCGCGATTGCCAGACCACGGGAGGGTATCCAAGAATTTTACAGCTTTCCGAAATGGCCATTAACCGATTATCACAAAGAATTCCTGGACAAATAGTTCAATTTGAGCTTTTGAAGGTCTGAGTAAAGATGTATGTTTATGGCCATGAATATTATATCCAACTTCCTAAATATGAGATTTAAAATTTTACATTCTCGATGGATGTTTTAATAATTTTATAAGTGTTTTGAGCACTTATATTTAAATTTTCTATAATTTCATCGTCTAAACAATTAAAACCAAACCATTATGAAAAATTTTGTAATGCTCATTTTAGGAATCGTTATTGGAGCCTTGGCCATGTATTTTTACTGTTGCCAACCAAAAACTGAGTTGACGATTACTGCGCCCAAAGGACTTATTTCGCCTGATCAGGCTAAAACCTTAGATCAGGCATACAATGAAAGATACCGCTTAATCAGTGATTCTCTCGTAAAAAGGGAAGGTGGCGATAACCGATCGTCGTGGTATGGATTGGATGAAGTCAGAAACTATCTCAATTATGCAGAAAATAATGCTAAGGAAAGAGGTTATACCATGGACGGCGTTCGAATTTACTTGGGCGCGCATCCACCTGAAAACGGAGTAGCTGGCTATACGACCATGTTTTTTGTTCCAACAGGAAAACCAAACAAAGCATCGGCGTCCATGTTTAATTTTTCCATGCAATCAAATGGTGGTGACATTCCTGGAGGTGAAGGATTGGATTATGGAAATCACGGATACCCGCCTGATGCAAATTACCCTCAATAGAGTTTATGTTGAAAGAGTTTTTAATTGACTATCGAGCTATAATTACCATAGTTTTTGAGCTGATTGCTGCTTTATCTGGAAGTTATTATCTCAGGAAAGTCAATGATCAAGCACTAAGAATTTTTGTGTATTATCTATGGCTCACAGTTATTGTTGAAATTGTTGGAAGCTATAGTTTTTTGATGTTATATGACTTCGATAACGAATGGTTTATAGCTATTAAGAACAGTGTATTTCGTCGCAATACTTGGCTTTATAATATCTATTCTTATTTGGCCATGGGATTTTTGAGTATTTTTTACTATAATTTAATGACCAGTTTTAAAACTAAGATCACCGTATTGTCAACGCTGGGAATCTTTAGCCTATTTTCAATTCTTTATTTTACATTAACTGATGCTTTTTTTATCGCAGCACTTCCATATCATTTTTTTATTAGTGTTTCTATAATTTGCCTATATGTGCTATTATATTTTTTACAATTGATAAACAGCGATAGAATCCTTGATTTTTATAAACTGCCTTCTTTTTATATAAGTATCATTTTGTTACTTTGGTATCTTAGCATCATACCATTATTTATTTTTGATGGGTATTTCAAATCGATAAATTCAGATTTTGCAAGGTTTAGAACTTTACTCTTATTATTTATAAATATATGTACTTACTCAAGTTTCGCTTTTGCGTTTTTATATCCGCTTTACAAGAGCAGACGATAAATAAGGAGGAAATTGCCTTGATAGGATATATGACTTTAGTGGTCATATTATTGGCGACTATGGTGATTGTTTTTTTTATTGCCTTTCAAAAGCGAAAGAACAAGTTACTTTTAGAAAAAATCAAACAACGGAAGGAATTTGAAGAAACCGTAGCCAAGACCAGTGAAGAAATCCAAGAACAAACACTTAAATATTTAGGCCAGGAGCTTCATGACAATATTGGTCAGTTACTTTCACTGGCAAGTATGCAAATGGGTATGTTGGGTGTTAAAATAGCGGAGGATATCAAAGAACCTTTCGCTGAGACCCAAAAAACAATTAAGGAAAGTTTGGATGAAGTCAGGGCTCTGTCCAAGTCATTAAACACCGATGTCATACAAAACAGAGGTTTTGAAAAATCGATAAATGCGGAGATTGCACGCCTTAATAAATTGTCCTTAATTACGGCAGACTTTAATATTATTGGTGATGTCGAGCCGTTTAAGAATGATAAGGATGGCATTATCCTATTTCGAATTTTACAGGAATTTATTTCAAATACCGTTAAACATTCAAAAGCGAAATCGCTAAACATATTGTTAGACTATAGTCGAGATAACTTATTGATCATTAAGGCAACTGATGACGGTAATGGATTTGTTTTGGATGATGTAAAAGAGAGTTCTGGGCTATTGAACATGAAAAATAGGGCAGAGCTCACGGAATCAACGTTCAGCTTGACCTCTCATCCCAATCAGGGAACAATGCTCAAAATTCATTATCCAATAACAAAACGTGGCTTAAAAACGCACGAAATATTGTAAGCTCTTTTTAAAAAAATTAAATTGATATTTATCCACCTTCAAATAATCTGTTTAAGTATTAGTCCGTTAACAGACCTGATGTTTTTTGACTGTAAATGAAAGGTGATAACTAAGTGGATTTTTTACTTTAAGAAGTAAATCTCGATAATGTAGCTTCTAAGTAATTGTTCCCAGGTTAATGTAGGTCCGTTTTCAGAATGATAATAAATTTAACTATAAGCACGCATTCCAAAGCGGATCTTCTGGTAAAGGCGCTTCTACATCAATTTTCTTATTGGAAACAGGATGGATAAATGATAGTCTACGTGCGTGCAGACTAATGCTGGCATCAGGATTGCTTCGATCAAAACCATATTTTAAGTCGCCTTTGATAGGGCAGCCGATACTTGAGAGTTGCGAGCGAATTTGATGGTGTCGTCCTGTTTCTAACTCAATTTCAAGTAAATAGTAGCGGTCTAATTCCTTTAGGATTTTATAATGAAGAATGGCTTTTTTTCCTTCAGCAATTTCCTTGTTATAAGCTGTAGATTTGTTGTTTTTCGGATTCTTTCTTAACCAATGAATGAGGGTGTCTTCAGTTTTTGGTGGCAATTGCTTGACCAAAGCCCAATAGGTTTTTTTAGCGTCCTTTTCAGCGAATATTTTATTGAGACGAGGTAAGGCTTTGCTTGTTTTGGCGAAAACGACCACGCCTGTGGTTGGCCTGTCCAATCGATGTGCCACTCCAAGATAGACGTTTCCAGGCTTTTGGTACTTATCCTTTATATAGGATTTAACCACTTCGCTCAAGGGCTTATCTCCGGTTTTGTCCCCTTGAACAATATCACCCGCACGTTTGTTTACGATAATGAGATGATTGTCTTCATACAGAACTTGGAGATTGTCTTTATTGGAAAGGATTTTTTCTTGATTTTTTGCCACGAATAGACAGATGTTTAATTTTGAAAGATGTATTAAGTATTAAGAAACAAGAAACAAGAAACAAGAAACAAGAAACAAGAAACAAGAAACAAGAAACAAGAAACAAGAATCAAGAATCAAGAATCAAGACTGTTTCATAACTCTGAACTCATAACCCTGAACTCATAACTCATAACTGATAACTGATAACTGATAACTCATAACCCTAATACTGCTCCTCATCATTAGGAAAATCTAAATTTTTCACATCTTCCACATATTGTGAAATGGCTTTATTCATGTCTTCATAGAGGTTCATATATCGACGTAAAAAACGCGGATGGAACTCGTGGGTCATTCCCAGCATATCATGTAGGACAAGTACCTGTCCGTCCACACCATTGCCCGCGCCAATGCCGATAACCGGGATAGTAACGCTTTCAGCAACTTCCTGCGCCAATTTTGCAGGAATTTTTTCCAATACAATCGCAAAACAACCAATTCTTTCAAGCATCAAAGCGTCTTCTTTAAGTTTGTCTGCTTCTTCATCTTCCTTGGCCCTTACCGTATAGGTTCCAAATTTGTAAATGGATTGTGGCGTCAAACCCAAATGGCCCATCACAGGAATTCCCGCGTGTAAAATCCGCTTGATAGACTCCTTAATTTCTTTTCCACCTTCTAACTTTACGGCATGGCCACCACTTTCCTTCATGATTCTGATGGCAGAACGTAACGCTTCCTTTGGATCACTTTGATAGCTTCCAAAAGGCAAATCTACGACCACTAATGAGCGTTCTATGGCACGCACTACCCCAGCAGCATGATAGATCATTTGATCTAAGGTAATTGGCAAGGTGGTTTCATGACCTGCCATGACATTACTTGCAGAATCGCCAACCAATATCACATCTACACCAGCACCATCAACAATTTTTGCCATGGTAAAGTCATATGCGGTAAGCATGGATATTTTTTCGCCATTGGTTTTCATATCCACCAAGGTTTTAACGGTAATTCTCTTATAATCTCTTTTTGCTACTGACATAGTTTCTAGTTTTAATGCTGTAAAAATAACAATTAAGTTTTAACCTGCAGGTCGACAAGCTGGGAATTTAGAACAAAGCTTATAGATTTAAGACATAGTACAGGATGACAGAGGATATAAGACTTTCTAATTGTGGATTTTTATAGCCAAGACACTATTTTTTCACTCTTTAAGTGATAAGCTATGCAGGGACGTACAATTTTCTTAATTCTTAATACTCAGTACTTAAGTCTGTTCCTTTAAAACTGAAAATAAATAAAAGGTTGAAAATCAGAAGAGAATGCCTGATAGCAGATAATCCCAACACTTGTTGCAATACATACTTTGGCAAATGCCGGGCTTTTTGCATACGCGCCCTCAATTTTAGTTTTGGTGGATTCTGGCAACCAATGCGTGATATATCCTATAAGCATTACCCAAAATACGAGTTGATAGTGGATTAAAATATCTAAGGCATAATGCCAATCCATATGGTAGGCAACTTGCTTGTACCAACGCGCAATATGATCCATACTTTCACCCCTGAAATAAATCCGTGTAAAAGTGATGAAAGTCAGCGTAATCAATATCTTCCACCAACGTGCATACCATTGGTTGTTGGTTTCGTACGGACTCACTTTTCGCCAAAATTTGTAAACCACAATTCCCAAACCATTCAGTCCGCCCCAAATAACGAATTTCCACGATGCACCATGCCAAAGACCACCTATGAGCATGGTCAACATCAAGTTAATATTGGTGTTGATTTGATTTTTTACCGTAGTATTATAGAGTGACAAGATATAAATTAGAAGGGCAGAACTCAATACAATGGAAACGACCAACATGTCTTGATAAGCGTATAGAACTCCCAACAGAATGATGCTCAAAATAATATAGGAGGCGACAGTGCCTTTTCGATTGCCACCTAAAGGAATATACAAATAATCACGAAGCCAAGTTGAGAGGGAGATGTGCCAGCGTTTCCAGAAATCGCCGGCATTGGTAGCTTTGTAGGGCGAATTAAAGTTGATGGGCAATTTAAATCCCATCAATAATGCCAATCCGATGGCTATATCTGTATAACCGGAAAAATCGCCATAAATTTGAAGGGAGTACCCAACCATGGCCATGACATTGGCAAAGCCAGAGAACATTTCAGGAGCGTCAAACACTCGGTCCAGAAAGTGCATCGCGATAAAATCGGCAAAGATCATTTTCTTGATCAATCCTTTTAAAATCATAAAGGTTCCGGTATCGAAATCAGATTTCGTAATGACCGTGGGTTTGGAAATTTGCGGTACAAAATTTTCAGCCCTAACTATGGGGCCTGCGACCAACTGCGGAAAGAAACTTACATAAAAACCGAAATCGAGAATGGAGTTTAAAGGCACTAACTTTCTTCTAAAAATATCCACACTGTAACTGATGGTTTGAAACGTGTAGAAAGAAATTCCAACTGGAAGGATAATTTTATCTACAGTGAAATAATTCTGATTATTAAAACTATTTCCCCATTGCGCCAACCAATTGACCACTTCAAAATTGGTATGGAACAACATATTGAAAGAGTCCGTAAAAAAATAGGCGTATTTGAAATAACACAGCACGGTCAGATTAATGACCACGCTTAAAGTTACTAAAATATAGCGTTTGGTTTGTTCTTGACTTTTATGAATGCTTTTTCCGATAAAAAAATCGACGAGTGTACTGAAAATAAGGATGCCGATAAAGAATCCGCTGGTTTTGTAATAAAAGAATAGTGAAATTAAAAAGAGATATGAATTCCGCAGTCTAATTTTCTTGTGCACAAGAGCGAACAAAAAGTAGGCCACGGCAAAAAATATCCAAAAATCTGCTTGGGTAAAGATCAGCGGAAAATCTTCCGAAAACTTAAAAATATCGTATAACCTATTCATCCAAGGTTCTATAGTGCTTTAACAATTCTTCTTTATTTCGGTGAGTTGATTTTGCCCAAGCATCAATCAATGCGTCCATGAACAAATCGGCTTTAATACTGTAGCCCAATTGTGTAAAATGAATTCGGTCTCGAGGCATTAATTTGTTTTGATACCATTTGTTAGAAGACCCCAAGCCTCCCATGATTTCGTAAAAATCCCAAACGGCCATTTGATGTTTCCTTGCCAGCTCCATGATCACTTTTTGTTGTGTGGCAGTATTTGGATTAGGAATTTTTCGCTTGTAATAATCGTCATTGGGTACCATCAATAAAATGGCACAATTAGGATTGACCCGTTGGATCATTTGAATGAACGCTTCGTAATATTCTCGGAATTTTTCGGCATCAAACTCGTTTTTAGGCATATAGGCATCATTCGTACCAATAGCAATGACGAACAAATCAGGTTGATAGAGCTGAAGCTGTTTTTCAAAATAGACCGCTCGGTTGTAATAGGCAAAACTTCCACCATTAACGCCGATGCTGGTATATTCAATACCATCATCGTCATTCATGAATTCCATACCCATCAAAGCAAATTCAGGATTTTGGATGGTGTCATTCTTTAACTCCAAGGAAATCTCAACCTCGTCTATCAGTTTATTAAATTGAAACTCCCGATACATTTTGTCCAAATTTAAAGTATCAGCTATCACAAGTTCCGGATTCATTACTGTCAGATTATAATCTGATTTCCAAGTGTTGTAAAAGACTCTTAGTTTATTGAATTCATACGGTTGATTGGTGTAATTTCGATAATTGGACTTTACAATGATAGTATCCGATTTTTCGCTAAAGGCAGCGGTTACTCCAGCCAATCCCCAAGCGATACTATCTTTCCTAACTGAAGAGCGGTACCCTTTCCATTTTGATTTTGTGGCTTCAATGCGATAATTGGTCGGATTGTTGGTGTGTGCCAAATGATATGGGAATACAAATCCGCGTTGTCCTTGAGATACAGTGTTTGTGTTTTGAAGATAGGTTCTTATTTTGTTGGAATAAATATCAGCTTGAATATGCGATCCACCGATGTGAAAAACATGCAGTTTTTGTTTCTTGCCACTGTAAACGGAATCCAATTTGGCAAAAAATTGATGGAAAGTTGGAGAGCTTTCTGCCATTTTAAAGGTATTCGCTTCAAAGTTGATCAGATGGCCGTATGTTGGGGTAAGGCTGTCCAAAACATAATGCTGACCGAAAATTGTTGTGGTAAATCCTATAAAAAGGAGTAGTAGATTGTTCTTCATTTCTTAGTGATTATATCTAAATAGAGCGATAGAAAAAATAATTCCGAGATGATTTTGGTGCCTGAGGGCGAAAAATGGGTGTAATCATTTGCTGCCAATCCTTGATCTACCCAATGTTGCATTGAATTTTCACCTCCCATGGCATCAAACATGCTCCAATAGGCAATGCCGTTTTCTGTACACATCTGTTGTAAGGTTTTGTTTAGATAAGGAAGCAACGGATAGGTTGTCATCTTTCCCTTTTCATTGGTAGTCATATCTGATGGCCCGATAAAAATGACCTTGGCATTATTGCTTTTTCGTTTTACCCAATTGATATGATTTTTTAGATACCCAGCATATTCTACAACCTCCAAAGAGTCTTTAATATAGGGAACCGAATTGCCACCATACTGAAAAATCAATAGTTTAGGCTGTAGTTGCTGATACATCTTTTGGAAATTTCCACTATTGGTACCAGCGAAAATAGTTCCTGAAGAACCTCTCATAGCCACGTTGTCCAAAGAAACACCTCCTTTACCATCTAAGGTAAGTCCATAAAAATCTGGACTTATTTTACTTTCCAATTCAATGTTCAGATTGGAGGGCGTGTTGGCCAAGTTGATAGCAAACTCATGATAAGCACCATCAGCAATTAATTTTTCAGACTTGATGAGTTGACCATCGTTATACACCTTTACAGTGGTTGGTGCATGGGCATTCCCATAATGCAAACCTATTGTATTGAAAGTTTTAAGAAGCGGATAGGATTTGGTGGGAATTCCAATGTTGATGGTCGCTTTGGTGATTTTAAGGGAATCTAAAAGCAGACTGTCCACAGTTTCATAAGCCTCCGTAAATCGGGATAAAGACGAATAGGCGCCATATTTTTTATGCGGGAATTTGACTTGGGTAGGATCAAAATAGGCGTGTCGTGTCCAATTATCGGAATGGGTGACATTGGCGCTAATTTGGTCATAAACCTGAACAATGGGTATAAAACCCGGACCCGTGCCGCCATATAAGCCTTGCAGCCTGTTTCTGAGATATCCTGAAATCCGATCACCCTCAAGCTGCGAATCGCCATAATGAATGATTCGGCATTGGTTGCTTTGCAGATTTTCTCGTAACTGGGCTATAAAAACCTGGCGATCTTTAGGATATTTGATGCGCTGTACTTTGGACGTGTCAATTTTTGTGAAATCCGGAATTTTAGGCTTTGAATCTGGTTCTGAAATGTCTTTATCAAGGTCTTTCACCAAGCCTTCGATATTTTCGACGATACTATCCAAGCTTTTAATTTTTGAAGGATCATGGCTCTGTTCCTGCAAAAAACTTTCGTGTGTGGGATATTTAATATGGACATTGCCCACAAAAAAACCTTCTTGAGTTTTCCCATTATCAAGCTTTCTTGAGGTGCTAAAATAGGTCACTCCTAACATCACCAAAAGTGTAGCAACAAGATAGAGCAGTATTTTAAACGGTGAATACCTCATTCGTGATTCGGGAACTGGTTAAGTTTTGAGGTCTGAAATATACTAACAAAATGGCCTAATAAAACGGATGTGACCAAAATAATCGAAGTTGATGCACGTCACGATTTCAAATTAGATACTGAATTAAATTAAGATTTCAGAGTGTTTTATTTTTAGGTTAAACATCAGCAATTTGCATTCCTTTGGTATGTCAATAGCTATTGCATTGACGCCTAACAATCTGATAAATTCACACCAACTGCCAGACCACCTTCGGAAGTTTCCTTGTATTTGGAACTCATATCTTTAGCCGTTTCCCACATGGTGTTGACCACTTTGTCAAAAGGCACCTTCACGTTTTTGGGATCTGTTCCCAATGCCATTTCTGCCGCATTGATGGCTTTAATGGCACCCATGGCATTGCGTTCAATACACGGAATTTGGACCAGGCCTCCAATAGGATCGCAGGTCATTCCTAAATGATGTTCCATGGCGATTTCAGCAGCGATCAACACTTGCTCGGGTGAGCCTCCAAGTAATTCACATAAGGCACCAGCTGCCATGGAAGACGAGACGCCAATTTCTGCCTGACAGCCGCCCATAGCCGCTGAAATGGTTGCGCCTTTTTTAAATACGCTGCCAATTTCGCCCGCCACCAAGAGAAATTTTTTAATATGTTCAAAATCGGCTTCATGATTTTCAATCACCATATAATACATCAATACGGCGGGAATTACACCGGCACTTCCGTTGGTTGGTGCTGTCACTACGCGACCCAAAGCAGCATTCACTTCATTGACGCTTAGCGCAAAACAACTGACCCACTGTAGAATCTGTCTAAATTTGACTTCGGTTTTTCTAATGGTCTCTAACCATTCTTGAGGATTTTCATAAGGCAGATCGCATTTCAGAGCTTTATGCATGTCGAAAGCCCGTCGTCTTACATTCAAACCTCCTGGTAAGTGGCCTTCTGTGTGGCATCCAATATACATGCATTCCAACATGGTGTCCCAAATACGTTTTAATTCAAAATCGATAGTTTCCATATCTCTAATCGATTTTTCATTTTCTAAGACTACTCCAGAGATAGGCAGGTTTAAGTCGCTGCAATATGATAATAGTTCCGTACCCAAACGAATAGGATATGGAAAGGTGTTTTCAAAGATTTCATCTTGTTTTTTTGAGACCGTTCGCTCTTCCTTTACCACAAATCCACCTCCAATAGAGTAAAAGGTAGAACTGGATTTTCGACCATTGATGGTCGCAGTAAATATCATGCCGTTAGCATGGTACGGTAAAAATTTTCTATTGAAAACAATGTCCGTTTTGGCATCAAAAGCTATTGGAATCTCATTGTTGAACATCAACGAGTTTGTGTTTTTAATGGATGCAATAATAGTTTCGATGTCATCTATCGGAATCTGTTCAGGATCTGCCCCATATAGTCCCAACATAACGGCATAATCTGTAGCATGACCTTTCCCGGTTAAAGATAAAGAGCCATAAAGATCAACAGTGATATGTTCTACTTTGTGAAATCTATTGCTATCCTTTAATTCCTTTATCCAGCGTTCGGCAGCACGCCAAGGCCCTAAGGTATGAGAACTTGATGGGCCAACCCCAATTTTTAACATATCGAATACAGAAATACACTCCATTGACGAAAACGATTTAGATGGACAAATATAGTCTCTTTTTAGGTGAAAACACAGAGGTGAAGAGGACGAGTTTTGAGTTGGGTATTTTAGTTCAGAATTCCGTGTTCAAGGTTCAGAGAATAAGCTGTGGTAGGCAGACTATTTGTGAAAACATAGAATATCTGCAGGAAACCTTCTCACTGATTAATTCTAAAAAAGATGTCATTATTGCACAAAATAATGACAATTATAATCTGCCCCGTTACTGACGAGGCAGATTCAAACTGACAATAGATAGTTGTAAATACATCCTTAATAGAATATGGACAGTTCTATATCTATTTTATTTCAAAACTTTCAATATGATAGGATTGCATGACTTCATTAAGATTGGAAACATCTATTCCATCCACATTGTCCGCAGGTATGACCACCACTCTGAACACCTGGTTATCTGTCCATTCGCTTCCTAATGTTGCGAAATTTGTAGTGCCATCTAAGAAGATGCGGACATCGGTTTGGGTAAAATCGAAATTGTAAATAAGACTGCCATTGTTGAAAGCCACTGTTTGAGGCATCAAGCGCCAAATATCTATGCCATCTATGGTTTCCCATAAAATATAAACAAGAGTAACATCAGACTCTAAGACTACAAAGCCATAATTTTCTGTGTGCGAGAAGTTATTGTCAGCGTTGAAAGTGATATCAATTTCAAAGGCAGAGGAAGCAATTATCTCACCATCATTACCTGGAGATCCCGTACTTCCCGGAGGTCCCGGAGGTCCTGGTGGTCCTTGGGAACCAGTACATGCAGTAAATAACATAGTTGTGACAAACAATAAAGAAAACATCTTTTTCATGTGAATTTGTTTTGGGTTATTTGTAAAATTACAAATCCTTTCCTAATCTAGAGCAATAACGGTGTTGAAGTTTTTGTAAAATAAATGACACCTTGTCATATTTTCTGTCATGGCACAGTCATTGACATATACAAAGAGAAATAAAAAATTAATATTCAACACAAAACATATATTATGAGTAAAATAATTGGAATCGATTTAGGTACAACCAACTCCTGTGTTTCGGTAATGGAAGGTAATGAGCCAGTTGTAATTCCTAATGCAGAAGGTAAAAGAACCACACCATCAGTTATCGCTTTCGTAGAAGGTGGCGAAATTAAAGTTGGTGACCCAGCGAAACGTCAGGCAGTAACGAATCCTAGAAAGACCGTTAATTCTATTAAGCGTTTTATGGGAAACAAGTATTCTGAATCTAAGAATGAGGCAGAACGTGTACCATATAAAGTGGTCAAAGGTGATAATGATACGCCAAGAGTAGATATTGACGGACGTTTATATACACCACAAGAATTATCAGCAATGATTCTTCAAAAAATGAAGAAAACTGCTGAAGATTATTTAGGTCAAACTGTAAGCGAGGCTGTAATTACGGTTCCTGCTTATTTTAATGACTCACAACGTCAGGCCACTAAAGAGGCTGGTGAAATTGCTGGTTTAAAAGTAAGACGTATTATCAACGAACCAACCGCAGCTGCTTTGGCTTACGGATTGGATAAGAAAGGAAAAGACCAAAAAATTGTAGTTTTTGACTTTGGAGGTGGAACACATGACGTGTCTATCTTAGAATTAGGTGATGGCGTTTTTGAAGTATTGTCAACAGAAGGAGATACCCATTTAGGTGGTGATGATGTAGATCAAAAAGTAATTGATTGGTTGGCCGACGAGTTTAAATCGGAAGAAGATATCGATTTACGTAAAGACCCTATGGCACTTCAACGTTTGAAAGAGGCTGCCGAGAAAGCAAAGATCGAGTTGTCATCTTCAGCCCAAACAGAAGTTAACTTGCCGTATGTTACGGCTACTGCAAGTGGTCCAAAACACTTGGTAAGAACTTTAACCCGTGCAAAATTTGAGCAATTGATTGATGATTTGGTAAAGCGTACCATTGAGCCATGTCAAAATGCGATGAAAGCTGCAGGTCTTTCAAAAGGAGATATCGACGAGGTCATCTTGGTTGGTGGATCTACACGTATTCCAGCTGTACAAGCTGCAGTTGAAAAATTCTTTGGAAAAGCACCAAGTAAGGGTGTGAATGCTGATGAAGTGGTTGCCGTAGGAGCAGCAATTCAAGGAGGTGTCTTGTCTGGAGATGTTAAAGATGTATTGCTTCTTGATGTGACGCCGTTGTCTTTAGGTATTGAAACTATGGGTAACGTCATGACGAAGTTGATTGAGGCCAATACGACGATTCCTACTAAGAAATCGCAAGTATTCTCAACAGCTGCAGACAATCAACCTTCAGTAGAAATCCACGTACTTCAAGGTGAGCGTACTATGGCCGCCGATAATAAAACCATTGGACGTTTTCATTTGGATGGTATTCCACCAGCAAAACGTGGAACTCCACAAATTGAAGTAACGTTTGATATTGATGCCAACGGTATCATTCACGTAACGGCAAGTGATAAAGCAACTGGAAAGACACAAGATATTCGTATCGAAGCATCATCTGGATTGACTGAAGAAGAAATCAAAAAGATGAAAGCAGATGCTGAAGCCAATGCTGAAGCCGATAAATTAGCAAAAGAGAAAGCTGACAAATTAAACGCTGCTGATGCAATGATTTTCCAAACGGAAAGTCAATTGAAAGAGTTTGGTGATAAATTATCTGATGATAAGAAAAAACCAATCGAAGAAGCATTGGCAGAATTGAAAACAGCTTTTGACTCTAAAGACATCGCATTAATTGATCCAGCTCTTGAGAAAATCAATGAAGCTTGGAAAGTAGCGAGTGAAGAGATGTACAAAGCACAAGCAGATCAGGGAGGTGCACAACCAGGCCCAGACGCTGGAGGTGCCAGTCAAGATGGACAGTCTCATGAAGGCAGCGATGTTGAGGATGTTGATTTTGAAGAAGTGAAATAACAAATTTCTGCGAAGGCAGGAATCTCATCAAAAAAACGCAATCATTAGCTTGGTTGCGTTTTTTTATGCGAAATCCAGACCTGCAAGGTTTCCAATCCCGGAGCTTCTTGCAGGTCTTCATTTATTCAGCCCTTTCAAGGTTTCAAACTCTGAAAGGGTTTTGAGAATCTAACCCCTATCTGCCAACAAGCAAGCAAAACCCAAAACCGGAGCCATTGAACAAGACCTCACAGGATTTAAAAACCTGTGAGGTCTTTTTATGTTTTAAGGTGGAATTCTGCTCTGTTGATATGAAATTTACACTTCCGTATAACTTCATAATTTATTATGCATGCATAACATATTTTCATATATTTGCCTGACAAAATCGGACTAAGGTTTTCGAAACCGTCAAGTCTTTAATTAAATCTCATGTCAGCACAACTTAACCAACTTCTCAATATTAAATATCCCATCATCCAAGCTCCAATGTTTTTGGTGTCAAATACTGCTATGGTTATTGAAGCTATGAAAGGGGGGATTGCGGGATGCATTCCAGCCTTAAACTACAGAACATTGCCAGAGCTTAAAGCTGCCATTCATGAACTCAAAGCGGCCAAGGTGGAAGGTGGTTCTTTTGGATTCAATTTGATTGTCAACAAATCCAATATCAAGTACAAAGATCAACTCCGTGTATTATGTGAAGAAGGCTGTGACTTTATCATCACCTCTTTGGGAAGTCCGGAAGAAACTATCAACCAAGCGCATAAGGTGGGTATTAAGGTGCTTTGTGATGTGACCGATCTGAAATTCGCCCAAAAAGTTGAAGCTTTAGGGGCCGATGCCATTATTGCAGTCAATAATGAAGCAGGAGGACATCGTGGCGAAATTTCACCTAAGGATTTAATTGTTCTTTTGAAAAGCAATTGTAAGATTCCAGTGATTTCGGCTGGAGGTGTCGGTACGAAAGCGGAACTTGATACCATGTTGGGGTATGGCGCCGATGGCGTTTCTATTGGAAGTCCATTTATTGCCTCTATGGAAGCAGGTGTAACCGATGAGTATAAACAAGCCTGTGTCGATTATGGCGCCAATGATATTGTGATGACACAACGAATTTCCGGAACACCGTGTACGGTCATTAACACGCCTTACGTTCAAAAGATCGGCACTAAGGAATCGTGGTTGGAATCCGTGTTGAACAAAAACAAAAAACTCAAAAAATGGGTAAAGATGATCCGTTTCTCGATTGGTATGAGAGCTACGGAAAAAGCAGCAAAAGAAGCAACCTATAAAACCGTTTGGGTAGCGGGACCAAGTATTGAGCACACAACAGAAATTCTTCCTGTAAAATCAATTATTCAGAACCTCACAACTTAAAAGAGGCTAATGGGGTAGTCTTTTTTGTGAATGAGTTTTCTAAATGGATTAATTTTAACATAAAATCAAGAATCTTCGGTAATAATATCCTTAGTGGGATCCAAATTAGAATTTATGCGATTAACATCTGTAGAACCTTTTTGGCTGGTTAAAAACGGCATTCTTCATTCCTATCCTTCACTGAATGTAGATATAGAAACGGATATTGTTATTATTGGTGCTGGTATCACTGGCAGTTTAATTGCACATCAATGTATTTCCGATGGTTACAAAACGGTCATAGTCGACAAGCGGGAGGTGTGCCATGGGAGTACATCGGCGACAACCTCTATGCTCCAGTACGAAATTGATAAGCCACTCTTCGAGCTTATCGACATGATTGGCGAAAAAGGCGCCGTGTTAAGTTATAAAGCCTGTTTTGATTCTATTGACCAACTTCAAAAGATTTCAAAAAGCATAAAATCGACTTGTGGTTTCACAAAAAAGGAATCCTTGTATTTCGCATCAAGAAAAAAGGATGTGTCTTGGTTAAAGCAAGAGTTTGAAGCTCGAAAAAAACATGGATTTCCCGTAAAATGGTTGGAAGCAAAAGCCATTGAGAAACAATACCAACTCGCGAATTCGCATGGTGGTATTCTGTCAGATCAAGGTGGGAGTATAGATGCTTTTCAATTGGCGCATGATCTGTTATACCATAATCATAAAAATGGTTTACAGATTTACGACAAAACCGATGTGGTTAAGATTGAATACCGCAGTAAGGACGTTTTGGTACATACCGAATTCGAAAAGACCATTAAGGCCAAAAAAATCATCTTTTGCAATGGTTTTGAAAGCACAGAGATCATACCTGAGAAAATTGTGAATCTTTTGTCTACCTATGCCATAGTTGGCGAACAGAATGAAGATGACCAATCACATTTACAAAACACTTTGTTTTGGAACACTTCCGATCCGTACAATTATATGAGAACTACCGATGATAACCGTTTTTTGATTGGTGGTGAGGATGAAGATTTTGTCAATGCCGATAAAAGAGATGCATTGCTCAAAAAGAAAGCAAGAAAGTTAG
Source organism: Gelidibacter japonicus (assembly GCF_010725055.1). Taxonomy (GTDB): domain Bacteria; phylum Bacteroidota; class Bacteroidia; order Flavobacteriales; family Flavobacteriaceae; genus Gelidibacter; species Gelidibacter japonicus. The sequence goes on along the minus strand of NZ_BJKB01000008.1, from coordinate 91,637 downwards.
AAAAAACCATGACCAAGATATTCCCCAATTATACGTTTAGAGTCGATTTTGGCTGGGCAGGAACTTTTGGAGAAACCTGGGACGGCTTACCTTATATTGGTAAACATCCCGATTTTAAAAATGCGTATTTCGTGTTGGGCTTTGGCGGTAATGGGATTACCTTTTCAGTTATTGGCATGGATATGGTATCGGCGATGTTAAAGGGAGAAAAACATGAACTCTCTGAATACTTTAAATTTGGCAGATAAATTACGCTGGAAACAGGAACAGTAATTTAAAATCGCACTAAGCAATCTGCTTAATCAGTGATGTATTGACTTCATGTTTGCCGTCAAATGGCATAATTTGCAATTCGCAATGGCCAAACAGTTCGAAAGCTCTGTTTTTTTCTAAGGACAGGCGATCTTCGTCGAGGTATTCATCATTAGTTCCATAAATCAAAGAGATTTTTGTCATCGGGTCTAAAAATTTAAAATCAGCAGCAGTTAATTCCTTGGGAATCCCACCAGACATCATCACGATTTGAGAGCACCTCAATTGCCGTTTGGCGATATATCTCAAAGCAACAGAAACACCCTGTGAATATCCCAACATAATTAGATTCTGATTTTTGGAAAGATGTTCCGCATTAAGAACAGCATCAAGATAACGCATTACATTTTCAGTTTCTTTGATAGTGTTTTCCTTGGTCAACCAACTGGCACCTACATGTTTTAATCTGGAGCTTACATAATATTTACTTTGTGCTTGAGGAGCAATAATATAGTTTTCTTCAGGATTCAATTCCGCAAAATATTTCAAAAAATACCGGCTCAAATAACCCATGCCATGACAGGCGAACCATACGTTTTTTGTGCTATCAGATAAGGTGTTTAGAGCGGAGTAGGAGTTTGTGGTTTGGTAGGTGATTTCTTTTTCTGTTGGCTTCATGCTTTTGACATTTATTATTCCATAAAGATACTGAGATAAGAATTGATAAAAAATTCAGGATTCAAGATTCAAGATTCAGGATTCAAGATTCAGGATTCAAGACAAAACAGAAAATAATCTACTTTGAATACATAAGAACAACAATCAATATAGAAATGACCATATTTTTTTTTAAAAACCCGAAACAAGAAACAAGAAACAAGAAACAAGAAATCTGAAACCTGAAAGATTGTTTTGTACCTTTACATTCGATTTGAAAAACCCAATTTTATATGCAATTATCTAAAGAAGCTATTCTGGCAAAAGCAAATAGTGCCAGTAAGAATACCTTAATGGAGACCTTGAATATTGAAATGATAGACTATGGCCCCGATTTTTTAGTGGCGAAAATGCCTGTCAATTCGCGTGTATATCAACCTGACGGCGTACTTCATGGTGGGGCCACCGCTGCTTTAGCCGAAAGCGTTGGGAGTTTTGCGTCTCACATTTTTTTAGATACTGAGCATTTGTTTGTCCGCGGCATCGAAATAACCGCTAACCATTTAAAGTCAGTTAAGGACGGGTTTGTCTATGCTAAAGCGACTTTTCTTCACAAAGGCAGAACCACTCAGCTTTTGGATATAAGGATTACAGATGATCACGATAACTTGATCTCCATCTGCAGATTGTCTACCATCAGCTTACCAAAAAGCAAATAAAATGGTTTTGGATCAATTTTTTGAGCAGATCAAAAAGCAGTATGATGAGAAGTTACCTTTTGTGGTTTATAGAAAACCGAATTCGTCAGAACTGAAGCGTATGTTTCAGCATGATGATGCTTTGCATGTGGTTGTTGATTTTTCTGAAAGCGGATTCGTATTTGCTCCTTTTGACAGCCTTCAAGAAGCCTATATACTTCCCATAGAACATGCGGATGTTATTTGTGCGAAATTTGATAAAAATGATTTTTCGGAAACTGAGATTAGGAGTCATGAAACGTCAGATATTGTCAATAACAATAAAGAATCGGAAAAATTATCACATATTAAGCACGTTGAAAAAGGGATTGAGGCGATTGCTAAAGGCAGCTTTTCAAAAGTGGTACTTTCAAGGCGAGAACTTATTGAGAATGTAGGTACTTCTCCCATTGAAATTTTCAAACGTTTATTACAGCGCTACCCAACCGCCTTTGTATATTGTTGGTACCATCCAAAAGTAGGCCTGTGGTTAGGAGCAACGCCAGAAACCTTATTGAATGTAAGGGGCGATCAATTAAAAACCATGTCTTTGGCAGGTACCCAAGCTTTTGAAGGAAGTGCAGATGTAATATGGAAGGACAAAGAGAAGGAAGAACAACAAATAGTTACTGATTTTATTGTTGAAAGTCTGCGGGAATCAGTTGGCAATTGGCAATTTTCATCTGACTTCATAAAAGTATCGGAGCAAAAAACCGTAAGAGCTGGAAATCTTTTACATCTTCAAACAGAGATTTCTATGCGATTGTCACCTGAAACGAGAGGCCTCAAGCCCATCTTAGAAGCCCTACATCCAACCCCAGCAGTTTGTGGTTTCCCAAAAGAAAAGTCCAAATCGTATATTGTTGAAAATGAAGGTTATCCTCGTGAATTCTATGCGGGATTTATGGGCGAATTGCACCTGAAAGAGAGAATCAGCAGAAACCCCAACCGACGCAATGTAGAAAATAATGCCTACAGGGTTCAAAAATCGGTTTCCGACCTTTATGTCAATTTGCGTTGTATGCAGATGAAAGATCATCAGGTCTTTATCTATGTTGGTGGCGGGATTACTAAAGACTCTGACCCTGTATCGGAATGGGAAGAAACGGTGCATAAATCGAAGATTATCAAAAGTGTGCTGTAGAGATGAAAAAGGGATTAGGAATTAGGTATTGGGGATTAGTTCCACGCACACATTAAAGGAAGAAATCTGCACAATCTGCTGGAGATAAAAAGTTATTGCACTAAGTTCCACAAAGGAGGCACTAAGTTCCGCAGAGGAAATGCTAAGGTTTGAATGAAGTAACATTCTGCGTAAATCTGCGTAATCAGCGGGAAATAATAGTTGTGCCAAAGAGGTTCCACAAAGACATCAAGGATTCTTTCAAAAGTAAAGTACTCAACTAAAGTCAAGCTTGTCCTAAATTGGGAGTTTGGAATTTGCCTGCCTGTGGGCGGATAGGGGATTTGAAATTTTGGTTTTTGATTTTTTAAACTTTGTAGTTTTTCAGGCGATAATTTTTCAATTAGCTCACCTAAATTCGTACTTTTGCGATAAGATTATCCATGAATGAAATATCCTAAAATTCCGCTTGCTCAGACCGTTATTCAGCTTTGCAAAGCAAAAAACATAAAACATATTGTTATCTCACCAGGCAGCAGAAACGCACCTTTGACCATCGGTTTTTCCAACGATCCATTTTTTAAATGTTACAGTATTGTAGATGAGCGCTGTGCGGCTTTTTTCGCCCTTGGTATTGCCCAGCAGATTGAAGCACCTGTTGCGGTGGTCTGTACTTCTGGAAGTGCATTGCTCAATTATTATCCTGCGGTTGCGGAAGCATTTTATAGTGAAATCCCGTTAATTGTTCTTTCTGCCGATCGGCCAAAACACCTTCAGAATATTGGTGACGGACAAACTATCAATCAGAAAAACGTATTTGAGAATCATATACTCCATTCTGCAAATTTAAAATTGGATGTAAAGGACGAACTGAATATTCCCGTAACTGAGGACATTCCTATTTTAAAGAATATTGAAGACAAACTGGAACGTTTATTAGGTCTTCAAAAGGATATTCAAAAGTTTAATGAACAAGAATTGAACGATGCCATAAATAAATCCATCTTCAAAAAAGGACCGGTTCATATCAATGTACCATTCGATGAACCGCTTTATGAGATGGTTGATGCTTTAACCGTTGCGCCAAAGAACATACCCATCGAATTGGAAGAACCCAAAATGGATTCATATATCATGGACCAATGTTTGAACGATTGGCGAAAAGCAAAGCGAAAAATGGTATTGGTAGGCGAGTACGCTCCTGATAAAATTGATCAAAAATGGCTAAACTTATTGGCGAAAGATGACAGTGTTATTGTCTTAACCGAAACCACTTCCAATTTGGACCACGGCACATTTATTACGAGCATTGACAAGTTGATAGCGCCTCTTCAAAAGGAAGGTTTCATAAAATTGCAACCAGAGATCCTCATCACTTTTGGGGGGATGGTAGTCTCTAAGAAGATCAAGGCTTTTTTGAGGGAATACCAACCCAAAGAACACTGGCATATCAGTGAAACCAGAGCCTATGATACATATTTTTGTTTGACCCAACATATTAAAGAAACCCCCAATTATTTTTTTAGTGAGTTTCTTCCAAAAGCCGAGCAGGTAAAAAGTTCCTATAGAAATTATTGGACGGGAATTAAGATGGAGCGAAACAAAAAGCACAACAGTTTTTTGGAGAAAATATCGTTTTCCGACTTTAAGGTTTTTGATACGCTTTTTAAAACACTTCCTAATGATACTATTTTGCAAATAGGGAACAGTTCGGCCATTAGATATGCACAACTATTTGACATCCATAAATCCATTGAAGTGTTCTGTAATAGAGGCACAAGTGGGATAGATGGGAGTACATCAACGGCGATAGGATGTGCTTTGGCCCATAAACGACAGACTACTTTTATAACGGGTGATTTGAGTTTCTTCTATGATAGTAACGCCCTTTGGAACAATTATATCCCGGATTCCTTTAGAATAATTGTGATCAATAATGGTGGAGGCGGTATTTTTAGAATTCTTCCTGGACATAAAAACACGAAGAATTTCGATACATTTTTTGAAACCAAGCATAAATTGACCGCACAACATTTAGCCGAAATGTACAATTTTAAATATAAGAAAGTGTCTTCCCAAAATGATTTGAGTATTGCGCTCAATACCTTTTACAAAGAAAGTAAGTCGCCAAAAATTCTCGAAATTTATACCGCAGACCAAGCAAATGATGAAATTTTGCTGGAGTATTTTAAGTATATAAAATAATCATTAAATCTGTTGGCAAATTTTTATATCTCTGTTAAATTTTAGTATATTGAGACACTAAATAATGTAACTTAAAACTTTTCAATAATGAGTAAAAGAGATGAATTAATTACAAAGTATGCTGCAGACTTAAAGGAGAAATGTGGCGTGAATGCTGACATGGATTTATTGACCAAGGTAACCATTGGTTGTGGTCCATCAATTTACAATGCCGACGCATCAACAGTTTCAGGTACTGATCCTAATGAAATCGCAACCGTTAAAAACAACTTTCTAATTAAAAAACTTGGATTGAAAGATGGTCCGGAGTTGGATAAGGGGATTGATTCAGTTATGGAAATCTATGGCAAATCAAACAGAAATAAATATAGAGCTGTGGTTTATTATTTATTGACAAAACACTTTAAGAAAGAAGCTGTTTACAAATAATAAATTCCAACCTCTAAATAAAAAAAGCGTTACTTCTGAAATTTCAGAACAGTATCGCTTTTTTTGTTGGATAAACATGAATATACTTACCTTTGCACCATGATACATATTGGAGAATATAATACCTTAGAAATAATTCGTGAGGCTGAACAAGGCGTCTATATTGCTGATACGGAAGGCAACGAAGTGTTGTTGCCAAACAGATATGTTCCTGAAACGTATCAGATTTGGGATAAAATTGAAGTCTTTGTTTATTTGGACAATGAAGAACGCCTTGTTGCTGTAACCGATAAGCCCTATATAACACGCGGGGAATTTGCAATGTTGCGCTGCAACCAAGTCACTGACCACGGAGCTTTCTTGGACTGGGGCATGGTAAAGGAGCTGTTCTGTCCATTCAAGGAACAGGTTTTTAAAATGAAAGCTGGCGGGTGGTATCTGGTGCATTGTTATTTGGATGAAAAAACAGGCCGATTGGCAGCTTCCAGTAAAACCAATCGTTTTTTGGATAATAAAGATCTGACGGTTACCCAATTTGAAGAAGTGGACGTCATTATTTCGCATCCTTCAGACATTGGAATGAATGTTATTGTAAATAATAAACATGCTGGATTGATTTTTCAAGATGATATTTATAAAGAATTGAGTGTTGGCGACCGAATGAAGGGTTTCGTCAAAAAAATCAGACCTGACAATAAATTGGACATCACTTTAGAGAAGATTGGGTACAGGAAAATTGAGCCGAATGCCGATGCCATCATGCATGAATTGGAAGACAATGGCGGATATCTCAATTTAACGGATAAATCAGATCCAGAGGATATAAAAGAAATGCTCCAAATGAGCAAGAAGACCTTTAAAAAAGCCATAGGCACTTTATATAAACAACGGTTAATCGAAATTAAGGAAGATGGCATTTATCTTATTTAATTCATTTTAAAAACACAATACATGAGTCAAATCAACTGGAAAACTGTAAAGGAATACCAAGATATCACCTATAAAAAAAGTAATGGTGTCGCCCGAATAGCGTTTAACAGACCTGATGTCAGAAACGCATTTAGACCTCAAACCACAAGTGAACTGTACGATGCGTTTTACGATGCCAATGAAGATGTGAATATTGGTGTGGTCTTATTATCTGCTGAAGGACCATCGTCTAAAGATGGAGTCTATTCCTTTTGTAGTGGCGGCGATCAAAAAGCCAGAGGGAAGCAAGGTTACGTGGGCGAGGATGGCTATCATCGGTTAAATATCTTAGAAGTACAACGTTTGATCAGGTTCATGCCTAAGGCAGTCATTGCTGTGGTTCCAGGATGGGCCGTTGGCGGTGGCCATAGTTTGCATGTGGTGTGCGATCTTACTTTAGCCAGTAAGGAACATGCAATCTTTAAGCAAACTGATGCCGATGTGACCAGTTTTGACGGTGGTTATGGTTCTGCTTACCTTGCAAAAATGGTGGGTCAGAAAAGAGCTCGAGAAATCTTTTTCTTGGGAAGAGATTACTCTGCGCAAGAAGCCTATGAAATGGGAATGGTGAATGCCGTTATTCCGCATGCCGAATTGGAAAATACAGCCTATCAATGGGCACAGGAAATCTTAGCGAAGTCGCCTACTTCTATAAAAATGTTGAAGTTCGCGATGAACTTGACTGATGATGGGATGGTCGGCCAGCAGGTTTTTGCTGGAGAAGCAACGCGTCTTGCCTATATGACTGAAGAAGCCATTGAAGGTCGAAATGCCTTTTTGGAAAAGCGAAAGCCCAATTTTGAGAAAAAATGGATTCCATAAACCACCCAAAATTTTAGAATGGAAAGATTAAAATCTTGGTTTTCAGCGTTCAGATTGCGAACGCTGCCATTATCTATTTCAGGAATTGTTATAGGAGCTTGTTTTGCTGTTTATAACGGATTTTTCAGTTCTTTAGTTTTTATATTGGCTTTATTGGTAACACTTTCACTGCAAATTCTCTCAAATTTGGCCAATGACTATGGCGACGGAATAAAAGGCACTGATAATGAAAATAGAGTCGGCCCCATGCGTGCCGTTCAAAGTGGAAAAATCACTCCGGAACAAATGTTTGAAGCATTGAAAATCAATGTCTTGATCGTTATATTTTTGACCATACTTCTCATTTATACGGCTTTTGGACACGGTTATTTCTTATACTCTCTCTTCTTTTTGGGCCTGGGAGGACTTTCGGTTTATGCAGCGATGAAATATACCATGGGCGATTCAGCTTATGGGTATAGAGGTTTAGGTGATGTTTTTGTACTTGTGTTCTTCGGATTTGTGAGTGTTGTTGGGAGCTATTTCCTATTCTCCAAACAATTGGATCATATCGTTGTACTCCCTTCCATTGCTGTTGGTCTGTTAAGTGTAGGCGTGCTCAATCTCAATAATATGAGGGACATTGAGTCGGATAAACTCTCAAATAAAATTACTACTGCAGTGAAATTGGGTAAGGAAAAATCTAAAAAATACCATTTATTTCTCGTCATTAGTGCTATGATTGTTGGGGTAGTATTTGCCATTTTGTATTATACATCATTTTGGAATTTCCTCTTTTTTATATCCTATATTCCGCTTGCAATTCACATTAAAAAAATAATAAGTGCTCAAGTATCCTCTGATTTCGATTCGCAATTAAAAGTGTTGGCATTGTCCACATTTTTGTTTTCATTGTTATTGGGCATCGGTTATATTTTGTAAAAACAATCGTTGAGATTTGGTGATCAATGATTTAAGTTGTATATTTAAAAGTAATTTTTAAGCCAACATTCATTTTCTTAATCAGTTGGTTATAAAATTTGGGGCTTTAAAACTCAGGCACATTCTTCAATTTGTCTGAGTTTTTTTAGTGAAACCCTATTTTGAAAAGCATAAAATGCGCATTCAAAATAGCTGGTTGAACTAACCCCGCTTTTTGGCGGGGTCTCAAGCTAACAAAAGCGATATTTCTGTACCCTATTTTGAAAAGCATGAAATGCGCATTCAAAATAGCTGGTTGAACTAACCCCGCTTTTTGGTGGGGTCTCAGGATGTAATGTCGAGTTTAGTTAGATTGTATCCGATTTTCTAATTCCAGGTTATAACCCGGAAACTACGCAATTAAAATAGACAGCAGACTCCCAATATTTATAAAATTTCAAGTTTCAAATCCCATCCAACCGCCATCTTACACATTCCATCTTCCCGAAATCCTACTTTTTATCGCGCACAAATGGACTCGTTCATAAATATTTTGAATATATTTAAGTCGTACAAATAATTCATACAACAAATTTCCAAAATCATGAAAATTACATATTACGGTCACTCCTGTTTAGGTATTGAAGTCAATGAGGTCAACATTTTAGTAGATCCTTTTATATCAGCGAATGAAAAAGCCTCACATATTGACATCAATACTTTAAAAGCCGATTATATTCTTTTAACGCATGCGCATCAAGATCATGTTTTAGATGCTGAAGCCATTGCTAAGCGCACCAATGCCATGATTGTGTCCAACTTTGAAATTACAAGTCATTTTGAGGCTATGGGATTGGAAGTACACCCCATGAATCATGGCGGCTCGTGGGATTTTGAATTTGGGACGGTCAAATACGTTACCGCTATCCACACGTCGTCATTTGCTGATGGAACTTATGGCGGGCAACCAGGAGGTTTTGTCATTGAAGGCGAACGAAAAAACATCTATATTGCTGGAGATACTGCGCTGACCATGGATATGAAACTTATTCCCATGCGCCTTAAACTTGATTTAGCGATTCTACCAATAGGAGACAACTTTACCATGGGTGTTGATGACGCCATCATTGCCAGTGATTTTCTCCAATGTGATAAAATTATGGGCTACCATTTTGACACCTTTGGTTATATCGAAATCGACCATGAAGAATCCAAACGTAAGTTTTTTGATAAGAATAAAGATTTGATGTTGTTGGGGATTGGAGAGGGGATTGAGTTGTAAATTAACTCAATATAACTCTCAATGAGCTTCTTTTTTTATCAGAAAAGGTTGCTGTTATTTATTCCCACCAGTGAGTTTTAATACCCCGAGGCTTGCCTCCATCGAAAAGACAATTCCTTATATATAGCTCGTGGGCTTGCCTGCCCGGTGCTGGTCGGACGGGTCCCGAGGTTCTTGATTCACTTTAATATTAAAGCTGGGTGCTTTATAATCTTTTGGAAGATACTCTGTAGGAATACCACTTTCGTTACCGTCCCTTGCTGCTCTGTAATGCGGAGATAAAATTTCAATGCCTCTTTCATTAAAAACATCTTGAATGTTCTGGTGCAATTCTGAATAAACCTGAGCCTGTCCCGATGCTTCCTGCGTATAGGCATTGAGTTGATAAACAATATAAAAATCGTCCAAACCAGTTTGATGTACAAAGGGTTTAGGGTGTTTTAAAATGAATTCAGATCGAGAGGCAGCTTCAATTAGGGCTTGGTGAACATCTGACCAAGGCACATTATAACCAATGGTTACGTTGGTGTGCAAGATTAAACCGTTGTCGTGGATTCCCGTGCTGTAGTTGACGGTATTTCCAGTGAGGATAGAGCCGTTTGGAATGGTAATGACTTCATTCTTTATGGTTCTAATTCGCGTTACCAATAACGATTTTTCAACCACATCACCCTTGATATCTGCTATTTTTATATGGTCGCCAATCCTAAACGGACGCATATAATTGATGATCAATCCAGCAATCATATTTGAAAGCGCTGTTGAAGATCCCAAGGATAGCAGGACACCTACAAAAACTGAAACTCCTTTAAATATATGCGAATCCGAACCCGGCAATAACGGAAAAATAAGAACGAAGGTGAATGCATATAAAAGAAATTTAATAATACTAAAGGTCGGTGGGGCCCAATCGGGATAAAAACCAGAAATTTTGAGTTTTTCTGATTCTATTTCCTGAAAAAAGTATCGTATAAATTTTATAATATATCGAATAACAAATATGATGACAAAAATTTTAAAAAGCTTAGGGAAATATTCCCAAACAGAAATGAAAATTGTCCGTAAAGGAGACCAAACAAGATTAAACAAGACATCGGCCCAATGTCGAGAGATAGGAAATATGCTAAATACAATGGGTAGGGCAATGTACAGCACTGAAAATAAAATGATCCAGCGGATAGATTTTAGAATGAACAGGATGACTTTTAGTTCCTGTTCTGCAGAAAGAAACGTATAATCCTTATAATTTAAACTTTTGAGCCACTTTTCTGATTTTTTCTCAATACGAGCCGCTGACCACCGATGCACTCTCTTGAGCAATCGCGTAAGTAACCATATAATGCCTATGACTAAAATCGCTAAAGCCAAACGCACCATTATTTTAGAAATTTTGCGTTCTTCCTTAAGATTTACGATTGAACTTGTGATTGCTTCTTTAAAATTATTTGCCAGAGACATGGCCGTAGTTTCGTGCCAAAGAGCGTCGTCTTCAGTTACACTGACAATGATAGTATTGCCATAGACAATGTCATAAGATAACTCAGAGTGTTCGACTATGATAGAATCAGAATTGAAAAAATCATCGTCATATAAGGCTTTTATTTTATTGCTTACATAAAACGCTCTGTCCTTTGGTGTTGAAGCACCAAGCTTGGCGTAAATAAGAAAAATGGTATCATTTTTTGGTCCGAATACTGGGTAGCCCTTAGTTGTTTCACGAAGCGAATCGATGAATGCTTTTCTGGAGTTGATATGGTCGACTCCAGTAGTGTCGGTATTCTTTAACGGATTCTGAACTTCCTTTTTGTTAAGTCCATCCTTTGGAGTAAAAGCAATGACTAACTCTTTTAAATACGCTTGTCTTACAGAATCAATGAGACGCTGTTTTTCTGAAGCAGAAAGGGTATGATCAGAATCATTTTGTTGAAAGAAGTAATAGGGATAGGCAGTGATAGAACTAAGACAGAGCAATAAAAAAAATGTCATTTTTGTAAAGGATGCTTTTTCTAAATGAGCGTGAAGATCAGATATAGCCAATCGTCTCCAACTTTTACGATTAGGCAAAATATTGAAGACATTCAGTGCTATGATCTTTGCTATGGAATACATCTCTAATAGGGTTATAATTTTTTAGCTTTTTTAATTAAAAATTTGGATAGTGAAATTAGTAAAATGGCGATGGGCGTCATTAATAATTCCCAGGTATAAACTCCTGATGCGGTGTAGATATCTCCAATGCATAAAAACACTAAAGTAGTCAAAACCGTATCCCACAAAATTAATTTCAGATCTGTAAAGTTGTGTACTTTAAGCCATTCTGGAGTGAAACTATCAACCCAATCCATGAACTTAGATGGTTTTAAGAAGAAAAGTTGGGCAAATCCTATTGCAAATATCAAGAATAGAAAACCTATTAAAAAGATATCTAAGGCTTCAAAAAGCATTAAACCAGGTCGAAATTCGGAATGTGCTTGCCCTTTTAAAACGCCGATAATTCCATGGACTGTTTCGTAAACTCCCATGACGATAAACAAAATGGCAATAACAAATGACGTTATAACTGGGATTGCAATGATAAATCTAAAAAATGTTTTCATAATATTATTATTTTGAGTTAATCAGTTAGTCAAGTTTCCAACCAAAGCCACTGCTAAAAACATAGTCAAATTCATTTCCGGCTATAGCGGGTTGGTTGTCATAATTTAAGGTGAAGCCTACTTTAATATAAAAATCCAAAGGCAAATCATATTTAAGGGTAATATTGTAATCCGTTCTAAATCTTTTTTTCTCAGAAAGACTTGTATAAAAGTCGACGCTTGTGCTTAAGTCGATATCCTCAAAATCGAACATATTAAAACTACCCGTCAGTACGGCCTCGGTGGACGTTTTGTTGAGAGAGGTGTCGACATAATTTTCAATATTATAGGTAATGCCAAGACTTGCGCCCAGATAAAGTCTATTGCTGCTAATGAGAAACTTTCCTGCACCAACCCGTGGATTTAAACGTCCGTCCAAAGCTTGTTCAGTGTTTGAAAGGAAAGACGCACCTCCCAATAAATACCATTTTTTTGCAAGGATTCTAATTAATGCCACACTGGCGTCCGTACGTTTAGTTTTGGCTGCCTTATCCTGTTCAGAGCTCATGAGATTAATATCTCCCTCAAACCTCCAATTCTTATCAACATAATCGACTGTGCCGCCAACATTAAATTGAGAGGTATTATTCGCTTTTGTAAAATTGAACCCAAAATCTACAGAACCAGTAATTCGGCTCCAGAAATTATCGTCAACCTCCTGCAACGAAATGATTTCATTGACATTAAAAATTTCACTGCTGTTATCGGCTAAAGTGACCTTCACCAATCCAGCGGTTTCTGTTCTAATATTTCCAAAGCGTCGTCTTCCATCCGTTAAAAGGATGAGACATTTTTTTTGAATGACGATACCTTTCACTTCATTAAATTCAATTTTAAAATCTTTATCACTATAGGAAGTTTTTAAAGTCAACACCCCTTTAATCAATGCTTTAACTTCGCCCACCAATACATCGTTATTTTTGAGTTGAATGGTATCGTTTTGAGCGGATAACGCGAAGCTTAACAATAAGCCAATGATTATTGGGTAGTTCTTTGCCTTCATTATACTAAATATTAATACAAATAAACTTAGGGAACTTGAGCTCGACGGTCCCATTCTTCAAACCTTGAAAAGAACATCTAAAATTTATGTTATAACTTAAAATCATCTTTATTTTTTATTAGATAACGATTGATCAGAAGATGATAGACCATACTGCACCAAATGTATTTGTATCCCCGCCTACGTCTGTTAGCGTTTGAGATCGGATGTAAACCAACTTAAAGCCTTGCTGTTTAAGTATTGGAAACCCGATAGACAAGGCTCCCATAATGTTCTCTTGTTCATCTTTAGGCTGGTTATTTATTATGGATTGTCCTGCCAAACCTGTTCCTAAACTTAGAGAGCCCCAAATGTTGTTATTGAATCTTCTAATGAGGTGCGTTTGCATGGCAAAAACCGGATCTTGCTTTCTTACGCTTGCATTGAAAAAATCGTTATTATTGGTATATATAAAGACCGAGCCTGTAAGTTCATAAGACCAATTTCCCCAAGTGTGGGTAAAACCCGCTTGGGGCCGGAATATAAATCGGTTTTGCCCTAAATTGAGCAATTTGTCGTTATAATATTCTCCTATCGGAAATGATACAGCCAATGAAACGCCAATAACTGTAAATACAGGGTGTGCCACCAAAAACTCGTGCAACTCCTTCGGCTCCATGGCAGATGGACCAATAATGTTTACAGAAAGCCGCAAACGAGGATCAGCAAAACCACTGCGATTGACCGATGCCGGGATTCCATTAAGCAAACCGTCCCAATGTGCTATGGCATACGGAATTAATACATCCAAACGTGCTAATTTTTTACCTAGTTTAAAAGGCCGAACGTATTGTAAAGCAAGGGCATTCTGTTTTATCCCGGCGTTTTCAATTTCCACAACTGGGTCAAAAGCAATATGGCCCTCGGTATACCCATAGCCAAAACCTACAATATTCGATTTAAGAGGTAAAGGCGTCCAGCGCCTTGGTTCAATATCTTGAGTATATACCTTAGTAACAAATAATAATAGAATCCATATGTACAACGGTCGGCAATGCATGGTAGCTTGATTTCTGTATTAATTCTTACGATTCATGTCTTTGTTCTTGGTTCTAACAGCGTAGCGGTCTTGATTCTTTTTACCGAGTATTTTAATTAGGTGTTAAATCCAATGGCTCCTTAAAACGCTTCTTCAATTCCAAAATAAATGCCAGTATGACCGTGCGGACCAAAACCAATATCCATTCTGAGATTTACATGTTCTTTCTTGTTAAACAGATAGCGAAGTCCTCCGCCAAAACTGAATTTCAAATCGTTGAGACTAAGATCGGTAATCTCGTTGCTAACATCGCCAATTCCTCCAAACGCCACAAACCCTAATCGTTTGGTGAAATATTGACGGTATTCTGTTTGTAAAGTCATGTAATTTTTATCTCTATACCTACCTTGAAAGTAACCACGCATGCGCTGATGGCCACCTAAGGCTGCCAATTCATAAAATGGTGCATTGCCACTGATGCTTTTGATATAGAGATTTGAGGCCAAAACTGCTTTTTTGAAAACCGATTTGAAATACCTCACATCAAGTTCAAAAGAGGTAAAGGTGTAATCACTGGGTTCAGTGTAGGCAATGAATTTTATATATTGATAATGACCGGAAGTAGGATAAAATAAATTGTCACGTCGATCCCATATAAGATTCATTCCCAAACCAAAAAGATTACCTCCTTGAGTACCATTTACTGATTCATCAATCAAGAATTGGTTATCCTTCCTATCTACTATAGCCGTATGTTTATAATCTAAGATAAACCCTGAGCGGTCGGAGAAAAACAATAGTGGAGGCACTTGCACTTCCAATTGGATACCGGTATCCTCCCTGAAATACTCTTCAGTGCCTGTTTCTACGGTTTCATTGCCCACGCCCCAAAATTTATCTTGAGCGTAACCAAATGACATAGGCATATGCATAACCAACTTATTGGAGTTGAAGTAGATGCTTGGGTTCACGGAAAACTTATACTGTTTGTTGGTGGTGTAAAATGCTCCGAACCCAACTTTTGAAGGTCTCAATCCTTCTGATTGATTGCTTGTATAAAATAAGAAAATCCCACCTGCACCAATGGCAGCTTGAGTTTCAGGTGTATAAAAAGCATAAGGATATCCATTAAAAGTTAGTTTTTTGGTTTTTACACTGTCTGAAGATCGAACGACCATAGAGTCAATGACTTGCTTACCATATTGACAAAAACTCAAGATGGGTAATAGAAGGATGACTATGAGAAGTACTGTTTTTATGATTTCTGGTTTTTGCAAAAATTAATTACCTATGTTCTTAAGATGATTTTTCAAATGATTAATTGGGGTTGTCATCCCTCTATAATAAAAAACGCCAGTTTACTGAAAACAATATCGATTTACGATCGCCTATAATACCTGCCTCAGTTCGGAAAATCCAATTCTTATTGAGCTGATATTGTGCCCCAATAATTCCATTCCAGCGTTCTTTGGCTTTTTTATCAAGCCCATATCTAATCACGGCAGAACCATCGGCGTCATCAATGGCTTCTACCAAAGGACCAAGGGTTTTGTCTGCAATTTTCTTTTGCGGAATTGTAGCTGTATTATTATACCAATCATCATAGTTGGCCACTATTTCATCGGCACGCGCCCAAGTTTCGTCCGGAAGAGCATCACTCAGTTGAATTTCACCAACGGTATTGGCACCCAATTTCACACTCATGGCACCGGCCCAAATCCCCAAGTTTCGGTAAGGTTTTGTGCTATGGACAAAGTTGTGGCCTAGTCTAGCGCCAAAGGTTTCTACCTTTACAGCTTTATCCAATAATTCAGGTTTGTTCCAGGTTATATTCCAATCCAGCGCCAACCAAACAGGTCCTATCCCACCACCAGCGGTTGCTCCAAAGCCATTGGAAGACAAATTTTGCTCCACAACCGATTTGAGTTCAATGGGGAATTTTAAGTTGATTTCAGTGGTAGATGTGCCTCTTCCAAAAAGGCCATATACGTTTAAAAACGGTAGCACCCATAAATCAGGACGAACAATTACTGTGCTCGCCGCACTGTAATTATTGCCAAATTCGATAAAGTCGATGCCCGTTAATGGGATATCTAAAGCATCAGTAAGAATTCCCAATTGCATGTTATCAATGATCAATCCTTGTTTGATATGGACATAATTCACCATGACCCCGGTTGGATAGGGGAGGTCAAAACCTTTTTGGTAAATCTTTTGCCCAAAGGCGGGAAAAATATTATCGTATTTCACTGCTTTTAAGCTGTCCGTATAGGCCTCGTGTATTTCCTTTACTTTTGTTGTGGCGTATTGTGCCTGCGCATGCGGTATAAGAAATAATGATACTATTAAGAGTAGATAGAGCCTTGTCATAGTTTTTTTATCTTTATTATAATTAATATTATTCTTCTTTGTCTTTATGGGCCCCTATAGGAATATTTACCTTTAAAAACCATGAGCTATTGTTGGTTCCCGATGTGTTTTTATACACGTTGGCAAAACCATGATAATATTTGACACCCACGGTCATTCCTTTATCAGCCATGATCTTGTAACCTGTACCAACGGTTATCCCTACATCCAGAGGATTGATCTTATCTTTATTGAAATCCTTTATATTAGTAGTTCGGTCATCGATGTCAGAATTAAACTCTACCCACGACTTATATCTAAGACTAAATTGAGGACCGGCTTCTAAATAAATTCTATTTTTAAAATTATATTTAAGCAATGCCGGTACCACAAAATAATTGATCTTTTGGCTGTAGCTGCCTTCTTCTTCCTGTGGAGTTATCTCAAGAAACGCCAAATCATTGGGGGTTAATTCATTGTCTCCCAACTTGGCTTTCACTAAAACTCCCGTATAAATATTCCATTGGTTTTTCAGTCGGAAATCAAAGTAGAAGCCGAGATTGAAAGATGACAATCTCTTATTGGCTTCTAATTGTGAAATGTCAGACCAATTAAAACCGCCCTCAAGTCCAAACTCCAATCCTTCGGAATTCAATTTATCACCAAATAAAATCGATAATAAAACTTGGGATTGCGAATTGACGCTTATGAGCATCATAGCTAAAACCAACAGAGTTTTCAGGTTCTTCATGAGGCTTTGAATTTTAATGTTGTTTATGGTTTATTTTTATTTTGTTTTAGCGTCGAAGCTTTTTACAATGCCTTTAACATAATCTGCAGCTGCTTTTGAAGCGTCTGATGGATCTTCAATTTTAGATGTTACGACGGCCAATAATTGTTCTTCTCCAGTTTCAGCCAGGTCATAAAACACCGTTTCTAACACATAATTGTGTGAGGTTCTGGTGGTGGTGGTTGCAGGTACGTAATTCCCATAAGTAGAATAGGACATTGGGTGACCATAGTACCTATTAAATCCGCCATAATAACGCGGATAATATCCATAATAATTACCTCCTGCATAATAGCCGCCGTCTTGAGTTGTTTGGGTTAAATTCTCTACGCTTTTCAATACGGTTAAAACGATGCCATCAAATCCCTCATTTTTTACCATGGAAACCATGTCGGCGATTTTATCTTCAGATAATTC
The DNA here is from genome assembly GCF_010725055.1 of Gelidibacter japonicus. Taxonomy (GTDB): domain Bacteria; phylum Bacteroidota; class Bacteroidia; order Flavobacteriales; family Flavobacteriaceae; genus Gelidibacter; species Gelidibacter japonicus. Next base: position 74,048 of record NZ_BJKB01000008.1, on the reverse strand, counting down.
TTGATCGGGATTAATCTTTGGAAATTTTGTATAGCTCGAGGTGGCTTTTATGCCTTTTGCGCTGAGTTGTTGTACAATTTCGTTCTCAAAGGCAATTCGTGCTTGATTATTGGCGGTTCTTGCAATAACAAGGAAATTATTGTCTTTTGCAGCATCGGCATTGTCACCTTTCCAAGAGCTTAACACTTTTGAACTTGAACAACCACTGAACATTAGTAGTAGTGTTATGCTTGCAATAAAATAGATTGACTTTTTCATGATTTTAATTGTTTTAAATAGTTAAACTGAAATTATATAATTGAGTAAAAAATTATGGTGATAGGTCATTATTTAGGCCATTAGAATGAATAGCCCAAGGAAATGCCATATCTCATGGTTAATAAATTGAAATTTGATTTTCTATGGGCGGCACTAAATCTAAAGTCGCCATCCAAGTAATCGAAAATATGATACTTGTCGAGAGCTTCATTTAAATCCTCATAAAACTCATCAGGTAAATCCTTTTTGTTGTCAATTGTAAATCCGTAAAAACCTGTTCCTGGTCCTGCAATCAAAAAATCAATTGAAAATTTTTCAGACACCGGTAATTTATAGCCCACCATAAACCCAATGGAGGTGACCTTAATTTTGGCATCAAATTCGATGTCGTAATTCTCAAGTGCATCATTGATATAGCGCCCGTCAAAATCGGTTTCGTACTGCGAATACTTTAGATACGCACCTACATAGAAACCTTTCATGTTTGCTACCCCATCTTTACGAAAATAGTAGCGTATTTCGGGGATGATTTTAAATCCGGTATAGGTGATTTCATTTGTTTTAATTTTTTCCGTATCCAATCCGGAGAGACTAATTAGGCCGTGTTCACTTTTATATCCTACGCCAATGCCCCATGAAAAATGTTCTGAAATGGCGCGTTCGTAAGTTACTTGAAGTGCCCCATCTATGATGTCAGAGATGACAATGCTTATTTCGTTTTTTTTTGTTTTATCCTCAATAACATCCTGACCCCGACAATAGGTAAAGACAAAGAGAAAAATAAGCGAAAGGTTTAACGTTTTCATGAGATATGTATTTTTGACTTATGAAATCGAGGAACTAATTCCTTTATAATCTATCATCTCGTTTTGATTAAGATGATTGAACATCTTTCAATGGTGTATCCACTTTCTACTTTTAAATAGGTTGTGCCTTACGCTATTGTTATTTCTTTTGTGCCATGGGCATAAATGAATATTGTGGTAAATACCACCCTTCAATGGTTTCGGTAGCGCTGACAAGATCCATCATGGCCAACCATAAAACGGTACCTTCATCACCCAAGAGGTCAATACTTTCTTGAAGTTCCATTTGGTAATCTAAAGGAGATTTAGACCAGGTGGTAAACATAACCACGGGTTGATCCAACCCGATCACGGCTCTAAACACTCTGAACCCGCTTTTAACGCCCTTGTTTTTGTAAAGATTTTTATAAGCTAAGAGAAGCTTTTCCGCTTCCTTTTCAGTACCAGGTTCAAAATACAGATAGTTCCATCTGCGGTAAGGAGCCTCTTCTAACCAGACGTTTCCATCAGTGACATAAGATAATTCAGGTTCGTACTTGACAACATAGTACTTGACACTTTCTATTGCCGAGTTTAAATAAGACCAAATCACATCGAATTCTGCCGATTTTTGATCACCGATAACGAAGGTTTTTAAGCCACCTTCAATATCATTTAAATCTATTAAAGGCGTAACGTGCGAATAAAAATTATTGTCCTGAACTTGCGTCATATAATTGACGTGCTTGACGTTATTATTGCCCAAAAACTGCTTTAACTCAAGAAGCGATGTTTCATACGCTGCCGCTTGACTTGGTTTTACATCGTCTTGTCTTACCAATAAATAGTTTAAGTCTTTGTCGGATATTTGTGCATCTACCGATTGAAATCCGAGAATTAAGAAAAGTGATAGTATGAGTTTTATTGTTTTCATCATTTGAAATTTTGTGGATTATTTAACGGTGTAATTTTTTCCTTCCAAACACGCTTCAAAAGCTTTTTTAAAGCCATCTTCCATGTTTTTATTGACATTTGCAGCTTGTTGGTTGGCTTGGTTTTGTTCTGATGCTTTTGCCATCGCTCCACGTCTGTGTCCCAAAACAGATCCACTGACAGCACCAATGGCTGCTCCTTTTCCGGCATCCCCAGAAATAGATCCAATAGCTAACCCAACCAAAGCACCACCTGCTGCTCCTTTTACTGCCGAACCATCAGGACCTTGATCCACTTCTTTGGCTTGCACTTTAGTGGGATTAATTGGATCATACCCTGATTGTTGAACCGCCCAGGTATAGCAATCGGACATGTCTTTTTCCTGTTGTGCACTTGACTGGTCTTTTGTTGGGAATACATAAACGCCTATCTTTTTAGCAACGGCCTCCCCAGCACTTTGAGCAACTGAATTTGAGGTAACGCTTATAAAGAAAACTGCGAGTCCTATTTTTAAAATTGTCTGTTTCATCATTTTTATTATTTAATTAGTTATTGAGTTCGCCGATAAATGGAATTTCTTCAAAAATGGCAGATCTAATTTCAGAAAGGAAAAACCCTTCCAATTGAAAGAACTGTGCGGCCACTTTGGCACCAGAAGCTTTCTTTACTTTTTTATAATATTGATCCATTAATTTGTCGTGGCCATCTCGGAGAGCGATCATCTTTTTAATAGTAGTGTCATAGGTGGTATCATCTAAACCATCGTAGTTATCAACATAGTTCATCAAAGCGTTAATTCGATCTTTGCCCAATTCTTTACGTTTGGTTTCATACTCATCATATAGAACCCAAAATGGATCTGCGCTGTCAACTCCTATAAAGTCGGCAACAATGGCTTTTTTTTCCATTCCGAAAATGGATTGGTATAAATCTGTCTCCTCCTTGGCAGATTGTGCATTTACATTATGGCACAGAAATAATGTGATAAAGAGTGCATTTAATAGGTTTAAATTTCTTTTTTTCATGATTTCATGATTTAATGGTTAATGGTTTGTATTATTTAATAATTAATGTTGATTATTTACCAGCTGGAAACAATAAGGTAAACTGTGCTCTAAATCCCCAGTCGGAATTGTTGCCACCCCCGTAAGGAATTCGTGGGCCGACTGAAATTTGTGCACGTTGTTTTCCTAAGGCTATTACTTTGGATCCCCCAATATTAACTGTCCCTGATGTGGCATCTGCCTCCCAGTTTTGGCTCACTTCTGTATTTAGACTTAATGCATAGCCTCCTGGAAAATTTTTCGCCAAAAAAGGTTGAATAAACGTATTGTTAACATCAGCTCTGTCTTCATTGCCTGCTACAGACCATACTTGATTGACCAACAGGCCAACCGTAATTGTACCGACCTGTTTTAGCGCAACCGCAGTTGGTCCGACACCAAATTTTTGACTCCCTAATAAATTATCGGTAGCAGTAGGAATTGAAAGAACAGGCCCAACGCCCCAAATAAGCCCTCCGGAGGTTGGCTCTTTAGGCGAAAAGAATCCGCTCAAGGAAACATCTCCAAGTCCAAACTGGTTGCCACTATTGCCATAAATATCAGATTGGGACACCACTGGTAGAATTATTCGAGTGATTAAATTCCAATCTTCACCGATACTCAAAGGAATGACGGGTTGAATATTTATAATGGATCGATTGCCATTTTCAGGTCCAAATCCGAAATCAAAATTTCCCTGAAATGGAACACTGATAAGACTGGAAATTGGATTTTGTAATTGCTTGGCCAAGGCATCCGCTCCAGCTGTGTCTGTTTGGGGTTGATCTTGTGCAAACGTCACATTTACAATGAATAGGGCGGTGCATAAAAGTGCTATCTTTTTCATATTGTTGTTTTTTTAATTTATTCTTTGTACGTTAAATTGCGAAATGAATCTAATTTTTAAAATTCATGGATTGATAAATTGTTCGATATTACTATAAATTGAAACCAAAACGCACTACAGCACCATAGGTGTCCACATTATAAAGGAAACGGTCGGAACCACTGCCTATATCGTAATCCATACCAATAATTCTATAGCCCAAGGTGGTGTAAAAGAGCTCAGAAAATTGGTATCCAATATCTGCTTGAAGTTGCCAGGTAAAATCTGTTCCAATCCCGAAACCTCCAAAATCTCCTCGAACCTTATAAATCCAATTATCATTAAACTGACCTTGCGTTCTTGCTACAATCACTGGATCCAGCCACGTGGCATCAGTAGAAGCGTTTCGTTCGTTGACAATACTTTGCGTATTTATTTCCATATCCAAGCTTACCAATCTTAAAGCAATACCTGCATCCAACCATGGCGTTACTTGTCGTAATCCGGCTACTTCAAAAGCCAGTTCCTGCATCGTTACGTCGCCACCGGTAAAAAAGCTTCCTGTTTTGATGTCTTGTCCCAATTTCATATAGATAAAATCAGTACTGATGCTCCAGGTATCATTGGTTGCTTCAAAATATAACATGGCGCCCATTTTCAAGTGCCCCAAAATATCACCGACGTTGGCATCCACTTCAACTGGAGGAATAACCTCACCAATTCCTGTTTCGCCACTCATATTGGGTAACATCATATAAGGTTCTATGAGAAAACTCCAGTCGGTATTTTTATTAGTTGTACTTCCAGGTTGTTGTGCATTAACTGCAACAACCGACAACAGGAAGAAAAGAATTACGAATATTTTGAAATAATTTTTCATAATGTTGAATGTTAATGGACTATTCGTGCTGGCGATTCTTCAATAGAATGCACCTTTTTAGAATTTTCCCAGTTTACGGAACTCGTGTCCGCACCGCTAAAATCGGTGTTATGGATATTTGCGCCGGAAAAATTAGCTCCGGACAAATTGCTGTTGCGAAAAGATGTGCCCAATTTTTTGGTAATGAAATTGGCAATCTTCTTTAAATGTTCAAACCCTGTTGTGCCGGCCAATGCTCTTTTGCTAATCAATGCGCAGGCAATGGCAAGTATGGTCGTACCGATGCCACCTCCCAAATGTTTGCTGATTACGCCACCCGATACCGCCACCAATAAAAAAAGAATATTGGATAGACTGCCCGCAGCAGTCCGGGCGATTGTGCCGACGTAAAACATAATTAATAGTATAAAAAACGCAAGTCCCACGTAGAGCATATTTATCCCACTTCCCAAACCGGTGAGGTAGATGATAAGTGAACTCATCAGTGAAAGGACTACTGCTGGAACAATAAGGTGATAAATGGATTTGGCTCCTCCTTTCCAAAGTGCATAAAAAATAAAAACGATGATCAAAGCGGTAGCAACAATGCCGCCTATTCTGACTTCTGCATCATTTGATTCATACAATCCTCTTAAAGTACTGGCCACTAATGTGGCGAGATATCCTGCAAATAGCGACACGATCAATGCTCCAATAAATAATAAAACTGCATTTAGGGTGGTAATACCGGTTCTCACATTTGTGAAATCTGCACCAGATAGATCGGCATTGCTAAAATCTGCACCACGCAAATCGCTACCTGAAAAACTGACATCGGAAAGTTTCTCATTTCTGAATGAGGACTTTTGAAGATTTTTATTTGAATAATTTCCTGACATAATTCCGTTTTTATTGTATTAGCGGTACTTAATTTTTCTTATTTTCAAGATTGTCGTTCTTCAAACTCTATTTCCGTTTCCTTTACTTCAGCGAGTTCTTTGCTCAGGAAATAATTAAGGAAGGTTCGAATCACAGCTATGGCACCAAGTTCTATAAGATGTGCTGTAGTGGGAGAAATAATGGTTCCCACTATGTCGGCGGCCAATTGAACTTCGAGCGCCACCACCAACCATCCACCAAAGAAATACCTGAAATTGGTGTGAAGTGGAAGCCCGCTTTTTAAACCACTGCGTATTCTACCCGCTTTTACAAGTGAAAGAATAAACCCAGTGACAATTGTAATAAGCGAAATTGCGTTCAGAAGAACTTCTGTCAACTCTCCCCAGTGATCCAATATTGATTTAATATCTGCAACAAAATCTTCCATAACTTTAATTATCATTGCCTGAATAGGATTCCAACCAACATTAAAAGACCAAACACCAAAACCAAAACCGCAAGTATTTGGGTGTATGGACGATTCATGTTTGGGTAATTTATTTTCATTCTTTTTACCATCGTATTATAGTCCATCAAACCCATAATTAGAGCCAACATGCCAATGCCTATCAAGATCAATCCCACAGTTCTCGGGCTTAATAGTCTTGCTTGAGACGGATGTTTATCAACAACTTCACTTAGAAACTTATAAATAGTAAATCCGAAAGAGATCAAGGTTATTGCAGTTCGAGTCCAAGCCATTAAGGTCCGGTTTTCGGCAAGAAAGGTCCGCTCAAAAGCAAGATCTGTACTGCTTATGGCCTGTTCTTCCGGTATTTCTTTTTTTACTTCCATGTTCGATGTTATCTTTTAGAAAATTTCTAAATCCGTTTTAACTGTAATTCAAATGGCTACTACATTTTTCTTGACCCAACGACTTACCCATAATCGAATAAGCCATAGGCTCGCAAGATCAATCGGCTACTTTAACTCCTGGAGGTCCCCAACTACCTTTGCCGGGAGGCAATACGGAAGAAGCCTCCGTGGCCGGCGATGGATAGTACAAACGAAGGGCTAAATAAATGGGTCCAGCAGGTGCTGGTAACCAATTGGATTCTTTGTCTTTGCCCGGTGAATCCTTTTGAAGGTAAAGCGTTAACGAACCGTCATTGTTTTTCTTCATGTCTGAAAGCATAGGAGAATTAATTAGATAACGATCGATAGGGTTTTCGACGAGGAATTGGCTATCACCATAATACATTGTCACCGACCAAAAGGCATTGACAGGTGGAAGCGAACCTGCAGGAAATGTGAGTGTATAGTTATGTTTACTACCATCCAAAACTCCCCCGTCGGCGTCCTTTCGACCCAATAGATACATGGCCTCGGAAGCATTATTACCGTAAATACCAGCCTTGGCACCTCCAGCTCGTTTAAGCCAATCCCCATTATAGAAATCGACATCGCCCCACAAAGAACCTACCTGCCAACCATTAACGTCGGTTGCCCCGCTGGCCACGTATTGATTAATCTTGTCGTCTCCAGCTTTCATTCCATCCAACATAGCTTGTTGTTGTTCTGCGGACAGATCTTTTATATCGAATTCTTTTCCTGTTCCAATGCCGATCTTGGAAAGCCTGTTGCGTATATCCTTGTCTTGATTGGATTCTGGTATATACTTAAGTGCGGCGTTGAGGTAGGTCCAAAAATTGGCCTTAACCCCTGAGGATTTGGCAGGTAGAAAGTCAATTTTTGGGGCCGACTGTGGTGCCGATGTACCTTGAAATGCAGAAAGGGTTTGAATTTTATATCCATTCTGAACCTTTATAACATTGGGCATGTCTTGAGCATCAAAAAGCTGAGTACGAAAAACGACCAGTAAAAATGGAGTAGTAGAGTGGAATACCTGTCCTACGTCATTTGGTTTTTCGCCTTTCCAGTCAGGGCCTGCAACGGCATAAGAACCTGCATCATTGCCAGTGGCACGGCTGCCGATGTAACCAATGTTGTAAACGTTGCCATCCACCAATTGCGCGGAATAGTAACGACCTTTATCCACCTTTGGTACAGTAATTACAACAGGTTCAGCGCGCAAATCCAACCAGGCCAATGAATATGGGGTATCGCTATTTGGACTAAGAACAGCCAAATCCTTATAGGTAAACAAACGCGGCTCATTTTTGATATGGTTAAATGGTGCCTTGAACTGATTGGAAGTCGTATCAACGGCATATTCGTTCATAATGGCATAATTCATCACTAAAGGCAAGCCGAAAATAAATCCGTCTTCGGCGAGGGTCTTGAGCTGCCCAAGGCTAAGCTTGCTGCTCCCATTACCAGCCTTTTTGTCATTTTGTTCGGAATTGGTGATCATTGTAAAGACCCCAATAGTTTTTAATAAATTTGTTTTCATAGTTCTCGTTTTAATAGTTTATAAATTCTTCTCTTATGGAATATTGATTGCTTGCTTAAATAGCAAAAAATGTTATTTTACCAATTCAACCTCACTTGGTCGCCATACCTTCTCTATCCAAGGTTCCAGTGGTCCATACATTCGTAAGATAACGAACCAACTTTTTCCTGGTACGGTTTCTACCCAATTGCCTTCTTTCCCGGTGGGCGTTTCTGGTGCGAAATAGACATCGTAAGATCCATCTTCATTCTTTTGTATACCCTTGTCCTGACTGCCCACCGTTGGAAATGGCTGCTTGGTTTCCAATAAGGAGCGTGTTTGCGTATCATAAAGGGTTACTGCCCAGAAATCGTTTACGGGTACATTTGGAGGTAGATGCAACTTATAGGTTTTGGATCCATCGAAAGGGTTTTTATCGGCATCCAAGAGTGCCATCGCATAATCTGAACCCACACCTGCTCGTGTTAATGCCATTGCAGGGGTTACACCAGTGGCGTTGTAAAGAAATAAAACACGCGCATCCTGATTCATCGCTCCATCTGTAATAAAAGAGGTGTTTTTATGAGCATACCCCATAGACCAAGCGCTATTTGTATCGGGATAGATCATCACGCCATCAAATCGTGGACGGTAGGTGATAGCTCGTGCCGTAGCCGCTCCAATATCTGCTGCTTCAATCAATATTTTTTGCATACGGGCATCAGGTTTAAAAGGTTTTCCCTTTACAATGCCAATAGCTGCCAATGTGCCTCGTGTTTCAGGATCGATGGCATCGATTGGCTCTTCCTGTATTACTTGATTAAGGCCCTCGTAAAAGTTTAAACCTCGGGTAATAACAGTGCTGTAATTTCTTGGCGACCAATTCACGAATTCTGTGGCGGGGGGATTAGATACCTTGGATAACGGATAAATTTTCAGTCCCGATTTGATGTTTTCTACGGCTGTTTCCAGACCTTTGGCAATTGAACCTCGCAAAAACATCAAGTTATGGAAAGTTGTCGTCCTGACTACAAAATATCCATCGGGCACATCACCTGTATAATGGGGAGGCAACATCAAATATTTACCTCCTTGACCTTTGTCAGGTCCGGGAAGCCCCATGTTTTCGACGAAACGAAACCAGGCATCATCGATAAACCCAAGCATTCCAGGTGGAAGATCAACCACCAGAGGCCCATCAATATCCAGATCGAGATAGGTTAGTGCATAAAGCGTAGACGTATTGCCCGTCAAGTAAAGAGAATTTGCCTTTAGAAGTTGTTCTGTAATACTCACTTTATTGGCAGTTACACCAATCTCCGAATTTCCCTTACGCATGGCAAATAGAGATGCGGCCCCTTGGTTGTCAAGAAATACTTGAACTCCACGCGAACGGTCAAGATTGTCATAGAGCTTAGCGATGGTTTCGTCAGTAGGTACACCATCAAAGAATTCAAGATTGCCAATAGAGGTCTCCACGTGATCAGGCATTCCAATTGACTCTAATAATTCCTTAGATATTTTGTCTTTTTGAGAGTTGTTTTCTGGTTTTTCCATGATTATTTTTTTTTGACTATAGTCCCTTAATTAAAGTTTTACATTATAAAAAGTAGTACGCATTGTTAAAACGATACACATTTGGTTCATCAAAAAGGATAGACTTTAAAAAACTTTAAATTCACTTGAAAATTTTTAAAATGGAGCTCCAGCCTATATGGTATCAAATGTTAAAATGCGCTAAGTGATTATCAAAAATACATAGATACGATTAGCTGTGTAAGTGTAATACGGTTACTTAACGGTTAAATCCATTTGTTAAATCGTACCGATAAGAACCATAGATTTAGTGGTTTACGAATAAAAAAAATCCACTGCCCTCTAAAATTTAACTATCTTGGTCTCCATTTTAATGCAATCACTAAGAAATAGTGCCATTCAAAATTGTTACCTATTATAAATGCAAGGAGATTCAAGCAAACCTGAATTATCAAATTTCACGAAAGAAGAAATTCGCGAAGAATTGGACCGTATTCTGTCGAGTGAAATGTTTTCTCGCTCTTCGGTATTATCCAATTTCTTAAAATTTATAGTGGAAGAAACCATTGAGGGTGACACTGAAAATTTAAAGGAATATACCATTGCCGTAAGTGCATTGGGGAAAGCTGATGACTTTAATCCGCAGATAGATGCTATCGTCAGAATACATGCAGGAAGGCTCCGACGATTGCTAAACGATTACTACAAGGGTCCTGGACTAAATAATTCGGTAAAAATTGAAGTGGTAAAAGGCACCTACGTACCTGCTTTTAGGTCGCAATCAGTTCAATCCTCCAATTTTAAGCAGGAGGACACAGAAAAAAAACACGGTCTTAAAGCGATTGAGCTTTCACCTACGCCTACAGTTTATTCACGTTCAAAACTAACGCTTGCGGTTCTTCCGTTTCGAAATTTATGTCCGGATGATGAATATCAGTTTTTTGTGGATGGTTTTGGAGAAGAACTTACAAGAATATTTAGTGCCGAAGAAGATATTGCGGTGGTTGCCCATTTCTCTTCTCTAAAATATGCGAGTATCTCTGAAGATATCCGCGTGATAGGTGCCGACTTGGGGGTTCATTACGTCATCACCGGATCGGTAAAACGTTCCAATAAGGAGATTAGAGTGAATGTAGCTTTGATTGAAACTGTGAAAGGCATTCAAATTTGGTCAAAAAATTACACCCACGATCTGGAAAAAAATGATATGATCGATATACAGGATCAAATTGATCATGATGTTTTTTCAATTTTAAGTGGTCAATATGGATTTATAGTTAGAACCACATTAGGTTTGGTTGAATCTGATATGAAGCAAGATATACAATCTTTTGATGCTTTATTATGGAACTATTACGCCCAAATGACCCATGGCAAGGACGACTGTCTAAAAAGTAGATACGCATTGGAAAAGGCCCTTGAAAAGGATCCAAATAACGTCATGTGTCTGGTAGTATTGGGAGATACTTATTTATTTACACACTCACTTGGGTATCCAAATATTAAAGATCCAATAAATGAAGCCATCAAACTAATAAAAAAAGCTATAAAACTTGAGCCTCGTTCCCAATACGCCCACATTATATATGGTTGGGCAAACATCTACTTGGGAGATAAGAAAGCGTCAATTAAGGCTTTTGAAAACAGTATAAAATTAGGTTATTCTTCAGCTTCGGTGGATGGGCAACTGGGTTTTGGTTTTGCCTGTTTGGGTGAATATAAGCGGGCTCAATTTTTGTTGCATAAATCATTGGATTTAAACCCTTATTGCCCATGGTGGTATTATTTGGGTTTTTTCCTTGTTTATTATCATTTAGGTAATTATACAGAAGCCTTGAAGTACGCCCAAAAAATTGATGTTTCCGAAGATGTGTTTTTGGACCCTTTGCTTAAAGTTGCGGCAATGGGACAATTGGGATTGTTATTGGAAGCCCAACTAAGTGTACAAAGAATAAACGAAAATTTTTCACAAATTATGAATAATCTGGAGGCTACGCTTAGCACCTTTCTACTTGATAAAGTTATAATTGAAGAAATTATTCAGGGAGCCAAAAAAGCGGGGGTTAATATTAATTAACCTTTTAATTACCCATTCGTTGTCAGAATTGGTGTCTTCTTTGCTGAACCTATTGTTACAACAATTTTTCAGAATACGCATCTCTTTAAAGTAAACTAGTTATATGATAGGTTTAAAAATATAAACGGTCACCCCTGATTATTGAGGTGAACGTTTATCTTATTTAAAGATTCTTCTATTTTTTAGGATACCAAACCTTTGAAGTACCTAAGGTTCCATTATACTTAAATGGCGCTTTATCATAATAATCTATAGATACAGGTGAGCCCAAGTCAATTCCAAAATCTAAACAATCATTTGCTGTAAATGCGAATGCTGCTGTTATTGGCACTTGACCATTAGCCACTTCTTTCCCATTAACTTTCAATGAGACGTTTAGCGCCGATCCACGTTGAGGAGAGGCCAATCTAGAAACCACTTCTATAGCAACTTTACCAGTTGGTAATTTGGTTTTAGACTTGATTTGAGTACGATCAATTTCAAATAGATTATACTCATAGCTTAAATAACCATCTACTACATAAAGCGATAGGCCGCCTGAAAACCCACCAAGTGCATATAGTACACCATTGGCATTTTCTGGAACAGTGATGTCCATGCTTACATTATTATCGAACTTACCCAGTTTTGGTGCAGTAAATTCAGGCATGCGCTCTATACGACCGCTAAAAGTCCAGTCTGTATAAGGTGTTGCGGGAGCATCTTCAGGATGGTAAATAATTGACCACAAGCCTCCTCCAATTGGAAGGTTTTTATTCTTGGCAGATTCTACCAAAAACATATTCTTCATTTCTGCAAGTTTCTTTGGATTCTTTTTGGAAAGGTCATTTGCCTGACTCCAATCTTCATTAATATTATAGAGCTCCCAAGAATCTTCTTCAGGATTCCATGTTGCAGCTCCATCAGGAATTCCGGGAACCCACGGATTACGAAGACCGAATGCCGAAGCAAACCATCCGTCATAATACAATCCGCGGCTTCCCATGATGTCAAAAAACTGCAAAGTTCTCGTTCCTTTAGCATTAGGATCGTTGAAAGTATAATCCATACTAACGCCATTGATAGGATCTTGTGTAAAACCATTTACCATCAATGGTTCTTGAATTTCTACGGCATCGTAAATAGTTGGTGCGATGTCAATGACATGGTGAAACTGAGATCTTGGTGTGTTGTCATGCTTAATCTTCTTAGGCCAGGAAACTGCCATAGGTTGACGTGTGCCACCAAAGTGGGCAGCAATCAATTTTGTGGATTTGTAGGGCGTTGAACCTGCCCAAGCCCATCCAGCGTGGTACATATTATCTGTTTTTGGTGAGCCTAAAGCGTCCATACCGCCAAGTTCTTCTAAAGCGTCAAGATGCTGTTGGATAGTTGTAGGTATACTGTTTTGAGCTAACAATTCACTTATGGTTCCATTTTGTCCTTCTGCAGAGGAGCCATTATCACCCCATATATAAAAAATAAGAGTGTTGTCCATTTTGCCTTGGTTTTCTATTTCATCAAGAAGCAAACCTACATTATAATCTGTATGTTCAGAAAACCCAGCCATAACTTCCATTAATCGGCTCTGGAATGGTTTTTCAGATTCAGGAATATCATCCCAGGCTGCCATGGTTTCATTACGCTCAGTTAACTTCGCATCTTGAGGAATCCATCCCAATTCCTTTTGTCTCTTAAAAGCTCTTTTGCGGTATTCGTCCCAGCCGTCGTCAAATTTACCTTTATATTTATCTGCCCATTCCTTGGCGACATGGTGTGGTCCATGTACTGCTCCTGGCGCCCAGTACATTAGGAAAGGCTTATCTGGCGAAAAAGCCTGTTGTTCTCTTAACCATTTTATGGCATCATCGGTGATATCCTCTGTGAGGTGATAGTAGTCGTGATCTCGGGTTGTATGTGGATGTGCAACAGGAGTCGTATTACGTACCATATGTGGTTCGTATTGAGATGCTTCACCAGCTAAGAAACCATAAAAATATTCAAAACCATATCCGGTAGGCCAGTAATCAAATGGTCCTTTTGATGTGGTTTGCTCTGCAGGGGTGTTGTGCCATTTTCCAAAAGCACTGGTGTTATAGCCATACGCTTTTAAAACTTCAGCAATGGTTGCAGAAGTTTTAGGAATGGTGCCGCTAAACCCATCCCAATCGTTAGCTATTTCAGCTATCTGACCGTTTCCTACCACCGTATGATTTCTACCTGTAAGAATGGAAGCTCTTGTTGGGGAACACATGGCTGTGGAGTGAAATCTGTTATAAGAAATCCCTTGATTTGCCACTCGACTTAAATTGGGTGTATTTATTTCACCTCCATAAGTGGATGGAGTGGCAGGTCCTACGTCGTCAATAAGAATGATAAGTATATTGGGAGCATCTTTTGCAAGACGCTGTGGCTCCACTCTTTTTTTATAGGTGGAAGTTTTCATTGTTAATCCAGCCTGACTGGCCGATGGTGTAGGAGGAAAGGGCAGAACATCCTGTCCTAACACCATATTAGGCGCGATAAAGAACATGATTGCTGTGATAATGATTGAGAATGCAGTTTTTGTTTTCATTGGTTGTAGTATTAAATAGACATTCAAATTTAAATCTATAACCTTAACCATATAAGTTAAATACGGTTACTTAACGGTAAAACTGAGTTTTAAAACAGAGCGGTTTACTCTGCGATTTTGTAAGAAAATGGAAACTAATTTTGTTAATTTTAAGTATATTTGATGGTAATAATTCAATCCACACCTCTTTAGTATAAATATGTTCTTACTTTCCTTATAAATGCAGCAAAATTTACCAGAAAAACACATCCTATCTGACTCCACCAAAAGTAAAATCCAAAAAGCGTTGGAACTTGTTATGACCAGTGAATTGTTTTCCCGTTCTGCTGTTCTTAAAAATTTTTTAAAATTTATTGTTGAAGAAACTTTAAAAGGTAATACAGATGGGCTCAAGGAATATACCATTGCCGTAAATGCATTGGGAAAACCTGACGATTTTAATCCACAAATTGACGCCATCGTCCGTATTCATGCCGGCAGACTTAGAAGATTGCTGAACGAATATTATCGTGGCCCGGGGGTTTCAGATCAACTTAAGATTGAAGTCATAAAGGGAACCTATGTGCCGGTTTTTAGAAAACAGGCAATCAGCCATCTCCTTGAAAAACCGCATAAGGAAACAACGCTTGCCCAGGTTCAAAAATCAGAAGTAAAAGTTGATACCAAGCCTCCGGTTTATACAAGATCAAAGCTTACCCTTGCCATTTTGCCTTTTCGTAACTTATGGCCTAATGGTGAATATCAGTTTTTTGTAGATGGCTTTGGTGAAGAGCTTACCCAACTCTTTAGTAACTTTCAGGATATTGACGTCATTGCCCACCATTCGGCTCGAAAGTATGCCGATAACCCTGAGGATGTCCGGATTATAGGTTCTGATTTAGGGGTACATTATATTATTACAGGTTCCGTAAAACGATCGTAAGAAAACATTCGCGTAAATGCCCAATTGATAAAAACCGTGAATGGGATGCAGATTTGGTCCAATTCCTATAGCTATCCTTTAAATATTGAAAACCTTACTTCAATTCAAGATCAAATAGTTGAAAATATATGTTTTGTATTGGGAGGGTATTACGGATGTATCATTAAAGATAATTCCAAATCAACACGGCAAAGTGCCTCCAATATAAATTCATTTGATGCAGCCTTTTGGAACTACTATTTCCATATGAATTACTCTAAGGAAACCTATATGAAAACCCGAGAAGCTTTGGAAAGGGCGGTGGAGAGTGATCCTAATTATGCCACAGGATTGGCAATGCTTGCAGAGTTGTATGTACTTGCCCAATCTCTTGGTTATCCAACTGTTAAAGAGCCGTTAAAAGTAGCGCTTGAACTTACCCAAAAAGCATTGCGTATAGATCCACAGTGCCAACATGCCAATCACGAGTACGGTTGGCTTCAAGTGTATTTACAGAATAAAGATGAGGCCATTAAGGGCTTAGAATATGCCTTGTCCCTAAATCCCACCTCGGTATCATTAATGGGTGGTATTGGATTTAATTTGGCCTGCGCTGGAGAATATAAGCGTGCTGAGGTTTTACTTACCAAGTCTTTTGACCTTAATCCGCATTGTCCATGGTGGTTTTATTTCGGTTTCTTTCTGGTTCATTTTCATAAAAAAAATTACAAAAAAGCGCTTGAATATGCCAATAAAATCGAACCTGTTGATGTATTCCTTGATCCCCTTACTAAAGCCTCAGCCAAGGGCCAACTTGGAATGATTGCAGATGCACAGGATCATATTAGATTGTTGAATGAAAGTTTTTCTGAAAAAGTAAAATACCTCTATCCAACCTTGGATGCATTTTTACTGGATAAACCTTTGATAAAAGATATTATTGAAGGCGCAAAAAAAGCGGGACTTCATACGGCATAACGGCATAACACGACTTAGCAGGATGTATCTATAATAGAAATTTGTGAAATTTTCAGTTTTGATAAAAGTCCACAAAGGCCATTATAGCGGGACTTTATCAGAAATTACAACCCATCTTTTAACCGTTAAGTAACCGTGTAACACTTACAAATAGCATTAAGGTAACCTACATTTACCTTAATCATTTAAACTTCGGATCTTTTCCAATGCATAATAAAGTCATTTCAATTATTCGATTATTTCCGGATTATGAAGAGAAGATAGATTTTCTATTTAAAACCGATGAAAACTTTAGAGATCTATGCGCTGATCATATCTTATGCGCTGCAATGGTATGCGAACTCAAGAAAAAGATGGGACAACGTGCGAAGGATATAGCAGAATATGTCGAATTGCAACAAAGTTTAGAAGAGGAGATTTTTCAGAC
Source organism: Gelidibacter japonicus (assembly GCF_010725055.1). Taxonomy (GTDB): domain Bacteria; phylum Bacteroidota; class Bacteroidia; order Flavobacteriales; family Flavobacteriaceae; genus Gelidibacter; species Gelidibacter japonicus. The sequence continues at coordinate 57,600 of NZ_BJKB01000008.1, read as the reverse complement.
AATTGTAAAAGACACGGAACATTTGTAATAATTGAAAGTTTATCGTGTTTTCCTCTAATAGCATTTCTTACCTCAATTTCTTCTCATCTCGCCTCATTTCTCAACAAATACCAATGCAAAAACCTCGGTAAAAAGCGTTTTAAATAAACCCCTAAAACCTCAGTTTTACCAATATTAACCTCAAACTTTTCTTTGGCAATCGCTTTGAGCATCCGTTTGGCAAAGACATCCACATCCAATCCATTTTGAGTGGATTCATCTTGGTGTTTTTGTTGGCTGCCATCTCCGGTCAATGCGTTTCTCGCAACATCGGTATTGACAAACCCCGGACAGATCATGGTCACTTTGATGTTGTCTTTGGCATGTTCCAATCTTAAGGTATCGAAAAAACCATGCAGGGCATGCTTGGCACCACAATATCCTGATCGAAGCGGGCTGCTAAATTTTCCCATCACACTTGATACGGTTACAAATTGTCCGGTCTTGCGTTCCACAAAATGGGGCAATAGGGCTTTTGTAAGTGCCACCGTTCCCAAATAATCTACATCCATGAGTTTTTTATAAACCTTTATGTTGGTGTCGATGACCAATGACCGCTGACTGATGCCACCTTTATTGATCAAGATATATTCGGGTAAAGCATTTGGGTCAAAAGTATAGAAATCAAATAGATAGGTAATAGGTATAGCGTATCTATAGCGTATCATCCCTATGGATGATACATACCTCATTGTAGGTATGGTTGGGATATTCTAAAGATTAATCCCTAAAGGGTCATAATCATCTGTAGTCGGCCATCTATATGTGTCATTTCAAACCTTTGCGAAGTACATGTAGCGTTCAGCGCAACCTTTTTGCCACGGGATGGACTAAACCTTAATCAACAATAAGAAGACGACGTCTTGTTCTATGGATTGTAATCCACAACTTTTGGAGTTGATCTGCTCAGGGTGACACCCAAATGTCAATGATAGCACAGACGAACCCCATTCTTACTATGACTTGTAGTTCTTGCTTATCAAGCCTTTAGAATGCTCAGTGTGCCATGATGAAGTTTGCCAGCCTGAATGACAGAGTCGGGCAGGAATTTGATTTTTACACGTAATTGCGCGCAGAGTGACAAGTTGAAAAGAGCCAGTCAATTTAAATGACTGCCGGCCCGCTCGAACATTATTTTTCCTGTGCAACTCCATTCAGGTTAGTGGTGCTGAAAGGCTGCTGACTGCCTACTGCAGACTGTTTACTGCCCACGGTCTCTTTCCATTCCTTACGTAGATCATCGCTCACCTTCCCCGTACCGTCATGTTTCCATCCCGGCGGTTTGACAATATATTTGACCCGATCGAACACCGATTTTTTTCCAGAGAATACATCTTTGCCCATCGCCATCCACTCATGAAAAGCAACTTTTAAAGGGTTATATGTTTTGATATTTGAGACCAAGCCGTAAACAACCTTCTCGTCCTTAAGTTCAGGCTGGAAGGTGCCAAATAGCTTATCCCAAATAATGAAAATTCCCGCATGGTTTCTGTCCAAATACAACGGATTACTGCCGTGATGTACCCGATGATGCGAAGGAGTGTTCATCACTTTCTCAAACCATTTGGGCATTTTGTCGATCGCTTCGGTATGGATCCAGAATTGATACAGCAGACTCACCGACATCTGCAATAAGATCATTCCGGGATGAAACCCGATCAAGGGCAGCCATAACCAGAAAATAAAGGTGTAAAATCCACCAGACCATGTTTGACGTAAGGCAGTGCTCAAATTATAATGTTCGGAAGAATGGTGCACGACGTGAGATGCCCAAAACAATCGGTTTTCATGCGATATGCGATGGAACCAATAGTATGAAAAATCATCGGCAAATAACAAGAGCACAAAACTCCACCAAGCAAAGGGAATGGTGAAAATTCTGAAGTTCTCATAAATCACCATAAAAACCAATAAGACAATAGCTTTGCTGAAAAACCCCAAAAACACATTGCCCAAGCCCATCGCAATAGAGGTAAAGGCATCTTTGGTTTCGTAGGTTTTCTTGTTTTCCTTGATGCTGACATAAAGTTCCAACAACATCGAAATGATGAAAAACGGAATGGCGTAAAGAATAATATTTGGAAACTCAGGCATCATTAATTAAGGGTTATAAAAATTCAGTTTTAATAAACATGGTTATATCTGGAACATATCGTCTTCAAATAGAAACAATCAGAGTCCTCTTTTCATTTCTTAAAAATACAAAATTATTTGACTATTTTTGACCTCAATATGACAGCGACCTACCAAAAACACACACTCAACTTTAAACAAGCCAGCGGAACGTCACGTGGCGTCCTAAAAACGAAGGATACTTGGTTCATTAGTATTGAATTTGAAGGCAAAAAGGGTATTGGCGAATGTGGCATGTTTAGAGGCTTGTCCGTTGATGACCGACCAGATTTTGAGGAAAAACTACAATGGGCCTGTCAAAACATTCATCTTGGTTTGATAAGGCTGCTCAGTGAGTTGGTAGAACTGCCAAGCATCCAATTCGGATTGGAAATGGCATTTACCGATTTAGAAAGCGAGACCAATTTTGAATTGTTTCCTTCCAAATTTACGAAAGGCGATGATGGGATTCCCATAAACGGACTCATTTGGATGGGATCTGAAGCTTTTATGCGAGATCAGATCAAATCGAAAATCGAAGAAGGTTATGATTGTATCAAACTAAAAATTGGTGCCATCGATTTTCAAACGGAATTGGATTTGCTTAAATCCATTAGAACCCAATTTTCCGCAGCCGATATGGAACTGCGTGTGGACGCCAACGGTGCATTTTCGCCTGACGAGGCTTTGGAAAAACTAAAGCGTTTGTCCGATTATCAGTTGCATTCCATAGAACAGCCCATTAAACAGGGTCAAGTAGAGGAAATGGCCAGACTTTGTCAATCCACTCCACTCGATATTGCCTTGGATGAAGAGTTGATTGGAATATTTGATGTCATGGATAAGTATAATTTACTGCAGACCATACAACCGCAGTATATCATTTTAAAACCAACGCTGGTAGGCGGATTTCAAAGTAGCAATGCTTGGATTGAAGCTGCTAAAGGTGGCAACATAGATTATTGGATAACAAGTGCTCTAGAAAGTAATGTAGGATTGAATGCCATTGCGCAATGGACTTACACTTTGCAAAATCCTCGACCTCAAGGGCTTGGAACAGGAGGTTTGTTTACCAATAATATTGAGAGTCCGTTGGAGGTGAAAAATGGTACTTTACGATACAATAAAAAAACAAATTGGAATTTTAATTTATAGGATAATATGTATATAACTCAAGCGTATAAAGGATTACATGAGTGGTGGCGTTATGTGGTTGGTTTGATAATTGCCATCATGGGGGTGTTTATTTTTTCAATTCCCCATGGTATTGGTATTATGTTTAAAACGATGCAAGGCGGTACGATAGACCCGTCCAAAATGGGTGATACCGCCTATCTTATGGGATTGTTTGATTCCAATGTTAACTTAGTGTTTATTTTATTGCCATTTGTTGGCGGATTCTTGTTTTTGCTCGGTGCCGTAAAATGGCTGCACAAACAGTCCATCACCTCGCTGACAACGGCACGGCCAAAAATTGATTGGAAACGCTTTTGGGTCATTTTCTTTTTTTGGGGAATATTGTCTTCAAGTTTGATTTTGGTAGATTATTATATGTCTCCTGAGGACTATGTCTTCAATTTCAAATTGCAACCTTTTTTGATTCTGTGCGTCATTGCCATCCTGTTGGTACCCTTACAGACTAGTTTTGAAGAGTATTTGTTTAGAGGCTATCTCATGCAGGGGATTGGCGTGGTTACTAAATATAAATGGATTCCTTTGGTGATTACTTCTGTTGTCTTCGGTCTGCTGCATATTGCCAATCCAGAAGTTGACAAACTAGGGCCAATTATCATGGTGTATTATATTGGTACAGGATTGTTTTTAGGCATTATGACCTTGATGGATGAAGGACTCGAATTATCATTGGGATTTCACGCGGCCAACAATTTATTTACAGCACTATTGGTCACTGCCGATTGGACTGCCTTTCAGACCCATTCTATTTTCAAAGACTTATCGGATCCGCAAGCCGCAGAGTTCATGGATATATTCATGCCTGTTTTTGTCATGTTTCCAATTATCTTGTTAATTCTTTCAAGAGTCTATAAATGGACGGATTGGAAAGGAAAACTATTTGGAAAAGTCATTGAACCTCCAAAAGAAGAGTATAGAATATTGGAAGAGATCAATGAGATTGGAACTGAATAAATTTTTATATTTTTCCGAGATAGCCGATCTGATTCCGCTTGAAATGAATACCTTCGTTAAGACAACTAATTTAGAATTAAAAAGCCCATAAAATGACGCCAACATTTGATAAAATCCATTTAAAATTCAAATTAAATGCTAATAACTATACTGCTGAGGAACTTAAAGAAGTTGCTTATAGCTTAGTCAAGGAAGGTGCACCTTATGAAAAAGTAATGGGCGATTTTCTAATGGATTGGTTGGACGCCAAAGATTATATCAATGTACGGACATCGGGTTCTACAGGACAACCAAAATTGATGAAAGTGAGCAAGCAAGCCATGGTCAATTCTTCCATTGCCACAGGTGACTATTTTAAAATGGAACCAGGACAAACAGCTTTGCTTTGTCTGCCAACTCATTATATTGCAGGGAAAATGATGTTGGTACGAGCGATGGTATTAGGACTGGAACTTGACTTTGTAGACCCAACAACACAGCCTGTTTTTGATTACGGCAAGACCTACGATTTTTGTGCCATGATTCCCATACAATTGAAAAACACAGTAAAATACATCCACAATATCAAAACCTTGATCATTGGAGGCGCTGCAATATCAAAATCGTTGGAAGCATCCATCCAAGGCCTGAAAACTAAGATATATGCCACTTACGGAATGACTGAAACGGTGAGCCACGTTGCGGTAAGACGAATGAATGGAAAACAGAAAATGGATTATTTCAAGGTGTTCCCTAAAGTCACCATTTCGCAAGATGACAGAGGCTGTTTGATTATTGACGCTCCAAAAGTCACTTCAGAGCGCTTAATTACAAATGATGTGGTGAAATTACATTCCGCTTCAGAGTTTGAATTGATTGGTCGTATTGATAATATAATCAATTCAGGGGGAGTTAAGTTGTTTCCAGAGCAAATTGAAGCCAAGCTTGCTGATCAAATTAAAGAGCGCTTTTTTATCGCTTCTGAACCTGATCCAGACTTAGGTGAAAAACTCATCCTTATTGTAGAAAGTGATGAAAACACTCTGAAAGCTTCTTCTCTTAAAGGGTTGGATAAATTAGAAATTCCTAAAGAAGTTTACGCCCTTCCTAAGTTTAAGGAAACCGCAACGGGTAAAATTCAACGTAAAGAAACACTTAAATTGCTGAAAACGGACGCTCAATGAGGTTTTCATCATTAATTTTTGATTAAGAAAAAAAGGGGTAGCCGGCCTATCTTTCTATAAGTTTCTTTCTGGTTATTATGGAGAACGCCAACGTCGCACAGAAGCCTATTAAAGCGAAAATAGCCATTACTACAAAGACGTGCTGATGTCCCAACTCTCCTGGAGAGTTGTCTAAGAGCACCCCTATCATCGGTCCTGCAAAAATATCTGGTGTATAGCCAACCACTGAGATAAATCCGACTGCGGTGCCGGTAATAGCCAAAGGCAATTTGGCCTCTTCCATGATCGCAAAGTAAAGCACTCTTGTGGCATAGACACCAATGGCCATAAAAACAACTGAAATAACAAATAGACCGATGGTGTTGTCCGAAATAACGCCTGAAGCAAAAAACAAACTGCTCAGCATCATGATTAAGAAACCAATAATGATCCATAAGGAAGCCCGAGTTCTATCGGCCAATAGCCCGATGGCGATTCCAGTTACAGGTCTTATGTAAAGGAGGTAGGTGCCAATCTTTGCGGATCCTATATCGTCGTAACCTAAAACATCTTTGGCGTAAAGACTAAAGATATCGGTAGTTTTATACCCCACATAAGCACATAAAATGATGAGCATCATCAGCCATACTGTTGGGTATTTTAAAACCGATTTGAAATTTTCAAGCGTATATATTTTTTTTTGACTTTGAAATGCTTCAACGTTAGAAGATAAGGGCTTAAGGAAGTAGTACACCAGAATTCCGATAAACAAGATTACAGTAGAAGAGGCCCATATCACATATTTGAAAGCTTTTTGATGACCCAATATCGATGTCTCAGAAACCTGCATTGATATTATATATGAAAAGACCAGAACGCCAAGAGATCCAAAACTTGCGGCGACAAGTCCTCTTCCACCATCTAAAAACCCAAAGGCGAGACCCTGCTTATCTTGTCCGCCCCAAACTCTGGTGGCTTTGATCATGGGTGCCCAAAACAAAAAAATGGTGGTAAATCCGTAATACCCAAACAGCAGTTTCATCGCAAAATAGGAGGGAAAGGTGGCCATATAGAAACCACCGATGGCTGTCATAAAAAGTGCGACTGCCATTAGGGTTCTGGGTGCATATTTGTCTGCTAATGAGCCACCAAAAAAGTATGATATAAATGCAACCACCCCATACACAGAGAAGCAATTGCCCAATTCCAAATTATTGATGTTAAAAACCTCTAAAAAAGTAGGTCGAAAGATACGCGCCAATACAAAGGGAAGCACAAAAATAGCCTCTCCAGCAAAAATTAATAAGAGAATGATAAAAAAGGGCCGTTTGGTTTTTGTGGTGTCCATCACACTTGTAAAACGCCCATATTAAATTTCTTTTCTATAGGTGAATGGTTAGCTGCTTCAATGCCCATACTGATCCAAGTCCTTGTATCCAACGGATCAATAATGGCGTCAGTCCAGATTCTTGCAGCAGCATAGTAAGGTGATACTTGCGCATCATAGCGGTCTTTTATCTTTTTGAAAAGCTCGTCTTCCTGTTCTTTTGTAATGGTTTTACCTTTCTTTTTAAGAGATGCCGTTTCAATTTGGAGCAGTACTTTGGCGGCACTATTGCCACTCATTACGGCCAATTCTGCACTTGGCCAAGCCACAATCAATCGCGGGTCATAGGCTTTTCCACACATCGCATAATTTCCAGCACCGTAACTGTTCCCAATGACAATGGTGAATTTTGGGACTACTGAATTGCTCACCGCATTCACCATTTTCGCACCATCTTTAATAATCCCGCTATGCTCACTTTTACTGCCCACCATAAATCCCGTAACATCCTGTATAAACACCAAAGGAATTTTCTTCTGGTTGCAATTGGCAATAAAACGGGTGGCTTTATCGGCAGAATCGTTATAGATTACACCACCAAATTGCATTTCGCCCTTGGTTGTTTTTACCAATTGACGTTGATTGGCCACAATACCTACCGCCCAGCCATCGATGCGGGCATAGGCTGTGATGATGGTTTTTCCATAACCTGCCTTGTATTCGTCATATTCTGAATCATCCACCAAACGTTTGATGACTTCGTACATGTCGTACTGATCTGTACGACTTCTTGGAATAATGCCGTAGATATCTTCCGGATTTTCTTTTGGTTTTATAGGTTTTGCACGATTATATCCAGCCTTGTCGTAATCGCCAATCTTGTCAATAATATTTTTTATGGTGTCCAGAGCATCTTTGTCATCTTTTGCCTTATAATCGGTGACACCAGAAATCTCGCAATGGGTCGTGGCACCCCCTAAAGTTTCGTTGTCTATAGTTTCGCCAATGGCCGCTTTCACCAAATAACTTCCAGCAAGAAAAATACTACCTGTTTTATCCACAATTAAGGCTTCATCGCTCATGATAGGCAAATACGCACCACCGGCCACACAACTTCCCATCACCGCTGCAATTTGGGTGATGCCCATACTGCTCATAATGGCGTTATTTCTAAAGATGCGGCCAAAGTGTTCCTTATCTGGAAAAATTTCGTCCTGCATCGGTAAATAAACACCTGCAGAATCCACTAAATAAATAATTGGTAATCGGTTTTCAATAGCGATTTCTTGTGCTCTTAAATTCTTTTTTGCTGTGATTGGGAACCAAGCCCCAGCCTTGACTGTGGCATCGTTGGCAACTACAATACATTGCTGTCCTTTAACATAACCTATTTTTACGACCACACCTCCCGAAGGGCATCCCCCGTGTTCTTCATACATGTCTTCGCCCGCAAACGCTGCTATTTCAATGGATTTTGCTTTTGGGTCCAATAGGTAATTGATGCGCTCTCTGGCGGTCATTTTACCTTTTTCATGTTGTTTGTCGATGCTTTTTTGTCCGCCACCCAATTTTACCTTGGCAAGACGTTGGCGTAAAGAAGAGAGTTGAAGTTTGTTGTGATCTTCGTTTTTGTTGAAGTTAAGGTCCATTGCAGTTTTTTAGTTTGTTGTAAAAATACAAACTTTAAAAGTTATACAAAAGAAGCGCATAAGGATAACGACGAATTATTTTTTTATAAGTATATCATATAAATACCATCCTAGGAGCGCAAAATTTTTTAACCTATATTTGCCTTGGAAAGTAAATTAGAACTCTTATGAAGACAAATAAAATTGTTTATTATGTATCCACAGGATTATTGACATTATTGCTGCTTTTCTCTGCGGGCATGTATTTCTTTAATTACGAGGAAGTATCAGAAATGTTTATCAATTTTGGTTACCCAACTTACCTTATTTATCCTTATGCCGTCCTAAAACTTTTGGGATTGATTGCACTGTGGAACCCCAATTTTAAAGTCCTAAAGGAATGGGCTTATGCAGCTTTCTTTTTTGCATTTATTTTGGCGTTTTTTGCGCATTATATGATTGGCGATGGAGAACACATTTCAGCTTTGGTCGCAATGGTTCTATTGATAATTTCTTATATTTTTAATAAAAAAATCACAAAATTGGATGACTAAAATATTAGCTTTTGCAGGCAGTAATAGTAAAGACTCAATTAACAAACAACTCGCCGTATATGCATCGGGATTAATTGAAGATGCTGACGTAACCGTTTTAGATTTGAATGACTTTGAATTGCCGATTTTCAGTAAACATTACGAAAAAAGCCATGGTGTTCCTGAAAACGCTATGTCTTTTTTAAATTATATCAAACAATCCGATGGCATAGTGTTGTCATTGGCCGAAAATAATGCCGCCTATTCAGCTGTGTTTAAAAATTTATTTGACTGGATGTCCAGAGCTGAAGCTAAATTGTTTTATGGTAAACCGATGCTTCTTATGGCAACTTCTCCAGGACGAAGGGGAGGGATTTCTGTTTTGACCATGGCTAAAGAGCGTTTTCCACATCATGATGCGCAAATAGTAGCTGACTTTTCATTGCCATCATTTGAATCAAATTTCTCCAACGGTGAAATAACAAATCCGGATTTAGATAATGAACTGAAACGCAAGGTAGAACTATTTGAAAAACAGCTATAATTTTGGACATTCAGCACTCAGATAATGGAAAAAGTGGTTCGTTCTATATCGAAATGGATGGACAAAGAAAAGCAGAAATGACTTATTATTATAAGGATGAAACCACTATAGATATTGATCATACCGAAGTGGCAAAATCATTACGAGGAAAAGGGATAGGCTATCAGTTGATTGAGGAGGCGGTGAGGTTTATGAGGAATAATAACTTGAAAGTTATTGCCTCTTGTTCCTATGCAAAAGCAATTTTCGAAAAAAGACAAGCGGAATATCAAGACCTCATAAAATAATGATGAAATCGATGAAAACGGCTTGTGGTTGGGGCTCATAGTTATAAGCTTTGTTTTATCGTCATGCATGTTGAAAAGTCTTATGATTTGAATAGCCATGACACTTTGAATCATTGGCAATAGGGGTGATCTGGGTTTTCAATTATTAAAAAACAATATTGAAACTACGTGTTTTTTGCCTGACGATTTCTTAAGATATATATGGCGATGGCAATAAGGATTCCTGTTGCGGCCATGGCTGCACCTACCCAATCTGCAGAGGTATAACCATAACCCATGGCAATTGGTAATCCTGCAAAGTAGGCACCAGAAGCGTTACCTGTATTAAATGCACTTTGATTAAGGGAAGACCCTAAAGTTTCAGATCCTTCTGAGGACCGGATGATGAGCAATTGGATAGGCGTCGATATGGCAAAGGATACTAAGCCGATAATAAAGGTCATTATTAAAATCATTGTTTTATCTGATGCCAAATACGCATTGAGCGAAAGGCAGATGACCATCATAGTAAGAACAATTGTTACTGTATTTAAGGGTGCGAATTTTTCAGTCAGTTTGGCACCAACAAAATTCCCAATCACCATGCCCAAGCCAGCCAGGACCATAGCATACGCAACGACATTTTCTGAATGCCCAGCAACTTCAGTAATCGAAGGAGAAATATAACTGTACCACGCAAAAAACCCGCCCGTACCAATAGTAGTCAATAAAATGATGAGCCACAATTCAACGCGTTTGAAAATCCGAAACTCCTTTAAAAAATTGCTTTCAGAAGATTCTTCGAGAGCCGGCATCCAAAATTTAACACTTAAAACAGCAATTATTCCTACTACGCCAACCATTAAAAATGAAAGACTCCAATCAAAACTTTTACCTAAATAAGTTCCTAAAGGCACTCCTAAAAGATTGGCAACGGTCAGTCCACTAAACATAATGGCAATACCCTGTGCCTCTTTGCCTTCTTTTGATAATTTCCCGGCAACGACGGCACCGATTCCAAAAAATGCGCCATGAGGCAATCCTGATAGAAAACGGACAATCATAAACGAATTGTAGCTTGTAGCAAATGCCGATAAGGTATTAAAAACGGTAAACCATAACATGAGTGCCAACAACACCTTATTTGCAGGCCATTTACTGCCTAAGCCGGTCAATATTGGTGCGCCAACAACAACACCCAATGCATAGGCCGATATAAAATGCCCTGCCTCGGGAATACTGATATCAAATGCAAAAGCCACATCTGGGAGAATACCCATGATTACAAATTCAGTCAATCCAATTCCAAACCCACCAATGGCCAATGATAATAAGGCTTTATTCATTTCTAAAATTCTTTATAAGAAAAAATAAGCGGTAAAATTAAGGCTAAGGTTTCAAGGAGTCGTAGAAATTATGATAATTAAAAGTTAATTGATAACTTGTGTATAGGAAATCTGTTTGGAATAAAATTATCGATGATCCACGCAAAAGTCTATTTAGTTTATTAATTGGAAGGTTTGTAAAATGATTGCAATATCCAACTCATTTATACCTATCCAATTTTTAAGAATCCTTTTAAAAACCCACTTTTACAGCTGTTTTTATGTTAAAATAATCGATATTTGCAGTTCCCTTAAAAATGAAGATATATGGCAATGAATAAAAATACCGTTTTGGCTTGGGCCACAACAATTATGATCATCGTTGGTGTTGCACTTATAGCTCTTGGCGCATTTAGATATGATGATGTGGCAGGTTATGGTTTTGCAGCAGTAGGCATTGGCTTCTTCGCCATCGCCTGGGTGTTCAATGCGCTTAAAGGACGGGTGTAAAAAGTTCATGGTTTATAGATAGGCAAGAATAGATAGATTTGAAGATTAAGAAGTATGGCAGCATGTTGGAGAAATTCGCAACTATGTTGAACAGCTTTTCCAAACATCCCCAATTTCTAAAAACTTAAGATTAAGAGATCAATTCGGTGGTAGTTCAGACTCAATTATGGATAATATTGCTGAAGGATTCTGTAGAGATGGCTCGAATGAATTTCATAACTTTTTAAGATATTCTAAGAGATCCTCAAGCGAACTTAAATAAAGGGTATATCGTACACTGGATAATGACTGTATAATTTAAAAACAATTTAATCAACTTTTCAGAAATGTGCGTAATCGAATAAATAAAACAGGTGTTTGGATGCATTATTTGAGAAATTCCGAATGTAATGGCCAAAATTTCAAATGAGATTGATTTTTTAAACCACCAGCTTGGTCCCGAATTAGCCAAGCCAGGAAACTACAAATTACAAATTAAAAACAACAAACTATAAATAACAATGAGCGACGATAAAAAAGTAATTTTTTCAATGCGTGGTCTTACCAAGACTTTTAAAGGTGCGGATACACCAGTATTGAAAAACATTCATTTGAGCTTCTTTTATGGGGCTAAAATTGGTATTCTGGGACTTAATGGTTCCGGGAAATCCACTCTTTTAAAAATTATTGCCGGACAGGATAAAAACTATCAGGGCGATGTGACTTTTCTTCAGGACTACTCGGTAGGCTTTTTAGAGCAAGAACCACAATTGGATGACAGTAAGACAGTCATTGAAGTGGTTCGTGAAGGAGCAGCGGAAACAGTAGCCATCCTTGATGAATACAATAAAATCAACGATATGTTTGGGTTGGAAGAAGTGTATTCTGATCCAGACAAAATGGAAAAGTTGATGAACCGTCAAGCAGAACTGCAAGATAAAATTGACGCCTCCAATGCTTGGGAGTTGGATACAAAATTGGAAATCGCCATGGACGCGCTAAGAACTCCGGATGGTGATAAAAAAATTGGGGTACTTTCCGGTGGTGAGCGACGTCGTGTGGCTTTATGCCGACTCCTTTTACAAGAACCTGATGTGTTGTTGTTAGATGAGCCTACCAACCACTTGGATGCGGAATCCGTACATTGGTTGGAGCACCATTTGTCTCAATACAAAGGAACGATTATCGCGGTAACCCACGATAGATATTTCTTGGATAATGTGGCCGGGTGGATTTTAGAACTTGATAGAGGTGAAGGTATTCCATGGAAAGGAAACTATTCATCATGGTTGGAGCAGAAGTCATTACGAATGGCACAAGAGAGCAAAACGGCTTCCAAGCGTCAAAAAACTTTGGAACGTGAGTTGGAATGGGTGCGTCAAGGTGCTAAGGGACGTCAAACCAAACAAAAAGCACGTTTGAACAATTACGATAAATTGATGAGTCAGGATCAAAAGCAACTTGACGAAAAATTGGAGATATACATTCCTAACGGACCTCGCTTAGGAACGAATGTAATTGAAGCGATTGGCGTGAGCAAAGGTTACGACGACAAATTACTTTATGAAGATCTAAATTTCAATTTACCTCAAGCAGGTATTGTTGGGGTCATTGGTCCGAATGGTGCGGGTAAAACCACTATTTTCAAAATGATCATGGGTGAGGAAACTCCAGACAAAGGTGAGTTTAAGGTGGGAGAGACTGCGAAATTGGCTTATGTAGATCAAAAACATTCCAATATTGATCCCGAAAAAACGATTTGGCAAAACTTTAGTGACGAGCAGGAACTGATCATGATGGGTGGAAAACAAGTCAACTCCAGAGCTTACCTAAGTCGCTTTAACTTCTCCGGAAGTGAACAGAATAAAAAAGTTAAACTCCTTTCAGGGGGTGAGCGTAACCGATTACATTTGGCCATGACACTTAAGGAAGAAGGTAACGTCTTACTTTTGGATGAGCCAACCAACGATTTAGATGTCAATACACTAAGAGCATTAGAGGAAGGTCTTGAGAATTTTGCGGGTTGTGCCGTGGTGATCAGTCACGATAGATGGTTTTTGGATAGGATTTGTACGCATATACTAGCGTTTGAAGGTAATTCCCAAGTGTATTTCTTTGAAGGTAGCTTTAGTGAGTATGAAGAAAATAAGAAGAAACGTCTTGGTGGCGATCTGACACCAAAACGACTTAAGTACAAAAAATTAGTACGCTAATAAAAAATGCCGTTCGTCGAACGGCATTTTTTTTATTATATAGTCATTGGGTTATCGGTGTTTGGAATTTGAATTTTGAATATTTTAGTTATTGTCATATAAATGACCATCCGTAAAATCCTTGTAACTCTCATCAACTTCAGCCTTAAAAGCTTCACTATCAGTTAACCGCTTATTTTCCGCTTTTAATTTATACATTTTAATTACGGCCAGAGCTATAAAAAACAAAAATACACCAGCGGTTATAAGCAAAACTATGGTAAGGTGTTCTGTACTTACCACGGCTAATTGGGAGACTTTGTATAGGTTTAAAGACATGATTTATGCAATTAGATTTGGTTGGCTGTTCAAATATACATTATTAATTTATTCCGTAACTATATCATACTAAAAAAGTTATGAACCGATTCAGTTTTTAGCAGGACATCCCAATCGACAACCCGTCACTTATACCAGATTAACTGCACTGTTTCAATGTTTGGGTTGGCCTTATTTACAATGGATTTAAATTTGTCAACATCACTCATTCCATCCTTACCTCTATAATGATACGGATATACTTTTTTGGGCTTAAAATCCAATACCGCACTTGCGGCACTTTCAACTGTCATTGTATAGGGGAGGTTCATGCATACAAATGCGATGTCAATATCTTTTAGATTCCGCATTTCGGGAATATCCTCAGTATCTCCAGAAATATAAATCCTTTGATTGTTCCAATTTAAAACATATCCGTTACCTCTCCCTTTTTCATGAAATTTTAAGGCTTCTTCTCTTAAATTGTACATCGGAATGGCTTCAATGGAAAAGGGTCCAAGATCCTGGGTATCCCCATTATTCATAACTATAATTTCCTTAGCCTTTATTTCGGGCAACTTTTCTTTCACCGCTTGAGGGACAATGAGCGTCGTAGATTCCAATGCCATATTTTCTAAAGTGGTTGGGTCTAAATGATCCCCATGAATATCGGTGATCAAAATATAATCTGGTTGTTCCTGTCCTGAAAATGCTTCAATACCACCCACAGGATCAACATAAACGACTTGGTCTATATGAGATAAAACCATTGTGGCATGATTTATTGGAATGATTTTTATCTCTTCATTATTAATGGTCTCGTGCAGCTCATTGGACGATGTTGACGCTGTTTCTACAACTTTTTCAGGATTGTTTTTACAGTTAAACGATAGCACGATCAAGGCTGAGGCGATAAAACTTACATGTTTCATTTGTCTGATTTTTGTCTCTTAAAGGTAGTGACTTTAAAATATATTTTAATAGTCTGTAACAATTTAATAACATTTATTACATATAATTAAAGGTGTAATAATTTTGAAACTGATAATTTTTAACGAAATTGCTACTCACTAATTTTTTTGAACATACTTAAACCATATACTATATGTCAGATGATTTTGATTTATTAGAAACCAATTCCAACGAAAAAACTGGTAAAGTGGATGTCAATTGGGGGAAAGCCATTGACACCATGAAGTCTAAGCTTGCCCAGGAAGACGATCCACAGTCCCGCCAAAAAATCCTGAACGCCACACTTGATGATGTGGTGCATATGGCAGAAAAGGATCGAACAACACTTTTGGATGCCATCAAGGACCTTACAGATTATCAGGACGAAGTGGGGATTATCTTTGAAAAGTTCTCTTCTCTCAATGCCGATGAGCAACGTGTCATTGACGATGCCCAAAAAGCGTTGGAACGTGCTCGCATTGAATTGGAGGATGCACGCAATAAACCAGATACCTGGTGGAACAATCTTTGGGGACGTAAAAGCAAAATCAAACAGGAAGAACAGGAGTTTAAGGAAGCAGAGAAAGTTAGGGCTGGTGCTGATAATAAAGCAAAAGCCATGTTCCAAGAGCGTATTGAGAGTGCCGATGTACAAACACTTCTGGCCGAACTGTCCTATAAGAGTCAGGCTGCGGTATCCCGATTAAAAAACAGGGAAGTTGAAATTAAAGAAGTGGAAGACAAGCTTCAGATTGCTATTGTTGAGGCTACTAAAAATCATACCCGCGCTTTAGAAAAGAAGAAAGAAGTAGAAGCCAAACTCGATGATCACTACGCCCTGTTAAAACAGGCCCGTCAGGAATTGGATGAAATTGTCGATAAGCAATCGGCCGACTATGCTCAGTCTGTAGGCAAAGTCACAACTTTGGAACAAAAGATAGAAGAGTTGGAAGGTCTTAAAAATGCCTATACTACGTTGGCGGCGAGTAAAGATAGTTTTGTGCATAAACACAACTTGACCATTAAAGTATTGACATCTCTACGTAGCAACTTACAGACACACCGTGCTAAACTAAAGAGTGATACCGAAGAGCGTCTTAAATACTATGACGGATATGTTGTGGCTTTAAAAGCGCGCACAGATCAGGAATTTGCGGCTATTTTAGAACATTTAGGGGTCAAGACCGATGAGCATATTGGAGAAACCTTAGCATCAATGCATACCGCAAGTGCCAAAGCACGTCAGGAAATGATGGATAATATTCCTGTCCACGAAAAAGTGATGCAAGGAGTTTATAGCAGTTACGCAGAAGCTTTACAGGAAATCCGTACTAAAGATGCCGATATTCAAAAGAATTTTGCGGAGCGCTACGGTATAGACATGAAAGAGATCTTTGAGGATTACTATAAAGCTGACGCTACGAAGCCTTCAGGAAATGTCGATGCAGGAAAACCGGCGGCAACGCCAAAACCTGAAACCAATAGCGACGATCTATTGTCCTGATAAAAAGATGATGACGGCATTTAAAGGTTTTCAAAACCTGTGGGGTCTATATGATTTTTTATTTAGGGCGTTCCCACGCGAAAAGTGTGGTCAGGCTTTTCGCCGTGTCTTTTTTGATTGAAGGTTTCGCTAAACTCGCCCTCCAAACAAAAAAGGATGCCGCTGCAACCCTTAACGTGTGTTTCGGTTATAGCTACATTAGGAGTAATTCATAATTTTGCATTATTAATTTTTAATTATAAAAGTGTCCATCAATCACATCGTAACACCATTAGATTCTGCATATCTCGATTCCAAGGAGCAGTATGTGTTTTATCATAAAATGGTCGATTTTGCGCTAAAAGAATTAATAGTGAGTGCACAACGTGAAAATCTGTGCACTCATCAGGAACTCATTTTTTTTAAACAATATGCTGATTTGCTATTGTATTCCATTGAAGCCATGCGGGTCAAGTATATGTATGACGAAGAGGAGAATATGAAAGTGGATCTGACCGAATCCGGTTTTCCCAATTATTTGGAATTCCGGTATCTGTTCAATGATTTGTCATTAAAGGAAAACTACGTCAACAAGCTTAAGGATGTGAGTGAGCTACAGGAGGAGTTTTTGGATACCTTGCTTCGAAAGAAAGAACCCATTAAAAAAAGCAGATTGTTTCAAGCGGCCTCCATTGTTTATTATACTTCAGTAGAGCAGAAGTTTATTTTTAATCGGTTTGTCCAAGGAAAAATAATCAAGGCACCAGGAAATTCTGCAGCTGAATTTATGACCAGTTGGAGTTTTTTTGACGTGGGTTGCAACCGACCTTTTATCTGTTATATGTACTTTGATTTTGAAGGTACCAATATAGAAACTTACAAAACTCAAATTTATGAGGTTCTCAAGAACACCGCAGATCGAGAAATGAACCTCGATGTCATGGCTTATGGTATCGATAGAAAACTCAAGGACATAAAGCCAAAACACATCAAACGCATCGATTTGGGACCTTTCCACAATGTATTTGCGAAAGATGAAAACCAAATTACCCATGCGATTTTAAAGAGCATTGCAGAAAAAGTGGTGCCGTTGGAATCCTATGCATTGTCCTTAAGTGTTGATGAAGTATTTTCAGGCAGCGAATTTAGTGAAGGAGGTTATTTCTCTAAACAAATTTTGCAAAAATGGAACGACCCCATTCATAAAAGTTATGTCTTGGCACCCCATCGCATCATTCAATTATTATACAGTAAAACACCGGAAATCATGAATGGGTTGGCAAAACCTCCGATTCAGATTGCGGATTTGGAAATAAGTAAAGTGTAAAATAGAACCAAGACCGCTGCGCTCATAGAATCAAGAATCAAGACTTTTAATTGCGAAGAATTGGAAGTTTTTATAAATAAACGAAGAAATTCCTTCTCTTTTTTCGGGAAGGTGGATTAAATTTCCGTAGAGGAATTGATGTAAGTTGGCAGTCAACAGTCAACAGTTAACAATCAACAGTTGCGTGGAAGACAGATACTGAAAAATAATTTATGAACTTTGCTCAAAATCAATGAAATGAGTTTTAAAAAGTTATTGGCATATCAGAAAGGATTTGATTTAGCGATGGATATTTTTCACCTAACAAAAGAGTTTCCTAAATCTGAGCAATTTTTGTTGACTTCGCAAATGGTTAGATCAAGTCGAGCTGTGTGTTCTGCAATTGCTGAAGCTTATTGAAAACGTCAATATGAAAAACATTTTAAAAGTAAATTGTCAGATGCTGATAGCGAAAATTCAGAAACCCAATTATGGTTAGACTTTGCATTAGCTTGTCATTACATCGATAATACAAAGAGAGAAGAACTACAATTAAAGAGTGAAGAAATTGGGAGACTCTTGAACTATATGATTAATAATCCAGATAAATTTGGATTAAAATAATAAAGGCATTCCACGACTGAATACTGAAGACTGCCAACTGAGGACTAAAAAATATGCAACAAAACTCAACATTTCCCATAAAACAAAATGACCTCGATATGCTTCGTGATGAAGCCGCATCGTATCTAAAAAGTATCCAATGGGAACAAGGGCAACGCGCCAAAAACAAGGATAAAGACGCCAAAGACGATTCCATTCTCCTCTATCTTTCCAGAGCCAATAACGGCTCTAATATAGCAGAAACCACATCGGTGTCCAAAACGATTTTGGAGCTTAAAAAGCGTTTGCTTCCTGATTCCATCGCCATTCCTGTATTGCTTAACCAAACCTTATATGCCGTTCAGGAAGGTTTGACTTTAGGCATCTGGATCAAGGATAGCTATTATGATGCTTCAGGATTATCCAGTTTAAATGAGCGTAAAGCATCATTGGACAGCATGGGTAAGAGGGAATATGAAAGTAAAATGCATACTGCAACTGCCTTCATGTTGTTTTCAGCGGCCTATCATATTTTACACAATTTAAAACCTTATGCATCTGACGATTTGAGTGTGATGAAGCAAAAATTTGCGGGTATTCCCGAAGTTTCTCTTTTATCTCCTTTAAAAGGAGTTGCCTGCACCTTGTTCTATTATGACAAGTATTTGGGACATCCTGAGATTATCAAAAGTGATAAGGATGTGGCCGATTTCACAGTGGTCTTCTTTGAAGCATTGATTGATGAAATTCAAATGCGGAAATCTACCTTGGAGTACCAGGAAACCATTGTGGACAGGACTTACAAGTTAGAGCATACGGAATTTGCAATATCGGGATGGAACAACGTTTTTGCCGGTGCTGCCAAAAGTGTCGAATTCAACAAAATTAAGTTTGAGCAGATTGTCGGAAACAAAGACGCCAAACATTTTGCACGACGATTAACGGAGCGAATGCTGAGTTACGATTTTACCGCCAAAAAGAATCCGTTTCAGGAATTGGGCGGATTTATGCCAGTCTTTATGGGTTACGGTATTCCTGGAACAGGAAAAAGTATGCTTATTGCGGCCATCGCTACTAAACTAAAGGAACATTGTGACCATTTGGAGATTCCGTTTTTATTCCATCCTATGCCCGATACTTTGATTTCCACCTTTCAAGGTGGTTCTGCTGAGAAAATGGTGGAATGGATGAGGCCAATGCAAGATCCGTCAAAACTGATTTTTGCACCTATTGACGATGCCGAAAACAACTTGCAGGAACGAACCGCACAAGGTGTGTCTGCCGGTGTTAAAGAGGTTATTGGCGTGTTTTTGAGATATACGGAAGGGGCTTACGCGGTAAATTACGGTAATAGCTCCATCGGATTGTTCACTAATTTACCGGAAATGCTGGATAAAGCAGTGATCTCGCGTGTGCAAGGTCGATTCAAAATCGACGGCGCAAGAACCGAGCATGACTTTTTGGACCAGGATCATTTATGGTGGCGTAAGTTGCAGAATACCATGCCGGATTTTGTAAATATGAAAGACCCTAATCATTATAACTATCTTCAGGATCAAGGTTTGGCCAAAAACATGGGAGAGATATTAAGTGCTGTTGATAAGCCTGCAGAAGAACGTGTGCATGCCGTTTATGATCAGGTTGAAAAACAGTTTCAAACCGACGAACACCAGTTTTATGCCCATTTATATAAAGAAATTCAAAAGGTTTTTCCGTTCTTTTCGTCAAGAGATGTTCGGAATATACAATCGGCCATCTCATTGCGCTTAACCGATTTTGATTTGGAACCCTCATGGTTTGATAATCCCGAAATATATTTTAAGCAGACTTATGAGACCAAATTCAACATGCTTCAGGAATTGATGCGGGCCAATATGAAAGGCCTCGATTTTTCTGAAATAAGACGTCAGGAGGTTGTGCGTTATCTAGATAACGTGGCCACCATTGCTGACACCGATTTCAAGCGTCAGGTTGATTCAAGAGTCAATCAACTTCATATAGAATTGGAAGCACGAAAGAAGTTTGAAAAGTAGAGAATAGAGTATAGAAAATAGACTAAAAAATAAATCTAACTTAGAGACAAGCCTGCCCGTCCACTTGCCCGAAACTTTTCTAGAGACGGGTAGCATTTGCGGAGGAGGGAAACAAGAAACAAGAAACAAGAAAAATTTCAATGTCAAACAACATAAAAAACATCGTCTATAGAACACTTTCCAAAGCTTGGGCTACTTTATTGGAGATCAATTATGATTACCGGTTCAAAGATGGCACATGGAAACGCATTTCGAGAGAAAGCTATGATCGTGGGCATGGCACCGGAATTTTATTATACAATGTTGATAAGGGCACCATTATTTTGACTAAACAATTCCGAATGCCAATATACCATACCAATAAAGACGAAGCGATGTCCATTGAAGTCTGTGCTGGCGCTATAGATGACAATGATTTGCCTGAGTCCACCATAATTCGGGAAGTGGAAGAGGAGGTTGGATACCTGGTAAAGGATGTTAAAAAGGTAATGGAAACATATATGTCACCTGGCGCCTTAACCGAAAAGATGTATTTGTATGTAGCGCCATATTCTGAAGAAATGAAAGTCAATGAAGGTGGAGGATTGGCAAGTGAACATGAAGAGATTGAAGTGATGGAAATACCGTTTTCCAAGGCCTTGGAAATGATGGTATCTGGAGAGATTTTAGACGCTAAAACGGTTATTCTGTTGCAATATGCCCAGATAAATGATTTAATAAAGAATAGAGAATAAATTCAACTTAGAAACAAGCCTGCCCGTCCGCTTGCCCGAAACTTCTGTAGAGGCGGGTGGCAAAGCGAAGGTGGAAAACAAGAAACCAATTAAAAATAGAGATTCCCACTTTCGTGGGAAGTAAATATGGAAAAACTAAAAGCAGCTCAATTATTTAGAAACGATCTCATCCCAATCAGTGGGAAATTGGTAGAGCGCTATAATCAGTGCCTTAAAATTTTAGGGTTGACTGAAACAAAGCTCACAAGTTTTTCAATCGACGGCTTGGGTTGGAGCCCTGAAATTGCTGAAGAAAAAAAGGTAATCCATTATCTGAATAATGGTGAAGCCAATCCGAATGCTATAATTATTACGCCGTTTCAAAAAGGAAAACCTGTGTATATGCCTTTTCACACCTTTGACCGGGATATGATGCAACTAATTTTCAAGACCCATGGTGATCGGATTAATGACATTACCAGAGATTGTGCCATTTGCGTAGATTTTGACCAATATATTGATGCCTTTTATGAGCCTCTGGATGTATTGAAATACAAGGATATTTCCATTAGCTTTAAACTGATCAACAATCTTGATAAAGTACAAAAACAGCAGTTTGAGCTGATCAATACATTTAAACAAGGGCATAATTTTATTGATGAAAATCTGCACCAACGCTTGCTGGAATCAGCAAAAACTTATGGCGACTTAAGACATAGAAATTTAGAGCTTAATGAGCTGTATTTTGCAACAGATTCATTTTACACAAAAGCCTTTGGAGGTGTTTATGTGTTGCGCGATTTTATCACGCCAATTGTAGTGTTTGAAGATGAAAAATGGCATAAGGAAGCCATTAAGGATACCTCTCACGACGTGTTGATTTATCACATTTCACAGCCTGAGTTGTTAGACAAATTACGCGACCATCTGATTATTGAATATAATTTGGATGACGTGGTCAAGACAGCGCGATATGAACGGATCAAAAAATTTATGTTTTCGCAGTTTTTAAAGGAAACTCAACATCCTATCAAAGATATTTTGGATGATAAAGTATTGTTTAAAGGCTATTTGAACAAATTGCCCATTGAAGATCGGAAAAGGGTGATGAGCGTGGAATTGTACCTTGAAAAGATGGAAGTCAGCAATCAATATAAATTGGCAGATATTGTCGATGTGGAACTTTTTGAAGCTTTACAGCAACCACATTCGTCCTTAAATCCAAAACATCAGGATTTGATCTGGAAATTGTTGGTGAATATTTCGTCTTTAGATGTATTATTCCTGTATTGGTACGACAAGGAACAGTTTTATAAAAAGTACAGAGATTGGGATGATTCGCTGAAAGATTGGGTGATTGCGACGATTCGTAACAATATATAAATAAAGAAGTTGGAAGCACGAAGCATGAAGTTTTATATCTTTATGATTAAAAAACATGCAGTTTAAACTTGAAAATTTATTGATTTGGCAAAAAGCAGTGGATTTAGGCGAAGATATGAATCAATTGGCTTATAAATTCCCGAAAGAAGAGTTGTATAATTTGTCATCACAGATTAGAAGAGCTTCAGATTCTATCGCATTGAATATTTCAGAAGGATCTATTCCGCAATCTGACGCCGAATATTGAAGGATTTTAGGTTATGCAATTCGTTCGACTGCTGAAGTGGTGACATGTTTGCATAAAGCTAAAAGAAGAAATTATGTTGATGAAGAAAGTTTCTTGAAATTTTATAAAACTTGTTTTGATTTTATGAATATGACGATTGCTTTCAGAAATAAAATTAAAAAGGACTGAGATTGAGTCTTTAGTACGAAGTTCAGGTTTTCCAATAATTTACTGAAAGTTAATAAATTTAAAATAGTATAAAAAACATTTATAACCACTGCTTCCAGCTTCGTGCTTCAAGCTTCAAACTTATATAACATGACACTCGAAATCATCGTTTTCATCGGCTCAATTTTATTCGGAATCCTTCTTTATTGGAGAGAATCTACAGGTAACGGAATGTATCGGCTTTTCAATAAAATGATGTATTCCAAAAAACTCCAAATGTCGCCCAATGATCCAACAGGCTTTATGTATCAGCAAAAATTCATTCTGCGCTTGGTATTTATTGCCATGATTTTTCTGGTTGCAATTTTAATTGTGCGCTTCTTGATTCCGATTGATATTGCGACAATCTCCGTATTTGCCTCAAGTATTGTTGGGACACTTTTGGGAACTTATATCGGAGGATTTATTTTAAAATCCGAAAAAGTTATCGATGCCCATAGTGATTCTTTAGAAGAAAAATTTGATCATGCCATTGAGCAAAGCAAGGATTTTGTCAAGGATATCACTTCAAGAGAACCAAAAGTGGTGGAAGAAGCCAAAAAAGAAATTGAAGAAGAACCACAACCACCAAAAAAGAGTGCAAGAGAGCGATTGAAGGATAAAGGGTTGATGTAAATTGGACTTACGATTTACGACCCGCCCGAACGTACCTTTTCAGTACGGGCGGGTTGTTGATTGATTTGATTAACACTTCATTTTTATCTTAACAACAGACAACAGACAACAGACAACAGACAACAGAACATCATGATAAAGAACTATTGGAATAGAGGATCTAGACAAAAAACCATCACCATCATTAGTGCCTTGGTTTTAATAATCTTGTTGTTTTTTCTTCGAGATGATTACCAACCATTTTTGTTATTCATTAGAAAATACATTTTTGTAATCCTTTTATTAGGTTTGGTATTGTTTTTTGGGCTTAGAGCATTTAGGAATGCAGTAGGTGTGGGGCGCCGTTTAGGAATTTTAGGACTTTTAATTCTGTTTTTAGGGTTGCTTTATATTATTGGTTGGCACTTTAAAATGTATGATTATATGAAAACCTATAATGTTTTCAATAACTTGAATAGAGTTGAAATCAACGAATTGCCATTGACACAGAATGAACGCATTCAACCCTTGCGCAATATTTTCTCTATGGCTAATGAATCGGTTGGAGAAACTAAGGATGTGTCTTTGCCACATTTGGTAAGAATTGACAATGAAAACAGATGGACTATGGCCATCCAACCTTCCGAAAAATACACCATGCAGCAAATTAGCGAGAATACTGAAGAAATTTTTTCCGTATCAAGTACTTCGCCATTTCCGAGGTTTTCTAATGAGAATCGTATTCCAGTGACTTTCTCGATTGGCGAATCCTTGAAATTCAGTCGAAATACCTATAATGCCGTAGTGCAGCGCTTCAATTTTTTTCAGTTGTTTACCATGGAGCCTGGAGATACGTTTTATATGAAAAACGACTCAGGAAATTGGGTGGAAGTGGTCAGTTTAATTAAGTGGAAAGGTTTCTTTTTTCCTTATCCAACTTTTGGTGGCGTAATGATCATTGATAGTGGGAAGCACAATTTTAACGACTATATGGAGCGCGTCCTGATTGGAAAGGGCACCTATATCAGTCCGGAAGAAATGAAAAACCATCCGTTTTTGACCAAGCAAAACACCTTATCAGAAAATGTATCGCGCTTGCAAGCAGAGTCCCTAAAGTTTTTGGGAGGCTTTACAGATCCTCTGCCATGGAAAATGCAAACCGCTGTAAAGATTCCGGATATGCCCGATGACCAAAATGAACAGCCTTTTGTAACCGATTTTAACTTTGATGATGTGGATGCTGAAGCTTATAGTGGTTTGTACCACTGGTTTGGATTGGAGCCCATTGGAGAGGAACGCACCAGTTTGACCTATAGTGTTTTTGTACCGGCAGATGGCACGGATAAGCTTTACTATTATGACCATGCCAGTAAAAAGCAAGGTTATGCAGGTGTGTCTGCCATGCCTTTGAAAATCATTGAATCGCGTAAGGAATACGATTGGTCGGTTAATAAGCCTGTGGAGTTCAGACCGTATATTAAGGATATTGCAGGACGCAGGCGCATGTTTTTCTTAGGAACGGTATCGGCCGTACAAGCCGATTCACAAAAGTTTGACGGTTCTGCAACCCCCGATTTGGCCTTGGTTGACAGTGAATATCGCAATGTGATCTGGATTGATGTGAAACACCCGAGTCAATGGGACAAAACGGTTTACGATGAGCTAAACGAGGCTTGGAGAGCGAGTGAAGGCATTGGCTACTATTATGACGAAATCACGGTGCCACCAAGCTTGGATGTCCAAAAATCAATCGATTCCATCCAATCCATTCCAAAAATTAACGCTAACGCTGATGAAATCGAAAAATTGCAACGTGCGATTGATTCCCTGAAGTCGGTTGGTAACTGATTTAACAGGAAATTAATAGCACTTATGGGCGGTAGTGCTCCAAAAGTCTGGAATTTGACCACATTATGGTCCCAAGAGTCCCTAGTTATTTAAAGGTATTTTGACTTAGGTCAGAAAATTAGATAACTTTATTTGTTTTAATAAAAGGTATTTCAATTATCGTTCAAAAGGTCTACTGACTAAACTAATGTGGTATATCCAATCATCACTGCGGTCAACAATGAAAAGAGTAAGGCTAGAACAGCTAAAGATCGACTTTCAGTTTTTTTCATTATAAATCTAAAAATAACGATCAAGGGTATAAACGCACCCATGACAAAAATCGGAATAGTGATCCATTCCATAACTGCCTTGAAGGCATTTTGGCCCGACTCTTCAAACATAAGGTTCATGAACAATAGGTAAAGCAATACGGCAATGCTTCCTATAAATAACCATAAATCGATACGATATTGTTTATTCTTTTTCATAAATTGATTGGTTTGCCCTCATGAAATCGGTGATTAAATACGTAATGAGTTTGCCTACAATGGTTTCTGTTTCAGTCGTTGGAGCTGCTTCACAAATATGCAGATAGGTGGCATTGGTCTGTTTTCCAAAATAAGTCACAAAAGCTCTGGCTTTTTTAATACTGAATCCGCTAGGTGTCATGGCGCTACTAGGAATATATTTGATGGCATCACAATCTACTTCAACTCCAAAAGGTTTATCGGCAATGTGCTTTGCCGCCCGAGCCAATTCGGCTTTAAATTTTTTATCTTTTCTTATCGTTAATGCTTCAAAGGTATTAAACTGCAATGCTTTAAATCTGTCCAAAGTTTTAAAAATGTGGTCTGAGGTATAGTTTTCATGCAGTCCAAAAATAAAATAGTTTTTTAAAAACCCTTCTACATAGGCATAACTGAAGCCGTTTCCACTATGTCGACCTTCTTCACGTCTAAAATCAGAGTGTGCATCGAAATTGACCGCATTGATAGGTTTTTTAAAAGCTAAGGAACTGCCTTTTAAATTGCCGTAGGCATTATTATGTCCACCTCCAATGATAATGGGTTTTTTTCCTGACTTGACAATTTGATAGACTAAGTCAGTTACATGTCTATCAATTTTTTCGGTAAGTTTTCTGGCCTTTTCAATGTGTTTTTTATCGGCGGCGTCATAGGAATCAACCTTTTTCATCTCTTTTGAGAAGTCTAAATGGCCAAGAATGAGCACTTTATTGGCATTCGTAAATCCATTGCTTTGAATGTTTAACAAAACCTTTAGAGTTGCGTCCCATGCCTTGGCAGCACCTCGATTTCCATAGTTTGCAAACACGCCTACATCTTCTGGAATTCCAAATATGACATAGTCAACGTCCAAAGGACTTAACGATTCGTATATATGGGTAGAATTGGAAAGTAATTGAACATGTTCTCCAAATTTGGATTCATTAGCTCTTTTTTTAATTAATCTGTCTAAAGCGTTTTGATTAAATAGAACAAGTTTCTCCATTTTTGAGATTTTAATTTTACATTTGATGAATTAAAATTACATTTTTAATTTTCCCAATAATCAAAAATAACAAAACTAGTGTTAATTTAAGTATCAATAACTAAAAACAAAACTTATGGAAAGTGCAAACAATAACAAAAATACCGGATTAAAGATTGCCTTGGGTATTCTATTAGCCCTGTTTATTGGAACAGGTTTTTATACCTCAAAATTATACAATGACAAAAAACAAAATGAAGCTGAGTTAACCAAGGAAAAACAGTTGGTTATGAATGACTTAAGCAATATGGCCAAGCAGTATGATATTGCCATAGGTGAAAACAAAGTAGCCAATGAAGACTTAGCTGAAGCTAGAAACAGAATTCAGGGCTTGATGGATTCTTTGAAAATATCTCAAAACAGTGTGAACAGCTTAATGAGTTTTAGAAAGAAGTATTTATCATTACAAGAGGAAATGAATGTCCTTTTGGCTGAAAATGATAAACTTAAAATTGAAAATTCACTTTTAGCGACCTCATTGGATAGTACGAATGTAAGATTGGCGGAGCGAACCATGTTTACAGATTCATTATTGGTCCAAAACACAGAATTGGCAACGGTAGTTGAAAATGCTGCGGTGTTGCAAGCTGTAGGCTTAAAGGCATTTGGTGTGATTGAGAGAAGTTCAGGGAAATTAATACCAACTGAAAGAGCACGTCGTAGTGATAAGATTAGACTGTGCTATACGGTTGCAAAAAACACTTTGGTAGGTGCTGGAGATAAAGAATTATACGTACAGGTCTTGGATCCAAGCGATAATGTGTTGGGAGCCAATGAACAAATTCAATTCGGTGAAACGGTTTTGAACTATAGTTTGATAAGTAAATTCAACTATGAAAACAGAAACCTAAATATCTGTGAGTTTGTATCTCCAAAAGGAGAATTTTCCAAAGGACGTTATGTGGTAAATATTTTCAACAAGAAAGAATTGGTTTCAACTACTGAGTTTACTTTAGAATAGATAGAGATTATCATATAAATAATTAAAACCCGAAAGTCATTTGATTTTCGGGTTTTTTTATATTTTAAATGAAGTACGACATCGATACGTTATGACGATGAATAATCCTATTTACAGCTGAATTCTCCGAGACTTTGCGCCGTTTTGTTTGTTGTTTTAGGAAAGTGGAATTTAATATTTTTTGGAATTTTAATACCTCGTGGGCTCTATTCCAAGGCTTTTACTCCAAAACTTTTCCTCTAATGATTACTTTGTCTATAAGATTATCGCCAAAAGCATACGGAAGGTTATTATAGCTTTCAATTTCTTTTGTGATGATGATATTTGCTTTTTTCCCTCTACAGATGCTTCCATATTGATTTGAAATACCCATGGCATAAGCACCATTTATTGTAGCGGCATTAATGGCTTCTTCTGGCGTCATTCTTAATTTGATGCACGCTGTACTCACTACAAAGTTCATATTGCCACTTGGCGTGGACCCTGGATTATAATCAGTAGCCAATGCCAACGGCAGTCCAGCATCCATAATTTGACGTGCCGGTGTGTAAGGAATACTTAAGAAATATGAACAGGAGGGAAGTGCTACGGGCATTGTAGTGCTGTTGATCAAGGCTTCTATGTCTTCTGCTCTCATTTCTTCAAGATGGTCTACAGAAAGCGCCTTATGCTTAACGGCAAGGGCTACACCTCCAAAGGCATTGAATTGGTTGACGTGGATCTTGGGAATTAGACCGAATGCTTTTCCAGCGGTTAAAATTCTATCTGTATCCTCTAAATCGAAATATCCTTTTTCACAAAACACATCTATATAATCGGCAAGTTTCGACTGGGCAACTTCAGGAATCATTTCAGAAACTACACGATCTACAAAACCTTGCTTATTCTCTTTAAACTCTTTAGGAACAGCATGCGCAGCAAGTAATGTAGTTTTTATAGTTGCCAATGACTCTTTTTTGAGTCGTTTAATTACACGGAGCATTTTCAATTCGGCTTCTACCGTTAGGCCATAGCCCGATTTTATTTCTATCGCGCCCGTACCCAATTGCATCACGTTATTCAATCGTTTTAATGATTGTTGATAAAGCTCTTCTTCTGAAGTGTTTTGAAGTACTTCAGCAGAATTGAGTATGCCTCCGCCACGTTCGGCAATTTCTTCATAAGACAAGCCATTGATGCGGTCTACAAATTCTTGAGATCGATCTCCGGCATACACAATATGGGTATGGGAATCACACCACGCAGGTAGCACCATTTTCCCTTTGGCATCAATAACTTCTTCAGCATTATAATCAATAAAGTCTGACATCGGGCCATATTCAACAATGGTGTCATGCTCTATAATAAGATAAGCATTTTTAATGGTGGGAAGGATTTTCATGTCGGACCCCTTGACTATGGTCACGTTGTTTTCTCTAACTTGAATCAGCTCCTTGATATTGATAATGAGTATGGACATAATTGCGATTTATATAAATGAACTGCGGAATACGCACAAAAAAAAGCAAGTTATTAAAAATAAACTTGCTTTTTTATAAAATTATGAAGGCATTAAATCTTTTGAAGATTCTTATTGGGCAATGATCATTTAAGTCCGCCGACCATATCTTCTGGTTTCACCCATTCGTCATACTCTTCTGCAGTAACATATCCTAAATTGATAGCTTCTTCTTTTAATGTCGTTCCATTTTTATGTGCTGTGTTAGCTATTTCAGCAGCTTTATAATACCCTATTTTTGTGTTTAATGCAGTGACCAACATTAAAGAGTTGTTCAATAAGTGCTTAATAACGTCAAGGTTAGGTTCAATGCCTTGTGCACAGTGCTCATCAAAACTCTTACAGGCATCACCAAGTAACTGAGCAGATTGCAATAGGTTTGCTGCCATCATGGGTTTGAAAACATTCAATTCATAATGACCTTGGGTGCCACCGACGGTTACGGCAACATCATTGCCAATAACTTGGGCACAAACCATGGTTAGGGCTTCACATTGTGTAGGATTCACTTTTCCGGGCATGATGGAGCTTCCAGGTTCATTGGCAGGAATAATGATTTCACCAATGCCACTTCTTGGGCCAGATGCCATCATGCGAATATCATTGGCTATTTTATTTAAACTTACGGCCAATTGTTTTAAGGCGCCATGTGTTTCAACCAACGCATCGTGTGCTGCGAGTGCCTCAAATTTGTTGGGAGCGGTTACAAAAGGTAGTTCCGTAAATTTGGCAATGAATTCGGCAACTCGTTTACTATAGCCTTTAGGGGTGTTTAAACCAGTGCCCACAGCTGTTCCACCAAGTGCCAGCTCACTTAAATGTGGTAAGGTGTTCTCCAAAGCTTTTAAGCCATAATCCAATTGTGCTACATAACCAGAAATCTCCTGTCCTAGTGTGATTGGTGTGGCATCCATGAGATGGGTCCTTCCAATTTTCACCACATTTTTATAATCATTGGCTTTTTTATGTAGTGTGTTACGAAGTTGTATAACACCACGGATCGTGTTTTCAACCACTTTTTTATAAATGGCAATATGCATTCCTGTTGGAAAGGTATCGTTTGAGGATTGCGATTTATTAACATCATCGTTCGCACTGATAACAGGATCCCCTTCACCAATTTTCTTGCCAGCCAATTGCTGTGCCCTATTGGCTATCACTTCATTGACGTTCATATTGCTTTGGGTACCAGAACCAGTTTGCCATATCACCAATGGAAATTGGTCATCGTGCTTGCCTTCCAATATTTCGTCGCAGACCTGAGCAATCAAGTCGCGCTTCTCGATTGGTAAAACGCCCAACTCGCAATTAGTAAAAGCTGCTGCCTTTTTAAGATAGGCAAAACCATAAATAATTTCTAAGGGCATCGATGCGGGAGCGCCAATTTTAAAATTGTTCCGGGAACGCTCTGTTTGTGCGCCCCAAAGTTTATCGGCAGGAACTTTAACCTCGCCCATCGTATCTTTTTCAATTCTGTATTCCATAATTTATGATGATTAATTACTTCACAAAGTTAGCCTTTTTGAGGAGAATTTGTTAGAGGTTTTCTATATTAATTACTAAAGTTAACCGTAAAAATAAACCAATCATGATGCGCGATAAAAAAGTGTAATCCTTAAAGATTGTGCTTTTTAATATTATAAATTCTTGTTTATAAAACATACGATTCCCCACTCATATAATTATGTGGAGAATCCATGCTTTACGAATCAATTATCTCTAAAGTGACTTTTCAATGGCAGCCAAAGGTCCAAAAACATTAAACAAGATATGTCTTTTATGATTTTAGGTCATGATAATGCAATATCAATCGCTTTCTTTAACCACCTGTAATTGTCAATATTCATGCTTTTCACACCAAAAAATAAATACTTTGGATAGATTTTCAGCCTTAATGGCTGAGTCACAAATTACCAAAACCTATGGATAATTCATACTTAAAAAACATATAAAAAACACTTTATCAATCTTTTGAAAAGTAAATCTCAAATAATACAGTATCCGACTTTATAAAGTATGGCGTTTTTTTGGGGGATTACAGACACCTCTTTGATCTGAATTAGGAAGGAAATCCTGGAAAATAGATTTCTTGTTCTAAGAGAAGTATGGTGTAATGGTTTTTATGTAAATTTATTTAAATCTTAAAATAAATTATTATGAGCGCAAAAAAGCCTATAGTCTGGTTCGAAATCTATGTAGACAACATGGAAAGAGCTTCGAAATTTTACGAAAGTGTAATGGATATAAAATTGGAAACACTACTTGCGCCATCAGGTGATGGATTTCAAATGAAAAGTTTTCCGGGGGATATGGAAAGATATGGCGCTAGCGGTGCTTTGGTGAAGATGGAAGGTGTTAATCCAGGAGAAAATTCCACAGTGGTATATTTTGGTAGTGAAGACTGTATTACAGAAGAACGACGTGTTAAAAATGCGGGAGGTAAAATCTTTAAACCAAAGATGTCTATTGGAGAATATGGTTTTATAACCCTGTTTTTTGATACGGAAGGAAACATGGTCGGGTTGCATTCGATGAAATAATATTTGCATAAGAAATTAAGACCGGTTAAAATAGTGATGGTTATTTTACTGAATTTCAAACAATATAGAGGCTCACAGATCCATATAAACTGTACAATTGAAGTTTAGATAGTCGGGTTTGGGGCAAAGTTTAAGTAAACTCTAATCCGGAACGCCAGTAATATTTGAAAACTCTGTTAATAAATCTTAAAATTGGTATTGTATAAACAAAACGATTCTCCTATCTTTGCTATAATTATTTAAAAAGAACTTGCAACATGTTTACATTTGACCAGTATTTAGGATTTTTGGCGTTTATGGCTATATTGACCATGGGTTTTTGGCTAATGATTTTTTTAATGACCTTTGTGATTCCATATTGGGTTTTTGGAGCTTCAATTGAACGCTTTAAGGAAATGCAAGCAGAGCGCAAGGCGAAGAAGGAAGCTTCGACAACAACCTTGGAAGATTTATAAGAATTATCATTAAGATATAAAAAATAAAAAAGCGGTTTCAAATTCTTGAAACCGCTTTTTTATGCTATATACTCAAAGCTTTTTATCTCAAGCTTGGAGAATTTATCCTTGAAAATCGAAGTCTTCATCACCTCCATTGCCACGTTCCATATTTCGTTGTTGTCTCTTTTGTTGGTTGAAACGGTAGGTGAATGAGACAGTATAACTACGAGGTCTCCATTGAAATTCAGAGGAACTATTATACGATGGGGTAAACGACTCCATAGATCTTTTTCTCGTATCAAACAAATCACTTACATTGAATGCAAGCGAGGCACGATCGTCAAATAGATCCTTACTAAAGGCCATGTCGGTAGAGAACATTCCATCTCGTTTGTTTTGGGCATCTTCACTTGGTCCCATATAAAATACCCTTGTTTGCCAATCAATTTTTCCAGGTAAGGTGTATTTATTATTTAAACGGAAGAACCAACTTAAATTTTCAGCGCCGTAATCTACATTATTGTAGATTCCTTCAGTTTTCGATTGAAATAAATTGAAATTACCGTTCACGTTCCAATCTTTAGAAGCTCGGTATGCTAAGGTAAATTCGAAACCAAACCTGTCATTTGTTGCCAAGTTGATAGGTGTCCTTCTTATGACAGGAATCACACTTTCATATTGAGAGGTGATATTGTCAAAATCCGGATCGTTTTCATTAATGGTAAAGTTGATGTCTCTGATATAGAAATCACCCGTAGCTTCACTGATGAAGTTAAAAACATCTGTAGCTCTCTCATAATAGATAGAAGAATTCAAAGTGAATTTATTGAATTTCCATAAATAACCTAAGTCCACTTTATTTGAGTAACTAGGGTCAATGTCTGGATTTCCCTGAAACACACTTGTTGGACTGCTTCGAGATGGAAACGGGTTGATAAAATAAGATCGCGGTCTTCTGATACGACGATTATATCCTAGCTGGACACTCTGGTTTTTATCGATTTCATAACCTAAATTGACAGTTGGAAAGAAATCTACGTAATCCTTTTTTTGCAGGTCGTTAGTGGTTTTTTGGTCGATAGTTATACGGGAGCCTTCCATACGTAAGCCCATTAAATAAGAAAACTTATTACCAACCTTACTACCAAACTGAGTATAAACAGCATTGATATAATCTCTATAAATCAAGTTATTGCTGACATCTGTGTCCAACTCATAATTACCATCTTCGTAGAATTCCAAGCTATAATCCGTATCCATTTCATTGAAATTACCTCGATAACCCAATTCAAACTGACTGTTTTCGCCCAATGGGTGTACATAGTCAGCCTGTAAAAGGATATTATCTTGGGTTTGAAAGGTTTTTATACGCTCAACATTATCTCCATCTTGAGAAATAAATGACCTATTGTCCTCATCACTTGTCTCATATTGAAAATCAAAAGTCAATTTATGTTGGCTGTTGTCATTGAATTGCTTATCAAAGTTAACCGAGTATTGAATGGTTTTATCATCTCTAATTTCAGGATTAAAACGCTCGGAAGTCGAGGTCAAAATATTATTGGAGTCGTATTCTTTACTGAAATTGGTAGAATTATTGTCGCTGTTGCTATTTCTGTAAACCAATGATGTTGTTAAGGAAGCTGTATTGTTGATATACCACTCCACACCCACGTTGGTAGAAATACTATTGCTTTCTCTGTTGGACTCTCTAACTTCGTTAAGAAACGTATCAGGTCTGTCTTCAATAATATTCCCATCGTCATCGCGTTTAATATTAAAGAATTGGGTGTCTGTATACGAGTTTCCAGGAGATTCTCTGTAGTTATATCCCGTAGTATTGAAAAAATTGAAATCGCCCGTTCTGTAGTTAATGTTTCCAGAGAGTCCAGCCGATGCAGGATATCCAGCATTGGCAGAAATAGCTCCATTTAAGCCCTGTAACTTACTTCTACGTAAAATAATATTTAAGATTCCGGCAGTACCCTCTGCGTCATATCTAGCCGATGGAGAAGTAATCACTTCTACACGCTCAATGGACTCAGCTGGCAGTTGACGCAAGGCATCTGTAGAATTCAGTCCAACCAATCCAGACGGTTTACCGTTAATAAGGATGGTAACGTTATCATTTCCCCTTAACGCAACGTTCCCTTCAACATCCACTGACACTGAGGGAATATTGTCCAACACGTCGCTCACAGTTCCACCTCTAACGGTCAAATCTTGGCCAACAGTATATATTTTTTTATCTAATTTAATTTCGACGCTGGTTCGTTCAGCAATAATGGAAACCTCTCCCAAGGCCTGGGCATCAATAGCGATTCCCAAAACACCTAAATCTGTATTTTGGATCAAGGTTCTATTTGGGATTGTTTTAGTTCCATAAGAGATGTACTCTACAGAAATATCATAGGTGCCTCTTGGTACCTTAATATCAAACTTTCCATCTTCCCCGGTGATGCCACCTGTAACAATTCTGTTTTCTTTCTTGCTAAAAAAGGCGATGGTTGCATATTCTAACGGCTGATTCACATCTTTGTCCATTACAATACCT
Source organism: Gelidibacter japonicus (assembly GCF_010725055.1). Taxonomy (GTDB): domain Bacteria; phylum Bacteroidota; class Bacteroidia; order Flavobacteriales; family Flavobacteriaceae; genus Gelidibacter; species Gelidibacter japonicus. The sequence goes on along the minus strand of NZ_BJKB01000008.1, from coordinate 22,649 downwards.
GTAATGGAGACCTCATCTTGAGCGGAAACAAGATTTGAAGTTAATAAAAAAAGTAGGGTAAATGCGTAGGAAATTAGTTTCATTAGTTTAATTGTTTTTCTTTGTTTTTGTTTTTTGTAATTTTTTTATTTCACCTTTGTTATCATCTACAAATCGTTGAATAGACGCGATTGTTTCTTCTGTATAGAGTTCTTTGACGTCCGAGAAATGTGAGATTTTCAATTGGTCAACCATCGGTTTTTTCTCATATTCTTGATATACTTCAGAAAACATGATCTGATTTCGTTTTTTATAGAAATCGTCAATTTTTTGCTTTATAATTTCTCCTTTAAACTCATCCACATTTAAAAGCTTTACATAAGTATCCACGCGTTCTCTATATTGATCCATTTGTTTTTGCATGTACTTCTCTCTCTCCTTTTCCATGGCATCATTAGTTTGGGCATAGGAAGTTAGCACGCTCAAAAAAAGCATGAAAAAGGTTAGTCTCATTGTTTTTGCAACCATAATAGGGGTGGTTTAGTTATTAAGAGTGCAAAAATAGAGCTTGGTTTAATGAGGTTTGGTTAAAGTTGTGTTAAAGAAACCTCTATAAAATTTCGAGAATTTTTTTTGGGGGACGCCCTATTACCGCTTTGTTTGCCTTAATTACTATAGGGCGTTCAATAAGCTTAGGATATTTTGCCATGGCGGCGATAAGCTCATCATCAGTTAAGTCAGAGTTTTTAAATTTTTCTTTCCAAATGGACTCATTGGTTCTAACAAGTTCAATAGGCTTGATTTTTAAGAGTTTAATGAGTTCTTTAAGTTTTTCCACACTCAGCAATTCGTCCATATACTTAATCACCTCGTAGTCCTCTTTTTGAGTTTCGAGGATTTCCAAAGCTTCCCTCGACTTGCTGCATCGAGGATTGTGATAGATTATTGTCATTTTTACACGTGATTTTTAAAATAAAGTGCAAAGATACGCCTATTCACCACATCAACCTATGGGCACTATTGCTGGCCTTTTCAGAGATTAATGCCAAAAACTTTTAATTCTTCTTTGAGATTTTCGGAATTCCTAAAATGAATGGTATTGATTCCCAGTTCTTCAGCGGCGAGGATGTTTCGAAGATTATCATCTATAAAAACTGAACGTTCTGCTCTAATATTGAAACGGTCCAAGGTCAGTTTGTAAATTTCTTTAAAAGGCTTTCGGGTTTTCTCCTCACCTGAGACAAGGATGCCGTCAAACCAATGTAAAAAATCAAAAGTTTCAAGTGCAATCGGAAAAGTTTCATGGCTCCAATTGGTAAGTGCAACGACTTGAAATTTGTTGCTATCTATTAATTTTTTCAAAATTTGAACGGTACCATCAATAGGTCCGCCTAACATCTCTTCCCACCGGTCATAAAACATTCTGATCAATTCTTCATGTTCTGGAAAGAGTGCGATACGGTCTTCAGTGGCCTTTTCCAAAGGGTAGCCTGCATCTTGGTTCTCATTCCAGTCGTGCGTACAAACATGGTCAAAAAACCATTGCATTTTTTTTCGATCGCCTTCAAAAGCATCTAAGTACACGTATTCCGGATTCCAGTCAATAAGTACGCCTCCAAGGTCGAAGATTATAGTGTCTATTTTTTTCATATCATTTTCCACGAAAGTACGAATCTCTTTTTCTATTATGGTTTGGTTTGTTCCCGCCTGCGCAAATGCCTACCTGTATCCACTTCGTTTTGGATCGGCGCAGACAGTTTCAATTTTATATCCATCTAAAGCTCATTAGGACTCTCATCTTTTTGTCCCATCAACATTAAATACGCCTTTAAAAATTCGTCAATTTCACCATCCATCACATCGTCAACATTACCAGTTTCGTGACCTGTTCTGACGTCTTTTACTAATTTATAGGGATGCATAACATAGTTTCGAATTTGACTTCCCCATTCGATTTTCATTTTGCCAGCTTCAATATCTTCACGTTGCGCCATTTGTTTTTGCAGCTCAATTTCATATAACTGCGATTTCAGCATTTGCATGGCTCTTGATCTATTATCGTGCTGCGATCGGGTTTCTGAACATGAAATTTGAATACCCGTTGGCTTGTGGACCAATTGCACTTTGGTCTCCACCTTGTTAACATTCTGGCCGCCAGCACCACCAGAGCGTGCCGTGGTAATTTCGATATCTGCCGGATTGATGTCAATTTCAATAGTATCATCCACAAGTGGATATACATAAACAGAAGCGAAACTGGTATGGCGTTTGGCATTACTGTCAAAAGGAGAAATGCGTACCAATCTATGAACACCATTTTCACCCTTTAACCAACCAAAGGCAAAATCGCCGTCAATTTCTAAAGTAACTGTTTTTATACCAGCCACATCACCTTCCTGAAAGTTGAGTTCTTTAACCTTAAACCCGTGTTTTTCAGCGTACATGAGGTACATGCGCATGAGCATACTGGCCCAATCACAGGATTCGGTGCCACCTGCACCAGAGGTGATTTGAAGAACCGCGCTCAAACTATCACCCTCCTCGGAAAGCATGTTTTTAAATTCTAATTTTTCAATATGATCGACGGTTTTTTTAAGATGCGCTTCAAATTCTGAAACCGAAATTTCTTCCGCTTTATAGAATTCATAAAACACTTCCAATTCTTCCACTAGCGTTTTGGCAGTGTTATAATCGGCAACCCATTGTTTTTTTTCGCGTAAGGATTTCATCACAAGCTCGGCAGCCTTGGAATCATTCCAGAAATTAGGGTCGAAGGTTTGAACTTCTTCGTTTTTTATCTCAATAGTTTTGGCATCTATGTCAAAGATACCTCCTCAACGCACCAAGGCGTTCTACAAGACCTTTAACTTGATCGGATGGAGTCATTATTATGTTAGTTTTTCGCAAAGATATCATTAAAACTAGGCAGAATTAAAGAAATAATGGGATAATTTTTTAAAGTTAATTTATGTAATTTTATAAGCTAATTGACCATTATGAAAAAACATCTTCTTTATCTAATTTTAGTAGTAATTGCAAGTCCCTCATTTTCACAAGTGTTGAAGGATAAGAAAGTACAAGCCTATAAAGGTTTTTTTAATTTTTATTATGAAGAAAAACAGGATAAGATCTATTTGGAAGTCGATAAAATAGATTTTGAATTTCTTTATGTAAATAGTTTGGCAAGTGGTGTCGGTTCCAATGACATCGGATTGGATAGAGGCCAGTTGGGAGCTAGACGCATTGTTAAATTCATTAAAGCAGGAAATAAACTCCTATTGGTCCAGCCCAATCAGGATTTTAGGGCCATTACCGATAATGCTCCCGAAAAGCGGAGTATAGAGCAAGCTTTTGCACAATCAGTATTATTCGGATTTAAGATAGAGGAGGCTATAGACGGGAAATATATCATAGATTTAACACCATTTTTACTAGAAGACGCCCATGGCGTTGCCAAAAGATTAAAAGCACAAAACGAGGGGACTTACAAAGTTGATCTATCAAAAAGTGCGCTGTCCTTAGAGCGAACTAAAGCGTTTCCGAAAAATGTAGAGTTTGAATCCCTATTGACATTTGATGGGGATGCCAAAGGTCGAAATATTAGAAGTGTTACGCCAACATCGTCATTATTAAGTGTTATCCAACACCATTCGTTTATAGAATTGCCAGATGATAATTACAAACCTCGCGAATTTGATCCTCGCAGTGGTGCGATATCTATTTCCTATATGGATTATGCCACACCAATCGAAGAAAACATTGTAAAACGATTTGCGATCAGACACCGATTGGAAAAGAAAAACCCGGAATTGGCAATGAGTGAAGCCAAGGAACCCATCATTTATTATCTTGATCCCGGAACGCCAGAACCTGTGCGTTCTGCGTTATTGGAAGGTGCTCGTTGGTGGAACGAGGCCTATGAGGCCATTGGTTTTAAGGATGCTTTTCAGGTAAAAATGTTGCCCGACGATGCTGATCCTATGGATTGCCGGTATAATGTGATCCAATGGGTGCATCGGTCCACACGTGGATGGAGTTATGGCGCCTCCGTAGTCGATCCAAGAACAGGTGAAATTATTAAAGGTCATGTGAGTTTAGGAAGTTTACGTATCCGTCAAGATTTTTTGATTGCACAAGCTTTATTGAATCGGCCTTTTGCGGATTCTGACACCAATAATTCACCTATGCTAAAAATGGCCTTGGCCAGAATACGTCAGTTGGGTGCACATGAAATAGGACATACACTTGGATTTGCGCACAATTTTGCAGCGAGTAGCAACAATGATGCTTCTGTTATGGATTATCCTCATCCCAAAATTACATTGGATAATGGAAACGTCAGTTTGGAAAATGCTTATACCGATGGTATTGGGGTATGGGATAAAGTAACCGTTGCTTATAGTTATTCAGACTTTGATAAAAACATCGATGAAAAGTCGGCACTCAATGACATTTTAAAGAAAGCTCAGGATGAAGGTCTTCGGTTTATTTCAGATTCAGATGCACGAGCGCCAGGTGGTGCACATGTTTTCGCCCATCTCTGGGATAACGGTAAGAGCGCATCTGAAGAACTTGATCGGGTCTTGAAAGTCCGTGAACAGGCAATCTTAAATTTTTCCAAAGACAATATCAGAAATTATGAACCTTATTCTATTTTGGAGGATGTCTTTGTACCGCTTTATTTTTTCCACCGATATCAAACTGAAGCAACTTCCAAATTGGTTGGTGGAATGGATTATAATTATGCGCTTAAGGGAGATGGACAGCTGATAACCAAAGTGTTGGAGGCAAAGATTCAGAAAGATGCATTAATAGCCTTGTTAGCTTCCATTTCAGCAGAGACCTTGGCGATCCCGAAGGAAAAATTGGAATTATTTCCTCCACGGGCATTTGGTTATGGTAAAACTCGTGAGTCTTTCGCAGGGAAAACAGGAGTTGCGTTTGATGCGCTCAGTGCTGCATCAACAGCCAGCGATATGACTTTGGAGTTTTTATTAAATCCGCAACGTGCCAATAGGCTTGTACAACAAAAAAGTTTGGATGACAACCAATTAGGATTAGAGGATGTACTTAATGATCTCATTGCAAATTCGTTTGGTAAAAGTCATAAAGATCCTTACCTGTTTGAAGTTCAGCAAGCCATAAATGTTAACGTCCTAAAGTATATTATGAACCTTGCCGTATCTGACGCGGCATATTTTCAGGTACAAGCCAAGGCATATGATGCGATAGGGGAAATCTCAAAAAGCTTATATGACAAAAAACGAGATAAAAACCTTTATGCCGCTCAATATGCACGTATGATTTCCGAACTTCGGGAGCATCCTGAGAAGTTCAAAATAGAGCCAGCACCACGTATTCCTGATGGTTCACCGATAGGATCAGACGATTGTGATTATATTCTAAATTAAAAAAGATGATTATAGATTTAAGAAGTGATACCGTTACCAAACCGACCCAAGGCATGTTGGAGGCGATGATGAGTGCCAAAGTTGGTGATGACGTGTATAAAGAAGATCCAACAGTTAACAAGCTTGAGGAGCGACTTGCCGATATGTTTGGTAAATCGAAGGCTTTGTTTTTTCCAACAGGGACCATGGCTAACCAAACAGCTTTGAAGTTACACACCAATCCTGGAGATCAGGTAATTTGCGATAACAACGCACATATTTATCATTACGAAGGCGGTGGTGCTTCATTTAACAGCGGTATTTCCTGTAAGTTATTGGAAGGAAACAGAGGCATGTTCACTGCAGAACAGGTGATTGAAGCAATCAATCCACCCGATTTTTATCACAGTCCGCTAACCGCATTGGTAGAAGTTGAAAATACCGCCAATAGAGGTGGAGGTTCATGTTGGGATTTTGAAGAACTTAAAAAAATACGAACGGTCTGCAATGACCATGATTTAGGATACCATTTAGATGGGGCACGTATCTGGAATGCTTTGGTGGCAAAACCTGAAACGGCGCGTGATTATGGGCAGATTTTTGATACCATATCGGTTTGTTTGAGCAAAGGCTTAGGTTGTCCTATAGGGTCGGTTTTGATTGGGGATGAAGACATCATGCAAAACGCCTTGCGCATACGAAAAGTCCTGGGAGGAGGGATGCGGCAAGTAGGCTATATGGCTGCTGCTGGACTATATGCCTTAGATCATCATATTGAGCGCATCTCTGAAGACCATCAAAAGGCTAAGGAAATAGAGCAATTATTGTCGAAACTTGAGTTTATCAAAAAAGTGGAGCGTGTTGAAACCAATATTATCATCTTTGAATTGGTTGATAATAAGAATGATACAAAGCTTCTAAAATTATTGGCAGACAAAAATGTACGGTTGAGTACTATGGGGGGAGGCAAACTTCGAATTGTGACGCATTTGGATTATACGGATGAAATGCACGACAGATTTTTGAGTGAACTGCTGATTTTAAATCTTTAATAGGTGAATTATCTGTCAGTTTAAGTGCAGTTGGGAGTATAGAAATATTCTATGTTTGCTCTCCACTGCACTCAATAAAACAGTAGTGGTGGAAATATTATTTAAACATGTCCAAGCCAGGAATATTTGGCATACCATCTTTTGCAACAGCAGCCAGTTCGGCTTCGTTTATTCGTGTAGCTTTTTCTATAGCGTTATTCATGGTCAAAATCAAATAATCCTCAAGCATTTCTTTGTCCTGCAACAATTCATCATCGATAACAATAGATTTTATGGTTCTGTTGGCCGTTAATGTTACTTTTAACTTTCCATCAGTACTCTGCTCATCAACCAAAACATGGTTCAATCGTTCTTTAGTTTCTTCAACTTTTTTCTGGGTTTCTTTGAGTTTATTCATCATACCCATCATATCTCCAAACATATCCTTCAGTTTTAAAATTTAGAGCAAAGTTAAAAAAAGATTTAGACAGCCTCGAAGTCTTATGGGTCTTTAATTTTATAAATAAACTTTTAATGTTTCTGAAATGCTTCTTTTAATTTCTCTTTGCCGTCTCTTCTTTAAAATAGTATTTTTGCAATCCGTTATAAATTAAAACTAATGATCACAAATATTCACCCGCCAAAAGCAAATCAAATACCTAAAATACTGACAGCGCATAATGACAATCGTCAGGATGATTACTTTTGGTTAAATGATAGAGAAAATCAAGAGGTTATTGACTATCTCAATGCTGAAAATGACTACTATGATGAGATGACCTCAAAGTATAAGGATTTTGAAAATTCGTTATTTGAAGAAATGAAGGCTAGGATTAAGGAAGATGACGAGTCGGTTCCATATAAGTATAACGGGTATTGGTATATTGTAAAATATGAAATAGGAAAAGATTACCCTATATATCTTAGGAAAAAGGATTCTTTAGAGAATCCCGAAGAATTGTTATTCGATTGTAATGTGATGGCCGAAGGGCATGATTATTTTAAATTGGTAGGCTTGAGTGTGAGTCCGGACAATTCCATGATAGCTTTTGGAATCGATACAGTTGGAAGGCGCAATTATACGTTGCAAATCAAGAGCTTAATTACTGACGAAATATTTTCTGATGCCATTGAGAATACCACCGGCTCTGCAACCTGGGCCAATGACAATCAAACTTTGTTTTATACCGTTAAAGATGAAAAAACACTGCGATCAGATAAAGTTTTCAAGCACAAATTAGGCCGCTCGTCTGCGGATGATACCCTTGTTTTTCATGAAGAGGATGACACATTTGGCGTGGCTGTTTTTAAGTCAAAGTCAAGGAAATACTTGATCATAGCTTGTTATAGCACATTGACCAATGAATATTATACCCTAAATGCCGATACACCAGATGCCGAATTCAAGATTTTTCAAAAACGTGTTCGAGGATTAGAATATAGCATATCACATTATGACGACCAATTTTATATTGTTACCAATGCGGATGGTGCCATCAATTTTAAGTTGATGAAAACTCCGGAGAATGAAACTGAAATTAATCATTGGACAGAAGTTATTCCACATAGGGCAGACGTATTACTTGAGGATATTGAAATTTTTAAGGATTTTTTGGTTATCAGTGAACGCTCCAATGGCCTGAACCGCATTCGTATCAAGAGATGGGAGGGCACTGAGGATTATTACCTTCCTTTTGACAACGAAACCTACACAGCTTATACCTCTACCAATGTGGAGTTTGATACGGACATTCTCAGGTACGGCTATAACTCCATGACTACACCTTCGTCGACCATTGAATTTAACATGGTCACAAAGGAAAAAACTATTTTAAAAGAACAACAGGTACTTGATCCTAATTTCAATAAAGACGATTATGCTTCTGAGCGTGTTTGGGCAACTGCAACTGATGGTACAAAAGTGCCCATTTCTATGGTGTATAAAAAAGGGATCAAAAAAGATGGTACAAACCCAGTCTTGTTGTACGCCTATGGTTCATACGGACATACCATAGACCCTTATTTTTCAAGTATTCGCTTAAGTTTATTGAACAGAGGATTTGTTTATGCCATTGCCCATGTAAGAGGTGGGGAGTATTTAGGCCGAATGTGGTATGAAGACGGAAAACTGCTTCAGAAAAAAAACACCTTTACCGATTTTATTGCTTGCTCCAAATTTCTGATTTCGGAAAACTATACATCATCTGAACACCTGTACGCCCTAGGCGGAAGTGCCGGTGGATTATTGATTGGCGCCGTTATTAATGAAGCACCAGAACTCTATAAAGGGGTTATTGCTGCGGTTCCGTTTGTAGATGTCGTGACCACCATGTTGGATGATTTAATCCCATTGACCACAGGAGAATATGACGAATGGGGAAATCCTAATGATAAAACCTATTATGATTATATGAAGTCCTACTCGCCATATGACAATGTTAAAAGGCAGGATTATCCTAATATTTTGGTAACGGCCGGACTCCATGATTCCCAGGTGCAATATTGGGAACCGGCCAAATGGGTAGCCAAACTAAGAGCATATAAAACAGACAATAATATATTACTTTTAAAAACTAATATGAAAGCTGGGCATGGTGGGGCGTCTGGACGTTTTGAAGCTTTAAGGGAGGATGCAGAAGAGTACGCCTTTTTGTTAGATTTAGAGAATATTGATTCCTAATTGGAAAAAAAATCGTATTTTTGCAAGGTTTTAGATTACATTTTTCTAAATTGTAATCGGTAAATAGCATTTATGAAGAAAAATATTCAGGTATTTGATAACGTACTGCAACTCATAGGCAATACACCCCTTATCAAATTAAACAGAATGACAGCCGACTATGATGGCGAATTTTTTGCTAAAGTAGAGGCTTTCAATCCAGGTCACTCTTCAAAAGACCGCATTGCACTGCACATTATAGAAGAAGCGGAACGACAAGGAATCTTGGCGCCAGGTGATACCATAATTGAGACGACCTCAGGGAATACGGGTTTTAGTATTGCCATGGTGAGTATCATCAAAGGATATAAATGTATTCTTGCCGTAAGTTCAAAATCATCCGCCGATAAAATTGACATGCTAAAATCCATGGGAGCACAGGTTTATGTGTGTCCTGCGCATGTGAGTGCTGACGACCCTAGGTCGTATTATGAGGTTGCAAAACGACTGCACGAAGAAACAAAAGGTTCTATATATATCAATCAGTATTTTAATCAACTAAATATTGATGCGCACTATCACAGTACCGGTCCGGAAATCTGGGAACAAACGGAAGGTCACATCACGCATTTGATTGCTTGTAGTGGCACTGGTGGTACTATTTCTGGAACCGCAAAATACTTAAAAGAACAAAATCCAAATATTAAAATTATAGGCGTAGATGCTTATGGTTCTGTTCTGAAAAAATATCACGAAACCCGTGAGTTTGACCACGATGAAATTTATCCATACAGAATTGAAGGTTTAGGAAAGAACTTAATCCCTACGGCCACTGATTTTGATATCATCGATGAGTTTGTCAAGGTTACCGATGAAGAAAGTGCGCATGCCGCGCGTGAAATTTCCCGTACTGAAGGTTTGTTTGTTGGATATACCAGTGGTGCTGCCATGCAGGCCATAAAACAACTGAATGAAGCAGGCGAATTTAAGGCTGGGGATAAGGTGGTAGCCATTTTTCCAGATCATGGATCTCGCTATATGAGTAAGATTTATAGTGATAAATGGATGGAAGAACAAGGCTTTTTTGACAGTAAAAAGGTTTCTACAATAGAAACTATTCAATATATAAAATAACTAAAACCACAGATACAATCCTATAACTTGATGACTTTGTTGTAGGATTTTTTGTAGACGAGAATCTTATAAACAGCGGTTTATAACTTAATTATGCTATGAAAAGATATTTAGTTAATTTTGTCCAAACTAATTAAGCTAATCGAAGATGATGACGCCATTGTTCATAAACCATTTCTAAGGGTTGTTGAAATGGCAGCGTATTTCCTAAAAACAGTAACATTACATGAAAGACTTATTTGATAAAATTTACAGAGATAAAGGTCCTCTCGGAAAATGGGCTTCTCAGGCTGAAGGCTATTTTGTGTTTCCAAAACTGGAAGGTCAAATCTCAAATCGTATGAAATTCCGTGGTAAGGATGTAATTACCTGGAGCATCAATGATTATTTGGGATTGGCAAACCATCCTGAAGTTAGAAAGACAGATGCCCAAGCGGCAGCAGATTATGGCTCGGCATACCCGATGGGAGCTCGAATGATGTCTGGACATACTGAACTTCATGAGACTTTACAAAACGAATTGGCGGAGTTTGTAAATAAGGAAGCGGCTTATCTTTTGAATTTTGGATATCAAGGAATGGTGTCAACTATTGATGCCTTAGTAGCTAAAGATGATATTATCGTTTATGATGTGGACTCGCACGCGTGTATTATTGATGGCGTACGTTTACATATGGGAAAACGTTTTACCTATAAGCACAATGATATTGAAAGTCTGGAAAAGAACTTGGAGCGTGCCACTAAAATGGCAGAACAAACCGGCGGTGGAATTTTAGTCATTTCAGAAGGTGTATTTGGAATGCGTGGAGAGCAAGGCCGATTGAAAGAAATTGTAGCGCTTAAAGAAAAATTCAACTTCCGTTTTTTGGTTGATGATGCCCATGGTTTTGGAACACTTGGTAAGACAGGAGCCGGAGCAGGTGAGGAGCAAGGCGTTCAAGACGGCATTGACGTGTATTTTGCAACTTTTGCCAAGTCTTTGGCCAGTACAGGGGCTTTTATTGCCGCAGATCAAGAAATTATAGACTATTTGAAATATAACTTACGTTCGCAAATGTTTGCCAAATCACTGCAAATGCAGTTGGTGGTTGGTGCACGTAAACGATTGGAAATGTTAAGAACCATGCCAGAAATGAAAGAAAAGCTTTGGGAAAATACCAATGCTTTGCAATCTGGACTTAAATCACGAGGATTTGATATTGGTACAACACAAAGCTGCGTTACGCCTGTTTATTTGAAGGGAAGTATTCCTGAAGCCATGGCCTTGGTAAAGGATTTGAGGGAAAATCATGGAATTTTCTGCTCGATTGTTGTATATCCAGTAATTCCGAAAGGATTGATTTTATTGAGAATGATTCCAACAGCGACGCATGATATTGATGATATCAATGAAACATTAGATGCGTTTGACGCCATTAGAACCCGTTTGGAAAATGGAACCTATAAACGTTTATCGGCAACAGTTGCTGCGGCGATGGGTGAGTAAACTCGAAATTTCATAAATAAATCAAAAATCCCAATTAAACAATTGGGATTTTTAGTTTTATATACTCAATTAAGGTTCAATTCGGAACTATACTTTTGGTGTTTGGTGGTTTTCAATTTGAAATTTGATTACTGAATATCCTTTCGCACCGTTTTTCGGCGTTTATAAACTTCAGGTTTAAAATGCTTCCAAATCTGATGGATCGCTATATTATCTTCCAATTCTGGAGTTCGAATACAGTTTTGTATTCCTTTTTTTCTGAATTCGTAATAATATTCATTAAAAATAACTGCAGTAACCCCTTTGTTCTGATATTCCGGAAGGATGCCTATTAAATAAAAAATCACGTCTTTACTGTGTTTTTTTGCATGTAAAATATGTCTAAAGCCCAAAGGAAATAATTTGCCGTTTGCTTTTTGCAATGCTTTTGCAAAAGAAGGCATGACAATGGCAAAGGCCACTAAATCATCATTTTTATCAACGACAAATTTGATGTATTCAGGATTGACGAAGCTGATGAATTTCTTTTTAAAATATTCCTTTTGAATATCTGTAATGGCCACAAATGAAGACAAGGATGCATAGGTGTGATTGAAAAGATCAAACATTTTATCAACATAGGGCATCACTTCTTCTGTTTTAGTGAATCCCAATGCTTGAAGCCCATAGCGTTTTTTGATCAGTTCTTGGGCCTTGAGAAATAAATTGGGATCAACATTGGAGAACGGAAAACGACTTTCAGAATATAATTTCTCGTCCGCATACCCCAATTCCTTGAAATGGTCAACATAATAAGGGTAGTTATACCAGGTGATCATACTTCCTAAATATTGAAAACCCTCAGTCAACAGACCTACTTTATCAAGATTGGAAAAGCCTACAGGACCCTCAACAAAATCGAGGTTGTTGGCTTTTCCAATCTCATGTACTTTCACCAATAAAGCTTTTGTGACTTCAATATCGTCAATGACATCAAACCAACCAAAGCGCATTTTCTTTTGTTTTTGTTCTTTGACTTCAAGCCAATTAATGATTGCTGCAACCCTACCGACAATCTCATTGTTTTTATAGGCCAAAAAAAAGGTGGCCTCGGCGTCATTGAATATGGGATTCTTTTTTTTATTGAAAGTCTCCATTTCCTGTTTGATAATCGGAGGTACCCAATTAACAGAATCCTTATAAAGTTCAAAGGGAAATTTTACAAATGCCTTTAAGTCTTTTGGTGTGCTTGCTTCTTTAATTGTAATCATAAAGTGGTCTTATAGGTTGCCCTTTTTCTTTTTCTTTTTTGACTCGATTTCTTTTTCATTTTGGATTTTTCGTTCTTGACGCCGCAATTCGTCCTTGGCAGAATTGCCATTGTCAATCTCTTTGTCTTGATGAAAATCCAGGCGATAGGACATCCCAAAATTCACACTAAACACCGAGGGTGTATCCTTAGTGTTAAAGGTTAATGCAGTATCTAACTGAAAGTTTTTACTCCAAAGATAGGCACCTCCAAATCGAAATAGATTATCGGCATAAAAATCACTATGAATACCTTGGGTTTCTCCGAAAACAACCCATTGTGGATTGAACGAATGAGTAAGAGTTAAAATATATTGAAAATCGGAATAGTCCGTGCCAATCCTGTCTTTTATCAAATTAATCACAAACACCCAGCCTCCTGTAAAATTATTTTGGAAAATTAGGGCGACCTTCGGACTAAACCCTTCAATTCCCGGAGCAGTGTAAGGATTATCCTTAGTGTCAAAATTGGCCCCGGCATAGACGGCTACAGCAGGAATCAAGGATTTCCATTTGAATTTTCGGTTGGCTTTCCAACTGTATAAATTTGGTTTTTCCTCGGCTGCATTTCTATAAGGATCGTAAATCATATATTTGGCTCCGACTGTAAGATTTTTAAAGTTGGATCGCTTTTCATCTAAAGGAATGCTTGATGAATTTAGTGTCTGGGTGTCATTCTGATATGTCCCTTGTACATTGATTTCAAGTTCTTCAAAAAGCAACCCGTATCTTGCGGCAAAGTCGGCTCCAAAACCTGAAACATCGTATTTCAACAGTGTATGCTCTTCCTTTACAATATACGGTCCAGCTTCAAATTGAATGACGTTTGGACCAACTGCAAATGCACTTTGTGAAACTCCGGGCCTATTGGAATTGATAACCTCTGTGTACTGACCAAAAGTGAAATGGGTAATGCTGAAAATCAAAAATACTATTGAAAATTTGATAGGTTTCATAGTCTAATCTATTAGCCTCAAAACTACATATTTTTTTTGATTTTGAATTGATTTTAATCGATTGATAAAAATGGAATTATAGAGGGCCAATGAATTGTTATTTTCAACCAAACCGCTTAAAGCGGCTATATTTTATATAATTTTTAAGTATTTAAATCCGTTTTTAAATGGGAAGTATCGTATTTTTGGAGAAAATTTAGATTCATCATGCAAATGGCGTCCTTAACTGGTTTTCTGAGAACCATTTTGATTATATTATTGGTGTATTATGGTGTGAAAATTCTTATGAGAATCTTTGCTCCATATTTTGTACGCTATATGTCAAAAAAAATGCAGGAGCGTTTTGGAGGTCAGTTCCAGCAACATCAGCCTGACAGAAATCGTCCCAAAGAAGGTGAGACTGTGATTGATAAAATGCCGGAACAGCGTCAATCTTCTGATAAAAAAGTGGGAGAGTACATAGATTACGAAGAAATTGACTAATTTTCCCGAACTAATCAACTTTAATACTTCATGGCTTTTACAGTAAGAAAGTTTATTCCACACTTTTTAATAATTCTTGGTTTTATTGCACTTTCACTAGCTTATTTTAGCCCGGTTCTGAGTGGGAAGCAGATTTTTCAGAGTGATATCATGCAGTATATTGGGATGTCTAAGCAACAAACCGATTTCAGGGCGGCGACAGGAGAGGAAACCTATTGGACCAATAGCGCTTTTGGTGGCATGCCAACCTACCAGTTAGGTGCATTATATCCGCACAATTACATCAAAAAACTAGATTCTGTCCTGCGTTTTTTACCTAGACCGGCAGACTATCTTTTCCTTTATTTTATCGGATTTTACATTTTACTCTTAACACTCAAAGTTGATTTCAAATTGGCAGCGTTGGGAGCTCTAGCTTTTGGGTTTTCGACATATCTCATAATAATCTTGGGAGTTGGACATAATAGTAAAGCACATGCTATTGCTTATATGCCATTGGTATTGAGTGGAATTCTTCTCGTTTTTCAAAAAAAATACATCTTTGGGTTTTTACTGACCACTGTTGCTATGGCGCTTGAGTTGAGTGCCAACCATTATCAAATGACATATTATTTGATGTTATTGGTTTTGATATTGGGCGCGGTTTATCTTTATGATGCTTATCAAAAGAAACTATTGCCACACTTTTTTAAATCGGTGGGTATTATGCTGGTTGCCGTTATTTTAGCTATCGGATTAAATGCCACAAATATCATGGCAACTCAGGAATATGTAAAGGAAAGCACTCGTGGCAAGAGCGAATTGACAATCAATCCTGATGGCTCTCCAAAGAAAATGTCCACTGGCTTGGATAAGGAATACATCACCGAATACAGTTACGGGTTTTTAGAAACATTTAACCTCTTTATTCCTCGACTTTTGGGAGGTGGAAATGGTGAAGATGTGGGGAAGGATTCTGAAATGTATAAATTTTATACGAGTATTGGCGCAAGCCCGATAGAGGCCTTAAGAGAAGTGAAGCACACACCCACCTACTGGGGAAGTCAGCCTATTGTTGAAGCTCCAGCTTATGTTGGTGCTGTGGTCCTGTTCCTATTTGTCTTTGCCCTTTTTATGGTAAAAGGCCGTTTGAAATGGTGGCTTGTTGGTGGTGTGATCATGTCCTTGCTACTGTCCTATGGAAAAAATTTAGGTTTTTTAACCGATTTCTTCATCCAATATGTGCCAATGTACAATAAGTTCAGGGCAGTGACGTCTATTCAGGTGATTTTGGAGCTTTGTATTCCAATATTGGCCATTTTCGGTTTGGTGCGTTTGTTCAATGATTTTGAAAAAGACGAAGAGAAGTTAAAAGCCTTAAAATTTGCTGCTGCTATTTCAGGAGGTGTGGCAATTTTGTTTTTGCTGTTGAAAGGGTCTTTTGATTTTGTTGGTGTCAATGACGGTTATTATAGACAAGTATATGGAGAATATGGTCAGAGTTTTATAGACGCACTGAAGGCAGATAGAAAAGCGATGTTTACCTATGATACTTTACGGACATTACTTCTAGTTTTACTATCTGCAGGCGGGATTTGGCTGTTTTTAAAGCAGAAATTGTCCCAAAACGCGCTTATTATGGTGTTTGCCGTATTGATTCTTTTTGATTTGGTAAATGTCGACAGGCGTTATGTCAACAACGAAAATTTTGTGTCAGCCATACAAGTAAATAAACCATATCAAGCCAATGCTGCCGACTTAGAAATCTTGAAGGATGATGGGCACTATAGGGTGTTTGATGTGACCTCAAGCGCTGCTAGGGCATCATATTTCCATAATTCATTGAGTGGCTATCACGCGGCCAAACTTGGACGATATAATGAGCTCTTTGATTTTCATATTGCGAAGAATAATATGAACGTGTTGAATATGCTCAACACTAAATATATTATCGCCGATGATGATAAGGGGAATGTTTTCCCGTACGAAAATGTTGATGCCAATGGAAACGCATGGTTCATTTCCGAATTGGAAAGAGTCCATTCAGCTAATGAAGAAATGGTGGCTTTAGACAGTTTGGATACCAAGACCAAAGCTGTTACTACACAAGATTTACCTTCATCCAAATATAATATAGATTCGACGTCAACTATTTCAATATTAGAGTTTAAACCCAATTACTTAAAGTATGACTCTAATAATAATTTTGATGGATTTGCAGTGTTTTCAGAGATCTATTATGCTGATGGATGGAATGCTTATATTGATGGCGAATTGCACCCACATTATCGTGTGGATTATGTTTTGAGAGGTTTGCCTATTCCGAAAGGTCAACATACCATTGAATTTAAATTTGAACCTCAAGTGGTCAAAACGGGAAGTACGATTGCATTGGCGAGTTCCATTTTATTTGGACTATTGGTTTTGGGAGGAGTCCTCAAGTTCCTGCGAAGGCAGGAATCTCAGGATTCAAAAGATAACATCTCTAATTAGAAGAATTTCTTTCAGATTGTTTTCATCGAATCAATTGTAATTGATAATAATATAAGAGACTTCCACTTTCATGGAATTTGTAATATGCAAAAAAAAGTACTCATCATCACTTATTATTGGCCACCAGCAGGAGGCCCAGGAGTGCAACGATGGTTGAAATTTGTGAAATACCTTCCCGAATACGGCATTCATCCTACTGTTTATATTCCTGAGAATCCAAGTTATCCATTGCTTGATACCAGTTTGATAGATGAGATTCCTGAAAATGTCACCATAATTAAGCAGCCCATAAAGGAGCCTTATAAACTGGCTGAATTGCTATCCAGACAATCATCAAAAACAATCAGTTCTGGAGTGATTCCGAAGAAAAAAAAACAGAGTTTTGTACAGCGCCTTATGCTGTATGTACGAGGGAATTATTTTATTCCTGATGCCAGAAAAGCTTGGGTAACCCCTTCGGTGAGTTTTTTGTCTGAATATATCCAAAGGGAGAATATAAACACTGTGATTACTACTGGACCGCCCCATAGTTTGCACTTAATTGGTCTGCAGTTAAAGGCTATGATAGGCACTCAATGGATTGCCGATTTTAGGGATCCTTGGACCACAATAGGTTATCATAAAAAATTAAAACTGAGTGTCAATGCTGCTGTAAAGCACAAGCTGATGGAGAAACAAGTACTCACCTCTGCCGATAAGATTATCGTGACGAGCGAAAACACCAAAAAGGAGTTTGAAACCAAATCGAAGCAACCGATTACTGTTATCACAAATGGTTATGATAATTACCAACTCCCGAAAGTAACGAAGGACACGAAATTTTCTTTGGCCCATATTGGCTCTTTATTGTCGGAGCGCAATCCAAGAGTGTTATGGAATGTTTTAGGCGAGCTCATTAAAGAGCATCAAAACTTCAGGCAAGATTTTGTATTGCGATTGATTGGTGTGGTCAGTGATGATGTGTTGAATGAAATTTATCAATTCATTCCTAAAGAAAATATTGATCTTGTTGGCTATGTCAGCCATAAAGAAGCATTGATATATCAAAGACAATCTCAATTGTTATTGTTGATTGAAATCGATTCTGAAGATACCAAAGCCATAATTCCTGGAAAACTGTTTGAATACATGGTGGCCGGAACGCCTATTATTTCAGTTGGTCCTAAAGATTCAGATGTGGAACGTATTATAAAATCGACCAATACGGGCCGTTATTTTTATTATGAAGAACATTCTGAATTGAAGGAACATCTTTTTTTGCGTTTTCAAGATTTCAAAAACTCAACGTTAGCATCATTTCCTATAGGTTTACAGCAGTATGGCAGAAAAGCGTTGACAAAAAAGTTGGCAGATCTTATCTAAGCCTTGCCTTAAAGCCCAAAATTCTTATCTTCGAGTTTTAAACCTTTATGGGAATAGTTGCCAGCCAATCTTTAAAGAATACCATTACCACTTACCTTGGGTTTGCCATTGGTGCATTAAACACTTTGTATTTATATGTGTTCTTTATTTCTGATGTCCATTATGGGTTAATTTCCTTTATGCTTTCAACCGCCACGATAATGATGCCGTTAATGGCTTTTGGCGTCCATAATACCATTGTTAAGTTCTATTCTACGTTTAAAACCAAGAATTCACTGAATAGTTTTTTAACGCTGATGTTATTTTTACCACTGAGTGTCATTATTCCTATCGGGATAATAGGGGTGGTGGTTTATGATAATATTGCTGATATACTATCACAAAAGAATTCCATCATTGGGGGTTATATAGGATATATTTATTTAGCGGCCATTGCGATGGCTTATTTTGAAGTGTTTTTTGCTTGGTCCAAAACGCAGTTACAGACGGTCTTTGGTAATTTCATGAAAGAAGTCTTCCATCGTATTGGAATTATGTTGCTCTTGTTTAGTGTCTATTTGGAATGGCTTTCGGTAGATATCTTTATTGCGAGTGTTGTGGGTGTTTATGGGCTGAGAATGCTAATTATGATGTTTTATGCTTTTAGCATCCGATTGCCAGTTTTTAAATTTAACAGGATAGACCGATTGAGCCCCATCTTGAAATATTCATTCCTGATTATTATTGCTGGTTCAATCGCCACTGTCATTTTGGATATTGACAGTTTTATGTTAGGGATGTATATTCCTATTGAAGAAGTAGCCTATTATGGAGTAGCAATCTATATTGCAACGGTGATAGTCGTCCCTTCTCGAGCGATGCAACAGATTCTGCAACCGCTGACGGCTCAATATCTAAATGAGAAGAATAAAGTTGCCCTGGAAGATTTGTATGTGAGAAGTTCGCAGACCTTGTTTATTATTGGTGGGCTTATTTTTTTGTTGATTGTTTTGAATATCAATTCACTTTATGAAACCATTCCCCCACAATTTAGTGGCGGCCTCATTGTGGTATTTTTGATAAGTATGGCTAAGCTATACGATTGTTTGATGGGTTGTAACAATGTGGTTTTGTTTAATAGCGATTATTATAGAGTAGTCTTAATTTTTGGAGTCATTTTGACCATTCTTACTATTGGTTTGAATATGATATTTATTCCCAGGTATGGCATCAACGGTTCTGCACTGGCAACCTTTATTGCAATTGCGGTATATAACACAATAAAAATTTACTTTGTTAAGCGTAAGTTTGATATGATGCCTTTTACGATAAACACGGAAAAGGTTGCTTTGTTGATTTTGGTGATGATAGGGGTATTCTATTTTTGGGAATTTCCATTTCATCCTTTGGTAAATATCGTCTTGAAATCGGGATTGATCACCTTGATATATGTCATTTTTATCTATAGGTTGAAGGTTTCAGATGATATAAGTGTTTTGCTGCGCAAATATTTGAAGGTGAAGTAGAATTTGGGAATTGGCGTTTTGTGTTAGATGATAGAGGATAGAGGATAGAGGATAGAGGATAGAGGATAGAGGATAGAGGATAGAGGATAGAATGTTGAATTTGAGTCATTTATATCGGATAATTCAATAGCAATTTTCAATTTAAAGTTCTGAGGTGGTTATCTCTATTGTTCAAATGGCATCCTCTTTAAAAACTAATGCACTTCGTTATTGGGTTTCGGGTTTGGATCTCGCACAAATCCGCGATTAGTTCAACTAATATAACGCAATACGCTTTGCGTTTAGGTTTTTAATTTTGCTAATAAAACATGAAAGCCATTAATCCCATGATCAATAATGCAAATGGCAGCACCATTGATAAAAAGAAAAAACTGATTGCACTACTTTTAATAAAACTTAGGATATACCCTTGGCCATAAAGTTGTTTGACACCAAAAAACAAATAGAAAAAAGTTGAAAACATGGTCAAAGTCATGATCCATCCAGGGAAATCCTTCCAAATCAGATTCGCAATAACCAACAGGCTAAATACGCTAAAAAGGAATGCAAAAAAATAAAAAGTAAAGACCAAATGATGTACAAACCTTCCTTTGTTAAAGTAAAATAGTTTTAAAATTAATGCGAATATTGGCAAGAGAATAAACATGGCAAGGGGGATACTATCAAGAAAAGCTTGCAGGATCGATCCTCCACTTTTGGTTTTAAAAAATTTTAGGATTTGCTTATACATGCGCTTGGTAAAATATCCGTCGTCCGCCTTCATGCCCATTTTCCTGTAAAGTTCTTCATCTGAAGCACCAGCAGTAATCATGGAATCTATTTCCATTTCATTTATGGTTAAATTAAAAATTGAATTGGACGAGTTCTTTTCTACTTTTTCAACCAACTCCTGCACCTCCTTTTGTTGCTGATCAGTCATAATCAATTGATCCTTATTATTGAGGCCTGATTTAATTGGGTATTGTATTGCTGTGACATTTCTTGACGATTTCTTAATAGAATCTCTTAATACATGACTTTGTTCAATGTCCTTTTTAATTGCACTATCAATATCTTCAACCTTTTCACGGCTGACAAAAGAAAACAAAAAGAAAAATATTATTGAAATGAACAGGTACATTTGAGCTGGATGTAAATACATCAAGCGCCGACCAGTAATAAACTGTTTTGGGAGGTATCCAGGCTTCACCATTAATGGAATGAAACTCTTAAAAAAGCGGGCATCAACAGAAAAATAATTACTGATGGTATTGTTGAAGAGAACATTTAAGGTCAATTGATTGCCAGCTTTCTGCCCGCAATATGGACAAAAAGGATAATAGCTCTCAAATTGTTGGATGCAGTTACTACATCCCCTTAAATATCTTGACATAGAGGTTGGAATTTATGCCCATAAATGTAATAAAAAAACATTTTGATTTTACATGATTGCTTTTCAGTTAGTGGTCATGTTTTGGCGTTAAGATACCTTCGCAACGTTCCTATAAAATCGTAATTCGACGGCAAAACTCAGTCAACTAAAATAAAGTCGAATAATTTTTTGGCATACAGGTTGATGAACATAGATCAAGTTGAAAAATTACATGACAAGGCAAATCTGACATAGAGATCGGATTCAAATTTTAAAAGTAAATATCTTTTTATTAGTTGAACCTATACTTTGATTCCTGAAGTATAGACATCATCCCGGAGCTCTTTCCCCAAAGGCTTTGGGATGTTTTGTTTGGCCATTTGCCGTTTTTTCAGAGCCATTTCCTTACGAATCTCCTTGACAGTTTGTGTGCTGCCATCATGACTCCATCCTGGAGGACCAAAAACATACATCAGCTTGTGCCAAAGATTTTCGGATTTTTTTATATCCCGCCAAATATCTGAATATTCATGGGTCAAAATCACCCATAAATTATAGGACTCTGGTGGCGAAGTAACGCCATAAGCTATTTCCACGTTTTCATCAAGCTCTTTCCAGGTGCCAAAAACCCTATCAAAAATATTTAAAATTCCGCCATGATTTTTATCCATGTATTCAATATTACAGGCATGGTGAACTTGGTGCATGGTGTGTGTGTTCAATATTTTATCCACAACCCCTAGTTTAGGAATAAACACAGTATGCAATTGAAATTGCCAAAGAGCCTCAATTCCTAAGCATACCACAAGCATTTCTGGTGGGAAACCAATTGCTACAATCCAAACATAAAATAACGGTTTATAAAAAATAGTAAACCAGCCATTTCTTACTGCTGTACCGAGATTGAAATTATCAGAGGAGTGATGCACAATATGTGCTGCCCAAAAAAATCTGACCATATGGTTTTGACGATGGAACCAATAATATGAAAAATCATCGCATAGCATACAAAGTATCCAAATATACCACGTATATCCAAAAGATTCATAGCCCATTATGTTAGTGCGAACGCCGTTAACCAAAGGATTAAAAACATCATAAACGAAGCTAAAAAGAAGAATAACTGTAATTGTTTTAACAAGAGGCGCAATGACTGCTGATCCTACTCCCATTCCTATACTCGAAAACAAGTCGCGCCAGTTGTAAAGATCTTTGTGATTGTGTGCTTTGCTGTAGGTAAGTTCTAATAAAATAAGTCCTAAAAAAAAGGGTACCCCATAGACGAGGCCACTGAAAAAGCATCTCATTTTTAGTGATTACTTTAAAGAAGCGATAAAATAAACCGAAATTTATTTTATCGCTTCTTTTTTTGGATCTGTTTTGACGAAGCTGATTAGGCTTTACCACAACCTTAAAAGGCATTATTGCACCGTATCCAGCTATTATTGCACGATTCTCCTTTTTATACGGCCAATCTAAGGATTCTTTTCAGGTTCACCGTAAATATTGCAATTGCCCCTTGCATTTGCATGTTTTCAATACCATATGCACAGG